>CAXXKH010000003.1:0-797511 GCA_963677545.2 Desulfobacterales bacterium | reverse complement strand
CTCCATATGTTTACTCACCCGGTTTCCGATGCCCTGACGGTACCACGTTTTTATAACACATTCAATTTGTTCGGCTGCATCTTTCCAACGTATCTTTTGACAATGAACCGCGGGTGTCTTAGGTTGAGAATGCCGGATTGATTATAGAACGTTACAGCGCTCATCATATCAGAAAGGGCAGGCCCTATGGACAAACACCCGTCCGTATCAAAGGACACATGCAAATCCGATGTTGCAACGGCCGCCGAATATCGGGGCAAATTATCCACCATTACCAAACGGGTAATCGACAACTGCCATGACAGGGAGTGTTACCTTCACGTCGACTACGAGCCGATTCCGTCAAAAGATTCGGTAATCGATATTATCAACCGTTTCCGCGAAATTCTCTTTCCCGGATATTTCACACGGGAAAAGATCGACCCGGTCAATCTGACCTACTATCTGGGACAGGCCATGGCAAAGCTTTACGATCTTCTCTCCGAGCAGATCCGAAACAGCATCCGCCATGACTGTTTTCGGTACGACCGGGCATGCATGGAGTGCGAAACCCAGGGGCATCGCATTGCCCTTTCCATGCTCGAATCGGTGCCGGACATCCGCAAACTTCTGGCAAAAGATGTGAGGGCAACCCTTCGGGGCGATCCGGCGGCAAAAGACGAGGATGAAATCATTTTCAGCTATCCGGGTCTTTTCGCCCTGACCGTTTACCGGGTGGCCCACCGACTGAACGAGCTGGGTGTCAACCTGCTGCCACGCATCATGACGGAGTACGCCCATAGTGAAACCGGTATCGATATCAATCCCGGCGCGGAGATCGGGGAAAGCTTCGTCATCGACCACGGCACCGGCGTCGTTATCGGTGAAACCACCGTTATCGGGAACAATGTTCGAATATACCAGGGGGTTACGCTGGGTGCTCTATCGATTCCGGATGGCGCCACGGAACGTCTGAAGGGGAAAAAGCGCCACCCCACCATAGAAGATGAGGTGATTATTTATTCCGGTGCGACCATCCTCGGCGGCGACACTGTTATCGGCGCCCGGTCGGTTATCGGCGGGAATGTCTGGCTGACCGCGTCGGTTCCCCCGGAAACCCGGGTGATGCTGGAAAATCCGAAACTCGTGTATAAATTTAAGGAGCCAGAATAGGAGCCTTCCATGAACAGACACCCCCATATCATAAGCACCATCGGCGGCACCCCCCTGGTTCATCTGAACCGTATCACAGAAGGGCTCCCTGCCGATATTTATGCCAAGCTCGAGTTCTTCAACCCCCTGGGGAGTGTAAAAGACCGGATCGGAACCGCCATGATCGAAACAGCGGAAAAAGAGGGCCGGATCGATCCCGAAACCTTAATCGTGGAACCCACCAGCGGCAATACGGGGATCGCCCTGGCATTTGTCTGTGCGACCAGAGGATACCGGCTATGCCTTACCATGCCTGAAACCATGAGCGCCGAGAGGAAAAGACTGCTGACGCATCTCGGTGCGGAACTGGTTCTGACACCGGGAACCGGGGGGATGAAGGGCGCCATAGAAGAAGCTTCCCGCATCGCCAGGAAACGCGGCAACGTGTTTATTCCCGATCAGTTCAACAACCCGGCAAACCCCCAAATCCACCGGGAGACCACGGCGGAGGAAATCTGGCGGGATACCGACGGCGGAGTGGACATCCTCGTTGCTGGTGTCGGCACCGGCGGGACCATCACCGGTACGGCGCAGGTACTGAAAAAACGAAAGTCCGCATTCAAGGCCATTGCCGTGGAACCGGCCGACTCGCCGGTTCTCTCCGGCGGAAGCCCCGGCCCCCACAAAATACAAGGCATCGGGGCGGGATTCATTCCGGGTGTACTGGATCAGTCCGTCATCGACGACATCGTTACGGTCCAAAATGAAAATGCCTTTGATATTGCCAGACGCCTCGCGAAAACCGAAGGCATTCTGTGCGGCATCTCTTCAGGCGCCGCGGTGTGGGCCGCCATGGAAATCGCCAAACGGAGCGAATCCAAGGGAAAATCGATCGTTGCCATCGTTCCGAGTACGGGCGAGCGGTATATCAGTACGGAGCTTTTTGAGGGACATAGATAACTGAATATTTACCGCCCGCTACGCTCAAGATCGCAAAGAGGCGCAAAGAAAAGATCTTTTATTTGCCGTAGACGACACGGCAAATAAAAAGACTTGATGCCTTCGGCAAGGCTCCTTCCCGAAGGGATTGCACTAATTGCATTTCGCGACCGCGAAATGCAATAGCACTCTTCGTTGTTTTAGCCGCTTATGGCGGCCTTTGCGGTCCTTGGCGGCCTTGAGCGAAGCGGGCGGTGAGAAGCACTGGATTCCTTCGATTGAACAGTAAAAATAGGAGTATACTAATGACTTTTCGCAAAGAGAAGGACTCCCTCGGCACTGTCGGGGTGCCGGAGGCGGCCCATTACGGCGCCCAGACCCAGCGTGCGGTTGAAAACTTTCCCATCAGCGGGATGGTTCTGCCAAAGGAATTTATTCACAGTCTGGCGCTCGTGAAAAACTGCGCCGCAGAGGTCAACCGGGATCTGAAATTATTACCACCGCCCCTGGCCGGGGCAATCGCTTCCGCCGCCCGGGAGGTCATGGACGGAAAATGGGACAACGAATTTGTGGTGGACGTCTTTCAGACCGGCTCCGGCACCTCCACGAACATGAACATGAACGAAGTGCTGGCCTCCCGAAGCAACGAAATCCTCACCGGGAAAAAAGGCGGAAAGACGCCGGTGCACCCCAACGACCATGTGAATCTGGGCCAATCGAGCAACGATGTCATCCCCACGGCCATACACATCACCGCGCTGAAGCAGATTAACAAACAGTTGATCCCCGCCATGGAAGCACTTCATCAAACACTTGTTGAAAAAACCGAGGCCTTCCGGGAGATTCGTAAAATCGGCCGGACCCATCTTCAGGACGCAGTCCCCGTTACTTTGGGTCAGGAATTTGCCGGATACGCCGGACAGATGTTTCGCGGAATCGGACGGTTGCGCTCCCTGGAAAACCGGCTCTCGGAGCTGGCCCTGGGCGGTACCGCCGTCGGCACCGGCATCAACACCCACCCGATGTTTGCCCGGAAAGTGATCGCGCTGATTTCGGAAACAACCGGCCTGCCTTTCAGGGAGACAGACAACCATTTCCAGGCGCAATCCGCCATGGATACGGCCGTTGAAACCAGCGGGGCACTTAAAACAATTTCCGTCAGCCTTGTTAAAATCGCCAATGACATTCGATGGCTGGCCTCCGGTCCCCGGTGCGGTATCGGAGAAATCGTTCTACCGTCGCTGCAGCCCGGTTCATCCATCATGCCGGGAAAAGTCAATCCGGTTATTCCGGAAGCCGTTCTTCAGATAGCCATGCAGGTGATGGGAAACGATACGGCAATCTCCCTTGGCGGGCAATCCGGTTTTTTTGAACTCAATACGGCGCTGCCGCTGATCGCTCACAACCTGCTGCAATCGATCCGCCTGCTGATATCCGCGGTGACGGTTTTCAACAAGAAATGCGTACGGGGAATCACCGCCGATGCCCTCCGATGCGCCGACTTCATAGACAAAAGCCTTGCACTTGCAACAGTCCTGGTGCCCCATATCGGCTACGACAAGGCCGCGGAGATTGCGAAAAAGGCGCACACCGAAGGGAAAACTATAAAAGAAATCGCCATACGGGAAAAGATTCTTCCGGAGGACAAGTTGGAGAATTTACTGAAATAAGAGTGACGGTCTCGTAAAAAGCCAATGTCTCTAAATCGTAGTCGGGATTAAAAGAAAGGAGTTACCGATGACCAAGAAAAGCTATCGAATCCAAACCGCCTGTCCCCAATGTGGCTGCAGTGCCGTGAGTCACCTGACGGCCGAGGAAATCAAGGAAAAGTATGGGAATGTGCCCAATGTGGAAATGGATTGCAGGGAATGTCAGCTGAAATATCAGACTAGTATGAAGTTGGCATGTCCTGAGTGGGATCTGGAGTGTCAAGCACGATTTGAGGAATAAGTTTGATTTTGCCTATTAAAACTGCAACCGACCGTATGTCATGCCATCGATCCCGGGTCGCCGACGATTGCCTGATATCTCGTCTTAATTCGACGGTCTAAACCGCTTCTTCTCTCTTCGTTGGATCGTCTCTCGGGCAGGTACCCGGCATAGGAAAAAACTCGCCGATCTACTCCGGATCGCCTACCGCCGTTATCTTTAAGCTCTATTCTCTCAATTCCCTGTGACATAACCGTCCTATCAGCAAATGGGTAAAACCCCTCGTTATATTTCTATCCCATTTTGAACCCAAGCACCCGGTTTCAAAAAGCGACGGTGTGAATTCATACAAAATTCATAAAGACCTATCGATCTTCTGTTGAACAATCAAGCAATATTCATACCCGTAAGGTTTAAAAAATAAAACCTATTCAATTTCAGCATATTACAACGCAATTACCAATTTGTTAGCGTTAAAATTAGGAAGCGATATACCTATCAATTGTGAAACCATATTCATAGTGGGAATTATTTTCTATATATCCGAGCAATTAATAGGGCTTTCTCAGATATGCTTCAAAAGATTTCTTCAACTCCGGTACCTGGACCGCACCCTTGAAATTTTTCGGGATATCGGCAAACCTTATATAGTCGGGCCGTGCTCCTTTTGTGACTTCTTCCCGGGCCGCCCTTAGAAACGATTCGAAAATCGTATCACGCTTGGCCAAAGCCGGTTCATCCCTGAGTTCTACTGTCACACAGCAGGCATCCTCATGCTCGCTGTCCACCTTGAGTCCCACCACCGCGACATCGAAGGATGATGTGGAAAGTGCATAATGCCGGATGATAAACGCCCGAAGCTCCGTTTCGATCTGCTCACAGGAGTAATTGGCGCCGCCCCGGATGAGCAGTGAGGCGTCCCGGCTCATCCAGAAATAATCCGGTTCACCGTCCCGTTCATTTGTCAGCGTGAAGCAGATGTCCTTCAACCCGAGATACCAATCCCCCTCGAAAACATTCCGGGTCACGGCCGGGTCCCCCACGTATCCCCTCATCACGTTCCCCCCCCGGACAATCAGATAGCCGGGAACACCCGGCGGAATATCCTTTAAAAAATCTACCGAATCCCGCTCAATACTTTTGACAATCCGCACCTCGGTATAAGGCGGGTGGGGACGTCCGGCATAATACCCCGGGAAAGCCTCTCCGTCGATTTGGTGTTGCCACCCTCTGCTGAAATTTTCGAGACGATTCTCTTCCGTCATCTCGTGGGGAATTCCCATCACCTGGAGACATGTCTCGGTGGAACCGAACCGCACGACGGGGCTTTTCCCTGAAAACCGTTTCAGACACCGGACTGTTTTAGGTCCCACCGGCGCCGAACCGATCAGAAAATCGATTTTCGACATGGCTTGTTTCAATTGTTCCGGCGGAACAGGAAGACGACCGGCGGCATCGAGACTATCGAGAAAATCAAAATGCCGGGAAACGGTCGGGGCGACAAGCCGGTCGTATCCGGATTCCGCTATACGGGCGAGGATATGCCAATATGCCGTAGTATATCGCTCAATGAGGTGGATATGGCTTTTCGGACGCCGAAGCGCCCAGTCGCAAATGGCAGTGGAGTTGGTATGATGGAGCGGGTTAACGACAAGCACCGCGAACCTGTCCGAATCGCCAATCCCCATCATTTGTTCAAAGGTCCGTCGGTTCACGTCATAATTGCCCCTTGTGAGCATCACGCCCTTGGGCGTCCCCGTGGTTCCGGAGGTAAAGATAACCATCTGGGTCTGCCGGGGATCGGAAAAATTCCGTTCCTCATCTTTTCCGGTTATGTCGGCATTTGAAATGACCGTGGCATCCAGGAAAGGAACGTCGCCATGTGCCGCCCTCAGGCCGGCCAGCAAACGTTTGTCGAAAGAGGGACTGTACACAACACTCCGGGCGCCCGTGGATTCGAGTTTGTAGGACACCCTTTCGAGAGTATCCGCCTGCCAGTTCACTGTCACCGGCGTGGCGCCAATAAGCAAGGCCCCGAAACGAAAAGCGAGATCCTCGTATTCGTTGGCGCCGAAACAGTGCAACACCCTGGCGCCCTGTCCGCAACCGTTTTGCCGTAACATTTCCGCCGCCTTCCGGGCCAGGGAGAGGAACTCCCCACGGGTAAAACAGATTTTTTCAAATTCCCGATCTTCTCCAAAGCGATAATAAAACAAGAATGGATCATCCGCCTTTTTAAAGGCGGGGGCATAGTCTTTTATCAAAATGGTCTCCCTTCTTCACACCCGAATTATTCTTGACATACAAATATATCTTTCATACATATAAATTCTTAAAAATCAAGTCCTTCAAGCCCCGTATGCATTACAAAAGCAGCAAAGAAAGGGATTGACGATGGCGCATCCGGACCAAACCATCCCCGATGAAACGAATCTTCCTGAAATAACGATCAAAGCGGTAATACTCGGCATACTCCTCTCCGTCATTCTCGCGGGAGCCAATGCCTATCTGGGGTTATTCGCGGGAATGACCGTATCGGCGTCGATACCGGCGGCAGTACTGTCCATGGGGATACTGCGTTTGTTTCGCAACTCGAATATCCTCGAAAACAATATTGTCCAGACAGCGGCTTCGGCGGGTGAATCGCTTGCAGCCGGCGTCATTTTTACCCTGCCGGCGCTTATCGTCATGCGATACTGGACAACATTTAACTATTGGGAGACCACACTCATCTCGGGCCTCGGCGGTGTTATCGGTGTACTGTTTACCGTGCCGCTGCGCCGCGCCCTCATCGTTGAAGAGAAACTTCAGTTTCCAGAAGGGATTGCAACAGCCGAAGTCTTGCGCTCCGGTGATGAAGGCGGAAGCAGTGTGAAATACATTGCCCAGGCCGGGATCATCGGCGCCCTTTTCAAATTCGGAGAAACCGGGTTGCGGATATGGACAGGCAGTGTGGAAGCTGCCGCACGCGTCGGTGGCTCCATTGCCTATTTCGGCTCGAACCTTTCACCCGCCCTGATTTCCGTGGGGTACATCGTCGGGATAAACATTGCAGTTCTGGTGTTTATCGGCGGCGCCCTCAACTGGCTGGTGGCCATACCCATCTTCGCCGCGGTAAACCCGTGGCCGATGGTAAACGGCGAGCCCATGGCGGCAGTGGAGTGGGCAGGTTCGATCTGGTCATCCCAGACGAGGTATCTCGGGGTCGGCGCCATGGTTGTCGGCGGGTTATGGGCATTGATCAACCTTCGCTCTTCCATTATCACCGGCATAAAATCCAGCATGAAAACCTACAGTCGCGGGAAAACTGCTTCCATTGCCGACGTGGCCAGGACCGAAAGAGATACACCCATCAAGTGGGTGGCTATTGCACTCGTCATTTCCCTGCTGCCCATTTTCGCACTTTATTTCTACACCATTCAAAGCGCCGTGCCTTCTATCCTCATGGCAGTCATCATGCTTATTGCCGGTTTTCTTTTCTCCGCGGTGGCAGCCTACATGGCCGGCCTGGTCGGCAGTTCCAACAACCCCATATCGGGTGTGACGATCGCAACGATTCTCTTCTCGTCTCTTCTCCTGCTGGCATTGCTGGGCACCGGCAGTGCCAAGGGCCCGGCCGCGGCGATCTTTATCGGTGCGGTGGTGGCGTGCGCGGCCGCCATCGGCGGGGACAACCTTCAGGATCTGAAAGCAGGATACCTCGTGGGGGCGACCCCGTGGAAACAGCAGGTCATGCAGGTAATCGGCGTCGTCACGGCGGCATTCGTACTGGGGCCGGTATTGATACTTATCGAAAATGCCTATGGCATCGGCGTGCCTACCGAAGCGCACCCCGACCCCCTTGCGGCCCCCCAGGCAACGTTGATGGCCTCCGTGGCCGACGGTGTGTTCAACTGGAACCTTCCCTGGGGAATGATTATCATAGGGATGATTCTGGCCGTTTGCGTCATTATCCTGGATCAAATCCAGATGAAGAGAGGCTCCAGTTTCCGCCTGCCCGTTCTGGCCGTGGCGGTCGGCATCTATTTGCCGTTTGAATTGTCCGTTCCCATTTTTGTCAGGCGGCATCATTGCCTGGTTCGCTCAGCATATACTGAAGAAACGTATCGCCGCATCCCCGTCGGACCGGGACGGGCTGGAAGAGGCCGGCCAGGAGGGCGCGAACCGCGGGTTGCTGTTTGCGTCCGGCTTGATTACCGGTGAAGCGCTTGTCGGCATCCTGATGGCCATACCGATCGTGATATCGGGAAAAGCCGATGTGCTGGCCATCGTCTCGAACCCGTTGGGGAGCTGGCCCGGAGTAGTGCTACTGCTGGCAGTGGTGCTGTGGCTCGGAAAGGTCGCATCTCCAAGCAAAAATATATAAGAATGAAAGCCTTTTCCGATAAAGTATACAATCTCCTAAGGAAAGTCCCCAAAGGACGCGTAACGACGTATAAAGAGATCGCACATGCCCTGGGAAGCAAGGCGTATCGAGGGGTCGGCCAGGCCATGAGAAGAAACCCTTATGCACCCGAGATCCCCTGCCACCGGGTTGTCGCATCGTCCGGCCGGATAGGCGGATTCAGAGGAAAGACCTCGGGGGCCACTATACGGGAAAAAATAAAAATGCTGAAAGACGAGGGGGTCGAGTTAGATGGGGATAGAGTAAAAAACTTTGACGAAGTTCTGTATCGATTCTCGTAAGCCGAGAAGACAGAATCAATAGTCAACAGTCGGCAGTCAACAGCAAGCGGATTGAATTTCAAAATAAAAAAGGAAGCGAGCCCGAAGACCCGCTTCCTTTTTTCATACCAAGTTGATCGTTTTGAATCAGAGATATTTAGAATGAATATCTCACACGCGCGTAGTAGTAACGCCCGGCTGTATCGTAACTGTACTGGATCGTGTTCATGTCGTCGTAGGCGGTCAAATACGGCGGATCCTCGTCGAACAGGTTGCGAACACCGAGTGTAAAACTCCATTTTTCGTAGTTATAGCTGGCCTGCACATCGTGGTACCAGATAGCATCGGCATAGTTATCAGCGTTGGCTGCATCGGCATTGATATCCTTCGTCTCAGCCATCCAGCGCGGCGCCCAACTAAAGCTCCAGTCATCACCCATCAGGTATTGGAAGTTGAAGTTGAGCCGCCACTCGGGGAACGTGGCGGGACTGCCGGCCCACTGGTCTTCGCCAACGTAACCGGCCATTTCCACGACATCCGCGCCCTGGAACGGCGTGTAGTCATACGTCATCAGATAGGACCCTTGCAGGCCCAGGTTCAGGCTGCTGTATCCACCGAACTCCATGACGTAACTGACTGCGAAATCGATACCCTCGGTCTCGTAGTCGGCCAAGTTGGCGTTGGTCAGAAGGACACCGGAAATCGCGCCCGTTACATCACGGTACGGGCTCGTCGAATGCGGTGCGTCACCGACGGATGCCGGGCCGGGCATCAGGTCACACCAGGAGCTGGAGAAATTCGGGCTGTTGTAGCAGCCGATAATGACATTGTTGGTACCCGCTGTACCAATGGCATCGGTGATCTCGATATGGAAATAGTCCACCGAAGCCGTGAAGGATGACGCCTCCGGTGCAAAGACGGCGCCGAGGGTCCAGCTTTCCGACTCTTCGGGGTCCAGGTCCGGGTTGCCTCCGAAAAGCGAGCTGGCCTGGTTGGAGCTCAACTGGAAATCGGGCGGCAGGCCGTCTGCCTGGCAGTTGGCAGTCACCGTGGCGTTGGCGCCGGAACCGTAGTTGACGCAGGGGTCGTTGTATTGCTGCGCACTCAGCTCTTGCGGGCTGTACAGCTCATTGATAGACGGCGACCGGAAACCCTCCGCGTATACGGTGCGGAGACGCAGTGCGGGAACCGGTTTCCACTCCAATGCATATTTCCAGTTCGTTTTCGCGCTACTGAGATTGTCATAATCGGACCGCCTGATCGAAATTTCAGCAGCCAGCAAATCGGCAAACGGCGCATCTTTCAAAAGCGGTATCCGCACTTCCCCATAGAGTTCGTCAACCGTGTAGTCCCCCTCGGTCCTGTCAGCGGACACGGAGTAAATCAGGCCCAGGGTTGCGCCGCCGTCAGGCTGAAAAAGCGCCTCTTCATAGCGGTGCTCGTACCCAACCGCCCACTGAATCGGGCCCCCCGGCAGTTCGAAATCACCGAGGTCGCCGGTCAAGTTGATCTGCAGGGTTTTCATCTCACTCTTCTGTAGCGGTGAGTGTGGAACCGTGATGTAGGCCGCAAGTTCCGGGGTCAACGTGTCTACCCTGAACGGGTCCCAGACGCCGGGACAGTCGGGATCCGCCGCACACAGGTCGGGATCGAGGGCCGTATCGGTCCGTTCCATGTTTACCTGGCCGAGAATAAGTCGCGAGTCTACCCATCGGCTGTAGTTATAGCTTACATCCCAGGTCCACTCATTTGGGAGCGTTCCTTCCAGGGCTGTGACCACGCGCCAGGCAGAGGCATCCTGGGTGAAGCCACGGCCACCGGTTTCAGCCAGGCGGCGTGTGAGAACGACATCTTCGCCCGTCGGGTTGCCGGGATTGGAAGCCGGTACCACCGGTCCCCAGAAGGTGCCGACCGCGGCCATCAACTGATCAGACTGCCGGTTTGTCCAAACAAACTCCCCGGTCAGCGTCACGGATCCGAATGCGCTCTCCTCCACCAGGTCGTAATAGCCCTGGACATAGGTACTCAGGACTTCCTGGGGAGTCACCATGTATGACGAGGTGGCGTAGTTGTAGCCGTGGTCCTCACCGTTAAAGGGCACGATCTGCCCATTGTCCAGAATATGTGAAGGGTATGGTGAATCGTCGGCAATACCATAGAAGTGGCCGGGGTAGGAGGTACTGGAGCCACCGCAATAGAGGCTGCCATCGGCATCTTCAAAGAGCGGACACTCCGAGAATCCGCGATCGCCCTGCCTGATCTCTTTACGATCGGTGTAATCCATGCCGAACACGACGTTGCTGCGGTCGTTGCCCGCGCCCACTATCCCTGACACCTGGTATATTTCACCGTCGCCTTCACTGGTGACATCGTACTGAGCCTGAAAATCGGCGCCCTGGAAGTCACGTTTGGTGATGACATTGACCACACCGGCAATGGCGTCGGAACCGTAGGTGGTCGAAGCGCCGTCACGCAGTATTTCAACCCGCTCGACCATACCGACCGGGATCATGTTCAGGTCCACATAACCGGTGGAACCGACAGACGGCATGCGCCGGCCATTGAGCAGCACCAGTGTGCGGTTGGCGCCCAGGCCGCGCAGGGAAGCCGTGGCCTGACCGCGGTTGCCGTTGTTGACGGTCTTGCCCAGGAAAGCCCCCGTCATGGATGGCATGTCCTGGATAACATCCTCCAATGTGACCTGGCCGGTCACTTTGAGGTCTTCCTCGGAAAGCACCGAGATCGGGCTCGTGCTGGTAACGTCGGTTCGCTTGATGCGCGATCCGGTAACCACCAGCTCTTCGAGCATTACAGCATCGTCATCCTGTGCCAGGACCATCGACCCGCTGCCGAGAACCAAGGCAAAGCTCATAAATAATAGGAACAACACTATCCAGTTTTTTTTCATCTTATACCCTCCTTTTGATAAGATTTTTTGGTTGTAACCCATTGACAATTCGGCCAAAGAGTCAAAAAAAGTGTGGTAAACAAGTACTCCGTATCATTTAATTACACGCATTCCGCATGGTAACCCATTTTTTCATCTTACTCATATTGTTACATTTAAATAAAAAGAGACCTGTTTTTTTTTGATGGCTTTATCACTCAATTGTTACGATAACCACGAATGGATTGTCAAGCCAAAAAAATCTTTCCATAAACAAATAATCAATAAAGTCGTATTGTTATACCCCCCCGACACATCCTTATGAGTACCGAATTTTTCAGCCGGCTGATCATCCCGGACAAATTACCATTACAAACAGCTTTTGTTGAGATAATTTCGTTGTTGGTGTAATAGACAAGAAAAGGCGTCATGGCTATCGACACATATCATTTTGATGATTTAGCTATTTAACTCAGCCAATTTCAAAACGTCCCTTTTTGATCGATCTTCAGACGGACGATCCGTACTGGGCCTGGTCTCGCTTGTGCCGAAAAGACATTTTGAAAATGGCTCAATTGACTGAATCCTTTTGAGTTTCAACAAATTCCATAATCGAATTTCCACCAAATGGCTGGTCTCCCTGACAGTTGCCGTACTGTCCGCAATCCTGTTCATCGGGCTGAAACCGAAAGCCCTTTCCCACTCCAACAATGCCAGCTGGCTCGTGAACCGAACCGGTATACGATTTGCGAAAAACAGCATCGCCTATACCGATCCAATTTTCGATTTGATTCAAGATCATATGTCATCTCAACAGGAATTTTCCGTTGAAATCGCACTAAAACCTAAAAGCTTTCAGGAAGAAGGCTTCGGTTTCATTTTTTTGATTCATGGGGGACGCGACCGGAACCAATTCCTGATCGGGCAATGGGGCGCCTCCCTGATTGCCATGAATGGTGACGATTATGACCATCACAGGAAAACGAAAAGGATCTTTTTCAAATCCACATCCCCCACACCCGACATGCATTTGATGACTGTAACCACGGGCACGGAGGGCTCTAAGATCTATATCGACGGCCGCCTGGTCAAAAGCAGAAAAGACCTGAAACTCGGGATCCCCGACGGAAAAACAGCCAGACTTTTACTCGGGAATTCCATTTACGGCCGTCACGCCTGGAATGGTGAGATATATGGTGTCGCGCTCTATGGAAACGCGCTTTCCCCAAAAGAAATCGAAGCACATTCCCGGGCCTTTTTTAAGAACCGGCGCTTTTCCGCTATTAATCAGCCCGCGCCGTTCATACTGTTTCCCCTTGACGAAAAGGGCGGAACGCTTGCAAAAAATTACCCCGGCGGCACACACCATCTGCACATACCATCAGAGATGAAGATATTGTCGCCTCTCTTTTTTTTCCGGAATCAGTTGAGATATATGCTGAAACGAAGCATTTTCACGAACCAGGACGCCATTCTCAATCTTTTCGGGTTCATTCCGCTGGGGATTCTGCTATCGGCGACGCTGGTGAGGCTTGACGGCGCATATGAACGCCACGCTATCGCGATCACCCTTTTGACGGGTTTTTTCATCAGCCTGTTTATCGAAACCATCCAGGCCTGGATGCCCGACCGAAGCTCCGATATTCAGGACCTGATCCTGAATACGGTGGGGACGCTTATCGGTGCGGTGAGCTGCAGATACTTCATGCGGATTCAAGGGTAACCACATTTGGATTTTTATAAAGCTATAGTGAATTTTAGAAAATGAACGTCGAACATCGAACGTCCAACGTCCAACATTGAATGTGGAGATCGCTTCGCGCCATCGTTCGAAAAGATACTGTCAGTTATTCAGTGACGTTTTTGTGAAGCAAAGTATAAAAAAACAAGCAAAAGCGTGCATCTTTCGATCAGGTTGGTGGTAAAATGAAATAGATTTCAATCCGCCGGCTGTTGACTGCCGACTGCATACTGTCGACTCCGGCTTGCCGGATTAGGCACTATGGATATTGACAAGCCCCATTCCAATAACGTAAGGCTTTGCCCTCGGATCCAGTTTTTCTAAAGGAATTGCCATGAAAATATACTCATACCCATCCACCGCCGCGGACAAGAAAATTTCCGGTATTTTAGGCCGACAGCTTACGTATACAAAGAAAGCCTATGCCGATGTCACCCGAATACTTGAAAACGTCCGGAAAAACGGCGATGCGGCACTAATTCGCTACACCAACCAGTTCGATGCGCCCGGGCTCGATATCGAGGGCCTGGAAGTCACTCCCGAAGAGATGCGCAGCGCACTGAAATCCGTTGACAGGTCCTTTTCCCGGTCATTGGGTCTGGCAACCGCACAGATCGAAGCGTTTCACAAAAGACAGGTCCGGAACTCCTGGTTCTCCGAAGATCGACCGGGTACCTTGCTGGGGCAGCTCGTCCGACCGGTGGATCGTGTCGGTGTGTATGTCCCCGGCGGAATGGGGGGAAATACACCGCTGGTCTCTTCGGTGCTCATGGGCGTGATTCCGGCCAGAATCGCCGGGGTCACCCATATCACTATGGCAACCCCGCCCACCAAAGACGGAACGATAAATCCGCATCTTCTGGCGGCGGCAAAAAAAGTCGGGGTGGATCAGGTGGTAAAGGTCGGCAGTGCCTGGGCCATCGGCGCTCTGGCATACGGCACCGAGACGGTGCCCAGGGCCGATGTGATTGTGGGGCCGGGAAATATCTGGGTAACCCTGGCGAAAAAAATCGTCTCCGGCACTGTGGGTATCGACATGATTGCAGGCCCCAGCGAAGTTCTGGTCATTGCGGACGAGACGGCCAACCCTGCTTACACGGCGGCGGACCTTCTCTCCCAGGCCGAACATGACTCCCTGGCATCGGCCATTCTGGTTACCACCTCGAAACGCACAGCCAAGGCGGTATCTCAGGAAATCACCCGGCAACTGGCCCTGCTGCCGCGCCGCGATATCGCTGAAAAATCTCTCGCCGGCTACGGCGCCATCATCGTAGTGCCTGACCTGGACAATGCCATCGCCCTGGCAAACCGCCTCGCACCCGAACATCTGGAGCTTCATATCGATTCTCCATTCGATCATGTTGGGAAAATCCGTCACGCGGGCGCCATCTTCATGGGGCAATATACCCCGGAGCCGGTGGGGGACTACATCGCTGGCCCCAACCATGTCCTGCCCACGGCCGGCACGGCCCGGTTTGCATCAGCCCTGTCGGTGGACCACTTCATAAAAAAAACCAGCCTGGTTTACTACAACGAAGAGGCTTTCAGGAAAGATGCGCCCCATATCATGCGGCTTGCGGAGATCGAGGGGCTTTCGGCCCATGCCCGGTCGGTGAAGGTGCGGCTGGAAGACAAATTATCAGAAAAACAAAAATAATCTCGCGCGCGCTGAGAACAACAAAAAATCAAAAGTAATGAGCCATTCCCTTAGAGAAGATGGCGCATCAAAAATCTTCTTTGCGTCTTAGCGTCTTTGCGTGAGAATATTTTCACTAAGGTCCATCAGCTATAAACGATTCTCTTATCTTCCCAACTTCTGCGTCACCTATTCTTCCTTCCATCTTCCATCAATTTGTTTTTCTCTGCGCCTCTGCGCCTCTGCGCGATACCGTCTTTTGTAGCTAAAACAAAACGGCCATTCTCCCGCTGAGACTCTGAGAGCGGAAGATAATTCAACAAAGAAGCGCCCGCAACTCCTCCCGAAGACTCCAAGATTTAAACCCAAGCGCCCTGGCCTTGTCAATATTTAGAGATACATCCGCCGGCCGGGGAGCCCCCAGATCCACATCTGTCTGCCTGCAGGCAACGATATGGGCCTTTTTCAGGGTATGCATCTCGGCAATCATGTGGCCGAAATCATACCGTGACACCCGTTCTCCGCCGCTCAGGTGCAAAATCCCCGGCGATTTTTCAAGGGCAAGGAACAGGCCCTCCACCACACGTCCGGCCCGAATCGGTGTCCGGTACTCATCCACGAACAACTTCAAAGCGGCGCCATCAGACATGGCCCTACCGTCGGGCCGAATCCATCCCCCCTCCATACCGAAAACGAGGGACAGCCTGCATACCGACACCTCCGGGAAAGCCGACAGCATGGCCGTCTCGGCAAGGGCTTTATGTTCGCCATATACATTGACGGGGGACACTGGATCCGTTTCGCTGTAAGGAGCACTACTGCCATCGAAAACGATATCCGTGGATGAAAACACGCAGGGAATATGCGCCTCAGCGCAGAGTTCCGCGATACGCCGGCTTACATCAACGTTGATCTTAAAGGAGAATGCCGGATCGCTCTGGCAGGCGCCCAACCCCGACATAGCCGCCAGATGGATCACTGCATCCGGCTTAAAATCACTGAAAATTCCGGCCATGGCCGGCAGATCGGTCAGGTCCAGGGACTGGTGGGCGGTTCCCGGTATCGGTTCAGTCCGGGAGCGACAAAGGCCCAGCACCTGCCAGGCGCCGATCGCCTTTCGGCAGACATGCCGCCCGACAAATCCGGATGCGCCCGTAACGAGGAGTCTCCTTTCTGGTTTGCCCGTTGAGCCGTTTGCTCCGCTCAATTCACTACCTCTCATCCAATGCCGTCAAAGCACTCTGTCCACGGAATTATAATGGGTTACCGCCCGCTTGCCCCGGCGTCGGGGCTTCGCTCAAGTTCGCCAAGAAGCGCCAAGAAAAGATTTTTTGTTTGCCGTAGACGACACGGCAAATAAAAAGCTCGATGCCTTCGGCAATTCCCCCTTCCCGGAGGGAATGCTCATATTGTATTTCGCGGCAGCGAAATGCAATGGCACTTTTCATTTTTCTTAGCCGCCTGTGGCGGCCTTTGCGGCTCTTGGCGGTCTTAAGCGGAGCGAGCGGTAAATAATCTTTTTATATCAGCTTGAGCTAATGACATTGACCTCTCATGAACAATAAAGCCCAATTTTTTAAGCAATAAAATAAACGAACCGGCCGTGTCAACTCACTCGCTTTTATGACTTGATTTGTCTCATAAAATTTGTGACATTAAAAATCCTGAGTGCTTCGGACAGGCCGAAAGCACGTTCGCGATGTTTAAATGATTTCACCATACAGGAGAAACAGGCATGCAGTTGACAACTACCAAAGCTGATGTCCTCAAGCCGAAACCCGCCGATGACAACAACCTCGGATTCGGGACTATATTCACGGATTATATGTTCAATATGGACTATGAAGCCGGCAAGGGGTGGTACAATCCCCGGATCGAACCATATCAGGTGATCCCCATGGATCCGGCGACCATGGTATTGCACTATTCCCAGGAGGTGTTCGAGGGGCTCAAGGCCTACAGAAACGCCTCCGACGGCATTCAATTGTTTCGCCCGAAAGACAATCTGAAACGGATGAATCGTTCCTGCCGGCGCATGTGCATCCCCGAAATCGATGTAGATTTCGTACTCGGCGCCATGAAAGATCTCCTCCGGCTGGAAAAAGAGTGGGTCCCCAGCGCTCCCGGCACCTCTCTGTATATCAGACCCAACGTCATTGCCATGGACCCGTATATCGGTATCCGCGTCGGGTTGACCTACCGCTTTTATATCATACTCTCGCCGGTGGGCGCCTATTATCCGGAAGGCTTCAACCCGGTGAAAATCCTGGTGACCAAGGATTATGTCCGGGCAGTACCGGGCGGTGTGGGAGAGGCGAAAACCGCGGGGAATTACGCGGCCAGCCTCATCGGCAGCGAAAAAGCCCACGAAGAGGGATACACCCAGGTGCTCTGGCTCGACGGTGTCGAGCGGAAATACGTGGAAGAAGTCGGCACCATGAATATCTTTTTTGTCATCGACGATGAGCTTGTCACGCCCGAATTAAACGGCAGCATCCTCTCCGGAATCACCCGCGACTCGGTACTCGCCCTGGCGAAATCCTGGGGGGTCAAGGTATCGGAACGAAAAATCAGCATCGACGAAGTGATTTCGGCCCATGAAGCCGGAAAGCTCCAGGAGATCTTCGGTTCCGGCACGGCGGCGGTCATCTCGCCGGTGGGTCAGCTTAAATACGGTGAAAAAGTGATTACCCTGGGAGATGGTGGTGTCGGCCCCCTGTCCGAAAAAATGTTCAATACCCTGACGGATATGCAGTACGGGATCACCCAGGATACCATGGGTTGGATTGAACCTGTTTAAATAGAAATAAAAAAAGCGGCCAACAATATGTTGGCCGCTTCAGCGCCGACTGCCGCATCGAAATCTTCACATGAACCCAACGCAACTGTTGCCGTTCCGCAAGTTGGTGGTCGTTTTAGTCTCAGATGTCGGCTGAAAAAGGAATATGTTGGTGGGCCGTGAAGGAATCGAACCTTCAACCTACTGATTAAGAGTCAGGTGCTCTGCCTAGTTGAGCTAACGGCCCATTTGAAACCGGGTTGTTAAAATTGAGATGCTGTCTATCAGGTTTATTCCGGGTTGTCAATTTCGATTTCAAAAATATGTTCCGAATAAAAACACCTATTTCTCGCGCAGAGACGCGGAGGCGCAGAGAAAAGCTATAAAAAAAGCAACATAGCCGGACAGTTCAGCCAATTTCAAAACATTTCATTTCGACCGGTTTCTGCTTTAGTCAATTCGCTTCGCGATTAATTTTACGCATGGCGGGAAAACGTTTTGAAAATGGCTCAGTTTTTTATCGAGCTTCCCCAAAAAGAGTTTTTAATTCTCAACCATTTGATTCAAGTCGTTCTCTGCGCCCCTGCGCGCGAAAATTGTTTTTCAATATTAAACGGTACCTAAACAGACAGTATTAGCACATTTCGAGGATTGAAATTTGAAACCAACGCAGAGATCGTCCAAAATAGGACGTTTAAAAACTGGCTCCAAGGGACTGCCCCTACCGCCTCTTATACCCGGCACGCTATTAAAACGATACAAACGCTTCCTGGCCGACATCCGGCTCGAAACCGGAGAGGTTGTCACCGCCCATTGCCCCAACTCCGGCAGCATGAAAGCGTGTGCCCTGCCGGGACAGCCGGTGTATATTTCCCGATCCGACAATCCCAAACGGAAACTTCCGTACACCTGGGAACTGATCCGAATGCCCGAATCCCTCGTTGGCGTCAATACCCTTCTTCCGAACCGGCTTGTCCACAGCGCCCTGGCAAACGGCGAAATTCCCTCATTCAGCGATTATTCAAAAGCAGATCGGGAAGTATCCATCGGGAATCATTCCCGAATCGATCTGATGCTGTCCGGAGACAACATGCCGTCATGCTATGTGGAGGTTAAAAACTGTACCTGGGTCGAGGATGGGATCGCACAATTTCCGGATGCCGTCACCGAACGGGGTCGCAAGCACATGAAGGAACTCGCGCGGCTTTCAGGCAAAGGGCACCGGGCAGCCGTATTTTTTCTTATCCAGCGTATGGACGCCCGGGTATTCAAACCTGCCCGGCAAATCGACCCGGCCTATGCCACCGCTCTTAAAGAAGCCGCCGATGCGGGCGTTGAAATCATGGCCTATGATGTGATTCTTACGCTCGACCACATCCGAATAAACAAAAAGATAAAGATCGAGCAATGATAATATCTACCCGAAGCTTTTTACTTTGTGTTATGGCCCTGTGCCCGCGGAACTGCAAAAGGTAACCGGCCCGCTTGCCCCGGCGTCGGGGCAAGCGGGCGGTAAACAATCAGTCCTGATGAGCAAGGGGAATGAACAGACATTTTTGACTTTGCACAGCGAATCAAGTAGGATCGCTACCCATGCGTAATGCCATCAACAAAATCATGTCCAACCCCGGCAGCCTTGAACTCGTGTTGGACAATCTGAAGGAAGGCGTGGTTGCACACGATCTGAACCGGCGGATCTTTTTTTTCAACCGGGAAGCGGAAAGAATCACCGGATTCGATCGTTCGAAGGTTTTGGGAAAGGATTGTCACGAGGCTTTCGGCGCACCCCTCTGCGGAGATGAGTGCGCCTTTACCGCCGAAAAGCCCCAATTCGATCCCCACAGGGAATATCGAACCCGACTCATTACCAAAAATGGTGGCGCCCGAATGGTGGAAATGTCCGTCACCATGATGTATGAAAAGACAGGCGTTCCATTCGGTGTGCTGGCCGCCTTCAGGGACATCACGGATCTGTTTCAATTGAAGCTGGGGTCTGACCACGTGACGCGATTCGGTGACATTATCGGCAACGACATCAACATGATAAATATCTTCAAACAGATAGAAGATCTTGCCGAGTACGATTACCCCGTCCACGTGTATGGCGAAACCGGCACGGGGAAAGAGCTGATCGCCAATGCGGTCCACAACAGCTGCTACCGGTCGGACAAACCGTTCGTCCCGATAAATTGCGGAGCGCTTCCCGAAGGGCTTATCGAGAGCGAACTTTTCGGGCATGTCAAGGGCGCGTTCACCGGGGCAATCCGGGATAAAAAGGGGCGTTTTGAACTTGCGGACGGCGGGACTGTTTTTCTGGACGAAGTGGCGGAGCTTTCCAAATACATGCAGGTGAAGCTGCTTCGCTTTCTCCAGGAAGGCACCATTGAAAAGATCGGCGGAGAGTCGACCCGGACAATGAATGTTCGCATCATCAGCGCAACCAACAAAGATCTCGGGGAAGAGGTTCGGAAAAAAAACTTTCGGGAAGATCTCTACTACCGGCTCAATGTCATCCCGATCCGGATTCCATCGCTCAGGGATCGCAGGACAGACATTCCCCTGCTGGTCGACCATTTCCTTGAAGAAGCGCGGCGGCGCCACAACCAACCGTCCCTTCGAATATCCAAAAATGCGCTCTCCATCATGCTTGACTATCCCTGGCCGGGCAATATCCGCCAGCTGCAAAACGCCATTCAGTACAGTATCGTCAAGTGTTCGAGCGACATCATTCTCCCCGAGAACCTGCCCCTTGAGTTGAGGCAACACGAAGGGCCCGAATACCGGCCCGCCTCCGGCCCGAAACTGACCGTCCAAAGTGTTGAAACGGCGCTTAAAACCAGCGGCGGCAACAAATCAAAAGCTGCCAGGCTTCTTGGTGTGGGACGTGCCACGCTGTACAGATTTCTTGAAAAACAATCCGAGACAATAGAATAATTTGCTTCAAAATGACTTTTTTTATTTTAGAAATTTAGATATTTGAATTCTGGATGTGTTTCAGTTTTCTATAGCAGTCGGCATAGACATGTTCCTATAAAAAATTGACTCTCGCGCGCAGGGACGCAGAGAACGACCGTAAACAGAAAGTACTGAAAGAAGTTACCCTATTTTAATAAAGTACTATAATATCAAAATGTCTCGACATTTTATTGTTTTATTGCTGTTCTCTGCGCCTCTGCGGCTCTGCGCAAGAATTGTTTTTCAATACTCAGATCGCCATGCTATTCTGTATGAACAATTGGAGCATTTTTATAACCGCTATAGATTCAAATTTCCTGTCGTTTTGATTGAGAAGGAAGGAGCCGAATTTTGAAAGTCGTTATTGTGGGCGCCGGCGAGGTCGGCTTTCATATCGCCAGTCGTCTTGCCCTTGAAAAAAAAGATGTGGTGGTGGTGGATAAAAATCCGGAAGCCATTCGGCGAATTTCGGACAACATCGACGCACAGGTGCTGGTGGGATCCGGAAGCAGTCCGGTCGTCATGGAGGAAGCCGGCATCAGGGAAGCGGAGATACTCCTCGCCGTAACCGACAGCGATGAAGCCAACCTCGTGGCATGCCTGACCGCCGACATCATCTCCCCGGCGACCCGGAAACTGGCACGAATCCGAAACGCCGACTTCGACAGTTATCTTGAAAAGTTCCATGACAATGCCCCGCACATCGATACGGTCATCAACCCCGAAATAGAGGTAGTGAAGACCATCGACAGGCTCATGAGCGTTCCGGGAGCCGTGGATGTGGGAGAGTTCGGCGACGGCCGGATCAAACTCATCGGCATCAAACTGGACCCGAACACCCGCCCCGCCGGCATGCGCCTGTCCAAACTGCCGGAACTGACCGGCGATACCCCCATGCTGGTCGCCTCGATCGTTCGGGATGAGCAGCTCATTGTCCCCCATGGAGACGACCGACTCCTTCCGGGCGATCTGTTGTACCTGGTCTGTGAGGAAAACAACCTGACAAAATCCCTGGGCCTCTTCGACAAGTATGAGGAACCGGTGGGCAGGGTGATCATCGTGGGGGGTGGCCAAAGCGGCTTTCGGCTTGCAACGCATCTCGAGAGCAGATCGATCTATACGAAAATAATCGAAAAAGACCCGGGCCGGTGCGCAAGACTCGCCGAACGACTCAACAAGACCGTGGTGTTGCAGGGGGACGGCTCGGACCAGGCGCTCCTGGCGGAAGAAAATGTCCAGGAAACGGATGTGGTGGTGGCACTCACCAGGGATGAGGAGACCAACATCCTCGTCTCCCTGCTGGCCAAAAAGATGGGGGCAAGGAAGGCAATCGTAAAAATAAACAAATTCAGCTATTTTCCCCTCATGCCCGCCATCGGGCTTGACCAGGTCGTCAGCCCCCGTCTCTCCGCCATCAACAGTATTCTGCAGCATGTGCGTCGCGGTAAGGTGCTTACCGCCATTTCCATCAAGGGAGAACAGGCGGAGGTTCTGGAAGCGGAAGCCCTCGAGACATCCGATATTGTCGGCAAACCCCTGCGGGACATCAAGATGCCCAAAGGAGCCATCGTCATCGGCATCATGCGTCGGGATATGGTGCTGATCCCGTCGGGAAGCAGTGTCATTGAGCCGGGAGACCGGATCATCCTGTTCGTACACAGGGATGCAATCGCCAAAGTTGAAAAGATACTGGCCGTGAAACTGGAGTTTTTTTGATGCGCTGGCAATACATCTTCAAAACAGTAGGAATGCTTGCGGTTGTGCTGGGACTGGCCATGCTGTTCCCCCTGGTGTGGGGCCTCTCCGTAAATGACGGCAGCGCTGTACCGATCCTCAAATCCATCCTGATCACCCTTGCGGCCGGTGTCTGCCTGATATTGATTTTCCGGTGCCCCCGTTCCGAGTATATCAGCCAGCAGGAAGGGGTGGCCATTGTGGCCTTCGGGTGGATTGCAGTGGGGCTTCTTGGTGGACTCCCCTTCTATTTTTCAGACCATTTTCACACGGTTGTCGACGCCGTCTTTGAATCCATATCCGGTTTCACCACCACCGGGGCATCGGTGCTGACCGATATCGAGGCGGTCCCGGCGGGGCTCCTGCTCTGGCGCAGCTTTATCCAGTGGCTGGGCGGCATGGGCATCATCGTCCTGTCCGTGGCAATCCTCCCCTTTCTGGGGGTGGGCGGCATGCAACTGTACAAAGCCGAGGTGCCGAGCCCGGTCCCGGACAAACTGAAACCCAGGATCCGGGAAACGGCCATGAGCCTCTGGCGGGTATACGCCCTGCTGACCGTTGCCCAGACGATATTTCTCCTCTTTGGCGGCATGAGCCTGTTCGATTCGCTGTGTCATACCTTCACGACACTGCCCACAGGTGGTTTCTCGACCAAGAACGCCTCCATCGCCCATTTCGACAGCCTCTATATCGATGCCGTGATCATCTTTTTCATGCTCATGGCGGGCATCAATTTCTCCCTCCACTTCCAGTTGCTCAAGGGAAAACCGCTGGCCCTGTGGCGGGATTCGGAATGCCGCTTTTACCTGGGCGCTGTGTTGATCCTGACGGCCATCGTAAGTTTCAATATTTACGGCCCGAACTATTCATCCATCGGACGCGCTGTCCGAGACGGCGCTTTTCAGGTCGTCTCCATCCTCACAACCACCGGGTATGCAACCGCCGACTACGAAACCTGGCCGGCCATGAGCCAGCTCATCCTGCTGCTCTGCATGTTTCTCGGAGCGTCCGCGGGATCCACCGGCGGCGGCATGAAATGCCTCCGGATCATGCTCTATTTCAAATTCTGCTACAACGAACTCTATGCCCTGATTCACCCCCGGTCGGTCCGCCGGGTAAAAATCACGGGGAAACCAGTTCCCCCCGACATCATGCGGAGCGTCATCGGGTTCCTGGGCCTGTACACCGGACTCTTCGCCCTCTGTTCGGTCCTTCTGGCCGGCATGGGGGTCGATTTCACCACCTCCTTTGCGGCCGTCGCATCGGCCATCGGAAATATCGGCCCCGGTCTGGGGACCGTGGGGCCGGCGGAGAACTACGCCCATCTCCCGGAAATGGGCAAATGGCTCCTCGCCTGGTGCATGCTCCTGGGGCGTCTGGAAATCTATACCGTCATTATCTTTCTTGTGCCCGAGTTCTGGCGGAAATAGAAATCTGACACCTTAAAATAACGGCAATTTCTCTCGCAAAGCCGCAAAGAACGCAAAGGTTACATAAAATTTTTTTGGTTTTTCTTGGCGTTCTTTGCGGCTTTGCGAGAGACTCAGGTTTTTTACGAATGTGTCAAAAACCACTATACGGTACCCGGAATCAGATATGAGGAATCAAAGTATTACCCTGCTTGGAGGACTGGCTATTTTGGCCAAGTGAGTCACTCGGGTAAAAGTCTGTAGTTATCTGTGTGGGTCCGTGGCAAAATGAAACCTATTATATAAAAAAATGGACTACTGGATCTTTTTTTATTGACAAGGCCATACAATCACGCTACAAGTGCGGTTCCTTAAACGGGCCGTTAACTCAGTCGGTAGAGTATCTGCCTTTTAAGCAGAGAGTCGCTGGTTCGAGCCCAGCACGGCCCACCAGCAGAATGCTTGTGTGCTTTTAATTTCGTTCCAAACGTCCGGTATGGTCCAGGACATCCCGCTTTCCCAAGCGGGACAGCAGGAGCCGGAGGACGTAAGGATCGGATGATAACAATCAGTTTCCAGGTCCCCATCGTCTAGCCTGGTCCAGGACATCCCGCTTCACCTGCGGGACAACAGGAGCCGGAAGATGAGAGGACCGGATAATTACAATCGGTTTCCAGGTCCCCATCGTCTAGCCTGGTCCAGGACACCGGCCTTTCACGCCGGCAACAGGGGTTCAAATCCCCTTGGGGACGCCAAACAATAGCAAAAAGGGGCAATCAGAATCTGGTTGTCCCTTTCGCTTTTTAGTACTCAAGGGAATACAGGGTATCAACTGCCAGGACTACCTTTCAATACAGCATGACAGACTTGAAGAAAACACGACCCCATTACGACTTGTCAAGTATTCCTCGATCCAAATCTACCGCCAGAACGTTCACTCCCGACAATCCCCTATTGGAACGAAGAATCTCAATCTCCTCCGATGTGCGATCATTCAGCTTACTATCCGCATCGATAAAGACGTTGGCGTATAATTGTCCTTTCTCGATGCCAACAAAAGGCTGGCTTATGAGAAAACCGGACAGCGACTCCGTCATGGAAAGCACTTTTACTATCATTCCATTCATGTCGAAATCGTAAAAGCGATGGTTCCATTTACTTTTATAACGCATAACCCCGTCGTTCAAGAAACTACGGCTTCGGCCGAGTGCCATCTGCCGGTAACCTATCCCGGAGAGGTATTGTGCAGGAAAATGGTAGCTAGCGCCGACAGCCCCCATTCTGCGGTAGGTTTTACTGGATTCTCGGATACCTCCAACCCATAGACGAGGAATTTTTTGCATCTGAATGATAACACCGGCAATTGTGATCTCTTCATATTTAATAAGCATGAGTTTGTGGTCAGGCCTGCCTAATTTGTTTTCAAATGTTTCGAAGTTGACACTGAGGCCGGTATTCCCATGACGGTCATGAATCGTTGGAAGATACATGTTTTCGTAAAAATCCTTTACTGACGCCATTTTTTCACTGAATACATAGGAAAGGTTGTGTTTCTTGATTCTTCTTAAATCTTCTTTTGCACCTTTGTTAAGCGCCTGCAATGGGATATCAACGCAACTCTCTAACCACAGCGGCATATAAAAATCTCTGCGCCCCTCATACAGTAATCGATGGAAGCGTCGCCCCTCGATGAAGGCCAGTTGGTATTTGTCTCTTTTTTTACGCAACAGGTAATGAATTTTCGGCAAGTACAACTTCCCTTTATATATCTGCCGGCAATTGCTGTTAAAAACCTGTTTTGCAACATACGCTTTTTCCTGTTCACCGCCGGCAAAAAGTACTCGCAGTTCCTTGCCAGTGTTCGGTTCGCTACCTTCCAATATCCAGACGTTGTAACGCGCTGCACTACAAACATTTTTAATCAGTTTTCCAAGCAGCATGGCTATAAACCCCTATAAGACAGTCATAAAATCAGCATAAAATCCAAATTGGTAGTTTTGAAGGGAATCGCCTCCGGGGATGTTCTGCTTACCCCGCGCAAAAGCGGATTCCGTAGCTACTTGTAAAGCCGTGGCATATCTATTATTATAAATGGTTGCCAAGAGCTTTCTCGGTAATCCAGAAACACACTCAAGTTGCACTATAGGAAAAACAACCTCCTAAAGGCAACAATCCTGGTTTGCCATGAGAACCGAGCGATAGAAACTTGCTTTCTCCCAATGAGTATTTGTCAACGCTACAATAGGGTGTCAAGAAGAAATCGCCACAACATTTTGCGTATAATACTTTGAAAGGGAGTTATCAGGGCATAAAGGAATTTGAAGACGTGACAAATCATAACCTCATAGGCAAAAAAGTTCTTTCAGATTATTTGGAGAACTCAATTTTTTTTCGTCGAACCAAGCCCTGGATAAAAAGAGCAGTTGATTTATTATCAAAAACAGGGGTCCCCAAAGTGGCTCCGCAGATTGTTCGAGAGTTTCCACACGACACGACCGCATTCACACAAGGTCTAGCATATCACGAAGGATTTCTTTATGAAAGCACAGGAAGATACAAGGGATCAAGCATCCGTTGCATTGATCCGATAAACGGTAAAACCATATGTTATGTTCCAATTCGCGATGATTTTGCCGAAGGTATCGCAATCATAAATAATAAATTATTCCAAGTGTCTTGGCAGAGCGGACAAGGCAGAATTTTCAATTTACCAGATCTAACTCAAACTGGCTCTTTCAAATACAGCGGGGAAGGCTGGGGACTTACCGCTTCGAAAAATATTCTAATCATGAGCAATGGGACCAGTTCTCTCAAATTTTTTAATGATAAATTCCATAAAGTACGAACACTCAGAGTTTGCTCTAACACTATCCCGATGAGGAATATCAACGACTTGGAGGTTGTAAACGGACTGATTTATACCAATATCTATGGGACTACCGATATTCTTGAAATTTCAATAAAAACAGGGAAAGTGAAACGAATTATTGAGCTTCCGGACATCCTAAGCGCAGCCCCGAAAGATGTACCTTTCGCAGTAATGAACGGAATAGCTTACAATTCAGATAAAGATACATTTTTTCTAACTGGGAAATTATGGGATACCATGTTTGAAGTAAAATTCAATTTGTAAATTGAGCAAAAAGGAATACTATAACTATGGGTACAACAAATAAAATTCAAAAAAAAATGAGGCACGGGCTGGTCATTCAGTACTTTTTAGACAGAATTTCCGCCTACGGTATTTCCTTTCGCCCATTTTACCTGGTTGAGGAAGGTGGGAACTCATGTGGAACTGGGCAGTTGAACCCGGAAGTGCCGTCATGTCAACCCGTGTTTTTAACACGCGCGGAAATAAAGGGGATGGCTCGGCACGAAGAAACGATAGTTCCGGAAAAAGAATTACTGGCAAGGATTGAAGAAGGGTGCAGATGTTTCGGTCTGAAACATAATTCAGAAATCCTTGCCTACATGTGGTGCCGATTTACCAGGGGTGGCTCCTGGAAACGATTTGAATTAAAGCGCAACGAGGTGTACCTCTTTGATGCGTGGACATACAAGGTACACAGGGGGAAGAATATAGCCCCCTATCTCAGATATCAGTTGTACGACTACTTGCATAAAATGGGGTATAAAAAGTTTTACAGCATTACAGAAGCCTTCAATACCCCTTCCAAAAAATTCAAACGTAAACTGGGTGCAAAGAATTTAAAACTGTATTTCCATATCAGCCTTTTCAACAAATGGCATAAAAACATCCTTCTGAAAAATTATTCAACATCAACCAGATAAAACCATTGAAGATGTAAACAAATGATTTTTTTTAATCCAGAAATGTTGAAATTTTACAAATATTTATCTTTTGCGCGTAAAAAAGCTGCTGAAGGCCACCTTTCACTAATACATCAAATTGCTGAAATGGTCTTGATATACCTGTATCGCCGTAACGGTCCCGGGTATTACCACTTAGGCAGATTCTGGCGCCAAGAAATTTCTCTAAAAGCCAAACTGCGACATCTCAGTGAACGCCAGTACATCCGGCAAGTTTCCACAATTAACAACCCGCTCTACCAAAAGATTTCGCAGCACAAAATATCCGAAAAGGCAATGCTCAGGCTTTTCAATATTCCGACACCACGATTTTTTGGCTGTTTTCACGCCATTCATGGTCGCACACACAATAACAGGCCGCTTCGTGATTCAAATGATTTAACCGCACTGCTTCAAACAACTCGTCCGAGCCGTATTTGCTTTAAGCTAATAGAGGGGTGGAGTGGCTCTGGTTTTGAAGCTGCTGATGTTATATACAATTCAAACAACATCAGTCTACGCCCATTTCCTAATGGAGAACCACTTGACATTGAAAATTACGTAATAAATCAGCTAAAACCGCATCAATATCCAGAAGGCCGCCTTATTGAGGAATACTGCCAACAGCATTCCTGGTATCACTCGGTCAATCCTACCAGCCTGAACACTTTAAGGATTTATGCCATTGCATCTGATACTGAGCCTTCCGCTCGAATTATTGGAGGATATCTTAGAGCCGGTCGCAATGGCGCAGTTATCGACAATGTTTCTGCTGGCGGACTTTTTTGGCCATTTAATCCTCAGACTGGAGTTCTTTTAGCTGGTCGTATTGACGCCTATGATACTCAATATTACACAGCGCATCCGGACAGCGGGATTCAACTTGAAGGCTGCAGGCTCCCATTTTGGGACGAGGCCAGGGAAATAGTTCATGTCGCATTAGACATTTTTCCCAACATAAGGTTTGCGGGATTGGATATAGCCGTAACAGAAAATGGACCGTGTATAATAGAACTCAACGTTCTACCAGATCGTACTGCATCAACAGATATCGATATTCCTACAATAGATATGCTGACTTTTTGAAACCAAAGGTGGTTATTTGTCGGAATAAAGGCCCTGAATCCCAAGGAGATGGCGATGACTAAATTTATCCTTAATTTTACTCCAACCGGTATGATACCGACAAAGGACATGACCACCGAAGTACCGATTTCACCTCAAGAAATTGCCGAAGATGTCCTTGAAGCAGCTGAAGTAGGTGCTAATATGGCCCACCTTCATGCAAGAGACCCCGAAACAGGTCTACCGACCCACAAGAAAGATATTTATGCGGACATTATCGAACGGATTCGCCATAAAAATAAGGACCTGATCCTCTGCGTAAGCACAAGTGGAAGAACGGTAACTGATTTCGAAAGCCGTTCAGCGGTAATGGATTTGGATGGGGCGCTCAAACCCGACTTTGCCAGCCTGACCCTCAGTTCGCTAAACTTTAACCGGCAACCAAGCATTAATTCACCAGACATGATTATAGCCCTGGCTCGAAAGATGAGAGAAAAGCATATTCGGCCTGAACTTGAAGCCTTTGATATCGGCATGATCAATTATGCAAAATACTTGATACGTAAAAAGCTAATCACAAAACCCTATTATTTCAATTTGATTCTCGGAAACATCGCGTGCGCCCAAGCCAACATGCTGAATCTGGGCCTAATGGTCAACGAATTGCCGCCTGGCGCAGTTTGGTCAACCGGCGGTGTTGGGAATTGCCAGCTCAAGATGAATATAATGGGACTGATTGAAGGTGGAGGAGTTCGTGTCGGCCTTGAAGATAATATATACTTTGATGAAGAGCGAACACGGCTTGCAGGAAATCTCGAACTGGTAAAACGGATCGCAACCATTGCAAAAACAATCGGAAAAGAGCCCTATACCAGTAAAGAGGCCAGAATGCTTTTCAAATTACAATAGATATCGCTTTCTGGAAAGGATCACGGTGAAAAGTTCAATCTGCAACGTGGTATCTAATGTCAGGAGAACAATCAGACATCGATTGCTTCTGAATTTCATCTTAGGGATATTGACAGAGCTGAAGCTGTCGTTAAAGCCCTACTATCTGACTCTCGAGGGATTTACTGGGTAAACAGGCGGATCTACCGCAACCGAAACTCTCACCCTGCACCGTAGGCATATTAAATACTAATGAGGTGAGACAGATTGCCGGTCATCCGGAATCTTACACCACCGAAAAAGAACTGCTTGGCATGCTGGATGCGGGTGGACAGTGCTTTGGGTTGAAACACAATAATAAGATCGTATCCTATATGTGGATCAATTTCAAAAAGATAAACCATTGGCTTCATATTCCGTTGGAACCGGATGAAGCGTATTTATACAATGCCGTCACTTATAAGACGTACAGAGGCAAAAGCATAGCGCCTTATTTGAGAAGACAGATATACCGATACTTGATGGAAATGGGCCGAAACAATGTTTACAGCATAACAGAGGCGTTCAACACTCCTGCTAAAAAAGCTAAAGCAGAAACTGCATTCAAAGCATCTAAAACTGTATCTCTATATCAACATTCTGAACATATATGAGAAAAATTTTCTGATCAGGAACTATAGAATTTAAAGGTTAAAAAATTTCTTACGGTGTTTTCTCCTGATCAGCACAGATTGTGATGGCACACGGTTATAGGCAAATCCGCCATAATCGGGAAGGATATTCATTTCAAGGACTACCGGCCCAGTCATCGAAAACGCAATATCAGTACCTGAAAACCGAATCCCGGGGAATGCCAGCAGTGCACGTTTCGACAAATCGATAGCTTCCGTTAACATCGGAACCACCCTCCCGGCCATCGTCTCTCCGGTAACCGGATTTTCAGTGTATTCCAAGTGCGGAGTCTTTTTCTTGAATCCGGGAAGCAGTCGCCTTTTCTCAAGGTCAATAGGATAAATGGTACCCCCGGATGTTGCATTGTCAACCAGGGAATTCTCGGCTCCTACCCGGAGAAAAGCGAATCGACATTCCACATTCACATCGTCAGCCATCATCACAACGCATCGTATGGTATTCACAGAACTTGAATTAAGGGCAGCATAGTCCGGGTGCTGTTCTATATAGCGCTCGATCAGAAACCCATCCCGGCCGCTTGCGACAAGTGAGCGAGCATAATCCTCAATTGCTTGTACAACGCCGGACTGCATATCCCGTATCAAACCATCTTTATTGAGTTCAATAGCTCTGAAACCATTGCCACCCCAGGATTCGGTCAGCTTGAAACATAATCTGGAACCTTGCTTCAGGGTAGACATAAGTCGAAGAAGTTCCTTCAGATTCCGAAGGGAACCGCCCTCCCGAGTTAAGCCGCGCTCGGGGTGAAAATGGCCCAGTAATTCAGGTGTAGGAATGCCGTAGCTGGTTAATATTGCCTTCTCGACGACTTTGTTCTGGGAGCAGCGGTGATACAGACGGTTATTCCACTCGTAGACCCGTTTTTTGTATTGACGTGTGCTGTAGTACCCCACTATCTGTGAAAAACTTGTGTCCGATTGATACATCCTGGCCTGAATATAAAAACCGGGTCCCAATCTGGAATGCAAGAATAGAATGCCCCACTCAAACAACTGGCGTGCAAAAGATTTGTTGCCGGGTACGGAGCTGAGTTCCCTGGCCAGAGAGAGGTAGCGGTGTAGTTTCGATAACATCATTGCAAACAAGCTGAAGAATCTCTGATTAAAAGCTTTTCATCCTTATAGTAATTATAACTGACTCTATCTACTAATTGTCCTTTTATAAATCAATAACAGAAATGAAAATCTTGAAACAGGCGGTACCGCCCATTAGTAACCTATAGATTCCTGCCTGAATTTTCTTATATGTTGGAGTACAGCGGCGGTATCTTCCTTGAAAAGCGGCTCTCCCGTTGCAAACTGGTAAACATAACTTACTCCCTGAAAGTTCATTTCAAGGAAAAAGGGGCGGCTTTGGGGATCAATAGCAAAATCCCACGATATCAGGTCAAAGTGCGGTATGCGTAAGTGCAGTTCACAAGCGATTTTACGAAGTGCCTTAAAACCCGGCAACTGCTCTTTTTTGAACGCGTAAGCAGTCGTTGGATGATGAATGTGTTTCTGTCCCTGATTGTTCACTGCATAATCATAAAGCAGACCCTGCTCTGAAATTCCGCGACAAAGTCCACCAGTGCCTGCGTTATCCGTAACGCTACCATCTATACCCATTCGCTGGAACATACAGATTGCCCGGATACTGTCTTGCCACCTGAAAGTCAGTACCCGAACGGTATTGAGAGATTCCGGGTGGGGCATCGCCAACGTGGGGTGTTGGGAAAAACGCTGTTGAATCTGGAGTTCGGTGCCGAACTCTTCTATTATCATAGACAGCGTCATCTCTCTGTTGTCGAATTGGAATAATCCCTGGTGCAGCCCTAGCAGAAAGACTCTGGAGCCATCGTCATGAGACGCGCTTTTGACAATCAGTCTAATATCTCCAAGATCACATAAAATTCTTGAAGATTCTTCTATATTAAGTGCTTGATCAGTCGAGGAATAACACCGTCCCTTCATCACTTTTAAGACACTTGGAACCTCCCATTCAGGTTCTGCCAATCTGCGGGCGAGATTCTTGTCGAGATAAGCCGGTCGGAAATCCAGGCGGTTGAAACAGGGAAGGATATCCTCAACCCAAACATCGTGCGAAATGAAGCGGGGATCCTCCCGGCCGGTAACAGCAGCGAATGCCATGTGCCAGCGTGGATCGATGCATAGACCATAGTTCATTTTCCAGAAAGACTGGATTCTTGTCTTGAATTCGGCAACAGCCTTACGACCACCGGATGGCTTGTAATACCATGAGCCGGGGAAATCGCGACCTCGTGTCATTGATCGTAGTCTACGCCCGACCCGGGATCTCAATTGACGAATTTGACTTTTCTGCGTTCTTGAAAGCAATTTGCCATGTTCAGTCAATTCTATCTCCTTAGCCTTTTCTGGACGAATGTTCCAGCGAGAAAAAAGAATTCTTGTTTAAGAAGTATCCTTTGCTAAATGGTGAAGCTCTTTTTTCAGGCAGAGGTCTGATGACGCAGTCAGCAATGTCGGAGAAAACCATCTGTCGGTTCTTTGAAAGCGAGATGGCCCGTACTCATATCATGAACTATCTCTCACTGTTGGTAATTGCACTTTCCCTCTGTTCTGAACCGGGCAATAGTCAATCCGACAACGAAACCGTCGCGACAGGCGTGCAACCCTGCCAATGATCCGGCTGGCAAGTGGCGGCTCAGCGACACGAGGCCTCCCGAGATTCTCTTCCGCCCCCCCCCAACCCAGATCAATTGGTATCAGCTGAATATCATGCACGTCTCGACCATTAAACTCAACAACAGCAGCTATGCTTTGCCAGACTTCAGGCTGTATGTCATATCCTCTGTCGCGATTTCCCCTCCTCTTGGCATGCAGATCAGCAACGGTAGCATTTTCCCCCAAACCGAACAAACGGTACGTCCGTTCAGGAAACTGCTTGACGCGATGAATCTCGAAGGCAAAATCGCCAAGCCCATAAAAAATAGGACGGCCGGCGTGAATTTCGACACCCTGGACATAGTGGTAGCCATGCATAAAGACAATGTCGGCACCCGCATCGATTGCCTGCCGGCAAAACGCATGTCGCCACGCACCACGAACATGAGAGTGTAATGAAACAACAACGTAATCGGCAGAGCACCGTACTTTTCGGATTGCGTCCAGATTCAGTTCAACATCCTCCCGATTAGGGCGGATCAGCCGCATTCCAGACCAAGATATACCTGCAAGACCGAGGCGATCAAGCAAGCCAGCCTGTTTCCCCTCCAGCTTTTTTAAATTTTCTCCTGCATGAATGGCCAAAGGGTTTACGCCCGGACGACCTCGATCGGGTTTTCGAGACCTTCCAGCTCGTGCATACACCTGAGAGCACGTTGTCATGGCCGTAAGAGCGATATTGCCCTTATTGTGCTCTATCTTTATTGGTTCTCGTGCATCCTCTATATTCCTTCCGGCTCCTGCGATACGCATCCCCACATTTTCAATATTTTCAAGGGTTGCCATCAGGCCTTCTGCACCATAGTCATAAGTGTGATTGTTCGCGTGGCTCAGGAGATGAAATCCTGCCCACCGAAGTTCTCTGGCTATCCCGCTGTCAGCTGCGATATGTATTCCTCCACTGTGAATCTGTGGATACCCTCTGAAATCTGTAACTGGGATTTCCAAGTTTGCGATAGACACGTCGGCATCCCGTATCTCATATATCAGTTCGTGAAAGCGTGGATGGCTCTCATTCGACCAGGGTGCCGCTAGAATCGTGTCTCCGGCCATGAATATTTTCATAAAAATTCAACCTATAAAGCACATCAATCGGCATACAGTTTTTCTATGGACTAGAAAATTACGAAGCCTTCGTGCCTTTTTGGGGGCTCTTTTTCGAGAACTTGTCCATATGACCTTCCGTGGAATTAGAGGCCATTTATATGACACATCCCGAACATATTCATATTTTTTTATTCTTTCAGGCCTTTTGTGAGGTAATAACTTTCAGAGATCTACATGTCAACCTTTCCAGAATTAGTACGACGTGTCCGTCCTGTGTTTTAGGTTTTTTACGATTCGTTTTCTGGGGTGAAGTGCTTTGAAGGATCTGTTTGAACACCCCCTGCCGGGTCCAAGTCTTGAACCAGCAGTGGCAGGTTTGGTGCGGTGGAGAACGCGGCGGCAAATCTTTCCAGGGTGTTCCAGTTCTTATCATCCATAAAATTCCGTTGAGCACAGCCCTTGGATTTTTTCTGGGCCGTCCTCTACCATCGTGTTCGCGTTAAGAAGATTGAATAATAGGCTCTAAAGACTGTCAACAACATTTAATCCAGACAACCCGGCCAGAGCATATTATGCGGTCTTCCTTTTATTTCACAGTCGTTCTGTGCTATCTATGGTTTCCATAATGGGAATCATAAAACAATTAATAGAGGCTGTTTTTTCACCCCTCGGAATCGTATCGCTGCTAACCGCTGTAGGTGTTATTTTGTGGTATGTGAAAAAATTTTCATACCTTGCACGCCGTATGCTGTTGTGGGCAGGAATATTGTTTCTGATATTTTTCTTTTCCCCTCTCTCCAAATATCTAATACTGGGCCTGGAGAGGCCGTTTCAGCCACTACTCTTTCCACCGGAATCTCGGAAAATCCAAAGAATCGTTGTTCTGGCAGGGTATGCGGAGGAGTTACCCGGCTTTCCGATAACAAGCAGCATCTCGAAGCAAACGATATACAGTATTTCCGAAGGGCTGAGACTTTACCGACTGCTCCCTGGATCCAAGTTGATCGTTTCGGGTGGTATGGCGCCCGGAGGAGAGAAATCGGTTGCGGCTTCCATGTCAGATTTTCTTCAACAGACAGGCGTACCGGTCGAAGACATTATTGTGGAGGGTGTTTCTCGCAATACGTACGAAAATCTTGTGGAGGTCGGAAAATTAGTAGGCACCGATTCCTTCATCCTGGTGGCGTCAGCGTGTGACCTGAAGCGCGTCATGGCGGTGGCCCATAAGCTCAATATGGATCCGATTCCGGCACCCTCCTGGATTTGGACTTTGCAACATCATCCACCCGATATGAGTCTCTCGGATTGGCTTGCTGATTTCTTCATCTCTTTTGCTTATCCCTCTACGGACAACTTGTTCCGTCTTCAGTGGGCGTACCATGAATATGTGGGATATGCCTGGTACAAACTGTTAGGACGTATTTAATTCAAATGAATAAGGAAAAATGTGATCGTTCGAACGTATTTCGATATTGATTTAATCCCCCAGATATCATTCTGTTGGCTTTCGAATTGTTTGGATCAGGACATCCTGAATAGCCAAGCGGGACAACAGGGATTCAAAGCGCTGAACTCCATTGATCTTTTTTAAGATCAGACGTGAAGTCCCTCCATGTTTTTAGACGGGATTGGAGATTCCTCAAAAACAAAGGGTTAGTCAACTCTGGCTAACCCTTTTTGGTTATTCCGACACGACATTATGTAGTCAATTTTTCATTCTTTTAATAAGTTTTCTTTTCTCCAAGTTTCGGTTTGTCATTTATTGTATATTTCGTATATATTTCATTTGTTATCATTTAAGCCTATTCCAGAACAACCCATATTCATAGGCCCCTATATCGATACTATCAATTCTGGGGCGGCGTATACAACGGCAATAACTTGTAGGCATATATCCTACCTTTGACCGGAATGAATTGATTCCGGCATTCACCAGGGGAGAAATAGCATTGGGGATATAAGGGATACCCCCAATAGAGACAAAAAGCGGTTTTTCTCCAGAAATGCCGATGTAATACCCTGTCGGAATACGAATAGTATTTGAATACCAATTGCCTCCCGCCTTAAATCCACCTTTGCCATTCCATAGACGTCCCGTTCCCATAAAAGCGTTGTTGAAAAGTTCCTGTTTACAGTTTGACTGGCTTACATACATAAAAAGTGCATTGCTCGATTTCCCGATCACAGTATTATTAAAAAAATACAGAGTTCCCTTTCGGCTTCCGGTTTCGCCGCCCCAATTAATTATTTGATGATTTAGAGGATCCACCCCCTGGATGATTACATTGCCGTAAACATAGGCATCTGCTTTCGGATACTCTTTACGCTCGACCAGATCAAGCTGGCGACTTGTCCCGCCCTCGATCCAGTTGTAGCGAATAATGGTGTTTGATCCGCGATCCTTAATATTCTGACCGTCTGAAAATGGTGTCTTGAACAGGCAGCACTGAACGGTCGTTTTTTCTCCTTGAAGATAAACGTTGTGCTCCTGGCTACTGGCCGGATTCGCACGGTTACCATTATTGTAAATCATGCATTTGTTGAGCGTGAAATGATCGACTTCCGGTGCAGCATTGGTCAGTATGCCGTTGCCACATGCACTAATAATACATCCGGACACTGTAACATGATGCCCTTTCCACAGGAATATCCCAGCAGCATTATCCTTGTATGATTTGAGTGATTCACTGGCATAATACTTTTCAGAATTGTTGGCGTTTTTAAGGATCAGTCTCTTAATCGCCACATAATTTCCTGGCGTTTCGTCTCCTATAGTGATCAGAGAACGGCCAAAATGCTGTGGAATCTGTAATTCTGTCTGGACAGCATTGGAACCGTCAATAACCGGTAATTTCCCGTTTTCTGGAACACCAGTGATAATGATAGGAAGTTCAGGTGTACCAGACCGCATCAGAACCAATGTTTCCCGATAGGGTTCCACACGATAATATATTTTTACCGTATCGCCAGGATTGAGATGATTAAATGGGACTTGTGAGATATTATGGTATTTTTTCTCTGGACCGACTTCAAAAACAGTAGCAAGAGCAGAACTGAATAGGATGAAGAAAAAAATAAAGCTGACAGTAAAAGTTGATAAAGTGGTTACTGAACGGCGGCGCATATTTATAACCTTGATTGGTATTGGCAATAAAAAAATGACCTGATTTTTCATCTTTAACACGCAAAAAGATACCTGAATCATATCAAATTGTCAACATTCAATCGGCACAACACCTTGTATCTACGTATGATATCAGTGGATAGTATAGTGGTAAAGCATCATCTCCTTCAAAGATTTTTTTGGCCGTTCTCTGCAACTGCACGAGAAATGAGTTTTTTTGCCTGGAACATATTTAGACCAACTACATAGTGTCGTCCCTCACGATTATGTAATTCCAATTACAAAAAATGGGCAATTGTGTCGTTATAGTTGGTAGGTGATTCCACAATTATTGTGAAATTAATTTCACATACTCGATATCTATCTATTTTACAGATACTTATGCACATCCACCCTCTCCAGATAAGAAAAAAGTATTAGAAAAGGGGAAAAAAGTTACCGATCTAATTGTTTTTCCCCTTTTTTTAATGTAAAAAATCGATCTATTTCTAATACTCACACTGTCCTAACGATTCTGCGTTAACATCAATTATTATAGTTATATGATTAATATACAGTATGTTATAAATTCTAGATAGTGTTGTGTCTCTTGGCCCGAAATTTGCTTTAACATTAGAACGCTTTAGTTATGTATGATTTGCTTCGTAAGCCTGTTTTATGAGAAAAAAATTAAATAAAAAGACGTATGAAGTCGATGTAAGAGAATGATGCGGATGTGGGTACGGGCACCAATTGCCCAAAACGATTTATCGTAGCAAACAGTCAGGATATCATTTCATTCCACCTCGGATGAGTTGCATGAGGATCATCTGTAACCCACGATGCGGAGCTATGCTCTTTTTCAAGAATTAAACACATTGCTGAAACATATTAGAAAGCTATGGCCTGTTCCTTCAAATCATGCTGAGATTCCTTAAACAATACTACCCTATCCGCAATATTTTTTTTGTAATCGGCGAAAGCTTGCTGATCATTATCTCCATTTATGCGGCCTCCCTGATAATGCTTCGTGAGTTTCAGGCTATTACTCATATCGATGTTTTTGCGAAGATGATACTGATTGGAATCGTCTGCCAGGCCTGTCTCTACTATAACGACCTGTACGATCTCAGTATCATTGACAGCTATTCAGAATTGAGCATCCGGTTGTTCCAGTCACTGGGTGCAGCCGCGATCATTCTGGCCATCATCTATATTGCCCTGCCGGGAGCTATAATCGGGAAAGGTATTTTTATGCTGAGTACCGCCTTCACGATTTTCCTGGTTATCTTGTGGCGTTACGGTTATCGCCTGATTCTTGACAAAAACCTTTTTAACCAGAAAATAGTGCTCCTGGGAACCGGTGAACTCGCCGGGAATATTGCTCATGAAATCCAGAACAAAAGGGATTGCGGATATACCCTCGGCGTCATCATAAAGGAACCAGGGCAAGACAGCATCTTGTCCAAGGAGGATACTAACCTCGGAACATCTATTAATTTGGATGGTTATGAAGGCCTTTGTGACCTTGCCCAAGAACTCGGCATCGAAAAAATTGTCGTGGCGCTACGCGAAAAACGGAAGGCTTTTCCTACCAAGGAGCTATTGAAATGCCGTGTGGACGGTATCGAAATCATAGATGGCAACAGTTTCTACGAAATGCTTACCGGCAAACTAATCGTCAATCAGATCAACCCCTCATGGCTCATCTTTTCAAAGGGTTTTAAAAAATCATTTTTGAAACGTGTCGCCAAACGAGTCACGGACCTTGCATTCTCTACGGTTCTGCTGATTCTTACATCCCCTTTATTTATTCTGGTGGCCCTTCTGATCAAAATCGATTCCAAAGGTCCTGTATTGTTTTCCCAGGAGCGGGTAGGTCAGAACCGAACCCCCTACATGATTTATAAATTCCGTTCTATGGTATCAGACGCAGAATCGAAGAGCGGCCCAGTCTGGGCAGATGAGAAAGATGATCGTATCACTCGTGTGGGACATATCATTCGAAAAACCCGAATCGATGAACTGCCCCAGCTTTGGAATGTACTAAAGGGTGATATGAGTTTTGTGGGCCCACGACCGGAACGCGAGCATTTTGTCAATGATTTGGAAAAACTGATCCCCTATTACAAGGAGAGGATGTCCGTCAAACCGGGAATCACCGGATGGGCGCAAGTCTCCTACGGCTATGGCGCAACGGTTGAAGATGCTGTTGAAAAGCTTAATTATGATTTATTCTATATAAAGAATCTGTCGATATTCATGGATCTGATGATTACATTACGAACCATTAAAATTATCCTTTTTGGCAAAGGCGCCAGGTAGGTAAGAAACCTATAGCCTATAACACGAGGTCTTCCATGCAAACGCCTATTCAGACAATCAAACCCGAATATATCCTCGAAGTGATTCTTCGCCGCCGATGGTTCATTATTGCGCCTTTATGCATCACGCTTATAATCGGCATTTACATGGCGCTGACACTCCCTAAGATCTACGAAGCCTCCACCCTTATCCTGGTCCAGCAACAGCGTGTTCCAAGCAACTATGTTCAGTCTGTTGTCACCACGGATCTTACATCCAGGCTCCGGACTATCTCGCAGCAGATTCTGAGCCGAACGAATATCGAGAGAATCATAAACGATTACAAGCTCTTTTCGGGGCCTGATCAGGCAAAAATGTTCATGGAGCAAAAAGTTGAAAATATCCGGGGACGTATCAGTGTCGATGTAGCCAAACGTGCGAGCACCTTTTCCATCTCTTTCAAAGGACCTGAGCCAGAGAAAGTCAAAAATATCGCAAACTCACTGGCCACCTATTTCATCGACGAGAACCTGAAAATCCGCGAGTCACAGGCGCTTGGCACCAGCGACTTTCTGGACGATGAATTGGAGATGATGCTTCAACGCCTCCAGGACAGTGAGAACACTCTACGGGAATACCGCCAGAAATACAGGGGAGAACTGCCGGATCAGCTCGGATCTAACCTCAGTATCCTCAACCAGCTTCACGAAGAGCTAAGCAACAAACAGAATCTCCTCCAGGACTCCAAGATGAGTCTATCCGAACTCGAAAAACAGCGATCGGAAAACCAAAAAGCGGCCAAGGAGTCCTACCTGCTCGATGATTCATCACTGTTTGACTTCGAATCCGAAGGAAGCGCCGAACTGGCTGCCTTGAGAGACAGACTGGCTGCCTTGAAGACCCGGTACAAGGATCAGCACCCCGATGTGGTTCGCATCAGGAAAATGATTGAAAACCTGGAAGCCGAAGAAGCGGCGGCGACAGAAAACAATGATGAATCAATCGAAAACGATCTCGAAGGGATTTACGGCGATGAGCTGCAATTCGATTATAAAACGCTCCAGCAAGCACAATTAAATGAACTTCGTATCCAGATCAAGGAGCTCGAAACCGATATTGAAGAAATCGAAAGGAAGATAGAGACCTATCGTGAACGTGTCGAGAATACACCAAAACGAGAAGAGGAAATGCTTGCCATTCAGCGCAACTACGATAATTACAACAAAGCCTATAATTCTCTCCTCAACCGGCGTCTCGAGGCTGAGATTTCAGTCAACATGGAAAAGAAACAAAAAGGGGAGCAATTCCAGATCATCGATCCCGCTAAAACGCCTGAAATGCCGATCGCACCTAATTTGAAAATGCTCTTCTACTCATCGGTCCTCATGGGCTTGGCCATTGGTGGTGGTATCGTTTTTCTCTTTGAGTTTCTCATAGCGCCTTTCAGAGGTCGGGAAGACATCGAACAAAGTCTGGGTCTCCCGATATTGGCGACAACACCCCTGATTCTTCACCCGGAGGTAAGGAGGAAACAGCGTCTCAATCTGGCGTTCAGCATCGCATCGATTCTGTTTTCAGCAGCCCTGATCGTTTTATTATATGTTGTCACCGTTAAGGACGTCCAAAACCCTATTCAGTCCTTTATAAACATAATCTGATTTCTGACTGCCCTTAAACCTTCCCCTTATCCGGGATAGGAATTGCGAGGTGATTCTTGGTAAAAATATACAAGGCACTGGAAAAGTACGAGACTAAAGACGTATCTCCTCATACAGAGCCCTTCGTCGAGCCAAATACGGCTGTAAATAACGAGCCTGAAGTCGATGTCCCCTCTCCAGCACCGCCCACTAAAATCAAAAAAATCAACAACCTGGACAAGAATCTGGTCGTCCACCACGAACCGATGTCCTACGCCGCCGAACAGTTCAGAATCCTCCGAACACAGCTTATGTTTCCCCGGAACGGCCCCTCCCCCCGAACCATTATGGTAACCAGTGCGATGCAGGGCGAGGGCAAATCTTTTACCGCTTCCAATCTGGCTGTTTGTATGGCTCAGAGCATCAACCACCACGTCCTTCTCATAGACTGCGATATGCGCCGATCCTCTCTCGGCAGGATCTTCGGGTTCGGTAAAGTTCCCGGATTGAGTGATTATCTGGCAGAAAAACACACGGTTGACGAAATCCTGCTGAAAACACCCATCGACAAACTGACGCTCCTTCCGGGAGGATTTCTTCCGACAAACCCCGCCGAACTTCTGTCCTCGAGACGGATGACGGATCTACTGCAGGAACTCAAGGAGCGGTACAGCGACCGGCTCATCATCATAGATACGCCACCGCCGCAGCTGGCAGCCGATGCCAATGCCCTGACCGGACAAGTCGACGGTATCCTGTTCGTTTTGAGACACTTCAAATCAAACCGGAAACATGTAGAACGAGTCGTAGAAAAATTGGGCAAAGAGAATATTATAGGACTCATGCTTAATTATTACGACGCCCCACTTCAAAAATTAGGTGGTTACGGATACGGCTATGGGTACTACTATGGAGAAAACAATCCCAAAAAAAATAAACGCCGATAGTCATAAAACTACTTTCCGTACAGTTTACCCCTTGCACTCTGCTCCATGTTCCAAGCCCATAACCGGCACGTCATCAATCACGACTAAATGAGTCAGTCTCCAGGTAGACACTGAATAGGAAAAACGAAAATGAATCCTTCACTGCGAAAATCCTGGCCGCGATGGCTTTCAGCAGCAGCCTTTATGCTTATCGCTCTCTGTTATGTATCCTTTTTCAGCGAAAGTGAGGCCGTACCGGCGAAAAAAGAACTCTCATCTTTTCCAAAGGCAATTGACGCCTGGACAGGATCCGAGACATTCTTCGACGATCGTATCTATGATGAGCTCGGGGTGGATGACTCGACTCTGATCAACTATCGTTCTCCGGATGGGAAAATAGTTCAGCTCTATGTCGGCTATTATCACAGCCAGCGTGAAGGGGATCTGATCCACTCACCTAAAAACTGCCTGCCCGGATCCGGATGGTTGATAACCCGGACAACCGTTGAGCCGCTGACTATTCCTGGGAAAAAAGCCAGGGATATCAAGGTGATAAAACTACTCATGGAAAAGGACAACAACCGGCAGGTCGTCCTCTACTGGTTCCAGTCCCGCGGCCGGTTTATCGCATCCGAATATCTACAGAAAATTTACATGGTCTGGGATTCTCTCACTCAAAACCGCACCGACGAGGCTTTCGTACGGCTGATTGCCCCTATCGGTGCCCGGGGAGAAAAATACTCGACCGATTATCTGAAAGAATTTGCAGAACAGATCATTCCAATTCTGGAAGAGTATCTGCCGGGGGAAACGGCGTGACAACGAAAGACAGAGGTCGGAAGTCAGAAGTCCGAGGTCAGAAACACCGACTGCAAAAGCATTTCTCCCGCGGAGACGCAGTGCCTCAGAGAACAACAATAAATAGATATAAGAAGTCAGAAATAACTGCATTCTCACCGCCCGCTTGCCCCGGCGTCATGGCTTCACTCAAGATCGCTAAGAGACGCCAAGAAAGAATCTTTTGTTTGCCGGAAACAACTCGGCAAAGAAAAAACATGATGCCTTCGGCAGGTTCCCTTCCCGGAGGGAATGCACCAATTGTATTTCGCGATAGCGAAATGCAATAGCACCCTTGATAGTTTTTAGCCGCCATTGGCGGCCTTTGCGATTCTTGGCGGCCTTGAGCGAAGCCCCGACGGGGCAAGCGGGCGGTGAGATATAATTTACAGTTAAGAGAGCGCTAAGTTAATGACATTGATAGGCTGCTATCTATCAGCTATGAGCCATGGCAAGTCATTCTCCATAGCCAATAGCATAATCCATTGCCTTTAGCCTCCTGGCATCCTAGCGTTCCAGCTTTCCAGCAATTTTTAGAGTGAGTCAACCAAATGAAAATTAAACATTACCTCCCCGTTATCATCGCTGCCGCGTGTTTCCTAGCGCTTTACCATGATGTCATCTTCAAACTCATCCAGGACTGGCAAAACAATCCGGATTATTCTCACGGTTTTTTTGTACCGCTTATTACGGCGTACCTCATCTGGTATAAACGTGAAGAATTTGCCGAAATTCCAATAAAACCAAGCAATTTCGGGATCATTCTGATACTCCTCAGCCTTCTGTTCTATATTGTCGCTTTTACCGGTGCGGAGCTCTTCACCATGCGGTTTTCGATGATTCTCGTGATATTAAGCACTATCGTTTTTCTGGCCGGTTGGACATACCTGAAAAAATTGCTGCTCCCGATCCTGTACTTGACCTTTATGATTCCTCTGCCGGCCATTATATGGAACAAGATTGCCTTCCCATTGAAACTCTTCGCCACTAAAATTGCCGTCCGGGTCATCCAACTCATCGGGATCACGGTATATGGCGAAGGGAATGTTATCCACCTTCCCAACACAACATTGGAGGTAGTCGATGCGTGTTCCGGTCTGCGCTCCCTTACTTCCCTACTCGCACTCAGCGCTGCGTTCGCCCTTATTTCGGAGCATTCCCGAATAAATAAATGCATCCTGTTCCTCTCTGCAGTACCCATCGCCATCGCAACCAATATCCTTCGACTGACCGTCACAGCCGCACTGTCTCAAAGATACGGCGCCGAGGTAACAGAGGGATTCCTTCACGAATCCATGGGTATCATGGTTTTTGTCGTAGCTCTGGTATTACTGTTCCTGCTTCATAAACTGATGCTAAAATTTGAAAAAGCTGGGACGCTTGGAAGCGAAGACGCCGGGAAGCCATAAGAACCATGCTACCTCTGGTTTCATGCTCTATGCCCCGTGCACTATGCTGCTAAGTGCCCTATGCTCCAAGCTCTATGCCATAGTCTTTGCATCCTGGCATCCCAGCTTCCAAGCATCCCAGCGTTTAGCCTTTACCCATTTCCCGGAGATAAAAAATGAAAAAAACACTCTTTCATTCATTTGTATTCATTGCCACACTCTGTTTCCTTTTTTCGAGTATTTGTCACGCCGAAGAACCGGAGGAAGAAAAAGCGCTGTCAGTTGACCCCGCTTATGCAACCCTCGTGGAAGACTACCGTATCGGCTGCGGTGATACCCTTGAGATTCTCGTCTGGAAGGAGCCGGACCTCTCCAAGACAGTTCTTGTACGGCTGGATGGGAAAATTACGGTTCCCCTTCTGGACGACATTCCCGCAGCCGGGAAAACGCCCACGGAGCTGAAAAATGAAATCCAAACCGGACTCGAAAATTTCATCGAAGGCCCCTTCGTCAGTGTTACGCTCCTGGAAGCCGGAAGCCAGAAGTTTTACATCATCGGCGAGGTTGCCGGAACTCAGGAATATATACTCACCAAAAGATTGACAGGTCTCCAGGCTTTCGCACTGGCCGGTGGTTTTACCGACTGGGCCAAAAAAACCGAAATCATTGTATTTCGAAAGCATTATGGAAAGAAAAAAGACGAAATCCTCCGCATCAACTATAAGGACATCGTCAAGGGAGAAATCGAGGACGATATTATTATCCAACCGAACGATGTGATTATTGTGCCATGAATGCTGGGATGCTGGAAAGCCAGGACGCCTGAAAGCACATTATAATTCACGAACCTTATCGTTACGAATCTAAATTGATATTACGTTCTGTTATCTTGATATTACAGCATCCCAGCTTAACGGCAGTACCACACATCCCAGCATACTGACATCTAAGCATTCCAGCATTATGGCCTTTTAACCCGGAGACAAAAATGAAATATAAATTTTTCTTTTTTCTTAGCATCTGCATCCTGGTGGCAGCCCCCAATACCCGAGCCGGAGTCATAACCTTTAAACCGATTCTTTCAATATCTACGGAGTTTTCGGATAACTTTGGACAAGCACATCGTGATCAACGGGAGGAAGAAAACAGTGTTATTTTAACTCCGGGGTTCAGTTTTGGTGTCAGCGCAAAGCATATGGGTCTGAATCTCTCTTATTCGCCCGGATATGCCACTTATCAGGAAACCGATCGTGATGCTAATTGGCGCCACAATGCCACTCTATCGTTCTGGAAGGACCTTTCAAAATACACCACACTGACAGTATCGGACAGTTTTGCACAAAGTGATCAGCCCGTTTATCAACTCGATTACGATATCATCGGATATGTCCTCATTGATAACCAGTTGATTCCCGTTGTGGATACAACACTCCGACGGGGGAGAAAAGAGTATCGGAGCAATGCTGCTCAGGCCTCGTTGACACATCGATTCGGCCGCCAGAACAACATTTCCATTTCTTTCCTTCATAGTTCCTTCAAAGAGCTTGAAATTGAAGATGGTAACGACAACGAACGCTACTATCCATCCCTGAATATATCCTACTGGGTGACGCCTCGGTCTGGTTTCGATTTATCAGCGGGTTACACCCAGGGGAGCTTTGATAATTCCTCTGACTACGACCTCTGGAATGGCACTATTCGATTCAACTACAAACTTACCAAACGTTTTAAAGCTTATATTGCTTACAACCACAATATACAACGTTACAGTGAATCCGCAGGGGGCTACGATATGAATGCCCCGTCAGCGGGTATTACTTATGAGATTGAAAAGAGTATTTCCTTGAGTCTTGGAGGTGGTTACTTTTCAAAAAAATATAAGCATAGAATACTAGATGAGGAGGACCCCTTTCTGGACGCTTCCATCAATAAGTCATGGTCATTCCCTAGGGGAAGAGCCCGCCTGACCGGCTCCGCTGGTCTTTCCCAGGATGACTTCGGGATAGAGCAAGTTGGCCTCGAACGTTATTATGGCCTTGGATTTAGCGCAAATTATGACCTAACCAGACGTATTCAAGGCTCAATACATGCTTCGAGCCGGAGAAATGAATATATTGATACTTATAATGACCCAGTGAACGACTGGGCGAATGACCGGAAGGACAACTGGGCACAGGCCGGTGCTTCGCTTAGTTATACTCCTATCAATGGCTGGTTTTCTATCAGCGTGTCCTATGCATATCGCATACTTGATTCAACACTCGAAAGAAACAACTATGAAGAAAACGAGATCCGTGTAAATCTTTCTCTCGCTCCCAATTATGTTTATCGGCATGTCTACTAGATAAGATAGAGGATAGAGATGATAGGCAAAAAGATGGGAAACTTGGAATCCCTCAACGTTGTCTCCTCATAGCCCATAACCATTTACCTGTAAACTGTTGTTACCTATAGTCAATGGCCAATAGCCCATGGCCCAATTACGGAAAGTGAGCTTCAAATGAACCCCGAACCTATTGAACAAGCGAAACCTGAACTTGAAACCTCCACCTGCCCAGCCGGGGAAATTTTCCCTTTACCCCGGCCGGATGACTATCATACCGAATTCAACCGTCTGAACGGCATCGTAATTGAAGAACGCTCCAAAGGCAGGGAAATCGTTGTGGTTATGGGCGTCGGATTCGTCGGAGCGGTTATGGCCGGTGTGGTTGCCGACTCGGTGGATAAAACTTCAGGAGAGCCGAAGTACTTTGTAATCGGTATGCAGCGCCCCAGTCCACGCTCCTTTTGGAAAATTCCTTACTTGAACAGAGGCATCGCCCCGGTCGAAGCCGAAGATCCTGAAGTCGCTCCCATGATTAGGCGCTGTGTCACAGAAAAAATGAGCCTGACCGCCACTTTTTCGTATGATGCCCTTTCCCTTGCTGACATCGTTGTTGTGGATGTTCAGTGCGATTATCAAAAAGAAACGCTTGGGGATTGCCAAAAAGGTTACGCCGACATCGCTGCATTGGAAAGCAGCCTCAAGGTTATCGGGCAGAAAATCAAACCCGAGTGCCTGGTCCTGATCGAAACCACGGTTCCCCCGGGGACAACTGAATTCGTCGCCTATCCGACTATAAAGAAAGAATTTGAAAGGCGGGGCCTGAGTGATCAGGAACCTCTACTCTCCCATTCATTCGAACGGGTCATGCCCGGCCGGAATTATGTCTCTTCCATTCGCGACTTTTGGCGGGTCTGCTCAGGAATTAATGAAACCGCCCGGGAAAAGGTCAAGGAGTTTCTGTCTAATGTCCTCAATGTGGATAAATTCCCCCTGACAGTTCTTGACCGGCCCATAGAAAGCGAAACCTGTAAAATCATCGAAAATTCCTACCGGGCCACTGTTCTTGCATTCCTTGATGAGTGGAGCCGATTTTCCGAACAGAACGGTGTAGATCTCATTAAGGTTATCAACGCCATCAAAGTGAGGCCAACCCACTCCAATCTGATCTTTCCCGGGCCGGGGATCGGCGGGTACTGCCTGCCGAAGGATGGCGGCCTCGGCGTCTGGGCCTATCACACCCTTATGGGCTTTGAAGATCCGATCTTTAAAATTACACCACAGGCCATTGATATCAACGACACCCGTTCAATCCATGTGGCTCAACTCGTCCGGGACGCCCTGAGAAACATGGGGCGGGTAGTAGCTGCATCGAAGATTGCCCTGCTCGGCGCCTCCTACCGGGAAGATGTGGGCGATACCCGCTACAGCGGATCCGAAATCATCGTTCGAAAAGTCACCGAAATGGGCGGTGAAGTCGTAGTCCATGACCCCTATGTGAAACACTGGTGGGAGCTGGAAAAACAGGACACCTACCCCTCACCCGGTCACTCCGCATCCCGCTTTTTCCGCAACCAGGACGGCCTGACGGGGCTCCAGGTAAACCAGGACATCAAGAGCACCCTTAAAAGCGCTGACGCCGTCATTATAGCTGTCCGCCATAGGGCCTATCTGGAACTCACTCCCGAATCCGTAGTCGAGATGATCGGCGCGCCGGCTGCCATCATCGACTGTTTCGGTATCCTGGATGATGAAAAAATCAGCCGCTACTTTGAACTCGGTTGTGAGGTTAAAGGGCTGGGGCGGGGGCATATACAGAGGATTAAAAAAAAGGTGAAGACGCTGGGAAGCTAGGATGCTGGGATGCCGGGAGGCATAACTGCTGGAAAGTTGGAAAGCCGTGAGGCTGGGAGGGATAGAAACTAGAAACCAATACGACTGGGATATTGGGAGGAAGCCATGGCTGAGGATCGATGGAAAAAGCTGGATGTATGGAAATGGCAGATGAACTCGCATTCCAAATTTATCTGGCAACCAAAAAATATCCAAAAGAAGAAATATATGCTCTTACCTCTCAATTGAGACGCGCAGCCTTATCCATCCCGACAAATATCGTGGAAGGCTATTCGCGAAGAAGTGATAAAGAACTGGCCCACTTTTTAAATATAAGCCTGGGTTCCCTTGCTGAAACCAAATACTTGCTCCACTTTTCGAGCAAGTTAAATTATCTGGAAGATGAAATACATAACGACCACCGAAAAACTATGACATCTTGGGAGCCAAGCTTTGGAGGCTCTACGAAAAGGTTAGAAAACCGGCGTGATAACTGCTGGGAAGCCATGAGGCTGGAAAGTTTGGACGCCAGGATGCTTGGAAGCTATAATGCTCGGACGCTTGGATGCCTGAAAACAAAAGAATGAACTTGGTGGATAAAAATAAAGTGCATAGGCCAACCGGAAGTTCGGTGCCCAAAGGATCTGTCCTCCCAGCCTCCCAGCATCCCAGCATCCCAGCCGTTTCGCATCCCAGCGTCCCAGCCTCCAAGCCTTCTTGCTTTCTTCTAACCGTCGATGTCGAAGACTGGTTCCAGGTAGAGAATTTCAAAACAGCCATCCCCTTCTCTTCCTGGAGCAACAGAGAACTCCGGGTCGAGAAAAATACTCATAAAATCCTCGACCTTTTCGATACGGTTAAGCCTCCGAGCGTCCCAGCATCCCAGCAGTCAAGTGGTCGTTCATCCCAGCATCCAGGCATCCAAGCGTCCCAGCCCATTCTTGCCACTTTCTTCATCCTGGGCTGGATAGCCAAACAGCTCCCGGGTCTGATAAGGGAAATAAAAAACCGCGGCCACGAAGTGGCCTCTCATGGATTCAACCACCACCTCTGCTCAGAGCAGGACAGTAAAAACCTCCAGAATGATCTGACAAGCAGCAAAAAACTTCTGGAAGACATCACCGGCGCCCCAATACACGGCTACCGAGCCCCCAGTTTCTCAGTGTCCAGCGACATTCTGAAAATTATCGAAGATGCCGGTTACCGCTACGATGCCAGCTACAACTCCTTCGACAAACACGGGAGATACGGAAAATTGTCCATGAACGGTTCTCCCAAAAAAGGAATCGCATACAAAATATCAGACAACTTCTACGAACTCCCGGTCAGTAACCTAATCCTTAACCGTATGCCGTATGCCGCAAGCCGTAAGCCGTTCATTCTCCCCTGGTCCGGTGGCGGCTACTTTAGACTTCTCCCTCTCAGTGTTTTCAATTGGGGAGTAAGTCATCTGTTGAAGCGGGAAAACGCGTATCATTTTTATTTCCACCCCTGGGAGATCGATCCCGATCAACCCCGGGTCGATGATATCTCCAGAATGCATAAATTCAGACATTATGTGAACCTTGGCAGCACGTTCGATAAACTAAAAAAACTCATCCAGTCTTTCGGCTCTTGCCGTTTTCAGACGCTGAGTCAGTACATAGAAACGCTGGGAAGCCAGGATGCCGGGACGCTTGGAGGGTGAAAGGCAAAGGGCATGGACAAGAGGGTATAGAGTCAACGGCAACTGACTATTCTCCCGCAGACCAACCGCAGTAACAGGGAAAAAGACAATAGATATGCATATCTGAAAAACAACATGATACTTGCGGCAAGCCCCTTCCCGGAGGGAATGCACCAATTGTATTTCGAGGCAGCGAAATGCAATAGCACTATTTCTGGTTTTTAGTCACCTGTGGCGGCCTTTGCGGTCCTTGGCGTGCTTGAGCGAAGCCCCGACGCCAGGGGCAAGCGAGCGGTGAAATATCTCTTTGCCAGTTCTCAGCGACTCTGCGCGATAAAAAGCTTTTCATTTTCAGTCCGCAGTCCTGTGAGATACGAACCATCAGCTATGAGCTTTTTCCTTTGCTCCATGTTGTAAGACCTCTTGGCATCCTAACCTCTTGGCCTTTTGCTCCATGAAAAAGGTATTGACATTCCCAACTCGTCATGACATCATCCGGACATATCCACTGTCTCATGCATGAAAGGAGGCACATGTGCCTGGTGTAATGACAACAAAATCTGTCCGCATTGATGTGCGTGCAAGTGCATCCGTCAAGGAATTGCTGCAAGAGGCGGCCCGCGTATGTCACAAAAATGTGAGCGAATTTTTGCTGGAAGCCGGCATTTCGGCAGCCAATCAAGCTCTTGCGGATCGACATCATTTTGGGTTGAATGAAAACCAATGGGAATTGTTCCAACAGGCTTTGGACCGCCCTGTTCAATTGAAATCAGAACTCAAAGAACTCTTAACCCAGCCAAGTGTTCTGGAATGATCTTTTTTGGGATACACACCAATCCATAAGCTTGATTCTTCGGATTCTACAGACCTTTTCGATTGCGGTCATCCCGATTTAAGTAATTTTCTGAAGCGCTATGCGTTATACAATCAAAAAGCAGGCAGTTCACAGACATATGTTTGCTGCCAAGACGGAAACATTGTGGGGTTTCATAGCCTGACGGTGGGCAGTGTGGAACCTTCGGAAGCCCCTGCAAGAGTGCTAAAAGGGTTGGCACGCCACCCCGTCCCCGTAATGATCCTGGCACGGCTTGCCGTCGACAAATCGCATCAAAAGAAAGGGTTGGGACGCGCTCTTCTCAAGGATGCTCTGCTCCGAATATTTAGTGTATCCGATGTCGTAGGTAACCGCGCAATCCTGGTTCATGCAAAGGATCAAGCGGCAAAAAAGTGGTATTTAAACCTGGACTTCGAACCAAGTCCTACAGATCCATTGCATCTCTTCCTGCTGATCAAGGATTTAAGGGCGATCGTTCAAGAACAACATAAAAAACGAATAGAGGAAGACTGAGGGAATAAGGAGCATAGGGCGGAGAGCAAAGAGCTATCGTTACGCCATGCTCCAAGCTCCATGCTCTTTGCCTCCAAGCATCCCAGCGTCCCAGCATCCTGGCATTTCCCCTATAACCCATAGCCAATAGCCTTATGATATGACTAAAACTATCCATCTAATAGCAGCCGCCCGTCCCAACTTCATGAAAATAGCACCTCTCTACCATGCGTTGAAAAGCGAAGCCTGGGCCAACCCCAAAATCATACATACCGGCCAGCACTATGACATCAATATGTCAGATGTCTTTTTTCAGGATCTTGGTCTTCCGGAACCGGACCTGCACCTGGGCATCGGAGGCGGATCCCATGCAGAACAAGCCGGTCAGGTCATGATAGCCTACGAAAAAAATCTCCTCGAAACCCAGCCTGACATGGTGATTGTGGTGGGAGATGTCAACGCTACCATGGCCTGCACCATTACCGCCGCTAAAATCAGCTACCCGGAAAAATCAGTAGGCTATCAGCTGTCAGCCATGAGCCATGAGCTGAACCGCCCCATTGTCGCCCATCTCGAAGCCGGTCTTCGCTCCTTCGATCGAACCATGCCAGAGGAGATCAACCGACTCGTCACGGACAGTCTGGCTGACATTCTCTGGACACCCTCTCCAGATGGTGACGAACATCTACTGCGGGAAGGAGTCCCAAAAGAAAAAATCCAGCGCGTCGGGAATATCATGATCGACTCCCTTGAAATGCTTCGCTCCCGGATTGAATCTCTCGATACTTATCAGGAATACGGGCTCAGCGACAAGGGATACGGGCTGGTTACGCTCCATCGACCTTCGAACGTCGACACACCGGAAACCCTGAAATCGTTGTGCAATCTTCTCGTGAAAATATCGGCGGCGACCCCGATCGTTTTTCCAGCTCATCCCAGGACAAAAAACAGACTCGAGTCACAGAACCTCATGCAGCTCCTGGAAAATCAACCCGGGATCATCCTCCTGGAACCCCAGAGTTACGCCAGATTCATGAACCTGACGTTCCACTGCAAAATGGCGGTTACCGACTCCGGCGGCATGCAGGAAGAGACAAGTTATCTCGGTATCCCCTGCTTCACCCTGCGACCCAACACAGAACGACCCGTAACGATTACGCAAGGCACCAACCGGCTCTGTACCATTGAAAATCTGGAAGCCGAAATCGAGCAAGTTCTCAACAACGGCACATCAACCCGGCCCCCCATCGATCTCTGGGACGGAAAGACTGCCGGCCGGGTTGTAAAGTCAATAAAATCCTGTTTCAAAATATGACAGATAAAGGTAATGGGCTATGGGAAAAAGGCAAGCGTGCGAGAAGGCTGAGAAGCTTGGAGGCCGGAAGGCGAAAAATCCAAAAACCAAAATATCCGAGGACATAGATCTGAAAAACAGAAAAAATTAGTTACCGTTTCGGACCCCCGACCTCCAATCCATGACCTCTTCGTCCTTTGCTCCAAGCTCCATCCCTAAGCATTGTGCCCTCAACCCGTAACCTATAGCCCATTACCTATAATTCATAGCCCAGCGCCTATACCTTACGGCATCCAAACGTCCCAGCATCCCAACGGCTTGCCCAATGAACTATCACACACATCGAATCACTTGCATTGTTTATTCCGGTTTGCTTTTGCTCGGGAGTCTGATCCCGGCTGACGACAGCTCAGCTGCATCCCGCGCGTTGCTTTCACTCCAACCGGAAGCTCAAAATCTGCTGCACATCCCAGCCTTCATAATATTTGCGGTTTTGCTCTTGAAATCCTTTAGAAGCACTTCTGAAACGAACTTGAGAAATCGATTCGTCCGTATATTTGCCATCGGGATCACATTTGGCCTTCTTTTAGAAGCAGTGCAAATGATGATCCCCGGCCGGTACCCATCCCTGATGGATACCATATTGAACGGCGTCGGGATCTTTCTCGGAATCTGGATATATCACCAATGGCAACGTCTGTGTCCTTCCCCATCGTGATTCGAATCGCTGTAGATGAAGATCGGAGTCGATGGGATAATTATGTTTCTACCCATTCCCAAGGGGTGGCCTACCAATATTGGGGATGGCTCGATGCCGTATCGAAAGCCTACGGGTTTAAAGGCTACAGAATCATTGCTGAAAGGGAGAACACTCTTGTCGGTATTTTTTCCATGGTTCACGTCATCCCCCCCTTGGGGAAGGGAAAATTTGTTTCACTCCCCTATTGCGATCTGGGGGGGGGCCTCGCCGATTCTGCGGAAACTGAGTCACTTCTCATTGCTGAATCAGTTAAAATTGCATGCACAGTCGGAGTAAAAGAGATAGCTGTGCGATCTTTTGAACCTTTGGCCGCTAGTCAGGAAAATATAACCGGTCATCCCCACAAGGTACGATTGCTCATGAAACTCCCCGGCGATTCCGAACAACTGCTCGCCGGGTTCAAAGCCAAACTTAGAAGCCAGATCAAAAAACCATTAAGAGACGGCCTCAGTGTTTCTTTTGGAGGTTTGGAACTGCTTGATGAATTCTATTCCGTTTTTTCTGAGAATATGCGGGACCTCGGCTCCCCGGTTCACAGCAAGAAATGGATCGCTTCTGTCCTGAAGGCATACGATCGAAATACCCGGGTTGGAATCGTTCTAATGCCGGATGGAACTCCCGCTGCAGCAGGCATAATCCTGCTTCACCCCATAACTGTTTCTATTCCCTGGGCCTCCTCGCTCCGCCGGTTCAACCGATGGAATCCCAACATGCTTCTATATTGGGAATTGTTGAAATTTGCCGCCGACAACGGCCACCAGTTTTTCGATTTCGGCAGATCCACACCAGATGAGGGAACCTATCGATTCAAAAAACAATGGGGAGCAAACCCCACACCGCTGTACTGGCCTTGCATCGATGTACAGAAAAGCGGGAATGGGGCTATCCGCACTGAAGTTCCTTCAACCACGAATGGCCATAGTCGCTTGCGCCGGGGTGGAGAGTGGATAATCCGCCAGCTTCCGATTCCTATGGCTATAGTGTTAGGAAGCGCCACCCGAAAATACATTTCGCTATAACTTTGTTATGGATATCAAAGAAATCCTGAAGCAGATTTCATCTGTAGTTTTCGATGAACTAACAGGCAACTATCAGTTGTTTCTATTCGGATCACGAGCTCTGGATCTAAACGATGATCGATCTGATATAGACGTTGGTATCTTGAAGGCCACACCACTCACCGGGAATCAACTACTGTCGATTCAGAAAAAATTGGAGCAAATACCGACACTGTTGAAAATCGATTTTGTCGATTTTAATTCAGTTTCTGAAGACTTCAAGCAGACAGCACTAAAATCCACACGAGACATAAGGCATGACATCAGATAAGTTAGAAAAAACCCTCTTGCTTCTTCAAAAAGCTATGGACCGATTTGCAGAGGTGCTACTCGAACCAGTGTCACCGATTGTTATGGATGCAACCATACAACGTTTCGAATTCACCTATGAACTCATGTGGAAAACCCTCAAAATATATTTGGAGGATATTCATGGTATCCGAGCAGTATCACCAAGGCTGGTATTCAAAGAGACATATGCCCTTTCTCTTATTGAAGAAGAGGATATTTACCTTGAAATGATCAAATCAAGAAACTTGCTATTTTATACATATAACGAAGAACAAGCAAACGAAATTTATAAAAAAGGCCCTTCTTTCTTGAATGCAATAAAAAACCTTTATCCGAAGATATCATCACACTAAAATAAAAAAGTTCATCTGCGAAATTCTGCGTAATCTGTGGATGGCCTATTGAAAGGGAATATAAATGAAATTCACGGTCGTAGGTACAGGATATGTGGGGCTTGTAACAGGGGTTGGGTTTGCCAACCTAGGGCATGACGTGGCGTGTCTGGATGTGGATCAGGGCAAGATCGAGTCGATTGAAAAGGGTGTGCTCCCCATCTATGAACCTGGCCTTCAGGAACTTTTCGAGCGAAATTTCAAAGGCGGACGGCTGAAGTTTACCACCGATGCAAAAATCGCCGTTGAAGCCTCCGACGTTATTTTTATCTGTGTCGGCACACCACCGAATGAGCGACAGGAGGCAGACCTCACGGCAGTCAGGGATGTCGCGGCTTCCATCGGATGCTATATGAACGGGTACAAGGTAGTGGTCAATAAAAGCACTGTACCGGTAGGGACAGCCGATCTCGTCAAAAGTATCATCCGTGAAAACCAGCCCCAACCCATGGACGTGGACGTGGTGTCCAATCCGGAATTTTTGAGGGAAGGCGCGGCGGTAAAAGATTTCGAAAATCCGGACCGGATTATTATCGGCACTGACAGCAAACGGGCCGAAGAGATTATGAATACCGTTTATCGTTCAGTGGCCCGGACTGGTCGACCTATCATGTTTACTGGAATTCGAAGTGCTGAAATCATCAAGTATGCCAGCAACGCCATGTTGGCCACCCGTATCAGCTTTATGAATCAGCTTGCCCAACTGTGCGAAAAAGTGGGTGGCGACATTCGTGATGTGGCAAGAGGAATGGGACTTGACGGTCGGATTGGATCCAGGTTTCTTCATGCCGGCATCGGGTACGGGGGGAGTTGTTTCCCAAAGGACGTTAAAGCACTCATCGCCACTTTGAAACAGAATGGGTGCCGCGCCGATCTTTTTGAAGCAGTTCATCAAATCAATGAAGCACAGAAAGACCTCGCCATCGAAAAGCTGACCGGGGTCTTGGAAATTCCAGGCAGTACGGTAGCGCTCTGGGGTCTTTCCTTCAAACCCAAGACGGATGACATCCGGGAAGCTCCGGCTATCCGTATCGTCGAAGCCCTTCAATCCATGGGCGCAACGGTTCATGCGTATGATCCGGTGGCTGCAGAAAACGCAAAAAAAATACTGCCGGAGATGGTGGTTTTCGACAACCCCTATGAAACAATCCGTGATTGCAATGCCCTGGTAGTGGCAACCGAGTGGGACGAATTCAGGAACCTGGATATCCGGGCGATCAAGGTACTCCTGAAGCAACCCATCCTGGTGGATGGACGCAACATTTATGACCCGGCCGAGATGAAGGAAGAGGGATTTACCTACATCGGTATTGGCAGGTAAAAGTATAGAAGTCTGAAGTCGGCCCGTCCTCCGTCACGCTATAGGCGTGACTACAGAGGGTGGAAAGTCGGAGTTCAGAAATCAGAAAATAATTCCATATGGTTGACCTCTGATATCAGATCTCTAATCTCTTGCTTTTCCTCGGCGACCTTTGCGGCAAAAAATGAGGGAAGACTTCCATCGTTTTTGGTCCTATGAGCAACAAGCTATCAGCCATGAACATCTCTTTGCTTCAATCACCCCGGCATCCTGGCTGTATTCCTAAGAGCAAACAGCTATGAGCTATCAGCTGCTTTTCCCATAGCCTATAACCTATATCCCATTAACTATTACCTGATATTGGACCTCTCATTCATCATACTCACCTGGAATTCAGAAAAGTATATTACTGCCTGTCTGAAGTCTCTAATCCTTGAAGCTGAAAGAAGCTGCCTGGCATATGAGATTTTCTTGGTCGATAACGGATCAAAAGACAGAACCGCCCCCATCGTGGCTGCTTTCGAAGTTGCGTTTCCAGATAAAATCAATTCAATTTTTTTAGATAAAAATCATGGTACGACTTATCCCCGCAATCTCGCCCTTCGAAAAGCACGCGGAAAATTCATATGCATTATGGACTCCGACGTGGAATTGGGGCAGGACGTTCTCAATCAGCTGATACAGGGATTGGAAAAAAATCCGGGCGCCGGTATGATTGCCCCTAAGCTGCTCTACCCCGATGGTAACCTCCAAAAATCAATCGACTCTTTCCCTACGGTTTTATCAAAAATCAAGCGATATTTCTTTTTGAAACAAATTGAAAAACGGGAAGCAAAACAGAATAGGACGAGCGGTATCTTCCCGGTTCAATACGCTATTTCTGCCATGTGGATGATCAAACGAGCAGTATTAGACCGTATCGGACTTCTCGACGAAAACATTTTTTATTCCCCTGAGGATGTGGATTATTGCTACCGGATATGGCGATCCGGTTATCAAGTAATCTATCATGCAGATGCCTCGGCCATTCATCACACCCAGGAAATTTCAAGAGGTTTCAAACTTACCAGGGCGACTATCAGCCACGCCAGGGGCCTCATTTATTATTTTATAAAGCACCGGTACGTTTTAACCACCTCTATAAAAACAATAAGTTAATGGCATTGAGTTTCATTCCATGACTAAAATATTGCACATACTGGATCATAGCATTCCACTTCACGACGGGTATGCTTTCAGGAGCCAAAATCTGTTCAGGGCACAGCAAAAAATGGGCTATCAGCCCGTCGTCCTGACATCTTCAAAGCATGAAGAGAATTGGAACGGGCCTTATCGACATCAGGAAACTTTTGACGGCGTTCCCTATTATCGGAGTGGCGCCTCACACAATTCACCCGTACCATTTTTCCCGGAAATTCTTCTGATGCGGAAGCTCTACAAAAAAATCAAGGAGATTGCGGAAATCGAATGTCCGGATATACTCCACGCACACTCACCCGTATTGAATGCTATCCCTGCCTTAATGGCAGGGAAAAAGCTGAATTTGCCGGTTGTTTATGAAATCAGGGCCTTCTGGGAAGATGCCGGTGTGGATCAGGGAACATATAAGGAATGGTCAACTAAATATAAACTAGTTAGAAATCTCGAAACATATGCGTGTAAAAAAGCTAGCCATGTCGCAATTCTTTGTGACGGCCTCAAACAGGATCTCGTCAGACGAGGTATTCCAGCAGGGAAAATCACCCCAGTCTTTAACGGCATCAATCCCGACGATTTCAAACCAACTCCGCCGGACTCGGACTATCTCAAACAATGGGACTTAGGAGGGAAAAAAGTCATCGGTTTTATCGGCTCTTTCTATCGTTACGAAGGCCTCGACCTTCTCATCAAAGCATTTGCACGCATTGCCCCAAACCATCCCGATACCGTCCTCCTGCTCGTCGGTGGCGGCGAAATGGAGCAAGAGTTGAAAGCTTTAGCATCCAAACTCGGGATGCTTTCACCTCCTGGCATCCCGGCATCCATGCATCCAAGCGATTACGCTCCTCGCGTAATCTTCCCCGGCCGCATTCCCCACGACCGCATCCCCGGCATCTACAGCATGATCGACATCCTAGCATATCCGCGCTACCCCATTCGGCTGACAGAACTGGTCACTCCTTTGAAACCTTTGGAGGCTATGGCAATGGATATAGCTTTAGTAGCCAGCGATGTCGGCGGTCATAAAGAATTAATACGGCACAACGATACCGGCTTTTTATTTCGGGCCGGTGATGAGAATGGGCTGGGTGAAGCTCTGGAAAGCCTTCTCAACCATCCCGAAAAGCGACACTCTCTCCAGAAAAACGGATACACATGGGTTCATGAGAACCATACCTGGATGAAAACGACATCCGTATATAAGAAAATATACAGCTTGAAAGGTAACCTTATTACATGAAACCCAGAAAACCCATGGGCGGATTCTATGCGGCCAAAATGAGCAACCTGAAACCTGAACTTGATAGCATGTTGAGAGAGAAAGGGTTTAAAACAGCTTCGTTCCCTGAGGTTGGTGTTTTACTTGCTGCATTCCCCGAGTTTTCTGGGCAGGGGCTATGGGTCTCCGACGGTTTCGCCGTTGCGTATGATCTCGATTTGACAAACATAAAGGGGCTTAAAGAATATCTATGCATAGATCTCCACGAAAAAACCGATCAGGGAGAGCTTATCTGGCGTCTCTTTAAAAAAGATGGATTGGATTTTTTACCAAAACTTCGTGGTGCTTTCGGTTTTGCCATTTGGGATAGTGAGGCCAAATCTCTATCAGTCGCTACTGATCACTACGGCATCCGGCCGGTGGTTTTTTCCGTCAAAGGAGAAGAAATCTTCGCGGCCTCCAGAATCAGCACACTTCTATTGAATCAAGATATTTCAACAGAAATTAATCATGAAGCCATCTATCATTATCTGTTTTTCAGCGCAATATGCAGCCCTATTACCATATACAAGGGGGTTGATAAGCTGGAGCCTGGAAAAGCGATTCGATACCAAAATGGGCATACGAAAACAGTCACCTATTATGATATACGATACCAGCCGTCACCGATTCTGGATGAATCGAAATGGATCGATGACATTTCAACAGAATTGGAACGGGCGGTAAGCAAATATGTCCCCCTTTCTCCATATGAAAGAACCGGATGCTTTCTTTCCGGTGGAACGGATTCCAGCTCTGTTGCGGGGTATTACACACGTCTCAGTGAAAAGCCGGCCAAGACTTTTTCCATTGGATTTGACGATCCCAAATACAATGAGCTTGATTTTGCCCATATCGCTTCCCGCCATTTCGGGACAGAACAACACGATTACTATGTAACGCCTGAAGATGTCCTATATCTGATATCAAACCTTCGGGAAATTTACGATGAACCCTTCGGGAACGCTTCAGTGGTGCCGGCCTTCTTCTGTGCCCAGTTGGCGAAAAATCAAGGAGTCAATGTGCTGCTGGGGGGAGATGGTGGGGATGAAATTTTTGGAGGAAATGAGCGGTATGTCACGAACCTTCTATTTGAAAAATATCACAAAATCCCCGAAATAATGAGACGAGCCTTTTTGGAGCCCATGCTAAAAATATTCCCATCTCTGGGTCCTTTTCAAAAAGCAAAGCGATATGTTCGGCGGGCCAATATTCCAAACCCGGACAGGTTCTATTCCTACAACCTCCTGGCGGAAACAGATGCAGACCGGATTTTTCAAAAGGATTTTCTCGAAAACCTCGATTCGGATTGTTTCATCAATCTCGCGAGAAAACATTACACAAATTGCAGTAATGCCCATGATACGGACCGGCTTCTGTATCTTGACATGAAATTCACCATTACCGACAACGACCTCCGTAAAGTCACCCAAATGGTGGAATCTTCCGGAGTGACCGTGCGGTATCCTTTTCTCGACCAGGATTTGGTTGATTTTACATCCACGATTCCTCCCGAATTGAAAGTGAAACCCGGGAAAAACCGATATATATTCAAACAAGCCATGACGGGTTTCCTTCCGGATGAAATCATTACCAAAACAAAACATGGCATGGGCATGCCCATTGCGAAATGGTTCCGTGAAAACCCGGGACTCTCGGCTCTGCTTTCAGATACGCTTATTTCAGGAAAACCGGAAATTACTCAATATGTTCGGCATTCCTTTTTAGAAGACATGTACCGTTTGCTTCAGACAGATGAGTCCACATCTTATTATGGCGATAGCCTGTGGGTTTACCTTATTTTGGAACTATGGCTAAGATCGCATTAAATTAAGTTTTTTATATTCAATTATATGAAAATCATCATCCGAAACCTATAAGGCAAGAATATGCTAGAAGACGAAACAGCATCTCTACTAAATACAATCGAACATAAACAAAATACGCTTTCTTCTTTCTTGAATAAAGATGCACCTGATTTTCCGTCAGAATCTTCTTTGGAATCGGGTGTCAATCGGCTTCTTCAATTGCCGGACATCTATGGTTATTCATACTTGGGGCATAATCTTTATGAAATGCTTGAGAGCATTTCAGGTAATTATGGTGAGAAAAATTCGGATATATTTTGCCAACTGCTTGCGTTGGCTTGTGCACGCAGATCCTTAACTGATTTCAATCAGTCCAACTTGCAAACCCCATTGAAAACTCTGTATTTGAAATGGTTGATTAAAATTTTTGATGATTTTCCGTTAACCATGGATCATCCCCTTCATAATAACAATTTATTCCTTAAATACCTCGCCATATGCAGTATGCGTTGCATACCGGTTGGCGGAGCATGGGTAGCAGAGTTGTCAGGTGTCTCCAGGAAAATTTTATTCTCAGGCAGTGCTCTACAGTTTTTGAAAGCTGCAATTTTTTTTCCCTTGAAAACAAAAGGATTTCGCCTATTCTATCAAATTCACATGGTACAGAGCATGAAACATCTCGTAAATGAGAAAGGACGCAACGAATGTTATAAAGGGGTAGCATTGTTATTGAACAATATCCCGAATGTTAAGGGGATGTTTGCCTGCAGCTGGTATTATGATCCTGTAGTTAAAGAAATAAGCCCTCATTTATCCTATTTATGTGAAAGTGCAGTCCGTAGTGGAGCGCAGGTCTATAAAATAGGCTCTTCCCAGACAGATATCAACAACGCAACACAAAGATCTTCAAAACGAAGGATATTGTACAAAGAAGGTAAATATTTACCAACTAACCACATGCTTATCTGGTCCCGTAAAAATCTTCTTGAATGGGCCTCTATCAGTGAGAAAATCGATGTATTCAACTTCTCTGAACATTGACCCTCTATACTCTTTTTATTTAATAACCATCCTGACCATGGTGCAAAAATTGAGGACGTAATTGTTCCTTTTTGGAAAAAAACAAAAACGTTGTGTATCGATGTCCTTGAATTGCTTCCAAACATAAATTTTGTTGGTTTTGATATCGCATTCGGCAATGACGGCCCCGCCATTATAGAGATGAACGTCCCACCCGATTCTATTGGCGGAATTCGTTTGAACTTCTGCACAACCGATTTTATAAGCAGCAAGCCATGGAATGATTAATGCGTATTGAATATTACTTTGATTTCAGTACCCCTGTGTTGATGTTTTATATGGAATATCAGAACATATTTGTATTACATGACAAGGTCGAATTCTAAAGGTAAAATTATTAAGCTTTATCTGAGGAATATAAATGAATAGCAAATTAATCATTTCCGAAATTGCCATGTCAAATTCAAATGGTCGATTTGCATTCTATAGACCGTTGTTTCCTCGGCAATTCGATTCGATATATATATCGAAAAGTTAAAAAACCGTGTTGGCTTGATTGGAGAGTTACGTTAAGGGGCATGAACAGATGGGATATATAGCATCAGGCCTACTATGATCTACAGAAAAATTAAAATTCTTTTTCTTTTCATTGGTAAATTTTCAGGACTGTTTTGGGTAAGCAGGCATATCACCCGGAACGGACTTAGAATACTCTGCTATCACAATTTTTCAAAGAGCGATGCTGTCCACTGGCGGCCAAAACTATTTACGCATCCGGAAACACTTGAAAAAAGGATGCGATATCTAAAAAAAAATGGTTTCCAGATAGTTCCCCTTGATACAGCAGTTAAACAGCTCAGATCCAGTCATTTGCCCTCTCTTCCGGTAGCGATCACCATTGATGATGGCTGGCAGAGAATTCGGAAGTATGCTGATCCCGTGTTCAAAAAATATCGTTTCCCATACACAATATACTCATATAGCGAATATTCCGAGCTTGAGTCCCCGGTCTTCAATCTTGTCTTGCAGTATATGCTCTGGAGAACCGAGAAAGATTTGGATGCAAGTCAATTGAAAGAACTGGGTATTAAATACGAAGGGAATTGCGATCAAGATCAATTGACTATACAGATTCAAAAATATGCGGATTCGGAACTCAACCGCCTTACTCGAATTGCGCTGCTAAAAAAACTAGGGAACATTTTGGATGTAGATTATTCTGTGATTGATGCGTCTAAACGGCTTAGTTTATTGTCATCCGATGAAATCAAAGAAATGGCTTTGGATGGCGTCGATTTCCAACTTCATAGCCATAGACATCGGTGGCCAATAGATAAAGCAAGTGCTTTGAAGGAAATTCAAGACAATCGTGATTTTCTGGAACCGATTGTTGGTAAGAAATTAAAGCACTTCTGCTATCCAAGTGGTTTCTGGAGGAATGAACAATTTTGTTTTCTTGAGGAAGCCGGCGTTCAAAGCGCAGTCACTTGTGAAGCTGGCTTTAATTACCCTAAGAGTCATCCTTTCCGTCTCTATCGTTTTCTGGATGGAGAAAACATTTCACAACTTGAATTCGAGGCAGAAATGTCTGGCTTTTTAGAATTATTTAGAAAAGTAAGGAAATTTTTCAAACATTGAAAGATTTTTATCTTTTTCTTTAATAGGGAAACCCATGAATACCAATTTTTCTTACATTGCTAAGCCTTTTTGGCCATCTCTGTCTTGGCTCGCTATATGTAAAAAGGATTCATCAATAATCTACATCCATCATGGTAGCGGCGTTGAAGTTAAAACGGACTGGTTCTGTGAAGCCGTTTGGGATGGGCCCTTTGAAAACGGTGATTTCGATCAAACTGACATTGTTTTTGGTTCCGGTGGGCGCATACGCGATGGTTTACCTATATTTGTAACATCTACTGCTACTTGTGATCGTTTACAGTTTATTCAAGAAGATGAAGTTACATACATTTCAAACTCTCTCGCTTGCTTAAAAGCATTTAGTAAAGGTTGGCCAGACATCAACGTATCTGGATACCGCCATTTTTTTCTCTCTATTGAAGATGGCATATTCCGCTACAAACAAATTGTGCCAAATAATGGTCCATGCCTTGCTTATTTCCACAACCTAACTTGGGACGGTTCTAATATAGCTTTTTCCGAGAAACCGCACTCTGAAAGATATTTTACATCGTATGAGACGTATTTAAATTTTGTTCAAGATTCATTATCTAAAATAGGTTCTAATCTTTCGTGTCATTCTCGTTCTTTCAAGTTATCACCCATCGGTAATGTTTCTTCTGGTTATGACTCAGCTGCTTCTTCAGCCTTGGCTCGTTCTGCTGGTTTGAAAGAGGTAATTACTTTCAGTACTGCTAGGGGAGAAATAGACGATGATGGTTCTGATATCGCCGGATATCTCGGGCTCGATGTAAAAATTTTCGACCGTTTATCTTGGCCAAAGAAAGCCCTTGTCGAGGTTCCTTTTCTCGCAGCAGATGGTGAAGGCGGAGAGTTACTCTACACAGCAGTTGGTGATACATTGAAATCACGTGTTATGTTTACAGGTAACCACGGTGATAAAATGTGGGATGATCAAGGTCGTTATGGAGTAACACCGGATATTCTCGGTGGTGGTCAATCTGGATTGTCTATAGCTGAATATAGATTGCTTATAGGATTGATTCATGTTCCTGTCCCGTATATCGGTATCAGACATATTTATGAAGTTAATGTGATAAGTAACCGCGACGAAATGAAGCCATGGAGCATAGGCGGTGATTATAATCGACCTATCTGTCGTAGAATTCTCGAAGAGGCTGGTGTTCCAAGACATTTGTTTGGACAAGAAAAAAAAGCAACTGCAACATTGTTTCGAAGGGGAGATGTTCTTCTAACTCGTTCAACTCGCCGTGCCTTGATTAACTGGGCTAAAGAAAACTCTTTATACCCAATCAGACACAAAAGTAAAATTCAAGTATGCTTTAATCTTTTAGTCGCGCGTTGGGTTATCCCTGAAATTTGGTCATTCTTCGAAAAAAGTATTCGTCTAATGCTCAAAATTGCTCCTCAAAAAATTGTAAATGGAGTTAGCTGGCGATTGTATAAAATTCGCAGACGTGTAAATCTAAGTGCCAATTTTCTTGAACCCTTTGCATTCCCGTGGGCAATAAAAGTTTTATCAAATTTGTACAAGAGTAATTCATAGTATATTTTTACGTTAATATGAAAAGTATGAGACAAGAGATCAATCGATTTTCGTCATCCATTTTTATTCGCTTTGGTGCAGTATTATGGAAAAAGTTATATTATATTTTATTATTTTTTTTTATTATGTCCATCTTTTTTAATTTCTTTTTTTTCAAACTATCTTATAACCTTTATAAAAAACTTCAATATAGTAGAATTTTTCCTCTTGGCTATTCTCCTACTAATAGGTCTAAGATAATAGAAACTTCGCATATTAAAACATCATATTTAAAATTTCTTTTTGTTGGAGATTCCAGGGCTCAAATGTGGGACACATCTTCATTTCCAAACATTTTTCAAGTCAGCAACATTGCTCATGGAGGACAAACCAGCACTCAAGTCTTGATGCAGCTATTAACTCAAGACATCCCGGACTGTGACTGTGTTATCATCCAAGTGGGGATTAATGATATTTATTCTTTAGGCGCTTTTTCAAATTTCAAGTCAGATATTATTGCAAATCTTGAAACAAATTTATCAAAATTATCTGATTTTTTTCTTCTCAAAAATAAAAAAGTTATTTTTCTAACACTATTTCCACCCAGTGCGCCACCGCTACAATACAAGTTTTTTTGGGACGCTGAAATGAACGAAGTTATACAGAAAATCAATCAAAAAATTTTAAATCTTTGTAAACAGAAAAATGTTTTTTTGATTGATGCGTACAAACTAATGGCGAATACCAAAGGGGTACTTAAGCCGGCTTACAGGGATCTTGATTTCTTTTTGCACGTTAATAAAAATGCTTACGAATTTTTGAATAGAAAAATAGTCGAACTTCTCCCACAATTAAAAACAGATTTTTTAAATTAATGGTTTATCGTTTTCATTTTATTGATGCTTTAAAGGCCATAGGCATTCTTTTGTTCATTATTTGGCATATCTTTGAGAATTTTTATATCCATCCGCCAATTTCTTCCGGATTATTTCGTTCTGTTTTGTTTGTTACAGGCTTTTTTGTTTTTTCCAGTGGTTTTTTGATTGGATTTCATTATTACCCAATAGCATCTTTATCCGGCAAAATTTTTTGGGGCCGTTTATGTATTAGAGCTGTCAAATTATTTTTGATTGTTCTGAGCACAGGATTATTTCTAACAATTATAAAAACCCGCCAGATTGACATTGAATTCTTATCGCCTTTTTTCAACATTTTTTCACTTATTTATACTGATCGCTGGGATGTTCCACTTCAAGTACTTATTGCCATCGGAATCACCCTAATATTTGGGATGCTATGTATTATTCTCATAAACAATAGATGGTTTATTTTGATTATTTCTATATTCCTTTTTGCAGTTATTTCGTGGGAATTTTTTACGCACTGTCGACTACCCTATTTATGGCGATACACTTTCCAGGGTGTCATTGGTATTTTTACCGGCATTTTAATGTCACCACAAAAAATATCCGAAATTTCCAGAAACCTGAAGCCAAACATTCTGGCCACGATGATAGCTTCCTTAGTAGTTTTTTTTTATATGGAACTTCAAGCTATTCTTTCACCTGAAAAATATATTTTATTTTTGTATAACACGTTTTTCCAAGCTACCATGGTAACCAGCTTTTTTATAGGGTTTGCATTATTTTTTCTATTTTTTTTAGACATAAATCGTTTCAATTTAATTCAATCTACGAGCCAGCAGCTTCTCTTGCTGGGAAAACACTCCCTATTTGTATATTTGCTTCAAATTATCGTCATTAACCTTATTTTACTTGTGTACCCTTTAGAACTGTCATCAAACATTGAATGTATATCAGCAAGCATCATTCTTTTTATTTTCTGTCTTGCCTCTACTTTTTTGTTAGAATACCTAATAAAGTACGCACCTTTTAAAATTCTATATTCAGCAGTATTTCGCTAGATATACTCAGTCATTAAAGATCAAATAACAAGCTATTATATTTAAATATAACGCTTTACAATATGGAAATCATTGACTCTAAGCCAACAAGCAATTTTTTAAAAGGTTTTGCCATTGTTACAGTTCTTATAAACCACTTTTTGAATTTGCATATTTCAATCGATTTGCAGGGGTTTTCAAACCTATTTGTTGGTATCTTTTTTTTTCAAGGCGGCCAAGCGACTTCTTTTCCTTTATCACGAAATTGTTCTATGTCATTTGATTTAAAAAGGACTTTTGTTTTTTATTTTCAGCGCTGCCTTCGAATTTTCCCTCTTTTGTGGATTGCATGGGCCTTTGAGTACTTTATTCGAAATGGCGATTTAACACCATGGATTCTTACAGGATTTCACACAACAGGCCACTATTGGTTCATTTCTGCCTTGTTCCAGTGCTATTTTATTGCGCCTATATTATTTTTTTTCCTTACCAAAAATTTTTCTCGAACCATTTTAATAATTGCGACTATCTTTTTTTTATTTATCATTTTTTGGATGATGGACTTTTTTCCAGCTCTCCTCTTATCCGGATTTGATTTTATTCATGCGAAATGGCGTGGTATATATTTTCTTCATATTCTTTTCTTCGTGTTCGGCCTTTCAACTCCGTTCTTTTCATCAAAAATGGAATCCATTACAATTCCATTAACTAATTTTGGTATTTCTTTTTGTTTCTGGTCAGGAATTTCTTTTATTATTGGTTTCATGGCTATTGCAAAAATATATGGTTCAACCAGTTCATTTTTTAACTTAATGTTTTTGATCGGTCCAGTTCCATTATTAGCGTTGTTGTGTGTTTTTTCTTTTCAATGTTTACCGACAAATCGTGTTTTTTCATTTTTTGGCCGGATATCCTATTCTTTATATCTTTTTCATGTTTCATATTTTTTATTCTTCCGGTCTTTTGATTTGTTCCATAATTATCCTTATTTCGAGACTTTAGCTTTATTAATTTTCTTACCAGTCTTTATACTTTTTTGCATTATTTTCGAAAAATTCGGATCTATTATTTACCGTAAATTTCAATTTTATTTTTTTCCTTCTTCATTTTAGGGCTTTCTTCACAAATTTTTTACAATGCATTATAATTTAGAAAAGGAACCAAAATATTGTTACCTCTAAGTACCATTTTATATTTATTCGTTCTTTTTCTGGCCATATTTGGAAGTGTTTTTATTACGCCTTTTATTGGTGCCATCGGCTATTTAGTTACTTATCATATCAATCCAGTATCTCAATGGTGGGGCAGTTATGTTCCATTCTTTCTACAACGGTATGCACTGATTATCGGCTCCGCAACATTTCTTGGCATTCTCATACACAAAAACAAGCTTCGATATTCCAGATTTTTCGATAGCCAAGAAATTTTACTGATCCTTCTCTTGTTTCTGATTTGGCTATCCATTCCTATTGGTCTCGATTTGACAGGCGGAATCGACGAATTTGCTTTTAAAATGACCAAAATCACATTGATGGTATTTCTTGCTTCTCATTTGATTACTGATTTAAAAAAATACGAAATTATGGTTTATGTTTTTATAATTACCGGGTTTTACCTTGGCGTTCAGACATACAATGCGCCCGCTTCCTTTTACATATCCGGGCGGCTTGGTGGTGGAATCGGTGGTTCCGATCTCAGCAATGGAAATATGCTTGCAGCTCATTTTTGCATGGTCCTTTCTTTTATTGGTGTAATGTTTCTTAAATCTGGTTGGAAAACCAAACTTCTATGCTTTGTATCTGCCGCTTTCATAGTTAACAGCATTATCTTGATTCGCTCAAGGGGTTCATTTCTTGGCTTGCTTTGTGGTGCCATGAGTGCCATTTTCATTGCAAAACATGTCGGGAGAAAAAAAATTATGGTTCTTTTGCTTCTCGGTTTTATTGCTAGTTGGTCACTTGTTAATGAAGATTTCTTAGAAAGAATGAAACTTATTAGTACAAATGTCGAAGAAATGGACATATCTGCATCATCGAGAATAGATGTTTGGAAAATTTCTCTCAATATTATTAAGGACTATCCCTTTGGTGTGGGTGTTGGAAATTCAGCCCGAATAATGGAGAGTTATAATGATATATATTCTGGAAGGGATACCCATAACACCTATATCAGGGCATTAACAGATCTTGGATATCAGGGACTTCTTATCTATCTAATTCTAATGGCGAACGCATTTAGAATTCTTTTATCAACAGAAAAACTTCTACCCGCTCTAAAAAATCATAAAGATTTTTACTGGCATATTTTTGCCTTAAAAATTGGGCTTATTTCCTACTTTGTAGTTGTAACATTTGTATCGGCTACATATGTAGAAGAATTTTTTTGGTTTATAATGTTTCCTTTGTTTTTGAAACGGTCTGTAGAAAATGAAATTTTACTAAATGGTGATTTACATGAAATTTAAAATTCTTATGAATATTTTCATTATAGCAATTTTGTGTTCAATTGCATCAGCGGCCGAGATAGGACGAAAATCTCAAGCAATTGGAGGGGGTGGAGTTTTTACAGATAGTGAGCTTTCTGCTCTTCCTGACATAATAGAACTCAGAACACGCTATTATTTGTTTGAACGCACCAAAACACTCGAAAAATTGATGGCGCCTTATAAGAAAAAGTTTGGATATGGTTATGGAACCATACACCATTATGGTGTCGGACAAATTTATCTTAACAGAATTCTTTTTGACAATTCGTTATCCGCCACCAAAAAAGCCTTCTTTCTAAAAAATGCAATCGCTGAATTTGGTTTTGTTTTAAATCCGGAAAAATACCCAAAGTATAGCGAACTATTCAAAAAATCATTTTTACCGTTAGTTTTTATCAAAAACGAGCAGAAGCTTATATGCTATTAGAAAATTATTCTAATGCTATTGGGGATCTTTTTTGCCGCAATTAAGATAAATCCTTCCTATTCCAGTGCGTACTACAATTTATATAAATGTTTACCAATCTATCGGTGACTACGAAAAAACGCTACTAAAATTCTTAAGCTTGGAAAACGATATATAAAAGAAAAATAGTAAAAAACCTATATGACACACTGGTATAAAATACATGTCCATCAAGGAATATGAAACAATCTTAAAATATCTGCAGGAAGGGGGTGCCTTTTAATCAAGTCCTCTGGTGGGGGCGGTAGTTACCATTATCAGGCTTGGTGCGAGCACTATATTGGCTCGTTCACTCGCTCCTGATGATTTTTGGCCTTTTTTGGTATGGCACTGCTTCTATCTGAAATGGTCCCTGCGTGTTGGGGCTCTAGGTTTGGGCATCGGTATCATTGCTAAGCAGAATGTTACTGAAGACGACCTTTCTACAGCCTTCTGGACGATGGCGCTTATACGCGTAATCCTATTTTTGATCACATTCTCTTGTTCATCTTTTTTGGCAAGTTTTTTCAATGAAGCAAGACTTATTCCCGTTATTCAGGCAGTTTCTTTTACATTTCTTTTCCAGATAATGGGCATTATCGGAAATACTTTATTGAAAAAGAATCTTTTTTTCCAAAAGATTTTTATTATTACAATCATCTCAAGCATATTTGAATCTGGAACAGCCCTTCTTCTTGTTGTTATATATACAAAAAGTTATTGGGCTTTAGTTTTTGCAATGGTATCTTCTAGATTTTTAAACAATTTTCTTGTTTTCATTTTAGCCAGATGGGTACCAAAATGGAAGTTTAGCAAGAAGAGCTTTGCCTTTCTATTTCGCTACGGCATCAATTCGCTTGGATCTTCGTTGACAGAATATTTTAATTCTAATGCAGATTATTTCATAATTGGTAAAGTTCTTGGCCCAAAAATTTTGGGTTTTTATGAATTCGCCTATAGGATTCCTTTTCTCATTCAAACTCGAATCTCATATCCTTTAAGAGATACTCTTTATCCTACATTGGCTATTCTTAGTGATTCACATAAAAAACTGTCTGATGGCTCAATAAAGGGTGTGACATATATTGCGCTTATATGCTTTCCATGTTTAGGTGGACTTGCTATTATAGCAGAACTTATGGTACGGGTCCTATGGGGTGAGCAATGGTTGACTGTTGTCGCACCGCTAAAGATCTTATGCTGTGCATCTGCCATTAAATGTGTTTGCGACCCTATGCGAGATCTTTTTAACTGTCTAGACCGACCTGATATTCCATTTAAATTCAGTTTGATTTCACTTGTATTTACTGTAATATCAGTCTCAACTCTGGGTTATTTTTTCGGCATAATTGGTATCGCATGGGCAATGATGGTTTCAACTTTGCCGGTTTTTTTCCTCTTACTTTTAGCCTTCAGCATGATGAAAGCTTCCTTTTATGAATTAATTAAAGGGGTCTTTCCTATCATTATTTCGACTTTATGCACTATGATCGTGGCATATTTTGTTCAGTCTTCTTTGAAAATGACAGGCCTTCAAGATATTTTTATTTTATTCTTTAGTATTTTTTTTGGTGCACTTGCATATTGGATCAGTCTCAAAATCGGTTTTAAAAATACATATTCTGAAATAACAGAGACCGGAATAGAGATTCTGGGCCTACGTAAAAATAAGGCACTCAACAATTAAATCACTTAAAAAATAATGTGATATTAGGAGCAATGTTCTTTGGAGAACAATAATAAACCCAAACCAAACCTTTTTGTGATAGGGGCCATGAAATCCGGCACAACCTATTTACACGAGCTAATCTCATCCCACCCGGATATTTTCATGAGCGAAATTAAGGAACCTTGCTTTTTTCTTGATGGGGAAGAATTGAAAAAATTAGCACCGCAAATGTGGAATATGGGGATATGGAGCAATACGCAAAAATATCTGCATTTATTCAAAGATGTTCAAAAAGAGAAAATTATAGGTGAATCGACCACGCTGTATGCCAAATATCCAACCATTAGCGGTGTTCCAAAAAGGATATTTGAGTTCAATCCTGAAGCCAGGTTCATCTATGTTATGCGTGACCCTGTTGAAAGGACCATCAGCCATTATTGGCACAATGTCCGTGTAACCGCGAAAATGGATGACATTTTACGTACCCTTCAAACAGAACCACACTATCAAAATGTAAGCTATTACGCCATGCAGTTAAAGGAGTATTTGAAGTATTTTAACCTCCATTGTTTTTATATCTGTACATTTGAAAAATTGATAAAAAATTCTGAGGTGGTAGTAAAGGATATTTTTAAATGGCTTAATATAGATGCTAATATCGAAATACCCGGGTTAAATGAACCCAAAAATGTGGCACCTGGCTCTATTAAAATATCGAAAACAAATATGCTTTCCTATCAAACCAGGATGTCTCCTTTGGCAAGAAGGTTAATGAAATATGTTCCATATAAAGTTCAACAGATTTTCTCCGGGTTTTTTAATAGGTCCGTTAAAAAAGATCTTTCAAATATAGACGTCCTACTTGATTACCTTCGCCCGACCCAAAGAAGACAGACTGAGGAACTTGAAGCGCTTTTAGACATGAAATTCCCTGAGTGGTCAACCTTGAATCCTTAACTGTTTATAATAAACCAATGCTTTCATTCTCCCAAAATGGTGAATACCGGCTTAGGGAAGCAGCAAGCACTCTCAAGCTTGTTGCTGTAGGTGATGTAATCCCTTCCGGGCGGGTTGAATCTTATTTCAACTCTTCCCACATCGAAACCGTGTTTGGAGAGACTCTCGATCTTTTCATGGATGCTGATTTAGTACTTTATAATCTGGAGACACCGCTTTGTACAAGCGACGAGCCAATTGCAAAATGCGGTGCAAACTTCAGGAGTGATCCGAATGTTGCCAATGGCCTCAAGGCTATGAATTTCGGTGTCGCTGCCCTCGCCAACAACCATATTATGGACTACGGCAAGAAAGGGCTTAAACAAACAATAGAAACACTCGATAAAGCAGGCATAAAATGGCACGGCGCCGGGTTGTCACTGGATGAGGCACGAAAACCTATTTATTTTAGAGCCAAGGGGATAACGATAGCCTTCCTTAATTTCGCGGAGGGTGAATTCAGCAAAATCAACTCTTCACAGGGTGGCGCCGCGTATACTGACACGCTGAAAAATAAAGACGATATAAAAAACGCGAAAAAAAACAGCGACCGACTCGTTGTTTCTGTGCATGCCGGAAAGGAATTTCAGCATTTTCCATCTCCTCATATTCAAGACTTATATCGAGAGTATATTTCTTTCGGGGCTGATTTGGTAATCGGTCATCATCCACATATTCCTCAAGGGATTGAACATTACAAGAACGGCTTGATTGCATACAGTTTCGGGGACTTCATGTTCGAACACCGGAACGATCCGGGGACATGTATTACGTTTGCACTTGAAATCCAACTCGGGAAAGAAGGTGTAAATGCAATCGTTATGCATCCCATTAAGAAGCTGCCGAATGCACAATTGTGCTTTCTTTCCGACTCGGAAAAACAACGCTTTATTGATCATATGAACCGCATCAGTGCTCCTCTGTCGAATCGCGATGAGCTAAAGAACCTTTATGAGCAGGGTATCCTGCGACATTTCGATCTCTTTTATTTGAAAAACATGGCCCGCCATCTTAGCCAAATCCATTCATCTGAATTAAAAAGGAGAAATGCCGGAAAATTTTTGTACAACATGTTTGATTGCGATTCTCACAGAGAGGCACTTAGAACGGCGTTCCGGCTCATGTACCAGGGAAAATACGAAAAAGACCCCGAAGTTCAAGCTTTTTTAAAATCATTGTACGAATGTTTAGAGGTACTTGGGGGCCAAGACTCCCTGGAACCCTGGCGCAAACCAAAATCATTTTTTCACAAACTGAAAGAGAAGCTCTTACAGTTAACGCGGCAATAGTACTATTTCAGGACAATTGAGATGCGGATTTTGATGTTCGTTAATTTTTTCCCCCCCCAGTATAGTGGGGCTGCTAAGCAAGCGATCGCTCTTGCCAAAAAATTAAGCATTTTAAACCACCATATAGAATTTGCTACCGTACTTGATCCCGGACTGCCGGCATTTGAAATGCGTGATGGGTTTCCTGTTCACCGCATTGAAATTAATGGCAAACGCAACCAGGAATTACCTTTCTGGCCTAATTTCTTAAAATTCGCGCTGAAGCATAAAAAGCGCTTTGATATTCTTCACAACCACGGGGCACATTATATTAACAGTGTTATCGGTCCCATCGCCAAAACAATGGGTTGGAAAAGCCTTGTCAAATCTACCATGTCCAATAATGACTTATTTGGACTGAAGAAATCTGCTTCAGGTATTCTCCACTATCTTTTTCTTAGAACCGTCAATGCCTACATCGCCATAAGTTCAGATTTAGTTAAAGAATTCAAGACATATGGGTTTAAAGAGAAACACATTCATTACATACCGAATGGCGTCGATACGAATCGATTCAAGCCGGCAGGTTTTTCCCAAAAAAACGAGCTCCGGAAACGTTTCAACCTCCCAATCGACAAAAGAATTTTTTTGAGCGTCGGTGTCTTTGACCGCCGAAAAAATATCGGCTGGTTGATTGAACAGTGGAATAAGACGAAAAGTTTCGGAACTGATAATTTCTTATTGGCTATAGGACCCCAGAGTCGTGATGATGAGAATGGAGAATTTCTTTCCCATCTAAAAGGGATTGCTTCCCGAAACCGTCAAAACATGATGCTTTTAAGCCATGTAGAAAATATAGAAGAGTATTATAAAGCATCAGACGGCTTTTTACTCACCTCCACCAATGAAGGAATGCCGAATGTGGTATTAGAGGCAATGTCCTCCGGTCTTCCCTGTATCGCCACACGAACAAGCGGCACCCTGGATCTCATAGAGGAAGGGGTAACAGGTTTTCTGTTTCAGCAGGACAACGGAATGCAACTCTCTGAAATTTTGAAAGCGTCAAATGATCCCGGCTTCAATGGGATGGGACAGAAAGCCAGAGAAACCGTCTTGAATAAATTTTCCCTGGACACTGTTGCAAAAAGATATTCGAACCTTTACGAACGCATGATGAGAGATTTTTGAACGTGTGCGGAATAACCGGAATTTTTAACTTCAACAATAGGCCGATCGTACCCGAACAGTTGATTCGGATGAACCGGACACTGGTGCATAGAGGGCCTGATGAAGAGGGGTACTACCTAAATGCTGGGAAGCCAGGAAGCTTGGAAGCTGGGAAGCGTGTGCAAAGCGCAGGGGGCAAAGAGGATGGAGTTTGGAGATTTGGGAATGGTAAGGGGAATGTAGGGCTTGGGCATCGTCGATTGAGTATCATCGATCTCGCTACCGGTCAGCAGCCGCTATGCAATGAAAACGGATCGATTTGGGTTGTCTTCAATGGGGAGATCTATAATTTTCACGAATTAAAGGCAGAACTCGAGGACAAAGGGCATATTTTTCGTACTGTTTCGGATACTGAAACCATCGTGCACGCGTATGAGGAATGGGGGATAAACGCCGTGCAACGCTTTCGTGGGATGTTTGCCATCGCATTGTGGGATGAGAATCGGCAGGAACTGTTTCTGTTGCGGGATCGCGTCGGAAAAAAACCTGTCTATTACTATTTAAACGATCAAAAACTGGTTTTTGCATCGGAAATCAAAGCGATCCTGGAGATTCCAGGCATCGAAAAAGATATAGATTTACTGGCACTATCCGACTATCTCTCCCTGGCTTATATTCCCTCTCCAAAGACTATTTTCAAACATATTCATAAGATGCCTGCAGCTCATTATGCATCCATCAAAAATAAAAATATGAGGATTGCACCTTATTGGGATATCAGTTTTTATCCAAGTTATGGTCTATCTGATGAACAGATGATCGATGATCTTCTGGGAATATTGGAAGAAGCATCTAAAATCAGAATGATCAGTGAAGTCCCGTTGGGTGCCTTTCTTTCGGGAGGGGTTGATTCATCCGCTGTTGTCGCCATGATGGCGAAGGACAATCAACAATCGATCTTAACCAATTCCATTTCATTCACTGAAACCAAATACAACGAAGCGCCGTTTGCCCGTATGGTCGCCGATCTTTTTGGGACATGCCATAATGAACATCTGGTAACACCCGAGGCTATCCCGATCGTTGAAAAGCTCTCCTGGCATTATGATGAACCCTTTGCAGACTCTTCCGCAGTCCCGACCTACTATGTCTCCAAAACAGCTCGAAAAAATGTGACGGTTTCGTTATCCGGGGACGGGGGCGACGAAAACTTTGCCGGCTATTCAAGATATTATTTCGACCAGAGGGAAAACCGGATCAGGAACATTATTCCCAGACCTTTCCAGGGACCTTTTTTCGGTTTTATTCAGAGTCTGTATCCCAGATCGAATCGATTTTCCTCAATATTCAGAGGCAGGGCGTTCATCAATAACGTTGCTCGTAACCCTGTAGATGCTTATTTTTTTACCGTCAGCGCCATTCACGAAAGTGAAAAAAACCGAGTACTTGGCAATGATGTATTACACGCCATCAGGGATTACAGCACCCTCGATCTTTTCAAAAAATACTACCACGAAGCACAGGCAGAAGATCATCTCTCAAGAATTCAATACCTGGATATCAAAACGTATCTTTGCGACGATATCCTTACCAAGGTGGACCGTGCCAGCATGGCGGTTTCGTTAGAGGTCAGAAGCCCCCTCCTGGATCATGTACTGATGGAATATGTTGCCAGGATACCCCAAAATAGAAAACTGGTGCATAACAACGGAAAATACATTTTTAAAAAGGCGTTGGAAAGACACCTGCCAAGAGAGATATTATACCGAAACAAAATGGGATTTGCCCTTCCCGTCGCGGAATGGCTCAGGAAAGAGATAAAAGAGTACGGGGAAAAAAAGGTTATCAATGGTGATGCAACCCGAAATTACCTGAATAAAAAGTACGTCCAAAAAATATGGGACGAACACCAGAGCAAGGCATTCGACTGGTCTCCGAAACTGTGGATGATGCTGATGCTGAATCTTTGGCACGATCGATTCTTGGCATGATAATCCTGTGGAAACTTTTACAATAGCGCACATACTGCATTCATTCGGCACAGGCGGGATGGAAAAAGGGGTTGCAACACTTGTTTCAAACTCATCGTCACATTTCAGGCATATTATCATCTGCCTTACAAGGTCCGGCGGTTCCTCCCGATTGCTGCCCGAAAGCACCGAGATCATCGAAATGGATAAGCAGCCCGGCAATTCAATCCGTTTCTTTTGGGAATTGTCGAAACGCCTGAAGCAGCTCGCCCCGAACCTGGTTCACACCCGGAACTGGGGCGGCACGGACGGCATCATCTCCGCCCGTTTGGCCGGGATTCGTTCCATAGTACACAGTGAACATGGCTTCGGGCCTGAAAATCCTGATGGAAATATTGCCAAACGGGTCTGGATTCATCGGTTGCTTTCCCATTATGTAAATGAATACGTTGCGCTGTCAAGTCTATTGAAGAGCTGGCTTGAAGACAAGGCAAGAATCAGAAAGCCGGTGACACAAATTCTGAACGGGGTCGATACGGATCAATTTCATCCCGGATCAGGCATTAAAATTCGAAAAGAACTGGACATCCCTTTGGATGCTTTTGTCGTCGGGATTGTAGCGAGTTTGAACACTATCAAAGATCACCCGACTCTGATCAAAGCATTCAAGAGATTTCAAATGAGTACACCAGGCGCCGTGCTATTGGTTGTCGGTGACGGCCCCGAGCGCGACAGGTTAACGGATATTGGCGGCCCGGGTATTCGTTTCCTAGGAAATCGCACAAACATTCCGGAATTAATGAGGGCGTTTGACGTGTTTGTTTTGCCTTCCATCAACGAAGGCGTCTCCAATACAATCCTGGAAGCGATGTCAACAGGCCTACCAGTGCTGGCAAGCCGCGTGGGCGGTAACCCCGAGTTGGTGATCGATGGTGTTACAGGCTATCTGTTCCCTTCCGGTAATATCGAGGAATTGGGCTCAAGGCTAACAGAATACGCCGCATCAGAGAATCTGAGACAAGATCATGGGCGGAGCGGCAGAGAAACCGTTTTATCGAATTTCAGCGTTCAGGCCATGGTTGAACAATATGAGACCATCTGGAATCGCGTAATACATAACAACACCTATCCTTAAAATTTGAAAAGTGAAAATAGTAGTCTATTCATCTCTGTTTCCCTGCCATTCTCAACCGACAAACGGATTATTCGTCAGTGAACTTGTAAGGGCTTTATCTGAAGAAATAGATGTTTCTGTTATTAAGCCCATAAATATATTAAAAGACATCAAAAAAAATCTGTCGGAGCCCCGGTGCCAGCAGCTCGAAGGCAAAATTGACGTCCGGGTGCCGTTTTTTTATAATTTCCCCAAGGTGCTGAAAAAAACGGACGCATCCTTGATGGCGTTTTTCACTCGAAAAGTTTTCCGGCAATTGGTTGATAGGAAAACGGCTCTTGTTCATGCACATTTTGCATATCCCGATGCCGCGGCAGCAGGGATATTGGCTGCCGGGGCAAATCTCCCATTGGTTGTTACAGTTCACGGCTCCGACATACGATTCCATGCACGTGATCCCGAACGCAGACGGATTATTCAGCAAACCCTCTACCAGGCTGATGCTGTTGTTTGTGTATCCCGAGATTTGGTACAAAAAGTGATTCAGTTAGGCACTGAAGAAACCAAGGTTCATCACATACCGAATGGTGTCGATACTGAAAAATTTCGATTGGAATCCAAACAAGGGGCTAAAAAATTTCTCGGGATCGGACATCTTAAAAGGATAATACTGGCAGTTGGCAATCTTATTCCCATAAAAGCGCATGATCATCTGATAATGGCATTACCGAAAATGGATTCCGATATCAATCTGGTTTTGGTGGGCCAAGGCGGCAGGCGGCGTTTTCTGGAGAATTTGGCTGAAAAATCAGGAGTATCCCGAAGAGTTCATTTTGCAGGAACGGTCGAGCACAAGGTTTTATTTCGCTATTTTAACGCCTCGGATTTCCTTGTTATCCCGAGCCATTCGGAAGGATGGCCGACAGTGATTTTCGAAGCATTCGCTTGCGGGCTTCCTGTTCTTGGAAACAATGTCGGAGGAATCCCTGAATCACTATCATCGTCTGACCTGGGCATGCTTTTCAAAGATAACCAACCGGTAACAATAGCTGAAACCGTCTCGCTGGCCTATAAAAGAAAGTGGGAAAAATCACCACTCCTGGAAACCGCACATTTAAATTCGTGGAGAAATATTGCACAGCAATACAAAACGATATACCGAAATGTAGTGTCGAAACGTTTTTCATGACCACTCGTATATTGATAGTACATCCTGTCGAAAAGTCTTGTTGTTAATCTTTACCCAAACCGATTATATAATGAATCATGAATAAATTTATTGGCTTTTATAATGTTGAGATCAACCAGAAAAAACGCTCTGCATTTATAGATGAAGGGTTGACCGAAGAATATCACTCCGCGAAATTTTGTTTGTTTACCCGGAATAGCAAAACCTCCAATGAAGTGCGATTTTTCGTCAAAGAAAATATTGTGATCATTCTGTTGGGTGAAATACTCAATTTTGATGATATTGCAGACCATACTTCAGCTGACTTTCCCCATATGGATCCGCTTGAGAATATATTTAACCTTTTCCAGCGTCATAGTGAGTCCGCTTTTGACCTTTTGGACGGGTCTTTTTCAATTGCCATTTGGGACAGCAATAATCAGTCGATCTACCTCTCGCGTGATGATGGCGGGACAAAACTGCTATATTATCAAAAAGTCGGCAATGGATTGATCTTTTCAAATGATATAAGTGAAGTCATCAAAGCATCAGGAACCAAAACCATCTCGAAAAAAGCTTTGACAGAATATCTGCGATTCCTCGATATTTCTCCGCCATATACAATTTACAAGGATGTTTATTTTTTAGAGCCCGAAGTTGTCGTTTCAATGAATTCTTCTGGATTAGAGACGAGAGAAAAAAAACCCCCTTCCCTTTCTGATAGTACTCATTACAATGGCAACGTTGCTTCTTTTGAAGATCTTTTTTTCAATTCCATAGAAAAACGACTTGGATTAGGCAGAAACACAGGCGTCTTTCTCAGTGGGGGAATTGATTCATCCCTGGTATGTGCAGTTGCCGCCCAGTTGAATAAAAATATCAAAGCCGTAACGGTCGGCTTCGACGACCCCAGATTTGATGAATCTCGAATAGCGAAAAATATTGCAAACCATCTGAAAATTAGTCATGATGTTTTTTTCTTTTCGTTGGAGCAGGACTATCGGGCCTTTTTTGATTTCACATCCACCATTGCGTCTCCCTTTGCAGACCCGGCAATCATTCCAACATTCCAATGTTTCAGAAAAATCGAACCAACAATGGATAATATGCTTGACGGAACGGGCGCTGATACCCTTATCGGTATCATGCCGGCCAGGTATATCCATTTTATTTTAAATTTTTCCAGGCATATCCCTTATAGAATCAGAAAAATTATTACAAAATTCCTGTCCTATTCACAGTACAGTCATAAGCACAGGGATCTTTTTAATTATGAAGATCCTATTGAACCTTTGATCAGATGGAATGGCTGGAAAAAAGATGAAATATCTGAATTGACCACGTTGAATTATTCCATTGAACATACAATGTTCTACAAACTGTTTACAAAGAATATTCATAAAACCCCTTACGAAATATACAGTTGCCTTATGGGCGCTCTTCCGGATGACCGCGTCAATCAGTCTTCTGCCGTAACTGATGTGCCTGTATCTTTCCCATTTTTTGACAGGACCATTCAGGCTCATGTCAGGAGTCTCCCCATGTCCTATCGATATCAAAAAGAACAACCCAAAAAGCTTTACCGGGATTTGCTTGGCAAGTACATCCCGGCTGAGATCTGGGATGTTCCTAAACATGGATTTGATTACCAGTTTTGGGAATTGCTTCGATATAAGAATTGTGATTTAATTAACAACCTACTTTCAAAAAAAGAACTGTCTTCACATTGCCTTTTTAACACTTCAGTTGTGAACAACTATATTGAACGCTTTAAATCCGGAGACGACAGTGTCCGATTTAAAATTTGGGGATTGGTTATTTTTCAGGGATGGTATCAGAATTTCTTTAATAGATTGTGATATCGCTCGCTGTTCTCAAGATTCAAAGAATCATCCAAGTGCAAATTTTCTACAACTCTTACAATTGTGTGCAATTCTAGGTATCTGGCAAATGTAACAACAATACTTACCTATTGGCTCAGATTGAATCATTTAAACAAATAACAGCCTGTTATGGAGAAGCTTCCCTGTATCAACCAAATATGAGACAGCTGGTATGGAAATTGCTTTTATTTTAGCTCATTGGCCTATACCTTCCCGGAAAGAGGCGGTTCACCCAAAAAGGGCTATCATGTGATGACTATCTTTTTGAAATGGTTTGCACGTGCTGTCTGGAATTCTTTAGCAGTAATAGGTATATTTGCAATAGTTGGCGGTTCGATCGGTTTCTTTGTATTCGCCCGGCACATCGGTCTTTCCCCCAAAATGTTAGCGGATAAAATTGTTGAAAAAACTATGGGTACCATTTTCTCAGAATCCGTCAATTCATCTCTTGCTCCGGTGGTAAATCCGACCGACTATCCCCCTGTTGATTTATCACCCTGGGTGAGTACGGTACCATATGATGAAAACCTATATTTTCACCGCAGGATTCTTCACGTGGGACCAGAAAGGCAAATCAAAAAACCAAGCGATGCTGCAAAAATTGCTGAAGAAGGAAATATCATAGAAATCGATGCAGGATTATATACCGGAGACGTAGCCCTATGGCACAAACCGAATCTGTTGATTCGAGGGGTGGGAGGAAGAGCGATTATAGATGCGGATGGCCGCTCGATTGAAGGCAAAGCGATCTGGGTTGTCCGGGCAGACAACATCACTATCGAAAATATGGGGTTCATCAATTGCAGAGTTGGTGATCAAAATGGTGCCGGTATCCGTTTGGAAGGAGATAGTGTGACAATTCGAAACTGCCTTTTTCGGAAAAACGAAAATGGTTTTCTATGCGGCAATCTTAATAATATTCACCAATTGACAGTTGAGTATTCTGAATTTGCCTTCAACGGAATCGGTGATGGACAGACTCATGCTATTTATATCGGGGACATTGATAATTTTATATTCCAGTTCAACTATGTTCACCATACGATTTCCGGCCATCATGTCAAGTCCAGAGCGCATGTCAATAACATCCGCTATAATTACCTGACGGATGGAGATGACGGCAATGCAAGCTATGCCATAGATCTGCCTGATTGTGGTAAAGCTTACATCGTAGGCAATATCCTCCACCAAAGCAAATACACGGAAAACTCTGCCCTAATCCATTACGGAATGCCGAATTCTCCCAAAGGGGAAGTCTTTTACATCGTTAACAATACGGCCTCTTCTGCACGTCATACCGGCCTTTTTATGCTGAACCATAGCAAGGCAAAAGGTATGCTTTCAAACAACCTGCTGTTGGGGAAACTTGATATCGGATCTGGAAAAATCGATGGCCATTCCAACGTTCATGCTAAAACGGAATGTGTTTTGTCAACCCCCTCCTTTCCCTTTTCGATCGGCCCCGATTGCAAAGCTGTGGATACGGGTAGTTTGCTAAAGAACGTCGCGCCGATTGACCTTACTCCTCAATTTGAATATGTACATCCGCTATCAAGACGACATCGCAATATCGCCGGTAAAATTGACACGGGCGCTTTTGAGTGCATGAACTGACCACAGGAAATACGGACAAATAGGATGTATAATATATCTTTTAAAATACTTGTTATTACAATACTCCTAAGTTTTTCGCTTATACTGAAAGCTCATGCCGGTATCGACGAAGACATTTCAGACATGGAGGCGGGCTCCTGGTATTCAATCAGCGATTCCGCCTTCACCGATTCGGATGTATATATAGGCAGAACCGGGACAACTAATATATTTGCGTACTCTGGTGGTGCCTTTGACCCAAAACGAAATCGGTTGATGATATACGGCGGTGGGCATTTTGATGCGAATGATAATGGCATTTATGCCTTTGATATGGATACTTACGAATGGGTAACCGTTGAAACTGCAAGCTCTAAAACTGATAGAAAAAATGGGTATCATTGTATTTTTGATTGCTCCAGTGGCTATCTACAAGACAATACGCCCGTATCGAACCATACTGCAGACTTGCTTGCATACCACCCTAGTTGGGATGCTTTAATCCAATTTAATCAAGGTGCTCCATCAACTACAAATACATGTTATGCTAATTTTGATAATTCGAACTCAAACAGGTATTTACTTTCAACTTCAAAGTGGGATTATACGCTTCCTGACTTCCCGGAAGATAACTACTTCGGTGTCCTTTTGGTCGATGGGAACAACAATTGTTGGCACTTCCAAACTAGCTCTGAACCAAACGATAAGGTTTGGGAGCTTAAATATTCTGATGCAACTTGGTACTCAAGAAATAGTGACTCGGTTCCATACGGGCCTGCAATTGTCGGGGATATAAACACCGCTGATAATATCGCTGTTTTGTGTGGGCATTATGGTTCCCATTCATATTTTGCCGCCTGGGATTTATCGGATGATTCAGCTCCTGTGTTGTTATCTTCTACTTCAACCGGGCCTACTGACGTAGTAGACGCTGAATATGGTAGTATTGCATATGATCCAATCACTGACCTTTTCATATCATGGGTTGGAGCCGAGGGGAAAACTTCCAGAGTTTTCGCGCTAAAAGTTGACCCGAACAACTCTTTGTATCATTGGTATGAGGTCTTGCCGTCTTCTGATAACACGGAAACGCCAGATACGAGAATAAAATCAACCGGGCCATTTGGGAGATGGGCGTATGTCCCTGATGACAATGTATTCATTCTAGCACAGGGTGTTAGCAAACCAGTAAGAATCTACAAATTAAGCGACTCAACATCAGACAGCGATTTCCCAGAAGTAACTTTCTCAGTACCTGCAACATCGGAGAGCACAGCTGTTAAGATATCTTCTCTGTCTGCTACTGATGCCACAAGTGCTATTCTGGGATATCAGATCACTTTAACGCCTATACCGCCGAAACCATGGACTGATGATTGGACAGTGGCACCTTTAACTTATGATGTACCAAGTGCTGGTGTATGGGATTTGTATGCTTGGGCTATGGATGCTTTCGGTAACATCAGTCGCTATGCTGTTGATACAGTAGAGGTGAATTGCACTCATATCTATGTCGATTCTGATTGCCCTTATGGGACGACTTACAATCCATCAACTGAGGCGTGTACAGGAGGGAGAAGCCGAGTCTATAATACAATTACAGAGGCTGTGGCCTACGTTAATAGTAAAAATACAAACTCTTTATCGCACATAATTGAGATAGACGCAGAGGACACCTGGACAGGAAGCAGCGATTCAGAAACTAATCAGGCTGGGTCTTGCTATGGATTGTCTGATGATCATACAAACATACCAGTTAATTTTAACCAGGTCGGATGGGCGACTATGCGAGGAAAAGACGGCGAATTAGCTACGATTCAGTGGTTATGTCATGATGCAGAATATTATGATTATGTATGGGGAACTGGTTCAACATCACATCATTCTGTTATTGTGTTAGACAATAGCACAAGTAATTACCCAAGCTTAAGACTTGAAAATTTAGAGATCATGGGTGGAACAAGCGGAGGAGCAGGGATATGGGTAGAGCCTTCGGTTGGTGATTTATATGTTAAAAATTGTTTAGTCCACGACAACCAGAATGGCATCCTGACCTCAGCCGATCGAAATGTTGATGTGACTATTCTTAATTCTCAGTTTTACAATAATGGTGTTTATTGGGGCGGTACAGGAGGCCAACACCATAATCTTTATATTGGTGCAGGCGGTACTCTTATTTTCATGCACAATTACAGTGCTGATGCCTATCGTGGCCAGCTTTTAAAAAGTCGAAATAAAGTTAACTGGATTATGTATAATCGGTTAACAGACGAATCAAACCTTGGGCTGTGCTCTTCAAGGGATTATTGTGCCAATTACCCACTTGATATCCCTTCTGGTGGAGAATCTTATGTAATCGGAAATATCATTCAGCTTGGAGAGAAATGCTACACGGACACAATTATTAACTACGGAAGAGAAGTATATTACACTTTTGAATTTGAGAATGGATATGATTCAGGAGGCCGACCTAATTGGGGGACTAACTTTGTAGGGTCAGACGGCAAAACATACGACATGACCTATATATATGGTGTCACTGGGGATTTTACCGCAGGAACCGGAGCAGGTTTAATCGATACCCGGATATATTATAATTCTGAGTCTGAAACGTGGTGGTCAGTGCGGGCTTCCCTGTCACCTGAAACGGTATTTGCTGATGACAGAACTATCAATTGGGACAATGAAGCCAGTTATGCCACCTCAACCGGTCTGGTGGGGTGGTCCTGGCCTTCTGGTGATCACTACAATGACGCTTATTTTTATTTCAACACAATCATTAGCGAATGTAACAACCAAGGCGCTGGGGCGGGTGATATCTATTACAATCAGTATTTACTTAGAGCGCATATAAATACTGATGATTGTAATGTCGCCAATAACGCCATCATTTCCCGTCATGCAAACGCTTATGAGTATTTATGGTATGCTGGTACCGGTAATTATGAGAAAGCATTTACAACTACCAATAACTACCTGCTCGAAGAATCAGACGGCGATCCAGGTTTTACTGACATAGACAACTATAATTTTTCATTAAGCAGTTCTGCTACATCATTAATCAACCAGGGCGCATCGCCCGGGCTTGTGAATGGTTATCAAATTATTCCACAGTGGTCGTATGCTCATCCCGCCGGAAAGACTTCACGGGATCAGGTCGGAAACATTGACTATGGGGCGTATGAGTTTTTCGACTCATCCGATGAAAACGACGATGGCGAAACGGAGGAGGAGGATTTTACTGATGTCGATGGAGACGGTATTCCGGATGCTATCGATCCTTTGATAGACTCCGATAATGATAATGTAGGCGACAATGAAGATATTTGCCCGGGTTACGATGACAGAATTGATCTGGATGAGGATGGGATTCCTGATGGCTGTGACGAGTTAATTGACTCTGATGGCGATGGAATCCCTGATGATGAAGAGATTAATCCCGAAGCCGGATTCGATTGCTTAGCCTACTTATCTGCAAATTCGGATTTACCGCAGCAATGGGGGTTTGGGGAATGTATGAACCATTATAAACTCTATGGATTTTGGGAACACCGTCCAGTAGCATTCAACCTTGAAGAATATCTGAATGCCAACAATGACTTGCCCAGAGACTGGTCATTCCAAGAAGCATTAAAGCATTATAATTGGTATGGAAAATTCGAAAATCGTCTTCTTGCTTTTTCAGCCCAGGAGTACTTATCGCTTTATCCTGACCTGCCTCGAGACTGGAGCTATGATCAAGCTTTTAAACATTATATTCACTACGGAATCGTAGAGGGGCGTTTAACTTCCTTCGATGAAAAGGCTTATCTCGAATTGTATCCAGATCTTCCACGGTGGTGGGAACAAGAAGAGGCCTTCCGTCATTACCTTTTGTTTGGTATCGATGAGGGCAGGGTTTTCGATCCATACGACGAAGACGTTTTCCAACCTGGCGAATTCAAAACTCCATTCGATATCCACAGAACATATCGTTGATGGTGGCAATCATTTTGCATCCCATCCCCAAAAAATATTGGTTCAAGGTCAAGGTGTAGGCGAAATTCAAACCAAATATTCAGAGGATTTGAATTCTGGTTTCATACCTTTTTTAACAAATAAGGAGTATGACCTATGTTTACTTCGATTTATAGGTAAGCCTCTTCCACCAATGCAAATCGGTAATAACAGTATAGTTCATAAGGAAGAACTCAACGTTACGCAGCAAACGACTTAATAGGAATATAGTTGATTGTTTAAAAGAACCCTGCTTGGTTTTTCGGCATAAAGCAAAAAGCCGGAGATATAAACATTGAACCGTGATCTGTGAAAAGAAAAATTTCATAATTCGAAGGTTGAAGATCTGTTGCTAAAAAGAAAAAGTGAAAACTCACTCAATCTTAAAAAAGTTACATAAAGAATTACACAAAAGATTCGCGCTTGAAAATATTAGTGATAGCCGGGGTTGTCGATTCGTAGCAGTGATCGAATGCATTCTCAACCAAAATGCTCGTGACGTTGGAGTTGCCAACTCTCCAGCAATAAACCTGCCAATACTAAAACTCTGTAATGAATACGATGTCGGTATCGTACAAATTCCATGTCCGGAAATTCGCTTTTTAGGTTTCGCTCGAAAACGGCAAAAGGGGCAATCAATTAGAGACGCGCTCGATACACCGGAAGGTCGTCGTTGTTGTCGAGAAATCAGTATCGAGATCGCAGATCGAATCCAGGTCTACATTGCTCAGGGCTATCAGCTATTATCTGTTTTAGCCGGTAATCCTGAGAGTCCGGGATGTGCTGTCCACTATAACGGGGATAAATTATCTTCCATTTCCGGTATCCTGATAAAAGAACTTTTCGATGAATTAAACAACAGGCATATTGATGTACCATTCAAGGGAATACGTGATTTTAATTCAAAATTGCTTTCAGAAGATATAGAGTGGGTGCGCACTATTTTTACCAGGAATGTAACTTGATGACCGACAATATTGATACAGAGAAACGCAGATTCAATCTGTTTTACATCAAGTCTCAAAATCGAAAAGAAAAAGTTTTTTATCTGCCGAGTAAAGCTCGGCAAACATATTTCCACATGGAATTCCACTTTTTATATGCCGCCTGCGCCCTGATCATCCTTCTCTTTCAAGTTGGTCTTGCGGTGGGTGAAACGGTATTTTCAGCACTTCCGGAAACTATATCCAGGGTGAAGGAAAGTGTGGTCGGCATCGGAACGTTTCAGGAAACGCGTCACCCCCAAGCCAAGCTGCTCGGCACTGGATTTGCCGTCAAGGACGGGAATTACATAGTGACCAACGCCCATGTCATTCCCGAGAAAATCGACAAGAAGCATCGTGAATTCCTGGCAGTGTTCACCGGATCGGGAAAACAGGCACCGGTATATCCCGCCACAGTAGTCAAGATGGATGAAAGGCATGACTTGGGGTTGCTCTGGTTTTCCGAAAAATCGCTGCCGCCGATGCAAATCAGCGATGACAGTCTCGTTCGTGAGGGGGAACTCTACGCATTTACGGGATTTCCAATCGGTGCCGTCCTGGGGCTATACCCCGCAACCCATCGCGGAATTATATCAGCCATCACACCGATTGTTATTCCCGCACTCCGCGGCGGGCAGCTCAACGGTGAAATGATCGATCGTTTGAAGGAACCCTACCTGGTTTTTCAACTGGATGCCACGGCCTATCCGGGGAACAGCGGCAGTCCGCTCTACCATATCGATACCGGTAAAGTCATCGGCATCATCAACATGGTGTTCGTGAAGGGAACAAAAGAGAGCGCCCTTACCGATCCCAGTGGTATTACGTATGCGATTCCTGCTCGGTATATTGAGGAGTTGATTGAGGATGTTGCACCATAAAATATTGGGAAGCTATGATGCTTGGATGCAATAAGGCAGGGAAGCTATTATGCTTGGAGGCTGGGAGGCTATGGGCGAATTAGCTCGTAGGCAAAAGACCGATGGAGGATGGAAGACCGCTTCGCTGGGATGAGGGTGGGTAACTGCAAAAGGTCAGATGCCGGGGGTCGGAAACCATAAAAGCCTCGGGAAAGGGGCAAAGTAAAAGACTATCCGGGAGGCTGGTCTACCATTCGGATCTCACATGGGGGTACTCCAAGATTTTGTGGTCTGCGGTGATCACAGTAAGGCCATCCAATCGAGCTGTGGCGGTAATGATGCGATCCGCGGGGTCTGCGTGGAAAGATCCTGGTAGAGAATAAGCCTCCTCAACCATTTCAAGATCGATACTTTTGACTTGCCATCCGTTCTGTTCAACAGCATATCGGAACCATATTTTCCAATGGCGATCGATCACTATTCGTTGCCTCTCGACTGCACAGGCAATTTCTGCTGTACTGATGGCAGAAACAAAAATATCGGCATTGGGGGAGCCGAGTAGTTTTTTAGCCTTTTTAGAAAGCTCGGATGGGGCTGAAACCGCCCAGATGATGCAGCATGTGTCCAGAAGGAGTTTCATCACTTATGCATATCCCATATGCCTTCAGGAATCAGCGGTTCCGTAAGATCGGACATGATTCTCACTGTTCCAAGGCCGCAACCGAGCTTGGTCCGATTTTTGGCGGGAACAACATTGTAAGGAACAATTCTGGCAATGGGAATGTTACGCTTGCATACTTCAACCGCCTCACCCTGCTCAACAAGGCTGATAAATTTACTAAGATTATTCTTTAATTCTCCGATGTTTGTCGTTTTCATAGCCATAATATAGGCCAAAAACTTGGCCAAGTCAAGTTCATCATAGAAATCGCGAAAGCGGGCAAAAAAAGCCCATAGCTCATAGGGAAACCGGAAGACAGAGATGCTGGAAGGCAGGATGTTGAGGCTTAAAACAGACTGAGGATCAAGTCTTCATTCTTGGCAAAACGCCTGGCCGCCCTTTCGGTAGGATTTTCGACTGTATTGAGTGAAGTTGTTTATTCCGCTATTCTCTTTGCTGCGTTCCGGTAAACTTCGAGTTCACTCCGCCTGCCGATGGCCACAATCAAAACAGTAATCTCCTTGCGAATTATCCTGTAAACAATCCTGATTTTCTTGTTATCGACATATGCTTTGTAGTGCCCCGACAAATCAATACCGGCCCGGTTTCCAAGCGGATGACCGATGTGTGGATCAACTGATATTTTTTTGATTTTTTTTAATACCTTCACCTGAACGTTTCGGTCCATTTTCGCGAGGTCTTTTTCGGCTTCCGACAAAAATACGATGCTATAGCTCATCTTCGGATATCCTCAGATGGCTGAGAACAGCATCGAATGGCACTAACTCATTACCATTTCTTTTTTCAACAATGGTGGCAATCTCAAGATGCTCCAGGGTCTCATAAAATACCTGTAAAAATTCATATTCCTCAATGTCGAGAATCACGTGATCCGGTTTATTGTTTTTTATAACGACAACACGAGATTGTGGTGATTGTTTCAGTTTTTTATTGATCTGTCCATACCGCTTAACAACTTCCGAAGCCGAAAGCATTTCAGATCTTTTATAGGAAACATCCATTTGGCCCTCCAGTAATATTTTGCGTGTTTTTATGCGGACAATTTAACATAATATTTTGATTAATGCAAAGGTTGCAATCGCAAATCACAGTTAAGAGGAAGTGAAAAAGATTGAGGCGTGCAATTTCCTTTAAATCAATATTTTACGATGCTTGAGGTATATGGTTTTTAGTTTGGGTTTGCATCCAGGCATCCAAACCTCCCAGCCTCCTGGCGTTTCCCACTATGGATTAACTTATGTATTTATCTTTTTACGAACTCGTTAAAAAACCTTTCCAGATTTCCGCTGATCCTCTCTTCCTTTGGATGGGGGAAAAGCATAAAGAAGCCCTGGCAATTCTCAAGTACGGCATTATGGACAACCGGGGGTTTATCATGCTCACGGGAGATGTCGGCACCGGCAAAACAACCCTGATCAACGCTCTCGTCAACAGTCTCGGATCGAATGTGATCGCCGCAAACATTACAGATCCAGGTCTTGAGCAACTTGAATTTATTAATTACATCGCCTCGATGTTTAATCTGGGGGGAACATTCCGGACAAAAGGCGATTTCCTGCTCTCTTTCCGGTCTTTTCTGGAAAAATGCTACAGAGATGGCAAGCAGGTGCTATTGATCGTTGACGAGGCTCAGCGGCTCGACCAGAAAATGCTTGAAGAGATCCGGCTGTTGTCAAATATTGAGCGTCAGGATACCAAGCTGTTGAACATCTTTTTTGTAGGCCAGGATGAACTCAACGATATCCTTGACCGGCATGAGAATCGGGCGCTCCGTCAACGGATGACACTCCATTATCATTTAGAACCGCTTTCAGAGGAAGAAATAGACGAGTTTATCCGGCACCGTCTGAAAGTGGCGGGCACCGAAAAGCGTATTTTCTCAAGAGCCGCTGTCAGCGAGATTTATGCCTTCTCAAAAGGTTTCCCTCGCCTTGTAAATATTATATGCGATCATGCCTTGTTATCCGGTTATGTCACCCATAAAAAGACCATCGATGCACCTGAAATCAGGGAATGCGCCAAAGATCTCAAATTGCCCAGAATAGCGGATAAATCTGAATCTGCGCCCAGCCTTGCCCCGGATTTGAAGCGTTCATCCGGAAAAGAATCCCTTTCTCCAACCCGTTCTGGTATGCGAATATTTTTTCTTTTTTCCGTAATACTTCTGCTTCTGGCGTTGAGTTTTTTTTTGTATTTTCCGATTAAGGCAGGAGCATCGATCTCTGAAATCATGGAATACTGGATGCATCAGGCAAGTCTATCGAGCTTTGTAGAAAGCAAACAGGCAAATAAGGCGCCTGTCACTCCGAAGACGTTTCAGGTAGCGCCAAGGAGCACTGGGACACTGGAAGGATCCGACGCTGGGAGGCTGGGAAGTGGGGAGGCTGGGAAGAGCGAGGTTATAGGCCATGGGCGAGAGGCCATGGGAAAGGCAGAGGGGGAGAAAAGAAAGAGGGAAGATGGAAGACCGCTCCGCTTAGAAGAGGGAGGCAAAAAGATCGAAGAGCGGGAGATAGGAGACGCCCAAGATTGGAAGCCAGAAAACGATGGCAGTAATAGTGTAGCAGCTTCTGAGCATTCCAGCATCCCGGCATCCAAGCATCCCAGCATTCTATCATCCAAGCATCCCGGCATCCCGGCATCCCAGCCTTCAAGCATTTCTGCATCCGAGAAACGCTATCATCTCATTTTTGATTTCGATTCGAATGATATGTCTCCAGAAGCATATGAGCGGCTGAACATTACAGCCGATCTGATGAAAAGTCATCCCGGCATCGATTTGATCATCACCGGGCACACGGACGCCGTCGGAACCAAAGCCTATAATTCCATGCTTTCCAAATTTCGAGCGGATATCGCCAAAAATTATCTGGTTAGTAGAGGTGTTGCCCCGGAAAGAATCGAATCGATCGGAAAAGGGGCCGAGGAGCCGATTGCCTCTAACGATGATGTGATTGGTCGGCGCGCTAATCGACGGGTTGAGGTTGAGATGATCGAATAGGCCATAGGCTATAGGCGAGGGGGAATGACAGAGGGACGATGGAAGACCGCTTCGCTGGGAAGAGGGAGCTTGGGTAACAGCAAGAGGTCTGAGGTCAGAAAAAGAGACAACGTTCTCACCGCCCACTTCGTTCAAGATCGCAAAGAGACGCAAAGAAAAGATATTTTTTTGTTTGCCGTAGACAACTCGGCAAAGAAAAAGCTCAATGCCTGCGGCAAGCACTCTTTCCTGGAGGGAATGCACCCATTGTTTTTCGCGACAGCGAAATGCAATAGCACCTCTCGCAGTTCTTGGCGGTCCTTGGCGACCTTGAACGAAGCCCGACAGGGCGAAGTGGGCGGTAAATTATAAATGCTGCAACAGCCTAGCTGCTCGGTAAGCGGAGATGTTATGACAAAAGAAAATAGCGATAGTGCTCGAGTTGATTTCATTCCCTATATTGTACCTTTCATTTTATTTGCGGCTATTACCTACGTCGCGCCTGCGTTGAATCTTTCAGCCGGGATCAGCTACACTTTAAAGACGGTGCTTGCCGGCGCCGCTATCTACTATTACAGAGATATCTTCCGATATGAAATTCAACCGAAATTCAGTCTGACAGCGGTGTTCGCCGGGATTCTCGTTTTTATCATCTGGGTGCTGCCCGACGGCCTTTACCCCCATATTGGTCATTCCGAGTTTAACCCCTACGATCAGGCTTCCGGAGCAGCGGTTTATTATTTGCTGGCTATACGAATGGCAGGGGCCGCCCTTGTAGTTCCCATCATGGAAGAGCTCTTCTGGCGCTCTTTTGCCCTTCGATTCCTGATTCAATCGGACTTCAAATCAGTCCCCCTAGGTGCTTTTTCCTGGTTCTCCTTTATCGTTATTTCCGTCGCTTTTGGATTGGAGCATCATCGGTGGCTGGTTGGAATTGTGGCAGGAATGATTTATGCTTGGACTTTGTATCGGAGCAAAAATCTGTTCGAACCGATCCTGGCTCATGCCGTGACAAATTTCCTGCTGGGGATCTATGTCATCCAAACTGGGAGTTGGTCGTTTTGGTGACAAAGGCTGGGAAGCTTGGACGCTGGGAGGATGGGAGGAGAGAGGCTTTAGGCAATGGGCTATTGGCTATGGGAACAGCAGAGCGCATGAAGCGTGGAGGGAAAACGCTGGGGGGCTGGGAAGAGAGAGGCTATAGGCGATGGGCTATTGGGAACATCAGAGAACAAAGAGTCATGACACCGGGATTTAAGACATGGGACAGAATGGGAAAAAATGGGCGGGAAAAATTATTTACGCCAAAATAGCAAGTTTTAATGCTTCTGATATTACAGCTAAAATACTATGTTTATTTGCCTCAACAACACCATTTTTCAGATGTTTGTGGTTTGGGAAACTGTTTAATTTCGGGAAATGGGGAGTGTCATCGTATCTGAATATCAGCCTATTACGTTCATCTTGAAAATGATAGCGATACCCAATATGATTAATAAGTTGATTTTCTACAAAAACCGCTTCGTTCAATTCAAGTAGAAAACCGTTACCAATGCGTATTCGGAGTCTAATGTTTAAACGTTCCTCTGTAATGATCTCTTCTTCATAGAGAGTTCGACATAAGCCTCATCCATACTATGGATGGCCTTTTCGAGAGCCCCAAGGTATTCCTGAAGACAGGGCTAAGCAACATGTTGAAGTTGTTTCTCCAACTTTTTATAAATTACTAAGTAATGACGGTAATCGTTAGCCCATTCGACAAATTCTATTGTGTCGGCCATTAACCCTTTGGAGTATCTGTCATAAAATTCCTCAGACACCATACTGTGTTGTTTTTCAGACCAACTCAATCGTTTTGAAATCGCTACCAAAGCATCAAGGCTTGAATCATATTCGATACGTTTTTTTTGCATCTGTTACGCTCCATACCATATTGTTTTTCAGAACCCTTTGTTTTTGATAGCAAAATTCAATCTTATTGTCAATAAATCCAGGGCAGTGGACATCTACTATCAGCTATGAACTATCTTCGTGTCTTCCCAACTTCCGCTTTTCGTCTTCTCTCCGCGTTTTGGCGACTTTGCGTGAGACATTTATGTACCTTTCAGTTCCTGGCCAACGCTCTCTGCTCCAAGCTCCATACTCCACGCTTTTTGCTTTCCAGCCTCCAAGCATCCAGGCATCCAGGCATCCTAGCGTTCTTTTGCTTTGCATTGGTGTGCTCTCTACCAACCACAAGTATGGCGTTATCACCGGATGAAATTGTTGTAGTGGCAAACCGGAATGCCGCGAAAAGCGTATCCCTGGCCAAATATTATATCAAAAAACGAAAAATACCCGAGAAAAATCTCGTTCTACTCTGGACCACAGACAAAGAATCCTGTAGTCGTCAGGCTTATGACAAAAAAATAGTACCACCGATCAGGCGCCATATAGAGGAAGAGCATCGGCCCCATACAATTCGATGCCTGGTAACAGTTTACGGGGTTCCTCTAAAGATCGGGGGGACTCAACCTTCGGAATCCGAAACAGCAGCACTTAACCAGCTTTCTGAGAAAAAAGCTGAATTGAAACTCAGGCTTGAATCGGGTGAAAGTATTGAGGAAACTGAAAAGAAACTGCTGAGAGGGCAGATAGAGCAGATCAATAACGATATCAGAAAACTGAAATTCAACCAAAACACAGGAGCTTCACTTGATTCCGAACTGTCCCTGGTGTTAAAAACAGACAACGATATCGGCGGCTGGACACCCAACCCCTATTTTGTCGGGTTTCAAAAACAAAAAACAGGGATTGAGAAAAAGGATGTCCTCATGGTCAGCCGACTCGATGGGCCGAGCCCCGAAATCGTGCGGCGAATTATCGACGACAGCCTCTCCGCGGAAAAAAACGGGCTTTCAGGCACCGCCTATATAGATGCCCGGTGGCCGGACCCCGGGAACAAATCCGTCTCCGGCTATGCCTTGTATGACAAGTCTCTTCACGAGGCGGCGGGCATCATCGAGGAAAGCGGCACCATGCCGGTCACTCTCGAAAAGACCTCCGAGTTGTTCGCCCCCGGCCAATGTAAGACAGCGGCCCTGTACTGCGGATGGTATCGACTGGCAAGATATGTTGATGCCTTTGAGTGGCAGCCGGGAGCAGTCGGATATCACATTGCAAGTTCCGAATGCAGCACCCTGCGGAATAAAAACAGCCAGGTCTGGTGCAAGCGGATGCTCGAAGAGGGTGTGGCCGCCACTATCGGGCCTGTTGGGGAACCTTATGTCCAATCATTTCCGCTTCCCGCCATTTTTTTTAAATATCTGACGGAAGGGAGCCTGTCCCTGGCGGAATGCTATATTCTCAGCGTGCCTTACCTCTCCTGGAAGCAGGTTCTGGTCGGAGATCCGCTTTATCGGCCATTTAAACGTAAGCAAGGACCCTAGGAGGCTTGGATGCTGGGAAGCCAGGAGGCAAAAAGTAAATACAAGAGGACTAAGAGTCAAGGATACGGGACAGAGGAAAAGCAGAAGCCAGAGGCCAGAAGCCTGAATCACAGTTTTGACCATTTTTTTTAGGGTTTTAGACTTTCATTCATGGCCTGGCTCATCGCTGACATCCATATCCTGATTTTGCACGAGGATTTGAAGTAGCCGTTTGGTATTACATCATAGCATCCCAGCGTATCTGTGCGAAATTTGCTTTTGAACAATGCAATTGTTATGTTAGGTATTCGGAAAAAATAATAGTGGAGATTAAGTCATGCATCGTATTAAAATAGTCGTTCTCATGCTGTTCGTGTTTTTGTCGGTTACCGGTTTTATATTTAAAAGCGATGATGAAAAAAAAGCGGATCATTACGACAAGGGGAAAACCTTTATCGAGGAAGGAGACCTGAAAAGTGCGGAACTCGAACTGCGAAACGCCATTCAGATAGATCCTGAATACACCGATGCCTACCTCCTTTTGGGGGAGACTCTCCTGAAACTGGGAAATGCCCAGGAAGCCTACCGGGCATATGGCAAGGTGGAACAACTTGATCCGGAAAATATCGATATCCGCCTCAGGCTGGCGTCTTTTTTGCTCCTTGCCAAACAGACAGACATGGCCAAGGAAAGATTGGAGGCAGTGCTGGCCATAGCACCCGAAAATACCGATGCGCTTATGATGACGGCGGCGGTTCGAGAGCAGGAAAAAAATCTGGATGAAGCCGCATCCTTTTATGAAAAAGTAATGGGGATCGATACCGGATTTGTCAACGCCTACATCGGGCTCGCCCGTGTTCGTGCCCGACAGGACAACCCGCTGGAAGCAGAGCGGATACTTAAGCTTGCCGTGGATATTGACGCTAAAAACACATCCGCCCCGCTCTCCCTGGTCTCTTTCTATATTGCCACGAAACGACCTGAAAAAGCGGAAAGAACACTTCTATCGACTATCGAGAACAATCCGGAAGATGCCAATCTGCGCTTGGTATTGGGGAGTTTCTATGCTCAGACAGGCAACACAGACGAAGCGGAAAAAGCTTATCAAAAAGCCATGGCCATGGATCCTGGAAATATTCGGCCCTGCCTGGTTCTGGCCGGTTTCTATGAAAACATCGGCAAAAACGACGCTGCACTGGCCATGTACCAAAAGGCCTTGAAACTGGAATCGGATAATATCGATGTCAAAATGGCCCTTGCCCGGTTTTATCTCAAAACTTCAAAACCGGACGCCTGTGAAAAACTGGTCGACGAAATTCTCACCAAACGCCCCCAATATGCATCCGCCCAAATGCTGAAGGGAGAACTTCTGGTTTTTCAAAAGAGGGCGGATGAAGCCATCACCATCTTCGATCAACTCATCAAGAACGAGCCTGATAACGCCCGGGCCCATTATTTCCGGGGACTTGCCTATCTGGTGAAGGGGGAAGTTCGCATAGCCAAAGCCGCAGTGGCCTCTTCGGTGGATCTTGCCCCCGATTTCGTTAAGGCTCGACTCCTGCTGGCCGAAATCTATTTGAGGGAAAATAACCTGAACCTTGCTGAAAAAGAGTGCAAAGAAGTGATTCAACTTCAACCGGCTCAATACCAGGCGGTGTTGCTTCTCGGGAATATCTACCTCCAACAGGGTAAAAAAGAAGAGGCCCGGAAACAGTACGAACAGCTTATAGAGCTATCACCGGACAACCCCACCGGCGCGTATCGACTGGGCATTTATTATCGGTCAAACAACAAGCCGGAATCCGCCACCGAATATTTCCGGAAAGCCCTCGATATCAACCCGAAACTTCTGGACGCCTTTTCCCAGCTCGTGGCCGCTCAAATGGCGCTGGGAAAACAGGAAGCGGCCTTAGCGGCCTGCGAAAAACAACTGACGGTCCTGAAGGATGTTCCCGCCGCCCAGGCGGTCGTGAAATATCTGGAAGGTCAGATCCGCTTGACTCAAAAGAGCCTCGATAAAGCCGAAGCATGCTTCCAGGAATCCCGCCGGCTCAATGAAAATTATCTGCCGCCCTATTACGGACTGGCCAACATCTATATCCGTGGGGGAAGCGAAAACAAGGCCATATCCGAAATTCAGTCCGTCATTAAAAAAAATCCGAACAACGCAGGGCCTCACATGCTCCTGGGGGTTCTTTACGATACAAAAAAGCAGCCGGACCTTTCCGAACAGCATTATCGAAGAGCGCTCGAAATCAATCCGAATTTTACCGCCGCAGCCAACAATCTCGCCTTTATTCTGGCGGAAAAGGGGGAAGACCTCAATAAGGCCTTGGAACTCGCACGAATGGCCAGGCGAAACGCCCCGGAAGAAGCAAGCATTGCCGATACCCTGGGATGGGTATATTATAAGAAAGGTCTCTTTGACAGCGCCATCGAAGAGTTCTCCTTCTGTCTCGAAAAACAGCCCGAACATCCGGTCATGCAGTACCACATGGGGCTTGCTCTATACGGGAAAGGAGATAAGCAAAAAGCAAGGGCATACCTCGAAAAAGCCCTTGAACTCGATCCGGATTTTGACGGGGCTGGTGAGGCGAAACGAGTTCTGAAGAAGCTTGAGACTTATGGGCTGTAAGCGGGAAGCGAGGAGCTTGGAGCATGGAAGCAAAGAGTAAAGAGATAGAGGTCAGAAGTCAGAGATCGGAAGTCAGAAAAATTATGTACAATGGGCAAAGGGCAAGAAGTTTGGAGTAGAGAGTAAAGAAGCCAGAGGCCTGAAATCGGGAATCAGAAGTCAGTTCCACTGTACCATCCGTTTGGAACGGAGTTTGGTCAAAAAACTGACGACTTTAAAAAACAACAGCAATTTCTCACGCCCCGACACCGGGGTAAACTGCACTGCAAAGAACGCAAAAAAAACCAAAAAAGAGTGTTACCGTTACGTTCTTTGCAGCTTCCCGTGAGATTCATGCTTTTACAAGTGAGTCAAAAACCAATAACGTAGACCGGAGTCAGATATGGGAAATACTAAAATCATAGACAAAAATGGTGTAGTGGAAATATTTTTTAAACTCCAAGTTCCACGCCCCAAGCTCCCTGCTGCTTCATCATCACTTGGAGGAAACACAATGAATCGGGCAAAAGCTGTTATTCTGGCAATTATTCTGATCCTGTCTGTAATTGGTTGTGCGAGCGATGAGGAAAAGAAAACCGCTCATATAGAAAAAGGAAAAGTATACATTGAAAAGGGCGACTATAAAAGTGCGGAACTCGAATTTCGTAACGCCATTCAGATCGATCCCGAATTTGTCGAGGCTTATATGCTTTTAGGGGATGCTTTCTTGAAGCTTGGAAACACTCAGGATTCCTATCGCGCCTATATCAAGGTAGAGCAACTTGATCCTGACAATATCGAGGCCAAGCTAAAAATTGCCAACTTTCTGATTCTGGCGAAACAAACAGACAGCGGCATGGAAAAGCTGGATGCTGTTCTGGAGGCATCACCCAATAATATCGAGGCGCTTTTCCTGGTAGCTTCGGTCCGAGAGCAGAAAAAAAATCTGTACGAGGCAGCAGCCCTCTACGAAAGAATCATGAGCATCGACTCCAAAAACATTAACGCCTATCTCGGCCTTGCCCGCGTTCGAGGCCTGCAGGGAAACTCCCTGGAAACCGAACGAATTCTCAAGCGCGCCATTGACATCGATCCCAAGGGAACCAAAGCTCGGTTGGTCCTCAGCTCTCTGTACATCGGCATCAAGCATTTCGATGACGCTGAAGAAACTCTCCTTGCCGCAATTGCAGAAAGTCCAGAGTCTTCTGCCCTTCATATGATATTAGGAAATTTTTATTTTAAACTTCAGGAGCCGGAACAGGCTGAAACCGCATACCAGAAGGCTTTGTCTCTGGCCCCTAACAACACTCAGCCTTACCTTGTCCTCGCCGGTTTTTATATGAGTTCCAATAAGGTTGAAGAAGCGCTATCCATGTATGAAAAAGCCCTATCGCTTCAGCCAGAAAATGTCGCGATAAAAAATTCCTTGGCAGAGCTTCATTTGAAAACAAGAAACCTCAATGATTGTGAACGGTTGATTAATGAAATTCTTACGGAACGCCCCCGATACGCACCAACTCGCATGCTGAAAGGTGAATTTTTACTACTTAAGGGGAAAACAGATGAAGCGATTTCTATATTTAACCAATTGCTCCAAGAAGAACCGGATTCCTCACGGGTCCATTATTTCATAGGACTTACCCACTATCTGAAAGGCGATATTCGCATGGCCAAACCCGATATTGCCAAGGCTGTGAATCTCTCCCCCAATTTCCCAAAGGCCAGACTTCTTTTGGCTGAGATATATTACAGGGAAACGAGCTATGACTTGGCAGTGAAGGAATGTGAAGAGGTTCTACGTCTTAAACCCAACTCTTACCAGGCATCCTTTTTACTTGGAAATATTTATTTCAGGCAGAAAAATGCCGATGAAACCAAGACTCACTATGAGCGGCTTATAGAACTCGAACCTGAAAATCCTACTGGCTATTACCGAATGGGCCTTTATTACCTGGCATCTCGTCAACCCGAACGAGCAATTGGTCAGTTCGAAAAGGCACTTAGTATCAATCCGAAACTGTTAGATGCATTTACCCAGCTTGTCGTCACCCAGGCTTCCATGAAAAATCTGGACATTGCTCTGGGGCTTTGCGAAGATCAACTAAAAACCTTCGATAGTGAGCCCTCCGCCCAGGCGGTTGTAAGATACCTCCAAGGGCAAATAAAGCAACAGCAGGGCCTTATGGACGAAGCAATCGCCGCATATAAGGAATCACAGCAATTAAATAATATGTATGCCCCCCCCTACTATGCCATAGCAAATGTCTACGGCAGCGCTGAGAAAACGGATCAGGCCATTTCCGAATATGAGGCGTTAATTGAAAAAAATCCGAACATAGCAGCACCTCACATGCTTTTGGGCGTGCTTTTCGATATGAAGAAAGAAACAGACTTGTCAGAGGCTCACTATCGGAAAGCACTTGAAATCGACCCCGATTTCAGCACGGCAGCCAACAATTTGGCCTTCATATTAGCGGAAAAAGGTCAAAACCTTAATGAAGCATTGGAACTGGCGAGAATGTCAAAAGAAAAACGACCAGACGATGTCAGCAATGCTGATACACTTGGATGGGTTTATTATAAGAAAGGTCTCTATGACAGTGCCATTAGTGAGTTTTCCGATGCTCTTGAAAAAAGCCCGGAGCAACCGATAATCCTTTATCATATGGGTCTTGCGCAGTATAAAAAGGGAGAAATATCCAAGGCTAAATCGGCTCTTGAGCAGGCGCTTTCCCTCAACCCGGAATTTGATGGCGCTGATGATGCTAAGCGAGTTTTGCAGGAGATTGAGGGGAACAATTAATAGCCAGAGGTCTGAGATCAGAAATCTGAGGTCAGAAATTACTGACAGAAAGCTTTAACTCGGAGGTCGAAGGTCTGAAGCCGGAGACTACGGAGATAAAAAGATCAGAGTTCGGAGGTCTGGTGCCTGGGCACAAAAAGCTGAAGTTCGGAAGATACGAACAGCGGGGATAAATAGAGGGAAGATAGGAGACCGCTTCGTCCCGACGCTGGGATCTTCGACTCAAAAGAGAGAGGCAAATATTATGTATATGTGTGCAATATGGGTATAACCAAGAGGTGGGAGTTATACTTATGCAATCACAATCTGGAAAATTAGTCAGAAAACAATTTTTTATTTCACGGGCCCAGGTAAAGAAACTTGAAGAACTAAGTTCATCTTTGAAAGGCCGGTCTGCGGCTCAAATTGTTCGGGATGCAATTGACGCATATGATCCCGCCGGTGATCTGACTCAGATCCAAGAACAAGAAGCGCTATTAGCCGTTGCCCACGAAAAGGTGAAAGAGGCTATTATCAGGACAGAGGATACTATTAAAAAAGTAGATCATTGCCTTGATAACCTTTCCGCGGCAAAGGAGGCTAAATAATGGCCGGCTGGAAAGAGCTTGTATTGGATATAATAAAACTGACAGATACTGTCCAAAGACTTAACGACAGAACTGAAAAATTGGCTGATCAGACCAATGATATCGACAAACGAGTGGTTCGTCTTGAAACTCTGGTTGAGATTGCTAAAACAGGCCAACAAGTTGGGTCAGTTCAAAAACAAATAGACACCCACGGATAACGAAATGTAATGTGCCTGCAGTTCTGAGCGGCTCTGCGCAAGATAATTTTTTGCTTTTTACGGCAGCTTTTGGCGCTCCTTGCGGTGAAATTTGGAGTCAAATAATTTCGCCCACAAGAGAATGCAGCTCTGATGCCTATGCTGGAGTTTTCATCTTGACAATTTTGGATAAGTTAGCTAAGCTATGTCAGATTTGTAAAATTTTGAAAGGATCTTTCAATGGAAACCATCAGTGTGTTTGAAGCCAAAAATAAGCTTTCCAGCTTATTATCCAAAGTTGAAAAATATAACATGTCTTATCTGATATGCCGAAATGGGAAACCGGTCGCCGAAATCGTTTCCCATAAAGCCAAAGACCGTTTAAAAGGGTCAATGGAACTACACGTCGGTGTGAGCGGGCCGCTATATGATGACGATATGAGCGAGGACTTTGAATGCCTGCAATAATGTTGGATACCTGCGGGCTGATCTGGTTAGCCAATGGCGGCGGTGCGATATCGAAGGAGACTTTGGAATCCATTCGAAATACGGATATCGTCTATGTGAGTGCTGCAACCGCCCTTGAAATCGGATGCAAAGCCGCCTTGGGGAAACTTGAGTTGTCTATGGAAGCCGTCAAGTGGTATTCCAAAGCCCTTGAAATTCATGATTTGGTTGAAATACCGATTACAGGAACGATAGCCATGGTTTCCGCTGCCTTGCCGTTTATCCATAAAGATCCGGCGGATCGGATTATTATTGCTACGGCAAAGCTTAACCATCTTCCCGTTGTTACCCACGACAGCCGGTTTGAAAAGTATTCAGTTTCGGTGCTCGGATAACCCTTACAAAAAGGCAAAGGAATACGGTCAATTTGATACGTCATGCAAACGAGAGACGCCATCATTGACACTCCGTTTTAGTAGATTTTCAAATATCTTATATTATTGCCTTGTCTTTTTTTCAATCTACGACCCCATCTTTCTAATTGACCTGCAATAATTTCAGTTCATTTTTTGTGCTCTAATTTATAATGTTTTTCTCTGCGGGAGACAGTTTCTTAGCTGTTTGTTACCCCATAGCCTATAGCCCCTTGCCCATAGCCTTTCTCCATCAGTAATGAGCCAATACAAAGAGGTCACCATGAATCTTAAAACCACCGATGATGTAAACGACAAACCTGATTTCACAGACGTACTGATCCACGTGATCGGGCCGAATATTCTACAGAATGAATTACTCACCTCCTTTTTAGCCGAGAACCTGGGTTTGCAATGCAAACAGCATAAATTGATGGATTCATCATTTAGAACAGCGCTGAAACCCGGTATGACACATCTGCTGTTGGTGGATTGTCTTGGTGAGAAAAAGATTGATCCCTGGCGATCATACAACCTCAGTAGAGCAGAGATAAACAGCCAGTGTTTTATTACGTTTTATAACGTTCACACAGAGGCAGGCCTTGAAAACAAGGCCATAGAACACGGTGTTCATGGTTTATTTTATCAAAAAGATTCGTTTAAAATTTTGCCGAAAGCTATTCCTCCAATCCTGCGGGGTGAATTGTGGTTTAGCAGAAAGACGCTTTCCCACTGTTTATCAAACGGGCATACACACATTACTAATAACAGAATAAGTACTGACCTGGCCTCCTGCCTGACGGAACGAGAACGACAAATTTTGATAAGGATTGCCAGTGGAATCGGAAATCAGCAGATTGCTGATGAATTCTGCATCAGTCTTCACACGGTCAAAACCCACATCTACAACATATACAAAAAAATTAACGTTAAAAACCGTCTCCAGGCATCTCTCTGGGCGGCACGATATGTATGATCAGTTGGATAACTTAGGACAATGAAAGCTGGCAAAAGCTCCCTCTTGCTTTTTTGGGGTGTTGCTATCCTGAAAATCAACAAACGAAATCCTTTTGCAGTGAGAAATTCGCGCCTTTGCTCCTATGGAGTATAGTAAACAATTCTATTACCTTTATTTCCCAATTAATAGCTCAAGGCGAAAGAATCTTTTAAAAAATGGTGACTTTTAAATTGTATGCTATTCGTTACCTGTTGTTATCAATATAAATATTCAAGAAATATCATCATTTTTATTAGAATTGAAAATTTGGCCCGAGTTTTGCTTCTAGAAATATCAACATTAGAAATGGTCGACAAATATAACCGAACCAATTCTTTAAAGAAAAAATAATTCCATTTATTAGATTACTTTAGAAAGGGGGTGGGAGAAACAGACGGAAAAAAATGCTTACAATAGTCGTAATCATTTGATTTTTTTATCAATGGACTTTTATAAAAGGAGCTCGATATGAAAAAAATCGCATTTTTAGCAATTTTAATGTCAATCTTTTTAATAAGCGGTACTGCTATGGCGGCCCCTTATTCAGTCATTTTTGATGCAGATGCAACCGGTGCCACGCACAACCCCATGGAAATTTGGGGATTTGATACAGAAGGCTATGCACAATACTCAGTAGGTGGAGGAACTGGAACTACCTATATCGTACAAGATCTTGGCGATGACGGTATTTTAAACGATGGTGACACCTTTACCGAGGTCTTTTCCATGAAAGTTGTCAATGGTGTCGATGCTATCGGTAATGCAGTTTATCCGAGCTATCCCAGCGGTAGCCAAGATTTGATGATTGACGTCTCTTTAGGCGGTTACATCTTTGGATATAACAATGGTGGGGACGGTGATACGACAAGGCTCACCTATGAAAGTATTAAAACCGATACTTATTATACACAAATGGCTTATGGCAGCGCATCAATGTATATCGATATGGATGATAGCCACACATATACTGCTGGTGATACATTAGCCGCTGATTTTGCCTTTGAGTATGCTGCTCCATCTTTGGTCGGGCCGAGCGTTTGGCCTGAAGCAGTTCCGGCCGGGACAGCATTATATAGCGTTGCGTTCTCACTTGCCGACATCAACCAGGACGACGATTTCTGGTTTGACGCCGGTTCAGCAGCCATGCCTTTGGAAGAATTAGTCGCTAATGGTTTGCTGTTTACTTATAATGATGGTAGCGCTCATGGTGTCGGTATCGCAGGCTTTTCTGATGATGGAAATGATAATAATGACTCGCCCGAGAATACAATCCTGCTCAGTTTCAGCGATAACGGCATTGACGTTGTATTTGATGCAGTTCCCGAACCAGGCACTATGATCCTTTTGGGCATGGGACTTATTGGTCTGGCAGGGATTAGCCGAAAAAAGTTTCGTAAATAATAAAACTTCTTTCTGAATGGATTATGCAGAGGGCAGCTATCTTAGCTGCCCTTTGTTTTTTTGAGGCGCCGGGCTTTATTTTATCCGGATTTTTTATATCGGAATCGTCCGCTACATGAATAGGACGTATCCGGTTTGACCCTTTACAACCGTCCTTCTTCCTTCATCCAATTGTAACAATCAATGATCATTTGATCCATGGAAGCGGACTCATAGCCAAGCTCTTCAAATGATCGGCTTTTTTCCGAGTAGCTCAAATCCGGATCGTCTACAACCAGATCCAACAAATCAAAAGTGAGCAGGGGTTTTTGTCCGGCAAACTTGGCTCGGACAAATTCCAAACAGGCTAATATTTTTATGACGAATCTGGAAGGGGCCTTTTTTATCGGTTTCACCCCGATGACATTGGCAATCCGAACAAAAAAATCAAGCCAGGTTGCATAGGTGCCTCCCAGGACATAATATTCCCCGCATCTTCCTTTTTCATAAGCCTGTATATGAGCCTTGGCGACATCATCGGCGTGGCAGAAAGCAATCTTACCGGGAAAAACCGTATTGATTTTTCCGCTTTTCAATCCTGAAAAAATTTGTGAATAGCTATTGTAATCGTAGGCGCCGACAACAATGGTGGGTTGAAGAATGACGGCGTCCAATCCCATCTCAATTCCCTTGATCAACTCAATTTCAGCCAACCGTTTGGTACGTTTATAGCCCGACTTAATACGCTTACACTCTTTTTCATTATAATACAGATACTTACGAGTTGCACCCGTCGAAGTGAATATAAAACGCGTTACTTTTTTTTCCACTGCAACTTGAACAAGATTTCTAGTGACAAGGACATTGTCTTTCCATTGTTGTGCTGCCTCTGATGACCAGTGAGAAGTGTTGCCAGCGACATGAAAAATGACATCAGCATCGCCAGGCATGGCGTGCCGGACAGAATTTATATCGTATAAATCGACTTCCTGGAATCGGACTCTGCAATCTTTGAGACGAGACAAATCAGATGATCTTCTATGAAAAATCACAATATCCCATTCTGAAGGATCTAAATTTTCAATGATATTTCGCCCGACACATCCTGTCGCGCCTGTGATAATGGCAGTTTTCATACAATCTCCTCTCTTATTTGACTTTCTCACATTTTATGACATCATCCATTGTCAGATGAAGTTTCTCCAGGGAATCTGAGATTTCCTTATCCAGAAAACCATTTATCGTGGCAAATTCCAGCAATTCAAAATTATACAACCAGGTTTTCCTGTCTGCTTTCCCCTCACGTACCAACTGGGCAAATTCGGGCTCGAAACTGCAATAACCGTTGTTCTTTACGTCCAATGCGCACATGGTCAGGATAAGCTTGTTATTGGTTACCACGGGGTTGTCATTTCCCCGGGGCAACAGATTCCGCGCCTGAACCTCATCACGGATACCCTGCTCATTGACCCGCCAGACAGCAAGCGGATGAATTACCGGAATCTCCTGTTCAAGTTCGAAACCATCGATACCAAATATTTTTTGCAGCTGGACCCATGAGAGACCGCCGAGTATCATTGGAATCCGCATATCTCGGGCCACTTTTTGCCCAACTTCAAATATAAAATCTCCGTCAGCCTTGTCCACAACACCATAACTTCCTCTTCCTTTCAGATCTAAAAAGGCCTGACGAAACACTTTAGAAAATTCATCAACATAAGAGCTGACAATCATAAAATCGGTTTTGAATTTATCTGCGACATAAGTAGCGTTCGATATCGCTACAGGGCTCGAAAAACCATTGTCTACAAAAACGCAGAGTATCCTTAAGCCGGGATATTCCAATTTCATGCGATACAGGATATAGGCGCTGTCTTTCCCCCCGCTTAGAAGCAGTAGACAATGATAACGTTTATCGGTTTCCTGATAAGAGGTTATCTTTTCATGAAATTTGTGCTTGATATCCTCCGATGCCTCAAAATGCTTCTCTTCAAAACAATTAATTTCATTGGAACATTTTTCACATAAGCCGTTCTTCAACGGGAGATATGCTTCTGAAAGAATGCAATTCTTACACCGTCTTTTTTTCTTTATAACAAAACGAATCACAGGCCACATATATTCGGAAACACGCTCTAAGATCTTGTTAATATTCATGTTAAACTCCACACCATGCGTTTATCCAGACTTTGGACTGATTTTTTTCAGGAGCAGCAGTTCACCGGTAAAAACTGTGATGATATTTTCGTATAGTTCTCTGCCGAATCGGTTTCGCAACCCCGAACCGAAATAACAGGACATGCCCATCCGCTTCAAAATCAACTTCAGGAAAGAGCCTTTTGTAAGCATCCCACACGCGGTTCAAAAGCGGGCGATGCTTCGGCAGAAAATCATTCTCCCCGGACAGAAGCCAACGCATCCAGAATAGAGTCACAGCCGCCATGGGTTGAAAAGAAATACCAAGCTTGGCAAGGTTAAGCCAGGTCCGTTCAAGGGCCTGGCCGCCTATCAAAAGGTCCTTTGTTCCGGTGCCTTTTACCGTAACAAGTCCCACTCCGGATGAACTGAGTATTCCCATTTTGGCATGCATGGCCACAAGCCGGCCAACCCCCAAATAATTCGCCACGGTCATGGCCGCCCAAGAACGGGTGGCTTTCAAGAAAATCTCTCCGGCAATACCGGCCTCCAGGTTTTTCAGGGGGAAACCATCACGCGCGTCAATCGCCTCTTTTTTCGTGAAGCGAATCATTTTATTTAAATGCTCATGCATGGGGCGGTGCTCGGTTCGAATACGGTCTGCCAGATACACCATGTCGGCAACCGATTTCAGCCGCTCACGACCGGTGATCAGGTGGAGGCTGACGCCGGGAAACATCGAAACAGATTCACTAAGTGTTTCAAGATTTGACTCGGGAATGACTTCTTTATTGAAGAATTTCCGGTTGGTGCAACGCTCCCAAATAAATGGGGAGAGGGGATCGCTTTCAATTTCGCCGTCGGTGAAGGTAACCGAGGCCATATGGTCACTTCCCCCGCCTTCCGGGAGTAAATGAATATTCGAATCAAGGCCGAACAGGGTTGCCGCGATTTTGAGGTTTTCGATAACCGCACCACACGAAATAATGGACGCGATCTGTTGCACATTGAAAAACGAGTTGTCAACGGCTTTGTCAAGGTAAAGATCGATGCTGTTGTTCCTGACTTTGAACTTCCAGGGCTGAACATTGTCGCCGGAAGGCGCCTGAATTCCAGCCTTTAAGATATATTCAAGAACAGGCTCAGGCAGGTCCTCTGTTATATTACCTAACGCGGGTATTTCCGGCACCTCCGGTTTAATAATCTTAGCGTTTCTCGCGAGAAGCTTGTTTACAATACTTTTTTTCAGCTTCTGAATGGGATGCCGGTTTCCGCCTCTAAGTTTTCCTTTTCGAAAAATCTGCCGATAGAAATCGAATTGGAAATAATGAGGCGCCGGTTTTATTCTGCCCTTTCCTAAAATAATCCGCATGGCCTCAGAAGCTACCATACCGGCACAAAGCTGGACAGCGGCAATTGATGATGGGCCGGCCTTGGCGGTCAAATCCACTCGGGACAGATCCATGTACTTGATCTGGGTGGACCTCGGGGCCAGCCCCATAGCATAGGAGAGGTAATGATCCTGTGGCGTCATATCGCGGACGATATTGAAATACTCGTCAAACCCCATGCCTTCGTGCGGGGAGAAAACCAGCATGGCGGAACTGAAGCCGATCGGGCCGGCGGTAACCACATACACGCCTCTTTCACTTGCCCGATTGAACAGCATTCTTCGAATATCGAATTCGAAATAGTCGAGACTGTCGATAACGACATCCACTCCATCCAGGAATTCATCGAGATTTTCGGCGGAAATGCCCTGGGGGAAAGTCTTGATTTCTGCATAGGGATTTACGGACAATGCCTGTGCAACCATCGTATCCAGTTTATTCTGACCCAGACTCGGGACGGTGGCGCCGTATTGCCGGTTAAAATTGGCCACTTCAAAGGTATCGAAATCTGAAATGTGAAACTTTCCCACCCCCATCCGAATCATGGCCATCAGGTGTGCCCCGCCTACCCCGCCCATACCGGGGATGGCGACGGTGGCCTCGGAGAGCTTAGCCTGGTCAGCAGTGGTTAACAGACCGATGTTCCGGGAAAAGGCTTCCGTATAAAAGTGCGCCTTGGTATGGATACCATGTTCCTTTAGTTTCTTTATCAGATCTTTTTTTTCCATATTGTCTCACCGCTCAGGGTATTGAAGAACATTCAACTGCATTTTCACCGCCCGTTTCACTCAAGATCGCAAAGAAGCGCCAAGAAAAGCTATTTTTTGTTTGCCGGGGACGACTCGGCAAAGAAAAACCTTGATGCCTGCAGCAAGCTCCCTACCCGAAGGGAATGCACCTTATTGTATTTCGTGACCAGCGAAATGCAATATGATTTTTGCAGTTTTTAGCCGCCTTCAGTTCAATAATAACCTTATTTTCAATCAGAATATTCAAGCGGTAACCGGCATCCAACCGGACATTTTTATAAGTTATTGGCAACTCGGCCTGAGTTTGAATTGTAACACCTCGTGATCGTAATTCATGAGTAAGGCATACTTCATATGCACTTTCAAGCAGTCCCGGTCCAAGTGTTCTATGAACTTGGATTGCAGCATCAACCACCATATTGCCGATCTGGTTTTCAGTTATCGAATTCATCGCGATCTCGCCAATATCCTTAATGGATTCTGACTTAAGAAATCAGTTTATCATTAAATAAAAAATACCACAACCTTGCAGAATTATTTAGGTATCTATGCATGATAGGGACTTCACTGAAAAGCAAAAAAAATACTGAATATTTCACCGCCCACTTCGTTCAAGATCGCAAAGAAACGCGAAGGAAAGATTTTTTGTTTGCCGAAGACAACTCGGCAAATAAAAACTTCGATGCCTCCGGCAGGGCTTTTTGCAGCTCTCACCAATACCGCATCTCAGTTTATCCCATAGGGAGAAGTGAGCTGAAAAAAAAGATCGATTCAATCACCACATCGTTTTCAAGCTTTTTATTTTTCTCAGTCTGGTATCACAGGTTAGAAGAACCGCATTGTGGTGCAACGCGGTTGCCGCGATAATTCTGTCAGCTGGATCGCCATGAATAAATTCGCTGTGGCAGGCTGAAAAAGCGGCAATTTCAGGGCCAATGGGAAGCACCCGCAGTCTGTTGGCCAATATGACATCGGTCAGAAAATCATGAAGTGGTATAGGAAGCTTCAGTCTTTCTTTACTGACAAGCATAGCGATTTCCCATAGTGTAATATCGCTGCAGACAAGGTTATTTGATTGTCTGCCTTTTTCCAGTTCCTTGAAGGCCTTCTGACTGAGTTTTTCCGGCGTAAGCGCATCGAATATCATGACACAGGTGTCAAGGAGAATCATGGTCAGCCTCCCACGGCTCACCGGTCGGTGTGATCACATCCCCCACCCAGCTCTCTTTTCTGATTGAAGCCAGGCGCATTCGTGCAGCGCGGCTTTCATCTACCTCCGGAACCAACCTTGCGACAACTTTGCCCCTAGACGTTATCGCCACCTCTTCACCGGCCTTCACCTTGTTCATATATGCAGGTATATGTTTTCTAAGCTCTGTAACATTTACTATAATCATATAAATCACCTTGATTTTATAGATGTACATTTCAAATGTACATCTGTAGGGCATTTTGTCAATAGTATTTTCTCCATTTACATTATAAAGCCCCTCATTTCAGACAAATCGGGATACCCCCAAAAACGCTTTCAAACCTCACAGCCATAAATTTCCTGACCCGCTTGGTCGAGCAAAAAACTGCATTCTCACCGCCTTACCTGCCCCGGCGTCGGGGCTTCGCTCAAGGTCGGGAAGGAAGGCCAAGAAAAGATCTTTTTGTTTGCCGGAGACATCTCGGCCAAGAAAAAATTTGATGCCTGCGGCATGCACTACCTTCCTGGAGGGAATGCACCCATTGTTTTTCGCGATCAGCGAAATACAATGTGCACTTGTTGTTCTTGGCGGTTCTTGGCGGTCTTGAACGAAGTGGGCGGTAAAAAGTTCTTATCACAAAGGCTTAAAACAACTATATTTATGCCTTCAAATCGCAAATAAGCGTTATTCATTTGGTACTATGGTCAATGACTATAGTCAACGCCTTGTCAGGGCATCGATCTTACCGCATAAATAAAATCAACATCAACGGCTTAAATGCTACTGCATGCTCACTGCCTGCCTCCCCGGCACAAGGGGCACAGGGCTTCGCTCAAGATCGCAGAGAGGATCCCAAAAGCGCTGTAACATTCAATTCAACCATGATCCGTTGACAATTAAACAATCTTACGTTATCTTTCTTACATATACACAGGAGGTGTTCGAAATGGATAAAATAATGTCAACTCGTATGGATGAAGCGGTGATTCGGAAAATCGGTATGCTGGCTCAAAAACTGGGGACATCAAAAAAAGCTGTCCTCGAAAACGCTGTCCAGGCCTATGCGGAAAAAATCGCTTCGGAGAAAGATCTGGATCTCTTGGTCCAAACGTTTGGCAGCTGGCAACGTGACGAATCCGCGGACGATACGATTACACGAATCAAGACAACAATGCGCATATCCCAGGAAAGATATAAGCGATGAAAGCGTTTATCGATTCGGATATTCTCATATGGCATTTGCGCGGTGAACGGAACGCTCTCAACTTACTTAAAAAACTGCGCGACAGAGAAAAGATGGAACTCTGGATCGGTACCATGCAGCGCGCCGAAGTGGTGTTTTTTATGCGCCCGGTTGAAGAAAAAGCCACTTTGCTGTTTTTATCGCAATTTAAAACCGAACAGGTCGACCAGACTATTATCGATAAGGCAGGAGAGCTTTATCGTCGCTGGAATCCGAGCCATGGCATGGACGTGAACGATGCGATTCTGGCTGCCACCGTCATACAAACCGGAGGTAAGATTTATACATTAAACACCAAACATTACCCCTTGCCCGAAATTGTTGTTCAACGTGGTTGGAAAATTTGATTTTTAATAAATAGCAACTTCTTTTTGAGTGCTCACCATAGAGACTAATAGAAGCCAGACGCATGCGTGCAGCGCGGCTTTCATCCACCTCCGGAACCAGCCTCGCAATAACCTTGCCCCGAGACGTTATCTCCACCTCTTCACCTGCTTTTACCTTATTCATATATGCAGATATATGTTTCCTGAGTTCTGTAACGTTCACTATAATAATATAAATTCGTTATATTTTCGTACATTTCAAATGTAAATCTACAGGGCATTTTGTCAACAGAATATTTTCCACATACAGTGCGAAGCCCATCAATTCAAGCAAACCGCTGAGAAAAACATATCTGCTCCCTCTTCCCGAAGGGAATGCTCTCATTGTATTTCGTGACCAGCGAAATACAATAGCACCTTGCAGCTTTTAGCCGCCTTTGGCGGCCTTGGCGGTCCTTGGCGGCCTTGAACGAAGTCCGACAGGGCGTAGTGGGCGGTAAAAAACAATATCATAAAAGCCAAAAAATAACTGCTATCTCACCGCTCGCTTCGCTTAAGATCGCAAAGAAGCGCCATGACGGCATAAAACATAGCATAGTAGGAGTTGTTGACCGAGCGTCTCGGGATGCCCTCTTGGAGTAACAAAACCGCAGCTTTAATAGACTCGTCGGATTGTTCAAGCCGATACCGGACCAACGCTTTTATGTTTTCAGAGGTCACGCTTCCAGGCCTTCATGCAGGATATTTTTAACAAGAGTGCTCTCAGACATGGGACCATGCTCAAATTGATTTTGCTCCATTATCACGGTGGTAAGAACTCTTTCATGTTCAAAGCCAATCTCCCAACCGATATTCCTGATCTTTGTCTCTGCAAATTCATCCTTTTTCGGCAAGAGTATAAAAATATCAAAATCGGACTCCCAGGTTGCATCCCCCCGTACGCGTGATCCATAGGCCCAAACCCGTGCGTCCTTGTACAGGTCTCGAACTCGTGCCGTAAAAAGTTCAAGGATTTTCTTGTCCTGAGTTGACATCATGCTCTCACTTACCTTTCAATAGTTATGGAACAGAATAATAATCTGAATGTCCATACTCAATTAATTCAAAGTTACTATTCCCAAATCCGCGGTAGTTTCGAATGCAATTTATCTTTTATCTTTCTATCAGGCAAATATTTCCTATGCAACCAGCCTTTGTCAATCTAAGCGGCCCTTGGCACCCTTTAGCGTAGTCCCGATGTCGAGGCGGAGTGGCCGGTAAACAATTCTTATAAAAAAAGGTAGTTCACACGACAGACATAAAAAGCCCTTTGAGATCTCGATCGAAAAATCGTCATATCACTAAGCACATGATGCTTGATAGATAACAGGTCTGTATTTCGGAAGGGGGATCGGTCTTTTACTATCACGAGCGGTTTGCAGCCAAATCGTTTTCGCTTTTTGAACTTCGCAAAGCGCCTCTTCGGGGGTATTACCGTAGGCAGAGCAAGCATTCAAATCCGGAATGTCGGCAATGTATCCACCATCCTCTTCGGAATAGAAAATATTTATGTGGTAATCTCTCATTTATACTCCTCCAAGCTCAAGTTGTTTCGCTCTATTAGTTTCAGGAATTGACGAACCTGATATGGTTTGACTTTCCCTTTCACCTCTTGAAGATTGATAAGTTCCGGGATGTCAGGATGAACGAAAACATTATGACTTCCATTGGTACGAGAAAGCTGAAAACCAAAAGCTTCAACAAGGGTTATCATATCAGAAAATCGGATATTTTTTGACCCTGAAAGCAATTTCTGAAGTATTTTTCGCTTTGTTACCATTAAAAAACGTCAGTCTTTTTTGAAAAATAATGTTTTTCTAAGCCCTTCTCACCGCCCACTTCGTTCAAGAACGCAAAGAGGCGCCAAGAAAAGATATTTTTGCCTGGAACACTCGGCAAGCAAAACCATCTATGCCTGCTGCAAGGTTCTCCCTATCTATAAGAAACGCACTAATGTAATTCGTAGTCAACGAGATGTAATACCCTTTTCAGTTTTCAAATCACAGCCTTAAACTCAATATTTTCGTTACCGTAGGTTGCCTCGATGACCTTATGCATTCCATGTCCGGCATTGGATTCCTTGAATATTCTAACCAATTGGTATTGGGATAATATTTTCAAGTCGTTATTTAAACTGACCGGTGTACGCTGCATTTCAGACATCAGTTCTGAAAAAACCACCCGTTGCTTTTTCTTTAAATACCGAACTAATCGCGTCCTTTCCGGCTTTAATATGGCCATAAGATCGGATGGCTCGACCCAAATAATATTTTTTTTCGTTACTTTTTTGCCCTCGTCGATCTCTTTTGCGGTTGCCTTCGCAGATGCAAAAAAATCGGATAACAATCCAGGTCTTAATTCTACACTCATTCAATGAACTCCTTAAGCTCTTTTTCGAAACGATTTAACAATTCCTGATAGCTTGAAAAATCTTTTATTTCAGATAGTTCTCCGAAAAAGTGGCGATGATGAAAATTATGTGTGTTGTCATACCCAACCACACGGCCATTATCCTCCGGAAAAATGAAAGGATTGATGTATGCCATACTGTATTTAACGATTTCACCCTTTTCATTTTCCCAAGCCTCGATTTTAACTATGCCTCCCCCTCGCTTCTGATTGACTGGAAATTGTTCCGTAACAACCTTTTTAAAAGTCTCCTTAGCAGCTTTTTCCATAACACAAAACTATCAGGTATTAAATTTAATGTAAAGCTGGTTATCATCACTCCATCGATAGTTGGCTATTCCTATTTGCACATGGATTACAAGACAGGGACGCCTCGGCAAAGAAAAACCTCGATGCCTGCGGCAGGCGCTCCTTTCCAGTGGGAATGCCTTTATTGTATTTCGCGATCAGCGAAATGCAATAGCTTCTTTTGCAGTTCTCGGCGGCTCTGCGGCTCTGCGCGAGATTATTTTTCTGCTTTTCAGGTAGTTCCCGGCGGTCTCTCACGATCTTGAACGAAACGGGAGATAAGAAAACATAGAAAAAAATTATTGAAAACATCTGATACTTATATTAATCCAAAAGTACAAATCAAAAATTCCAGGAGGGTTGCTCATGCCGATCGTGTTCAAAGTTGCTGAATCCTCGGAGGACAAGGAAACCGTTTTTAAACTGCGTCACAGAGTGTTCGTCGAGCAGGAGCGGCGATTTCCCCACCAGACCCCCTACATTCTCGATATGTTCGACAGCTTTGACGAAACGCTGAATATCATTGCCTTCAAGGATGCAGAACCAATCGGAACAATCCGTGTGGTCATGGACAGCCCAGCCGGTTTCCCGGCAGACGAACATTTTGATTTCAGACCTTTTATCAAAGATCTGGAAGGCAGGTGTGCCTGTTTCGGGTGGCTCTGCGTATTAAAAGAATTCAGGAGTTATCCAGGGCTGCTTATCGGGCTCTTCAAAATGGCAGTCCATAGCATGCGCAAAATGGGGGCCAGGCATGTTGTCGCAACCCTGCACCCTCCGCTCATGCGCTTGCTCCAGCGCGCATTCAACGCAAAACGGCTCGGAAACGATTTTGAATCACCGGGACTGCAAGTTCCCATGACACCGGCTTTTCTAAGCTGGGATAAAATTCCTCCGCGCTCCCGGGAAATTTTTGATTTTTCCTCCGAAATCATTCTTCAGGACTCTAATGTCCGGAAAATATATCAAGAGGGAGAAATTATTGCCCAGAAGGGGGAAGCGGGAGATGACGCGTTTTTTATCCTCAGGGGTTCCATCAGGGTCTTGCCGACCGATAAAAACGGCAACGACATTATTCCCGAACGGAATCAGTTCAACCGTATTGGGGAAAAGGACTTTCTGATTTCCAAAGGCAACATCTTCGGTGAACTATCCCTGCTCGATGGCGGTGCACGGACAACCACAATCGTCCCCTACTCCAACGAAGTGGATGTAATGGTCTGGAGCAAGGAGATGTTTATGAAGCAGCTGGAGCACAGCAGAGATAAGGCGCTGCAAATCTGCAGACTGCTCGGCACTCGACTGAGACGTCAGATTCAGGGATATAAAAATATTACTGCACCATCGCCCTCAGCCGTGGCCAATGTACTTCTCGACGCCTCGGATGAGGGGACAAAACCCATACACGTGACGTGGCTGGCAAGACAATGCGGTCTTTGGCCGGAAAACCTGCGGGAAATAATTACGGAATGGCGGAAAAACGAAATTGTCGCCTTAGAGGACGAGAATGTCAGGGTGCTAAATCCAAAATTGCTGACTCAATATTCATCATAGCCGTTCATAATTTCCAGTTATGCATAGACAGATATTTTATCGACTATTCCCATCGCCTTTCGAAAAGCATCCAGATCCACTTGATACAAACCGGCAGTACCTTCGGAAAATTTTCTGTAAAAAACGCGTCTCTCTTCAGGAATTTGATCCCATCGAAGCAGGCATTTTCTCGGTATCATAAAGTCTTTACCAATTGCAGCGGACAGCAGCTTTATGATAGTATGGTAAGTTTCGAAATAAACCATATAGGATCCATATTTTTCTTCCGCATGGTAATAAAAATTCTCTAACAAAAATCTGGTGATAGCAACAATTTCAAGGACTTCCTTTTTGGTGCTTGGCTTTTGGTGAAAAGATAAGCGCCCAAGCTCTATCTCAGTATGTTCATGGCCGCTGTTCTGGTACCACATGACCCCATCGATTGGTAAAGATTTTGTGGCAGTTTTTAAAAAAACACCCAGGGTTACGAGTATGTTGTTGCTTCGTCGGACAATACAATAATAGTCCGGATTTTCATTAAAGCTGGATTTTTCATCCAGGAGGTCACAGCGCCAATAGGACTTTTCACATTGCTGCGTAACCTCTATGAATCGAGCTTCTTCGGGCCTTACCAAATCAAATTTCAGCATATAAACAACCGTTTTCGATATGAAGGGATTGTGGAGTCATTGTGAAGATACAACATTTGTTTATCGCAAATCCTTGTGATGGATACAGATTAAAAGCACAAAATGTTGGATAATAACTTTTAAGAGTCACTATCAGGAATCTCCGGAAAAAGAAACATTTATTTATTCCCAAAACATAAGCAGCAATCATGCCAAAAAATGCGAGCACGATCATCGGCTATAACTTATTATTTTATAGGCTTATTTATTGAAAATGAATTTTCACGGCAACCTTTAATAAAAAAACAAAGGAAAAAATTGTAACGAGTGGGAAATTATTGTATTCTCCGTGTTCAGGGCTTGTCACTCTTAGCAGCTCCTAATAAACGGTTGATTGTTCGTTGAAACCTCATTAATGTCATAAAATAATTCAGGATTATCATGGCCCAGCAATCATCTCAAACTCATATTTACGAACCTTCTCCTCTCAACGGCACATACCGTAAACTACCCCCTCGATCCAGAATACACAGGTCTTGGAAAAGACTGCTTATATTTGCAGGGGTATTTATTGTCGTCGCCGCCCTGTCACTTGCTTTTACTTTTGCCAGGCCGCCTATTTACGAGTCAAGCGCCGATTTGCTCATCGAACCTAAAAATCCGAACAGCGAAGGGCAGGATGCCAGCACATATGACATTGCGCTTCAGGAACAAGTGCTGTTAAGCAGAAGCCTGCTGTCGGATGTGCTGACCGGTTTATCCTCAACAGACTATACCGGGTATTTGGAACCGTTCACCGTTTCCGCCCTCCGTCCGATGCTTCATGTTACAACCCGTTCAGATAGTGCAGTCATTCGCCTGACAGCAGCCGGCCCGAATAAAGCGATCTTACCGGTCATCGTCAATTCGTGGATCGATCGCTATGTAGGCATGAACTCAAAAACACAACAAGCCTATTCGAATTCAACCACGGTATCTCTTCATCAACAAATCGAGACCTTGAACAATAAAATTGAAAAGAAACGAGAGGAACTGGAACAGCTTCGCCAAAAATATGACATTGTCACTCTGGAGCGAGATGGCAATAAAGTTCTCTCTACCCTGAAGGGGTTGAATAATTCGCTGAATAAAGCAACGGAAAATAGAACACTGGCGGAAGCGAATCTCCGTTCAGTCAAAGAAGCGATCGAACAGGGAAAATGGGCAGGCAATTATAAAAAAACCACCGAACTCCTGCGTCTGGAGGAAAAAGCAGACGAAATGGAGGAATTGGTCAGGGATTACGAAGCGCGGTACACCCCTCAGTTTTTAGAAATCGACAAAAACACGCGGACAACCATAGACAGATATCACCGTCTTATAGAAGAAATCCAATCCAAACATACGGAACTTAAAACAGTTGCCCTTGAAGAGGCTGAACAGGCAATCATAAGCGCGCGCCACGCAGAAAATGATTTGCGTGCTCAGATAGCTTCATATGAAAAAAAAGCCGCCGAATTCAGCGGTCGTTTTTCCGAATACGAATCGCTGAAAGAAAACCTGCTGGAACTCGAAAAGTTGAGCAGAGAATATCAGAAAGAAATGGTTGCAATGGAAATTAAAAGCGACGCGGACTTGCTTCAGATCAAAGTTCTCGAAAGGGCTTTCCTCCCGGAGTCTCCTTCGCGTCCAAATTATGTGCGTGACGCTGCCATCAGTGTCGTTGTGTCACTGTTGCTGGCAATTGCCGCTGTTCTAATCTTCGATTTTCTGACAAGAGCCCCTGCCGGAAAAGAAGACCTGGGTGCTTTCCCCGTCACTTACAATCAAGTGTTTCAAAGCCTGCCATCACAAACCCATAGCGAATTACAAGGCACGCCTGCAAGTCAGAACCTTCTTCCACCAGCAGAACAGATATTGTCACGTGAGTTGTCGGATGTGGAAATTAAAAAACTGTACGTGGCTTCAAGTGACGCAACACAGTCTATAATCGCGGGATTGTTTAACGGATTGCGCATCGATGAAATTATCCGGTTAAAATGGAAAAATATCGATTTCGATACAGGAAAGCTGAAAGCGTCTGGGGCTTCCACTCGAACGATTCCATTAACACCACTTTATCGTTCGATTCTTTTAAAAAACCTTTCAGTGACTACGAACGGTGACGAATACATTCTGAGAAACGAAAAGGGCGCCCCCTTTCCCCTCAAAACAACTGAGGAATGTATCTTAGAGGCGGCCGAGCAGGCGCAGATTCGAGATCCGCAACAAATAACCCCCGAGGCATTACGACACACCTATATCTCTTTTCTGGCTCGTCAGGGAATTCACCTGCAGGGGATCGAGCAAATTGTCGGACCAATACCTGATAGCTACCACACAATTTATCAAATCATGTCCCCACCAGGGATCGATGTTTCCATTGAAACCGCCCAACTCGCGTTACCGGCGCTTCAGGAATTTGTCTGACATACCTTTTACGGCATAAAAGCATTTATTTCTCGCGCAGAGACGCAGTGACGCAGAGAACGACTAAAACAAACTTGAACTTTCACCGTTTTCTTAGTATATTTTTTTAATATTTTTAAACAAAAAGGGGCCCTATGAAATTATCTGTTAGAAAATTGATGGGATTCTTCTTAATATTTGCTATCTGCATAAACGCATCGGCTCAGCCATTTCCCATCGATGGATCGACACTGGCACAAAAGGTATATAACCGAGAAGACGGAAAGGACTCCTATGCCACGGTCCGAATGCTCTTGTTGGACAAAAGGGGCAGAAAGCGGTTTCGCACCCTGATTAGCGCCACCAAAGAATACGGGGAAATAAAAAAAAGCTATATCCAATTTACTTCTCCGGCTGATATTGACGGCACCTCGTTTTTGACCTGGGAAAATGAAGAACGCGAAAACGATCAGTTCCTCTTTCTTCCGGCGCTCAACCGCGTGCGCAGAATCGTTTCATCACAGAAATCCAGCCGGTTCGTAAACACCGATTATACCTATGAGGACATGGAGCGCCGCAAACCCGACCAGGACCGGCATAACATTCTGCGGGAGGAGAACGTGGGGACCCACGAATGCTGGGTTCTTGAGAGCATTCCCAAGGACGCCAAATCTACTCAGTACGGCAAATTGATTTCCTGGATTTCTAAAACAGCGTTACTTCCCGTTAAAACCGAGTATTATGACAGCAGGGGAAAAGTGATGAAAGAGTTTACGGCCATAGAAATAAAGCAGGTGGATGGCATCTGGTCTGTTACCGAATCAGAGATGCATGACCTGAAAAAGGATCACCATACATACATGAAGACGCTGGAGTTACATTATAACAGGGATATCCCTGACAATATTTTCACCAAGGCGTATATGATGCATGGGAGTTAGCGTGGAGCGGGGAGCTTGAAGGCTGGGAGGCTATGAAGCCTGGAAGAAACATCAAGGGGCAAGGTGCCAGAGGTCGGAAGTCGGAGATCTGAGGTCGGAAAGAACATAAGCAAGGAGGAGATGGATTATAGGCTTTAGGCAATAGGATAACGGGATGTTTTTCAAATGCAAGGGGGACTGAGGTACAGAAAGTTTCTGTTTCTTCATAGCAACCCAATGCAATTCCACACCGCTTTTCTTAAGAGGCTCAAAAGTTTCAAGCTTGTTTTTGCATCATAGCTTCCCGGCATCCTCGCTTCACAGCTTTATATCGCTCTGTATCTTTACGTCTCTGCACGAGAAATAGTGGCTTTTCATTAAATACCCCGCTGTTGGGGTATAGGACAGCGAACATGAAAAATTGGGCTATATGGGTTCTTTCAGCGTTGACAATGGCGGTTACAATCTGTCCGTCAGCTTCCGGGGAAGATATCGAAACCGGGGATATGCAACGATCCGTTGTGAGAAATATCGAGCTTGAAAGCGATGATTCGGGTGACACAGTAACAATCCATTTCAGCGGGATTATCCCGGAAATAAATCCTTTCACATTGACGTCACCAGATCGGATTGTTATTGATCTGGAGGGGTGTACTCTCTCAAAAAATACCATACGGCCGGAAGACGGCAGTGGTATCGTCAGAGCAGTACGTGTTGGACAGCATCCCGGCAAAGTGCGCATTGTGCTTGACACCGAGATATTGAACGGTATTGATTTCGATGCCTCAGAGAACAGGGGTGTCGTTACCATTTTTATAAGCAACCCCAAGAATGAGACTCAAGAATCATTTCAGACAACCGAACATTCACCTGCAGCGGATAGTACGCCCACTTCACACGGCAGCAACGAAGAAGAAACAGCAGGCAGCGAGGATATCTGGGGGGAGGATACGGACGTATCCCCGGATGACGATGCGGACAATCTCTGGGGGGAAGCCCCCCCCTCTGAAGACGATAACACCCGGGCCAGTGATCTCTGGGATCAGGGGCCTTCGGATGTGGCGGGGGCTGAAAGCGCGAAGGGCCTGTGGGACAGTGCTGACAGCAGTCCGGATGCGATTAGCACTCTGCCACCAGTCGAACTTTCCGGACGATTTCGTACCCTACTATCCATGGATAGTAATACTGAAAATGAATTCGAAGACGATGGGTATGGACACGCCGAACTGATCCTGGAATCTACCTATAAGCCGAACAACCATCTTCAAATGGTATTCTCTCTGGATATCGATTATTATGGTTATACCAACAGCGGGGATGTGGATAACGACTTTAATCTGAGGTTCCACGATGTCTACATAAATTTCGCGCATCCGCGATTCAACCTGAAGCTCGGCAATCAAGTGGTCCGCTGGGGCAAGACAGATGGCTACAGCCCCCTTGACAATCTGAATCCTGAAGACTACCGGGATGGTGTCGCCGGACGCAGGGAAGACCGGAAGCTCCCTATCCCCATGGCAAACCTGGAAATATACCAAGGCCAAATAACCTTCCAGAGTATTTATATCCCCGGTTTTTTCGGCCCGGAACTCGATTTCACGGGCACCGACTGGGCCATGTTTCGACACGCGGACAGCACAATTGGTCCATTCGGTTTAGTTGAAGATGATCCCGGCTGTTCCCTGGACAACAGCGAATACGGTATCCGGGTAGCGGGAATTTTGAGAAATATCGACTATGCCGTCAGTTGGTTCTACACTCGTGAGGACTTACCGACACCGGACAGCATGTGGCTGCCCCCGGGTGTTGTGCTTCCGCCTGGTGAGTTTTCCCCGATTGATCTTGCATCGTTTGCCTCCATTTCCGGCCAAAACATTTCACTGGTTCATAACCGGCAAAACATTTTCGGTTTTGAGATTGAAACAACGGTAAAAGATTTTGGGGTCAGAGCCGACATTGCCTACTTTGACAACCAGAGCTTTCAAACCAGCCGGTTGGAACGTATGCAAAAAGCTCAGTGGCAGTACATGCTCGGCATGGATTACAACAGCCCAAATGCATGGTATGCCAACCTTCAGTTTTTCCAAAGTTCGGTCAGGGATTATGATCCGCTCATCGTCTGGGCGGAGGAACAAACCAGCGCCCTGATCGGCACGTTTCGAAAAACCTTTTCAAACGGTAATTACGAAATTGAATGTCGTGGGTATTATGACTTTTCCGGAGATGCTACTATGATCAATCCCAAGTTCAAGATCGCCTATTGGCAGCCCCTTCGACTTGAATTCGGTGCAGAATTTTTTGACGGATCGGTAGAAACACCGATTGGTTTTTATTCGGACAATGATCAGGTGTATGGGCTTTTGGAAATAAACTTTTAAACTTACGCAGAAAAACTACCATTTATCGCGCTGAGACGCTGAGGCGCAGAGAACAGCGAAAAACAAGTCATGAATGAAAACGAAATCGGGACTATAAATAACGTACTTGCGCCTTACAGGACACAAACTTGGTTATTTGCTTAATTTTGGCGATGCTTTGATGAAATCAGGGATTAAACGATTTGTTAACGGTTTAGAAGAGTAAGAATCCTTCATAAAACAAATGGCGCAAATATTCTCGATCAGAGTTACAGGGAAGCGGGGCACAACAAAAAAAAGATAAGGATAGAAAAGGTCACATCTTTGAAAAACCATTATAGTGTCATTTTTTAAAAAATAATAATCTTTTAATGCTGTTCTCTGCGCCTCAGCGTCTCTGCGCGAGAATTCGTTTTTGCCTTTTGTCCTTGGACATGGCCATTATTCAATGAGCAGAATAAAACCCAATACCCGGCAAGGTTTGAAAGAAGCAGAAATATATGTTCAGCAGGGCCTGTTCAGAGAGGCAGCGGGCATATACGAATCCATGCTTGCACAATGCCGTGAAACCCTGAAAAACAGTGGAGAGTTCGATAGCAGGAAACTGAAGCAACTCAAAGCTATTACAAAAGCACTTGCAAGAAGACTCGAAATAATCGACGAAAAAGCAACAGCAGCGGAAAAACCGGAATCTGAAGTTACACGGGTGCCTGGTGACCTGCCGGCGGAAGCCCTTATCAGAAGAGCCGTCCAATTAAGATCCCTTGGTTTTTATAATGAGGCCGTAAAGGAGTTTGAAAAAGCGGCCGAGATTTCTCCTGAATTTGCCAGCGTCTCTTTTGAAGGAATCGCAGAAGTTCTTCTATTAAAAGAAGATATAGATGCCGGCATCAATATGCTGCGGAAAGCTCTTTCCCTGGTTAAGAACGATCCCGAAAAAGAGGCGAGACTTCTTGAACGAATCGCCATCATTCAGGAACAAAGCGGTAATAAACCGGAAGCCCTGGCAACCTACAAGGAAATACTCCAGCGACACAGTACCTATAATCGAATATTTCGGAAAATAGAGGAACTGACCGCACAGCTTTCTAAAACGCCGTTGAATCTCGGTATCGTTTGCCAATTCCCCAAGCTCTTTTTCATAGCGGCACTGCTTTTCGGATGCTTTTTTATCGCGTACAACCCCTTTGTTAAAACAGCCAGTGACTTCGACTTTTTCACGCTTGAAAACAACCCCGAGTTGGAATATTACGACACATTCAAAACCATTTTCGGCGATGATGAATTCTTCATTATCGCTTTTAAAAACGACAACCTGTTTTCTCCTGAAACACTGGAGATAATCCAGCAGATCACCTGGTCTATTGAAGAGCTGGATGATGTCGAAGAAGTAACCAGCCTAGCAAACGTCAACGAAATCAGCGGGGGAGAAGATTATTTTGAAGTACGTCCGCTTTTAGACTATCTGCCGGAAAACGAAGCAGAGCAGTCCGCACTGAGAGCTAGAGCCCTGCAAAACCCCTTGTATAAAGGAAATCTGATTTCGAAGGATGGCCGGACAACGGCCATTGTGGTCGAACCCCATGTCGATGCCCAGGATGACGGCCTCAGGAAACGGGTCCTCGCAGATGTGAAGGAGATTCTTGCCCCCTTCGAGGCCGCCGGGAACAAATTTTATATGGCAGGCTGGACCACCACCAACCTCAGCCTCAGCCAATACCTCACATCTGATGTGCTCATTTTCGTACCCGCGACCTATCTGCTTCTCACCATTTTCACATGGCTCTTTTTTAGAAATATTCGAATTACATTTCTGTCAATTCTCAATATCTCCATTTGTGTCGGCGCTACCCGGGGCTTGATGGGGCTTATGGGTATCGCCCTGAACAACGTCACCACAATTATTATTCCACTTGTCATGGCGCTTGCGCTCTGCGACACGGTTCATATCTTCAGCCACATGGATCGGCAGATACTGAAACGGTTCCCTCGGCGGAAACAGGCACTTTCCCATGTAGTGAATCGCGTGGCACTCCCCTGCTTCCTGACCACTCTTACCACGGCGATCGGGTTTATTTCTCTTTGCATCAGCGATATCCCTCCGGTTAAGGAATTCGGATGGATTGCATCCGCGGGCATGGTTTTTGAGTTCATCTTTTCTTTCTTTTTTCTGCCGCCCCTGATTCTCTGTTTCGACCCGAAAAAAGTCTATCAGGAATATGACGGCGGCAACAGGATTTCCACGATACTTCGCCACCTCTTTTCATTCGTTTTCGAAAAATATCGATTAGTAATAGTCGTATGCGCGGCGATCGTGGTTGCTTCCGTTATCTATACAAGCCACCTTCGCGTTGAAACCAACCTGATGGAATTTTTTAAAAAAAGCAGCCCGGTCCGGACAGCCCTCGACTATGTGGAAAGCCATCTCACCGGTGTCGCCACCCTGGATATTTCTTTTCAAGCAACAACACTGGATGCATTTAAAGAACCGGAAAACTTAGCAATCATTGAAGCCATCCAGTCCTATACGCAGAGTTTGCCGGGAATTGACAAGGCAGTCAGCTTTGTCGACTTCATAAAAGATATGAACCAGTCTTTCCATGCGGAAAAGCCTGAGTTTTACAGTATTCCTGACTCCCGGGAATTAATTGCCCAATATCTGCTTCTCTATGACGCGGATGATATCGAAGACTTCATCAATCCTGATTTCGATTACGCCCGTCTCTCCATTCGGACCGCCCGGCACAGTTCCAGCGAAAAGCGAGAGATTATCGATAAGATCCGGAAATTTATTGACGGCATGGATCATAAGGAAATCGAGATTCGGATTACAGGCCGCAGCCTGAAAGACGTTCTGGTGATTGATGCACTGGTCAGCAGCCAGATTTACAGCCTTGCCCTTGCGACCGTTATAATCAGTGTCCTTCTTCTAATCGTTTTCCGTTCAGCCGCCCTGGCCGCATTGAGCCTGATACCAAATATGTTCCCCATTATTTTAAATTTTGGTGTTATGGGTGTAATGGGAATCCCCCTGGATACCGGAACCGCCCTGATTGCCGCCGTGGCCCTGGGGATCGCCGTGGATGACACGATTCATTTCCTAACGGATTATCAGGAGCGAAGGGCACAGGGGCTTTTAATTCCGGAGGCACTGATGCATGTCATCGACACAAAGGGGCGTGCAATTCTCTCCTCCTCCCTGATTCTATGCGTCGGCTTCGGGGTTATGGTGCTGAGCCGGTTCGTTCCGGTGATTCACTTCGGCCTGCTCTGCGCTATCATTATGATCACGGCAATTGTAGGCGATGTCGTTTTGCTGCCGGCGGTGATTTTATTGAAAAAGGAGAAAGAAGCGGTGTGATCGCTGGGAGGCGAGAATGCTGGGAAGCTGGGAGGCTGGGATGCTTGGAGGCTGGGAAGCTTTGAAGCGACGGGAATTTTGGGCTCATAGCTGATAGAAAAAGACAGAGGGAAGAGGGACGACCTCTTCCCTCTACGCTTAAGCTACACCGTGACAAGTCGCTAGGAGGAGGGAAGAAAAAAGCGATAGTCTCAAAGATACCTTAATGACCGGCCTCGACACTCCTTTTCTCTCTCTTTTTTATAATGGGGATTAAGGATCTTAATGCGTCATTTACCGAATCATGAACTGGAAAAAATTCAGCCACATCAGGGTCTATAACGACAATATTCGTTCCCTTTGAATATCTTTTCGAATATTTACCCCTTACCCCTTTATCAAAATCATATTCCTCCAACAAATCAGGGTCACAAGGCATTATTTTCATAATAACTCCGTTCTCTTTTTGTTGCTTTTCTGGCACTGATTATCCTAATCCGGCAAAGCAGGAGTCGACGGTCTGCAGTCGGCAGTCAACAGCCGGCGGATTGAAATCTATTTCATTTCCCATTAACCGGTTGAGTGTAAAGGATCATTTATGGTTAGTGATAATGGATCTTCAAAAGCAGTGCTTGCTTCCTCGAAAGAAACCCCATGCTTCTCATTATTCGTTTTGGCTTTTTGTAAATCCCATTCGAATATTAACATGAAACCTCTTCCATATCTAATAAATTAAAATCGCAGGCTGTTTGTTCTGGAGCTTTTTCAGTTACAATTTAAGACTATACGTCTTATATCGTTACCAATTTCGTACTTGATCATAGGCATTTCGTAACACAAAAGACGTGAATAAGCAAACTTTGGCCCCTCCGGATAGAAGTTCTAACTGATGAAGAGTGGGGGGAAATTCCATGATCCTGGACACATGCGCTTTGTTGTGGTTGAGCCAGGGGAATCACATTAATTTTTCAAATTCGACTTTGACATCCATCAACAATGCAATGATCCCTGTGATCGTTTTATAATTGCAACCGCTTTGGATTACAAAATCCCTGTCGTTACTACTGATAAAATTTTCCCCGAATATGGTGTCGAGGTCCTGAGTTGATTCAGTCTTTTCTGCTCCCCAATTCATCCATAACTCCGCACTTCCCGTTTTCCCTATGAGCTATCAGCTATGAACTTTTTTGCCCATCAGCTCCAAATCACTCCCCATTTTTGTGTGATCGATTACACAATCAACTATGAAATATATTTCACAATCGTAACTCGGTTACATCGTCGGTCACAAATGGTTTGGTATAACAAGCTGAACTTATGTTATAATTTATCTTTTAGTTTTTGGCATCATTATTGCTTATATATCTCATCCAGAAATGAGGATAGTCCGTCTGGTATCTAATGTAGTGTTCGTTTTATTTGGAGGATTCGATTCGTGAAAAGACATGGAAAAATTTTACTGATGCTCTTGTGTTCGTTGTTTTTAATTGCCTCTACCGGTTTTGCATCCATTCCGACGTCATATGGAACGGCCACTCATCATGACTCATATTGGCAGGAACTTGACCTTGTTGGCGATAACCCCGACACTAGCCTCGGCGTTTACTGGAGTCTTGACGGAGGCAACACCTGGGTAAATGATGTGTTTAATATCTGTGTAGGTGATACCATCCAGTTCATGATCTCCATGCAAAAGGACCATGTGGGAAATCACAATTACGATCTGTCAAAAACATGGTTCGATTTGGATCAAAATGGTAGCTTTGAAAGTGATGATGCTATTTCCTTTTTCTCCATTTTAGTTAACGAAGAAAATCCGAATGACAACCGTGGAAATATTCAAGGCAGTGATCGAACCAACCTGACATCTGGTTCAGTCGGTGGCATGTATGCATCCGATATAACGGATGAATTTTTAATCACGGATAATTATCTTGACACAACTTTGTATCTCCGATCACGTGTGACCTGCAGTGAGTCCTTATCGAATGCTTATTATAGTGCTAACCATAATATGAATCAACAATGGCGAAATAACGGCACCGCTCGCTACAACACGAATCAATACAATGATATGTTCAAAGCGATGGATTCAATATATTTTGCGAATACGGGTACTAATTCCCTGTATCAAGGTGAAGTGGAGGAACACGCATTCACGGTGACCGGTGCACCCACTCCCGAGCCCGCCACGATGTTACTTTTTGGTATCGGGCTTGTCGGATTTTCCGGGTATATGAGAAGAAAAAAGAAATGATCTCGATCAGCTTATGCGTCAAAAGGGCAGGATTTTAAAAATCCTGCCCTTTTTTTCGTCCAATAAAGCAGGCTAATAGTCAAGCAGGGATTTGGCATTCGCTGCATTTTCAAAATCAGGATCCAGTGTCAGCGCCTTTTCTACAAATTCCCTGGCTTTATCGTACTCCCTGTTCTCGTAGCACAAAAGTCCCATATGATAGTTGGCCAAGGCATCGTTCGGGTTAAGTGAGAGACTCTCCTCCAACTCTGAACGCGCCTGATACGTATTGCCCAAGCGATAATGAATCCACCCCAAAGTATCTCTCACCGCGGGATCTTCGGGAAGTTTCTTTACAGCGGTCCTAGCCAGGCTGAGGGCCTCGGGAAGCCTGTTGTCGTACCTCGATAGAACAAAGGCCAGGTTGTTGGCCGCTCGGCCGTGCCCGGGATCTATTTTGAGAATCCCCCGATAATAATTTTCCGCCTGTTTCAGTTCCCCCCGGCCATAATAAATATCCCCCAGGATCAGGCGGGCCGGCAGATACTCTTCGTTTATCGACAGGACGGCCTCTAATCCCGAAACAGCATCCTCATAACGTCCCTCCGACGCACAAAGGCGGACAATGCCCATTCGGGGCAAGATATATCTCGGGGCCTTTTCTATTGCCTGTTCAAACTTTCGAATGGCCGATTCCCGATTTCCCTGGGCGAGATATACGTTTCCCGCCATGTTTTCCACTATGGCCTCTGCCGCCGAATAGCCGCTCACTTTTTCAATATGCCCCTCACACAGGGCCAGCGCCTCATCAAAACGTTTGTCGGCCACAGTCAAATTCAGCATCATTTCCAGGGCATCAAACTGCATGGGGTTTAGATCAAGGGCCTTTTGGCAGGCGATCTTAACCTGGTCGGGCTGTTTCATGGCCGCGTAAACAAATCCTAGCCGTACCAACCAGGCGCTGCTGTCCGGGTTGTTTTTAAGGGCTTTTTTACAGGTCGCCTCCGCACTATGGAAATCTTCCTCAAGAAGTTTGAGGGTACATTTAAGAACCAACGCCTGGTCAAGCTCCGGATCGTTTTCAAGAATATCTTCAATTTGAAGCCGGGCTTTTTCAATCCTCCGGTCATCCAGATAGATTTTCGCGAGCACCAGTTTGGCTCTCTGGAGGTTAGGCTGCAGACTGACTGCTTTCAATAAATTTTCTTCCGCCTGCTTTTTAGCCCAAGCCTCGGCATCGTCCGAATATCCGGATGCCGCTCTGATGAGGTTCGTTTCCGTACTGCTTGATGCATCGTTCTGGAGCAGGCAGAGGGCTTTGTAATAGTAGGCCATGGCATGGTCCGGATTTTTCTTGATAACAAAATCAAGGCGGTCCGAAGCATTGACATAGTTTTTTTCATTGAATGCGAGAACTGCCTTGATATAGTTGGCGCCCACATGATCCGGATCAATTCCAAGGGCTTCTGAGATCTCTGATTCCGCTTCGGCATTATTACCACTACTCAGGTGTACGTCGGCTATATTAACAAGCACATCCAAACCCTTAGGATCAATTTTCAAAGCCTGCTGCATAGCGCTAATTGCCCGATCACTATCACCGTTTCTGGCATAATAGCGTCCCATCTGCAGCAATGGTATAGTGTTTCCGGCCGGAGCTGTTGAAACGGCGTAGCGAAAAATCTTTTCGGCAATTTCCGCCATTTTCAAGCCTTCGCAAATTTCAGCCAGGCCAATAAGGTCAGAGTCATATTTTTCGACACGGTCATGCATGACTTCAAACAGATGCGATGCCTCTTCTCCCTGTCCGTTTGTGACATAAAAGCGCAATAGTCTGATATAGGATTCAGGTGATGACGGACTGACATCGATGGCATTCAGATATGTCTTTTCCACCGCACCCGGATCCCCCTTGATCTCTTGGTAAAGACCCAGCAAGAGCCGAGGCCTGATCTCTTCCGGATGAAGCGCGATGGCCTCCTGAACGGTATCGATGGCCCCCGCCAAATTGTTTTCCTGGACTTGTACTTCAGCCAGCAGCAAAAACGCATCAAGGCTATCGGGCTCTTTTTTCAGTATTGCTTTTGCTATTACCCGTGCTTTTAAAGTGTTCTGTGTCAGCAACATCATCTGACCGAGTTTGAGGTGTGCCCTCATATTTTCAGGGTTTTGCTTTAAAGCTGCGCTGTAAGCCCGGGCCGACAAGAGCACCTCGCCCATTTCTATATAAATATCCCCCAACAGCACTTGCGCCTGATCATTATCAGGGGCAAGTTTGATTACATTTTTTAGTTCCAGCACCGCTTCCTGGTATTTTTTTTCAGAGACGAACTGTTTCGCTTTTTGAAAATGGATTGATTCTCGTTCACCCTTATCTGCGCAGCTTGTCATGGAAAAAGTGAACAATAGTGTGGCAATAGTGAGCAGGGAGATAGTGCGTGTCATTTTCAGCTCCGTGTTCCAGATGAGGAATTTGAATATAATTCTATGTAATATGTAAATTTCGGCTATTTGTTTTTGTACCACAAGAATCCGCCTCGATACCACCCATGGATACCGGTCTTTGGGAGTCGGATTCCGGACTCTAAAGAGAAGCGGAGAATTCTTTTTCGTCTTAATCTATTCAAAGCATACCTCAGCAAAAATCAGGCTGATAGATGTTAAAGCTACATATCCAGCATCGCCCGGGTTTCCTCCGCCTCCTCGAAATCCGGGTTTATCTCGAGGGTTTTCAGGAAATAAGCCCTGGCTTTATTGAATTCTTTATTTTTATAACAGATAAGCCCCATATGATAGTTTGCATAGGCACTGTTCGGATTAATTTCCAAGCTCTTTTCAATCTCTACAGAAGCCTTGTAAATATTTCCCATCCGATAATGGATCCAGCCCAGCGTATCCCGTGCATTTGCATCATTCGGCTGCTTATTGACCGCTGTCTGCGCCAGACTGAGGGCTTCTGCAACTTTATTATCATACTTGGAGAGGATATAGGCCAGATTGTTTGCAGCCGGGCCATAACCAGCTTCAATTTTTAGCACCGTCCGGTAATATTTTTCCGCCTGTTTTTTATTCCCCTTAGCATAATAAATATCTCCCAGGGCCATACAGGCCGGGAGGTAATTTTTATTAATTTTCAGGATCTCTTCCAATTCTGAAATTGCCTCATCATGGCGTCCCGCCACGAGGAGCAAGCGGGCAATTGTCATCCGTGGAGAAAGGAATGTCGGGGCGACAGCTACCGCTTTCTGAAAAGACTGGGCAGCCAGTTCCTGGAAGCCCTGGGCAAGATAGACCTTCCCTGTCATATTATCTATGATTGCCTCAGCCGTGGGGTCCCCCTTCAATTTTTCCCTATAGGTTTCGCACAAAGAAGAGGCGGCTTTGAAATCTCTGGAGCCCAAATACAGATCGAGCATCAACTGGAGTGTACCGAACTGCCTTGGGTTTAAATCAAGCGCCTTTCGACAGACACTTAACGCATCCTCTGGTCGTTCCATGAGAGCGTAAACAACCCCTAGTCGGGTCAGCCACCGGGAATCTTGCGGATCCTTTTCAAGGGCTTTTTTGCAGACAGCCTCAGCTCCACTAAAGTCCTTTTGAAGAATTTTGAGAGCCCCCTGGAGAAGGAGCGCATGCCTATTGTCGGGGGCCCTGTTAAAAATCTCGTCAATTTGCAGACGGGCATCCGACAGGTTTCGATCTCCCAAATACAGTTCCGCCAAAGCCAATCTCGCAAGCAATAGCCCGGGACTCAGGTCAACAGCTTTTAACAGGTATTCTTCGGCCTGTTTTTTAACCCAGGCATCAGCATCATCGGTATACCCCGCTGCCGCCCGGAAAAGGTCAGAGTCACTGCCGCTCATGACGTCACTTTCGAGAAAACAGAGAGCCTTATAATAGTAGGCCATTGGTCCTTCCGGACTGTTTCTGATGACATGGTCAAACCGATCGCCGGCTTCAACAAAATCCTTCCCGCTGAACGCGATGACACCTTTTGTGTAATTGGCCAATACATGGTCCGGATCTATTGCGAGCGCCTTTCGGACAGTAGCTTCCGCGGCATCCATATTTCCCATGCCCATATCCAGGTGGGCGATGTTCGCCAACACATCGACGTCCTTAGAATTTATTTTCAGTGCTTGCTGGAAGCTTGCCATGGCTTTTTCTTTGTCACCTTTTCGGACATAAAAGTTCCCCAGACTTATGAGAGGTAACGTCGCTTCCGCCGGTGCTGCCGAAACCGCATACCGATAAATCCTTTCAGCTATGTCATCTGTTTCAGGGCTCTCAAAAGACCTCGCCAGTTCTAATAGTTCCGAGTCGTATCCATCGGATTCCGCAATCAGTTGATTCAGCACACCATCCACCTTATCGGACTGCCCATCGTTGCCATAAAGACGCATCAACTTGATGTAAGGCGCCGGTGCTGTCGGAACAACGGAGATGGCTTCCAGATAGGTCTGCGCCGCCGATGCTCTCTCTCCTGTGCTTTCATACAAATGCGCCAGAAAGAGCCGGGCGCGCACCATTTTCGGATGGAAGGCGATAGCGCTCTTGAGGGTTTCGATCGCGCCGGAGGGGTTTTTTTCCTGCTCCTGAACACCAGCAAGGAGCAAAAGCGCATCAATGTTGTCGGGTTGTTTTTCAAGGACAGTCTTTGCCGCCTTTCGTGCGTTCAGTGTATTCTTGGCAGTCAGCAGCACCTGCCCGAGAATCAAATGCGCTTCCAGATTTTCAGGATCCTGCCTCACCGCGGCATCGTAGGTCTGGACCGATAACAGGAATTCTCCCATCTCCATGTAAGTTTTCCCGAGCGTCAACCGGGCCGCATCGTTTTCAGGATTCAACTGAATTACATTCTTCAGCTCTAGGACCGCTTCATTGTATTTTTTTTGGGCAATAAATAGTTTCGCTTTTTCAAAGTGCCCCGCTTCCTGTTCCTCTATGGTAGTGCAGCCGTTACCGGCAGCCGTGAGAAACAGAACAATAGCGATAACCAGATATAAGGCATGCCTCATATTCACGCTCCGTTTTTCTGATGGGTATTTTTACCCATTGCTTTTATACAACTTCGGCATTTTTCTCGTTATCTTTACCTTTTCAATAGCGAATTTTCAAGGTTCACAGGAACAGGATCAAAGATTATTCGGCTGCGCCTCATTTCCGCCTTTGGATCTGACTGTTGACACGTGTTGTTAGGTGTAACCCGAGTTACATGTAGGCATTGAAGTTAACAATGTTATATAGTATATTACATACTGCCTGAAATGATCCTGCTTTTATTTTGCATAACAGACTGTATTAATAACTTATATTTTTCACCCACCCACTGGCTCTTTGTGGTATACTTTTTGCTTAATTTGAAAGTAACGTTTGAAACACTCTGGTGCAGCTAAAATATGCTGTTGCAGGTTATTTGTTTTGGAGCTTATTATGAAAAAGGTTGGCTTACAAATTGTTTTCTTTTTGTTTTCGATATCATTCGCGGCTACTGTATATGCGGGTCCTGAGAGTTCACTTTTTGAACCCGGCATAGTAGAAGACAGGAGCTCGGGCACTTATGATTCTTGGAATCAAGATTATTATGGTTACTCTGGAGATCAATATAGCGGTTATTATATTGGTACAGTGTTAAGTAATCAAGATGATAAAGGAGCTCTTGAATCTTTGATCCAAAAATATTTTGATGATTTGAGTTATGAGATTTCTTCTATCGATAAGATAGACATTGATGATGGGGAACCATATGAAAGTGGAGCTACTACTATTCTGATTGATAGTGGTACCGATTCGAAAAGTGGCAGTTGGGAGCTATCAAACTCATATGTGGCTGAGTTTTATACAGTTAAAGCTGCTACCGAGTTTGCTCTTTATTATGTGGATCCAGAAGTGAATTCCGGCCTTTGGTGGACCGGGCACCTTCTGACTCCTAACGGTAAAAACATTCCCGGAATATCTCACTTCAGCGCTGTATACACGGAAGGAAATAATCAACCCCCAGAAAATCTTGTCCCGGAACCGGCGACAATGATATTAATGGGGGTTGGATTGCTGGGTCTTGGATTCGGACTTCGCAAAAAGAACCAGCAATAGAGAGTTTAAGTGTTATTGGGGGTATGCCGTTTTGGCATTCCTCCTTTTTGTTGTTCTCCGATCCTTCATAGTATTATCGACCATTTCGATTTATAGTAACTAAGCCAACTTCCCATGAATCAGTACTGTTATGGTTTTTTTATACCATTTTTTCATGCTCTCTACTGAATGGAAAAAAATGTCGGTCTCGATTAAAAGCTGGTACAAAATACTTGAATAAGTTTTTTAAAATTTTAATATAGAGCGATTTTTTTATATAGCTTGGGTAAGTGGTTACAATAAAATATCTTCCTTTTTTTAGAGTGGAAGATTACCGGAATATATGCTCAGTATTTGAACAGGGTAGATATGATGAAAGAAGCTGGATGGGCGAACTGAACAAGCGAAAAATGGATCGTTACGATTTAAGTGTACCAGCCTTTATATCCCCCAAGGTTGAAATGGGAACGAACACAGGGGCGGGACTCGAACTCAAAACCAAGAACATTTCTTCAGGCGGCGCCTTTTTAATCACCGACAATCCATTTCAGATCGATACGGAAGTTGATCTCAACATCCGTATTGCCCTGTTTGATGAATCCTCTAAAAGGGTCAGAGAATCGAACGTTTATGTTTCGGGTTCCGTTATCAGGGTTAACACTGTCGGCATGGCGGTAAAATTTGATAAAAAATATCAGATCGTTCCAGTCGCCTAAATGGGAAATTCGCCTCAGCGCCGTCATAAAAAAACACACTGATTGTTATTTTTTTATTGTAAATCCATCCGGAATAGTATAACTTAGGTAAAAGCTTGAAAGATCCATAAGGAACAGGAATCCAGCAACACCCCTCCGTAGAGCTGTATTCACCATCAAGTTTGCCGACTCTGGTTACATTCGCAAATGTGAAATTTCCTTGGCAGTATCTTTGGTAGATTATCAAGTACAGCAGGATCTATCGCTTCAAATACGGTACCTGATAACTGGAATAGATGTAAAACAAAGATAATAATTAACAATTAAAACTATTTACGAAAGACTAAGAAACACCAATGGAAGAGAAAAAATTAAAAGAGATCGAAGCTAAATTGCAGCAACTTCTTGTACAAGGCGCTAAATCAAGGAAATCCGAAACAGCTACCCCCATCCGGAAAAAAATCCATGGCGCCGGTGTCATCAGACGTCGTAAGGGGCATACGGATCTGCATATTGTCTAACAGCCAGTACTGAGTCAACTACCAATAGTAGATAGTCTACAGTCAACAGCGGGCGGTTTGAAATCCATTTTGAACCTATAGTCGATCTTCTCGAAAGATATACACTTTTGCATGTAGATTCTGGATTATTGATACTCTCTCAAAAAACGGATCTCACACGAAGCCACTAAGATAACTCAATGTTTTCAAGTCGTTCTTGGCGATCTTTGCGGCTTTGCGTGAGAAAATGTTTTTAAAAACGTCGTCAGTTGTTCTGCGGCTTGTTCATATGTTCCGGCTTTCGAATCTTATACGCCCGGGCAGCATATTCCTTTGCCTCCTTGTCTTGTCCCTTCTTCTCATAGACCATTGACAAGGCGTCAAAGACCTCGGCCAGGTACATATTCTGGGGACCCAGGCTTTTTTCAAGCAGGCTTCGTGATTTCAGCAATGCCGCTTCTGCTTCCTGATAGTTTCCGGTGGATGCCTGGAATGTTCCCAGATTGAAATAGGCCTGGGCCGTGGAGGGGTGGGCTTCGCCCATGGACTTTTCCCAGATGGCCAGCGCCTGCCGGAGCAACTCCTCCGCCTCTTCGTTCCGGCCCCGGGCGCGACAAAGCGCCGCCAGGTTTTCCAGGCTCTGAGTGACGGCAAGGTGCTCCCGGCCGAAGTGTTTTTCCCGGATTTCAAGCGCACGCCGATGCATCGGCTCCGCGTCATCGTATTTCCCCGTATTGCCGCAAAGCACGGCCAGATTGTTCAGGGATTGGGCCACGGCGGGATGGTCAGGGCCCAGGGATTTTTCACGGGCTGCCAGGGATGCTTCGAACAGCGGTTTTGCGTCGTCAAAGCGGCCTTTGTTCAGATAGTATTCGCCCAGGTTGTTTCCGGACTGTGCCACTACCGGATGATCCTTACCATGAGCTTCGGTATAGATATCCATAACCTGTCGCAGGATGGGCTCGACCTTCTCCGTCCTGTCAGTTGCTTGGTATAACATCGACTGCTTTTCAAGGACCTGGGCAATGTCCGGATGGTTGGCGGGCAACGTCACTTTGAGTATGGAGAGCGCCTGTTCGAGAAAAGGTTCCGCGGCCTGAAAATGGCCGCTGACCAGATAGATCTCCGCAAGCTGCTCCAGGGCTTTTGCAAAAGCCGGATGCTCGGGACCGATGCTCTTTTCATAAATCTTGATAATCCGCCGAAGCAGGGGTTCCGCATCATCCAGTTTCTGCTGCCCCTTATAGATCCGGGCCATACTGTCCAGTAAAGGCCCCAGGGCGGGATGCATGGTGCCCGCTGATTTTTCGATGATTGCCACGGCCCGTTTCAAAAGATCGAGAGCAGATTCATATTGCCCCTTAACCCTGTCAATTTCAGCCAGCCCGCTGAGAACTGGTACGAGGTCCGGATGATCTTCGGATTGTATCTTCTCCCGAACCGATAGCGCACGCTTCAGCAAAGGCTCGACGTCATTATAACGTTTCCGGCCGATAAACATCTCGGCCAATTTATAGAGGGCCTCCGCCACATCGGGATGTTCTGCGCCCAGTTTTTTTTCGTAAACCTCAATGGATTCCCGAAGGACCGGCTCCGCTTCGGTCGCATCACCCAGGACGAGATACAACTCTCCTAAATTGTTCAGCGCCACCGCTAACTTAGCGCCCTGCCCGTCTTGATCCCGGCGGGCAACCGCCACTGCCGCCCGGGCCGGTTCGAGGGCTTCCTGAAATCGCCCCTGTTGCATATGGTCGATTGTTTCCTGATTTAGTTCTTTCCATCTTTGAGACATCTTTTTTCCTTCTATTCAATTGTTTCAAAATCGCAATGACCGGTATACCCGTTTACCCTCGTGAATATCAACCCCATCGAAATGAACAGTTTCCGAATACCCAAGGGATATTTCCAGATCAACCCCGCCGCTCCATCCATCTTGGACGGAGTTTGATCCAAAAAACCAACTCCTTTAGAACAACGGCAGATTCTCTCGCAAAGCCGCAAAGAACGCAAAGATTATTTTAAAATTTTTTAGTGAAATCAATAATAATACAAATAGAGCACTCTGTTAATGTCATCGATTTCATACTGCCCTACCAGCCGATAATCGGCTGTGATGCCTCACGGGCCAACTCGGCCTGGTCCGCATATATGATTTCACCGGTCTTCAGGTCCGTCATGGTAAGGTCCAGGCTGTAATAGATACGTTCCTTTTTGGTAAGACGCCACTGCTTCGGTTGTTTCTTTTTGATAGACCTCAGTGTTCCGCTCAGAATGTAATCCGCACCCAGTTGACGGCCTTGTTCGACCCGCATGACCGGGTCCACATACCCCTGATTCTGATAACCGGTCTCCTGCTGAATATTTCCGCGCTGACGTTCATTGATGAATCGAAACTTCCCGGATTGTATCAGTCTCATTCGGATAGCATCCGTAATGCCGCCGGTGCTGATATGCTCCGACGTCTCATTGACTACGGGATAAACGATCAGGACCGGCTTCACCCGCCCGGAAAATGCAGGAGTTGTGAGCAGCGGTGTCACGAGCCTTTCAACAATCCGATTCTTATCCGAAAAGTCAAAACTCGCATCGTAGTGGAGGTCATCTTTCGGATCGAGGGGCTTCGTGGTCGCCATGCAGCCCGACATGATCAGAAATACCGAGCATATTGACAATATGTATGGATTGAAGCGTTTTTTCTGCATCATACGATTCTCCTTTTATCAGCTATTATTTCCAATCCAATATCATCCACTTAGCCAGATAAAAACTGATTATTTACCGCCCGCTTGCCCCGGCGTCGGTGCTGCGCTAAAGGACGCCAAGGAGCGCCAAGGCCGCCAAAGGCGGCTAAAAACCTTTAAAGGTGCCATTGCATTCCGCTGTCGCGAAATACAATCGAGGCATTCCCTTCGGGAAGGTGGGTCTTTTTTTGCTGGAGGCATCAAGCTTTTTATTTGCCGGGCTGTCTTCGGCAAACAAAAGTCTTATCTTTGCGTTTTTTCGCGGCCTTGAGCACAGCCCCGACGCCGGGGCAAGCGGGCGGTGAACTATAATTCCCTGAATAAAGCACAAAGTTAATAGCATTGGTTTTCAACCTCTTGAAATCCCGTTAAAAACAGAACCATGGCAATCGTCACGATGATGCCCAGAACAGCCGACGGGATCGCCATAGGAAATGGGTTCTGGACCACGAGCTTTATGAGGCTGAGGAGCGTGAGTACACCAATGGTCGTCGGTAAAGCGGCGCTATTCCATCTGAAAGCGGTATAGGCAAATATCAGCCACGACAGTCCGGCAATGGTTGCCACGGCAAGCAAACCGCCCAAATTCGGCACGGCGACACCCGCTTTTGCCGAAGCGCCGGCATAAAGAAAAATCAGACCGGCGCCAATCACTTTAGAAAGGAGAGCCCACCGCTGAAGGTAACGGAACCACGACAACACCAGCGCAAATCCGATGACTGTTGTGGGCAATACCCCAATGATTCGCAAAGAGGTCTCCGCCCATGGGAATATGCTGTCGACCCCCCTGAAAGCGGCGGTACCCGGCAGCACTGACGGTATCAACGCCGTACACAGTGCCGCACTGCCCGCAATGACCGAACCGATCCCCAGGCCCCTGAGGATGCCTTCCCGGGAAATTGTAAAGCCATGCCGGTGTCTTTCCCACAAGAAACCGGCAATGATACCGGAAGCGGCGCTGGGGATAAGAACGGCTATAATTCCGATTATCGGGAGAAGAGCCATTTGAATCTCATAGGGCCACATCGGATTGAGAGTCTCCGCCATTGTGGGCCAGTCGTTGCCAAAAGCGGCCAACCGGCTGAACAGAAGGCTCCCGCCAACGCTGAGGAAAACGATGAATGAAAATCTTTTTTTTGCCAGCGCTATAATTCCCTGGATGACACCGGCTACAAAAACGGCGAGTGACATGAAACTCAAAATTCGTGATGCAATTGAAAGCTTTGAAGCGCTGTTGTTCAATTCCCGGCGCCACTCTTCCGGTATAAATACATATCGAAAGGCATCGACCACCTCATCCCCGGCAATCACGACCCTGACGCGGGTGTCGATATCCCCGGCGGCATCCTTTGGAATTGAATAATCAAAGACCCAGTCGACTCTTTCGGGAAGTTTTTTATCCGTACCGGAAACAATCCTTGCCTCGTCCTTCCGGATTTGAAATTGATGCCATAAAACCCCCGTCGCTATGGTCTCCGCTCTTTCTCTGGAAAGCAACGCCCCGGCCTTAGATTCCGGTACGGAATGGGCAATCCGAAGGATTTCTCCCGTATTGCAGACAACGATCTCGTATCTTTCCCGTAATTCGGCCTCGCTTTCGAAATCGGTATAGCGGATACGCCATCGGTTCGGAGGCAAATAGGTCCCCTTCAGCCTGTCATACTCCGAACGCGCCTCCGACCATACATATCGGTCCGCAATTCCCGGACTCGTAATCGCGGAAGTACTTCGTTTCCACGAATCGGGTATGGTTATATCCCTTAGTTCCAGGGCGGCATCGGCAACATCTTCAGCTTCGTTCTTTTCAATTGCGAAGTCACCGGTTCCAACGGAAAAATCCGCGAAAACAATCCAGGCGCCAAACCCGAACACAATGCAGACGATATAAGCGATTCTGTGGGCCAGGCCGAAGCCGACAGCCCCACCGGATTTTCCGGTAGCCCCATCGGATTCTCCGATGGCCCCAGCCGGTTTCACCGGTGGTTGTAACGGATTCTCCGGTGGCCCCACCTGATTCTATTCGGGAAGTATCAGCGCGCCCGTCATCCGAGTGCTTTCCCCTAATGGAAGTAATGTCTTTCCAGGGAGCACTCGCCAGGGAGCCACTTTTCTTTCCAGGAGTTATTCCCGACAATTTCTGTCTTTATCCACACACCGTTTACGGGAAGGGGCTTATAAGTATCCGCTTTTTTTGATCGAAGCTTGATAAAAAGAGAAATCAGCACCGGCAGAAGTATCAGCAATATAATCAGGGGCGCGATCGAACCACATCGACCCTTTCGGCGCGGTGAAAATGGGCTGGGCCATCAATACGATATCATAGCCAAAATGTATCAGGATACAGGGCAGAATGCCGAAACGGAGGAATATCAACCCGAACGCCACGGCCGGCACAAACAGTTCCACTAGACGCGAATAACCGGGCAACCCCGGATAGCCGGCATGTCCGGCGGCAAAAACCATCGCCTGGAGGGCAACGGCACCCCCTATAAACAGGTTCCTTTTTTTCAGCCGTTCTCCGATCAACGCCGCGCCGGCAATAGGCAGGGCTCGGAAAAACATCTCCTCCCAGACGCCGGCCTGGATCGCGCCGGCAAAAGGCGTAAACCATGGGACATACTGGGCAACTACGTTGGGGTCCGTAAGGCTTTCGGCCGGAACCCACCAGCCCAGGAAGTTTTTAGTGACATCATAAAACAAAAAGACATAGAGCAGCCAAAAGGGAAATGACAACAGCGCCCCGCCTGTCTTTTTTAAAGCCGTTCCGGACGCCGTTCCCGAAAAAAGCCCCCAGAACTGGATGTGGTCCTGAAACGCTCTTCTTGTCAATCCCTCCGCCACCATGATCGAGAGAGCGAATACCACCCCCATAACAACAAACAGCACGACATTGACAAGCAGAAGGTTGGTTAAAAATACCGGGGGCGGAAAGCGCTGTATTGTAACTCATCCATTGAACTGAAAGGCTGTTCAGATTTGCCAGCACCATCATCAGAGAAAGGAGGAATCCGAGAACGATGGGCGCCCTCCAGATCAGAATTCTCTCCCTGAGAAGATATACCAGGCCCCATATGGCGGCAACAGACAACAGGGCCATCCCTATCAGCGAAAAGATAGAGATGAATGTATTCCATGAGCGGGAAGATGTGAATCGGCGCTCAAAGCTTTCCGGAACCTTTAAATATTGACTGATCCCGGTCAACCTTGTTGCCGGACACGACGGCAGCCAACCGGATCCGTCCTTCTCCGATGGTTTCTGCTTCGTTCTCATACACAAACGTCCAGTCCACCCTGCCTGCGATTTTTCTCCTCGCTGGAAGTTTCCACCAGTTTGTATACTGCCAGGTCGTATCCATATGCCTCGCGAAGCGCCCCTTCCGCCAGACCCCGGGCCTTCGGTTTTTCAAGGTTGCTGTTCGTTTCCGTTTCCGGAAGCTTTTCATAAAAGCCGCTCAAGCGGCCGTCTGATGAAAAATAGAGTACCGCCTCCCATGTTTCGCCCTCGTTAAAATGCCGGACATGCCACGAATAGGGTGAGTACGACCCATTGGACATGGCCTGGTTCAGCACCGTCACGCCGCCGCCCTCGAGTTCTATGAAGGATTTTGCACGGGTATCGGTCCGGTAAACAAGCGCATCCCGATAGTGGTCGGGACCGATATCATATGTCGACGCCGCTTGCCTGGCAGCCTCGAGTACGCCCTCCCGGTCCAACGTCACCGGACGGTCAATCAAATAAAAAGCGTTTCGGCAAAACAAATAGAAGAATTACCGTAATTATGGACAAGAGTCCGAACAGTATCCAGAACCAGGCGCGCGAAGCCGCTGTGGACAAGGCAAATGTTTTCATGGGTATCGGGTATCTTTCATATCTTTTCTCATTTAGTAGATCAGATCATCCTGATAAACAAAGTTAAGCAAAAGCAATGTCAGTACGGGGTATATAAGGCCTATGATAGTACCAATTCCGAAATTTTGTCCGAATGCTCCGGAAAACATTAATGTGGACAATAATGTAAAAATAACCGCCAGGATGCCATAAGCACTGCCCAGGAAACGGCCCATCACTTTTTTCTGTTTCAGATAACCGATACCGGCCAGCAGCAGAAGTAAAAGCGCGATCGTACGCCAGCCGACTATTACAGCAAGCGTTGCGGCGCTCATGTTCTGAAAAGCGGACAGTTGGGCAGCCTGTGCTTTCGGTCAATTGATCCAGGGGGGATATTGCTGATAAACAATTTTGATACAAAAAGCATCGGGATTCCGATCAAGCCGAACGCGGCAAAAATAAAATTTATCACCGCCAGCGCCGTCAACCCACCGGGTCTGTCTTTTTCTTCCATTCTTTTTCTCCTTTCTTTGCCTGTTTCACATGCTGCAGCAAAACCGCTAAATAGGCGGATTCTTTTACCGTGTTCTCACGCAACGGTATTCTATTAACATCACGGCAGAATCGTTCAGAGGAAATCTGGCCCTTCTTCAGGGGCGCAGAGTAACAACAGACAGCAGTGCGGTATTAAAGATTTTGTTCAGCCCGCCTCTGTTTTGTGCTTACTGTTTGATTTTTTAACTAAATCTTTTTATTAAAGTCACATTTTGAATGTATAGTCAACCTGATTTTGAATAAAACGTTTTCCCTTTTTTTCATAAAAAAGCCCCCTTATCGGAGGCTTGTTTATATCGACAATCCGTCTTGTCGGTCAATTAATTGAAAATACAGCCAGTAATGCCTCCTTGCGATTATATTATCGCCTGCCGCGGAGCCATAATAACTTTATGGCTCTCTTTTCAAACATACCGTTACATCATGGACAACCGTTCTTTATTCATCTCCGTCAGAATGCCTAAAACACTTTCTTCGTCTGGCTCTTTTTCCGGGTTTATAAACGCAACGGAAAAATAGAAATTATCAATAACACCTTCCGCGCTGAAACTTTTAGTCACCTGCCCATCCACCATTTGTTCCGCATGAAGGTATTTGGCCGAATTAAACCCTTTCAAACCCAGGTTATTATTTTCCTTTACAATATTTATTTCAGCGTTGAGCATCGCGTTTACCTGGGCTCTGGACGACGCTTCGATTTTTCGCGACAACGCCACATAATTTCCAAGTGCCCCGCTATTGACAAAATTAAGCATGGTCACTGTTACGATGCTCGGTTTCCGCGCCTGTTTGACAGCGGTAATAGAAGCCCCATTGATACAGTCTTTTGTTACTTTGCCGGCTTCTGCCTCATGCACGCCCTGTGACACCAACGCTGTATTCAGGGCTATTGTATTCACTGCCACGGTCCGGGACTGCATCCCCTCGATCGGAAGCTTTTCGGCAACTTTTTTCATCATTTCCAGGCAATTGAAAACCGCTGAGGTTGATGGTTTCAAATATTCTTCCGGGAACATGACTTGCCTCATTGATACGGGAGGAGATGCAAATGCCTCTTCGATACCTGTATGTCCTTTCTTATTGATAAGCACCTCCACAAATTCCCTGCCCTTAACGTAGCGAAGGTTAAAACTCTGTTGCTGCGCCGTGTCTGTCAGATCCGTTATCCCTGCGATAGATTTCAAATACATATTTTTTGCATTGCCGGAAAGTTTCATCCTTTCAGCCACTCTATCTATAATATAGACTGCATGCCCCTCTGTAAGCGCACGGAAAGCCGCGGATGCCTCCATATCCTCCGTGTCGGATTTCTCCATGAGATTAAAATTTTGATCGTCCAGAACAGCGACCATTCGATAGGCTACAAACAGGAAAAGAAAGTCCTGGAAATCCTTGTTTCCAATCTCATATCTGTCGGCCTGCACCTGTACGTTTTCAGGAATAAGAAATATCGTTTTTTTCGATGGGAAGTACATACCCAGTGCCTCCCGGCTCGCTTGATGCGAATTGTTTTCTACCTGCCGGGCAATAGTATGTTTATCCACGCCGGGCATCATTTTTTTGTACATTGGTAAAAGCGCATCAGCGAACAACTCCCCATAGGTTTCTCGGTCGACCATTTTGTGTTTAATTTTTTCTTTATAAGCCAATCCCGAAATTTCCTCTATCAGCGGCTTTGCTTTTTGAATGATCCCGCTTACATCTGCCTCATTAAAAGTCATTGTCGATACTTCAGGGCCTGCCTGCATCACCTCTCCGGGATTCAATTCTTTCGTCGCACACGACACAAAAATCAGGCACAATACAACAAAACAACCAATATAATATGATATTATCCGGTTCATTCGTCTCCCTCTCTTTTTTCTGTGTTTGACATCTTTACAGCATTTTCATTCGCTCTTGGCACAGAGCGGATATAATTTCCGAAACATCTTCTTCCGCTATTTTTTCTTGCATATTCACAAACGCAGCAGCTAAATAAACATTTTCCACAAGCCCTTCCGCACTTACTTCCGTTGTCACTACGCCATTTGAAGCCTTTTCAACATGCCTGTACCGAGTGGTATCAAAGCCCTTCAATTCCATCGCCGCTTCTTTCACTACTTTGTATGTTGAATTGAGCTTTGCATTAAACTGCGCTTCGCTTGATTTGTCTGTTTTCATGCTGATACCCAAAAATTTCTCGGCAATCTCACGACTTTTAAAATCCAGCACCATAACCATCAATATCTTTGGTTTCAGGGTTTGCCTGGTTGCTACGAAAAGAGCCCCACTCACGCAATCCCTTGCGATCGCATGTGCGTCACCCTCTCCAATACCTTGTGAAATCAACAGGGCACTCAGGGTCGTGGCGCCAAGGGAAATTGATTGTGTCTGCATCCCCTCAATCGGCAAGGCCGGTTTGATATTTTCTATCATCATTGTGCAATTCAAGCCGGTAATAATAGAAGGTGACAAATATTCCACTGGATCCATAATCTGACTGGTGTACATCGGTGGAGAAGCAAAAGCTTCACTAATGCCGATAACTCCTTTTTTCTCGACAATTTTTTTAACAAACTCCGCGCCTCTGACATATATATTGTGAAAAAGTTGCATCTGTGCCCTGTTTTCACCCCCAATTATCCCGGCGGCGGATTTAACAGACATCTCTTCCGCGGTAGCTGACAAGTTCAATCGTTCTGCAATTTTGTCTGTAACATAAACCGCGTGTCCCTCCCTTAACGCAGCGAAAGACAGCACCGCTTCGACATCTTCCAATGATTCAATTTTACCATTAAGATCAAAGTACTGATCATCAAGCGCATGCACCAATTCGTGAGTAACAATCAGAAAAACGAAATCGTCAAAATCCTTTTCCGCTATACCAAGCATCTTGATCATATATTCTACGTTTTCGGGTATAACAAAAAATTTTCTTTTCGTTGGGTCATACAATCCAAGCATCGATTGACTGTTTGAAACAACAATGTTTTCGATTTGTCTCTCGATAGCATCATCATTCTCACCTTTCATAAGCTTTTTATAAAGCGGAGTCGTCGAAGAAGCGATAGTCTCACGAATAATTTTTCTTTCGACAAGTTTGAACTTCACCTTTTTCTTAAAATCACGTCCGGTGATTTCTTCAATCATCGGCACGGCTTTTTTTATCATGCCCTTTACGGTTTTTTTATCGATATTTGGTGTTCTCTCTACAGCCGCTGCAAAACAGATATCCCCAAAGGCAAAAAGTACCGCGATAAAAAGTATCTGTCTAATTATATGCAACTTTATTGTTCTGATCTCCATCATTATCCCTTTGCTCCTTATTTAAGATACACATGCGCAACGAAAAACTCACCCAGGTGACGGGAACGCAATCATGTGGCACATTGGACTCGCTGATTAAATGGGATGCGGCTATGGTCGACAGGCATCCGAATTCAACTTCTTCGACTTCTATCAACGTCAACTTCTGATATGAACAATGGCCTATTTTAGAAAAAACATTTGTGACAAGTACTTGGGAAAGAAGCCCCCGGCGCGGTATGTAGCACGAATAGTGCCAAAAGCATAATCTTCTCCAGACAGCTCATAACAAACTCTAATTATGATATAAACGAATCAAGTCGGCTTAGTTGACACTTTCAGGGAGCTATTGGGACATTTAAGCGTCAATAAATGTTACAGTATTTATTGTGGCATTTGGCTATTATAGTAATTATTTTTGACAACAAGCGCCTGATACTTTTGGGGACATGAGGTTTTGAAAATATCTAATCATCTATTATAAAAGAAATAAAATTTAATCATAATACTATCGGGAAGAGAATAATTGCCGGCTGCCAATATTATTTCGGCGCCATCCCCTCACGAAACAGGGCAAGAACAGAATCGGGAGAATCTCTCTTCACCCGGTTGCCGCTGATAGGATCCATGGACACCCGGATAGTGCCCGGCGGCGTTCCAAAGGCTTCAAACGGCCGGGTTACCATTGCCTTTTCCATAAATCCGATCCATATCGGCAAAGCGGCGACGGCCCCCGTTTCCCCGTCTCCAAGGGTTTCATACCGATCCAGCCCCACCCAGACGCCAGTCGTAATGGATGGTGAATAGCCGACAAACAGCGCATCCTTATATTCATCTGTGGTGCCGGTCTTACCCGCCACCGGGCGTCCCAGGGCCAGTGCTTTTCGGCCGGTTCCCTCCTGGACTACCGCCTGAAGCATGTCGGTGGTAACAGCGGCGCTTTCAGCCGACAATACCAGCTGCCGCCCGGGCTTTGCACGCCAGAGCATGCGGCCGGAATGATCCAGAACCTCCATGACACCGAATGGCTCTGTTTTCTCACCGCCTGATGCAAAAACGCGATAGGCGGCGGTAAGATCGATGAGACGAACCGTTGAGGTTCCGAGTCCCAGGGAAAGGTTCGGATCGAGCGGTGTACCGATTCCCAATTGATACGCGAACCGAATGACCGGAGACGGCCCCAGCATTTCAAGAAGCCGGACCGTCGGGATGTTCTTGGAACGTGCCAGAGCGGTCCTCATGGTCATTTCTCCCTGGTAGGATTGTGAATAGTTTTCGGGGCGCCACTCCTCTCCCTCCAGTGCCCCTTTGAACACAATCGGCGCGTCCAGAAAAAGCATGTTTTGCGAAAAGCCGTGCTCAACGGCATAGGCATAGATAATCGGTTTAAAGGCGGATCCGGGCTGCCGTTTAGCCGCCACGGCACGGTTGAAAGGGCTTTCCCGAAAGTCTTTTCCGCCCACCATCGCCAGAATGCCGCCGGTAGGCACATCCAGGGAAACAAGGGCACACTGGGGATCGGGATCAGATATGCCCCGGTTTTTCATCCGCTGTGCCAGGGCGTCCACGCCTTTCCGCGCACTCTCTTCGGCCGCCGTCTGAAGCTCAAAGGACAACGTCGTATAGACGCTAAGCCCCCCTTTGTAGAGGGTTCCGGCACCCACCGTTTCCTCCAAGAAATCCTTGATATAACTAACAAAATAAGGTGCTTTTGTGGGCTGTGACGAGGGGGGCGGGGATTCAAAAACCGGCATCTTGCGGGCTCTTAGGTATTCCGTCTCCTGAATCAATCCGGTTTCGAGCATTTGTTTGAGAACTATATTTCTGCGCTTCAGCGCGAGTTCCGGATTGACCAGGGGGGAATAACGGGACGGGGCTTTGGGCATGCCGGCAATCAGGGCACATTCGCTCAGGGTCAATTCCGCCACCGATTTACCGAAAAAGATTTTGGCCGCGGATTCCGCACCATATGCCCCGCTCCCGAAATAGACCTGATTGAGATACAGGGTGAGGATCTCGTCCTTGGTGTATCGGCGTTCAAGCTGAAATGCCAGAATCGCCTCCTTGATTTTTCGATCCAACGTCTTACGGGGTGTGAGAAAAAGGGTCTTTGAAAGCTGCTGGGTAATGGTGCTGGCGCCCTCCACGAAATCCCGTGCCATGATATCCTTTACGATTGCCCTGAGGATACCTTTAACGTCAACACCGCTATGCCGATAAAAATTTCTGTCTTCGGTGGCGATCAGCGCCTCTTTCAGATAGGACGGAATATCCGTCAGGGAGACCGGATCACGTTTTTCAGTAAAAAATTCAGCCAGCAGGACGTTATCTGAGGAATAGACACGGGTAGTGGCCGAAGGCATGTACGATTCAAGACTTCGGATCTGTGGCAGATCCCGGGTGAAGGCCAGAAACGATCCCGCAAGACCGCCGCAAAGAACACCCCCGAGTATTATCAGAATTGCAATGGTTCTATTTGAGCGCGCTTTTTTTGTCATTTATTCAGTTCCTGTAAGTGACGCGACTAATTTTTACAATATCGCTAAAACTACTTTTCTCACGCAAAGCCGCCAAGAACGCAAAGAAAAACAACTTAATATGGGAACGACCGGCTTGACGTCGGCCGTGAAACTCTATAGGTATTTAAGGTGATAATTGTTGTCAAGGGGCATGCCGGAGGCCATTGGCCTGAGGTCAGAGGTCGGAGGTCTGAGGTCGGAGATCTGAGGTCGGAGATCAGAAGTCTGAGATCGGAAGTCTGAGATCGGAAGTCCGAAATCGGCAAGAGCAACAAAACAAGGCACAAAATAACATATTCAAACCAAAACAGAATAGAGAGGGAACCCATGACCCACGATCAACATAGCCATGACCATCATCACGATCACGACCATCATCACCATCATTCCCACAATGAAAGCCAGGAAATGAGTATGGAAGAGAAGCTGGTCAAGCTGTTGGACCACTGGATGCAGCACAGTGAGGAACATGCCAAGTCCTACGAGTTGTGGGCGGAAAGAGCGAAGTCGCATGGCATTGCCCAGGTCGATCTTCTGTTTGAAAAGGCGGCGGAAAAAACCAGGGCCATCAATGAGGATTTCAAGGCCGCCCTGGCGGTGCTCAAAAGCTAGAGCAGTGGTCTTCTGACCAGATCGTTTTTTCCATGAATTCCCTGAAGGGTCACATTCACGCGGGTGTTTGGCTGGGCGAACGAAACCGATCGACCATCCGCGTTTGATATTTCAACGATTTTGTCCGCCCTGGCCGGGCCCGTTTGGGGCAACACTTCAACAGGCTCCTCCTTGAAAAACTTGTTTCGAACATCGAGTTGTATCCTGTTGGAACCGGTGTATGTAAGGACTTTCCCAATCAAACGCTGGGGGGTTTCATCGGTCTCCCGCTCCTCACCGGGTAATGGCGGTTTCGGCGCGCCGAAGTAAAATCCCGTACCGTACGGCCGGTGACTGATGAAATCGAGTTCCCGGAGCCAGGCCTCTTCCACCCGGTATGCACCAGGGTCTTCATAATACCTGTCAATGGCTTCGCGGTAGACTTTTACGACCGAGGCCACGTAATTGATCCCTTTCATCCGGCCTTCTATCTTGAGAGAATCGATACCGGCGCCGATCAGCCCGGGCAGATGCTCAATCATGCACAAATCCCGCGAACTGAACAGAAAAACACCCCGATCATCCTCTTCTATCGGGAAATATTGCCCGGGCCGCGTCTCCTCCATAACGGCATATCTCCACCGGCATGGATGACTGCACTTTCCCCGATTCGCATCGCGACCCGTCATATAGTTGCTGAGCAGGCACCGGCCGGAATAGGAAATACACATGGCGCCGTGGACAAACGCTTCGATTTCGAGAGTACTTCGATCCGCGATCTCTTCGATCTCTTTTAACGAAAGCTCCCTGGCAGCGTTGATTCTGGCAACACCTGTTTTTTCCCAGAAACGGGCACTCCGGTAATTTGTCGTGTTTGCCTGGGTGCTGAGATGAATCGGAATCGTCGGAATGCGAGCCGCGGCTTCCATCACAACACCCGGATCGGCGATAATAACCGCATCCAGACCGATTTCCCCCAGCTTATCCAGATAAGAAGAGAGAGCGTCCTGCTCAAAGTTTCGGGGGAAAATATTGCAGGCGACATATATCCTGACGTCGTTGTCGTGAGCAAAGTCAACGGCGGCCCGGAGTTCTTCCAGGGTGAAATTGCCTGAAAAATTCCGAAGGCTGAAGTCCTTCCCCGCCACATATACGGCATCCGCCCCGTAATGGATGGCGATTTCTAATTTCTCGAAGCTCCCTGCAGGGGCGAGTAGTTCGACCTTCTTCATTATGACCTCCAACCTCGGCAGTTAACTCCTGGCATCCGATTCCTGACGTAGAACAGACGATGGAAGATAGAAGATGGAAGATCGCTTCGCTAGGACGAAAGGACAATCAGCCCTCTCCTCCATCTTCCATCGTCTATCATCCATCGCTTTTTGCCCTTTCGTCCATCTTCCATCGTCCCTCTTCCATCGCCTTTTTCCTTTCCGACCTCCGACCTCCGACGTCGGACCTCTGACCTCTGGTTTCTGACCTCAGACCTCTGACCTTCGACCTCCGACCTCTTCAGCCAGCATCTCCTCAACTACTTCGGCCAAGCTCTCCCGCCAGGGTCGGGGCTTAATTTGAAAGGTATCTGTAATCCGGGCGGTATCAAGGGCCGAAAAGCCAGGACGCGTGACCGGTGTCGGATACTCAGTGCTCGGTATGGGCTCGATTTCGGGTGAAAAAGCGTATCCGAACTGCCGGGCCAGGCGAAATATCTCAACCGCAAACCGATACCAGGAAGTGATGCCGTTTCCGCAATAGTGGTATGTTCCCCAGGGAACTTCTCCCCCGGCATTAATCCTTTGAACAAGCGCCAGAATGGCATCCGCGATATCGGATGCCGAAGTCGGGCATCCCACCTGGTCATCCACCACCCGAAGATGCTCCCGTTCTCTTCCCAGCCTCAACATTGTCTTCACGAAATTTGAACCGTGGGCGCCATATACCCACGCGGTCCTGACAATGAGGTGCCGGGAGAGCTTTCGGCGGACGTCCGCCTCCCCCTCGGCTTTGCTTCTGCCATACACTCCCAGGGGGGACAGGGGGTCGGTTTCCAGGTAGGGCGTCGTACCGCAGCCGTCAAATACGTAGTCCGTGGAGATATGAATCATCGGAATGCCGGCGCCGGCACACCATTCGGCCAGAAACCCGGGCCCCGTTCGGTTCACTTGGATTGCCGTATCGGGCTCGGATTCCGCCAGATCCACTTTGGTGTAAGCCGCGGCATTGATCACCAGATCCGGACGAACTGTTTCCATCACCCGATGAATCGCATCACGGTCGGTAATATCGAGATCGTTTCGCGGAAAGCCCTTCAGGGAGATCGGGTGGGCCTTCGCCCGCCTGACGATTTCCCATCCGACCTGCCCCCCGGCGCCCGTGAGAAGTGTCTTCATGGCCCTATTCTCCCCGGGGCAGTCGATGCTGCTCGATGTCTTTGAGCCGTGGATGCGCCCGGTCCTTGTCCGAAAGCGTCGGCGCTTCCACCGGCCACTCGATGCCGATATCCGGATCGGACCACAGCAGCCCGCCCTCGTCATCGGGCGCATAAAAATCCGTACACTTGTAAGAGAAAAGCGCCGTATCGCTCAGCACACAAAACCCGTGGGCAAAGCCTTCGGGGATATAGAGCTGCCGCAGGTTCTTATCGGAAAGCAGGACGCCCTCCCATTTCCCGAATGTGGGAGAACCGGGGCGAAGATCCACGGCCACGTCGAACAACTCGCCGCTGATGGCTTGAACAAGCTTGGCCTGGGGATGCCGAATTTGAAAATGCAGACCCCGGAGTATGCCTTTCGTGGACCTGGAAAGATTGTCCTGAACAAAAACACGGTCGATGCCCATTTCGGCATATCGCCCCTGATGCCACATTTCGGTAAAAAATCCCCGATTATCACCATATACATCCGGCTCTACAATGAGCAGGCCGGGTATGTTCGCCGGAAGAATTTTCATAACGCCTCTTTATCGTATTTCAGCATATCCATAAGGTACTTGCCGTATCTGTTCTTGGCGAGCGGCGCAGCCAGTTTTTCAATCTGCTCGGCCCCGATGTATCCGAGCCGATAGGCGATCTCCTCGATACACGCAACTTTCAACCCCTGCCGGTTTTCGATGGCTTCGATAAAATTGTTGGCCTGCATCAGGGTCTTGTGGGTGCCGGTATCCAGCCAGGCAATCCCGCGGCCCATCTTTTCGACATAGAGTTTCCCCATGTTCAGATAGGCCATGTTCACATCGGTGATTTCAAGCTCTCCCCGGGCCGAAGGCTTGAGATCCGCCGCGATGTCAAGCACCTGGTTGTCATAAAAATAGAGGCCGGTCACCGCATAGTTGGATTTGGGTCGCTCCGGCTTCTCTTCGATGGAAATCGCATAGCCTGATCTGTCGAAACTCACAACACCGTATCGCTGTGGATCCTTGACCCAATACCCGAAAACCGTTGCACCGGTTTCGCGGCGGGCCGCACTCTGTACGATATGGGAAAGGCCCTGTCCGTAGAACACATTGTCTCCCAGAACCATACAGACGTTGCCGTTGCCCACAAACTTCCTGCCGATCACGAACGCCTGGGCAAGGCCCTCCGGGTGAGGCTGTTCGGCAAACTCGAAATTGACCCCCCATTGGCTGCCGTCCCCCAACAGTTTCCGGAACAGCGGAAGGTCCTGGGGAGTGGAAATTATCAGTATGTCCCGTATTTTTGAAAGCATCACAACCGCCAGCGGGTAGTAGATCATCGGCTTGTCATAGAGCGGAAGCAACTGTTTGCTCACTACCCGGGTCAGCGGATAAAGCCGGGTTCCCGACCCGCCCGCAAGAATAATCCCTTTCATATCCTCTCCTTTGGTGATATGCAGTTCAATCGAATTGGAGATTTTTCATATCTTTTTTGAAATGTTTTCGCAACCTTGGTTTTTTATGGTGGGAACAACACTGGTGACTGTTTGGAAAAAATTAATGGCTTTTAATCCGATGCCACTGCCTTGGCCTATTTTAAAGCAATCCGGCAGTACACGCTGCCTCATGATGCTGTGGTTGATTTTGGTATCGGTTTTTTCCGGCTTCTGTTTGCCGGTCAATCTTGGCGCAAGGACCGTCACCGACCAGCTTGGCCGCGACATTCAGGTGCCCGATACGCCACAGCGGGTGGTTTCCCTGGCGCCGAGTATCACTGAGATTATCTTTTCCATTCAGAGACAGGACCTTCTGGTGGGTGTCAGCAGGTTCAGCGATTTTCCCGAAGCCGCGAAGGCGTTGCCCAAAGTCGGCTCCTACGTTCAACTTGACCTGGAACGAATCGTCGCCCTGCGCCCGGATCTCTGCATCGCCATCAAGGACGGCAATCCCAGAGAAATCGCCGAGCGGCTCGAAAATATGGGCATTCCGGTCTATGCGGTAAATCCTCAAAACCTTTCCACCGTACTCGAAGCCCTTTCGGAAATCGGGGTGCTTCTGAATGCGGAAAGTCAGGCCGACCAACTGCTAACCGAACTGCGGGGGAAAATCCGCCATATCGATCAACTGGTAAGCACAGCCGCTCACCGGCCCAAGGTCTTTTTCCAGATCGGCGTCTCTCCCATTGTGTCGGCGGGCGCCGATACGTTTATACACGAGCTTGTGGAGCATGCGGGGGGCATAAACCTGGCACGCACTGAAAAAGGATATCCGCGATTCAGCCGGGAACAGGTCCTGGGCCTGGCGCCTGAAATTCTCATTATCACCTCCATGGCCAGGGGAGCACTTTTCGAAGAAGTTCGATCGGAGTGGCTGGAATGGAAGAACATGCCGGCCGCCCGTGACGGGCATATCTATATCGAGGACGCCAATCTGTTCAATCGTCCTTCGCCGAGACTGGTGGAGGGGCTTGAACTGCTGACCAGAGTGATTCATCCCGAACTGTTCGAGGACCCGCGGTGAGCACATCACCACCCAACATATTGAAACAACTCGCCGCGGTCATGCTTGTTCTCCTGGCCCTGCTTCTGGCGGCAGCGCTGCTGGGGGTTTCCCTCGGCTCCTCGGACAATTCTCCGGGGGACGTCCTCCGTGCCCTGACGGGTTCGGCACCGGAAAACGATCTGCTGACATCCATCATCTGGCGGATCAGAGTGCCCCGGGTGTTGATGGCCATGGCGGTTGGCGCCGCGCTCTCCGTGGGCGGCATGGTGTTTCAGGCACTCCTCAGGAATCCCCTGGCCGAACCTTATATCCTCGGCATTTCAGGAGGCGCCGCCATTGGCGCCATTATCGGGATCCTCCTGGGCCTCTCCCGTTTTCCGGGTGTCAGCCTGACGGCCTTCTCCGGAAGCATCGCCACCCTCCTGCTCATCCTGTTCATGTCTACAGGCCGCTTTCTTCTTCGCAAAGAATCTCTGCTTTTATCCGGCGTGATGGTCAACGCCTTCTGCTCCGCCGTTATCATGTTTCTTATCTCAATGACCCAGGATGCACGCCTGCATAACATCATGTTCTGGCTGATGGGGAACCTGGGCCAGGGCGACAGCTATCAGGCGCTTGTGCTCATGGCGATTCTTCTCCCCTGTTTTGGTATTATTTTCAGGTTCTCAAACACCATGAACCTGATTCTCATGGGAAAGAGATTGCCCAGACAACAGGCGTCAATATCAAGCGGGTCACGGTAATTCTACTGGTTGTCACCTCCCTGATGGTCAGCGCCACCGTGAGTCAGTGCGGACTGATAGGCTTCGTGGGACTGGTGGTTCCCCATATCCTGAGATTGATCCTGGGGCCCGATCACAGGGTTCTCTTCCCGGCATGCCTTCTGGGCGGAAGCACATACATGGTGCTCTGCGATGTTCTGGCCCGAACCCTTCCCCGGCAGGGAGAAATGCCGGCGGGGGTGATTACCGCCATGATCGGCGCACCGTTGTTCATCATATTGCTGAAACGATCGGGGTAAACATGTCTGGTGATGTTGCCGTTCACGTAAAAGAGGTATCACACGCATATAAAGAGAGCATCGTCCTCGACCGTCTCAGCATCCGTATCCGGGAAGGTGAATTCTTCATTATTATCGGTCCCAACGGCTCCGGAAAAACGACGCTTCTGAAAACCATCTGCGGCATCGAACCGGTTCGAAGCGGTGAGGTAAACATCCGCGGAAAAAGCATCCGCCGGCACACCGGGAACGAACTGGCGAAAGTCCTCTCATTTGTTCCGCAATCGCTACCGGAAGATTTTCCTTTCACGGTATTCCAGACGGTGATGATGGGTCGGTATCCGCACCTCGGTGCACTGGGGATCGAATCCGACCGGGACCTTGAAGTCACCCGCCGGTCGATTGAATTCTGCGGCATAACATCGCTGGCGGACCGAAAAATGAACCAACTCAGCGGCGGAGAAAGGCAACGGGTATTCATCGCGAGAGCATTGTGCCAGCAGCCCCGGGTGCTCCTTCTGGATGAACCCACGGCATCCCTTGACCTGTCACATCAAGTCCGGATCATGGATTTGATGGAGCAGTTGAAACATGAACAAGGCCTTACTATCGTCATGGTCTCACACGATGTGAACCTGGCCGCCATGTACGCCGACCGTCTTCTACTGATGAAATCCGGCGGGGTGGCGGGTGTCGGGAAACCCGAAGAGGTCCTGACATTCGAAACCCTTGAAAAAGTCTACGGATGCACGATTCTCGTGGACGAAAGCCCCTTGGGAAAAGCCCCCCGGATCACCCTGGTACCACGAAGGTTTATACCCTCATAATGAGCGGGGAGTCGCTTTGACTGTCCCGGTAACATGAAAAATAGTAGCCTTATATATGGAGAGTATTTAAATGGCTGGAAATAGTTCTAAACCGCTGGTTTTAATTGCGGATGACACCCCCACCAACCTGGATGTGCTGGTAGCGGCTTTAAAGAAAAACTACCGCCTGGGGATCGCCAAAGACGGGAAAAACGCCATCGAATTCGCGAATACCAATCAACCGGATGTGATCCTTCTGGACATCATGATGCCGGGGATGAACGGATACGACGTATGCAGTAAACTCAAACAATCCGAACGCACCAGGGATATACCGATAATTTTCATTACCGGCCTGGCCGCATCCGAAGAAAAGATGCGTGGTTTCGAAACCGGCGCGGTGGATTTCATAACGAAACCGTTTTACACCCCGGAAGTCCTGGCGAGAATCAACACGCATGTAACACTCAAAAAACTGAATGAGTCCCTGGAACACCAGAATATCATCCTGGAAGAAACGGTACGGGAAAAAACGGCCGCCCTCGAAGAGATGCTCGCGGCAACCATAAAGACCATGGCGCTGGCGGTGGAAATAAGGGACCCGTATACGGCGGGGCATCAGGAACGGGTCGCCATGCTGGCGTGCGCCATTGCAAAAAAAATGGGCCTCTCGGAAACCCGGGTCAATACCATCCGCTTCGCGGGAATTCTTCATGACATCGGGAAAATACGCATTCCGGAAGCCATTATCAACCGGCCGGGAAAGCTCCTGCCCCTCGAACGGGAAATGATAAAAATTCATCCCCAGATCGGATACGATCTTCTCAAAAACATACCATTTCCCTGGCCCATTGCGGAAATCGTGCTGCAGCACCATGAAAAGCTCGACGGTTCGGGCTATCCCAGGGGATTGAAGGGTGAGGCTATTCTGAGGGAGGCACGGATTTTGACTGTGGCCGATGTAACGGAAGCCGAAAGTTCACATCGGCCGTATCGACCGACCCGGGGCATCGATTCAGCCCTCAGGGAAATCCTCTCCCATCGCGGCACACTCTATGATGCCGATGCCGTGGATGCCTGCCGTGAATTGTTTACAAAAGATAATTTTCATTTCGGGGACAAAACAGATATTCCGGGATTCGGATCATAGAAACGATATTTTTCGCGTCCCGACAACGGGATAAACTCCGACGCAGGGGCGTAGAGTAAAAGCGCAAAACCAAACGGCGAAGGAAGATAGAAGAGGGATGATGGAAGAAAGTGGAAAGCTATCGCTTCCTTCATCCGAGCGGAGCGGTCTTCCATTCCATCCTCCGTAGCAGAGCTACTGCGGAGGACGGGCTTCTATCGTTCTTTTCTCTGCGTCTCAGCGCGAGAATTGCTTTTAATCTTTAACAAACTCGTAAAAAGTCTGAATTAGCCACAAAGACACAAAGGTACAAGGTAAAACCCTTTAATATTAGTTAGTTATCTTCGTGGCTTCGTGTCTTCGTGCGAGGCAAGTAGTTTTTACGATGTTGTCAATCTTTAAAACCAGTTCATTATTCCTCAATGCCCTCCGGCACAGCTTCAGCATCTACTCCCACTGTATCTACTACCGCATCAACGCCTGACGCTTCTGCTTCCGTATCAACTCCCGCCGCTTCCAGATCCGAATCAACTCCCGCCGATTCTACTTCTGCATCCACTTCCACCGCTTCCGCTTCTGCATCGCCCGCCACTACTTCTGCTCCTGCGCCTACTCCAGCGGGGTCTGCTTCCATACCAACTTCCGCTGCTTTCGGCTCCGAACCGACTCCTGCCGATTCAGATTCCGCATCAGCTTCCGCTGTTTCCGGCTCAGCATCTACTCCCGCCATTTCCGCTTCCGCATCATTCCCCGCTGCTTCAGCTTCCGCTAACGCCGCTGCTTCAACTTCCGCTAACGCCGCCGCTTCAGCCTCGGCTGCCAGTTGCTGCTCCAGTTGCATCTGCCGCTCGTCGACCCATTGAAGCTTTTGATCGACAAGCCCCTTTTCAGCCTCATCGAGAATCAGTCCCTTGGCTTTTTCCAGCGCATCCCGTGCGGAAGCAAGATCTTCGATCGTGTCCTTGCCTGCCAGTATATCCGCTTTATATACCAGGGTCATCAAATCGATTTTTGACAACCGGCGCTGGATCAACGCCTTGGATTCGGGCGAAACCGCAAACGTCTTTGCTCTGTTTAACGTGCGCGTGATGAGTTCAAAATCCGGCATGTCCGATGCACCCAGAAGCGCGTCCGACTGATTGATATAGCCTTCAAATATAAAAGGATAAATCTCGTTTTTACCGTATACTTCCTTTGGTTCCTCCGGCATGGGTATTTCACCCAGGACCACAAATTTCATCTTCCCCTGGGGGGAGAATCTGCCCTTCCATACTTCCAGCGCCCCGTTTGCCGGTTCCAGATAATATTTTGCCGTATTTTTTATACTCGCACCCACAACCAGGCCAAACAATACGATCAGGCCGAGTATGCCGATGAGGACCCCCTTCTGGGCGGGATCCATTGTTTCCGCCGGAGCAGCCGCCTCTGATTCCATAGCGGAATAAGAAGGCGCATGGATTACGCTGTCAGCCGGTGCCGGTGTCGGCACTACGACGGTATCAGCCTGAACTGGCGCCGACACTACCGCGGGAGATACACTCTCCGGACGTTTTTCCGGTTCCGGTTCAATAACGGAAGAGGTCGGATCAAATTTTTTGAACAGCAATCGTCTGATTCGTTCTGTTTCTTCAGGATTTGCACCGGTGACAAAGGGGGGAGACGAAACTTCAGCCCTCAGGCCCTGGCCGCCAGGCGGGGTATACAGCTTCTTGGGCACCGATACCTCAAACTTCTTTGACAACAGATCTCGGATCGACACCGGTTTCTTAATGGAAGGGGGTGCCTCGGCCTTCGACTTGACACTATCTTTCACTTTTGAAGCACTCCCCCATACAGCGGTCTTGGCTTTCAGTTTGGCGCTGGATTTAGCACCTGTTGTATGACCTGATGACGTTGTTCTGGCCTTCGGTTTGACGCTGGATTTAGTTCCTGTTGTATGATCTGACGGCGTTGTTTTGACCTTCGGTTTAGCGCTGACTTTTGCTTTCGAAGCACTCTTTTTCGTCGCTTTTTGGGCTTTCGGCTTTACGCTGGCTTTTGCTTTCGAAGAACTCCCCGCCGTCACTTTTTTCTTCGGCACGGCCTTTTTCACCGGCGCCGCCTTTTTCTTCGATGCGGCTTTTTTTACCGGAGCCGCTTTTTTGGGGGCGGCACCCCCCGGGACAGCCTTCTTTTTCGGTGCGCTTTTGGCCGTCTTCTTTGTTGAGCCGGTTGTTGCCTTGGATTTTTTCTCTTTTCCCTCGTCGTTTTTACTGTCATCCTTTTTTGGGGACGTGGATGAGAGCAAACTCTTTTTCCCCATGGCGCCCTCTCTGTGCAAACCTTTTTTTGTAACCGCTCAGGAGATACCGGTTACCGTTCATTTGTTATTGGTCATTTTGATAATATAGGTTATTATCAATATAAATATGGGATTGATTTGTAAACCGTTTTTTTAGTCGATTGAATAGAGGAATGATGAGCATTGTCAACTTGGGCACAAAAAAGGCGCAACTCGAAAAGGTACTGGCCGATTATGGTACGCTTCTTGTCGGCTTCTCCGGTGGTGTCGACAGCACCTTGCTGATCGCCGTGGCCCGCGAGGTCCTGGGGGAAAAAGCGGTCGCGGCGACCTTTGCATCTCCGCTTCAGCCGCGGCGGGAAATTCAAGCCGCTATTGACATGGCTCAAAAGCTCGATGTCGCACACTCAATTGTTACAACCGAAGCCATCACCCCCCGGGAGCTAATCTCAAACAGTCGTAACCGTTGCTATATCTGCAAAAAGCACATAGCCGAAAAACTGCTCGATATCGCTCATGAGCTGGGTATCGATACCATCGCACACGGAGCAAACCTGGATGACCTCGACGATTTCCGGCCCGGATTCCAGGCAGCCCGGGAGGCGGGCATGGTAGCACCGCTTATGGATGCCGGATTCACGAAAGCGGATATTCGGGCCCTTTCAAAAGAGATGGGCCTTGAAACCTGGGATAAACCGGCCATGGCGTGTCTTGCCACCCGCATCCCCTATGATACCCCCATCACCCCGGAAACCCTGAATAAAATAGATCAGGCGGAAACCGCGGTTCTCTCAGAAGGTTTTTCCACCTGTCGTGTACGATGTCATGACGCCTGTGCCAGAATCGAACTGCCCCCCCCGGAACTGGACCGGATGCTCGAAAAATCGTGCAGGGACAACATCGTTGGTCTGCTCAGGAAGATCGGTTTTCTTCATGTGGCCGTCGACCTGGAAGGATACGGACAGGGCAGGATGAACCGGAGTTAAATCTAAAGAGCTTATGAAGCACTTCCCATGGAAGTCCGAATGATATCCCGGATACGGTCCCAGGTCAGAAGATTGGGAAATGCGCAGGCGGTCCGGTAAATGTTCAGCTGTTCGGGTTCAATTCGGGCGGTCCGCAAGACATCCACGAGTAGTTGGGTGTTGTCGTATGTCGGAATCAGGATCTCATACCGCCGTCCGGTTGTCAGCTCAATGGGTGCGTAAAAAGATATTCCCAAACTGGAAATATCAGCGCCAAACAGCTGATAATCTTTGCCTTCGAGGACAATCGACAAGTCGATTGTCAATGGAAACCTCGGATATCGTCTCCTCTCCTGATTCACCTGGTAAAACATGGCGCCAATCATGTTCTCAAGTTTGACGACAAGCTCGAAAAGCGCGTAATTCCGGGTGCTCTTTAACATGTTTCTGGAAAAATATTTAAATTGCGCTTTGTAATAATTAATAAAATCCAACGAATACGGCTTGTTTTCCTCCAAAAGCTTCAAATGCTCTTTCAGGCTTTTCTTAATGTCTAAAAGCTCTCTGGATGCGTTATTGTGAAGCATTCTGCTGATTTTATTCTTTATTTTAGAAAATTGATTGTGGACCCGATCCTCAATGGAGACCTCTCCCAACAACGCATCGATTTGATCCTGGGAAATCGAATATTCCGACATGGCGGCTCACTCTCCTGAGACTCAGCTAACGGAACTGAATGGTTTTATAGTCTTTCAACCCTGTAAAACGCCCTGTTTCTCCGGAAACATAACATGCAACCCCATCTTATAAAAGGATATTTTTTAAAAAATATCAGGGCGCTAACGCCCATAAACCGACAACCGGCCGATCAGTATCCTTGTTTCCGCCGAAAAAGCAGGTTAAAATATAAGACAAGACTGGGCATCTTCATCATCGTCTTTTTGTCCACTTGAAAAGGGTATGCATCATTTCGTCCGCGGGCACCTAATCGAGGATATAAGGAGGAAAGATGAAAACCAAAAGCCGATCACTCCAACAAATTGTGGAAGGACAAGTTCAAAGATGGCAACTCCTGAAAAAGGAGCAACCTAAAAAGCCGGCGGCGCCGGTTATCACCTTGTCCAGAGAGCCCGGCAGTGGCGGACGCATCATAGCGGAAACCCTTGCCAAAGCGCTTTGCTTCGATATCTTTCACCAGGAGCTGATTCATCAAATCTCCGAAAGCGCCCATGTTCACCACAGACTCCTCGACACCCTTGATGAAAAGGGAATGAATGTTCTGGAAGAATGGATCTCATCCCTGGTCAATAAACATCATCTCTGGCCGGATGAGTATTTGAGGCACCTTATGAAAATGGTGGGGATTATCGGCAGGCACGGCAGTGCCGTACTGGTGGGAAGGGGAAGCAATTTCATTCTTCCCCCGGACCAGCGGTTGAGGCTGCGGGTGATTGCATCCCGGAAGGTTCGTATTGAAAATGTTTCCCGGCAATACAAGGTGGACCGGGAAGAAGCAAAACGGCGCATCATTCGGACGGAATCGGAACGAAGGGCTTTTATTCGCAAATATTTTAATGCAGACATAGATGATCCGCGGAACTACGACATCGTGATCAACATGGATATCCTTACGGTAGACGCTGCCGTGCGTGTCATCCGTGGGGCATTGGGGAAATAGCCGCATATTCATATAATGCCTTGAAAAATTTATGGTTCGCCTTGGGAAACGGGTAATTTTCGATCTCCTCAAGTGTAATCCATCGATGTGCCGTGGGACCCGCCAGCCTTACCTTTCCGGATAGATATCGGCAGCAAAACACGTCCATGTCGATCTTGAAATGGGTATATGCATGTTTCACTCGTGAAATACGCCCCGTCACCTCAACAACGATATTCGTCTCTTCCTTTATCTCCCTGATGCAGGCTGCCTCCGCGGCTTCCCGGTCATTCACTTTTCCGCCGGGAAATTCCCAGAGCCCGCCCAGAAGCCCCTCGGCTTTTCTTCGGGTGATCAGCACCCTGTCTCCCCGCCAGACCACGCCGACGGCGACATGGTGAACCGGCACGCCCCTTCTCTTCTCCCGTACGGGGTACCCCCCCACCATGCCGGTCTGATGGGCCCGGCAGCTTCCGCATAGAGGACACCGGGAACATTCCGGAGTGTCCGGTTTGCATATGAGGGCGCCGAGTTCCATCATGGCCTGGTTGAAATCACCCGGTCTCGATTCTTCCAGGAGGGTTGACGCCATGGCCTGAAAATGCTTATACCCGAATGTCGCGTTCACCGGAGAGTCCATGCAAAAGAGCCTCGACAGAACGCGTTTCACATTTCCATCCACCACGGCCCGGGCCTGCCCGAAAGCGATGCTCAAAACCGCCGCGGCAATGTACGGGCCGACTCCCGGAAGACGCTGGATCGACTTGTCATTCTCCGGCAGACACCCACCATGATCCGACATGATCATGCGTGCCGCCCGGTGCAGGTTTCGCGCCCTGGCGTAATAGCCAAGCCCTTCCCACGCTTTCAGAACGTCCTGCGACGTTGCCGCCGCGAGATGTCCGACAGATGGAAACCGGCCCAGGAATTTTTGATAGTAGGGGATTACCGTCTTGACCTGGGTTTGCTGAAGCATCACTTCCGAAACCAGAATACGATACGGATCCGAAGTCTGCCGCCAGGGAAGATCCCGCTTGTTCTCTTCGTACCACTTCAACAGCTTCTTTTGTATCCGGCTGATATCTTGCCGCGGAATCTCTTCAACACTATTGTCCATCAATGTCGCACCATATTAATGTATATAAAGGTTTCAGGTGTCGGGTGTCAGGTGTCAGCCCCACCGCTCCATCCATTTTGGACAGAGTTGATCAAATAACGAATGTGCCATAAACTACTAAGATGGATCGGAGTCAGATAAAAGGTATCAGTTGTCACGTTTTTCACTCCTGACACCTGAAACCTGACACCCGACACCTATTATGGATCCCACCGCCCTACCCCCTCAACCCTACGCCCTATGCTCCAAGCTCTCTGCTCCATGCTCCATGCTCCCTGCCCCAAGCCCTATGCTCCAAGCTCCATGCTCTACGCTCCCTGCTCTCTGCTGTTAAACCCCCTGAAAATAAAATAAGCAACCGCGGCCACGCCGCTGCTGATCAGAAACAAGACAAATCCGCCCCGGCTTTCGTACAGAACACCACTGAAATAAAAACCGATCATCAGCCCCACGCCGTACGTCAGGGCATTATTCACCGCCTGGCCCAGTGTTTTGGACCGTTCCGGTGACAGGCGATCCATATACAGAATACTTGCCATGTGAAAAGTGCCGTAGGTCATCGCATGGAGCAGTTGTGCCAGAAGAATCACCGTCACCGAATCGGCGAATGAGAGAAGAATCCACCGGAGAATCGCCGCCAGGAAAGAAAACATCAGGACGTTTTCCAGGGTAAAGCGTTTAAAAATGTCCTCGGATTTAATCATCACCAGGATTTCGGCGATAGAGGCCAGTGCCCATGCAAAACCGATGAATGTACTACCGTAGCCAAGATTTTCCAGATGAATGGAGAAAAAGCCGTAGTATGCACCGTGGCTTACCAACATTAACAGAGAGGAAGCAAAAAAAACCAACGCCCGTCTGGAGAGAAGAAAACGTGCATGGGATGAGAACAGAGGAACCTTTTCCCGATTCGTTGTTTCCGGTATGCCGAAAGCCGACAGACTCAATGCAATGCTCCCCCCCAGAATAAGGACAATTACAATATCCGCGGGCATCCCCCCGATAAGTTTGCCCACCACGATAACTGTAGTGACAAAGCTGAGGGAACCCCATGCCCGGATCCGTCCATACTGCCGGCTCTCTCTCCCCAGAAGGTTGATGGTGACAGCCTCCAGAAAGCTGATAAGGGGCGAAAAAAACATGCCGTAAAAGAAAGTGACTACCAGCATGGGGACGAACTGCCGGTTAAACAGAAAGAGTGCCCACAGGGCAGCGCTGACGGCTGCGCACCCGATATAAATAGGCCTCCGCATTCGCCGACGGTCGGCAAGGCTTCCCCACGCCAGTGCGAATATCACGAGGGTGACGGAACGAACGGAAGAAAGAATACCGATTTCGAAGCCCGAAAAACCAAGATGGTAACAGTACAGGTTAAAATATGGCAGATAGACGCCAAGTATACAAAAATATATAAAATACTGGATACTTATAACAGATTTCACACTCAGACGGCCTTGGGATTCCATGTGCGTCTCCATACGGCATTTCGACGACAAAGGCAATGTTAAAACCGGCAAAGGCGGAGGCGATAGGCTATGGGCCATAGGCGATAGCCCTTTGCCCTATGCCTCCCATCTTCCAGAATAACCGCATTTGGATTTGGTATTGAATTATTCAAAAAAATGAACATCGTCCAACATCGAACGTCGAATAATGTATGATGCCGATTTTAAACGTTTTTTGGGCACTGCTTCACAACCGTGAATGGATAACCGCTAATTTATTTTAAAATGGTGGAGCGAAGCGAACTCTACATTCAAAATTGGACGTTGGATGTTCGATGTTCGACGTTCATTCTCTTAAAACAGCCATAGAGTCTTATAAAAAACCAAATGCGGTTCCCCCGTCCCATCTTCTTTTCACTATTTACAAATATCCCGGATGGTGTTAACTTTCTGAAACTGGTAGGAAAATCGATAAAAACCCAATCATGCAGGAGCCTAAAATGGATTTCATCAAAATAAGGTTTGGGGGAGATTTTGAAGACTTAAGCTCTAAAATCGAAAAAACCATCGACGGATTTTTCAGGCCCAGGGCGATCAATCCGACATTCAACTGCTCTGAGTGTGCCTGGAAACCCTCCATGGACATTTATGAAACCACCGATGAAATAATCATCATTGCCGAAATCGCGGGTGTTGCCAAAGAGGACCTGGATGTTGAAGTCAACAATCGCGCTGTAAGAATTCATGGGAAACGACCGGGAACCCTCCCGGCGGCATCCGCCACCTATCGGCTGGCTGAAATCCAATACGGGTCATTCGAGCGGGTACTCTATCTTCCCGTCCCCATCGATTCGGGCGACGTCACGGCCTCTTTTTTAAACGGCCTTCTGAAAATTCAGCTCAGGAAGCTGCCCCTCGACAAAACGCATAAAATATCCATTTCGGACGCTTGACGATGTATCGGAACAATTAGCCAATGTGGATCACTCTTTTAACGTCATACGCTAAATGGAAAATATTTGGAGGCAATCATGATACAACGACCTGATCCGGACATAGGTTCAGATAATCTCTCGAACGTTCTGCCCATACTTCCCCTTTACGAAGTGACGCTCTTTCCCAAAATGGTATTGCCCCTGATGGTTATGCAGGCCGATTCCATCAAACTCATCGATGAAGCCATGAACAAAGATCGTGTCATCGGTCTTCTGGTATCCAAGCAGTCTCCCCAGGAAGGGGTCCAGCCGGAAAAGGATCTATACAGCATCGGCGCCAGCGCCCTTATACTGAAAATGGCGAAAAGCCAGGACGACAAGGCACAACTGCTGGTCCAGGGCCTGAGCCGGTTCAAGGTAAAGAAATTCGTCCCCAATAAAAACTACCTTGTCGCCCGGGTGGAACACCTCCAGGACATTCAGGTCAAGGACAGAGAAACCGAAGCGCTTATGGCGAATCTCGCCGGGCAGTTCAGCCGGGTAGTGGAACTCAGTCCGGGACTTCCCAAGGAGATTATCGCCATGGCCAAAAGCCTCCAGGACGCCGGCGTCATGGCCGATATGGTGGCGTCCACCATCAATGCTTCGGCGGAAGAGAAGCAAAAGATACTCGAGCTTCTCGACACGAAAAAGCGTCTGACGGAAGTCACGCGCCTGGTCAATCACCAGCGGGATGTGCTGGAACTCGGGGACAAGATTCAGAACCAGGTCAAAGGAGATATGGATAAGCGCCAGCGGGAGTACTACCTGCGACAGCAGCTTAAAGCCATCCGAGATGAGTTGGGAGAAAATGATGAGACCAATGTCGAGGTCGAGGATTACAGGGCCAAAGTCGAATCCGGGAATCTCCCCGAAGAAGCAAAAAAAGAAGCCGAGCGCGAACTGGGCCGCCTTTCCCGCATGCATCCGTCCTCTTCGGAATACACGGTGGCCTCGACCTACCTGGATTGGTTGACGGCACTGCCCTGGAACACACTGACGACGGACAACCTCGATATCGCCAAAGCACGGAAAGTGCTGGATGAAGACCATTTCGGGCTCGAAAAGGCCAAGAAAAGAATCCTCGAATATCTAGCCGTCCGAAAGCTGAAACCCGACTCCAAGGGGCCGATTCTCTGCTTCGCCGGCCCTCCGGGCACCGGAAAAACGTCCCTCGGGAATTCCATCGCCAGGGCACTGGGCCGGAAATTTATCCGCCTCTCCCTGGGCGGGGTCCGGGACGAAGCGGAAATTCGAGGGCACCGCCGCACTTACGTGGGGGCGCTTCCCGGCCGGATCATTCAGGGAATCCGCCGGGCCGAGTCGAGCAACCCGGTGTTTATGCTCGATGAAATCGGACAAAGTCGGCAGTGATTTCCGGGGAGACCCTTCCTCTGCACTCCTGGAAGTACTGGACCCCGAGCAGAATTTTTCCTTTCAGGATCACTACCTGGATGTCGCCTTCGACCTGTCCAATGTCATGTTCATCACTACCGCCAATGTCCTGGACACCATTCCGCCGCCCCTGCGGGACCGCATGGAAGTGTTGCAGCTTCTCGGATACACCGAGGATGAAAAAATCAATATCGCCGTCCGGTATCTGATCCCGCGGCAGCGTGAAGCACACGGCCTGAAATCAAGCCAGATAACCATCACCAAAGGCGCCATTAAAAAAATAATTTCCGGCTACACACGGGAGGCGGGCCTCAGAAACCTGGAACGGGAAATCGCCGGCATCTGCCGGGGCGTCGCCAGCCGAATCGCGGAAAAAAAAGCGAAGAAGGTGACCGTAAACATCGGAGACCTTCATGAATACCTTGGCCCGGTACGCCTGTCGCCGGAGAACAGAATGCGCACCGCCATTCCCGGCGTGGCGGTAGGCCTTGCCTGGACGCCTGTCGGCGGTGAGATTCTTTTCATAGAGGCCACGTCCATGCCCGGCGGCAAGGGGTTGACCCTCACCGGACAACTGGGGGATGTCATGAAAGAATCGGCTACTGCCGCACTGAGCTTCATCCGCTCCCATGCTGAACCCCTTGGGGTGGAAGAACGGTTCTTCGAATCCAATGACCTCCATATCCATATTCCGGCAGGCGCCATCCCCAAGGACGGCCCCTCTGCCGGCGTTACCATGATGACGGCCCTTGTCTCGCTTCTGACCAATACTCCGGTCAAAAAGAATCTTGCCATGACCGGCGAGATCACCCTCAGGGGGCAGGTACTGCCGGTGGGAGGCATCAAGGAGAAAGTACTGGCCGCCCATCGAACCGGTATAAAAACGCTGATCCTTCCTAAATGGAACGAGAAGGACCTGGAGGACATTCCCCCAAAGGTCCGCAAAGAGATTACGTTTCATTTTGTTGATAACATGCTCGATGTGCTGGATATTGCATTGGCTAAAAAAAGACGCGGAAAATGAAAGAAAACGGACTTCAGAGTCATGTAATCCTCGTATTTCTTGCATCCACGATGCTGATCTGGGCAGTCGGGTGCGCTCCCCCCCGTGCGCCGGCGCCATTCCGGGACACCCGAAACCCTACCGGGTGGGCAAAACGTGGTATCAACCCGTTCCGGATGCCAAGGGGTTTCGCGAACGCGGCGTGGCGTCCTGGTATGGAAGTGATTTTCACGGAAGAAAAACCTCGAGTGGTGAAGTTTATGACATGTACGCCATGACCGCGGCACATAAAACCCTCCCCCTGGGGACCTATGTCCGGGTTCGAAACCTTACGAACAGCAAGGTGATTGATGTGCGTGTTAATGACAGGGGTCCGTTTGTAGAGGGCCGAATCATCGATCTGTCCTATACCGGCGCCAAAGCGCTTGGCATCGTCGGCCCGGGCACGGCGCCCGTGGAGATTATGGCCCTGGGAATGGCGGCGGGCATTTCAGACGGCAAACAGACCTATGTCAAAATGGACTATGAAAAAGGGGCGTTTACCATTCAGGTCGGCGCGTTTCTGGAGCGGGCAAATGCGGAACGGCTGAAAGCCGAATTGGACGAGACATACAAAAACGCTCACATCGTTTCCTATTTCGATGGCCGGAATAACTTTTACAGGGTGCGTGTGGGACGTTGCACCACCCTCGGCCAGGCCGTCGAATATGAACAGATACTCAAAGACCGTGGTTACGAAACGGCCATGATTGTTGCGGAGTAACATGCTGGAAAAAGTTGTCTTCCTTGACAGAGACGGTGTTATCAACCGGGATTCCCCCGATTATGTTAAAACCTGGGAAGAATTTGAATTTCTTCCCGGGAGTCTTGATGCCATTTCACTGCTGACGCGAAACAGCTTCACAATACTGATCATCACCAATCAATCCATCATCGGTCGGGGAATGATAGCGCCCGAAACACTTGCCCGAACACACCGTCTCATGTCTGTAACAATCGCGGCCCACGGCGGAAAAATAGAGGAGATCTTTTTCTGCCCGCACACCCCCGAAGAGAAGTGCATGTGCCGCAAACCCGCCCCGGGACTCGTTTTCAAAGCCCGGGACAGGCACGGAATCGACCTTTCCCATACGTTTTTCATAGGCGACAGCGTCAAGGATATCGAGTGCGCCCGCAACGCGGGGTGCGGCAGAAGCATCCTGGTAAAAACCGGAAACGGGCAAGCAGCGGCGAAAACCCTTTCCGACAGGGGTACGCCCCCCGACTATCTGGCCGATAACCTGCTCGATGCCGTCAACCGGATGCTGAGGTCTCCGCTTCCATGACCACCCTGCAAGGCCATCTGGAGCGTATCACCTACCGGCATGAAACGTCCCCTTTCACCATTGCCAAAGTCCGCGTGGATGAGACCCACCGTCTGGTAACGGTCATCGGCGCCATGCCCGGCGTCCAACCGGGCGACTCCCTTCACATCACCGGAAGCTGGGATACGCACCCGAAATACGGCCAGCAATTCAAGGTCTCCGCCGTGAAAGTGATACCCGTCGAACCACTAGAGGGTATCCGCAAATTTCTCACCTCCGGGTTCATCAAGGGGATCGGCCCCCGAATGGCGGGAAAACTCCTCTCCCACTTTGACGCATCCCTGCTGGATGTGTTCGAACATAAGCCGGAAAGGCTGCGGGAAATCCCGGGCATCGGCTCGGCCAAAGCCGCCCGGATGGCGGAGGCCTGGCGCGCCCACCAGGATACAAGGCGCGCCATGCTCATGCTGCAGGCCAACGGCATCAAACCATATCATGCCGCAAAAATCATCAAGGCGTTCGGCCCCGAAGCCGTAGACGTCCTGAAAAACGACCCCTTCCGGCTGACCGCCGCCATCAACGAAATCGACTTCTTCCTGGCGGACAACTTCGCCCGGCAAATGGGAATGGATCCCACCGACCTGCGGCGGCTTCAGGCATGTCTCCTCTATCTGCTGGAGCAGGCCGCCACCGGGGGACATACCTTCGTTCTCCGAAGTGAATTGCTGGACAAATGTGCTCATATTCTTCAGGTCCCCCTGGAAAGCGTGGAAGCGGCGCTCGAGTCCCTCGCCGCCGCGGAACTTGTGGTACCGGATGCCGTGGGGGATGAGCCGGCGCCCGATGTGGTTTACCTCAAAGCGCTGCACGAGGCGGAAACCGGTATTGCCATGCGCCTCGGCGCCATTCTCACCATTCCGGCGCCACCGGTGGAGATCGATCCCGATAAAATCGCGTCGGAGGTCGTTCGTAAACTCGCCATCGAACCCTCCGATATGCAGCTCCATGTGCTGACGGATATCCTCTCTCATCGCGCGGCTATTATCACCGGCGGTCCCGGCACCGGGAAAACCACGCTGATCCGCTCCATCTGCGCCGTATTCGAAACACTGGGACGGCGGATCTCTCTGGCGGCCCCTACCGGTCGGGCGGCCCGGCGGCTTTCCGAGGTGACCCGCAGGAAAGCATCCACGATTCATAAACTTCTGGGATGTCGCCTCGAAGACGACCAGTTTGAAAAAAACCGGGACAATCCCCTCGATACCGATGTGCTCATCATCGACGAAGCCTCCATGGTGGATGTTCAGCTCATGAACAACCTGATCCAGGCGGTCCCCATGGGCGCCGTTCTGGTGCTGGTGGGGGATGTGTTCCAACTGCCGCCCGTGGGGCCCGGCAATGTGCTTTCGGATCTGATCGCTTCGGAAGTCATCCCCGCCTTCGAACTGACGGAAATATTCCGTCAGGCCCAGGAAAGTCCCATCGTTATGAATGCCCACAAGGTCCGGTCCGGCCAATTTCCGGATCTGGCCAGGCAAAATATAGCGGACAGTGATACGGAATTTTATTTCATCGAACAGCGCAATCCCGCCCGGGCCGCTGAAACTGCGGTTTCCCTCTGCGCTAAAGAACTCCCGGACCGTTTTCATCTGGACCCGGTTCGGGATATTCAGGTCCTCACCCCCATGCATAAGGGACAGGCCGGCACGATTCATCTCAACCAGATGCTTCAGAAAGCACTCAACCCGGATGCCGGGCAAATCCGCCGGAAATCGGGCAGGGGTTTCCGGGTCGGCGACAAGGTCATGCACCTGAAAAACAACTATCAGAAAGATGTCTTCAACGGCGATATCGGCGCCGTCAGCGCCGTTGACAACGAGGAAGGGCAGCTCCTGGTGGATTATGACGGCAGGGAGGTCATCTACGAGTTCGAAGAACTCGATGAACTCACCCTGGCCTATGCCATATCGGTCCACAAATCCCAGGGCTCGGAATATCCGGCCGTCATCGTGCCGCTCCTGACGGAGCATTTCGTACTGCTCCAGCGGAACCTTCTCTACACGGCCATGACCCGGGGGCGCCGGCTGGTGGTGCTTGTGGGAGACCGGAAGGCCATTGACATCGCGCTCAAAAATGACAAACCCAAGCAGCGGCTTTCTGGACTGGCGTACAGATTCTAAACCATGCGAACACTCTTCGAAAACCTCAACCAGGAACAGGCGAATATCTGCGTGCTGATTCTCAGCGCATCGGGAATTGCCTGCGACTCGTCCCGAAGTAAAGACGGATGGGAAATACGGGTTGAAGAGACCGACTATGAGACCGCCCTCGAAAAAGTCGCCCAATACCTCAGGGAAAACCGGGAAGAGCCGGCGCCGCCCGACCCGCCGCCGCTGGGGCAACATAAAACCTGGAGCGGTGTATGGGCCGCCCTGCTCCTGGCATTTTTTTACTGGGCGGAAACCTATCACGGCGTGGCTGAAACCTTCGTCAAGCAATTCGGCGCCGCCTCGGACCGTATTATGGACGGTGAAGTCTACCGGACCGTCACGGCCCTGATGCTGCATTCCGGCGCCCCCCACCTTGTGGGGAATATGGCGGGCATCGCCCTTTTCGGGACAGCCGTATGCGGCGTGACGCGCCCGGGGGTGGGCTGGCTGCTCATTCTGATGACAGGCGCTTTCGGGAACCTCGCGAACGCATGGCTTCAACTGCCCGGCCACACCTCCATCGGCGCCTCCACAGCCGTTTTCGGCGCCATCGGGCTTCTATCCGCGTTTCAGTTCTGGGATAAATACAGGCGCCCCGGGTATCATGTAAAAGCGTGGCTGCCGCTTGCCGGCGGTCTGGCGCTTCTGGGCCTCCTGGGAACCGCGGGCGAACACACGGACATTATGGCCCATCTCTTCGGACTTCTCTCGGGCTGTATAATCGGCTCCGTCTACAGCCTGCTCATCCATCGCCCCCTTCCCGACAGGCGCCAGCGGATCGCCTGGTGCATTACAATCGGTATTCTGATTCTGGCCTGGTTGCGGAGATAAAAACACTATAAAGACGGAGGACCAAGCTTCCCTTTTCAGGGCGATTACCCTGCTTTTTTTTAATTGACCTATGCAGGTCTACCGAACGATAAAAATCACTCCGTCGAATCACGCCTTCTTTGTAGCCTTTGAATATGCCGAGGGAAAGTTTAAAAACACAGAAATAATAGGTCCCCACGAAAAATAATAGAAGGCCCATCAAACTGAACGGGTTATCCCATATAGAGTTTTGATGGAACAGGGTCGTTAAAATATCACTGAATGCAATATAACAAGTGAGACCCAATACCGTGTAGCAGACGATGATAAAAAGAATTTTAGACACGAATTGACACCAGCGTTTAATCTCTTTTTTGATTCTGTGCCGGCTCATTCTCTTATCGGATCGCAAGCAGTTATGAAGGACTGTTTTAAATGTAAACTTGTCACGAAATGCCAAACCGGAGCAGGTAGCAAATAACAGTAAAACAAGAACGGCGGGGAATATCATTAAACCGGAGGGGGGATTTTTATTAACGGCCCGGGGCGAGTCGGACGAATCTGTTTCCGATACGATAATATTATGTCGTGGAGGAACTTCCGTTACAATTATTTCATCGAGATCGATCGAGGACCAGTCTGTAACCTTAAAATCACCGGTTATATGTTTATATTCAGTCTGTTCACCCAAAGGCAGATCCAGCCAGGAATCGATCGTCTCCAGGAAACCGATTTTTACGGCATGGGCATCCCGGAATGTGATCGATACGGAAAGCACGTTAATTAACAAACAGACAAGTAGTATGTAAAAAAATATTGGTTTGGGGAGCATCGTCGGAAATAGTGCGGTGTCTATATGTTATACAAAGTCATATATGCTTCCAAATGAGCATATCCAATTCCTTATTTAACGACATCATTTCATTACAAAAATGTCAACTTATTCTTTTCATCAAACCCTGCCAGCTTATGCTGACTGAGCTTTCCCAGGGTAATGACCAGGGATTCATTCCGCCGGGCGGCGAGCTGAAACCAGTTTTCGATCTCCCGGTACAGATTCTCCTCCCCGACTCCTTTCGGGGTGATACCGCCGGTCACCGGATTGTCCATGACGCCCGAGTTGATATAGGTCCATGTCCCGTCTTTACAGGACACAATGCCGGTGTGTCCCCGGCTCTCCATTGAAAACGACAGGATGCTGCCCTTTTCGAGATACGGGGCCATCTCCTGAATGACCGTTCCGGCCTGGCCCGCCGGATCACTGACCCTGGAAAAAGATCTGTCATAAACCTTGGCGCCGGAAAATTTGACCAGCCCCTCGCCGTTCAGATAGGCATTCATCGGCAGCCCATCGTCCATAGCCCTGGCTATCAGTTCATGTCCCAGTCCGCCATGGCCGACATATCGAATACCCAGCTTGCTCAAGCCGCTTACAAGCAGCTCAAAGCAGTCTATTTCCAAATAGGTCTTTCCGATCATCGACTCGACGGCTTTTACAAGGTTTTCACTCAACCCGCCGGCCTGCTCCCCGGGCACGACGTTCACCTGGTATGTGCCGGACTCTCCCGCTGCCGCTTGCCGGACCGCATTCGCTCTTTCGGGATGTCCGCCCACCGGGGAGGCGCCTGCATCCCCGGGCGCCGAAGCAGCGTTTTGAATCATATCGCCCCACAAAAGCTCTTTCGTGCCGGGATTCAAATAAATATCCGTTCCCGCCCGAATACGCCTGTACGCCTTGTCCTGGTTCTGATGATTGTGGACAATATGCCAGCACTCTTTTTTAAACACCGGGTTCCGGATCAGGAGATCGGAGACCGTCGGATTTTTTGACGTGATCGTTCCGATTTTGACAAGTTTTCCCGCTCCGGCGGTCGGTTGCGCCCCGGTCTTCGGTGTTTCCATCCCGCCATGGAGTGACCGCAAATTTTTCTCAAGGGATGCCGTCGTTTCGAGCAACACCCTGTTAAAGCCTGAAGATTTCAGTCCGGCGGGCTTTGCGGATAGTGGACCACCAGTAAGGCTGCCGGTGATATGGTTGACCATCATGTCGCGGATCCCCCTTAAAATGCAAATCGATACAACCAATTTCAAAACATCTCTTTATATCGGTCAGCAATTACCATGCCGGCATATCAACCAGCCATACGAGGGATACTATTCCTGGATTGCATGCAGGTTAAAAGACAGAGTGCTTCCAGTGGTGTTTTGAGGTTATATGAGTGCCTAAGGTTAATGGAAAATGAAACAGATTTCAATCCGCCGGCTGTTGACTGCCGACTGCAGACCGTCGACTCCGGCTTGCCGGTTCAGGCACTTGCCTGCATAGATGCTTGCCTACATTAACAACCGCTGCATCTCGAATAATCAACATTCCCCGACACCGGGATCTACGATAGGTTACTTTTGATTGCCTGGACTCTTTTAAGAAAACCATTGATAATACGGGACAATCAATATATGTTTGGTAACTCGAAAAACAATTGAGGGAGACAAAAACCTCCATGAACAAGCAGAAATTGCAGCGTGACATTCAAAAACGTGTACGGGGGAAACTTTTCCCCATCCTTGAGGAGTACCGTCTGGACACCCGGGAGCTCGATGCCGTACTGAAGTGGAAACCGCTGGTTCTCATCCTCGGCAACTACTCTTCAGGGAAAAGCACCCTTGTCAACGAGCTTCTGGGGAGCGAAGTCCAGCTTACGGGCCAGGCCCCCACGGACGACTCGTTTACGGTGCTCACGGCGCCGGACACCGGCAGGGTGGACAGCAGCGTACCCGGCACCACACTGATCAACGACGAGAACCTACCCTTTTCCGCCCTGAAAGCGTTCGGAGACCGCCTCACTTCCCATTTTCAAATGAAACTGATCGATCTGGCGCTTCTCCAGAATCTTGCCATTATCGATACCCCGGGAATGATCGACTCGGTTACCGAAAAGGGCCGGGGGTATGATTATTCCGGCGTTGTGGGTGAATTCGCAAAACTCGCCGATCTGGTCGTGCTCATGTTCGATCCGCATAAAGCCGGGACCATCAAAGAGACCTATACAACCATTCGAAACACCTTGCCGGTAACCGCCGAAGAGGACCGGGTTGTGTTTGTGATGAGCCGTGTCGACGAATGCGACAACCCGGCGGATCTGATTCGTTCTTACGGAACGCTGTGCTGGAATCTCTCCCAGATGACGGGTCGAAAGGACATCCCCCGCATCTTTCTCACCTTTGCCCCCTCGGTATCAAAAAGTGGAAAACCCGAAGAGGCCTGGATCGATGAACGCTCGGAACTCAAAGAAAAAATCATGGCGGCGCCGGATCTTAAGATCAGCCATATCCTGCACCTGGTCGACAGAAAGCTTTTTGAACTGAAGCTTGTTGTCGAGGGGATGCAGCAGTTTGCCTTGAATGGTCGACGCCTGTTCAGGAAAAGTCTCAAAAACGGCTTTATGGTCGGGATTATACTCTTCTTTTTTCTGGACCTGCTTCTGTTCACCATCATGGGATCAACAGACCGGGCCCTGCTCCCTTCGCTTCTTTCAGGTAGTGCCGAATTCTCTCAACTGATCATCCCTGGCGCGGGACTTCTGGCAGCCATGGCAATGGCCGTCCTCTGGTTCGTTAAATGGCGTCTCCCCCGCTATAGAAAAAGATGCCTTGAGGACATGGATCCTCTGGTTCGGCTTGAAACGGATTTCCGGCGGGAGACCTGGAAACGAGTCAAGAACAAAGTAAAGGCACTGATAGAGAAAACGCATTTCAATGGTCTCCATTACTCTCATCATCACAGGCATCTGTCGTTCATTGAGAAGTTCACTCAGGAAGAGTTGAAAAAATACTTTTCAAAAATCCGGAATGCCCGGCAGCCGAATACTGATCAGGAAACATCAGAAGAACAACCCAAAGAAGTACCCGAATCCCCTATATAGAATGGTAAGAATACAACAACTTTAGGCACTCAAAAGCATGAATCACCTCTCCATTATCGACACCCTAATAAAAGATGTCTCAAAGCTGCGTTTCACCTCCCCGGTAACCCACGTATATAACCCTCTGGTTTATGCCCAAAAACCGTATGAGACATACCTGAAAAATTTCGGCGCGCCCACCAAGGAGATATTACTCCTCGGAATGAATCCCGGCCCCTGGGGAATGACCCAGACCGGCATCCCTTTCGGAGAAATCACCGCGGTCAGAGAGTGGCTTGAAATCGAGGCGGAGGTGGGCAAACCGGAAAACGAACACCCGAAACGGCCCGTCACCGGTTTCTCCTGCCACCGGAGTGAAGTCAGCGGCCGCCGGCTATGGGGATGGGCGAAAAAGAGGTTCGGCACCCCCCGCAACTTTTTCTCCCGGTTTTTCGTTGGCAACTACTGCCCACTCGTGTTCATGGAAGAGAGCGGCAGGAACCGGACCCCCAACACACTGCCCGTATCGGAAAAACGGCCTCTCATGGAAGTCTGCGACCGGGCCCTCCGGCAACTGGTGGCACACCTCAAGCCCGAATTCGTTCTCGGCATCGGCAACTTCGCCCGGGACCGCGCCATTGCCGCGCTTCAGGACGTTCCGGTCACTATCGGCGTCATCACACACCCCAGCCCGGCGAACCCCAAGGCCAACCGCGGTTGGGAAGCTGCTATCGAGAAAGAACTCACAGATTTAGGTATTACCTTTCCATAAAAAGTCCCTGTTGGTCACCGGTATAACATTCGGCATTAATATGTTCAGCATAAAACATCTATTTCTCCCGCAGAGCCGCAGTGACGCAGAGAACAACCAAGAACAACAGGTTGAAAAATAGAAGCGCATGAACGCATGTTTTCGAAGAAGATCAATAATATCATTATGTCTGGAGATGTTATTTTAAATTGCTGTTCTCTGCGTCTTTGCGTCTCCGCGCGAGAATTGCTTTTCAGTAGTGTTATATGCGATTCTAATCCGTATGATTAACCGAATATTGCTCTGATATCCGCTATAATGCCAGTTATAAATTTTTCCACTACGCAACGCCGATATCGGGTCAATTGGCCATTTGTGGATGGACACTACTGGTGCCGATGGGGTTGTTCACCGTAGGCATGGGCATGCACATGCTCGTGAATACGCGGGGTGGCGTCGATCTCTATCCGCCCGTTCTGGAGAGTATATATTTTATCCGTGACTTCCGAAAGAAAATCGAACTCATGTGAAACGATCAAATAGCTGATATCAAGGGCTTTCAAAATGTGTACAAGGCTGTGCTTGGTTGCTTCGTCCAGGCCCGCGCTGGGTTCGTCCAGAAGAAGCACCTTCGGCTCCATTGCAAGCACCGTCGCCAGTGCCACAAGCCGCTTTTCACCGCCGGACAGTTTTATGGTAATACGTTCCTCGAAACCAGCCAGCCCGAGGAAGGAGAGGGTTCTTCGGGAAATATCGATCGCCTCTTCCCTGCTCTTTCCCAAATTCAGCGGCCCGAATGCCACATCTTCAAGCACCGTGGGGCTGAAAAGCTGATCGTCGGCATCCTGGAAAAGCAGTCCGACCCGGCGCCGGACCTCGATAAAATCTTTTTCACCGGACACCTTCCGGCCAAAGGCCGTAATACAACCGGCGTCCGGTTTGATCAGGCCCATAATGACATGGAACAGGGTGGTTTTGCCACTGCCGTTGGGGGCAATCAGCCCGATGTGTTCCTTTTCATAGAGGCTCAATGCCAAATCCCGGAGAACAGGCGTTCCCCCCGGGTATGAAAAACAGATGCCCTCAAGCTCAATAATCGGTTTCTTATTCATGCCCAAACTAAAAATGTGAAGTTACAGGTTTACAAGCAGTGACCAATGACAAATGACCAGTTACCAATGACCGCTAAATCAGCACTTAGCACTTTACACTCAGCACTTCAATAGCACCCAACCCCAGAATCAAAGCCATCATGAGGGAACCGAACACCCAGTTGCGCCAGTGGCGCGGGAAATCGGTCAGGCAATAGAATCGCCCGTTGAACCCCCGGCAGCGCATGGCATGGTCCACCCGGTCCGCCCGGGCGGCCGACCGGACAAAAAGCATGGCGATGAGATAGGCAATTGTTTTGTATGTGTGGAGATTTGTTTTGGACCGGAATCCGCGGACCTTTGCCGCACGGACCAGACGCCCGTACTCCTGCTCTATCACAAACACATAACGGTACGTCAGGAGCAGCAGGTGAACGAGCTTTCCCGGAAGACGCAGGCGATCCAGCGCGTGGCCGAGTGCTGAAAAATTCATGGTGGTGATAAGTGCGGTGAATGCCGTCAGGATGGCGAGGGACTTCAGTGAAATCTGTGCCGCCAGGGTAACGCCCGGGCGCGTTATCGTCAGGGGGCCGATCCGGTAAAGAGAAGGGCCTTCGAATGTCAACGGCATCACCACCCAGAGAAGCACGAGAAATCCCGCCACCACAAGGAGCCTTTTGGTAACCGCCCTGAGATCGAGATGCGCAGCCAGAATCAGCCCACCGGCCATTACCAGTGCCGAAAGGAGTGTCGGGAACCGGTAGGAAACCGCCACGACAATCGAAAACAGGGTTCCCGCAACAATTTTGATTCGCGGATCGATACGGTGAATGATGGAATTACCGATGGCAAACGGTTCGTTGATCATAGAGATTTCTTCCTGCGTGAAGCCATATACGCAACCACACCCACCAGACCGAAAATATAACCGATCCCCCCCATAATTTCAGTCATCGAAGGACCGCTCTGTTTTTCATCCACAAGCAGCTTCATCATCGGTTTCAGCTTCTTATCAAGGGCCGCTTCAATGGCCGCCTGCATCTCCGTGCCGGTGACATACCCGGGGGATACACGGGGAGTATCGGTCCCGGCAACCACTTCCTCTGCCGATACCGACCCGGAAGCCGCTATCTGCCGGGGGCCGGACGATTCCGCACCGATCACCTCTCCGGAACCGGCCGTATCAAAGTCGGAGGCGGGGATTGTCCACTCTCCCCGGTGCCCCATACCGGCAAGCAGAACCACCTTCATTTCACTCTTCCGGCGCGCCTTGAAGGAAAATTCTCCATTTTTGTCGGTCGTGCCCGTAAGAAGCAGATTCCCTTGAGAATCATATACCTCCACCGGTGAATCCACGACCTTCCGCCCACTGCCGAACTTTCCTTCCACGTATACCGTATCGCCTTCCACCCAGGCGAAAACAACCACGCTGTGGGCCCATGCCGATCCGGAGACAAGCACTATCATTGCCGTCACAAATATTGAAAGCTTGAAGATTTTAGGCATGACTACCTCTCTTATAGCAAACGACGCAGTGAAAAAACCGATGGAAGATGGAAGACCGCTCCGCTCGGAAGAGGGAAGAAACAGCTGTTTCATTTTCTTCCATCGTCCCTCTTCCTTCTTCCCTCGCCGTTTGGCTTTTATGCTCTTCTAACATCTCAGCGTCTCAGCGTCTGCGCGAAAAATGCTTTTCAGTTAGGCAACATATCCGGCTGCACCTTTTTTAGAAATCCCACACAAAACGCAGTAATAATCCCCTCGATAATCATGATCGGCAAATGAGCGCCGACCACCAGTGAGGCCACCTCGAAAAAGCTCTCCGCCGTGAACATCAGGGCCAGCCCCACAAGAAGCGCTGTAAGCAAAACCGCGAAAAACCCGCTGGCAAACCCCGCCGCGAGAAATACTTTCCTGCTTTTATGGATCAGCGGCCCGAAGAGGTAATAACATAGAACCGCCGGCAGGGCCATGAGCACGGTGTTCACACCGAGAACGGTGATGCCGCCGAACTGGAAAAATACGGCCTGCAGAAGCAACGCCACAAAAATCGCCGGAACCGCCGCCCACCCCAGCAGCAGCCCCACAAGACCGTTCATAATCAGGTGTACGCTGGAAGGACCGATCGGGACATGCACCAGGGACGCAACAAAAATAGTAGCCGACAGGATGCCCACCCGTGCGACATGATCATAGTCGATTTTTTTCAGCCCCACCGCTATTCCGGCTGCTGCCAGGGCGCCACCCGTAACCAGCACCGGGGCCGAAAGAACTCCTTCTGAAATATGCATTTAAAAACTCCGCTACCTTTAAGTTCATTCCCCGGATACTGTATATCCAGGGTAAATATGTAAACCTTATCATGTTATTTATTGAGCCATTTTTCAAAGTGCACCCAAATAACGGCGCCAATTTCAACCTGCTTTTTCTCCCCATCTTTTTCAAGGGTGAAGTCGGCCTCGCTGAGGGCCGCAAATCCCCACCAGCCCGACCGGGGCGCCGCATAGGTAAACACACCGTTGCTATCGGCTTTGATGGTCTGGGCCGCCATGTAGTCGGTAGGCGCTTCCGCCTTCCGGTTCTCGTTATAATACTCCACCTCGACCTGTGCGTAGGGCGCCGGTCGCCCGTCCAGCTTGACAATACCCTGGAAGACATTTCCGGCGTAAAGTCCGTAAGGCTTTGACAGGGGAACAATTTCGGTTTTAAGCCCCGCTTCACCATCCCAGCCGTCGTCATCTCCAAATGCGGTCACCACCGTTTTGGTGTAGTGAATGATGAAGATGTCTTCCGCCGGCTCCCAGTAAGGCACCGGCTCCATCGTAAACATATAAATTCCGGGGCGTTTGATGCCGTAATCCGCCTGCCATGCCGCCTGGCCCATCACTTCAGCGGGTTTCAGTGCTCCTGTAAGATCTGTTTTCTTCCCGTTTGCAATCACATTGAAATATTTCGGTTTATCCAGCGTCATACCGACCATTTCGAAAGGGTGTGAAAAGGAGAGCTGCAGATGGACACTTCTCTCATCTTCCGGCATCACCATTGAATCCGAGGGAATCACCATGCCGAAATGGGCGGATGCCGTGGTTGTGAATAACATCATTACCATCACCACGGCTAAACAAAATTTTATTTTCCTCATAATATCACCTGGATCACTCTTTAGCTGTTGGCATAAATATGTTCCCAAAAAACAACTATTTCTCGCGCAGAGTCGCAGAGACGCAGAGAAAAACGATAAAAGCGCTTAACGGATGTACCGCTCCTCAAACAACTCCGAACGATCAAACTCCTTCCAGTACTGAATGGAAAGCTTACGGATATGCGCGAAATAATCGGGGCTCAATCCGCCGAATCGCTCGATGGCCGCTTTAATGTCCGCCTGGATTTGAGCCACGAATTTTTTCTTGAGCGTCAGTTCCAGGACAATCGCCCCGTTCGTAAAACGGGCCGAAGGCTTAGAGGGGCCGTCCTGCGAAACGGCGATGGTCCCCCTTCCCAGGCTTGCACCCGTGGAGACCTGCAGTCCGTCATTGAGGCAGCTCAACGGCGGTTTGAGACTCGCGAAGGATAAAACCGTCAGAACATCGAAGGGGGCCTCCAGAATTTCCCTCGCGCGAATACCCATTTTGGCGCCCACCAGGCTGTAAATCCCCAGGTGGCGGTGCAGCTCGTTGGTAAGAAGACATGCTTTCCACTCTTCTTCCCCGTGGCGCCGAATGATCTCCGCCACTTCCGGGGCGACATCCTCCCGCATCGATCGGGGATCCGCGGGAAATGCTTTCAACACAACACTTTTCCGGGCATCCAGGTGGAAATCAGCCGGGTTCCCCAGAAGACGGATATAAGCACTTTTCATTGCATCCCGGTCGAATGTCGTGAGCTGCATCGCCTTGGGATAAGCGGCAACCGGAACGAAATCGAATCCGGTGATAAGGTTGACATATATAACCACCATCTCATCCCATATCTTCATGTGGCGATTGGTTATTCTTTTCTCTATTTCCGGCACATCGTGGAGTTGAAGCAGTAGCCCGGCCGCCCTTGAATCAACATCGCCGACATCATCGAACACCGCTTTCAGGGGAACATACCCTCCCTCCGGCATTCCGAGCCCGTATACCGGCGCTCCGGCAGCATACACCATTTTTGCCGAAACCGGGTCCCTGCGCGTGTTCCAGCCGGGAGTCTCTCCCCCGGGGAAAGATCCCAGATAGACGACACGATAAAGCTTGGAGACAATGGACGGGTCCCGCCGAATCGCCTCCGCCAGATTGGTCATGGGCCCGAGGCAGAGATATAACACGTCGTTTTCGGAACTGTTTATCGCGGATAAAATGGCATCGACGGCGTTCCGGTCCGAATCGCCGGCGTCCTTTCCATCAGACCCGCATGCCGGCCAGGCAAGCATTTCATTGAGTTTTCGAAACTCCGGCGGGGGCGCCGACAGCTGTGTCCCGGCCACCACCGGAATGTCCGGCCGATTCATACAGGCAAGCAGCTTTCCGCAAAAAAGCTTCCCTGTTTCCGGCGACAGAACGCCGTCCGAGGTGACAATCAGGCGAATATCACCCCCCCCGGAGTTGAGCAGCATGGCCATTGCCCGCATATCATCCGCGGCTGCGTCCGTATCTACGATAACCGGAAGATATACATCGTGCGCAACAGTCGTGGAAGCCCATAATATAATTAGGATGACGATCCGGACCGCCCATCCGCCAATTTTTCTCATTACTGTTTCCTTTCCTAACCCGACATATGTATACAGAAGACTATTCCTGAATCGTCCTCTTGCTCACTTTTAAAAATAGAGCGACACCCCCGCCATGCCGTTCAACCCCGGCATGGGATATCCGGGTCTGTATTCGTAATCGGCATCCGTGAGGTTTTCCCCGGCCACAAACACTTTTCCGGTTACCTTCTCCGATTTCGTTTTGAACGCATAACTGAGCTTGGCGTTCAGGACGAAATAGTCGTCCACTTCCGCCATGTTCACGGCGCCCGCCCGTCGGGCCTGGGAACTGACGAACATGTCGTCCGAATACTGGACATCGGCGCTGAATGTAACCGCTTTCAGAAAACGCCATGTCAATCCGGCGCTCAGGGTCAGTTCCGGTGCATACGGCGTATCGGACGGATCCGTCCGCATGTATGTCCCGCCCATAAAGACGGCCAGGTTCGCGGCGGGGCGAATCTCGGCGGAGACTTCCACCCCTTTGGTCGTATACTCTTCAACGTTTCCGTAAACCGGCCGGGATGTGGGGGAGGTAATGAATACATACCTGTCCTTGCCGTCATTATAAAACCATACCACTTCCAACCCGGCGACATCACCCAGCCTGTAGGAGACACCCACTTCATAATGGTCCATGACTTCCGGATCCAGGGCCTTCCAACTGTCTCCCAGTACCGGAATCACCTCTTCGGAAAAGACCACCACGTCAAGCCCCGGAAACACGATGCCCCTCGAGTACCCGGCGTGTCCGGTAAACGAGCCGAATTCGGCAACCACCCCCAGGTGGGGAGACCATGCGGACCCGAAGTCCGAATGATCATAATACCGGACCCCCGCGGACGGGGAGACGGACAAACCGTCGGAGCTGCCGAATTGACGGCTTATCGCGACATATGGCGATATCATGGTATAATCATGGCCCCGCCATGGATTCGAGCTGCCGTCGCTCAACACCATATCATAATCCCCGTCGGTGTAATCCCAGTCCAAGCCTGTAACAAGCTCCGCTTCACCCACGAGGCTGAACACCTCCCTGGCCTTGATCCCGTAAAAGGTGAAATCATTGAAGAGATCCTCCCTGACCCCGTCGGTGCTCGTGGGCTGATCGAGCCAGTCGCCTTCACCGTCGTTGCGGAAAAGCTTGATATCCCCATGGGCGCGGTCATAGGCGTTGGAAAGCGTGAGACTTGCCAGCCTGGAGCGGGTCTCATAGGTTCCCTCCCGCCGGGATGCATCCGCCCCCTCTTCACCGGGATCTTCGGCGGAATTGTCCGAGTAGAGGCCGAAGAAATAAGCGCCCCAGTGTTCGTTAAAGTCGTATCCGAGCCGGGCGAACAGATCGCCGGTTTCGCCTTCCGAGTGATCCCGGTGCCCGTCGGAAGAGCGGTATGATCCGCCCAGATAATAGTCGAAGTTATCAAACCGCCCGCCGCTTTCCACGTTCGCGACAACCGTACCGAAACTGCCCGCCGCCACCGTCGCTTTGGATCCGACCCCCTGCTCGGCTCTGGTCTTGGGGACCATGTTGAGCGCCGCCATGGCATTACCGAAGTTCTGCGGCTGGGGGCTCTTATACACTTCAACGGAACGGGCCGTGTCGATGGGCATCAAATCCATCAACGGATGGTTCCAGATGCTCATGAACATGGGGATACCGTCGATATACGTTTTTATTTCGGAACCGGGCCTGCTGGAACCCATTCCCCTGATAAACACCGCACCGCCTTCCCCGCCGCCAAAAGACCCGATGGGGTTGTACCGGGAGATATTGACGCCCGGCGTCTTTCTCAGGGCCGCGGTCAGGTCCTGGACGTTCAGGATTTCGATCTGAGCCTCGGATACCAGTGTCTTCTGCCCCGCGTATCGATCCACCATATTCCTCTCGATAATCGGGGAAGCCACCACCTCTATCTCTTCCAGTTCGAATGCCTCTTCCGCAACCGCCGAAAACGCCGACATTATCCATAACACCACTACACCAACAACCACCAGATTTTTTCCGGAATTATGTTTCATTTCCCTTCCTCTCCCCATGTTTTCATGTCGATTTCCAAAATCCGACAGAACCAATTCGAAAACGTTTTCCCGATAGACGGCATCGGGATCTTCGACAGCATGACCAGACCCAACGCCGAGATCGGCCGAAATGGGGCGTTTTTTTAATTGGCTCCACGAGTGAATGATTCATCTCCGGGCCTTTATCTTGAAGGGCTTTTCCAAACAAAAAAAAGCCACAAAGGCACCTCCTCTAATTGCAAGGCCTTCATGGCTTGGCTGTTCTCTATTTCACAGGCGTACGACCGTTCTTTCAACGGCCCGCCGGATTGTATTTTATTACGGAAAAGCTTGTATGCACATTTTCATAACGTGCTTTGTTTTATCAAGCTCTGTAACGATAACATCCCGTATTTTCCATGAGCGAAATTATGCAAGACCTGTTGACAAGTCAAGCTTTTTCTATACCTCAATGTCATCCCTGCTGGGCATTCGCTTCGTTTTCATGCAATACCCTGCCCGTTCTGACGAACATATTCATACATGACGATAGAGGCCGCCACGCTGACATTCAGACTCTGGGATTTTCCATATTGCGGGATTTGAAGGTCCCTGACCTCCGTGTAATCGTTTTTATCAAAACTGATGCCGAATTCCTCATGCCCGAAAATAAAAGCGCTTCTTTCGGGCAGCCGAGTATCGGCCAGGGATGCATCGCCCCCGGGTTCCATGGCATAAATCCGATATCCCCGCTTTGTAAGATCCCGGTAGCAGGTATCGAACGTTTCGTGAAATCGGGCAGGTACCCATTTGAATGCCCCCATGGCGGGAGACGGATCGAAAAAGTCCGTGCCGATCAGATGCACTTCATGGGCGCCGAAAGCCTCGGCACTGCGAAATATCTTGCCGATATTGAAGTTCGGCTTGAGGTTGTCAAGCACAATGATATATGAGTGGACGCCCGGGGTCGCCAGCTGGTTTTTCCGTTTATGACGCTGGAACCGTTTCACCGTGTGCTTCCGATCGAGCGCAATCCGGCGCCTCATGTCTCTCAATGTCATTTTTTCTATTCATATTCCCTGGGAACCGCGCAGATCAGCACGAGCGGTTCGGTTTTCGACGTGTTTCGATACCGGTGCATCTCGTCCGGAAGCACCAGTGCAAATTCCCCTGCCGTCAATTCACTCTCCCCACCATCACCATCCACAAGCACCCCCTTACCGCTGATCACATAATTCAGGTGCTCGAAAGGATGGGAATGATAGGGCGTGTGACCATCGGGATGAATCGTAAACACCCTGAACGAGAAATTGGGGGCGCCGTCTTTTTTTCCCAGCGGAACCTGCCGGTATGCGTTTTTCGCCCCCGCCATCGTCACTTCGATGCTTTCGACATCTTTCAAATTGACTACTTTCATCTTGTACCTTTCAAATTAGATTTTTTAATCCAGCCAATTTCAAAATGTTTCATTCCCTCCGATTTTATCGGAGTCTTATGTCCGGTTTTTGCGTTAATCGATTCGCTTTGTGCCTGATTTCATGCATGATGGGAAAACGTTTTGAAAATGGCTCAATCGATATCCTTCAGCCCGCCCCTTTTTTGAGCGGCGACGGGAGAAATAATCAGCTCCTGACCGGGGTGAATCACTTTGTTGATATCGATACGATTCCAGATCAGCAACGCGGCAAGCGGAACACCGAATTTTTCGGCAATGCCCGAAAGGTGGTCCCCTCTCTTGACGATATATACGCGTTGGCTTTTGTTTTTTTCTTCCGCCTTGATCATGTCCGCCAGGCGGGCCTGGAATCCCGTCTCCCCACCGGGGGGAATATTGACTTTACGCGGCCCGGCGACCAGATAGTGTCCCCGCACCTCCGGATTGAGTTCCTTGATGGTTTTAAAATCCGTCCCCGCCGCCCCGGCTACCAGCCGGAGGGGAAGATCCTTGGAGACATCGATCAGAACCGTCGAGAAAATCTCGGGCGCATAAAGATCGTCCCCGGAAAGGGTGAAGCCGCACTTTTCCGGAGTTTCTAAAATCCGCTTGATCGCCAGAATGCGAAATATGAAACGCTGGGTCTCCAGGGAGAGATAAAGCCGGTAATAATCATTGACGCCCTGCTCCAGAATCTCCGCCTCCAGCCCCTCTTCTCCCATGTTGTAAGCCGCCAGGGAGAGACTCCAGGAACCGAACTGCTCATAGAGATCCTTGAGATAAGACACCGCGGCCCGTGTGCTCAAATAGAAATTCCGCCGCTCATCGATCCTGCTGTTTACCGCCAATCCGTATTTCCTGGCGGTTTGCGGCATCAATTGCCATACGCCCATGGCCCCTTTTCTGGACCCTGCATGCAGAAGAAGCGCGCTTTCAGCAACAGCCAGGTATTTAATATCACCGGGAAGACCGAACTCCTTGAGTACCTTCTCTATGTAAGGGAAATATCGGGTGGATCGCTTGAGCCAGAGAATCACCTGGGGCCGATTCCCCAGAGACACCAGCATCTCCTTTTCAAACCGCTCCACCACCTTCGGGTTCGCCATGGGGACCTTCTCACCACACAACCGAAGCGGCGTCTCCGGCTTGATTGCTGAAAGCAGGCCGTTCACCCCCTCGTCGGCCATCGCGGTAAATGGAAAAAGGGAAACAAAAAGGACGAATATCGTATACACAACACATATGAGTCGCATAGGGTTTCTTTATTTCACCTCTTTCAAAGGTCTTCGTCCGGGTTATTAAGGAAGTCCATCTTTCACCCTTTAACTGGTGCTTTGGGTGATGCCGCGGAACAAGCCCCTCTTTTATAATCCGACACCAAACCATTTGGCAACTGAAAAGCTATAATTAGCCACAGACACACACGGACATATACAGACAGAAGTCGGAGATCAGAAGTCAGAGATCGGAAGTCGGAAGTTAAAAACGACAGGAATTTGTAACAGTTCTTGCAGTTCCTGACCTCTCATATCTGACTCCGGTCACCGGTAGTGGTTTTTAACACACCTGATGGGTCACCCCATTCAGACGTCGATTATAACTATACGGCTTACAACCAATTACCGCAGCCGGTCTTCCACCGGCAAGATACGCGGCCCTATGGGCTGCGAGCAAAGGTCGCCAAGAAAAACCAGAAAAATTTTATGTAACCTTTGCGTTCTTTGCGGCTTTGCGAGAGCAACTTGCCGTTGTTTTTAAGGTGTCAGTTTTTTTGATCAAACTCCGTTCAAAATGGATGGAGCGGCCGGGCTGATCTCCGACCTCTGACTTCTGGCATCTTCTGCCCTGAGAACTGGGCGCACGACACCTGTCTCAACCGGCTGTGCAGCTGCTCAAATGATCACGCTTGGGATTGTAGTATGTTCCGAAACGGAATCTTCCTGAAGATTACTTGCTGGAAACAGGGGGAGCGCTATTTATATGTTCTCTCAGGACCTGCTGATCCTGAAATTGTCTGTCCTTGATCGATGATTCCCAGTGACATATCCTTTTCGGAATGCTGCTGCCTACAGGTTTTTCATTGGTGCACACAATCTTGTTCGTATTCTCCGGATTCGCGTTATAGGCTGCAATCGCTTTTCTTGAAAAACCGTCCAGATCACGAGCCGATGTCGATTTTGTTATTTTTTTTGAATTTGCTGAATTGGTCGCGGCACACCCCGCCATAAGCATGCCCGCAATCAGCAACCCACCGATAATTATACGTTTCATCAAAGTCTCCTTTCAGACTCTCTTAATAACAATATGAACCTAACTTTTTAGCAATGAAAATATTTCAGGATTGAAATAGGTTGTCAAGGTGATATCGATTTTATTGACAACCTATCGTAATGTCGTCATATAATTGGACGCTTGAGTCGATGTTTTCAATAGGAAAATTCGGGAAAGGTAACTTTTTAATGCCGTGTGAAAAAGATGTTTCAAAACGTCAAGGATCGAACAGTGGTTTTCAGGAGATAAATAAAAACCGGGCACGTGATCTGACGGAGGGAACTATTACCCGACAGGAAGGACGCGTCCGCCATGACACGCCGGAACGGATTCTTACTGCCCAGCGCGACCTGGAGTTACTGCTGGCAAGCACCTCTTCCGCCAGCGATGTCCTGCGGCTTTGCCTCGACACGGCACTTCAGATATCGGGACTCGATTCCGGTGGTATCTACACGGTGGATCCCACCACCGGAGAGCTCAGTCTTGCTTGTGCGGAAGGCCTTTCCGACCGGTTCTGCCATCAGATCCACAATGTTGATGTCAATAGCGAGAAAGTTCGAAAATTCGTTTCCAACCAGCCTGCCTATCTCGACCGCGGCACCCTCGGTGATCCGGCGCTTGAGGATGTCCGCATGGAGGGAATCACCGCGTTGGGGATAATCCCCATCAGAACGGAGAACCGCCTCATCGGCTTGATGAATATTGCCTCGCGCCGGCTCGATCATATCCCCCCCGGGAGTCGCGACGCCCTGGAAAGCATCGCCACCCTGATCGGCTTTGCAATCCTGAGGGCGCGGGACGACGCTGCATTACGGGCGAGCGAAAAGCGGTTCCGCGACCTGGCCGAAAAAACCATAACCGGCATCTACATCCTTCAGGACGGCGTATTTCAGTATGTCAATGCGCGTTGCTCCGAAATTTTTGGGTACCGCGGCGATGAGATAATCGGGCTGACGCTGCGTGAGGTGACGTTTCCGGACGATTGGCCCACGGTCCGGGATGCGCTGAAGAAACGGGTGTCGGGAGAAATCGAATCCCGCCATTATGAAAACCGGATACGCAAAAAGAACGGCGAACTCCGGCTCGTCGAGACGTACAGTTCCGCCACCTCCTATTGTGGAAACCCCGCCGTGATCGGAACCTTTCTGGACATCACCGACCAGAGGCAGGCGGAAGAGAAGATGCGAAAGAGCGAGGCCAGGCTCCGTCAGGTGATCGATCTGGTACCCCACGGCATTTTCGCCAAGGATCATGCCGGACGGTTTATCCTCGTCAACCAGGCCGTGGCCGATATCTACCGGACCAGCGTTGAGGACCTGACGGGAAAATACGACAGCGACTTCAATCCCGACGCCGCGGAGATCGAGCATTTCCGGAAGGACGACTTGGCCGTCATGGACAGCGGCAGGGCCAAAGTGATCCCCGAAGAACCTTTGACCAACGCTGCGGGGGAAACCCGTATATTGCGGACGGTCAAAATCCCCTTTACGCTGTCCCTGTCCGAAGACAAGGCGATACTGGGGGTTTTTACCGACATCACCGAGCAGAAAAAGGCGGAGAAGGCACTCCAGGAGAGCGAAGAAAAGTACCGCAACCTCTTTGAAAGCGCCGTGGAGGGCATCTACCAGTCCGGCCCGGACGGCCGGCTTCTCAATGTCAATCCCGCGCTGGCGCGTATGGCGGGATACGACTCTCCCCAGGCGATGATCTCCGCGAATATAAATCCGGACGAACATGTCATTGTCTCTCCCGAAGACAAGATTCGTCTCGAACGTCTTCTTGCCGAAACCGGCGCCGTCAATGAATACGAGATGCGAATGTACCGAAAAGACGGAAGCATCATGTGGGCGGCCATCAATATCCGTCCCGTCCATGACGAGCACGGCGCCATCGTCAATTATGAAGGGGCCGTCCAGGACATTACGTGGCGAAAATCGGCCGAGCAGGCGCTCAAGGAGTCGGAGGCGAAATACCGCAGCGTCGTGGAAAGTTCCCTGATGGCGTTCTACATCATTCAGGACAACCTTCTGCGGTATGTAAACGGTCAGTTTTGCACCATTACAGGATATTCCCGGGAAGAGCTCCTGGATGTGATGAGCCCGTTTGACCTGGTCCATCCCGACGATCATGCGAAGGTCAGGGAAAAGCTGGAAAGACATTTTGCGGACCCGTCGAAAGAGCGCCAATACACCTTCCGGGTGATCCGGAAAGATGGCCGTATCATCGATATTAAGGTTTTCGGCGGTTCCATGGATTATAACGGCCGGTATGCCGTCTGCGGAACAGCCATCGACATCACGAACGAAATCGCCATGGAGACCCAGCTCCGTCAGGCGCAGAAAATGGAGTCCGTCGGCACTCTGGCCGGGGGTATCGCCCATGATTTCAACAATATTCTCGGCGGGTTGATCGGTTATACGGAAATGGCCGAGATGGAAACCGCCGAACCCCGGACCAAATCCTATCTCGAACAGGTCCTTCGGGCCTGTGACCGTGCTAAAAATCTGGTTAACCAGATTCTTGCCTTCAGCCGTCCGAAGGAAAACGAGAAGAAAGCCCTCTCCATTACGTCCGTTGTCAAGGAGGTGTTGAAGCTGATCCGCTCGACCCTTCCATCCACGGTGGAGGTACGCCTGGGTTGTGGAAAGGGCCGGGATACGGTTCTTGCCGATGCCAACCAGATCCACCAGGTATTGATCAACCTGTGCACGAACGCGGCCCATGCCATGGGTGAACGGGGAGGCGTCCTCGACATTCACTTGAGCCATACGGACAACCCCGCGGATTTGCCGGAGGAGCTGCCGGGGAAAGGCCCTCATCTGCGGATGGTGATCAAGGATGCCGGGCATGGCATCGGTCCGTCCATCATAGACAAAATCTTCGATCCTTTTTACACCACCAAGGCGCCGGGAGAAGGAACCGGCCTGGGACTTTCCATGGTATACGGCATCGTCAAAAACCACGACGGAGCCATTTCCGTCACAAGCACTCCCGGGGAGGGCACTGCCTTTACAATTCATCTTCCGCTTATCGATTACGAGCCAATATCGCCCGAACAGAGAAAAAAAGAATTGCCCGCCGGTCGGGAGCGCGTCCTTTTTGTCGATGACGATGAGTTGATTGCCGAAGTCGGAAAAGAGATGCTCTCCAAGCTCGGTTACGATGTCACCGTACAGGCCGGCAGCCAGGAAGCACTGGCTCTTTTCCGGACCGATCCGGACGGTTTCGACCTGGTCATCACGGATAAAACCATGCCGAACATGACCGGCGACATCCTGGCCGCGGAGCTGCTCAAGCTGCGGCCCGATCTTCCCATCATAATGGCCTCCGGCTTCAGCGACAAGATGAATGAGGTGGAGGCCAAAAAAATCGGCATCCGTGAATTCGTCATGAAACCTTTCTCCCTGGACCATTTCGCCCATACCGTCAGAAAGGTTCTGGACGGCCCTTCGCCTTAAAACCGTATCACTCCTTCCCGATGCGGATTCGGGGTATTCGAGAAATTTCTTCCCTGTCTTTATGCTTTTCCTGTTGCCTATGGATTGATTCATATTGAGTTTCCCTCATGGTTTTAAGCTAAACTACTCAATAGAAATGCCACTATTTGCGTTGAGATTACGATACGCTGGTGGGCGAATGAATATAGATGTTTCTTGTCACAAATCAGTAGATTTATTTGATAGTTTATCGAAATAATTGCTACCAAAGGCGAGCCTTTTTGTATTATTATTCATTTATTCTCTTGTTAAATCGTCTATTAACTCAGATGCAGGATCGACGCTGGTGACCAGGAGGTGTTCCCGGGCGCGGGTGCAGGCGACATAGAGCAGGTGGCGTTCAGTGTTGTAGGTTTCTTCGAGATCGGCATCATCGGCCACGGATTCCAATCTCTCCTGAAGCGGTATGATTTCGTCGTCACAGGCCATTACCGCGACGGCGCGGAATTCCAGCCCTTTAGCCAGATGCATGGTGCTGATGGACATTTTACCCGTGGTTGTTTCCATCTGGTCATCCAGAACTTCAAACGGTATCCCGGACTGATTCGCGGCTGACTTCGCCCGTTCAATCTGTGCTGCGGAGCGGACAAATATACCGATTTCATGATGGGCAATCTCTTCGCCTGCTTTATCTTTCAACCAGGCGGAAACCGCATCAACCTCCTCCTCGATTGCATCGAACACCCGGATATCCGGGGCCGGTCCGTTGAACACAGAAACCGTGCCGCGACGATCCTCGACATTGCCGTCCACATCCATGAGTTCGGGACCGAGCAGCCGATCTGCCTGCATCCGGATCTGGTGGGAGGTGCGGTAATTGATACGTAGCGTCTGGGATCGGCCGCGAATATTTACCCCCAGGGATTTCCAGGAGAACGGGGTCTGAAAGATGCGTTGCCCGAGATCGCCGGCGAAGAAAAGGCTGTTGGCCCTGTCACCGCCCAATGCCGCCAGAAATCGGAGCTGTGCAACACTGATATCCTGCGCTTCATCTACTACGACAAATTCGAATGGTGTATGACGGCGCTCGCCGATTTTTTCTGCCAGTCGGACGTACATCTCCGGCCGTGTTACCAGGCCTTCCTGCTGCAAACCTACTTTGACCTTCTCGAAAATTGACCACAGCACAGTGCGGTGTTTCTCCGGCAATCGGGTTTTGCGCCCCAGCCGTATGACATCGCGATACGCTTCCCAGCTCTGTAATTGCCAGGCATCGACGACGCTTTCCCATTCGCCCAGGAGAAATCGTGAGGTAAATTTGGAATCCGGTACACTGCTGCTCGCCTCTTTCAGTAGCTGTTGAATGATATCTCGGGAAGCGATTTTCGTCGGGCCTAACTGTTTTTCATAAAGTCGCTTGCAGACAGCATCGATGGCATGCACTTCCAGTCGCTCAACGAGTCGTGGCTCGTTGCTGATGAGCCGCCGTAATCTGGTTCGCAAGGCATTGGCAAGCATTTCGGAAAAAGTGGTAAGAAGCACTCTGGCGTCGGGATGTTTTCGGGCCAGATACACTGCACGATGCAGGGCAACAATGGTTTTTCCGGTTCCCGCGGATCCCGAAACCCGTGAAGGACCACTGTAATCCTTTTCTACAATCTGTCGCTGGGCGGGATGCAGAAAAACAGTCCATTTATCCCAGGGATAATCGAGCGCGCGTGCCAGTTCATCGGCATCGGTCATGATACGGAAGCGCCGCTGAGCATCCGGATGCACAAAGGGATCAATTATTTGTGTGGTGGTTACCGGTATCCGCGGTTGCCCACCGGTTGCGAGTTCGAGCAGGGCTTCCGCTGCTTCACCGGGCAGGTGATCCGCCAGAACCAGCAGGCTGTCCTCATCCGCATTTCGCACATCATCCAGCCACTCCACCGGCACACCGAAGCTTAGGAGGACTTCTTCGGCCACACCCGCAAAAAGCGCCGGTTTGGTCTGTACGGGTTCATAGTCGGTCTTATAGCTGGGAATACGAATTTCCTGGACCGTCTCGCGTATCTCAACCAGCTGAGCCGCACCGGTTTTTGGATGGGTTTCCAGCTTCCTCCGCTCCGCCCATTGGTAGGCCTTGTCGTGGTGATCGACATAGCACAGCAGCAAACTGTCGTTAGTTTTATGGACAATCAACCGGATATCGCTGTTCACCCGCACCGACCAGAAGTTTTTATCCCGGGCCTTATCGAGTTTATGAAAACTCATCCCCGGATTGGCCGGATTCAGTTGCAGATCGAAAGCTGTGGTTTTAACGGCTTTTTGTTCTTCACCGGTGAGTTTAGCGAGGCTATCGGTAAATGTGTCGGCGATGCGGAAATTCATCTATTACCCAAATTTTTTAGTAACTGCTAATGTCCCATTTATCTATGGAACCTAAATTCCATTTATCTGAATTCAGATCCCTTAAAAACGCCAAAGCTCCATCAAGACACCCATGATCCAAAGCCCAGTATAGCTGGCTTGATAGGCGAAGATGCTTTGAAGCATCTGATTCACCTGAGGCAGCCAATATTAAAGGTACGGGTGGATTTGTATCATCTGGATTTCCAAACTTTTTCAAAAATATAAAGAAATCATTCCAGTACATCCCGGCAGGGCTTGATCGACCTTGGCTTTTTATATCTTCCAAGAAAGATTCTATTTCAGGATTTTCATCTTTTTTTGGGGACATGGATTTTGTCCTCACATATGATAATTAATGTATCATATTATTAGTTCACTTTTTATTTTTCCCTTGCCAATCGTCTGCTATAGGCTGCCAATCTGCTTGTCGTTCCACTTTATTCCCATCTTCATCTTTCCCTATCCATACATTCCAATAATCTGGATCATCTGAACGAGGTTGCTGTTCTTTTGGCAAATCATCCAGTTTTACTAAAACCGGCAGCTCAGAAGCCCAACCAAGGAGAATCGCGCGTTGTGACGGTAACGATGGTAATTCACGCAGTAAGCCTCGGAGGTTATCTGGAACAAGGCGGTGAACCAATTCTTGATCCCGGTCATTGCTTATCCGGTGTAATAAAAATGTGTTACATTGGGAGAGGACAGTTGGAGATAACTCCGAGGGCCTCTGAGATGAAAGCACAAGACCAAGTCCAAATTTTCTTCCTTCACGAGCAATTCGTTCAAAAACCTGACAACAAATGGATGCAGCGTCATAATTTTCAACGTCGTCTTTATATCTCTTAATAAAAGTATGGGCTTCTTCCATTACTAATACTGTAGGTAACACCTCGTTATTAATTTTCCGATAACGTTGGAGCGCCTCAAAAACAATGCGAGCGCTAACTGCAGTTACAACATGGATGACTTCCGCTGGAACAAGTGATAGGTCAATAATTGCAAGGGGTCCGTTAGCAGCGTCTTTTTCACCGATGTAGCTATTCAACCATTTCTCAAGGTCAAGACTACCGTCTTCACCGACAACTGAACTTATTTTGCTATCAGATAGAAACATCCGAATTCGGGAGATTAAAAAGTCTAAGAATTGTTGGACATTTTCTTGTTCGGATAAGATCTGTAAGTGATCGGCCAAATCAATCCCTTTGTATGGCAAAGGCATGTCCTCGTCCGGTCCCTCTTGGTATATTAGCCCTCCCAATTTGAGTAACACAGCATTCAATGCGGTAATAATGAAATTAATCTGAGCTTCAGTAAAGGCATGATAATACTCGACGACTTTTCCAGTCCCCTTCTCTGTAAATTTTTGATGAGTGCTTTTCAATGCAGCAACGATCGCCTTTTTGATCTCATCCAGCCCCATATCAGGAAATTCAATAATCTTAGATTCTATATCATGATAAACGGCTTTTAATTTAAAACCAACCCTTGTTGCATCCGTCTTAATTGCTCCTGAACGAAGATCGCGTTGAATTGTAATAAGAGTGGAGGAAACATATCGGCGGAGCGCAAGGCTTTTTTCATCGGATGTTTCCTCGGCCACATTAATCCTGCCAGATTTTACTTCGCGAAGGGCGCGCTTAAGCAGTGGCCTCTGCATTTTCGCGCTTGCTTGAGTAAATGAAGCCCATTCCGAACTATTCCAGAACCATAGCGGTATCTTAAGAGCAAACTCTTCTGATGCAGGATTGACTTTAAAAATTCTGCTTTTCAAGCTCGCATCTGATCTACTGAACGCACGGGAATACTCACCATTTGGGTCTAAAACAATGAACCGAGCATTTGGAATGTCGATTTCACTTGTTTTTTTTAGCTGTGCCGCCTTCAGAGACCAACGTATCAATCCAGCAACTGAACAGGACTTGCCACTGCCCGTATTTCCTAGTACCGCAAGATGACGTCCGAACAATCTATCAGGATCAATACTAACCTCGGCATTCCCTGCCAGTGGACTTATGCCAATCCGAACGCGTCGTCTCTCATTTGATTCCACTATTGAGTGGAGTTGTTTTTCTGTGGGTAGCAATACGGCTGAACCGACGGATGGGAATGCATCCGCTCCCCGCCTAAAAATGTACTGTTCGTTTTGCCCTGGTTGCTTACGCAAAATACCAAGGGGATTCAGGCTCATTTTGCGCAATGGGTAGGGGAGATCGACTAAGCCGAAATCCTGAACGCCTCTACGTTTGGGGAAGGACGAACGCTCAATGGTTAACCACTCTATTTGACCTACGAGATATCCATCATCAACTGTAATCAACACATAGCCGTTTACCCTTGGGAAGGGGCGTACGCCGCCTGCATTAAGTGCTACAGAATCTGGGGCTTCAATCTCCAGCAGCACTTTCACTTCATTTGGCGAAACAAACTCGACGGTACCAATTCGTAAACTTTCGGCATGAGCAAAGGGTGTCTGACTCATTCTAAGCTCCCCCTTTGTCTGTTGGAGTATCCACTTCGGTTTGACTTTCAGTTTGTTTGGTTCCCCATCGAGATTTAAGCAACTCTGCCATCCGAAATGTCGTTCGATCAATGGCAGGTTTCGGTAGATAGTGATCCACCAAAGATTGGAAATCACCAACATGGTTACCTACCAAGAGACTTATTTGAGCGGGTCTTCCCAATTTTTCATAAGTAGCCATAATCCTATTCAGAGGATCACCATGTGAAATTACTACAAGATGAGTGGAGGGGATTGTAAGCATGTCTTCAATGATACGGTTGATATGTTCGTCACCAAAACTATAACCAAATGTGATCAAAGTGTGATTGGGTCGACATGCCGCTGCTGCGAAATCCCGGAATAGCTCTACATATGGGTAAAAAGCTGTTTCGCGATCCTTGGATGCGTTGGGGTAAATCATTAACTGCATCGCATCAGCAACAGTTTTCCCGGGTTGGTCGAGATAGGGATGAATGCTGGTAGCGCCGAATGGTATACCAACACGGCGAATTTCACGTTGGCTTTCCATCCAGTCCAAAGAGCCGTGAAGTTTGGTAAACCTGGCCACACCTTCCAAATAGCGAGGTTCCCCCCTAATCCCTGGAGGATTATAATGTATATCCAAATCAAGTCGAGAAGAACGAAAAATCGGAGCAAGAGTACCCACAAAGCGATCCAATAGATGCAAACCAGCCAACTCCGCACCAGCTTCGATGAATCGATCGTAATTAGTCGTAAAAATATTGAGACGATCGCGTGTCCCGGTACGACTGGCGAAACTCATCAGGAAGCTAACAAAGTAATTGAACGCAAGCTCACGTTTCTTGTCATCTGCGTTGAGTAGCCCTTGCTCGCCTTTAAGTATGCTATCAGCAAAATCAGTAAGAACTTCGGATAACTTTTTTCTTAGCGCATCTGAGCGTTCTTTTGTCTCTTTGCATGTTGAAGCGATAACTTCCAAACCCTGCAGCAGTTCGTTTGCAACACGAATCTGGTCTTCTATGTTTCCTTTCCCCCGGCCTGAAGCAGTTGACGATCTGGAGGCTTCCGTATTGATTATATCGTCCTCATCACCAAATTGCCCAAAACCCATTCCTGGAAGCCCACTGCCCGTCGCCATATGATGGATCGCATGGGATAATCCAGAACCCAGTAGCAAGGAAAGATGCTCTGATTGGCATAATGCAGTCAACCAGGGTTCTATACGAGGCCTTAATTTGTCAGGGTTTAACTCGTCTTCTGGTTTTGCCCAGGAACAGGTCGAAGCATCACTTAGGGTAAGACTTGGGATTCCAGATAGAGGGTCCCAAACAAGATTCAGAACTACTGGTTTATGATCGTCTCTGCATTTTAAGATGTTTGCGCTTACAATATTCGCGTTGTTATCCGGATCATCACTCATTTAGTTCCTCCCTGAATTCGAAAAACCTTCATCACCTCATCTCCCAAGTGGTTGATCACCTTCACAGCAATACGGCCGGATTTAGGTTTTTCGAATGGTCTTGAAGTGTCGCTGTTGAGGGTAGCCCAAGCGTCTTCATTTATTTCGGCTTTGAGAGTGGTTTTGAGAGATTTGTAGGGATCGTTGGCGCCGAGAAAGTAGGCGTGACGGACGAAGAAAGACTCTTCATTGTAGTCGGTGTCGATGAACCAGCAGGCGATGCCTTCAGGGCCATCCGATCGGACTTCGCCAGTGTTGGGGTGAAAGACATCCACGCCATTGACCTTGACCTGGATCTGGTCATTTTCGGTTTCGAGGATATCGATATCCGGTTCGCCGAAGATGACGAATAGGTTGCCTTTACCGGTGTTCTTGAGGTCTTCGGCCATATGCAGGTCGGCGTTCATTCGCGCTTTGAGCACGGGAATCCGGCCAAGTTTGTCGAAATCGGAGGAATGTGCGTCGTAGTTGAATGCACAGGTGATTAGCACGTCAAAATCTGCATCCCCGGCTTCACGGGCAGCCTGGACCAGATCAGGACGAGACACAGTGCCGAATTCGGGGCCGATAAAGATACCGGCACGTTTCTCGCTGCCTGTTTCCTCACCGCCCTCAAAATATCGGCCTTCGGCACAGATCAGATCGCCCGGCCAGAGGATGAGTGAGGTAAAGTCGATCTTGTCTTCCTTATGGGCCTGTTGAACCCCTGCGGTTTTTAGGTTTTCCAGAATCATCTGCACAAAGTCGCGTTCTTCACCGTATCCACTCTGCCCATCTGAAACGTCCTTGACGCCGGGATCTATCAGTTCATCATTTTCATCCACACCCAAAACCCTGTGGGGAGAGAGGCTTTCCACTGTGAAAGGACCCGCAACGCGGACCTTCTTTTTATCCTCATAGGGCTTGTCATAGAGGTATTCGAAGTCAGCCTTAGCGGCGATTGAGGCATCGATCTCTTTTTGCAGTGCAATCCGTATTTTCCACCAATCGGTGTGAAGCTTTTTAGCTGCATCGGACCATTTTGTTTCCGCCTCTCGGGGGATCTCCCATTCCCGCCATTTTTTTCTTGCTGCCTCATTTAGCTTCTCCCTAAGCAGTTCAAGCTTTTCTTGGAACTTATCCCAGATAACATCTATTTCTGCGTTATTAGCGATGGCTTTCAGAGTGATATGGGGTACACGCTCGTAAACAAAACCCTGTCGTATGCTTCCGTGGGTGGGATGACTTGAAGGTGAAGTTCGCGTGATTTCGGCTTCTTTTATCTGGCCGTCTCTGCTGTCTGACAGCAAATAATAGGCATACCTCGCACCCATGATCCGCGCGCGAGCCAAAGCTAAAGCAACACGGGAGGTATCGATGGTGATCCAGCGACGGCCCCATTGTTCAGCAACATAAGCTGTGGTGCCAGCGCCACAGGTGGGATCAAGGACAAGGTCTCCAGGATCAGAAGCCATCAGAACACAACGTTCAATAATTTTCGAAGCGGTCTGGACAACGTACGATTTATTTTGTTCTGAAAGCTGTTCCCCCCAAAGGTTTGTTATTGGTAGGACGTCAAAGTCTTCCAAAAAACGCTTGTACCTCAAGGTATCACCCACAATCAGCAAACGGTTCGCTTTCTGGAGTCTATACATTCCGAGTGTTGACGTTGACCAATATCTTTTTTTAGAATTGAATTCTCTGCCACAATGCGAAATATTCTCACTCTTGCTGTAGTGAGAAGATGTTAGGTCAGATGAAGCGAATACCTTCCCACCTTTTTTTATTTCATTTTCATGATCAACTGATGAAAGCGATACCATCTCACCACCAACAGTTTGTATTTGATTATATCCCGTAGTGCCAAATTCAAAAAGCTGCTTACGAGTAAATAATTGTCGATATTTCGACTTGGAAATGCTTTTTGAAACCCAAAGAATGTTATCGTTCACTATAGGGAGGAGATTGGAACCTTGGGTGCTAGTTGTCATATAAACAATCTGACAACAAAAATTGTCCTCCCCAAAAACCTCATCCAACAACGCCCGCACCCGATGAACATTTTCATCCCCAATCTGAACAAAAATCGACCCGGAATCAGTTAACAACTCCCGAGCCACGGTCAATCGATCCCGAAGATAAGTCAGGTAGGAGTGAATTCCGTCCCGCCAGGTATCTCGAAACGCTTTGACTTGCTCCGGCTCCCGGGTGATGTGGTCGGTTTTACCGTCTTTCACATCCCGGCTGGTAGTGGACCACTGAAAATTGGAGTTGAACTTGATGCCGTAGGGCGGGTCGAAATAGATGCACTGGACTTTTCCTCGGAGACCTTCGCGTTCGGCCAGGGAGGCCATGACCTGGAGGCTGTCGCCGAGGATCATGCGGTTGCTCCAGTTCTGGTCGTGCCGGTAGAATTCGGTCTTGGCGCCCTCATCGGGCAGGCCGTTGAAGTCAGCAAACAGGTCGAGCTGTCCCGCGCCGGTCTTTTTCTCCTCTTCGGTCCGGCGGCGAAGATCGTCGATCAGGACTTTGGGATGAACCTTCTCCTGAATGTAGAGCGGCGGCGCGTGCACTACAAGATCGGACCAGTCCTGCTGGTCTTTCCCCCGCCAGACGAGTTGCGGGTCCAGGTCCGGGTTTCGGGCTTCCTTTTCATCTTCCAGCGCGGTGTTGCCACGGGGATAGCTGACTTTCCTCGGCGATTGCTCCTCTTTCTGCATCACCGACTGGTATTCGGCGGTGGGGATGTTCTTTCGGGTGGCCTCTTCGTGGGTGAGGGTTTCAACGATCAGCTTGGAGTTTTTTTTCTTGGCCATACTGTTTTTCCGGTCGGCTTAGGGTATCAGGGTTAAAAGTCGATGGGATCGACATGTTCTTATGATATGTCGATATTTTTGGATTTTATCGACATATAAAACAAATGTGTCGATATCATCGACCTATTCTTTCAGGACCTCCAGGAGCGGCACGTTCAGGTAATAGACCTCCCGTCCCACCTTCATGCTCCGGAGCAGACCGATATCTTCAAGGGCTTTGAGGTACACGGCTGCGGTCTGTCGTTTGGCAATTCCCCGTTTTTCCAGGAAACGGATTTTGCAATAGGGCATCTCAAAAATCAGTTCGATCAAATCCTTGGAATAGATTTTGGGGGCTTTTATGTGTGCCAGCTCCTGAGCCGAATTCATCGCATCGCGGATTCGAAAAATCTTGTTCCTTGTTTGCCCGGCTGTGGCGGCAATGGCATCCAGAATGTACAGAATCCATGGTTCCCAGGCATTTTTCTCGGTTACCTGCCGAAGCCCGGCATAATAGTTCGTTTTGTTCTGGATAATAAATTGGCTCAGGTAAAGCACCGGGATTTTCAGAAGCCCCTTGTCTACGAGATAGAGGATGTTGATGATACGTCCGGTTCGGCCGTTGCCGTCCGTGAAAGGATGAATGGCTTCGAATTGATAATGGAGGACCGCCAGTTTCACCAGGGGATCGATGCCGTCTTCCGCATGCATGAAGCGTTCGAGATTGGACAGCAGGTCTCGAAGCAGGGATTCGCCCTCGGGCGGGGTGTAAACTGCATCTCCCCGACTGTTTGCGATTTTGGTGCCTGGTACTTTCCGGATGCCCAGGTCAGTCTGTTTGATAATCCGCACCAGTTCGATGAAAAGATTGGTGGACAGCGGCCGTGCCTTCAGGTTCTCGAAGCCGTGCCACAAGGCTTCACGATAATGGAGTACCTCTTTGGTGGCATGGTCGAGTTTGGCCGGGTCCTCATCGGCGGCCTTGTAAAGCTCGTCCGTGGTGGTGACGATATTCTCGATTTCCGAAGACAATCGCGCTTCCTGTAGGACGATAGAGTTGACCAGAACGGCCTGATTGGGGATGGCATCCCCGGCGCCTTTCAGTTCGGCCAGTTCCCGGTTGGCGACAATAGCCTTTTTCAGGATTTCTTTCGTCTCCAGATCGGTCTCAGGCGGCAGCAGGGGCAAGTCATTGAAGGGTTTGCTTCGATCAAAAACCATTATGCCTCCGTTTCATCCTTTATCGGCCGTCAGAGTTTCGATCATTTTGTTAAACTCCGATTCCACCTTTTCTTTAAAATCCGATTCGATCCGGAAGACTTCGGTGAATTCGGCGAAGGCCCACCGGCCGTACGTTCCGAGACTGTTTACGCCGGGCACCCAGTAGGTGTCCATAGTGGCCTTCTTTTCCCTGGCGTCTTCCCTCCGGTATCCCTTGATTTCAACGATCAGGTTCAGGGGATCTTCTTTTCCCCTGCCGTCATCCACCTGCACGATGAAGTCCGGCCGGTATGTTCGGGTTTCCGAGGCGTACCGGTAGGGGACTTCCAGACCCAGGTTGTGATTTTTCACGTAGCTCAGGACTCTGGGATGAGTATCGGCCACACGGCAGAATTCGGCCTCCCAGTCGCTGTCGAGGATCACCCAGTTGAGTTGACACCGGCGACTGTCCGTCTCGTAGCGGTCGGTTTTGGATGTGGTGAAGTTGACATGCACGGTGGAACCGGTTGGATTGTAGGGGTCGAGGACCGCTTTGATGGGGCGCCGGCCTTTCTCTGCCCGTGTGATAGCGGCTGTGATGCGCTCGCAGGCAATATCGGCGAGTGCCTGATACATCAGCAGGCCGGGATATGTGTCCCCTTCGCAAACCAGGCAGGTATCCAGCCATTGTTTGGTGATGCGCTTGAGCTGGCCGAAGAGGTAGAGTTTCGGTTCCTCTCCCGGGTCGCGCCATTTGGTGTAAAGAAGCCGCTGCGTGAGGTGGAACAGGAGTGTGGACCGGCGCATGTCCCGGATGTGTTCCAGGCTCAGGTCCACTGTTTCGCCGATGATTCCCGAATTCCTGGTCTTTGACGGGCCAACGATGGCCGGGGTGAGAACAAATATGGAATCCTCAGTGAAGTTGGCTGTCAGCCGCTCTTCCGGCAGTTCCACACGGTAGCCCGCAACCCGGGGGAACCGGATTTCCAGCGCTTCACGCTCGGGCAGAACCGCTTTCACCTGAACGGTTTCCCGGGGTGGCTGCGGCTTGACAATGACCGGTTTGGCGGTGAAGTCGAAGGGTACGCCGAGGACATCGGCATACTCCACATTGAAGCGGCCCTCTTCGTTCAGGTCATAGGACTGACGGCGAAGGGCACGGCCGATCACCTGTTCGCATAATAGCTGGGTGCCGAATGCACGCACCCCCAGGACATGGGTGACGGTGTTGGCATCCCATCCTTCGGTGAGCATGGAAACAGATACCACGCAACGGATCGACTCCCCCAATGTGCCGGGTTTGCCCACCGTGTTCATGACTTCCCGAAGCAGAGTCGTATCGTCGATTTCCTTCCCGGCGATGAGCTGATTTGCCAGATCGCCGCCGCGCTCCAGGGCTTCGCGCTTGAATCGCTCGATTTCGTCGGCCGCCAGTTTGCGAAAATTTTTGTCCAGCCCTTCGCCGGATTCAAGTTGTTCGCTGTCGATAAGAAGGGTGTTGGGACGCGGCAGCGGGTTGTCGTGTTCATCAAAGTTGCGGAACAGCGTAAGCCGACCGTTGACGACATTGGAAGTCCCATCTTCATGGGTCCGCACAAACCCGGAGATATAGTCGTAGACCAGTTTGGAGGTGGCGGTGTTGTTGCAGACCACGATGAAACAAGGGGGGGCTTTTATTCCGTGTTCTTTCCAGAGCTGATATGTTTTTTCGTAATGGCCGTAAAGCGCCTGAAGTGCGGTTTGCAGCTCCACCGGGATGCTGAGGGGATCGAGAACAGCGCCTTTCCCCCTGCCTTTTTTAGGCATCTTTTTGCCGATGTGTTTCCACAGTTCCCGGAACATGGGCATTTCGTTACCGGGGATGTTCTCGGCAACCGGTACCCTGGGCAGTTTGACGATGCCGCATTCGATGGCGTCCATCAAACTAAAGTCACACATGGTCCAGGGAAACAGGGTGCCTTCGAGATAGCCTGATCCGCTTAGAAAAAAGGGCGTTGCCGAAAGATCGAACACGCGGGTAAGACCTAATTTTCGGTTGACGGCTTCCAGCCCGTTGATCCAGAGGCGAGCGGCTTCCTTGTTCTTGTCAGCCTCTTTTTTATCATCGCCCTTAAGAAGCTCTTCGTCGCCTTTTCCCGGTTTCTCCCGGTAGCAGTGATGGGCCTCATCGTTGATGGCGATGATATTCTTGAGTCCCATCAGTTCCGGCATTACCCGCTGCAGCATCTGGCCTTCGGTTTCCAGCGTCTCCAGTGGTGTACCTTTGCGCCCCTGAAGCAGCAGACGTCCCCCCTTTGAAAGCTCCATGCGTTCACGAAGTTTGAAGGCGTGATAGTTAGTGATAACGATTTTAGCCTTGTTGAGGTCTTCCAGCATGTCGCCGGGAACCAGCTCCCGGTTTTTATAATAGCTGTCCGGGTCATTGGGTAAGAGCACCCGCAGCCGGTCTCGAATGGTGATGCCGGGGGTGACGATCAGGAATCCCCGGGTGAACTTTTTGCTGCCGGGACGGCGCACGGAATTAACGGTCTGCCATGCGATAAGCATCGCCATCACGGTCGTTTTACCGGCTCCGGTGGCAAGTTTGAGGGCCAGGCGCATGAGCCCGGGATTTGCCTCCTTGTTTGCGCTGTCCAGGGATTTGAGAAAATCCTTCTCGCTTTTTCCGAGCTGCGGCGCTACTTCGGTAAGCCAAATGGCCGTTTCGACAGCTTCGACCTGGCAGAAAAAGGGCCGATAGCCGACAAATTTATGATGTCGCCAGTGCTGGAGCAATCGTGCGGTTTCCGGTGTAACGCGCCAATCGTTGGAATTAGGGATCCGCCGCCATTTATCCACTTCCCGGCGCACGGCGTTGATGAGAGCCGTGTGGTCGTATTTTTGTTCCTTTGTCGACAGGTCGTTTTCAAACAACTGGGTTTGCTCGGCCTGTTTTTTCCTCTTTTTGGGTTTCGGGATTGGGGTGATAAAAGATGCGTCCCGCCGCCTGTCCATGGTTCGCTGTGTCGGCTGACCGGTGGAATCCAGCTCCCAGTGACGGTGCGGGTACTCATAGGGTGAGTTGAGGATCGGCTGTTCAAAAAATGGATTGCTCATCAACAAGAACTCCTTAATTGCAAAGCGGCCAGCGAGCTACAATCTATCCATTTACGATCAATATCGCTACGACATCGAATATGGGCTATGATGCCTGCTCAAAAATGAAGCGATGAAAGAAGTGGGCATCGCTTCTTGCATACCAAATCTTCATTTAAAAACGCAAGCGAAATGCCTTATTTCATGCCATAAATTCAATCAGCAGGAATCGGCAGTATTTCATATGTGAGGAGTGAGGGGACATTGTTTACAAATTTTACAAAGCAATCGCCGAATTGGTTGCCCTTGGCTCTTTATACAAAACAGTCGAAAAAACAGATAGCATGAGGATAGCTGCAATAAGAAAGTCATCGTAAAATCTGATAAATCTATTTACTACACGTATTTAACGATACTGACTTTCGGCATGACATTCCTCCCGTAGTGCTGTTCCAATTAAGCATTGAATAATTAGTAAGATGTCCCTCCTTAAAATTATGTACATTCCGCGAGGTCGGTACCGTCGTGCAGGGTCAGGAGCTGGTGACAAAGCCGGGCTTGCCTACGACATTGCAACCTTCACTCTGGTGAGCAGATTTTAAAACCCATTTTTCTCTGTGGCATCTCATCATCTTCCAACAACTGCCGGATCGATTCAAACATCACCCGAAGCCGCCTAAAGCGAAAATTCAAAATCCGAAGTTCGAAGGGTTAAAACATTGCCTCAACTTGAGGTGGCAATTTGTGGGTTCCAATTTTGGAACCCTTCTTGAAAAAGCTCGGACATAAAATCCTCCGGAAAGCGTGAGATATTTCTTCGAACAGCCCTTTTCAGTTATTTGGTCTCTAAGCTGTACAAAGATACCAAATCTCGATCCAGCATAAATTTAACTTCACGGAAAATGAAAATCCTGTTTGTAATCATTTCGATTAAAATCACCGTATTCATTTGAATCCCTATTTTAACCCTTTTCGATTATCAGGCCTTTCAATACAATTCTCAGGCATCGGCATATCGACACCTATTTCTGCTTCCAGCTTCTCTCTTGCTCCTTTTGCGACCCTGTCTCCCTTTTCCTCTGCAGTCTTGTTCCCGTCTAAACATTTATGGTCCTGCATTATGGCAATTTCAGTAGTAGCCGCTTCGCTCAACATGGAAAAAATATATTCGAGATTTGTCGTTGGAGCTGGAGTGTTGCTCGATTCAAACGCCCGATTCCCCCGTTGACTTGCCGCCGCTTGCCGGTGTCGTGAAACCGACTTCGGGTCCAAAATCTCCTGAATCCGCTCATATCCCATCTTTGCCGGCCATTGTTTATAAGGTTCGCCTGGGTGCCGGAACGGATTGGATGATCCGGAAAACACCCTCTAAATTGGCACATTGCATCTTCTGAAAACCGTCTGTCGTCTCAATTGGAAGGAAAAGGACAAATTGTCCCCACCATTTGCATAACTCCGGATCACGCTGTTTAAAACGCTGGACAGCATGGCTACACCTTGTTCGGTGAAAGCCATCGGGGCGTATCTGGTGCCACCCCAGCTTGAGGTGCCAGTTTGGCGCCTCAAGATTTCGAATTCCTCTTTGGAAAGCTCGAACATGAAATCTTCGGGAAAGCGAGATATGTTTCTTCGCACGGCCCTTTTCAGTTGCTTTGTCTCTACGTCGTATAACTGTGCCAGATCCCGATCCAGCATAACTTTCATTTCACGGATTAAGAATATTCGATTTATGATCGCTTCATTTGGAATTATCGCGCCCATTTCGATTTTCCCTTTTTCATTTTGTGCATTTCAGCTCTTATTCGTTATTTACCCACATCCTTACCCAACTCCGCCTCGATCTCCGCTACAGTGGGCAGACTGGATTTCAATTCTTCGGGCAAAGATTGAGTAATATGGCGTTCCCAGTTCGCCACACCTATGGTTTTTTTATGCCCGGTGAGGGCGTATTCAACCACCATGCGATCTTTTTCCTTCACCAATAACAAACCGATGGAGGGCTTGTCATCGGGATGCCGCAACAAATCGTCCACGATGTTCAGATACATATTTATCTTTCCGGCATACTCCGGTTCAAACCGGCCGGCCTTGAGTTCAATCACCACAAAGCAACGAAGTTTCAAATGATAGAAAAGCAGATCGACAAAAAAAATCACGCTCCCCGACCTCAAAATGAACCTGCCTCCCGACAAAAGCGAATCCTTGACCCAACTCAAGTAAAAATTTCTGAATATGATCTATAAGCCCTTGTTCCAATTCAGCTTCGCGGCAGGGATCCGCAGTGCCCAGGAAATCAAAAACATAGGGATCCTTGAAAATCTGTGCCGCCATGTCGGAATCGGCGGGAGGCAACGCCGTATCGAAGTTGTTCGCGGATTTCCCGTCTCTTTCATGCAAGCAGGTTTTAATCTGCATGGCGAGGATGTTGCGGCTCCATCCATTCTCAACGGTTTTGGATATATACCACTTTCGGATTGAATTTTAATGTAATCTATCCAAAATCAGGCAGTTATGAAACCATGGAATTGGTGCAGCAAGCTGCTGCACAAATTCCCGCTCCGGCCAGGCTTCGGCGAACTTTCGCATATATTTGAGATTTCGAGCAGAAAAGCCGGTCATATCGGGAAAAGCCTTCTTCAAGTAAAAAATAGACCTCCGTTTATGATTTTTTACCATATCCGGCTCTTTTTTCAGCTACACTGAGCGATTTCAGTTTACTTCCCGTTTTCAATTCAACTTCAACAGTGGCTCCCAGGACACCTGCAACACGCCTTAACATACTCAGGGAATGGCCCTCATAGGAAGGTGATTCAAGGCGGCTTATCTGCTGCTGGGTGGTGCCTGCCCGTTTGGCAAGCTACTTTCTGTGACAGCCCGGATTCCTTCCTGAGTGTCGCCAGCTTATGGCGATATCCCAAGCATCTCCGGCATTTTTGAAACGCTCAGCAAAATCCCTGTCCTTGAGCTGTTCTTCAAGATATTTATCAAACAGGTACAAGATCCTTCCTGAGTTCAAACAGTTCACAGCTATCTTTCGGCTTCCGGTGAAGCTTGAGTTCATCGATCAGTTCATCATACAGGTAATAATCCTTGCAGTAATACCGGTGGTTGCAGTAGGCGTCAGGTGGTCCGTCCAGGACAAAACCGCGGCGACGCGGCGGAACATAATGGCGACAGATACCGCAATGCCCCCGGACTAAGACCGAGGGCGGGTTCGAGGGCAATGCGTTGCCCGTGGCTTTCAGGCCGAAGATCGCAAAGGGGCCGGTAAGCAGCATTTGAAGCGTGCGACGCCGGGTCAGTTTCATAGTAAGCCCTTCTTTTGCTCGTAAAAAACCTGAATCTCGCGCGAAAACGCCAAGATCGCAAAGGTAATCTAACTATTTATTCGTTTTTCTTGGCGGCCTTTGCGGCTTTGCGAGAGAACTTGTTGTTGTTTTGAAATTATCGGTTTTATTATACCAGCGCACCAGGTTCATATAATGAGCCTGTCACAAAAAAACTTACCCCTGATACATTTTTACGATTTCGCCGGCTTCTTCGGCCACCTGCGCCCTCAACGCTTCCGGCGCCGGCACCTCCACATGACAGCCATATTTCAGCACTTTCATTTTAATTTCGGTCAAATCCGACACCGGAAGACTCATGGTGAGGCCGCCGTCCGGACTTTCCGCAATCTCCTGCCGGTCATGCCAGAATTCGTTCCGAATGAATCGCGAGATGAAGGGATGGAATCGGAGCTTGACGGTAAAGGGCTCGCCTCCCTTGAAAATGCCGAAAGAGTTGTCGAGAAAGGCGTCCGGATCGAATCGCGGCTGGTCGAAACCTGTCGGCTCGAGTTCGATATTCGTGATCCGGCCGATCTGGAAAACCCGGGGCTGGCCGTAGAGACGGCAGAAACCGACGAGATACCAGGTGCCCATGTAGTTATGCAGGCGGTAGGGCTCCACCGTCCGGATCGAAGTCTGATCGGTGCCGGCGGCGTGATAGGCCAGCCGGACACAGCACTTCTGAAGGATGGCGTCCATCAGCGCATCGATATGACGGCTGTCGCAAACGGCCCATTCGACATATTCGAAAGAAAAACATTCCGCGAGGTCTGTACCATCGTGCAGGGTCAGGAGCCGACGAAGTTTATTTTTGAAAGCGATTAACTCTCCGTCGGCCGATGCCGCCTCCGTTTTCCGGAGTCGCTTGCAGATACCGATCATCATCAGGAGCTGGCGCCGGTTGAACCAGAAGGAAGGAATCTCATAAGCCGCGTCGGTCAGGGCATATCCGCCCGACTCCAGATCGTATTCCAGGGGGGCGCACATGCGGTCCCGCATCAGGGCGATATCGCGCTTGAAAGTACTTTCGGACACTTCGAAAGCATCCATGTACTTTTGTCTTGTCGGATGGCTGTTTTGCTTCAGCCGCTGGTAGAACCAGCAGATTCGGTCGAATGAAGACATAGCTGTTTCCTTTTGGCTTACGGACGCCTTCCCCGAGCCTGGACCCGGGTACGGTAAAGCCGCTCGGTGAAGCCGCCCTCTTTCAAGAAGCTTTTATCAAGCGTGCGAAGCTGCTGGTCCAGGAGGTAGTTCGTCTGGTGAATAATGCAGATACTCGTGTTGGCCGCAATTTCGGGGGAACTGCTCTCGATATAGGTCTTATAGGTCGAATAGGACCTATTGGACTTATAACACAAACTCCGAACCATTTTTGCCTTTGGATGGTCTTTCTCCCAGAGAGGGAATCCCTTTTGCCGAAGGTAGTCCTGAAAATCCAGAAGCAGCTCCTCAAGGCTTGCTCGGGCCACACCGATGAGTTTGAGTTCCGTTTTTTTGGATGTTCCGGATGCCATGCTTCCTTCGGCGATATTCTGCTTTCCACTGCGCGCGGCCTGCACCATCTGGTCGTGGGTTCGGGAGCGCCGGTCGATAAAGCGATTGCAGAAGAATACGGCGGCATCATAAACAATTTCGGACATCTGATAGGATTTCAAGCCACGATATCCACCGTGGGAAGGGATCAAGCCGGGTGCTTTACGGTCTACTGTCATGGGGGCTCCTTTCAGTCGCGAATTTCAAATTTGAGATTTGAGATTTCAAATGGCTGAACGGCCGGCGGTTACGCCGTTCAGCAAATTTGTCTTCCTTCAGGAAGCTTTTTCAAGCGCGCGAAACTGCTGGTCCAAGAGGTAGTTCGTTTGATGGATGATGCAGATGTCCGTGATAGCCACAATTTCGGGGGAGTTGCTTTCGATATAGGTCTTATAGGTCGAATAAGACCTATTGGACTTATAAAACAAACTACGAACTACTTTTGCTTTTGGATGGTCTTTCCCCCAAAGAGGCAGATCTCTTTTTCGATACACCAAAAAGGCGTGAATTGGAAGAGACGATTGATGTAAAAGAACAACGCAACTGAGCGACGGCCGTTGAATCCAGCGCCCCGTTATGCTAATTCACCCGCATGAAAGATAAAAACGAAACCCTTCCGGATCCGAATGTGCTGCTCGAACTGGCCAGGACTAAAATGCCGTTCGGTAAATACAAAGACCGGCTGCTGATCGATCTCCCCGAGCCTTATGTCGTGTGGCTCGCCAACAAAGGATTTCCCAGGGGGCGTCTGGGGGACATGCTGCGCATGACATACGAAATCAAGGTGAATGGCCTGGAATATCTTTTCAAGCCCCTTAGATAGTGGGAGGCAAATATGTTCAGTAACCGAACCATCTATGACATCAGCGTCATCCTTGGCGAAGAATCATTCCCCTTCCCGGGAGACCCGCCGTTCAGGAAAGAAATGCTTCTCTCCATCGAGAATGGCGAATCCTGCGATATTTCCGCACTATCGATGAGTGCTCATTCAGGCACCCACATCGATACACCGTCCCACTTTATCGACGGGGGAAGAACACTGGATAACTATTCAGCCCGAAACTTCATCCTGCCGGCCCGGGTGGTGGCCATCGAAGACAAACACTCCATCAAGCCCGGGGATCTCCATGACCTCGACATCGAGCCCGGCGATGCGCTTCTGTTCAAGACGGACAACTCCGCAACCGGCCGTAGCATAAGCGGGGTTTTCTCCGAACGCTTTGTCTACCTGACCCCCGAAGCGGCGGCGATTTGCGTGGGAAAAGAGGTCGGCATGGTCGGGATCGATTACATCACGATTGAAGCGTCCGGTGATGAAGCCTTCCCGGTACATCGAAAACTCCTGGGGAGCGGCATCCTTATTCTGGAGGGAATCAATCTCAAGGATGTGCCGCCGGGGCGCTATACCCTCATTTGCCTCCCGCTGAAAATAAAGGGAGGCGAGGCATCGCCGGTGAGAGCCATTTTACTTGGCTGATGTCTGTTTTAGGTAGTTCTCTGCGACTCTGCGTCCCTGCGCGAGAAATAGATGTTTTTCCGCTTTCATGCTTCTGATGCGTCTTGTCTTTCATTCACTATTCGATGTTGGACGTTCGATCCGCCTAAGGCGGACAAGTGCTTGTTTGCATTAGGCGAGTTCTACGTTCATCCGTACCTCTGGAATTGCCTATCCCGCCGAGCTGTTGTATAGATGGCTTAAAAATCGCGGTCATGCCGGCTGCTGTTCAATGGACGACATCATGAATGCCTCAAACACCTCAGAACCGCTCATCAGCGTAATCATACCGACCTATAATCGCGCCCGGGTGCTTTCCGAAGCGATCGATTCAGTACTGTCACAGGATTACGCCGGCTTTGAGGTGATCGTCGTCGATGACGGCTCCACGGATAACACACAAAGTCTGCTGAAGCGGTATGGGACACAAATAACCGTCATTCACCAGTCGAACCGGGGGGTGAGCGCCGCAAGAAACCGCGGTGTCCGGGAGTCAAACGGCGGCCTCATCGCTTTCCTCGACTCCGACGACCTGTGGCTGCCCGGGAAGCTGTCGACCCAGGCCGCTTTTTTCCGGTCCCGCTCGGATGCCCTGATTTGCCAGACGGAGGAGATCTGGATTCGAAACGGCCGACGGGTCAACCCGAAACACCGGCACAAAAAACCCTCCGGCTGGATTTTCGAACCGTCCCTGGCACTCTGTCTCGTAAGCCCGTCGGCCGCGATGATCCGGCGGGAACTGCTGGAAGAGATGGGCGGTTTCGATGAATCACTGCCGGCATGTGAGGACTATGACCTGTGGCTTCGTATAAGCTGCCGCTATCCGGTGTATCTCATCGATACGCCGCTGATCGTCAAACGGGGCGGGCACGATGACCAGCTCTCCCGGCAGCCCTCCCTCGATCGGTATCGCATCACCTCCCTTTACAACCTCATCGAGAGTGATCGATTGTCGGCGGACCAGTGCCGTGCGGCGGAAAAAACCCTGGTCGAAAAATGCCGTATCTACGCCGGCGGCTGCCTCAAGCGGGGTCGTACCCGGGAGGCGGATTATTACCAAAACTTGTCGAAGGGAGTCAGTCGGCAGTCGGCAGTCGACCGTCGACAGCGGGAGGATTGAAACCTATTTCGAGTTCACAGGCGTTTATACCAAATACGGGAGAAGAATATAATGAAGTATGATTTTGAAACCGGTGTATACAGACCGCCAAGCGAAGGCGGCAGCCACTCGCTTCTGGTGCGGTTTACCCGCAACTGCCCATGGAATCACTGCACCTTCTGTGGAATGTACAAAGAGGAGAAGTTTCAGCTTCGCTCCGTGACGGAAATCAAGCGAGACATCGACGCCATGGCTGCCGTATGCAACGATCTCCGTGATCTGTCCTGGAAAATGGGCTACGGCGGCGGCATCAATCAGGAAGTTGGACTGGCGCTGGTCGAAAAAGAACCGGAACTGAGGTATCATGAGGGATTTGCCATGATCTTTCACTGGCTCATATCCGGGGCCGGGACGGCGTTTCTGCAGGACGGCAACAGTATTATCATGAAGCCCGACGACCTGGTGGCGGTTCTCGAGTATCTGCGTGCCACCTTTCCTTCCCTGGAACGGGTCACGACCTATGCCCGGTCAAAAACCCTCTCCCAGAGATCCGTCGAGGAGTTGAAAGCCATTTACCGGGCGGGTCTCGACCGGGTGCATGTGGGGCTGGAGAGTGGAGACGATGAGGTTCTGAAGAGGGTCAGAAAAGGCGCCACCGGGGAGGTCCATATCCAGGGGGGCCGCAAGGCGATAGAAGCCGGCTTTCAGTTGTCCGAATACTGGATGCCCGGGCTCGGCGGCAAAGTACTCTGGGAGCAGCATGCCAGAAATACCGCGAGAGTCCTGAGCGCCATCGATCCCCATTATATTCGATCGAGACCACTTAGAATGTGGCTCGGCACCCCGCTTCAGGAGGAGATAAACCGGCATGAATTTGAAATGCTCTCCCCGAAAGAACACCTCGCCGAACTGAAAATGACCATGGAAGAACTGAACGTCACTTCAAAGGTATGTTTCGATCATTCCGGCAATTACTGGAAAAACCGCCACGGTTCTCCCCTCCTCTCCCTGAGTTACGAGGGGTACAAATTCCCCGAGGAGAAACAGCGGCTGCTGGATCTGCTCGATGAGGGATTGCAGGTCAAAAATGTTAGGCCGAGGAATATTAGTTACTGAGGAGGGGTATAAAAAAACGAACGTCCAACATCGAACGTCCAACATCGAACATTGAATAAGGTGTTCTATCTTTTTCAAGAAGAGCTATAGGCAAAGAGAAAATCTTCAAGCACTTTTGCTTTGAATAACTCGTTTAATATTCTTACATCCTTCGTTTCCATATTAAGCGACGGATCAAGCATTCCTATCTAAACGGCCCCATCCACGTTCGGCGTTGGGCGTTCGATGTTCGATGTTCATGTTGTTAATTAAAGATTCATACTAATACAACAAAAAAGCCCCGTCACAGTTTCCTGCAACGGGGCCATATTATAGTATTGCTTAATCTGCTTATTTATCTTCTTTTACTTCCTCGAAATCCGCGTCAACCACATCGTCATCGGCGGGTTGAGCACCGGCGCCAGCCGCCTGGTCAGCGCCCGGACCCGCACCCGCGGCCTGTTCGCCTTCCTGCGCGGCCTGCTGATACATCGCCTCGGCAAGTTTGTGGGACGCCTGGGTCAATGCTTCGCTGAGACGCTTGATCTCTTCGGCATCCTCACCTTCCATGGCCTTCTTGAGATCCGAAACAGCCGACTCGATATTGGATTTGGTCTCGCTGTCCACCTTGTCGTCCCCCAGATCCTTGAGAGATTTTTCGGTGGAGTAGATCAGTGAGTCGGCGGTATTTTTAGCCTCCACCAGCTCCTTCTTCTTCTTGTCCTCATCGGCATGAAGTTCCGCATCCTTGACCAGCTGGTCGATCTCTTCTTCGGACAAACCGCTGGAGGCCGTAATTTTTATGGATTGCTCCTTATTGGTGGCAAGGTCCTTGGCCGACACGTTAACAATACCGTTTGCATCGATGTCGAAGGTGACTTCAACCTGGGGAACTCCCCGGGGCGCCGGCGGAATCCCGACCAGTTCGAACCGGCCCAGCGTCTTGTTGCCGCCGGCCATTTCGCGTTCACCTTGAAGCACATGGATCGACACCGCCGGCTGGTTGTCAGCCGCCGTTGAAAACACCTGGCTCTTTCGGGTCGGAATCGTAGTGTTCTTCTCGATCAGCCGTGTCATCACGCCGCCCAGGGTTTCGATACCCAGGGAAAGCGGGGTCACGTCCAGCAGGAGAACATCCTTCACGTCGCCCTTGAGCACGCCCCCCTGAATACATGCGCCGATGGCCACCACCTCATCGGGGTTGACCCCCCGGTGGGGTTCTTTTCCGAAAATGGTCTTTACCCGCGCTTGAACCGCCGGCATACGCGTCATACCGCCAACGAGAACCACCTCGTTGATATCCGATGCCTTGAGCCCCGCATCCTTGAGGGCCGTACGACAGGGCGCTTCCAGCTTGTCGAGAAGATCCGCCACCAGTGATTCGAGCTTCGCCCGGCTGAGTTTGATGTTGAGGTGCTTGGGGCCACTGGCGTCCGCGGTAATGAACGGCAGGTTCACATCCGTCTCCATGGAAGTGGACAGCTCTATTTTTGCCTTCTCCGCCGCCTCTTTCAGCCGCTGGAGTGCCATCTTGTCACTCCGGACATCGATCCCCTGATCTTTCTTGAACTCGTCGGCCAGATAATCGATAATCCGAAGGTCGAAATCTTCGCCGCCCAGATGCGTATCCCCATTGGTCGACTTCACCTCGAATACGCCTTCGCCGATCTCGAGAACGGAAACGTCAAAGGTCCCGCCGCCCAGGTCAAAAACGACGATCTTCTCATCGCTTTTCTTGTCCAGCCCGTATGCCAGAGATGCCGCCGTAGGCTCGTTAATAATTCTCAGCACATTCAGTCCGGCGATCTTGCCCGCGTCTTTGGTTGACTGGCGCTGGCTGTCGTTAAAATAGGCCGGCACGGTAATGACGGCATCCGTAACCGGTTCTCCTAGATAATCTTCCGCAAACTTCTTGATATGAGCCAGGATAAAGGACGAAATCTCCGCGGGGCTGTATGTTTTATCCTTCATGCGGATACGGACATCACCGTTTGATGCCTCCTCGATTTTAAAGGGAAGCACCTTTTTGTCCCGCTGGACCGGCTCGCTGCTGAATTTTCGCCCGATAAGACGTTTCACACCAAAAACCGTATTTTCAGGGTTGGTAACTGCCTGGCGCTTGGCAATCTGTCCCACAAGCCGCTCATCGCTGCCGGAGATAGCCACCATAGACGGCGTGGTCCTTCCCCCTTCCGGATTCGTAATAACGGTCGGATCTCCGCCTTCCATAATTGCAACACATGAATTCGTCGTTCCAAGGTCGATCCCGATTATCTTACCCATGTTATGTTCCTCCTTGTCACCTTTCCCAGAGATTTATTTTATTCATCATTTTCTATATTATTTTCTGATGGTTTTTCATCCGCCGGCGAAACCGCTTTGGCCACCACAACCATTGCGGGGCGAAGCAGCCTGTCACGCAGAAGATATCCTTTTTGCATTTCGCTTATAATGGTGTTGTCCGGGTGTTCATCGGTCTCCTGCTGCATAATCGCCTGATGAAACGCCGGGTCAAAAGGCTTCCCGGCCGCCTCGATCGGTTTGACGCCGAATTTGGTAAAAATCTTCAAGATTTCATCCAGCGTCATTTGAACACCTTCAACGACACAGGCATTTGAATCGCTGCTTTCGGCGGATGAGGCAATCGCCCGCTCCAGGTTGTCCACAACATGCAGCAGATCTTTCAGCAACGCCTCGTTGGCATATTTCCGGAATTCATCCGCATCCCGGGTCGAACGCTTCTTGAAATTATCAAACTCGGCGGATACTCGAAGCAACCGGTCATAGTGCTGTTGAGACTCGGATAGCGCATCCTCCAGCTTTTTTTGAAGCGATTCAACCGAATCCGCATCTATTTCAACCTTGGCCTGTTCATTCTCCATGGAATCCTGACCCCGCGAATCCGCCATCTCCACTTCCTCGTATTTTTTTATTTTCTCTTTGTCACTCATTCCCAGATGCTTCCCCGGTCAATTCAACGTTTAATATTATTTTTGAAACTGGTTCAATGAAGTGCCCTCATTCAGCACATTACTCGCGTTGAACACAAAAATAAGACTGTTTGAATCGATGTCAAGGATAGCCGACAAGGTTCGGACAAGAAAATACGAGGACTGTTTGAATCGATGTCATGAAGAGCGGGCAAGGTTCAGGTAAGAAGATACGTGGACTGCTTGGGATATGAGCAATACCCCTTTCGAGCATCCGGATGAACCGGGGAAACCACCGCTGACCGGGATCGATCCGCGACACAGCCTGCATCACTTATCGCTGCTTCCTTCCGGACCTGACGAGGTTCGCGACCGCCTGTTGCGCGGCGACCGGTTTGAATGGCCTCCCCGGCTCATCCGGATGTTCGAAGGGGCAATACAACCCGGGCACCCTTATAGTTCAAAGCTAACTTCAATTCAAGGTAAAATAGTGCAAAGCGCACTTCAATTCAAGGTTTAATGTTGACTCGCTTCACTGCCTCAATTAATTAGCAAGTATGCACTCCCTTATAAATAAGGTCTCGTCGGTCATTACGCGTCATAAAATGATTGATGGAGATGAAGCAGTACTTGTCGGCGTCTCCGGCGGTCCCGACTCCATAGCGCTTTTGCATCTCCTTCGAACACTCGCCCCCGGTCGCGGATGGCGTCTCGGGGTTGCCCACCTGAACCACGGACTTCGACCGGGCGCGGCGGAATCGGACGAAGCGTTTGTCCGCCGGGAGGCGTCCGCCATGGATCTGCCTTATTATTCGGAGAAAGCGGATGTTACGGCTTACCGCAAATCCCATGGATTATCGGTTGAGGAAGCGGCCCGGGAAGTCCGTTACCGGTTTCTGGGACGGGTTGCAACAGCCCGGGGATACAGCGTTATCGCTCTGGGACATCATGCGGATGACAACGGGGAGCTGGTGCTCATGAACCTTCTTCGCGGCAGCGGCCCCCTGGGTCTTACCGGTATGCCGCCAAGCCGGCGCTTTGAAATGGATGACGGGCCCGAAGGAAGGATACGGTTGATCCGCCCGCTCATCGGTATCAGGCGAGAGGATATAGAGGAGTATCTCGACGAGAACAGCATCCCCAGCGTCACGGATAAAAGCAACACCGACCTGCGCCATCGAAGAAACCGCATCCGCCGCGAATTGCTGCCCTTGCTCCGGCGCCAGTATAACCCGAACGTGGTCGATACATTAAATCGACTGGCCGCTATCCTTCGATCAGAAGAAGAGTGGGCGGAAAGCCTTTCGACACCGGTTTTCGAGGCCGCCATTTTAAGCGAAACCGCCGGCCGCATCGTTCTTTCCGTGCCTGAAGTGCGCTCGGCCCACCCGGCACTGCAACGGCGGATCATCCGGCAGGCCATCCGAAAGGTCAAGGGCAACCTTCGACGCATCAGCTTCAGGCATATCGATGCCGTTATGGTGCTGGCCGGGCAGCCGGCCTCACCCGCCCGCCTGGATCTGCCGGACCGCATTCGAGTGGAGGCGGCGGACAACCGTCTTATGTTCCAAAAAGCCCCCCGCCCGCTCAGGGAACTCCGCACGCAAATCCACCGGGACAAGCCGGAATATTTCGAATATGTTCTCCCGGCCCCCGGTTCTACCTCTATCCCGGAATTGACCATGGAGGTCCAGGCCGAGATATTGCCGACCGATATGCCTGCCGACTTCCGTAGCACTGGACATCGGATAGCATTTTTTGATATGGGAACGGTATCTTTTCCGTTGACCATACGGAGCATTAAACCGGGAGACCGGTTTACACCCCTGGGTATGGCCGGCACGCAAAAGGTGAAAAAGTTTTTTATCGACCATAAAATACCGGCATCCCAAAGAAGTCGGTGCCCGGTGCTTATAAGCAGAGGAAAGATTGTCTGGCTTATGGGCTACCGGATGGACGATTCGGCAAAAATCACTCCGACAACCCGGAAAGTGCTCAGGGTTGAATTCAGGCTTGCTTGAGGGCTGAATAGTTATCATGAGCGTTAAAGCCTTGCCTAAAGGCCAATAATGATTACTATGGCTTAAACGGAGTACGAATACCGGCACGAAATATCGCCCCAAAGATTCAACAACCCAGGAGGAGGTAGTTACCTTTGAATCCTTTTTATAAACAAGTCGCCCTCTGGATAGTCATAACCCTCATGATGATCATGCTCTGGAATTTCTTCAACCAGCAGCACCTGGCCGACAGCAGCGTATCCTACACCGAATTTCTGAACATGGTCGAAGACAACAAGGTCCGCCAGGTCGTCGTCCAGGACCAGGAACTGCATGCAACGGATACCTCGGGCCGTCGTTTCATGGTCTATACGCCCCAGGATGCCGATCTTATCCCGACGCTTAGGCGGAAGGGCGTCGACATCCAGGCGGAACCGCCCGCCCAGACTCCCTGGTACGTGACCATCCTCGTCTCATGGTTTCCCATGATTATCCTGATCGGTGTGTGGATTTTTTTCATGCGGCAGATGCAGTCCGGCGGCGGCAAGGCCATGAGTTTCGGCAAGAGCCGCGCCGGCTCATGGGCGATCAACTGGCAAAAGTGACCTTTGAAGATGTGGCCGGTATAGACGAGGCAAAAGAGGAACTCGAGGAAATTGTCGAATTCCTGAAGGATCCCAAGAAATTCACGCGGCTTGGCGGAAGAATTCCCAAAGGGGTTCTGCTGAACGGCCCCCCGGGCACCGGCAAAACACTGCTCGCCCGCGCCATCGCCGGTGAAGCAGGCGTTCCATTTTTCAGCATCAGCGGTTCCGACTTCGTTGAAATGTTTGTGGGGGTCGGTGCTTCCCGGGTACGGGACCTCTTTGTTCAGGGAAAGAAAAACGCGCCCTGTATTATTTTTATCGACGAAATCGACGCCGTGGGCCGCCATCGCGGCGCCGGTCTGGGCGGCGGGCACGACGAGCGGGAACAGACCCTGAACCAGCTACTGGTTGAGATGGACGGATTTGAGTCCAACGAAGGGGTTATCCTGATTTCGGCCACCAACCGGCCGGATGTCCTGGATCCGGCGCTTCTGCGTCCCGGGCGGTTTGATCGACAGGTGGTGGTCTCTCTTCCGGATATCAAAGGCGGGAAAAAATCCTCAAAGTGCACATGAAAAAATCCCCGATCGCTCCTGATGTGGAGGCGATAATTCTTGCAAAAGGGACACCGGGCTTCTCCGGCGCCGATCTGGAAAACCTTGTCAACGAAGCGGCGCTTCTAGGCGCCAAGCGAAACAAGGAAAAAGTCGACATGGCGGACTTCGAAGACGCCAAGGACAAGGTGTACATGGGGCTGGAGCGCAAGTCGAAAGTCGTCAGGGAAGAAGACCGCAAAACCACCGCATATCATGAAGCCGGACACGCCCTGGTGGCCCGCTTTCTGCCGAACACCGATGCGGTCAACAAGATCACCATCATCCCCCGGGGACGCGCCGCCGGCGTCACCTGGTTTCTCCCCGAGGAGAGGGATTTCAAATACAAGGACCAGCTCGAAAGTGAACTGGCCATCGCTTTCGGTGGACGCGCCGCCGAGGAAATCGTCTTCAATCGTATCAGCACCGGTGCATCCAACGATATCAAACAGGCAACCTCCCTTGCCCAGCGGATGGTCCGCACCTGGGGTATGAGCGACGCCCTCGGTCCCCTCTCCTACGATCAGGGGGAAGAGCAGATATTCCTGGGCCGGGAAATCTCCCAGCACAGGGACTACTCGGAGGCAACCGCCAATAAAATCGACAAAGAGGTCAACCGGCTTATCGATCAAGCCTATGCCGGCGCCAAGAATCTGTTAAATGAGCACATCGACGTCCTGCACAGCCTGTCCGAACTCCTGCTCGAAAAAGAGACCGTTTCGGGTAAAGAACTCGATGAACTCATCCGCGAGAAACGGCCGGATTTCAAGCTTCCCGGATACTCTGATGACAGCGCACCGGGAAAAGAAGAGAGTGCTTCTTAAGATCTTGCCGAAGAGAACCAGTGACGATGCTTCGCGCAAACAAGGCGCCTCTTCATAGAATAGGGACCGGGAGAACCAGACCGTGACACGCACCATCCCCTCATATGACATGACCTGGGGCAGCCACCGCCTCTCATTCGGACCCCGTACCCTCATCATGGGGGTCTTGAACGTCACACCGGACTCTTTTTCCGACGGCGGACGGTTTTTTTCACCGGATAAGGCGGTCGCCCAGGGCATGAAACTCATTTCCGACGGGGCGGACATATTGGATATCGGGGGAGAGTCCACACGGCCCTTTTCCGATCCCGTCCCCGCCGAGGAAGAAATCAGAAGGGTGGCGCCGATCATTTCGGAACTGGCTGAAAAAACGGATATCCCCATCTCCATCGATACCAACAAGGCCGATGTCGCCCGGGAGGCGATCAACTCCGGGGCATCATCATCAATGACATCTCCGCCCTTCGAATGGATAACCGCATGGCCGGTCTGGCGGCCGAAACCGGTGTGCCCGTTATCCTGATGCACATGAAAGAAACCCCTAAAACCATGCAGATGGCGCCAACCTATGAAAATCTCATGGAAGAGGTCCAGGCATTTCTGGCCCATGCCGTTTCCCATGCGGTTGACAGCGGCGTGGACCGATCCAGGATAATCGTCGATCCGGGCATCGGTTTCGGTAAAACAATCGAGCACAATCTGCAGCTCATCAACGGACTCGAGGAGTTCCGGAGTCTCGATTGCCCCATTTTGGTGGGCGTCATCCAAAAAAACGTTTCTCCGCAAACTTCTGGCGGACGAAAGTCAGACGGATCTTTCACCGGACCTTCCCGTAGTGGAGAGTGCCACCCAGGTATCCGTCGCCGCGGCGGTTTTGAACGGCGCACATATCGTCCGCGTGCACGATGTGGCAAGCACTAAAATTACCACGCGAATTACTGACGCTATTAAAAATGCAACCTGGAATAAACCTTGACTAAACGACGCTCCCTATTCCTTCTGCTTGTTTGAAGGACTGATCATCGCGTGTGGCCTGCTGTTCTGGCTTCGTTCGTCCCCTGTGGAATCCGATTTGTCCATCCCGATAAAACTCGAGAACCTGCCGGCCGATCTGATCATCGTTGGACACCCCCTGAAGGAGGTGGAAGTGACGGTTCGGGGACGGGAGACAGCCTTGAAAACGCTTCAGGCGGAAAAACGCTTCTGTCTGATCGATCTTGCCGATGTGGAAGCCAGCCTGGTGACCTTGACCGTGACGGAATTCAACCTGCCGATGCCGAAGGGGATTTCAATCGTTCGTATCAACCCGACATCCATCACACTGCGCATAGAACGGAAACAGACAAAAACCGTTCCGGTAAATATAGCGCTGACCGACAGTCCGGCGCCGGGGTACAAGATTTCCCTGACCCTTGCCACACCATCCACCCTGAGGATAAGCGGACCGGAAAAAGTCCTTGAACAAATCGATCAATTGGCGACCCAGCCCATAAGCTTAAAAGATGTGTCCGAATCCTTTAAAAAAGAGATCACTCTGGACCTGCCCGAAGGCGTCACCAGCGCCGCCGGGTCCGCCAATCCACTGGTGCTTGTCCAGGTAAATATGGAAGAGAATATCATTATTCGGCGGTTTGCCGACATCCCCGTGGAAAGCCGGAATACGGCGTTTCAGGTAAAAATCGCCCCGCCGATGATCGATATCGACGTCCGGGGTTCTGAAAAGGCACTGGCAAAAAAGACCTTTCCGAAACAGATGACATCAAAGCGTATATCGATTTGACGGGACTCGCCCCCGGGCGTCTATGCCCGCCGCCCACAGATAACCCTGCCTGTCGGTATTACTTATGTTGGGGCGAAGCCTGAAGTTTTTACGGTAACCATAGATCCGTAACTGGAACAGGGAGGAAAACAGCATGCTGTTTGTAATCGACGTGGGAAATACCAATATCGTATTGGGGATATACAACGGCACCCGGCTGATAAAGGACTGGCGCATCCGAACCGAACCAAACACCACGGAAGATGAATTCGGTGTCCTTGCCACGAGCCTTTTCGCGGGCAGCGGCGTCAGCCCCCAGCAGATCGAGAAAACAGTGATCTCCTGCGTCGTACCGCCCATGGTCACAATCTTGAATGCGTTCTGCCAAAAATACCTGAAGCATCCCCCCCTCTGGGATATCGGCGGATACCGTAAAGAGCATGGCCATTGACTACAGCAGCTCGGCGGAGATCGGCGCCGACCGGATCGTCAACGCCGTGGCCGCTTTTCGTAAATATCAAACCGGGTTGATCATCATCGATTTTGGAACGGCTACCACCTTCGACGTGGTTTCGGAAAAGGGGAAGTACCTGGGGGGCGCCATCAGTCCGGGCATCATGATCGCGGCCGAGGCGCTTTACAGCCATGCCTCCAAACTTCCCCGGGTGGAAATTTTCAAACCGCCCCGGACGGTGATCGGAAAAAACACCAGCGAAAGTATTCAATCCGGAATCATTCTGGGATATGCCGGGATGGTGGACGGCATCGTCGGACGGATCAAAAAAGAGATGCCGTCCGCTGAGAAAGTAATCGCAACCGGCGGATTGGCCCCTCTCATGAAAGATGTATCCGAAACCATCGAAACCGTGGAACCGAGCCTGACGCTGGAGGGGCTTAGAATTTTGAGCCTGGAGATGTAAGTGGTGTCTATCCGTACTTTACATCCCAAACGGAGGCGAGAAGTCCTATATGATTCTTGCCATCCGCATTCAACGTTGGACGTTCGATGTTCGATGTTGGACGTTCAAGCTTTTAAACCCGCCCAAGCTTCTAAGCGTCTCCCTGAAAACCCGATAGATCAGATCGTGTTCCGCCAGGCCGTGCTTGAGGACTTTCTCGAAATCACCAATGTTCTGAAGATTCATAATGAGATTCACGCTCCTGTTGAAGGCCATTAAATGGTCCATGGTGCGGTATCGCGAACTGAGCAGGAGCACATACATGTTTCTTCGGTCAGCCATATTGAGCCGCTCGAGATATATCAGTATGCCGTTTACATCCGGGTTCTGGGTATCGAAATTTTCGTTAACCACAACAAGGTCATATATGTGGTAACGCATATTTTTCATTGCGTCCCGTGAAGTGAGTCACAGATGGTAACATGATACTCCAGCATTTCCAGCACTGACAGGATCGGTTCCCGAATAACGGCATCCGATTCACAGAGAAGCGCCGTTTTCTCTTCTTCCTCAATGAAATCGAAGGGCCTCTCATCCACATTGTAATCGTCCAACGCATCCTGGGATACTGCGGGTTCGGGCTCCCGGGCAGGCTGCGACTTCTGGACCGGCTCGGGCGTCGCGGCGGGTTCTGATTTCTGGGCGGAGATGGTTATTGTGTTCTTGCACTTGGGACAGCGCAGTGAAGAAACCTTCCCCTCCGGGATTTTCTCATCGGGTATATTGAATTTGCTCTGGCATTGATCACAGGTGACTTGCATGATGGTGTCGAAACCCTCCTGTTTTTATTAAGCGTGTCGGCATCAATTTCTCACTTCTTATTTCGCGCCTTCTCGTAGCTTTTATCAATCTCCAGGCCATCGATGTCGGTCGTCGCCTCTCCACGCGCACTTTTCACCGAATCGATGCCCCGTCCCACAATACCCCGGCGGGATGAATAAGACATGGCGGTTTCCTGGGTTATCAGCCCTTTTTCGTACAGCCCCACGATGTAATCGTCAAAAGTGGTCATGCCGAAAGCCCTGCCCGCCTGCATAATTTCATAATAGGTTTTGCCTTCGGACTCGCCGTGCAGAATGGCATCTTTCACCCGGAGTCCGGTACTCAGCACCTCAAAGGCCGCAACGCGCCCTCCCCCCACTTTGGGAAGAAGTCGCTGGCAGACGATCCAGCGAAGGGTATCGGCCAGACGTATCCGGATCTGATTTTCCTCTTCGCTGCTGAACATGCCGAGAATTCGGTTGATGGTCTGGCCGGCATCCACCGTATGGAGGGTGGTCATAACCAGATGGCCGGTTTCCGCCGCGGTGAGACCGATCTCAACGGTTTCCCGGTCACGCATTTCGCCCACCAGAATAACTTTGGGCGCCTGCCGGAGTGCGGCACGAAGCCCGTTTGGCAAACGTATCGAAATCACCGCCGAGCTCCCGCTGGTTAAACGTCGACTTTTTATGGGGATGCTGGTACTCGATGGGATCCTCCAGTGTTACCACATGTACGGATTTCTCTTCGTTGATCTCGTTCAGGATCGCGGCTAAGGAGGTCGATTTACCGGACCCGGTGGCGCCGGTGACAATAACGATGCCGTTAAGCTCCTTGGCAACTCTAAAAAAAGATTCGGGAAGCTCCATCTCCTTGACGGTGGGAATCTTGGTTTCAAGTTTCCTCAGAACGATGGAATAATTGTTGGACTGGGCAAATACGTTCACACGAAAACGTGCCTTGCCGGCAAGGTGATAGGACAAGTCGCAGGAACCCATCCGTAAGAAGTCTTTCGGTGAGGCGATGGTCCTGGTTGATCAGGTTCATGGCGATGGTTTCGGTCTGGTATGGGGTCAACTCCTTGATTTTCGGTTCCACATCCACGGGAACCAGTTGACCGGAGCTTTCCACCTGAAGCGGCTTCCCCACGGTTAAATTCAGGTCGGACACATTGCTGTGGGCATCGAGCATCCGGGTTAAAATATGATCGACTTCCTGTTTTTTCATTCGCAGTTACCTCCGGAATCCGTTTTAAAACCGTCCCTAAGGACCAATAAGGTTTTAAAACAGCTTATAAAACCTCTCTTCCCAATTTTCCACCGCGCTTGATTACGCTTCGGTAAAATCCGCCGGCGCCGCTTTGATGAACGGCTTGAATCGTGCTTTGTCGTTGGCTTTGGAATAGGCATCATCCGGACCAATCGTTCCCTTTTGGTACAGGTCCATGATGGCGTCGTCGAGAAGCTGCATGCCGTATTTTTTTCCGGTTTGAATCATGGATGGAATCTGATGGGATTTGCCTTCCCGAATAAGGTTTCGGACCGCCGGGGTAGCGATAAGGATTTCCAGTGCCGCCACGCGACCGACCTTGTCTATCCGCTTGAAAAGTGTCTGCGCCACTACGGCCCTGAGGCTGTCGGACAGCGTGGAGCGGATCTGGGCCTGCTCGGTCGACGGAAACACTTCGATGATACGGTCAACGGTCTTGGGCGCACTGGAGGTATGCAGGGTGCCGAACACCAGATGACCCGTGGAAGCGGCTTCGATAGCAAGAGAGATGGTTTCGAGATCCCGAAGCTCCCCCACAAGGATAATATCCGGGTCCTCACGCAAGGCGCCACGTAGGGCGGAGCTGAAATCCCTGGTATGAAGGCCTGCTTCCCGGTGGTTGACGATACACCCCTGGCTCTGGTGAACAAACTCGATGGGGTCCTCCACCGTGATGATATGGTCCTTGCGTTCCCGGTTGGCCACATCGATAATGGCCGCCAGGGTGGTGGATTTACCACTGCCGGTGGGACCCGTCACAAGAACAAGCCCCCGGGGCAGACTCGCCAGTTTGGGAATGACCGGCGGCAGGCCGAGCTGTTCGGCGGTCATGATCTTGCTGGGGATTTCCCGGAAGACGGCCCCCACTCCGTTTTTCTGCATGAAAAAATTGGCCCTGTATCGGGCCAGACCGGGTATTTCATACCCGAAATCGACATCCCCGGTCTCTTCAAAGTGTTTCACTTTTTCTTCGGGCGCAATTTCATAGAGCATGGCCCCGTCAGTTCATCGTTTTCAAGAACTTTGTATTTAACCCGCTCGATCTCCCCCCGAAGCCGAAGGGAAGGGGGCAGACCCGCGGCCAGATGAAGGTCGGAGGCACCCTGCTCGTTCATCAATTTAAAAAACGCATCGAGTTTCGCCATAAATCACTCCAGAAAAATTATAAGCCTGATTTAAAGCCGATTTCAAAACGTTTTCCCGCCAACAACGGCGGGATCTTCGACAGTTCGGTCAGACGCAAGTTGAGCGATAGCGAAATCCCGGACTTTGATCGGGAGCGGAGCGGAAATTTCAACCCTCCCGATTTCATCGGGATTCTCGGCATATTATACATATTCCGAGGATTGAAATTTTCGCCCAACTCCAAGGATTGGGACGAGCCTGAAAGGTCGTTTCAATCCGTTGTTTATAGAGATCGGCCGAAATGGGGCGTTTTGTAATTGGCTCTCTACTTCTGTAAAAACATTAGCTTAGACTCTTCCTCTTCAATAGCCTTTGCCTCTTCCTGTCCCATATCCAGCAAGCGGGCATGGGCATCCAATACCGAACGTATCTGAATATCTATCTGCATCCGCTGCCGTTTCAATTCGGCCAGGTCGGCGTGAAGCTGCGCCAGCCGGGTATGGGCTTTGTTCAGAATCTTTTCCGCTTTGACTTCCGCTTCGGCAATGGTCACTTCAGCCGTCTTACGGGCATTTTCCTTCATGGTTTCAATTGTTTTCTGTGAAGCCAGCATTACCCGCTTGAAGGTCTCTTCTCTGTCCTTGAGCACCTGGAGTTCGGCCCTCAATTTCTCTATCTCATCCTTTCGCCGCTCCTGCTCATCTAAAAGGGCGCCGAAGGCATCGGCCATCTGGTCAAGGTAAGTATCGACTTCCTGAACATCAAACCCTCTGAATTTAACACGAAACTGGTGTTGCTGAATATCAATCGGCGTCATTTTCATGTTCTTTCCTCCTGTTTCCCGGCTAATGCAGCCGTTGGGCGATCCCCACCAGGCTCTCGACCAGAAAAATACGTAAAAATGTGACACCAAGGATTACAACGATGGGAGACAGATCGATCCCGCCAAAATTCATGGGGATCAATGCCCGGATCCGGGCCAATACGGGTTCCGTTACATTGTAAATGACCCGTACAATCGGATTATACGGATCGGGACTTACCCACGATAAAACCGCCCGTGCAATGACAACCCACATGAACAGAACAAGGACAAAGTTAATCACTTCGGCCAATCCAAGCAGCAAATTACCAAAAACAAACATGAGTATGGGAACCTCTCTCAGCAATCCCCTCCGGTTTCTCGGGAAGGGTAACCAAATTATGTTATGTAAATTAAATATATTATTGCTCAGAAGTCAAGAATTTTCGTGCAAATCCATTGACAGAGAACACCCCCCGACGATACTGTTGCCGGAAAAAAGCAGCTTAACATGCAAACAAACCTGCTGAAAGGAAAAAAGCATATGCATGGATCAATCGGAATCATCGGCGCCGGAAACATGGGTGAGGCATTTGTCGGCGCAATGCTCGCATCGAAGCTTTTTGCCCCCTCTGAGGTCCAGGTCAGCGATATCAACAATGAACGGCTTAAGTTCATGGAAACAACCTACGATATTCAAACGACCACCGACAATTCGGCCCTGTTCCGCCAATCCGACATTATCATCCTGGCCGTAAAACCCCAGCAGATGAACGATATTCTGTCCGGAATCTCACCTGAAAATGAGAGCGGTCCGGACGCGAAAAAACTGGTCATCTCCATTGCCGCGGGGATTCGGATCGAAAAGATCGAGGCCTGCCTGTACGCCGCGCTTTCGAAAGAAGGGAAAAAGCGGCTCCCCATCATCCGCGTCATGCCCAACACCCCGGCACTGGTTCTGAAAGGTGTTTCAGGCCTGAGCGCCAACCGGTATGCCTTGCCCGAAGACGTTCAATCCGCCCAACGCATCCTTGCCGCCATGGGATCGGTGGTCCTCTTTGAAGAGTCCGACCTGGATGCGGTAACGGCACTTTCCGGTTCGGGCCCGGCATATGCTTTTTTCCTGGCCGAATCGATGATAGAAGCCGGCATCACGCTCGGCCTGACGCCCGAAAACGCCCGGGATCTGACGATCGGCACACTGAAGGGCGCCGTCGCCATGATGGAAGCCGGAAACGAGCCGCCCGAAGAGCTGCGGCGGAAAGTCACCTCACCGGGCGGCACAACGGAAGCGGCATTCAAGGTGTTTGATAAAAACAATGTCCGGCAGGTCATTATCGATGCGCTAACGGCCGCCGCGAAACGCTCCAGGGAGCTGAGCCGGTAGTCAAGCAGGCCTTCCTTGACTTATCCAACGTCCTGCTTATCTTAGTCGACAGTGACGTGCGGCGAAAAAATTATCGGTATAAAAAGGATAACCAACTATGTTCCAGGACAGTGTTTCATATTCGGCAGCGCTGATCGCGGGCTTGTTGTCCTTTTTCTCTCCGTGCGTCCTGCCGCTGATACCGGCTTATTTTACCTTTATAACCGGATTTTCCCTGGATAAGTTGACCCAGGCACCGGATAGGGAAACCCGCTGGAGAGTTTTTTTTCTGACCCTTGTCTATGTACTGGGGTTCTCCACGGTCTTTATCGCCATGGGTGCTTCGGCATCTTATCTGGGCGGCTTTTTTTCAAGGTTTTCGGATCAGATCCGGATTATCGGGGGCATTATCATTCTTCTGCTCGGTATCCACCTGACCGGCCTTTTCAGATTCCGATGGCTCGATTTCGAAAAGCGGGTTCATGTCCAAAAAAAACCGCTTCACTTTTTCGGTACTTTTGTTGTCGGGATGGCGTTCGGGGCCGGCTGGAGCCCCTGTATCGGCCCCCTGCTCGGTTCTATCCTCATCATTGCAAGCAGCAAGGAGACCGTAATGGAAGGGGTCGCCCTGCTGGGCTTATATTCCGCCGGCCTGGGCATTCCATTTCTGGTACTGTCTCTTTTCATAGGGTTTATCCTCACCTTTATTAAAAAGGCCAATCGAGTACTGAAATACGTCAATATCGGGGCAGGCGTCATCCTGGCCGCCGTCGGCATTCTGCTCATTACCAACAAACTGTTTTTCATTGTCAGTTAACCCTAAGGAGTACGACCAAATGAAATTTAAGATCACCTCCTTCTTCGCCCTCGCATTGCTTCTCTGGATTGCAACCCCCATGTGCGGATCCGGGACCGACTCCCGGGAAAGCGTTGAAACATCGGCGAAGCCGGCATCGGAAAGCAACGGCATCAACTGGTACGGTTATGATGACGGCATGGCTACGGGAAAGAAAGAGGGGAAAAAAGTCCTGATCAGTTTTTATGCGGATTGGTGCACTTACTGCAAAAAAATGGACCGGGAAACCTTCTCGGATGGCGAAGTAGCCACGTATATGAACGAAAATTTCATCCCCATCAAGCTCAATTCCGATATTGAAAAACAGTTGTCCAAAGAGTTTCGCGTCAACGGATTGCCCACCACCTGGTTTGTGGATGAGAGCGGTGAAAAAATCCAGGCACTGCCGGGTTACCTGAGCCGGGAGATGTTTCTGGCGTTCATGAAATACATCCAGAGTGACAGCTACCGGGATATCTCTTTCAGAAGATATATGAGCATGAATTAGTGCGTATGGCGGCGTGACAGGCGGAATACCACGGAAGTAATCACCCCGGCGCTCAGGACAAGCAGGGCGCAGGGCACCCATACATGCCTGCAACTTTCCGGCGTTTCAAACGCAACCGCAATGCCCGTAAAGGAGAAGGCAAAGACAATCAGCATGAACACCCCTGTCAGGATACAGGCGGCATCCGTGTCGTACCATGGTAAAATGGCCTTTCTGAAAAGTGGGCTCTGAACGGAATTTGGTAACATCCCCTCTCCTTTCTCCTGATACCCTACATGAAAGTGGGCTCTGGACGGAATTTGGTAACACTCCCTCTCCTTTCTCCCGATACCCTACATGAGAACCATAAAAAAAATCAAGCCGCGCGCTTTTTTTTCATCGCTTCCGCAGGCACCTGTTTTTTTTCAAAAATTCACATTTTTCGAAACTGGGGTTACACAAAAAACCGCAACATGTTGATTTTTTCTATTGACACACAACAACATCTTGGATAAAAAGACCTCACTTACGGGAAACATCAACTCCTAACAAAAATTAAATATTCCTCTTTTTCACCTTTTATTTTGGCGGACACATTGGAAACAATCTTTTTAACCTTCAGGGATAAATCGTCGAGGTGCTTTCAGTGATTGAAAAGATTAAGAAACGAGACGGACGGATTGTTGAGTTTGATTCTTCAAAAATCACCACTGCAATCATAAAAGCCGGAAGGGCTACCGGTGAGTTTACCGAACGGGAAGCCCGGAAACTGACCCTGCGCCTGCTGACGCTGATTCACGATCTCAGGCTCGGCCCCGTACCCGAGGTCGAACAGGTGCAGGACATCGTCGAACGGGTACTTCTGGATTCACCCTACTACAAGACGGCCAAGGCCTATATCCTGTACCGCGAACAGCACACCCAGCTCCGCAACATGACCACCGCCATCAATGTGGATCTGGTTGAAAACTACATTCAAAAGCTCGACTGGAAAATCAAGGAGAACAGCAACATGTGCTATTCTCTCCAGGGGCTTAACAACTATATCTCTTCGGATATTACCGCTGAATACTGGCTCAACAGAATCTACCCGCCGGAAATACGGAGAGCCCACAAGAGCGGCGACATCCATATCCATGATTTGAGCCTGCTCTCGGTATACTGTGTGGGATGGGATCTGAAAGATCTTCTGAAGCAGGGCTTCAAAGGCGTTTCAGGCAAAGTGGAGTCCGCACCCCCCAAGCATCTTCGCTCCGCATTGGGCCAGATCGTCAACTTCTTCTATACCCTCCAGGGGGAAGCAGCGGGAGCACAGGCACTTTCAAACTTCGACACGCTCCTTGCCCCCTTCGTAAAGTTCGACGATCTCAACTATTCGAAGGTAAAGCAGGCGCTTCAGGAATTCGTTTTCAACATCAACATTCCCACCCGGGTCGGTTTCCAGACCCCCTTCACCAATATCACCATGGATCTGTGCGTGCCGTCCATTCTTAAGGACCATCCGGTAATAATCGGCGGCGTGGAGCAGGAAACCACCTATGCGGACTACCAGCCGGAGATGGATCTCATCAACAAAGCCTTTGCCGAGGTAATGATGGAAGGTGATGCCAAAGGACGGGTGTTTACCTTTCCGATCCCCACTTACAACATCACCGCTGATTTCGACTGGGACAACCCGAATCTGGACCTTATCTGGAAAATGACCGGGAAGTACGGCATCCCGTACTTTTCAAACTTCATCAACTCCGATATGTCGCCCGAAGACGCCCGGTCCATGTGCTGCCGTCTCAGGCTCGACAACCGGGAGCTTTTGAAACGCGGCGGCGGTCTTTTCGGCGCCAATCCCCTCACCGGCTCCATCGGTGTGGTAACCATCAACCTGCCGCGAATCGGTTACCTGTCCGAAACCAAGGAAGCTTTTTTCGAATCCCTGAGGGAAAAAGTCGATATGGCCGTGGAGAGTCTTGTCATCAAACGAAAGATCCTGGAAAAATTCACGGATAGAAACCTTTACCCATACTCGAAACACTACCTGAAGGATATCAAGGACGGGAGTGGTCTATATTGGAAAAACCATTTTTCGACGGTGGGCATACTCGGCATGAACGAAGCATGCCTCAATTTCCTGGGAAAAGACATCGCCAGCGAAACGGGCAAAGAGTTCGCGCTGGAAGTAATGGAGTATCTCAGAGATCAACTGGCGGAAGTACAAGAGATCCACGGCGACATATTCAATCTGGAAGCAACGCCGGCCGAGGGGACCTCTTACCGGCTCTGCATGCTGGACAAACGGAAATATTCCGATATCGTCTGCTCCAACGAAAAAGAGTTCCAGATGGGTGCCACGCCGTACTATACGAATTCCACGCAACTGCCGGTAAACTATACGGACGATGTGTTTGAAGCCCTTATGCTGCAGGACGACCTCCAGTCAAAATACACCGGCGGCACGGTGCTCCATATGTTTCTGGGCGAGCAGGTTCAGGATATCGAAGCCGTCAAGGGGCTGGTGCGAAAAACAGCCACCAATTTCAAGCTGCCGTACTTCACCCTGAGTCCGACCTTCAGCATCTGTGCATCCCACGGGTATCTTGAAGGCGAGCAGGAAATATGCCCGACCTGTAAACAGAACACCGAAGTCTATTCCAGAGTTGTCGGTTATCTCCGGCCGGTCCAGCAATGGAACGACGGGAAACGATCGGAATTCAAGCTCCGTAAGGTGTTTCGTGTCCCTGGTTCCGAAGAAGTCCCCGAGGTACAATGCAGCGATTGCGGGAAACCTATTCAACTGCCCGTGAAAGACAAAACCACCGATGATCAGGCGGCCTCTGCCGCAGCCCAATAACCAGTGGCCGATGACTAATGTCCAATAACCAATGACCAGTTCTCCGGAGTACTGAGAAATGAATTGTGCCGCCTGTAACCGGCCCATAAACAGATTCAGGGGTTACTATCTGGTGGGTGACATCCCTTACTGCAGAAAATGTTATAAAGGGACTGATGAGCGCCGCTATATAAAATACCCGATACAACCGGTTGCCGCCGAATACGAACATGACAACCTGCTTGAGGCTTTCAGGGCATATCAAGAGCGTGACCGGAAATCACTGTGTTGAAGTTATTCTATCTTTGCCGCTCTAAGCGGAAACCCGAAACCCGTCAATAGCGTGCCGGCAGTGGAGTTATCATGATCTTCGGCGGCATTCAAAAAACCTCTCTTATTGACTTTCCTGGAAAAGTAAGCTGTGTTCTTTTTACTCCGGGATGCAATTTCACCTGTCCCTATTGCCACAATCCGGACCTTGCAAACAACCGGACGGACCTTTTTTCACCCATGGCGGAAGAGACCGTTATCGATTTCCTGAAAAGCCGGCAGGGACTTCTGGAAGGCGTGGTCATAACTGGCGGCGAGCCCACCCTTCATAAGCGCCTTGGCAAGTTCTGCGAAAAAGTAAAAGCGCTGGGATACCCTGTCAAACTTGATACCAACGGCAGCCGTCCGGAAGATCTCGATGATCTGCTTGCAGACGCTCTGGTCGATTATGTCGCTATGGACATCAAAACGGATCCTTATGGGTATGCGCCGGATATCTCCCCGGTGGATCAGTCGAAAAACCTGATTTCCTGTATCGATTCCATCCTGTCTTCCGGACTCCCCCATGAGTTTCGAACCACCTGCCTTGCCCCCTTTGTGGACGCCGGTATTGTCGCCCGGATCGCAACATACATTGAAGGCGCTGATCTGTATGCGCTTCAACCCTTTAAAAACGGCGTGGTGCTCGACCCCGATTTTATTGAAAAAAAATCCACCGCCTGCCGCAAGGAGGACCTTATAGAGTTCCAATCCATTGCCGCCCCGTTCGTCACCCGCTGCATCGTTAGATAATCCTTTATTTTCTTCTATCCGCAGATTACGCGGATTTTCACAGATTATTTTTTCGTGATTTAAAAACCTGACTGTTGAGGCCGGATCAAGGCAGGTTAGAAAGTTTCAATTATATATTCGTTTCTTCTTTTTAAATCTGCGAAAATCTGTGTAATCTGCGGATTTTTTGCGGTTAATCGTCAAGCAAAAACCCATCCGATCTATAATCAGCAAAGCTCCCGTCCGCCTCACGAACCACAACAAGGCAGGAAACATTGTCCATCTGGTTCGCCAAAGCCAGCGCCTTCTCGGCCCCCATCACCATCATCGCCGTTGCCAGGCCATCGGCCAGGGTGCAACTATCGGCAACAACCGAAGCGCTTACGACTCCGTTTGCCACGGGGTATCCACTGCGGGGATCGATGACATGGGAGTAGTGGCGGCCATCCAATTCAAAAAAATTCCGATAATCCCCGCTGGTGGCCATGGCTTTTCCCCTCAGCGCCACCACATGATAGACATCATTGAAGGCGGCATCTTCCTGGGGGCGGTTAATCCCCACACGCCATTTTTTCCCGTCCTTTCGAACACCTTCCGCCATTACTTCCCCGCCGACTTCCACAAGAAAATTTTTATAGCCCCGGGCAAGAAGAAGCGCCGCCAGAGCATCCACACCATATCCTTTGGCAATCGCGGCAAGGTCCAGACGAATATCTGATTTGGATTTCACAAGAATTTGGCCCTGCTTCAGTTCAATCCCTGAAAATCCGACCGATTCAAGGCAACGTTCAATCTCTTTTCGATCCGGCGCCTTTCCGGAAAAGCCGCTGGGACCAAACCCCCATAAATCCACCAGTGGCATCACCGTGCCATCCAGTGCACCACCGGTAATACGATAAAGGTTTTCCGCCACCTGCATGACATTGAAAAAATCAGCGGAAACCGCCAGTGATTCACCGTCATCCTCCAGAGCATTAAATCGGCTGATCTCACTATCGGGCAGGTATGTGGACATGCTCTGGTTTATCTCCCGGAGCCGTTTGTCTATCTGTGACTGAAGAGATCCGGTCCGGTGAAACATGGGCGTCACCACTTTCACGTGATAGGTCGTTCCCATGGTCTTTCCGGAGCAAAGCACTTCTTTTTGAAGGTCGCACCCGGTGGTTATTCCCAGCACAAACGTGGCCAGTATAATGTAAATGTTTCGTATCATTACAGAGTATGTTTAAAAAAAAGTGGCGCGGAAGATCAACACCGCCCGCGCCGGATAAAAGGACCAGATAAAAGAATCAGAAAAAAAGGCATAAGAATTCAGGGAATGGCGGACAACCGATACCCACCCGACCCGTTAATCATCTCCATCGTCCGCCGCATCGTCGTCAATAGCAACAGGGGGTTTGGAAACACCCGGTTTGACAGCGCCATCGAAATCGTCCGGAAGATCGTCATCGATGAAATCGTCCGCATCCTCCTCCTCATCATCCAGCTTTTCGAACGTTTCCGATCCGTCAAGACTTTTGGCTAAAAATTCGGTGTCATCGCAGTATACTTCCACCATGCTTTGTTCGCCGGAGGCCATCAACTCAGTGACGCTTTGAGCTATTCTTTCCAGAAAGTTGCCGGGCGGATAAAAACTCGGGGTTCTTATCTTTGCCGCAACTGCCTCATCCCCTTCCGCCATGGCTTCTTCAATCTGTTTTACGTCGTAATTCGACTCGCAAATCATCGAAAAAATTTCCTTGCTCAGCTCGGCATGTTCTTTGATAATTAACTGGCCGGTATCGTTGTCTTTGCTTAAGACATATCTGTATTTCATTCCCTTGCTCCTTAAAAAAATATAGACTCAAACTACCCGGTTGATCATTTTATCCCATGGGGGAAAACCATAAAAAAATCATCCTGTCAAGAAAACAGTTGCGAGGGTTTATAATTCTTATCAGCCAATTTCAAAACGTCCCGTTTTGGCCAATTCCCGGGACGGCGATCCGCTTTAGACTTGATCCCGCTTGTGCCGAGAAAACGTTTTGAAAATGGCCTTATTACAATATATTTTTCATACCACATTACTTTGGAAAAAGGGGGGATCTATAATTCTTCTTGCAATATTTTTTTCATATCATATTACATGGAAAAATCACCGAAAGGATTATAGATGAATGTTGATGGAAAGAATTTACGCCCTATCTGGCTCGAGGAAGGCACAGGCAATATAAAGATCATTGACCAGCGAAAGCTGCCCCATGAGTTTTCAGTGGTGGAACTCGACACACCCGAGGCGGTCATCACGGCCATTCGGGAAATGTATGTCCGGGGCGCGCCGCTTATCGGGGCCACCGGGGCATATGGGGTATACCTGGCGGCCCGGAAATGCATGGACGAAAGGGTCTTCGACGACGCCTTGGACCGGTCCTGCCGGGATATCCGGTCCGCGAGGCCCACAGCCGTAAACCTGGCCTGGGCCGTCGATCGCATGCAGGCATCAATCGGGATAACCGGAACCGCTTCGGAAAAGATCGACCGGGCCCGGCGGGAAGCCGACAGGATCACCGAAGAAGAGACGGAAAATTGCAGGCGTATCGGTGAGCATGGCCTGAAACTGGTTGAAGCCATCGCCCGGGAAAAAAGGGGGAGCGCCATCAATATCCTGACCCACTGCAACGCCGGATGGCTGGCATGTATCGAGTATGGCACGGCCACCGCCCCGATTTATGCAGCCGCAAAAAGCGGAATCGACGTCCACGTCTGGGTCGACGAGACCCGGCCCCTCAACCAGGGGGCGCGACTCACCGCCTGGGAACTGGGAAAAGCCGGCATCCCACACACCCTTATAGCAGACAACGCCGGTGGCCATCTCATGCAGCACGGCATGGTGGACATGGTCATCGTCGGAACGGACCGGACCACACACACGGGGGATGTGGCAAATAAAATCGGTACCTATCTCAAAGCCCTGGCGGCCAGGGACAACGGCGTTCCCTTCTATGTCGCCCTTCCGGGCAGCACCTTCGACTGGCAATTGACGGATGGCCTGGCACAAATACCGATCGAAGAGCGGGATCCGGATGAAGTGCGGTATGTCCCGGGCCTCAAAGACGGGAAAATGACCTCCGTGTGCATCTGCCCCGCCGACAGTCCGGCCGCAAACCCTGCCTTTGACGTCACCCCCGCCCGGCTCGTGACCGCTTTTATAACTGAAAGGGGCGTCTGTGAGGCCACACCGGAGGCTATTGCGGGGCTATTTCCGGAGAAGGCGGGACACAGATAGAAATATGGTGTCGGGTGTCAGGTTTCAGGTGTCAGCAACTGCACTTGACTCCTCTGACACCTGAAACCTGACACCTTTTTTCCAAATAATAGCAGGCAACTTGAGCCAATTTCAAATGGATAAAAGAACCCACGCGCCCCAGGTCCTCCTGGTAAACCCCTGGATTCACGATTTCGCCGCCTACGACTTCTGGGCCGCCCCCCTGGGTCTGCTCACACTGGGGGCGATTCTCAGGCGCCACGGCATACCGGTCTCCTATATCAATTGCTTGGACCGTTTTCACCCCGGGACTCCCCGGACCGACAGGGCCCATCGAAACGGACGGGGAGCCTATCTGAAAACCAGACTCCCCAACCCTAAAGGCCTCGAGAAGATACCCCGCACCTTTTCACGGTATGGCATTCCTCCTGAATGGTTCCGGGAGGACCTCAAGGCCGTTGCCCCTCCGGACCTTATCCTCGTCACCTCCCTCATGACCTATTGGTACCCCGGGGTTCGGGAAACCATTCGGGAGCTTCGCGGGGCCTTTCCATCGGTTCCCATCGTGCTCGGGGGTATTTATGCATCCCTCTGCCCCTCCCATGCCGAAGCCATCTCCGGAGCCGATCTTGTCATAACAGGCGCCTGCGAACATCGGATCCTCGATATCATTTCGGAACACACCGGTTTTTCCGTATCACCGGTCATCGATCCGGAGGATCTGGACAGCCTGCCATTCCCGATTCTGGACCTGCAGCACCACATCCCCTTTTTACCGCTGCTCACCTCAAGGGGATGCCCGTTTTCCTGTGCCTACTGCGCTTCAGGTTACCTTTCTCCCCTGCGGCAGAAACGGAAACCGGAAAAAATCGTTGAAGAGATCGTTTTCTGGCACCGGAAATACGGGGTTTGCGATATCGCTTTTTACGACGATGCCCTGCTGGTGGATGCCGAAAATCACGCGGAAATCCTGTTTGAAAAAATCATCGAAACCGGAATGCCACTACGGTTTCACACACCCAACGCTCTGCACATCCGCAATATCTCGAAAACCGTGGCGGAATTGATGTTCCGCGCCGGCTTCCACACGATACGACTGGGACTCGAAACCGCCCGGTTCCATGACCGGGAAGGTCTGGACACCAAGGTGACCCGATCCGAATTCGGGCGGGCGGTACGCCATCTCCTGGACGCCGGATTTAAAAAGGAACAGGTGGGGGCCTACCTTCTCATGGGTCTTCCGGACCAGGCCATCTCAGCCGTCGAATCCTCTATTCGTGTCGTCAGGAAGAGTGGCATCACTCCGATCCTCGCCCATTATACCCCCATTCCCCATACCCGGATGTGGCCCCGTGCGGTCGCCGTCTCCCGCTACGATCTGGAGTCGGACCCCATCTTCACCAACAACGCTCTCTGGCCCTGCCGTCCCGAGGGGTTTTCGTGGGAGACGATATCCGAACTGAAACGTCTGGCCTCCGGTTGAATACCCTGAAACGGATCAGGGTGAACACATGAAAAAAAAGATGAGCGTCCAACATCCAATTTTGAATGGGGAGATCGCTTCGCTCCAACATTGACAAAATGAATTGACAATTATTGGTTGGGTATTTGTGGGGCAGGGCATAAAAAAGATCTGAATCGATAGCATACCTTATTCGAAGTTCGAAGTTGAACGTTGGATGTTGGACGTTCGTCTTTTATCATTTCAATGCTGTATTCAAATGTGGTTGTTCTGGAAAACAAATGGTGATTGATTGACATTGGCTGACTCTATCGGTTACACTTTTTCGAAAGCACGGAATCGGTACCCAATCTACAAATCCATGTATACGATTCTTGTATTTCTGTTTTTCCTTCGTGCTCTTCGTGTCCTTCGTGGTGGTAATCAAACGACCTTTTGGCACAACCACGAAGGACAGTAGAGCACGAAGATGAACAAAAAAATCGCAACCATATTTATTCAAGTGTGCCCCGAGAGGCTGAATTTCATTTTTCCCACTCAATTTTTTCCTTGACACCGGGGCTCATATCTATTAATAGTGCCAAATTCTTACATAAAGGGGAGTAACGAGACGTGAAAAAGTACACATACAATGCAAAAGCAAGTGATAGAGGCGATACGTGGTGGGTTGTGGATGCTCAGGATGCCGTTCTCGGCAGACTGGCGACCGAGGTAGCTTCGCGCCTGAGGGGAAAACATAATCCCATGTACACCCCCCATGTGGATTGCGGGGACAATGTCATTGTCATCAATGCCGAAAAAATTGTTTTGACCGGGCGCAAACTCGATCAAAAGAACTATTACCGGCACAGTGGATATATGGGCGGGTTGAAAACCATCACCGCAAAGAATCTCCTCGAGAAACGGCCTGAGGACCTGGTTCGGTTCGCCGTCAGGGGGATGCTGCCCAAAAACCGGCTCGGACGCAAAATTTTCAAGAACCTTAAGGTTTATGCCGGGGATGCACATCCACATGCCGCACAGCAACCGAAAGTTCTGGACATCAAATAAAAGGAAATTTTTGATTTTATAAATCATCGGGGTTACTTATGACAAAAGAGAATATTTATTACGCAACCGGAAGACGAAAAAGCGCAATTGCAAAAACGTGGCTTCAACCCGGCAAGGGAGAAATCACCGTAAACGGTCGATCCATGAATGACTATTTTTCCACGGAAACGGCAAAGATCATTCTGACACAACCGTTGGAACTCACCAATCTACGGGATTCCTATGACATCCGCGTTTCCGTCTGCGGCGGCGGCCCCTCCGGTCAGGCCGGCGCCATCCGCCACGGCATTACCCGGGCGCTTATGCTTGCCGACCCTGATTTGAGAAAATCGCTCAAACGCGCCGGCTTCGTCAGGCGGGACCCCCGCGCCAAAGAACGGAAAAAATACGGTCAGAAAGCTGCCCGAGCCCGGTTCCAGTTTTCAAAACGATAAAATCTTACGACATTCGAATATCAGAGGGAACGGGATCAATCCCGTTCCCTTTCTTTTTTTTCCGGAGAGGCTATGGCTATGATCCTTCTGGGCATAGATACGGGCGGTACCTTTACGGATTTTATATATCGGGATCAAAGCGCCTGGAAAGTCTACAAAACCCTTTCGACACCCCAGGCCCCTGCCCAGGCCGTCCTGAAGGGCATCCGTCATATCGCGGGGACGGGGGCAGTACAGGTGGTACATGGCTCCACCGTCGCCACCAATGCACTTCTGGAACGAAAAGGAGCGCCCACCGCGCTCATCACCAATTCGGGATTTGAAGATGTATTGGAAATCGGCCGGCAAAACCGGGAAGAACTCTACCGGTTTGTTAACCAGAAGCCACGCCCCCTGGTTCCCCGAAACATGCGCTTCGGTATCCCCTGCCGTGTCGATGCCCGGGGCGCCGTTTCCCGGAATCTGAGCCGTTCTGACCTTGAAAACATTGCCCAAGTCATGGCCCAAAGCGGTGCACAATCGATAGCCGTCTGCTTTCTCTACTCATTTTTAAACCCCCGGCACGAAACATTGGTAAAAAAAGCGCTGACGGATCTGTCCCTTCCCGTTTCCCTGTCCCATGACATTCTTCCCGAATTTCGGGAATTCGAAAGAACCGTTGCCACGGTCTGCAACGCCTATGTATTACCAAAAATGAAATCCTACCTGGATGAATTGTCCGGAGACGAAAACATCCAGGCCCTTCGCATCATGCAGTCAAACGGGGGAAGCATATCCGCCCGGACCGCCGGCCAGGAGCCGGTCCGAACCATTCTTTCCGGCCCCGCGGGCGGTGTTGTGGGGGCCTTTGAACTGGGCAAACAGGCGGGATTCGAAAAACTGATCACCTTTGACATGGGCGGCACCTCCACGGACGTGGCCCTGGTGGACGGGAAACTTCCCCTGACAACCGAAGCGCTCATCGCCGGACTCCCTCTGAACGTTTCCACCATACACATACACACGGTGGGAGCGGGCGGAGGGTCAATTGCCGAACTGGATAGCGGCGGCAGTCTCAAAGTAGGCCCCGAAAGCGCCGGGGCCGACCCCGGTCCCATCTGCTACGGCAAGGCGGAGAAAATCACGGTTACGGATGCGAACCTGCTTCTCGGGAGACTGCTTCCCGACCATTTCCTCGGGGGCGATATCCGGCTTGACCGGCAGCAGGTTCTTACGGCATTTCAGACCCTGTCGAAACGACTCGGGATCCCGGAACTCGAGTTGGCAGAAGGGGTTCTGGCCGTCGCCAATGCCGGTATGGAGCGGGCCGTCCGGGTAATCTCGGTAGAACGGGGATTTGATCCCGGAGAGTTTACACTGTTCTCTTTCGGCGGCGCGGGCGGCATGCATGCCGCGGACCTCGCCCGGCTGCTCGGTATCCCCCGGGTGCTGGTCCCGAAACACCCGGGAATACTGTCCGCCATGGGCATGCTCCTCTCGGATATTATCAAGGACTTTTCGCTTACAATCATGAGCCGGGAAAAAACAACCCCCCGACATATCCGGTCTCTTTTTCGTCAGTTGGAACGACAGGGCCGGGCATCCATCAGTCGGGAAGGCGTCCGGCCGGAAGATATTATCCTGGAACACTATCTGGACATGCGCTACCAGGGCCAGTCCTTCGAACTGATGGTCCCTTTCGATGACAAGTACCAGACCCGGTTTCACGACCTGCATGAAAAAACATACGGATTTGCCGATCGAAACCGGGCTGTCGAGATCGTTAACATTCGCCTGCGGGCCAGAGGCCGGACTGAAGCCCCGAACTTCGAGGCATTGCCACCGGGTGGCGCCACCCCTCCCGAAGCAGCGATTATCGATCGCCGGCCGGTCTGTTTTGAGGGAAAGTGGCGCCCGTCCCTGGTACTGGACCGGGAAAAACTGATGGCGGGAAACTCCTTTCAGGGGCCGGCCGTGTTGATCGAATATTCATCCACCCTCGTTGTCCCGCCGTTCGCGAAAGGACGGGTGGATTCGCTTGGGAATGTGATCCTTGATATCTTAAAAAAGGAAAATCATAATCCGCAGATTTCGCGGATTAACGCAGATTAAAAATCAAAACAAATAATCTGTGAAAATCTGCGTAATCTGCGTAATCTGCGGATAAAATATCTTTTGGCAAGCGCGATAAAAACTTTGAACCTGAAACCTTGAACCTTGAACAACTAACGCCATGACACCAAGCCCCATACTCCTTGAAGTTTTCAAACACCGGTTCGCCTCCGTCGCCGAAGAGATGGGCGTCACCCTGAACCGTACCGCTTTTTCACCGAACATCAAGGAGAGAAGAGACTATTCCTGCGCACTGTTCGACAATACCGGAGAGATGATCGCCCAGGCCGCCCATATTCCGGTCCACCTGGGATCCATGCCGTTGTCGGTCAAGGCCGCCATTCACAACCAGACACTTTCCGAAGGCGACATGATCATCCTGAATGACCCCTTCCAGGGCGGCACCCACCTGCCGGACATTACCCTGGTGGCCCCCGTATTCGTGAGCGGGAAGGGTCCCCTGTTCTACGTGGCGAACCGGGCCCACCATGCCGATGTGGGGGGGATGAGCGCCGGCTCCATGCCGCTGAGCACTTCCATTTTCCAGGAAGGCATGATTATTCCGCCCCTGAAAATCGTTGAACAGGGCGTGCTCAACCGCAGCCTCCTGTCGTTTATATTGCGGAATGTCCGCACCCCCGTGGAGCGGGAAGGCGATTTCGCCGCCCAGCTCATGGCGAACCGTACGGGCATCGCCCGCGCCACGGAGCTGGTGGAAAAATATTCTCCCGAAACGGTCTCTTTCTATGCAAAAAGCCTTATCGCTTACTCGGAGGCCATAACCCGGCATGTCATCACCGCCCTGCCCGACGGCGCCTATTCGTTTGAAGACAGCCTCGAGGACGACGGTCAGGGAAGCGGCGCCATTCCCATCCGAGCAACCGTCAGGATCAAAGGAGACGAACTCGGCATCGATTTTTCCGGGTCCGCCGGCCAAACCCCTGGGTGCGTCAATGCCGTCCACGCCATCACCCTCTCCTGCGCCATGTATGTTCTGCGAACCCTGCTTCCTCAGGATGTCCCGACCAATGCGGGATGCATGCGGCCCCTTGTCGTTATCACCCCCCCCGGCACGGTGGTGGATGCCCGCTTTCCGGCCGCGGTGGCGGGAGGAAACGTGGAGACCTCCCAACGGATTGTCGATACGATTCTGGGTGCTCTGTCCCAGGCACTGCCCGGGGCAATCCCCGCGGCTTCCCAGGGGACCATGAACAACCTCACCATCGGCGGCGTCAATCCGGTTACCCGCGAGCCGTTTGCGTATTATGAAACCATCGGCGGCGGCACCGGCGCCACGGCGACCGCGGATGGAGATTCAGCTGTCCATTCCCATATGACCAACACCCTCAACACACCCGTCGAAGCCCTCGAATACAGCTACCCCCTCACCGTTACACAATATGCGATCCGTCGGAATTCCGGAGGAGCCGGCGCCCACCGGGGAGGAGACGGCATAATCCGGGAATTAAGACTCGAAAGCGATGCCGAAGTCACTCTGCTGTCGGAACGCCGAAGCACCGCCCCCTATGGCCTTTTTGGCGGCTCTCCCGGGAAAAAGGGCAAAAATTCCGTCACACAAAACGGCCAATCAGCCGACCTGCCGGGAAAATTTCACCTCAAACTCAAGTCGGGGGACCGACTGCGCATCGAAACGCCCGGTGGGGGGGGATACGGTACTGTAAAAAACAACAACTTGTTTGTCTGCTGAAAACAAAAAGTACGCTTTAGTCTGATGAGCCGTTTTTTTATTTTCGCCTCACTCAATTTAATCATTTCCGAAAAAAAGCTATCCGGGATTTTCGAAACCTTCAACCATGCTGAACAAAAAAGCCAATTCCCCAAGAAACCCAGCAAACATTCCCTTACAATTCAAATAATTACCTCTTGACATCCCCGTGCGATCAATATTATTTGTTTTCGTCGTAAGGATTTGATGACTTCGTCACAATGAACCGCAATGCTGGGAACTGATTTAAACTTGGAGGATCAGATGAAAGAGAACAGAATTTATAACTTTAATGCAGGCCCCGCGGCCCTGCCGCTGCCGGTGCTTGAGGAGATCCAGCGATCTTTCCTGAACTTTGGCGGATCCGGCATGTCCATCACCGAAGTCAGCCACCGATCCAAATGGTTCGATGATGTCATCAATGATGCGGTCACGAGGACCAAACGGCTCCTTCAGCTCGATGAGAATTATGACGTGCTTTTTCTTCAGGGAGGCGCCAGCACTCAATTTTGCATGATCCCCATGAACCTTCTGCCCGAAGGAAAGTCGGCCGATTACGTCAACACCGGAACGTGGTCCACGAAGGCCATCAAAGAGGTCAAGATCCAGGGAAAAACGGCAAATGTCGTGGCATCCTCCGAAGACAGAAATTTCTGCTATATTCCGAAAGACATCGCCTTCAGCCCGGATGCCGCCTATGTCCACATCACCACCAACAACACCATCAAGGGGACCCAGTGGGCACAGATGCCCGATACCGGGAATGTTCCTCTGGTCGCGGACATGTCGTCGGACATTTTCAGCCGTCCCGTTGACAGCAAACCGTTCGGGCTGATCTATGCCGGCGCCCAGAAAAACATGGGCCCCGCCGGCGTCTGCCTGGTGGTCATTCGAAAAGACATGCTGGAACGGGTCCCGGAAACACTCCCGACCATGCTCAAATACACCACTTTCGTAGAGAAGAAGTCCATGTTCAATACTCCGCCGTGCTTTCCGATTTACGTGGTTCAGCTGGTACTCAAATGGCTGGAAGAGGAAATCGGCGGTCTTGAAAAAATGGACGCCCTGAACCGGAAGAAAGCCGGCGCGTTATATTCGCTTTTTGACCAGAGCGATTTCTATCGCGCGACGGCGGATGCGGACAGCCGCTCCCTCATGAACGTCACCTTCCGTCTGCCCAGCGAAGACCTTGAAAAACAGTTCATCGCCGAGGCCACGGATGCCGGATTCGGCGGACTCAAAGGGCACCGCTCCGTTGGCGGATGCCGGGCCTCCATCTACAACGCCACGACATTGAAAGCCGTGGAGGATCTCGTTGACTTCATGAAAGGATTCGAGAAGAAAGCATAACGACAGGGGGCCGTTTTTCCCGGCGGCTGGACCAGTGAACACTTCCCCATCTCCTATCGGTGTCTGGCAATTGGTATCGAATATCAGAAATCAGAATTATAAAGCCCGTCCGGGATTTGCATCCGGACGGGCTTTCATCTTCCAGGAATTTATCGAGGAATGCTTTCCATGTCAAATTCGAAACAGACCTCCAAGGTGATTTTCGCTTCATCCAGCGAGAAAGGGATGGCAATTTTGGGACCGTTGGTAATATGATGCAGGTTATGCCCATCCCCCGCGACAACCGTCGGGATTGCCCCATCGCAGAGATCACCGACTATTGCTTCAATCGATTTTCTGGCCTGGCCCGATATCATATTGGCCAGTTCCCCCGCAGCTTCGGCCACATCACTATCAAGTGTTGTTATCTCTTCCTGAAAAAGTCCGGATGCTATTCTCAATATGCTCTCCTTATCAAAAGTGATGGAAAAGCTGCCTGTTGGCGTGCCGGTCAATCCGACGATACTGCTGACATCGCCGGTGGCCAGATCGTCCTTTTTCAGATACGGTTTTGAAGCTACAACTTTCAGCGAGGCCATGGTTGCAATAACTTCCTTTGTGGCAACCAAGAATGCGTTGACGTGTTCTGCTCTCATCTATTCTTTTCCCTGTAAGTTTCGATAATATAAGAATATCTATCAAACCGCCTTGCCATTGTCAAAGGGCATTCGGATTCAGTGACGGCGGTTGATTTTTCCACGGGTGGCGAAACGATTCTCATCAGCTCACCGATCATTCGAAATTCCCGGCATCTGGTGGTGATGAACCGTCCCTCTCTGGAAAAACTCGGAAAGTTCGTCAAAAAGGACGGCATCATCCTGGTCAACAGTTCTCTGATAGAGATCTCTTCCGACCGTACCGACATTGATGAGCCGCGGGGACCCGCCACAAGAATCGCCAATGAGATGGGGGACGCTAAGGTCGCCAGTATTGTGGCGTTATCCGCCTTCACTGCGCGAAGTAAAATCGTTCCCATGGATCTTTTGCGTACGGCCCTGATCGAGAAATTCGAGGATCAACCGGAACTTTTGACAAGTAATCTGAGGGCCCTGAAGCGGGGTGAGGAAGCCGGCAGGTCTAACGCCCATGACATTTTCCCTGACGAAGGAACAGCACCTTATCCAGGCCCAGGTACGGGAGTTCGCCCGGAAGGTGATTCTACCACCCACGGCGGATACGGGGTAATCCAGGAATCCCCTCTCGAACGGTACTACCGGGACGCCAGGGTGTTCACGATCTAGGAAGGTACTTCCGAAATTCAGCGGGTGGTTATATCCAATTGGATATTGAGGGATAAAGAGTAGTCAATCTATTGGAAAGTAAAGCCGGAATTCGGCGCCTACGCCCGGCGACGAAACGCACTCGATGCGTCCACCGTGGGCAATCATGATCTCGTTAACGATGGCCAGCCCGAATCCGGTGCCCTTCTCGCCCTTGGTGGTAAAAAACGGTTCAAATATCTTTTCCATCCCGTCCGCCGGGATACCCGGACCGTTGTCCGCGACACTGAGGCGGAGAGTGCCGTTTTCAGCATGCCCCGACACAACGATACGCCCCTGCTCATCGACGGCTCCCAAAGCGTCAAGGCTGTTTTTAACAAGGTTCTGAATCACCTGGTGGATCATGTTATGATCAAGAAGCGCTTTGGGCAAATCTCCAGCCCAATCAGTAGTAATCTCGATGCCTCGTTCCTCCGCCGTCACACGATGGGCCGTCAGAGCCTCTTCCACCACGGTGTCGAGTGGAAGCTGTACTTTTCTGATTTCCGGTCTTTTTGCCAATTGCAGACAGGTTTTAACAAAGCTTCTTGCCCGGCCCAGATCTTTTTCGAAAATCCGCACCAGGTGGCGCTCCTTCATCAAGTCCATTGGCTTTTCTTTAAGCAGCCGGATAAACAGTTCCATATTGTTCAGCAGGTTCCCCACCTCGTGGTTCAATTTGCCGGCAGTCTTGCCAATAACGGCCAGGTTCCTGGCATGAGCCAGATTCTTTTCCATTTTCAGGCGCTCAGCCAGCACCGTTTGAATCGACGCCGTCATATCGTTGAACTCTTGTGCCAGCTCACCGATTTCATCCTGGGAAACATGCTCTATTCGCCGGTCAAAATTTCCCTGCCCGATAATCTTGGCCTGGTGGTGAAGATCCTCCAGGGGCCGGAGCAGCCGCTTGCTCCACCAGCGGGATAGCAGTATTCCCCCAAGACAAATGACCAGGATCAGGGTAGTGATCCGCAACAGACTCAACCGGAGACGCCCGTAAAGTTCATCCAATGGCTGGTTAAGCAGAATATACCAATCGATATCCGGGATATGAAATGCCATGCATAGACTTTTGGCCTTTAGGTCGAACCAGTCGGCAACCGTATCGGTAAACGCTATCTCCTTCAGTGCCTCTAACCGATCCACCGACAGCCGATGCAATACCGGTACAATCTCACGATGACCGATATACTGCCCCTTATCGTCCAGTACCGATACGTATCCAGTTTCCCCTATACGGACCCCTTCAAGCACCTCCCAGAGCAATTTGAGGTTAAGCTCCCCGCAGAGCAGCTCGTCCACAGCTCCCAGCCGTTTAATAGGAAACGCAATAGTGACTAACGGCATCCCGTAATCATTATGATAAACCTTTGAAAAGGTCGTCTCGCCCGAAAGCGCTTTCTCCATGAAGGGTTTCAATTGAAAGGGCGAAGCCAATGTCGCCGGATCCGCCGGTCCCGAATCCGTGGTGAGCACTCGGCGGGTCTCGACGTCCACCAGAAAAACCTTCGAAAAACGGGGGTTCTGATGACTGAATGCCGTCAGGGCCACCTCTTTCTTCCATGCGTCGGGCGCCGGACGGGTGTAGGCCATAATCGACCCGAGACTCTCCAGGGCGTTTCGGGCTTCGGTCAGATAGGTACCGATCTCGCTGCCCGAGCTTTTCAGGATAATCTTGTAGTCCCGAAGGGTGATGTTCCGTAACTCCTGCCAGGAGAATATTGTCAGGATAAAGCTGCTGGCCACCACCCCAAGCACCGTCATGCCGGTCACAAACAGGGAGACCCGGGTGACAATGGAATGTTTGAGTTTATTCAGCATAGCAGGACATTAAGTTATATAAATAAGGCCACAAATGCAAATCTTATCCACAATCCATCTTTTTTCTCCGTGTTCTCTGTGTTAAAAGTCTGTTACGTGCAGCCTCCGGCAAAGCCGGTTCAGTTGGCTTCTTGATGAAGAAGGGATCGAAAATGGCATTTTGAGGAAATTATCCCGGCATAAAAACTCCCAGCGGAAACCCGCCAAAGGGCGTCAGAAAAACCGCAAAAGCGTTATTCTTGCTCTTTGCGTCGTGTTGCTGATGGGCGCGTACCTGCTTCCGGGAGATCCAGATCGCGCGCACTCCCGCCCTCGAGCCGTTAGGGACAATACCCTCCGCTTCGATGTGTTTAACGCCTTTGAGTCTTTCAACCCGGTCACCTCGTTAAATACAGGGGCTACTTTTATCTTTCCCCTGGTATTCAGTTTTCTCGCGGGTCCCGGAAAGAATGGGGAACTCCAGCCTGAGCTTGCCGAATCCTGGCAATACGATTCAGAAAGACACATCTGGCATCTCAAGCTGCGCGAGGATGCCCTCTTTCATGATGGCATGCCGGTAACTGCGGCGGATGTCGTCTTTTCCATTGATGAAGGACTCCGCAGAGACAATCCAAGCGCGTACGAACAAATAAAAAAAATCACCGGGCTTTCCAGGTTCAGTTTGGACATCACCCTTAAATATGATGACCCGGATTTTTTCTCCCGGGTCATGAGCATGGGAATCCTGCCATCCCATCTTCCCCTCGCATCCCATGAACGTCATCCCGTGGGATGCGGACCGTTTCAATTTATAGAATCGATAGACAATCAACAAGTTATCCTGAAAGCCTTTGACAGGTTTTATTATGGTCGCCCCGCCATCGACAGGGTGGAATTTCATTTCATACCGGACAAGGAGCAATCCTGGGCCAGACTGTTGAACAATGAGACCGACATCGCACCGCTAATATCCCCCCGAAATTTTGAGATGCTGTCACACCTGAAAAACAGGTATCGCATATCCGAAAACCTGTCCCACACCTGCTGGTCCGTACTGTTCAATACTCATGCCCCCCTGCTGAGCGATCCACGGGTCCGCCGCGCCCTGGCACTGGGGATTGACAGGGCCCATATCGTAGACACTGTTTTAATGGGCCACGGCCGGGTGGCAGACGACTTTTACGGGCAGGAGACGGGAACCGGAACGCCCGAAATACCACCGCCTTCCTATGATCCGGTAAAAGGCAGAACGCTTCTGGAAGCTGCGGGCTGGATGAGAAACGAAACTAACGGCCTTTTCTACCGCACCGGAAAGCCTTTTGAAATCACTATGATCTACCCGGTAGAAAGTCCCGTGGAAAAACAGGTTGCCGAGTTAATAAAACTGTTCCTTTATGACCTCGGAGTTAAAGTTCTTCTATCTCCAGTGACGCATGATTACTTAAAGGATGCAATGCATTTCAATAACGATTTCCAATCTGTTCTAACCGAGATAGTCCCTCTTTCATTTAATCCGTTAAAAACTATTCGATCCCTTGTGCCTGATAAAGATGAATGTGCCGAATGGGGATGCTTCGATGATGACAGGGTTACACGCCTGTATTGGGAAACCTTCAGGGAAACCAATCCCGACAGGAGGAACCAGAAAATACATGAACTAATATGCCTGCTATATGATTTACAACCAAGCATAGAACTGTTTCATAAGACCGATTTCGATCTTATCTCTAAAAGAGTCCAGACGCGTCACCCCCGCATGTCGTACCTTTTTCATGTCCACCACCTTTATGATGCCACACTCCTGAACCGATAATACTATATATCTCCCTTTTATTACCCCATAAATGCCCGATTCGATCCCTGTTAGAGTCAAACATCTTTGTTGTATCCTGCACTCAAGTTCAAGAGCTCTGGAACGAAACCCGAAACATTAACTTTTACTAATGGAGGCAACGCTATGAGATACGAAGTCGAACGTATCAATGACAATGGCAACCGGATCGTCATGACAACCAGCGGCTCATACCGGGCAGAGACATTTGAAATGTTTTGCTGCTGGAGTGCATCAACGATTCGAGCTTAGCTAAAATCTCTAATCATGCCGCCGGACGCCGGCATCCGGCGGCATGATTCCAACTCCACTGAAGTACAGGCCTTATTTCCAGGGAAAATCCGGGGCCGGAGCGAAGCAGTTCCGGCCCCATTTACTCAAGGAGGTAAGAATGAAACCTTTTATTATTTCACGGTATACTTTGTCCACCGATCTGGCACACAAAGGAATGGCCTATGCAGTACTGTTTCACACCCTGACCCGGGCCGAGTGCATCCTTCCTAAAGATCTTTGGGTAAAGATCAAAAAGAACGACGTCTCTGCCATCACGGCATCCGAGACGGACACCCTCCGGGAAAACGGCATTCTGTTGCCGATGGGCACAGACGAATCGAAAATCTACTCCTACTGGCGGCGGACGTATCTTTCAAGCTTCCATACGCTCAAAAGCCGCGTGCTGGTGACCCGGAGGTGCGATAACCGGTGTCGTTACTGCGCCATCCGGCCGGAAGCCGCCGACATGACCCATGAGACGGCTGAAAAGGCGGACGCCCTCTACCTGGATCTGATTCGAAGAAAGTCCCCGGGAAAGGTCCGGGACGTCTACCTCGGCGGGGAGCCGCTGCTAAACCCGGGGGTGGTGAGTGCATCCGCGGAACGCCGCCATCGATTCTGCAAGGAACGCGGCATTCCCTACGCCTTCAGCATCACCACCAACGGCAACCAGCTCTCCGGTGACTTGATCAAGCCATGGCTGACCCTTGGGCTGGAAAATATTCACGTGAGCCTGGCGGGTCCTGAAGAGGTGCACGATGCCCTGCGTCCACCGGCAGCCGGCACTCATAAAGTCGGTTACCGGCGGATTCTTCAGAATCTGATGGAGGTAAGTCCCCTGACACCCATCGAGATCGAATACCAATTCGACAATCTCTCGGACGATTATCTGCGGTTTCCGGAGATGCTCGTCGATTTCGACAGGCACGATATTCAGATCTCCCGGATCAACGTCACCCCGATCGTGCCCCGGCGGGAAAATAACCGGTTTTCGGGGGGATTCGAGGACGACTCGAAGATGCGGCACCTACATGCCGTCCTGTCAGACGCGGGATTCCCGGTGTTCGATCAACCACCAGGAATGGGGTGCATGGCGGACTTCGACGCGTACCTGGTGTTCGACGCGGACGGCAGCCTTCTGCCCTGCGTATCCCTTCAAATGGGGGAGATGGCCTGCGGGCATGTGGACACCGGCATCGACGATTTGGCCCTGGCCCAACTGGAACGGGAGCTTCCCGAAAAATGCATGGTTTGTGAACTGCTGCCTGCCTGCATGGGGGGGTGCCGGCTTCAGGCGATGATCCAGCACGGCAACTTCAACGGCGTGTTCTGCAATTACGGCAACCTGAAAAATACCTTCGAGGTTTATATGCGGTACAAGGCCGGAGTTATGCTCCGAAAGTCGGACGAGGTTTCAACTGTCTAGTACTTTTTTTACCACGAAGATCGTATCATTTTCGTTCGGTATTGAAAATCAATTATCGCGCAGGGACGCTGAGACGCAGAGAACAGGGTAACCGCATTTGGATTTTTTTAAGGCGCTACAACAGTTTTTCGAAAATGAACGTCCAACATCGAACGTCCAACGTCCAATTTTGAATTTCGATGTTCATCTTTTTTATAATTCAATACCAGATCCAAATGCGGTTACCCTGACGCAGAGAACGGCAATAGTTGTAATAGCTAATTAAATAAGGTATGTGTTCAAATTACCGATTATAATGCGGAACAGTAAGAGAATCCTTTAATGAATCGCAACCACGCACGAGCAAAACGATGTGTCCGTAATCTAATAATGGCCTGCTGCCCGGTGCTGTTTATAGCTCTCCATGCGTCCGGTATTGCCGCTGCGGGAAAAACCGATGGGGAAGAAAGGGACATCTACCAGATGCAGCCGGTGGTTGTCACCGCAACCCGGCTGGACACCCCACTGGAAGACATAAGCGCCAATGTGGCCGTAATCACCCGGGAAGAAATCGAACGACTTCCCGCCACCACCGTGGCCGAGCTCCTTCAGTATGTTCCCGGGGTCCATGTCGAGATATCCGGCGGCCCGGGAAGTTATGCCGGCGGCATTTCCATGCAGGGCTCTGAAACGAGACAGGTAGCCGTTTATCAGGACGGCGTCCCCTTGAACGAGCTCGACAATCCGCGAACGGATCTGTCCTACCTGCCGCTCGATACCATCGACCGGATCGAGGTTTACAAGGGAGCGGCATCCGCTGCCTGGGGATCGGCTTTAGGGGGTGTCATCAACATTGTCACCCGGACACCAGATTCGGCAAAGCCCTTTGCCGCTGACATCCACGCCTCCTACGGGGAATTTGACACCATCAGGGCCCGGGGCAGCTTCAACGGAACCCAGGGGCGTTTCGGGTATCTCGTGTCGGTTGTCCATAATGAAAGCGACGGGTACAGAGACAACACCGGATACGAAGAGAACTCAGTCTATGCCAAATTTCATTATAATACCGGAGAGACCGGAAGACTCGGCTTCGCCTACTTCTACGACGAGGGCGGCAACGCAGATCCGGTCATCCCCTATCCCGATTTCTGGGACGATATCAGCCGGGAGCGGACCTACCAGCGAATTCTTTTTGAAACAGAACTTGCCGCCGGCTGGTCGGCCGGTGTGGAGGGCCGGCATCACCAGTGGGAAATCCACATCGACGATGTTTTTGAGGACATGAAGGCGGTCTACAACGATTACAAAGACGAAAGCTGGGGAGGCGGCGGCCGGTTGACCTATCGGAAAACACCCGATCACACCTTCAATATCGGCTTTGACGGGAATTCCGGGGAGTACGATTACATCGGGTTCGATCGCATCTACACCACCGAGACCTGGGCTCTTTATGCCAATGATACCTTAAAAGCGAACAACTGGGTCTTCAATGCGGGGCTGCGATACGATGACGACAGCACCTTCGGCGAGGCCGTAAGCCCGGTGCTGGGGGCCGTCGTTCATCTCTGGGACGGCAAGGCCCTGATCCGCTTCCAGGTAGCCCGGGGATTTTCGGCACCGCCGGCGGCCTGGGTGCAGGACCCGAACTTCGGCAATCCGGACCTCGATTCCGAAACCGCTTTGAATTACCAGCTGGGGGGAGAGATTACCCCCTACCGCTTCTTCTCATTCCATTGGCACCTGTTTCGGGCCGATGTCGATGACCTGATTCGATTCGATTATGACAACTGGCGGTACGAAAATATCGACAAGGTCGTTCGCCAGGGGGTGGAGGGCGGTATCACAGCGGTGTTGCCGGGCGATCTCACCCTCTCCTTCAGCGGCAGCTACGTGGATGTCCGCAACGACCTGACCGATGACATTATCAAGGATATCCCCAGAACCCTCTATACGGTCCAGGTCAACCATTCGTTTCGTAACTTTTCCCACGCCCTCACGGGTACATACACCGACTATAACTCCTCTTTCCCCGAAACATCGGATAAAAAATTTATCTTCAACTACAAATTCACCCTCGATCTGCCCCGTGGCGACGATTTCGGCAATCCCGGCATCTACGGCGCCGTTTACAACATCGGAGATACCCATCACCTCTACCGGGAGGTATGGCCCAAACCCCGGCGGTGGGTCGAGGTGGGGGTGCGGTTCCGGTTTTAATTTATTCGTCATGTTCTTCATATAGCGCATTTGGATATTAATTATGGGTTATCGTTCAAGCATGATACAGGATGGAACCATGTCGAAAGGTAGAAAAAAGGAGAAACGCTTTAAACTGGCCGGTAAACGGTTGCTTGAAGCCAGGAACATTCTGGGAAAAAGCTACCAGACACTGGTAACAGACAACCGCTGGGAAAAATGCGTCGGGGTTTATGACTCGAAAACCGTCCGCGGATGGGTCCACAACGGCCTCCCTGAAAATCGGATCGGTGCAGTAGCATCATATTTCGGCGTCCGGGGTGACCGCTTTACTGATCCGGGGATCGATTCACTTGAATTCAGCAGGGGAATCTACGCCCAAAGACATCGGCGGGAACACCCGGAAAGCGAAAAAGAAACGGAGGAGAAAGATTCCGTTTTATTTGACTGGAACGGCCTGGCAGCTGAAATGAAACTGCTGTCACGACAACCCGTATACGCCGAGCCGCACTGCACATTGCAGGATATTTTCATCTCCCGGAATGCACAATTCAAGCACAACGGGGACAGGGCGTGGGACGATGTAGGAGATCTGACAACATATCTGCTGAACTTCAATTTCGGCAACGAGCGGAAGAAAAAACGGCCGGTAATCCTTTACGGGGATTTCGGTATCGGGAAAACCAGTTTTCTGAAAATGTTCGCGGCCCATCTGGTTTCCGAAAATCATCGATACTTCCCCGTGTATATTCCTTTACGGGAACTCCCCTTACACAGCCCGGACAATCCGGCGAAAGCCATTGCGGGTTATCTGGACAAATTCGGTGACTTTCGTATCAACCAAGTGGCCCAAAAGCTTCTCCTGCTGCTGGACGGCTTCGATGAGCTGAACTATTTTCGTAATGATATAGAGTGGATTAAAAAAGCTTTCCGCCAGCTTTTATCCCTGTACCGGTATCCGAACATCCACATTCTCATTTCCAGCCGTCCCATTCTTTTTTTAAAGGAAGAAAACAACATTCCGGAAGGCTCGCCCATAATCAATATCCTCGAATTGGAGGATATGCAAATCGGGCAGTGGATCGATGCATGGAAGAAAACCCGCGGTCATACCCGGGCAAGCATCAGCCTCAAGGGTTTGGAGACAAGAAATCTCCTTCCCGTAACGAGAAATCCGCTGCTGCTTTACATGACCGCAAAGATCTTCGACACAGAACTTACCGAAAAACTCCAATACTCCAAAGGCATCATCTACCAGCGATTTTACGACTGGACAATTCAGGGGAAATTCGAAAAAGACGAACAGGCCCACATCCTTCCGGGAAATTACCGGGAAACCCTCCAAAATATCGCCATGACAATTCGATCCACAGGCGCCAACAACGAGTATATCGATTACGAAGCCCTGAAACAGGGTATGGAAAGGCTGCAATTGACTTTCCCTGGAGAAAGCGTCTTCAGAGACAGCAAAATCCTCCTGGTGGCACATTTTTTCAAGGCCGGGAAAAAAGACGAACTCCGATATATTGAATTCGCACACAAATCGTTCCGGGAATACCTGGTTGCTGAAAAAATCTTCGACTATTTTCGAAGTATAATTAAAAAAAAGCAATTTGATCCGATAGAATGGCTTGGAATGGGCAGAATGCTACCCTCCAGGGAAGAGTTTGATTTCCTCGGGGACCTGCTCCGCACCTTGAAAAGAGAAGAACTCATCTGGCTAAAAAAAAAACTCACCAGTGGTCGAATGCTGCCCCTGCTTGTCTCTACCGGAACGTTTCGGAAAGTGCTGGAAGAAACAAACCTGTGCGAAACCGGTGATATCGGCACCATCTATTTCCGGTCTATCAACCTCTCCTGCCTGACCTATATTGCGGTCAACCTGATCCAAGCCACGCTCAGACAGGAGTATGACGGAGGAACAGATGATGAAAGCGAAATCAGCGAGACACCGGCAAAAAAATATGCCACCGCATATATCTATCACACCTGCCAAACTACGGTAGGCAGCATACAAAAAGACAGCCGTTACAATAAAAATTGGGTGACGGCAAAGGCCTTCATGGGAGGGCTCGATCAATCGGGTCTGGTACTGGACGGGGTCGATTTTTCATATGCAAGCCTGAACCGGACTACATTTGTCAATTCTTCCCTGAAGCGTTGCTCTTTTTTCGGGGCAGACGCCATACTGACCGATTTCTCCGGGACCGATTGCCAGGGCGCGGACTATTCGAAAAGCTTCTGTTCCAACACCATCTTCGCTAAATCACGGCTGCATCAAGTCACCTTCCGGGATGCGGAAGTGTATTGCTCCGACTTTCGGGATGCCGAACTGGTCAATGTTGATTTTTCCGGGACCCGCCTGGAGGGCTGCGTATTTGACGGCTGCAATATGAAAAGCGTTATCTTTGATCCGGAAAAAATCGTAAACTGCCGGGGATTCGGCAATGGACAAAGATCCTAAAGGAGTAACAATGAAGAATTTAATCTTTGTCTTTATAATTCTATGGAGCGGAGTGTCATTCGCCCAGGAGAAAGAAACGTATGCTTTCAAGAATTATGTTGAAATGAGAGCTGAATTAGGAAGACTCTTCCAGCAGAAGGAGTATGAAAAAGCCGCAAAGATGATCGAATGGGCGCTTTCGAAATATCCCGGCCATGTCCACGCCAATTCTTCCAACCTTGCTCTTGTGTACCTGAATTTGGAGAATTTTGAAAAAGCATGGCAGCCCTTGAATACGGGCATGAACAAGGGATATGGTTCAACATGTATCTACTGGAAGATGAAGCTTTCAATGCTGTTAAGCAGACCGAGCGGTTTAAAAAAATATGGGCCAGGAATGAGGAGATGAGGCTCAACGTCCAGAAGAATATCAAACCGGATATGGTGGTAGTAACTCCCGAGGGATATGACCCGGTTAAAAAATACCCGATTTTCCTCGCGCTTCATGGTGGAAGCAGCAATGCAGCGGCTTTCAAGGCCACATGGACATCGGACAGAATGAAAAATGAATTCATTACCGTCTATCTTCAGTCCTCGAGAATAGTCGCAATCGATGGCTATAGCTGGACAGTCGATCTCGAGTTATCCAGAAAGGAGATCAAAGGCGCCTGGAATAAGATCATTCATTATAGCGCCCGATACCGGGCACTGGTTTCCTTCCGACCTGAAAGAGCAGATAGACGCGGCGATTGAGTTTATACGGGCAAATAGAGTATAAATTCATTAACATCACGCTGCGGAGGGTAAAAGATAGAGGTCGGAGGTCGGAGATCTGAGGTCGGTAAAGAATATAACTGGTAACTATTAAAAAAGGGCACCCTCCGGGAATTGTTAATTTCCTGATGGTGCCCTTTTTTTCTGACTTCAGGCCTCTGATTTCTGACCTCTGACCTCTGGCCTTCGACCTCCGACCTCCGGCCTTTTAAATATCCATTACCGCCCCTTTATCCGCCGACGTCACATGGGCGGCATATCGCGCCAGCCAGCCATGCTTCACCTTGGGTTCAAAAGCAGGCAGGTCGGCACGGCGCCGGGCCAGTTCATCTTCGTCCACCAAAAGGTCCATGGTTCGGGCTTTTGCGTCGATACGGATTTTATCACCGGGCTGAATCAACGCAATAGGGCCACCGCTGGCCGCCTCGGGAGAGATATGGCCGATGCACAATCCACGGGTCCCCCCGGAGAACCTGCCGTCGGTAATCAGTGCCGCCCGAAGACCGGCGCCGCTGATGGCGGCGGTGGGCGCCAGCATCTCCTGCATACCCGGCCCGCCTTTAGGACCTTCATAGCGGATCACCACCACATCGCCGTCTTTTACCTCGCCGTCGAGAATACCCGAAAGCGCCGCCTCCTGGGACTCGTATACCACCGCGGGGCCCTCGAACTGCATCATGTCTTCGGCAACACCGGCCGCTTTGACCACGGCGCCGTTGGGTGCGATATTGCCGAACAGTACCGCCAGACCACCGTCTTTCGAAAATGCCTGTTCAACGGGCCGGATCACATCCCCATCCGGGTCTGGCGCCTTTTTTATGGCCTTGCCAATGGTTCCGTATATAGTGCTTGCATCAACAGTTACCCGTCCGGCGCCACTGCGGGAAACCTCTTTCAGAATGGCGGGAATACCGCCGGACCTGTGAACGTCCTCCAGGTGGATTTCCGGCCTGGACGGCGACACTTTGCACACACAGGGCGTATCCGCGGACAGCATGTTGAGGCGATTCAGGTCGTACTCGACACCGGCCGCATTGGCCAGTGCCAGGGTATGCAGTACCGTATTGGTACTGCCGCCCATGGCCATGTCTGTAATAAACGCATTATCAAATGCCGCCTGGGTCAGGATATCGGAAGGACGGATATTCTTCTCCAGGCAGAACTTCAGCGCAGCCGCGGCGGCCCTGGTCAGTTCAATCCGCTCGGGATTCAGCTTGATCAAGGTTTTGGCCTCATCGGCCCACACTTCTGCCGTGATACTGCCATTTCCGGGAAGGGCCAACCCGATCGCTTCCGCCAGGCAGTTCATGGAGTTGGCCGTAAACATACCGGAGCATGACCCGCAGCCGGGGCAAGAGGTTTCGGCCAAGTCATTAAGCTCCGTCTCGCTCATCTTATTGGCCGCTCTCTTTCCCAGTCCTTCGTATACGGTGATGAGATCACTGCCGAACTTGCCTGCCAACATAGGGCCTCCCGAAAGATATAGTGACGGCAGATCCAGGCGGGCCATGGCGTTCATCATGCCGGGGCCGATTTTATCGCAGTTCCCCAGGGCGATCCAGGCATCGCAGGGGTGTGCGGTGATGATCGATTCGATCTGGTCTGAAATCAGCTCCCGGGAGGGGAGCGAATACTTCATACCGAAGTGCCCCATGGCAATCCCGTCACAAATGGCCCCCCCGATATTGGCATACCAGACGGTAAAACCGAGAGATTCGAGTTCCTGACGCAGGACATCCCCGAGAATATTCAAATGAGCATGGCCGGGGATATGGGTCGTATACGAATTGACAATGGTCACCATCGGCTTGTCAAGATCCTTCATGGATTCGATAACCCGCGCGCCTTTCATCAGTGATGCAACGGGATGCTTGATTTTTCCTTCCGTCAGGATCTGACTTCCCTTTTCCCTCAGCACGTCAATGCCGTCATTGATATAGAGTGGCCCCTTTGATTTGCTATTTCCCATGGTTTTCTCCTTTTCCCCAATATCTTTATTTAAAGTCAGCAACTATAAATGTATGATCCGATGGTCTTTCAAAACCTCTCGGCTCCGGATCAATCCAGGCCGAAACAGCACGCCCGGTCATGGCGCGGGTGGCCCAGATGTGATCAATCCGCCAGCCAAGTCCCCTTTTGAATCCGTTGGGAACCCGATAGTCCCAGAACGTGTAGGCCTTTTCCCGGGGATAATAGTAACGGTAGACATCCTCAAACCCCCAGGCCTTGACTTGGGCCAGGGCCCGGTGCTCTTCCGGATGGAACCCGACACTGCCCTGCAGCTTTTCAGGATCATACACGTCGAAGGGTTCCGGCGCCACATTAAAATCTCCCACCCAGACCAACGCATCTTCCGGCGAATAAAATTGTTCAAAATACCCGCGTAGCCTGGCGAACCAGTCGAGCTTGTATGCGAATTTTTCCGAGTCCGGCGCCTGCCCCTGGGGAATATACGAATTGACGATATCCACCCCGTCCACCCGGACCGCGATAAGCCGGGACACTTCCAGCGGATCTTCACCGGCAAAACCGATCCGGACAGTTTCCGGTTCGCTCCTGCTGAGCACCGCCACCCCATTATAACTCTTCTGGCCGCTGAAGCTGCAGTGGTATCCGATATCCCTCAACGGCTTCTCCGGAAAATCGGCATCCTGCACCTTGGTCTCCTGAAGGCACAGTACATCCGGAGAGACCGTGTCGAGCCAGCCAAGAACGATCGGCATTCGGGCACGAATACCGTTGGTGTTGAAACTTGCGATTTTCATAAAAAAAGGCCTCCCGAATCCCGATCTATCCCTGCTATCAGAACAAGCGTCCGGGGTCAATGACCACGAAGGCAAGTGCCTAAAAACACCCCTCCCTTTTCAACCTACAATCAATCGTCTTGAAATCCTGAATAAGTTCAAAGAGCTTTTGCATTCGCCTTTTTCTTGTGAGATAATGGCCAAAAAATATATAGTGAGGAAACTTGATCATATATGGCAACAGAAAACGACATTGTTTTAATTTACTTTGAAGACCGCCCCCTGACCTTCGCCCGGATAGAAAACATTCTGCCCGATTCCAAGCCGGACTGGTATCATGTGGAGCTTCTCATGCTCCAGATACCGCTCCAGTTGGTAACCTGGATATTGCGGGATGTTTATATCAATGGTGAATCCTTTACGATGAACGGAAAGAAAATGAGGTTGGAGCTTGTAGAAAAACCGGAATCTTCCTCCCCTCATGACGAAATCCCAAAAAACTTCGAAACAGACGGACCGGGAGACACCCGACCAACCCAGGCAAAAGTGATCTCCCTGAAGGATTTAAAGGGCAAGTCGGGTTGAATCGTCTCACGCCGATGCAGTCGAACTCTTCGAGAAAAATCATTCTCTCCGCATCGAGAAGAACCGATATTCCCGCGTTCTACATGCCGTGGTTCATGGAGAGGATTGAAAAGGGCGACTTTGAGGTGGAGAATCCATACAATGGCCGCATCTCCCGGATTCCCGCCACAACGGATGCGGTCCATACCATCGTGTTCTGGTCAAAGGATTTCGGCCCGTTTCTCCGCGGCGGTTACGGCGAAAAGCTGGCGACCCGGGGATACTATCTTTTTTTCAATTTCACCATCAACTCGGAATGCCCCGAGCTGGAACCCCAGGTCCCCCCCCTTGAAGCACGCCTGGATCAATTGGAGAGGTTGTGCGACCGTTTTTCTCCCCGGAGCATCCACTGGCGGTTTGACCCCATCTGCTATTTCGAAACCCCTGAAGGCATCCGGGACAATCTCGGGGATTTCGACCGAATCGCGGATAAAGCCCATCAACTCGGCATCGAACGCTGCATCACCAGCTTTCTGGATCTCTACGCCAAAATCCGCAAACGGGTGAAGAACCGGACCGATTTCTCCTTTGTCTCCCCGTCCCTTGAAAAACAGAAAGAGACGATCCTCGGGATGCAGTCACGGTTGGAACCCAAGGGGATCACACTTTTCACCTGCTGTGAAAAAGAGCTCCTGGAGAGCCTGCCGCCGGCAGCCGAAATTCTCCCCAGCGCATGTATTCCCAGCAAACTCATTGTGGAACTGTACGGCGGGAACATCTCTCTTCGGAAAGACCCGGGTCAGCGGTCAGGTGCGGGATGTCAATGCGGTATTTCCAGTGACGTCGGCTCATATAAAGAGCACCCATGCCATCACAACTGTCTTTTCTGTTACGCGAATCCCGCTGCATACCGAAACAACGACAAGGGGGACCGAAAACGAACAGGGGGGACCGGCGTATGAAAATCGGACCGCACACACTATCGGCGCCAACGGTTCTCGCCCCTCTGGCCGGTATCACGCATCTGCCCTTCCGCCTGATGATCAAAGCCGTGGGGTGCGGCCTGGTCTGTTCGGAAATGGTCAGTGCGAACGGGCTGGTTCACAAATCGAAAAAAACGCATCAGCTCATGATGAGCACCGCCGAAGAGAAACCCCTTTCCATTCAGATCTTCGGTTCGGACCCGGACATAATGGCCGAAGCGGCCCGGATGGTGGAAGCGGCCGGAGCGGACATACTGGATATCAACTTCGGCTGCTCCGTCAAAAAAATCCTGAAAAGCGGCAGTGGCTCAGCCCTCATGAAAGAGCCTGAAAAATCGAGGCGGATACTCGAATCGGTCCGCCGGGCCATCAACATCCCGCTCACAATAAAGGTGCGTTCCGGCTGGGATGCATCGGGCAAGCAGGCCATCGACATCGCCCGAATCGCCCGGGATGCCGGCGCGGATGCCGTGGCCGTCCACCCCCGGACGGCGACCCAGGGCTTTTCGGGAACGGCGGACTGGCGGATTATCAGAGCGGTGAAAAAGGAGTTGGATATTCCGGTAATCGGCAACGGCGACATCGTCACCGCGCAGGACGCCCTGGACATGTTCGAACAGACCGGCTGTGACGGGATCATGATCGGACGGGCCACCCTGTCAAACCCGTGGGTATTCTCCCAGGTCGTGGCCCTGATTGCCGGCGAATCGGCCCCGATTGTGGACACGGCCATGCGCTTCGACGCCATGGTCCACTACACGAAAGCCGCCGTCACCCATTTCGGCGAAACACATGCCTGCCGGATGATGCGTAGCCGCCTGGGCTGGCTGGTGAAAGGGCTTCCCGGCAGCAGCCGCTTCCGAAAAGCCATTACTCGTATCTCATCCCAATCCGAAGCGCTGGATCTTATTCGTGCGTATCGGGAAATTGTTATGAGCTGTAAAGAAGCCGGTTTTTATTGACTTCGTCATTCCATTTCCCTATTTATACATTTTTTAAAATCCCCTTTTATAAAGGACCCGACAAATGAACGACGATAATAAAAACGACCCCTCAGAAGAGAGTTTCGCCGACCTTCTTGAAAGCTACGAGAGCGGCATGAGCCAGGACATCCGGATCGGTGAAAAAATCCGTGGAAAAATCATCTCCATCGGCAAAGATACGATATTCATGGATACGGGCACAAAGATCGACGGCGCTGTTGAAAAAGCAGAGCTGCTGGATGAAAACGGCGAATTTCAATATCAGTTGGGGGACGAACTCGAGCTGTATGTGACGGTCATGACGGAAAATGAAATTGTCCTTTCAAAGGCGCTTTCCGGCCAGGGCGGATTGAATCAACTGAGGGACGCCCATATGGAAAAAATCCCGGTGGAAGGCAAGGTCACGGCCACCCGAAAGGGCGGATTCGATGTGGAAATCCTCAAGCGCAGGGCATTCTGCCCGGTCAGCCAGCTGGATCTCGCCTATATTGAAACGCCCGAGGATTTTGTCGGCCAGACCTACTCTTTTCTGATTACCCGGTTCGAAGAAAACGGGAGGAACATCGTCGTGTCCCGGCGTGAACTGCTCCAGCAGCAGCGGGATGCCGAGCAGAAAGTGATATACGACAAACTCGTCCTGGATTCAGAGTGGGAAGGCGAGGTGACACGGCTCATGCCTTTCGGCGCTTTTGTGGATATCGGTGCGGGGGTTGAAGGGATGGTTCACGTCAGCGAACTCTCCTGGTCCCGTGTGGAGGCCCCCCAGGATGCGGTTCAGGTGGGCGACCGTCTTCGTGTCAAAGTTATCGGCCTGACGCCTGCGGAGGGGAAAAAACAAGCCAAAATCGCACTGTCCGTAAAACAGCTCGAGGGAAACCCATGGGACAACCTGGAAGGAAAATTCAAAACCGGTGATGTGGTTGAAGGGAAAGTATCCCGCTCGGCCAAATTCGGCGCCTTTGTTGAAATCGCGCCCGGCGTCGATGGATTGGTTCATATCAGTGAGATGAGCTACGAAAAACGTGTCACCAACCCCGAGGATATTGTAACATCCGGGGATATCGTGAGTGTTCTTATCAAGGATATCGATTATGCAAACCGCAGAATCTCCCTCAGCCTCCGGGATGCCAAAGGCGATCCGTGGGTCGATTTCAAGAATAACTATGCAGCGGGCCAGACCATTACCGGAACAGTAGAGAAAAGAGAATCGTTCGGAATCTTTATCAAACTGGTTCCCGGCGTCACCGGACTGCTGCCGCATTCGAAAATCAATCAGTCCCAGGACCGGTCTGCACTTGAAAAACTGAAGGAAGGCGACACAATTCCGGTGATGATTGAAGAGATCAAACCGGCCGAAAGAAAGGTCTCCCTTTCCGCCGGCGATTCGGCGGAGGAAGCAAACTGGCAGACCCACGCCAAATCCGAAGGAAACGTGTTCGGATCACTGGGCGAAAAACTGCAGCAGGCACTCCGGGAGAAAGAGAAGAACAATTCCTGACTTCAATTGATAGAGTTCATCGTCATAGGAACCGTTTTAGGCCTGACATCGGGCATAACGCCGGGACCGCTCCTTGCACTCGTATTATCGGAATCCCTTCAACACGGTGCAAAGGCCGGGATGAAAGTGGCCGTTGCACCGATTCTGTCCGACATACCGATTATCATCCTGACCCTCTATGTACTGGCAAGTCTGTCCGATTATCATGTTGTGCTCGGAATCATCTCTTTTCTGGGAGGCATTTTTCTCCTGCTCCTGGGGATCGGGAATTTCCGTGCTAAAAAGCTGGTATTGAAGCATCGGGATGCCCCATCCAGGTCATTTTCAAAGGGGGTTGTGGTCAACGCCCTGAATCCGCACCCCTACCTGTTCTGGTTCACCATCGGCGCACCGATTGCCAACAAGGCAATGGGACAGCACCCCCTCTCCCTCCCCGCCTTCCTGGGTTGCTTTTATGCCTCTTTCGTCGGCGCCAAAATTGTTCTGGCCACCCTGACCGGCCGCTTTCGATTGCTCTTCAGCAACACTTCATACAGGTATGTCATGCGATTTCTGGGCCTGGTGTTATGCGTGCTCGCCGTCATTTTTTTCCGGGACGGCTTGAGGCTTTTGCACGGTTAATTCCATTGACCTTGACATGTCGAATGTCCGGTTGTATTTTAAGTGATATAGAGCATGTTCTTTGCATCGTCGCCTCTCTATAGATTCCGATTGCCATGGACGATTTTCCTGTTCCGGCCGGTTTTTTCCCCCTCTTTTTCGGAAAATGTTAAAAAGTGCTGTCGTCTCGAATTAAAAAATAGTTTTTGTGCCCGCCACCGCTGAAAGAAGCTGATCAAGCACGGTTTCTCGCTTATCTATTATTTTATTACAACCGGTACCCGAGCGTAACCAGCAAAAATTGATACGGTTTTCATTCACACGTACTGTGCAACTGTTCGGTAGAGCCGCGCAAGGCGCATGCTCTTTCATTTATCGGGTATAACAAAACGAACAAAGGAGGTGTGGCATGAAATCAGGGATTTTGTTTACCGGTACCGGTCCCATTCTGATCCTGACCAACTTTGAATCCTTTTCTGATCCTGATTTTGTTTCAAAATTGGCCGTAAAGGGAATTAAAAAGTATATCGCCTACGAAATTCCCTCGGACCGGGTAAAGGAAAAGTACGGTCAGCACTACAACGTGGTTCTGAAGGATCTGAAGCAGACCGATGATTTGAGGGTCCTGGATTACGACGGTCACCATGTGTTTTACAACTTTCCACTGAGTGAACTGGGCACCCCGGTTTGCCACGAAGTATAATTTTTGAAAAGGGAGGGAGATGTCATGTTTGTGAAACAATCCGAATTGTTCTGGAACCTTGGCCATGATTTCGTCAAAGAGGTCGTGGAAAAATCCGAAAAAGAGTCGGTTGCCAAGGGATATATTCTGTTCTTCGAGGGAGAGCCGGCCACCCATTTCTATACCCTGATCAAAGGCAGTGTACGTATCAAAGCGGGAGAAGCCGGACGGGGCATGTTTGTACTGAACCATACAGGGGAATCTTTCGGCTGGTCCTCCCTGGTGGGACGCGGGCAGTACTCTGCCACAGCCGAGTGCCTGGCGCCTACCCTGGTGGCACGATTCCATCATCAAGATTTTGAAAAGATATGTGAAAAATATCCCGTGGACGGGCGAATGTTCATGAAAAGGCTGGCGGGACTGCTCGGCCAGCGCCTGCTTCGAAGCTACGATATGATGGCGTCGTCTATGAGAGCTGAAGAAACAGTGTACGGGACCGGACAGGTCCAGGAAATGGCAGATTAGATACAGAGGGGTGTCGAAAACAACTGTCAGGTTCAAGGTATTTAACCAATACCATTACTTAGTGAATTTTTTTAGAACTATTGGTACTTGATTCAATTCCATTACCAACCACAGAGCGCAGAGGCTACAGAGAACGACCTGAATACAATCAATTATTACAAAGTTTTTCTCTGTGTTCTCTGTGTTCTGTGGTGATATTTTTAGTGGTTGTCCATATTGATGCCCTTAAGCTAAAGACATTGGGTGTTTAACCAAAAATCGTAAGTCGTCAGTGGGAAGGCGGAAAAACGGAAGACCGCCCCACTCTTCCGCCCTCCCGCCCTTAAACGCCCATGCCCTGATAACAGGTGAGAGGTCATAGCCTTTTTATAAACTGAACACTCTCGTTTTTTCCTGTTGCCGGCCCGGTCACAAAGTTCTTGACCCTTACAGGCTCATACACTATTTTTAGAAAGTTAAAAATCTGGTTCTTCATGTCCAACCACTCGAAAACAGACAAAATTATACCGCTTCGATAAGGAGTCACAAATGCGACGGATTTCAGCAGTGGTTGTCTTTATTGTACTGGCTTTTCTTACCGAGGTTTTTGCTTTCGCGGAGCAGGGATTCGATCATCTGGCCTATCTTTCCGCAAACCCTGATCTGCCCTCGAACTGGGAAAAATCTGAATGCATGAGTCATTATAAACGATATGGTTTTGGGGAGAACCGGGCCGTCACTTTTAATCCGGACGAATATCTAAATGCCAATCCGGACCTTCCTGCAAATTGGACCCTTTCCGATGCTCTGAATCATTACAACATGTACGGGAGATTCGAGAATCGTCTGCTTGCCTTCGACGGACGGGAGTACCTGTCGTTATACCCTGATCTTCCACAAGAGTGGAACGATGATCAGGCATATGCTCACTATGTGAATCATGGAATTCGGGAGGGGCGTGTTGCATCATTTGATGAAACCGCCTACCTTGAGCTATATTCAGATCTTCAAAGCTCATGGGGACAGACAGAGGCATTCCAGCATTACATTTACTATGGTCAGTATGAAGGTCGGGCCTATGATCCTTATGACGAAGGCGCCTTTGGATCGGTATATGTTGAAATAGAGACGGTTCAGTCAACCAAAAAACGCGTCACGGATCCCGATATACCTCTCACCGATCTTGAAAAACTGGTGTCCGGCAACTCGACATTCGCATTCGATTTTTATACCGCCATCCGGGAGGCAGCGGACAATATCATCTACTCGCCCTACAGCATTTCCCTGGCGCTGGCCATGACCTATGCCGGCGCCTCGGAAAGCACCGAAACGCAAATGGCGGATGTCTTTCATTTTTCCCTGCCCCAAACCGATCTTCACCCCGCCTTCAATTGGCTGGACCTGGAACTGGAGAGCCGTGGAGAGGGGGCCGAAGGGACCGACGAGGCAGGATTCCAGCTCAACATCGCCAATGCCATCTGGGGGCAGACCGGATATTTTTTTCTGGAGACCTTTCTCGATGTACTCGCGGAAAATTATGGTGCAGGCCTGAACCTGCTCGATTTCCAGACGGCTACGGAAGACGCAAGAAACACCATCAACAGCTGGGTAAGCGAAAAGACCCGTAACAGGATTGAAAACCTGATCCCCCAAGGCGCTATCACCTCCGACACACGCCTGGTACTGACAAATGCCATATACTTCAACGCCGCCTGGGCCCTTCCCTTTGATACGGATGCCACACAACCCGGCATCTTCACCCTGCTGGACGGCAGCGAAGTCGACACGGAGATGATGCGACAAACCGAATATTTCAAGTACGCACAAGGGGATGGATATCAGGTTGTCGAATTGCCATACGACGGCCGGGAATTGGCCATGACCATCCTTCTTCCGGATGAAGGCATGTTCACTGCTTTCGAATCCGAACTGAATGCCGATCGATTCGACACATACGTTTCGGAAATGGTCTGGACCAACATCGCAATCCTCATGCCCGGTTTCACCTTCGAATCGCAACTCAGCTTGTCGGAAATTCTGGCGGATATGGGTATGCCGGATGCATTCAACCCGCTCCTGGCCGACTTCTCCGGCATGAATGGCGCCTTCAATCTTTTGATTACCGATGTTCTTCATAAAGCGTTTATCGCGGTAGACGAGTCGGGTACGGAAGCGGCTGCCGCGACCGCCGTCATTGTCGGGGAGACCGGGATTCCCGAGCCGCCGTTAGCGGTCGACATCGACCGGCCGTTCATATTCGTGATTCGCGATCTTGCCACGGGATCGATTCTTTTCGTCGGTCGTGTAATGAACCCGGAAACAGGGCAGTAGCGTAGGACCGCGTATAGTAATTTGTATTTCATTGCCCGCCGTGGCTGTAGGGGCGATCCACCCAGCAGGCGGTAAGGAGAATTTTCAGGTCTGTAAATCTCCCGATATCATCCAGGATCTCATCCCTGCCGTCAAACCCAACCATCTTCGGCCAGCGGGCGCCATCATGCCCCTGCCTCCGGGCTTTCCCGACTGCCATCTGCCTGATTTATTCCGGGGTCATGACTAGTACGACGCCCGGAATAGAAGTGATCTTCTATTAAAGTCACGCCTTTTATTGAAAATACAAGATATTGTAGCGGTTTTATCTTGACAACCTATTGTGATCTCGGCATATATTTTCTTTCATACAACAAGTTCCAAACGTTCAATGAGCTTCTAACCGGTAAAAACCAAGAAAAAGGTATCTATTCGAGATCTAACAACAACCGTTCAGCTTTGAAAGAGGGAGGAAGAATGAAAAAGCAAGTGATGCTTATTGTTGCCGTTTCCACTCTGGTTCTGGCGATGGTGGGTTGCGCTTCCAAAGGGGGTATCAAACCGATATCCGAAGAGGACAGTCCCGCACACCATTACCTGACGGGAATGGAACTGTTGGACAAGGGAGATCTGGCCCAGGCCGAAAGCCATTTTGACAGGGCACTGGCGCTGGATCCGAAGTACTCAACCGCCATGGCGGGAAAAGCCCTGACAGCAGCCATGAAGGCGGAATCGATTTCAGATGCAGCGCATCGCGGAGTGGAACTGGAACGGGCGGCGAAGTGGCTCGATGATGCCGAGGATGAGGCGGAAGATAATTCCACGGAGTTTTCCATATCCGTCACAGGCATTCGGACATATACCCACGGGAGACCTGAAAAGTGGATTAAAAAGGCCCAGGACCTGTACGACGACGCCGAAGGAATGAAAAAGGTGAAGAAGGAGGCGCTTCTCTACTATCGCGGCAAAGAGGCGCTGGACTATTTCATGGCGGTCGCCGCCTACAAGGATTTGCAGTTCAGGGACGCGGAAGACCTCCTCTCCAAGGTCACCCAGGCCCCCCCTGGCCGATGGCACGAACCGGCCGGTGTACTTTTCAAACATGTTCACAAAATTGTAAGGGCCATCGCGAATTACACCTTGACGGATGTTGCCAGAAAAATCGCCATCAAGGATGAGGTGGTGCGCTCAGACGTCGCGGCACTGCTGGTGGACGATCTCCACCTGGACCGGCTCATGGCCGGCCGTATCGCTGTTCCCGGCCAGGCGCCAAAGGCGTCGTTTACTCCGGCGGACATTCTCAACAATCCCTTCAAATCGGAAATCATGATCGTGTTGAATTGGGGATTACGCGGACTCGAAACAAGTTACGATGAAACGACCCAGGCATACCTCTTCAACCCGAATGCACCCATCAAACGCAAGGAACTGGCTTTTATTCTGGAAGATCTTCTGTCGAAAATCACAGGGAACGAGGAAATAGCGACCGCGTATTTCGGTCAGCGCAAGTCTCCCTATCCCGATGTTTCTCCGACTTCTCCATGGTTCAATGCGGTCATGAACGCGGTCAGCCGGAACCTCATGGAATCGGGGCTGTCCGGTGCATTCAGGCCGGACGATACGGCTGACGGCGCCGAACTTTTGTTATCGGTTTTGCGTCTGCGGGACGCGATAAATATTTATTAAACAAGCCATTTTCAAAACGTTTTCCCGGCACAAACGGGATCAAGCCCAATGCGGATCGCCCTTTCGAGGATCGGCTAAAACGGGACGTTTTGAAATTGGCTGGAAAGAGAGGGTTGCTATGAGCTGGAAGACCATTTTGAGTACAGCGGCACTTTGTGTATGCATAATCGGTAACACCTGGGCACAGGGAGAAATGCAGTCGGTGACTGATCCGGTAAAGGTTTTCGAAACGGGCTACCTGCAGGTCGTGGGCGTTTCCGAAGAGAACCAGAGCCGTTACAGGGCTATGAGAGCGGCGCAGGTAGTGGCGCAACGGGACCTGCTGGAGGTGGTGCAGGGATTGAGTCTCTTCGGCACGACCTCGGTCCAGGACGGTATGCTGCAATCCGATCAAATTAAAACCTCCGTTGAAGGCTTCCTCCGCGGGGCGGTCAAATGCGGCGAAAAATATAACGATCGCAGGGGGTATGCGGAAGTCTGCATGCGCCTCAGCATTCGGGGAAAAGGGGGTCTCTATGACATCGTTCTCCCACTCATAAAGGATGAATCCATCCAACCGGACAAGAAACCGGCCTACCAGCCGCCGACACCCGGATTCGTACCGCAGATCGTGGGGCCGTCGTCACCCGCATCCACACCGGCGCCAACCGCTCCGACCGGATCCGTGGCCAGCGCTCCCAAGCCGGAAGTGAAAGCCCCGTCGGAACTGGTCAACCCGTATGACGGGCTGATTATCGACACACGGGATTTTAAATTCCGTCCCGCGTTGGTCAACCGGGTGTTAACGGAAAAAGAAGAGGTTATCTTCGAGCCCTCCAAGATTCAAAGCAGCGTTCTGGTTGAGCGGGGCTGCGGCGGTTTCACCACCGACGACGGCAAGGCCAAGGCGCTCCTGGCAAGCTGGGGGAGCAAGCGTCCCATGATCATCAAATGCGTGGATGTCCAGAAACTCACTGACGCGAAAATAGACCAGGACGATGCGGCAGCCGTGTTTGTCAACGATCAGAAATCAAACATCATGGCCCAGGCGCGCGTAGTGTTCATATTGAAATAGGTAACAACGGAATTACCGGGGGAAGGGAGTGTCCACATGAAAAAACTGGCATTAATTGTCGGAAGCGGCATCCTGGTGATCTTTCTGCTGGTTGCCGGTGCCGGGCTGTATGTTAACGCCCATCTGGAAGAGATTGCCAGTGAAATGTCCGGCATGGACATCCGGTTCGCCGGCCTCCGTGTCGGTTTCTCCCCCACCCCCACTATTGTCGTATCCGATGTGGCCATGAAAAAGGACGGCAACACCGTCAATGTCCCCGAGATCACTCTTTATCCCGATCTCGGGAACATTCTCAAGGGCCGTATCAACTTGAAAAAAGCCGTCCTGACGGAGCCGGTTGTGAACGCCGGTGGATGGAACAATAACGGACAAAATATCACTGCCACGAATTCCGGGGAGGAAGCCTTTTCCATGGCGGCTGTTCCGGACGGCCTGGTAGTGGTCAACCGCGGCAAATTCGTTCTTCATGGGAAAGCGGAAAAGATCCTCCCGGTTGCCCTTACGGTACAGGCCGAAAAGACCGGGGGACGCCTCGCAATCCGGCTTGAAAACGCATCCATAGACGAAATCGGGCTTAAATTCGCGGGGGAAGTCGCCATCGACTCGCTTGCCCCGCTGAAAGCCACTGTCCACGCCGGCGAAGGCACATTCAATCCATCGGCTGTCAAAGATTTTCTCGTGGCGTTCGGCTACCTGACCAACGACCAGAGCGACATGATTCCCAGAATCGAACGGATCGACGCCAGGGGCTTGAAAGTCGATATCGATGCCGCCTCGGGTGCCATCGGCCTTGCAGCGGAAACAGTAGCTGTGGATCGGGTATCTTTCAAAGATGTCGCCCTGACGCTTGCCGGGGATGACTTTACAGTCGCCTGTTCCCAAGGCATCGTTGATGCGGGAAGTGTTTTCGGCTGGCTCCAGCAGACACCGGATACTCAGGAAATGTTGGCATCCATGCTCAGACAGGCCGGGCTGAAGCGCTTGACACCGGAGGGCAACGTCACGATCTCTTCCCTCTCTTTTCGCGGGAAACCACCCGAAGCCGAGGGCGGGCAACTCCTGGATTCCATGGCAGGATCGGCGGATGTCGGCATCCAGGGGCTTGTTCTTCGGCTGACAGCGGAAAACGGCCGGGAACAGGACCTGACCATCGGCCAACTCGATGCCAAAATATCCATCGAGCAGGGCAAGCCGACCCTGCAGGTCGATCAACTTTCGTTTTCTTCTTCCGAAGGCGGCAACGGCACCCTGTCGGGAAAGGTCCCTCTCTCTCCGGAGTTCAAAGAGATGACCTTGAAGAGTTCGATCGAAGGTTTCAAGGTCTTCGATTCGACTCTCGATTTCCATCTGGACAAAACGCAAACATCCAAGGCGGTCTTCGACCTGGCCCTGAACGCACCATCGATCAATGTTTCCACGGACGGTTCCGTATTCATCCCGGGCTCCGGTCAGACAGATCTGGAAACCAGGATCAATTCACTCCGCATCGTCGTGCCGGATCCCGGACCGACAGCGACCGCCGCCAGCGCCACCCCGGACGCTTTTGGGCAGCCTTTCGACATCGATGTGCTTCTTGACAACAAGCTTTCCGCCAAGGCCTCCGTACACACCCTCCGGCTCAACACATTCGCCCCGTTGAAGAACGTCGATATGAGGATAACGCCTTCCAAGGATAGGGCCATCGTTCAAGGATCGGCCCGGATGTGCGGCATGGATGTCACTCTCGGCGCAGTCGGTCTCCCGCCGAACCGGCTGATAACGACCGTGGAAGCAAAGGGGACGGATATCGATTTGACCTCTCTGATCGCCTGCTTTTCAAATGAACTGCCTGTATTTCTGGCCGGCAGACTCTATTTCCTTGGCAACTTCGCAGCCGACGGAGATACGCCACGCGCACTGATGGACCATGCGGAGGGAGACGTGACAATGGTTTTGACCGAAGCATCGGTGCGGCGTATTTCAGGCCTCGACTCCCGGCTCGGCTTTATTCTGGATATTCTCAGGGCCGCGCGCATCAGTTCGGAAAATCACGACACCATTACCGTGGACAAGGGAATTGTCAACGCGACCCTGAAAGAACGGGCGGCTGGATGTGGACAAATTCTCGATAGCGGGTCCCCTCTTCACTGCATGGGGGTCGGGGGACTTTACAATAAAGGACAACCACCTGAAAATTTCAGGAGGGGTTAAAACAGCCCTCGGTATAACAAGCAAATTGAACATCGATCGTATTCTGGAAAAGGGGGAGATATGACGGCCGGACTTCCGGGCTGTGTGCTTTCACGATACCATTCACGTAAAAAAGTCATCCACGCGGAAAATCCGCTTTCTTTTAAACCATCCGGATATCCGCCGCTCCGTTTCCCGACACGGGCGGATACGGGCCATGGTTATTTTTCTTCTCGGGGCCATCGGCATGACAGCCCTTCTCGCTTCCTGCGCCAAAATGGAACCACCGCCGGCAATCTCCTATGTCGAATCGACGGCTTTGCCTTCCACGCTGGCGGTCATGCCCGTGACATTTCTCCCCATTACGGAGAAAAAGGCCGGTGATTTTCCCGGTGGAAGCGGAAAGTGAAAAAGGGAAATTTATCGGAGAGCTGGCCAGAGGCGTCATTCACAACCAACTGGCCGGCAAAGGGTATGCCATGCGGGTGCTCAGTGCCGTGGACCAGGCCCTGGAGGAAAGCGCCCTTTCAGAAGCTTCACCGGGGGATCTGTGCGATAAAATCGAGGTAAACGGGTTGATTTACCCTGAAATCGTTACCGCCTCGATGGTGACGGGGGTGGCGTACGATCTGTTCAAGATCGAGGCCAGGATCAGGCTTGTCGACAAGACCGGCAAGGAGCTGGGGACATGGCAGGATGTCGCGTCGAAACGCAAAATATCCGTTCCCACCAGCCCGGTAGGGGTCGCCACTACCATTGCCGGCGCGTTTCTCAGCGAATCGGCCCGAAAGCAGATGCGGCTGGTGATTTACGACTGGGGGTGGAAAGCCTGCCAATTCGTACCGGACAACCCTTTGGGGAAAAGCCTCCCCGAAGTCATCTCCGTGGACTCGAACATTGACAAGGGCATTTTCGCGGCAGGCGATCAGCTTACCGTGGAGGCCGTCGCCGAAAAGAACCTCGCCTGTACCTTCGACCTGGGTGCTTTTAAAAAGCAGCTTCCCATGTCCGATGCGGGGGGCGGAACATACAAGGGCGTTTACATCATTCAGGAGGGAGACCAGGCCATCCACCAGCCGCTGAGCATTCATCTGAAAAGGCCGAATGGCGTTGAACGTGTCTGGGCGGAAACCGGGGGGACCATCACTATCGATGGGGTCCCGCCACAGTCTCCCGGGAATATCGATGCCCAGGCAAGCCGGAACGGGATATCCCTGACATGGGCGTTGCCCCAGGGTGAAGATTTAAAGAACTTTTCAGTGGAAAAAAGCGAAAAAGCGGTGGGGGATTTCGCCGCCGTGACGAGCACAAAAGATCTCCGCTATCTCGATGCGGATGTCTCACAGGGGCATACCTATTATTATCGTATCCGGGCGATTGATTCGGCCGGCAACCGATCCGTCAATCAGAAAACCGTCAAGGTCACCGTGCCGTTATACGATGAAGTGACACTGACCGGACCCCTGTCCGGCACCCTCGTGTCGGGCGTTTATCGGATGGAAGGGGAATGCTTCGTTGCTGAAGGGAGTGTTCTGGAAATCGGAGCGGGTTCGAAAGTGATCCTGGAACCGGATGCCCATATACGGATCGACGGCATTCTCAAAACCAACGGATCGTCACAGCATGCCGCCCTTTTTGAGGGACCGGATGGAAAGGGATCGTTGTGGGGGAACGCGGGCAGGCGGAATTGACATTTACCGACCTGCGGGGATGCACAGTCTGCCTGGAGGCTGCCGGCGGCGGCATCACACTTCGATCAACGTCCATCAAAGGAGAGAATGGAGACGGAATTACGGTCAGGGAAGACGGTGTCCTGGCAATGAAAGGCGGGGAGATCACCGGATGCCGCGCGGGCGATCGCCATTGAGGGGGGCAGGGGGAGCATCGAGGAGAGCACACTGACAGGCAACGATGTCGGTTTGGATGTGGATAGCGGCAATATCACACTGGTCGGAAACAATCTGTATGAAAACCGGCAAATCGACCTCCGTACACACCGCAAGCTGGTCATTGAAGGCAATTACCTGGGAAGCACCGATATCAAATCGCTCAAGCTTGAAGGCGACATCCTGGTTAAAAGCCTGTTGGACGCTCCTTTTCCCCATGGCCGAACCGTGGTCCTGCTGGAAGATAAGGAGATCACGCCCGAAGTGATCGACAAAACGTTTGATGAGCACAAGTCCAAGGGGATTGCGGCGTTCGGGGATAGACATTTCGGGGATGCTTACGAAGAGCTGACAAAGGCGTTGAATCTCAAGGAGGACAAGGAAGTATATCTTTACCTGGCCTACACCCAGAGCAGCCTGGGCGAAGAAGACAAGATGACGGAAACCCTGGAACAGGGCATCCGAACGTATCCGTACGAGGTCAGGCTTTATCAGATTTACATCAAGTACCTTGCGGCCCAGGGCCAAAAGGAGAAGGCGGCCGCACTTCTTGAGAAAGCGTTGAAAATGAATCCGGAGGATCAGAGCCTCGGATTCATGAAGCAGTATATCGATTCCATGGGGGAATAATGGGAAAAGTCTGCTCGGTGCTTCTGGGGGTACTGCTCATCCTTGTCGGGACATTCGCCCGGGGCGATACCCGGATATCTGATGAAGTACTCGAAAGAGAGCAACAGGCCCGGTATTATATCAATTATGCCGGGTATCTCATCGATGTCGGCAAGTACCTCGAAGCACTGGAGAGCTATAATTCGGCCGAAGAGGTCACGACCGTTCCCAAAACCAGGATCGACGCACTCCTGGGCAAAGCGTCTCTTCTGTCGTCTTTTCTGGATGCTCCGGAAGACGCGGTGAAGGTTTACCGCGATGTGCAGCAGAATTATCCCCAGGGAGCCGAGATCGCCCAATATCGGGAAGGCCTCCTGCTTTTCGACATGGAAGATTTCAAGAAGGCAAAATCGACCCTGAGGAATTATTTGGCGGCCCATCCGCAGGGAAAGTTCCGCTACCAGACGGAAGCGCTTTTAAATGAAATCGCCAAAGCACCGGTGACGGAGGAAACACCCGCCGCTATCCCCCCGGTTGCAGATCAAAGGCCCGAGAAGGCAGCAGCCACGCCGTCTCCCGCGGTCACACCCGGAAAAACAGTCGCCGTACAACCCGACGTACCCGCATCCGAACCTCCGGTGCCGGAAGACAACACAACGCGACCCGATCAGTCGGTAACGACACCGCCCCCCGTCGTCACACCCGGAAAAGCGGTCGCTGTACAAACGGGTGAAGTAACCACTCCCGCGGTCCAACCGCCAACACCGCAAGTCTCCATCCCGAAACCCGTGGTGAAAACACCGCCTGTGGAACGGAAATCCCCGGTGTTGAGAGTGCGTATGTGCAAAACCACGGGAGAAGCTCATATTGAAGGAGATCGGATATGTGTGGCCGGAACAGGTTGCAGGGATCGATTCACCCTGAGCTTTAAAAACGGCAAAATTCTGATTGACGGTTCCCGGGCTGCGGAACCCGTTATCAATTTCGAAAGCGAAAATCCCGTCACCATTATTTGCGGTAAAAAACAAAAGCGCGTACGGGGCAAGCTTGCCGCTAAAATACATAAGGGGGCGCTCCTGGTCATCAATATCGTGGACATCGAAGACTATCTGCTGAGCGTAGTGCCCTCCGAAAACCCCGCCAGTTGGCCGGTCGAAAGTCTGAAAGCGCAGGCCGTGGCCGCCCGCACCTATGCCTATTATCAATTTCTTCACCGTGAGGACTGGGCATACGACCTGGTGGACTATGCGGGGGATCAGGCATACGGCGGCATGGAAAAAGAACACCCGCGGAGCACAAAAGCCGTAAAAGCCACCGCGGGAGAGATCCTGACCTACGATAACAAACCGATCCTGGCCATGTTCAGCGCGAACAGCGGTGGCTACACCGCCGATTCCAAATCCGTTTTCAGTCTCCACAAACCTTACCTGGTCGCCCGGAAGGATCCGGCGAGTCTCGAGGGAAGCATGGCCAACTGGACCCGTAAATATGCACTGTCAGAAGTCGTTTCAGCACTTCGGAAGATCAATATCGACGCCGATGGGCTCAAGAGAATCGAAGCGGAGGAGGTAGGGCCGTCCGGCCGTATCATCAAAGTGCGCCTGATCCGGTCAAACGGAAAATCCCTGGTCCTTCGAAATCGGACCACATTGCGTCGGGCATTGGATCTTCCCGAAATTCTTCATGGCATCCACCGGGACGGCAACGACTTCATCTTCGAAGGACACGGGTGGGGGCATGGCGTCGGGTACTCCCAATGGGGGGGCGCATATCTTGGGAAAGAAAAAAAATACCGTGAAATTCTGTCATTTTACTACGGTAGTGCGAAGCTGGAAACGTATTGGTAAGACGTCATGACAGGAACCGCCATGTTATAGGGCATGGCTACGAGTAGATTTTATAAGGTCGCCACGGCAAAAGTCGAAACCAAACAGGAAATGGGGTATGTTTCATGAAGTCAGCTGTTAAATATTGGCCGATCGCAATTATTATTCTCCTGGCCGTCAGCCTTTCCTATGCCAAGTCCCAACCGAGCAAATGGCTGCAGCTTGATTCGGACGCAAAGGAAAGACTCAGGACCCTGATAAAAGCGGATGTGGAAAGCCGTACGGGCTTCTCGACACCAGAAGAGGACAGGCTCAACACCTCCATCGTTCAGGAGGAGAGAGATAAAGAGGCCGTGGCCTACAAAGCGGCCATCGACAAAGCAAACAGCGAATATAACCGTGCTAAAAAACGGTCGGATGATCTTGCAGCGCAATTCCAGACCGCTTCCTACGATTGTGAGGAAGCTAAAAAGAACCTGGATACTATTGGAACCAGCATTACCAATATCGATAATTCCATTGCCCGTTACCAGGATGACATCCGTTCCCAGCGGGATGCGTTGAGCAAGTGGTTGAAAACCACCAAACAGGGAGAAGCCGTCATAGCGGTTATCTACACCCGGGGATTCATGGACTCGGCCCATAAGCTGGAGCGTCAGGCCGATGACACGTCGGCCCCCCTCATGGCGAAACATATGGGAACGTATATCGAGTCCTTCACCAAGGTCGTCAACAATGTACTTACGGGGGATTTCATCAAAGCGGTGGAAGAAGGAACCGCCAAGTGGAACCGTGAGGAACCGGTTCGAATAGCACTCTCAAAAGGGGCGCAGGGGACCACCTACCTGAGAATCAAACGCTATGAACTGTATCCCTTCCAGGCGCCTGACAGCGGCGGCGGCGCCGGAGGTCGTGCCGCCCGTGATATCAAAGCCACCATCATCTCCTCGATGAAGGAGTTGGAATCATTTCTCAAAGAGTCGGGTTACGATGCCGCCGACTTAGACCTGCGAAGGGTGGAGAGAATGACTCGAGATGTAGCTTCGGCCAATCAGCAGGCGGAAGCCAACCAACGGGAACAGCTCATCTCTTTCAAGGAGAGGATCTCCTATCTGGAGCAGAAAATAGCCGGGGCCAAGACCGACCGCAAGTCTCTCTCCAAGCTCTTCGAAGAGAAAAAGACTCAATTGTCCAAATTAACCAGCGAACTGGAAATCATCCGGCTCAAAAGAGAATCCGCGTTATTGGCATTTCAGAATGCCCAAAATACATTGTACGAAAAGAAACGTATCCATGAATCGATTATCATCAAGACCAGTCTGGTGGCCGTCAAACGGTCCGAGACACCCGCGGAAGCATCGGCCGACGCTATACTCGAAGAGTTGAAGGATGTGTATAACGACGCCCGGCTGGAGCATTACTCCTCCACCACGGAGGTCGTCGACGGCAAGCTGGTGGATGAATCGGAACACCAGACGATCACCGAAGCCAAGATTCTTGCGGTCCGCTCACTCGCCTTCATCAACGAGGGTGAAAATATTCGAGTAAAAATGGCGTTTCGGGTGCGAACCGTGCTGAATCCGAAGGAAGGGGACGTATCGGACATTACGGTTTCTTCCATGGCGCCGGAAAAGTCCACCGCGTGGGGGACATCCGCCGAACAAAAAACCGCACCAGGCAAATCGAGCGTGAAGATAACCGATTCAACACCGCCGCCCGAGCAGAAAACAGTCAGTGCCCCGGCGGCCAAGCCGAAAAAAATCACGGCATCCGTGAAAAAAATGTCACAACCCCCAAAAACCGCGAAAAAATCCCTGATAGGCGCCAGCGCACTCAGTTTTTATTTCAAACTCGACAAGGTCGAGAGTTCCGGAAAGGATCTGACCATTTTCATAAAAGCCACCAACAAGGCCGACTACACTCAGTATCTGGCATTTTTCGACGAATCCACCGGATATACCCGCACGACAATGACCGACAAAGCGAATAAACCCAAAGAGGTGAACCAGGTTTATCTCATACAGGGAGACACAAAGACCCCTGCCTCCGATGCTTACCGGGGCGTCCCTGTCGATCCCAACAATACCGTCACGGTCCAATTCATCTTCAGGAATGCATCGCCGGGCGATGCCCTCATTTCCAAATTGAACCTGATGCCCACCGTCGGTACCCGGTCTTTTATCCGTACCTATCGATGGTATACGGAGGAAGTACCGTTTAAAAATATCAGCGTGCCTTACCAATAGGGTAATCGATAGTAACCTGTCGTAGATCCCGCCGTCGGGGAAAATGATTGTTCGACATATAGTGTTGCTGATGCAGGCAAGTGCCTAAAGTGCGCTAACGTACTTAAAGTGCCTAAAGTTTTGGAATTCCGCCTGTTTGATTTGAAAAGGTGGAGTGAAACGACTCCTGAACTTTAGGCACTTTAGTGCACTCAAGGCACTTTAGGCACTCCTCCCTGAAAACACTCTCTCCTTAACCTACATGCAATCTCCCTGCATTTTATAGCGATTTACCTTGACAGCCTTTTGGAATTTCGTCATATGTTTTCTTCTATTCAGTGAGTCCCTAATCTATTTTACATTCGTCAAGGAGGCGCTATGGCTGAGAAAATAAAGAAGTCTTTGCTCTACACCTATGGAATCGGGGATCTGTGCTTTACCCTTCTGGTCTGCATGGAGGTATACTTTTTCAATGCATTCCTTACCGACTACGCTAAATTCGGAATGGGCACCTTCGGTTTCATCACCTCAGTGACGGCTGCCGGCGATATCGTGCTCGCCTTCGTGGCCGGTCTCGTCATTCAGAAGGTATCGCTGAAGTTCGGCGGGCAATTCCGCTCATGGCTCCTCGTTACACCGCCATTGGTCGTCATTTTCTTCCTTTTTCAGTTCTCAAAAATCGGCAACGAATTTATGGCGGCGGGAATCATCATTATCGGCTTCCTGGTAAGCCACCTGTTCTGGAACGTGGGATACGCCGCGATCGGCGGTTTGATGGGAAGCCTGACACAGGATTCGGGTGAAAGAACGATTCTGTCCAGCAGCAGGGCACAGGGGCAGTCCGCCGGTAACCTGCTGTTTTCGTACACGGGCGGGTTGATGGTTCCGATTTTCACTGTGGCTATCGGCGCTGTCTACGGTTTTACCGTCACCGTACTCATATTCGGCGTCCTGATGATGCTCGGGTATTTCTATCTGTACAAGATGTCGGCTGTTGCCAAACCGGCTAAAGGCGGAACCGCTCCTGTGGCACAGGCTCCGCAGGAAAAGAAAAGCGTGGGAGAAATATTTGGACTTGTATTAAAAAACCCGCCGCTCCTGTTTCTCATGCTTGCCGACACATTCAGAAACACCTGTCTTTTCTTCATCCTGTCCTTTGCCTTCTATTATTTCGGATATGTGTTGAATGAGCCCGATTTCCTCAAGGTTTTTATCCTGTTCAACGGCATCGGCACACTCCTGGGCGCCCTTGCCGCCACATGGATCGGCGTCAAAATAGGCAAGCGCCACGCTTACGGACTGTCCTGTCTGATAAGCGCCCTGGTTTTTCTTTCGGCGGCCTTTATTGAACCGGGCACCTGGACTTTTACGATCATCTTTTCCGTTGCGGCCATGATTGCTTGTGCCGCCCAGGCCATGATGGCGGCCCTGTTCGCGGATACAGCCGTATATGGGGAGTGGAAAACCGGCAAAGATATTCAGGGGTTCATCATGTCCATGATGATGCTGCCCATAAAATTCGGATTGCTGATCCGAAACGGTGTCATAGCGCTGGGGTTGGCGACGATCGGGTATGTCGCAGGTGCGGACCCGACACCGGGGGTCGCAAGCGGCGTCAGTACCATCATGATATATACCCCGGCCATTACCAGCATCCTCGCGGCGGTAATATTTTATCTCGGTTACAGGATTGGAGAAAAAGACATTGTCCGGATGCAGGAAGAACTTGCGGCCAGATAATGGCACCCTCTTTAATCGTAAGTTATAAATCGTAAGACGAAAACCAAGCAAAGAAAAGAGCCGGGGCAATGCCCCGGCTCTTTATTTTTAAGCGATGAACGTCGAACATCGAACGCCCAACGTCCAACATCGAATTTTGCATTTGTGACGATAGCAAAAAAAAACAATCAAAATCGGTAGAATGCCTTATTCCGCGTTCGATGTTCGATGTTCGTTTTCTAAAACACCACTATAAAAGTCCAAAAGCGGCTACCCCGCGCGCATGCGCAAGAATGCTTGACAATCCCCCCCCTTTAACATAATAAAGTGTGGATTTTTAACCGGATCGGGAAAAAATGAGCGTCAAGCGCTATATCGCGGCAGGAATTTTGATTGTTCTGGTTGGTGCCCTGATCATGTTTTATATTGCGGGCCATCGGCGGGAACCGGTCGGCCGGGCGCCAACGCCGGCCACCTACTCAACATCCCCTGCCGCAAATGCAATGCGCAGGATCGTTCATCTCTACTTTTCAGTGCCGGATCACTCCGGTCTGACGGCCGAAACGCGTGAACTGGCCGATCCGGGCAGCCCGGCCGAATTAGGGAAGAATATCGTCCGGGCACTGATTGACGGTCCCCGGGAAAAAGGTGAGCGGACTCTGCCTGAATCCACGGTTGTCAGGAATGTGTTTGTCGCCGATGACGGAATTGCCTATGTGGATTTCAGCAATATGGTGGCCGAAGATCATCCGGGTGGTGTGGAAATGGAATTCATCAGCATTTATTCCGTGGTCAATTCACTGGTGCTGAATCTGGAGGGAATCTCCGCTGTAAAACTGCTAATCGGGGGACAGGAATCCGATACCCTTGCCGGTCACATGGATCTGCGGTTCCCCTTTAAAGCCAATATACTGTTCATAAAATGACAAAAAAAACGCAAATATCAGCTATCCGGAATATCGGCATCATTGCCCATATAGATGCGGGCAAAACCACGGTAACCGAGCGAATACTCTATTACACCGGCCGGTCCCACAAAATCGGCGAGGTCCATGACGGCGAAGCGGTGATGGACTGGATGCCCGATGAGCAGGAACGCGGCATCACCATAACCTCCGCCGTCACCACATGTCAGTGGAACGGACGGGAGATACACATCATCGATACACCGGGGCACGTGGATTTCACCATCGAGGTGGAACGATCCCTGCGGGTGCTGGATGGCGCGGTAGGAGTTTTCTGTGCGGTCGGCGGCGTGGAGCCACAATCGGAAACGGTCTGGCGCCAGGCCGATAAATACAAAGTCCCGAAAATTGCGTTTGTCAACAAGCTGGACAGGATCGGCGCCGATTTCTTCGGGACCGTACAGATGATGGTTGACCGGCTCAATGCGAAACCGCTCATTATGCAGCTTCCGGTGGGAGCCGAAGAGTCCTTTGCGGGGTTGATCGACATGGTTCAAATGAAACAGATCGTTTGGGACGACGACACCCTGGGGGCATCCTATTCCGCAACGGAAATTTCTCCGGACCTTCTCGAAACCGCGGAAAGCCATCGCGAGAAGCTCCTTGAAACCGTGGCGGAAGTCGACGATGAGGTTATGGAGGCCTATCTCTCGGGGGAAGACATTTCAAATGAAATGCTCATGGCCGCGATCCGAAAGGCAACCATCGAACTTAAACTGGTACCGATCTTTTGTGGCAGCGCCCTGAAAAATAAGGGGGTCCAGCCGCTTCTGGATGCCATTTGCGAAATTCTGCCGGGCCCCGCGGATGTTCCCCCTATTCATGGCGCCCATCCGGATACGGGGGAAATCGTCCCGTGTCCCGCCAACGAGTCCGGTCCTCTGGCCGCCCTTATATTCAAGGTGTCCATGATAGAAGGCCGGAAGCTCTCCTTTGTAAGGGTATATAGCGGCCGCCTCAAAGCGGGTGACGATGTTTACAATCCGTATCTGAAAAAAAAGGAAAAGATCTCCCGCATCCTCATCATGCATGCCAACAAACGGGAACGAGTGGAACAGGTCGGCGCCGGAAACATCGCGGGGATTGTGGGGCTGAAGGATTCGGGCACCGGTGAGACCCTCTGCAACACGGATCACCCCGTGGTGCTTGAACGGATCGAGTTCTATGAGCCGGTCATCTCGATCGCCGTGGAGCCGAAAACTCACTCGGACCAGGACAAACTCGAACAGGTACTTCAAAAATTCCTCGTTGAAGACCCGACCCTGCGGGTTCGCGAGGACGAGGATACCGGGCAGACAATCCTGTCGGGAATGGGCGAGCTTCACCTCGAAGTCATCACCAGTCGGATGCTTCGTGAATTCAACACCCATGTCAACGTCGGAAAACCCCAGGTCGTCTACCGGGAAACCATTTCAAAACAAGCCTCGGCTACCGTAACGTTTGAAAAGGAGATCGCCGGGCAGAATCACTTTGCCGAGGTCCGGCTCTCGCTGTTGCCGTTGAAACGGGGGACCGGAAACCGCTTCATGTCAAAAGTGTCGGAAGAGACAATTCCGCCCCAATTCATCCCCGCCATCGAAAAAGGGGTTATGGAATCCTTCGAAAGCGGGGCGCATATGGGATACCCGGTGGTGGATGTGGAAGCCGTCCTGACGGGGGGCGCTTTCAAAGAATCCGTTTCATCCTCCCTGGCATTCACCGTCAGTGCCTCGATGGCATGCAGAGAGGCCATGCAAAAAGGAGAATCGTTTCTTCTCGATCCGATCATGTCGGTGGAGATATTTGTCCCCGAAGCATTTATGGGGGAAGTCATCGGAGACATCAACGCCCGGAACGGAAAAGTGGAATCGATCACGCCCAAAACCGGCATCCAGATCATCAAAGCCGTGGTACCGCTGGCCAGGATGTTCGGCTACTCCACCAGCCTGAGATCAAGCACCCAGGGCCGGGGGACCTTCACCATGCAGTTCTCCCATTTTGACAGCATCTAAGTGACCCAGGGTATACGTTATAGGTAACCATAAAATACCGATTCGTCCGAAATGGACGAAACTCCGGGGACATCTCCCCTCTTCCCGCAGGGTAAGCGCATTTGGATTTAGTATTGATACCCCGCCGCTTGCGGCGGGGAACTTTATTGTAAAAATGGTGGAGCGAAGCGAACTCCACATTCAAAATTGGACGTTGGATGTTCGACGTTCATTCTTTAAAAAAACAGCCATAGAGCCTTATAAAAATCCAAATGCGGTTACCCCGGCTCTTCGCCCCCCTCTTCCGAACGTTCTTTTTCTTTTTTCTTTTCTCTTTTCCTGCTGTCGATCTCCGCTTTTTTCAGCACTTCCTCTATTTTATCGAGAAGGTTCTCTTCCGTGGCTTCTTTCTGGGCGCGTTTCAGGTTAAATACCGCTTTTCTTAAATCGTTTACTTTCAGATATGAAAGGCCGAGATAGTAAAAAGCCTCCGCGGGGCGGTCTTGCTTGTCAAAAACTTCACCAAGCAATTTAAGTGCTTTGGCATAATCCGGGTCATCCACCAGAATTCGTTCGAATATGCTTTGGGCCTCCAGGAAATCACCCATTGACATCCGGGTCTGTCCCAGCAACAAACGGCTTTCAAGGTTCTGTGAGTCCATGCTTACCGCGGACTCGAGAATTTTAAGCGCCGCCTGATAATTACCCTCCTGGAAATAATTCCTGCCGAGATCCGCCAACAGATAGGAGTCAAACGCGTTCTTTTCGAGCGCTTTTCTCAAATATGCATTCGCCTCTTTGAGATTGCCCTGTCTGAATGCAAGAAGACCCATCCCATAATCGGGCAGAAAGCTCTCCGGTTCCTTCTCCGCCATGGCGTTGAACCGTATGGCGGCTTTTTTGGTGTCCCCATAGAGCGCCAGCAACCGTGTATGCACCTGATTAAAAGTATCATTCGATGCTTTCCGGAGTGACGCGGACTCGACTCCGGATTCAATAAATCGGCTCAGGTAGACGATACGCTCGTTGCTTCCGGGATGGGTTTTCATATAAGTGGGAATATCATCCCCGTACCAGTCCTTGGCTTTAATTTTTTTCAGCATGGTCACAAGCCCTTCCACCGGATAGCCGGCGCCTATCTGGGCTTTAATGCCCATTTCATCGGCCTGCCTTTCGTCTTCCCGGCTGTACGCGAGCATAAGGGACTGGGTGGCGGCCACGGAGCCAACGGCGAGTGTTGACGCCGCCGACCCCGAACCAATAGCGCTTCCCAGCAAGATACCGGCCAGAAGACCGGCCAGTGTCCCGAGCTGTATCTTGCCGGATCGCGATATGTTCTGGGAGATATGACGACAGGCCACATGGGCTATTTCATGGCAGAGAATTCCCGCCAGTTCCGATTCACTATCCATGGCCTCGATCAGCCCGGTATGAACAAAGATATTTCCCGCCGGCCCCGCAAAAGCATTGTACACATCCTGCTCCACGACATAAAAATGAAAGTCGAACGGTTGCGGTGGATACTGTTTCAGAAGCTTCCGGCCGAGGTTATTTATATACCGGTCGACATACGGATCTTCCACGATCCTGTATTGTTGCCGGACATAGTCCATAAACTCCCGGCTGAGTTCCTCCTCCTGCTGGACCGTAATACCCATCACGCGCGGCGCCATGATTGTGTTGAAAAACAACAGGCATAACATGCCGGCCGCACATATTTTTTTCATGTCAATCATTAAATATTCCCAAGTACTGAAACTAGTTTGTGACCGCAAAACACCTGAAAAAACCCTTTTTTAATATCAGACTTTCCGGAAAAAGAAAAACCGGCCTCTTTCCTATACCCATCACAGGGAATTATTTCATATTTCTTTCCAAAGTAAAAAATTTATGTTAGACGAGCTATGCTATGGCCCAAATATTCTGTGTCGCAAATCAGAAAGGCGGGGTGGGCAAAACCACCACCGCCATCAATCTTTCGGCGTCTCTGGCGACGTTCGGCAAACGTACGCTGCTTGTCGACTGTGACCCCCAGGCAAATGCCACTACCGGATTGGGTATTGATAAAAGTGCCATTGATTGGACGCTTTATCATGGCATGATCGGGGAAATAACCGCCGACGCCCTGATTGTGAATAGCGAAATCGAGACGCTCAAAGTCATTCCGTCACGGGTCGAGTTAATCGGCTTTGAAGTGGAAATGATGGCGGAAAGCGGGCGGGAAGCGATGCTCAAACGGCTGTTGGCCGACCTGGATGGACAGTTTGATTACATCATTCTGGACTGTCCCCCTTCTCTGAGCCTTCTGACGGTAAACGCCATGACCGCCGCGGACTTTATTTTAATTCCGCTCCAGTGCGAATTTTTTGCTTTAGAAGGACTGAGCCAGCTTCTGGACACCATCAGGCGCATTAAAACCAGCTTGAATCCGGGCTTGAAAATATCCGGTATTTTAATGGCCATGTACGATAAACGGACCAACCTCTCATTCCAGGTGGCCCAGGAAGCGGAAGCGTATTTCAAGGAAAAAGTGTTTAAAACCGTCGTTCCGCGGAATGTTCGACTGGGTGAGGCGCCGAGTTTCGGCAAACCCATATTGCTCTACGATCCCGCATCCGTGGGCGCAAAAAGCTACCTGGATCTGGCAAAAGAGATACTGAATCGGGATGGAGGACAATAACATGCATGAAGCTATACGGCCGGGGGTAAATACAATATATGGCTAAGAAAAACCCCTCGACAGCCCCGTCAAAAAAGAGAGCCGCCCTCGGCAGAGGTCTAGAATCTCTGATTCCTAACACCCCGCCGGCCGGGGAGGACACCTCGGCCTATTTCTTGTGCGATACGGATCTGATTCGCCCCAATCGCTATCAGCCGCGAATTCAGTTTTCGGAAGACGAGCTGGCGGAACTGAGCGCGTCCATCAAGGAGCAGGGTATTCTGCAACCCCTGCTGGTGAGAAAAAACAGCAGGGGGTACGAACTGATTGCGGGTGAAAGACGCCTCAGGGCGTCCAAAATGGCCGGTCTCAAACAGGTTCCGGTGGTCATCAAGGAAATATCGGACAAAGAACTGCTTGAGATGTCCATCATCGAAAATATTCAACGGGAAGCCCTCAACCCCCTGGAGGAAGCTGAGGCATATCATCAGCTGATGGTCGAATTTGAAATGACCCAGGAGCAGGCGGCACAACGTGTCGGGAAAAGCAGACCCGCCGTTGCCAACATGTTGCGGCTTCGTCAGCTTCCGGAGTCCATCAAGAACAGCATTCTTGATAATACCCTGAGTATGGGACACGCCCGAGCGCTGCTGGGCGCCGAAAGCGTCGGTCAGCAGAAAACCGCCTGGAAAGAGATATTGTCCAAAGGACTGTCGGTCCGGCAAACGGAAGCCCTCGTAAAGCGGCTCAAATCAGAAAAAAAAACCGGAGCGGACCAGGTCCGCAAGCTCGGAAGATATTTATCTGACAGATCTCGCCGAAGAGCTCTCCCGTCAATACGGGACCCGGGTCCGCATCATTCGCCAGGGAAAGAAAGGAAAAGTGGAAATTGATTTTTTCAGCAACGATGACCTGGACCGCCTGATATCGGTCCTGAAAACACCGTAGCTGAAATCAAAAGCCCCATCCGCTACAGGCCATGCCGATTCGCATTGGTTCTGAAGATATGATCACGATACGGGTATAGAAGATGAAAAAAATCTGTGTTATTGACGGCCAGGGGGGAGGCATCGGCAGCGCCGTTATTAAAAAACTGAAAGAACGTCTGGGTGAAACGGTTCAGATTATCGCACTGGGCACCAATGCCATTGCAACGGCACAGATGCTGAAAGTAGGTGCAAATAATGGGGCCTCCGGAGAAAACGCCATCATTCAAACAAGCCGAACGGCCGATCTGATTATCGGTCCCATCGGTATTCTCCTCGCAAACGCCATGATGGGAGAGATGTCTCCCCGTATGGCCGAAGCAGTGGCATCCAGTCCGGCCAAAAAAATTCTGCTGCCGTTGACCCAGGAAAACATTGAAGTAGTCGGCATCACCCCTATGCCGCTGCCGCACCTTATCGAATCGCTGGTGGAAAACCACCTGCTGAAAACACTTTAAAGGATATTATCATGTGCGAAGCAAACGCCTATCTCATCAAAGGAGAAGACCGGACACTCGTCATGGAGTCGGTGGATACGGCCCTGCCGGAAGGGGCCGATGCCATTCGCCTGACCTCCATTTTCGGGGAGCAGAAAATTCTCAATGCCAGGATTCAGTCCCTGTCGCTGGTAGACCATAAGATCTACCTGGAACAAATGTGATCCGGGCAAATGCTGTCGCTGGTGGATCATAAGATTTTTTTAGAGCAGGTGTAACCACAACGACACTTCCAAGGTGTCAGATGTCAGCCAACCCGGCTGTGCTGTTCCTGACGCCTGACACCTGACACCTTAAAGTTACCTGATATGGGGTGTGCTGTCAGAAGCAGAAACACTATTCGTCGCCTAAATGAAAATCACCATCGCCAAAACCGCCGGTTTCTGCATGGGAGTTCGCCGGGCCGTGGAACTTGCCCTGGATGCCGCCAATAAGCAACAGGAGCCCATCTACACCTTCGGTCCATTGATCCACAACCCCCAGGTACTGGATCTGCTCAAGGAAAAGGGCATATCCGCCCTGTCTGAAGTCCCTTCCCAAGCCGAGGGTACTGTCATTGTCCGCGCCCATGGCATTCCGCCGGAGACACATGATGCTCTCAAAAAAGCGGGTTTCGAAGTGATCGATGCCACCTGCCCTCGGGTAATCAAGGTTCAGACCATCATTAAAAAACATGCCCGAAAAGGATTCGCCGTCATCATTGCCGGCGATGAAGACCACCCGGAGGTTATCGGCCTCCTTGGTTATGCCGACAAAACCGCTTATGTAGTGGATAGCCTGGAAAAACTCGAAGCCCTGCCAACGTTTGAAAAAGCGATTATCGTTGCCCAGACCACCCAGAGCACCCTGTTTTTCAAACAGGTTCAGGAATGGGCGGCCGCCAAACACCCGCACTATAAAGTGTTCGAAACCATCTGCGACTCCACCCAGAAACGCCAGGATGAAATCAGCCGGCTGGCGCAAAACGCCGATGCCGTGGTGGTCGTGGGCGGTCATGCCAGCGGTAACACCCAACGTCTGGCGAAAATTGCACGACAATCCGGGAAACCGGTCCAGGCCGTCGAGACGGAGCTGGAACTTGACACCGGCATGCTTCTTACGGCCCGAAGCGTTGCCCTCACGGCAGGCGCATCCACCCCCAATTGGGTGACCAACCGGGTTTGCAGAACCCTGGAAAGCCTTTCGGGCGCCCGGCACCGCGGCCTGCTTGCCCTGGCATTCAAGCTGCAGCGAATTATGATGCTGACCTCTATTTATGTCGCCCTGGGGGCGGGCTGTCTCTGTTACGCCTGTAACAAGCTTCAGGGCATTCCCCACCACTGGCCTTATATCGTGATGGCGGTATTGTATGTGCTGTCCATGCACCTCCTGAACAATCTGGCGGATACCATCGGTGACCGGTACAAGGACCCGGGACGAGCCAAATTCCATACGAGCTACCAGGTATGGCTCACCCTGCTGGCCCTCACGGCGGGAGCTGCCGGACTCCTTACCGCATACACAACCGGATGGCGGCCGTTTCTCATCCTTTTGATAATGTCGGCAGCCGGTCTGCTTTATAATATTCGGCTGGTGCCGCCATGGATGACCGGCTTCCGATATCGCAGTCTCCGGGATCTCCCCGGTTCGAAAACCATCCTGATCGCCCTTGCCTGGGGCTTCGTTACCGCACTGCTGCCACACCTCGCTGAAAACGGCCTCCGGCTTGTCGGCAGTATCGCCGTTTTTTTGTGGGCCATTGGAATGGCGTTTGTTCGAACCGCCTTTTTTGACATCCTCGACATGCAGGCGGATCGTATTGTGGGCAGGGAAACCCTGCCGATTCTTATCGGAGAAAAAAAAATGGCCCGTCTCCTGAGAACGATCTGCGGTATTCTGATCTTTCTCCTGATAGGTGCGGGCATGCTCGGCTGGGTATCCTCCCTTGGTTTTTTCGCTACGATTTGCCCTGCCTCACTCCTTATCGTCCTTGCAGCGTACGAACGCGGCCGTATGCTGCCAAGCAATCGGCTGGAATTCCTTGTTGAAACACATTTTATTCTGGCGGGTATTATCGCCCTGATTTGGTCGATAATGCAAAAACAGGGCGTTTAAAACCGGCCGGCCCGTTAAAGGTATCCCGCCCACAGCCGATAGAATCATAAGAGGTTTCAATAGATTATTGATAATTTAAGCGCAACGTATTATAAAGGGTTTTAAAAAGGTCATACACAAATTAGTAACGTTTTCATCCGCTGCGATTAATTTCTATCCCGAAAAGAGGAAATATCAGCATATGTCAGAGGAGAAACAAATCATTATTGTATGCCCTAAATGCGGCACCGAATATCGGGTATCTTCCAAAATCGCGCAAAAAAAAGTCGTGTGCAAACGCTGTAAGGAAACGTTCACGGCCGGTCGGCGGAATTCTTTCCAGAACCGTCCCTCCCCTCTCGGGGAACTCGCCGTTAAATACAATCTGATCACCGTTCAACAACTTGCGGAAGTCCTGTCCGAGGTAAAAGCCGGCAGCGGCGTGTCTCTCGAATCGATGTTTCTTGAAAAAAAACTCCTGACGCTCCCCCAGATAGAAACCTTGAAACTTACCGATCGATTCTGGAAGACCAATTATACATCCCGACGATTGGGAGCGATGGCCGTCGAAAAAGGAATTATCACCGAGAAAGATTTTCATGCCGCCCTCGGGAAACAGGCGGGCCTATTCAAGGAGGCAAAAAAGATCCGGCATGTGCAGGATATCCTTTTCAAAGACGGTATTCTGAGTGAAGCCGATAAAAACACTCTGGTCGCCGCCATGAATGAATCAGATATGGGACCGGCCAAGGAGAAGGAGAGTGAAACAGCGGCCGCGGAAGAGGCAACAACAACAGATGAGATAAATCGGTTTTATGCGCTGGTCATTTCAGAAGACAAAATGAGCGCCTCCCTCCGGTTGAAAACAGAGCAGGCGCCGTCCATTTACCCGGACACCGTCAGGACTTTTCTGAAATCAAATGGGATCCTGCACGGTATTATTGAAGATGACGAACTCATCGCACGCCTTTCGTCTCCACCGGATCCCGGCACGCCAGTCCTTGTCGCAAAAGGCGCACCGCCGGAACCGGGCATGGATGCCAAAATAAAATACCACTTTACGACGGACAAGAAGGTCGGCACGATGGGCGCCCAGGGGCATATAGACTTTAAGGACAAAGGGGATGTACCATTTGTTCGGCAGGGGGACCTATTGCTTGAAAAAATTCCCGCAATCCCCGGCCAACCGGGGATTGATGTCCGCGGCGACGTATTGACCCCGGCGACTCCGATGGATGTCAAGCTTCTATTCGGCTCAGGCGTGGAACTTTCCGAAGATAAGCTGAAGGTTTATGCAAAAACCGACGGTCAGCCGAAACTTACCCTTGGCGGGCGCCTGTCCGTGGTCTCCGATCTGGTCATTAACGGTGATGTCGATTTAAAAACAGGACATATCGATTTTGAAGGCGATATAAAAATCACCGGAACAATTCAAAGCGGTTTTAATGTCAAAGGCGCCAATATCTCAGCCAAGGAGATCATGTCCGCCAAGGTGGTCGCCTCGGGAAATATCACCACCACGGGCGGCATCATCGGCGCCACCATCAAGGCCCAGGGGGATGTTAAGGCCAAATACATCAAAGATACCACCCTGTCCACTTTCGGCGACGTCATCGTTCAAAAAGAGGTTATCGATTCATATATAAATACCAGCGGCTCCTGCAGCCTCGTCAGAGGGAAAATCCTTTCATCTGAAATTTCCGCGAAGCAGGGCATTGAAGTCGCCGATATCGGTTCGGATTTATCCTCTCCATGCAGGCTCACCGTGGGTGTCGACGACCATATCGAAGCGGAACTGGAAGGCATCGAAAATGCCATGGGCCGGCGCAGGGAACGTCTTGAAAAAATGCAGGAGGGAATGGAAGCCCTGGAGGAGCAACAGCAGTGGATCCATAAAAAAATCGCCGATCTGGCCCAGATTCAGGATCGTTCTCTGGTGGAACAACGCTCTTTGAAAAAGGAACTGGACGACCTGCCGCCTGACGACAAAGAAAAACGCCAACAACTGGAGGACGAGATCGCCGCCCTGGGTACCAGGGCTCATGAAGCCGAAAACACGCTTGGAGAGCTTTTCGACCAACAGGATTCAGTCACCCAGAAGGTCGAAGAAATTCAGGCACAGTCCGAACAGGTTCAGGATGATATTCTTGAACTGGAACACGAGTCGGAAGCAATTCGCCACTGGGCAAAATCACAAAAAAAAGCGGCCACTATAAAAGTCGGCGGATCTGCTGCCCAGGGGACCGTTATCGCCGGTCCCCATACCCGATCCGTGCTGAAAGACACCTGCCGGCATATCACCATCAGAGAGGTAAAAAACACCGATCCAGACAGCGCTGTTGAGTATGAGATTAAAATTCACAGCAAATAAGAACTTCATATTGTTCCGAGCTTAATAGCCTCCAACACATCCTGAGCCTCTTTAAAACCGGGATTAAGCGCCAGGGCTTTCTCGAACTGTTTCCCGGCGTTAACGGGATCTTTCATCTCCAGCCAGAGTCGTCCCATATTGTAATGGATCTGGGGTTGGTTTGGATGGATCCGAAGCGCTTTCTGGTAAGAACTGAGCGCCCGCTTGAAATCCCCTTTTTTCCGATAAAGCACCCCCAGATTATTATATACATTGACCGTATCCGGTCGGATCTTGAGTATTTCATTCAGGATTTCTTCCGCATCCGCCATGTTTTCCTTCTCGAGATGAATGTCCGCGGCCTTCTGCAAAAAACGCCCGGCATCCTTATCCCTTCCGAGCTTGCGGCATATCCTTCCCATGGCTTCATACGCTTTGGCAAAAAGCCGGTCCAGTTCAGTAGCCTTTTGAAATGCGGCAAGCGCTTCGTTATATTTGCCTTGTGCGGACTTGATATAGCCGATGTTGTAATAGACTTCCGCGCTCTCACCTTCGTTCACCAGTTTTTCAAAAACCGCCAGTGCCTTCTCGTACTCTTTGTTTTCAAGAAGTGTAAGGCCCATTTCCAGACTTCGCCGGGTTTTTTCAATTATCGGCTCCGTAGATGCCTGAAACACTTCCTGCAACTTGTCACGAATGCTTTTTATGTTGAACGGTTTGACAAAAAGCCCCGAGACGCCTTCTTTCCCGGCCAGAAGCACTTTGATATCGGTAAACGCAGCGTGTGTTAAAAAAAACGGAATATTAAAAATCCGGTCATCGCTTCGGACGATTTTAAGCAGTGCCAACCCGCTCATATCGGGCATTTCCATCTCGGCAATGACACAGGAATAGGCTCTTAATTTCAACATCTGCCATGCCTCACTGGCACTGCCTATCTGTTCGATGCGGCGATATCCCAGACTGGTCAACACCTCGGCAAGCTCCTTCAGCGCAACGGGACTGTTGTCCACAATCAGGAACGACTTTTTTTTCATAGGCTGGTCTCCGGTGATTTCCCTAATGACCTTTTTTCCAAAGCATTATTCTTAAATTGTTCAAGATAATTTTCCACAGTCCCTTCCGCTTGATCCGTCCCGGTTCCCTTCGGCTGGATCATCCGATACTGCATATCAAAGGAAGGTCTTCCTTGTAAAAAAGACCAAATGTGTTCGGAAACAGTATAACAGGCCAGCGTCTCGTTTTCTATGGGTAACAAATCCAAAACATCGAAAAAAAACTCCCCCCATGTGTTCATAATGAGAAAATCGGCACGAGCCAGACGGTATTCCTTTTCACCCCAGGTCCGATGAAGACAGATCAGCAGGTTTATCCACGAGGGTGGTTGTTCGGCGTGAAGATGCGCCGTCATGCCGGATTTGAAAAAATCATACGCCCTGTGAACAATTCGGCGGGCCTGTTGCCCCGTCACCTCGCTGGACATCGCCGCCTGAAAACCGACAACGGATATTTTCCCCTTATAGAGGCCGTTTGAAATCAACCAGGCAGCTGTTTTCAACAGCTCAGGTCCTTCAAAAAGCAGCGCATCCCGATTGATGACTCGATGCTCGTCCAGTCCATATACGGACCATGCCGGAGTTCCGTTTTCACTCTGCTCTCCTGCCACAATAAGTTTCAGTACCGCGGCATTCCGCCTGATATAGGAAGAGCACTTCGGGATTTTCCCCGGCGCCTGTCTGAAATGGGCGGCGATCTGATTGGTCAGGATGCTCAAGTCCCGATCGGTCATATCAATGGCATTGTCTTCCCGGTCTTTTCCTTTCAAAATGAGCTCATACAGATAGGAAATTTTCTCGAAAATAGCCTTTTCAAAACGGCATTTTTCAGCCTCCGGCCACTTCCGATAGAACGACATATGATGAACCCGCCCTTCATCCCACTTCCATTTCCGAAGGTATTCCTGGAGAAGCGCCTCCCTGGGGGATTCACCTAAAGAGGACGGCAGAGGGTTACGACCGCTCAACCTCAAAAAAATGCAGTTTTTAAGCAGCGCCAATCCTTCCCGGTCCTCTAAATCCGTGAAAAAGCTAAGTCCCTTCTCAAACATCAGGGCATAAGGATCGGCCAGCCAGTCCCCGGAACGCTCCTCGAGAAAGCGTGCTTTTATGATATCGCAGAGAAATCCGTCTTCACCGGAAAAAAAATAATGGGCGATAAGAGTGGCCTTAATCAGGGACTTGACCGGTGAATGCCTCGCCTTGAAAATCTGCCACAGCAGGGCGCCGAGACTTTCCCGATGGTTAAGCGTGGCAAGGTTGCCCAGATCGATATAGTCTTCCGGAATAAAGCGAAAATGTCGCACGGTCAGCGCGCCTTCCATCCATTTCCGGTACCGATCGTCATCGAGCCCTGCCGGCAGTACCGCCCAATAGGGGATTTTACCGGCAATCATGATGAACGTCCGGTAAAACTCTTCCTTCAAAAGTGTTCTCTGAGCGGACCCCGAGCTCTCCTCATCCATGACATCGAACCGGTTGGCCCGGACCTGATCCGCTTCAAGTACAAAAAAGGAGACCGACTGACCGTAACGATCCGCGCAATACGTTTCGATACCCTTGAGCTTGAGCCTCAACAATTTTTTCTGCACCGGTTCCATTTTTTGTCCATCAACCACCACCCAGTAATCAAAATCAGAGGAATCGGTCTGGGCCAGGGTTCCGGAACTGCCCATCAGGTAGAGCCCTTGGATGTATTCCAGGGGAGATAAAAAAGGACGGAGCCTTTTTTCCGACAGATTCAACCGCGCAAGGCCCTGTCGCCAGAATCCCGATTTTTGGAAACCGTAAATACCGAAGGGTACCCTGGCATCTTTTACAAATCCGGGGGTCTGTGGTTTGTTAAGATGAAGCCAGAGGGGAATTTGCTGAAAAAGCCTGTTTTTCTTTTTCGGAAGGTAACGGATCAGTTCCCGAATCCGTGAAATATTATACGACGAAAACGCGGAGCGGTGCGCCATTATCTCCGCGGCGACGGAAGATCTGCGCGGGAGATCCTGTTTCATTTCATTAATCATGGGGCCATTACAATCGGCTCATATTTCCCCGGCATTCTCCCAATCGGAACAGATCGGTTCTTGTTTATCACCTCCCGTAACACTAACATGTCATTTCAATATTGTAAATGAATCTGAGGCGGGACCCAGGGTAACCACAAGTAACCTGTCGTAGATCCCGGCGTCGGGGAAAATTGATTTTTCGACCTATAGCCCTTTGCCCTTCCATCTTTCTTTTCAAAACACGGACAAAAATGATATAAGAGATGATGTCTTTGCCGGGAGCATCAAATGATAGGAAAAGGTCCTTTGAAAAATCCGTCCGGAAACGGGCTAGAACTTGACAAGCTGGAGGTTCCGGCACGCGCCATGCCGGAAACCGTCCGCCAGCCGACCGCCGATTCGGAACGGAAACCCACTCCTTCACCGGGAACCGGTCCATCCGGAAAAAAACACCTTCGGCTGACATTGACCGTGGTAATAGTAACCCTGGCATTACTCGCGGTCACAGCGACATACATGAAAAAGCAGAACCTGAGGGTTTCTTTTCTGTCCTTAAAAAAATCCTCGTTTTCAGATAGCTATCTTCGGGTTGGGCCGGTCACCGCCACCATACAAACCGATGAGGTCATACGGTTGTCCCTGGAAATAGGGTGTGCGAACGATTCCGTTAAAGAAAAGCTCGCAGAGAAGGATTCCCGCATTCGTGATAAAATCGTCTCCGTACTCACCGAACCGGACACGAAAACCTTTCTGCAAAATCACCAATACGAAGCAGTCAAAGCAAAAATCAAAAATGGTCTCGAACAGATATACGGCGAGTCCATCGGCGAGGTCTATTTTGCCGAACTGTTAACATATTAGCCGAGCCGCTTTCAAAACGTTTTCCCGCCATTGCTAAAAGAGGTCGTCATAAAACCCCGATGAAATCGGCGGAATGGGACGTTTTGAATGTGACGCTTTAGATCAGTTTCCTCAGCACATACGGCAAAATACCCCCATGCCGAAAATAAGCCACATCCACTTCGGTGTTCAGCCGGGCCGTGACTTCAAACGTAACCGGCGTCCCGTCTTTTCGAGTGGCGGTCACCTGAAGTTTCTTCAGGGGCCGAATGTCCGCGATTCCTTTTATATCGAAAACTTCAGACCCGTCCAATCCCAGGCTTTCCCATCCCTGGCCGGACGGAAACGTCAGGGGCAACACCCCCATACCCACCAGATTGCTTCGATGAATACGCTCGAAAGATTCGGCAATCACCGCCCGAACCCCCAGAAGATCGGTTCCCTTGGCGGCCCAGTCCCGGGAGGATCCGGTACCGTACTCCTTGCCGCCCAGAACCACCAGAGGACATTTTTCAGCCTGGTAGGCCATGGCCGCATCATATATGAACATTTCGGCGGCATCGGGAAACTTTGTCGTATAGCTTCCCTCCTTTTGTCCCGCCAGCCTGTTTTTAATCCGGATATTTCCGAACGTGCCCCGCATCATGACCTCATGGTTGCCGCGGCGGGAACCGTATGAATTGAAATCTTCCGGCGCCACACCCTTTTCCAGGAGGTATTGCCCCGCGGGATAATCCCTTGGGATAGCGCCCGCCGGCGAGATATGATCGGTTGTCACCGAGTCGCCGAGCAGAGCCAGCACCCTGGCACGCCTCACATCTTCACGGGCAACGGCATCGGATGTAACCTCTTCAAAATATGGTGGATTACGAATATATGTGGAATCCTCCCGCCAATCATAGGTGGTGCTTTCAACGGCCGGCAGTGTCTGCCAGAAGGTATCCCCCTTGAAAATATCGGCATACACTTCCGAATAAAACTCGGGTTTCACATGACGCTTGACCATCGCCTCGATTTCATGAGCCTCCGGGAAAATCTCTTTCAGAAACACCGGCCGACCGTCCGTGCCGGTCCCCAGGGGTTCCCGCATCATATCGATATCGACCCGTCCGGCCAGAGCAAACGCCACCACCAGCATCGGAGAAGCGAGGTAATTGCCCCGGATCTTCTGGTGAATCCGGGCTTCGAAATTGCGATTCCCGGAAAGAACCGAGGCCACGGTCAGGTCTTTTTCGGAAACAGCCGCTTCAATCGCGGGGTGCAGCGGACCGCTGTTCCCGATACAGGTCATGCATCCATAGCCCGTCAGATGAAATCCGAGCGCTTCAAAAAACGGCATCATTCCGGCATCTTCAAGATATCTGGTCACGACCCTGGAGCCGGGGGAGAGGGATGTCTTGACATACGGCGGCACCGTAAGCCCCTTTGCCGCCGCCCTTTTAGCCATCAGTCCGGCGCCCAGCATCACCGCCGGGTTGGAGGTGTTGGTACAGGAAGTAATGGCGGCAATCACCACGCTTCCATCCGAAATGGTCACCGTCTCACCGCCGAGATCCACCTGGACGCTGTTCTTGCCGCTGGGGGCACACTCCGTCCGCGAGGTTTCGCTGCCCGATTCGTTATGGAAAGTGGAGCGGTCCTTCGTGCCGGGATCACGTTCATAGTTGCAGACCAGGAATTCCTGAAAGGTGTCTTTCAGCGCGGTGAGTGCAATACGGTCCTGGGGCCGCGCCGGGCCGGCCAGGGAAGGCACCACGGCGCCCAGGTCAAACTCGATCACCTGGGTGTATTCCGGATCCTCCTCCCCGGTATAGTAAAAACCGAGCTCCCGGGAGTAAACGTCCAGCAGGTCCGCCTGGTCGCTTCGACCGGTCGCCCGAAGGTAATCGACGGTTTTTTCGTCCACCGGGAAGAACCCGAGGGTGGCGCCGTATTCAGGGGTCATATTGGCGATGGTGGCACGGTCGGCGATCGGAAGCTGTTTCATACCGGGACCGAAATACTCCACGAACTTCTCCACCACATTCTGTTTTCTTAGCATTTCGGTGATGCACAGGACCAGGTCCGTTGCGGTCACCCCCTCCTTGAGACTTCCGGTAAGCTTCACCCCGATCACCTCCGGAATGGACATATAATACGGCTGCCCCAGCATGACCGCTTCGGCTTCGATCCCCCCGACCCCCCACCCCATGACCCCGATCCCGTTTATCATGGGGGTGTGGGAATCGGTACCCACCAGGGTGTCCGGATAGGCAATGACACCTTCCGGATGCGCTGACGTCATGACCACCTTTCCCAGATGCTCCAGGTTGACCTGGTGGCAGATACCGGAATTGGGCGGCACCACATTGAAGTTGTCGAAGCTTTTTTGGGCCCATTTGATCAATGTGTAGCGTTCCGAATTGCGTGTATATTCCAGGTCGACATTTTTCGTCATGGCATCCTTTGATCCGAAATAATCGACCTGTACTGAATGGTCCACGATAAGATCCACGGGAACCAGGGGGTTGATCTTTTCCGGATCTCCCCCCAGCGCCTTCATGGCGCTGCGCATGGCGGCCAGATCCACAACAGCCGGGACACCGGTCAGATCCTGCATAAGTACCCTTGCCGGATGGTAAGGAATCTCCACCGGTGCATCGTAGCGTTTCTTCCAATTGGCGATGTTGACAAGATCCTCTTCCAGAACCACCTTTCCGTCCAACTTTCGAAGTAGATTTTCGATCAGAATCCGGATGGAAAACGGAAGCCGTGAAATCCTGGCGATCCCCTTGGATTCAAGCAGATTCAAGTCGTAAACCATATACTCTTTTCCGGCGGCGGTCAGCGTCCGGATGAATTCCCGCTGCTTCATAGGATACCTCGCATGTCCTTGCTTTTGGCAATATTTTAGATGACATTCGGCAACACAGCCAATTTCAAAACACCCCGTTTTGCTCACTCTTTGCGTTGCATTATCGCGCTGTTGCGTAGCGGGACACCGTTTTGAAAATGGCTCAACAAATAACTATCCGGAAATATAATAGTGTGAATTATGAAATGTCAATACAGCCAATTTCAAAACGTCCTATTTTGACAGATCTCCAAACGGCCGATCCGCCTTGGGATTGATCCCGTTTGTGGTGGAAAAACTTTTTGAAAATGGCGCATATGAAAAAATCCTATTGAAACCGTTTCCAAATAAATGCTATATGTTATATCTTGATATGATTGAGGATCGATTTATGACCGGTTATTCGAAAATTCATGTGGCCGCCGGAAGCTTCTCTGTTTTCAAAAAGGAAAAAAAGATTCTGCAGGCATTTCTGGGGACCTGCGTCGGTGTCGCCTTGTATGACGCCACCGCCGGGGTAGGCGGGCTTATCCACATCCTGCTCCCGGAACCCGTAAGTTCGGGAGAAACCCCATTTCCGGAAAAGTACGCCACCACCAGCTTCCCCCTGTTTCTTCAGGCGCTCTACGCTGCCGGCGCTTCAAAGGAAAACCTGACGGCCGTCGTTGCGGGCGGCGCCTTGATGGGGCCCCTGGATGAACGGGATCTGTCGCTCGATATCGGTGGCCGCATCGTTGACATTGTCCGCCGGTTGCTTGATCTGGAAGGCATCCCCATTGAAAAATCCGAGACCGGGGGATTTTTTACCTGCTGTTTGAATCTCAATCTGGAAACAGGAGGCATTGAAATTGTGCCGGCCGGCTTCGACCGTTACGACGCGGCCATGGAAATCGCGATCCCGGAACGTAAGGAGATCGACCTTGCCCTGTCCCGGTTGAAACCGATTCCCCAGGTTGCCCTGAAGATTCTTCGTCTGGTGAGCGGGGACAACTACGATATTCAGGATATTGCCAACGAAGTGCGCAAAGATCAGGTCATCAGCGCGAAAACACTTCAGCTCTGCAACTCGGCGATGTTTTCCACAAGAAGAAAAATAGAGACGCTGGACCATGCGCTTCTGCTGATCGGGCGGGATCAACTGGTCAAGCTGGTGATATCGGCTTCCGTAAGAAAACTTTTCGAACCCAATACCCAAGGCTATTCCCTGTGCAAGGGCGGGCTGTATCATCACGCACTCGGCACGGCAATCGTTGCTGAAAAAATCGCCCAGTTTACGGGCACTGTTCTGCCCGGGCTCGCGTACACCGCGGGCCTTCTCCACGACATCGGGAAAATAGTACTGGACCAGTATATTTCATCCGCTTTTCCGCTTTTTTACCGGACCGTATCCCAGGAACGCCGAAGCTTTATTGCCGCGGAACAAAAAATTCTCGGCACCGATCATACCCGGATAGGGTACGATCTCGCCCTGAAATGGGATTTCCCGGATTCACTCAGTGCCGTCATCCGGCATCATCATTCCCCTGAAAAGGAGACCGAACACAAGAATCTGACCCAGATTCTCTATGTTTCGAATCTTCTCATGGAAAGGTTTCATGCCGGGCTGGAACTTGAACACTCCGTCGGCAGAGACCTTCCTGAAAAGATGACTGAAATCGGTTTCTCAATCGACCGGCTGCCGGATCTCGTGGATACGCTCCCCAAAGAACTATTTTCCACCTCTCCGGACCAAATGCTCGAAGAGGCAAGTTAATCATGCCATCACCCAATACCCGTCAAGACCTCCTGAAGCATCTTCCCGGAGTTGACCTGATGTTGCTTCGCGCTCAATCCTCGCAGCATTTTCGCGAAATTCCCCGTGCCATTCTGGTAGAAGCCATACGGGAAACCCTCGATGAAGTCCGCGCCGGCATTCTGTCCGGCGATGAGACAACAGACAAAGGCTCGCTTGACAAAGACCGGCTCATGGAGGCACTCGGTAAAACGCTCGGGCGGTCGTTGACGCCGAATCTCCGTCGCCTGGTCAATGCAACCGGTATCGTCATTCATACCAACCTGGGCCGCTCGCTTCTGGCCAAAGCGGCACTCACCCATATGAACACCGTTGCAGACAACTACAGCAACCTTGAATTCGACCTTGACACCGGCCGCCGGGGCTCCCGCTACAGCGTCGTGGAGAAGCTGCTGTGCAAGTTGAGCGGCGCCGAAGCGGCCATGGTGGTCAATAACAACGCGGCCGCCGTCCTGCTGTGCCTCGACACCGTGGCCCGGGGCAGAGAAGCGATTGTATCCAGGGGCGAGCTGGTGGAGATCGGCGGCTCTTTTCGAATTCCGGATGTCATGGCTAAGAGCGGTGCACTGCTCAAGGAAGTGGGAACAACAAACCGGACCCATCTGAAAGACTACCGCAATGCCATCGGATCGGATACCGGGCTTCTGCTGAAAGTGCATACCAGCAACTTCCAGGTAGTGGGTTTTTCGGCTTCCGTCCAGCTCGATGAGCTGGTTGACCTGGCCAGGCAATTCCAGATTCCCGTCATGGAAGACCTGGGAAGCGGCACACTCATCGATTTTTCAAAATATGGCCTCACCAAGGAACCGACGGTCCAGGAATCCGTCGCCGCCGGCACCGACCTGGTCACCTTCAGCGGCGACAAACTGTTGGGGGGGCCCCAGGCGGGTATTATTCTGGGCAAGGAAGAGATGTTGCAACGCATCAAGGAAAATCCTCTCACCCGTGCGCTTCGCATCGACAAGCTGACGCTTTCCTCGCTGGAAGGCACCCTTCGGCTCTATCTCGACGAGAAAAAAGCCATGGCGGACATTCCGACCCTTCAAATGCTCACGATGTCCGAAGCCCAGGTAGCGGAAAAAGCAGCTTGTCTCGCGGACATGCTCGACCGGCTCGACAACGGGCGGCTCAATATTCAGATCCTGAAACGGCCGGGCAAGGCCGGCGGCGGTTCCCTTCCCCTGCTGAATCTGCCCAGCAGTTGCCTTGCGGTTCGTGTGGAAGGCCTTTCGACCGCCGCCCTTGAAAACGCCATGAGAAGATCCAATCCGCCGATCATCGGAAGAATTGAAACGGACACCTACCTTCTGGACCTTCGAACCGTCAAACGGGAGGAGTTTGTTATTATAGAAGAGGCTTTTGGCCGCATCCTAAACCGGAACGAATCGGGAAAAGTATATGACAGACCAGACCAGACAACTGTTTAATCACCTGAGTACCACCCATGACTTTCTACTGGCAAAAACGGACGGATCCTGCGCCGGGATACAGACCCGCCTTGACGTTCACCCGGAAGCACCGAACACGCTGCCGGAAGCGCTTTTGGAACTGTTCCCGGCCCTTGTCACCGGTCGCCATTTTCTGAAAACCGCCATGGAGAAGCTCTCACCGGTAGATATCTTCTGCGCATGTGCCGTCCGTATCGCTCCAACCGACACGGCTCCGGAAAAAGAGGACGCCCCCAGGCCGATCCTGCCGGTGGTAAAAGCCATCGACATCACCTGCCGGGAAAATGACGGCTTCTGGGGAATGATCGATCAGGACCTTTTCGGCTGCTTCTTCCCGGAAAAACCCGAATCCTTTTGTGAAACAGTCGTTGCCTCTGTGAGAAAGGGACTCACCGGGGAAAACCGCCCGAATGTCACCATCGGAACGGCCGTTTACCCCACCCTCTCCTTTGAAAAGAGTGATATCCTTGAAAATGCCTGCAAGGCGGTTGATCATGCCTGTTTTTTCGGGGCGGACAGCACAATGGCCTTTGATGATGTCAGCCTGAATATCAGCGGCGACAAGCTGTTTCAAAACGGCGATATAGACGCCGCCATTATGGAATTCAACACAGCTCTGGCGCTGAACCCGAATAACATCAACGTTCGTAACAGCCTTGGGGTGTGTTATGGACTTCTGGGCCGACTCGACCTGGCGGAACGGGAATTTTCCGCCGCGATACGCGGCAACGGCCTTGAGGTCATGACGCTTTATAACCTCGGACTGATCCACATGCTTCTGGCGGATCGCGAAAAAGCGCTGGATTATTTCCAAAAAGCCCTGGCGCTTGACAATGATATTTTTGAAGTGACCTTTCAAACCGGACGACTGCTTCTCGAAAAGGGCGAAATTGAAGCCAGCCGCTCTTACATAGACCGGTCGATTCAACTGGATCCCTCATCATCCCAGGCACACCGCGCTCTGGGCGACTATTACCTCGCCCTGGATCTTCTCAGTGACGCCGTTGGGCCATACAAAAAGGCCATCAAATTGAATCCAAGTGACGCGGCCGCCCTTTCGGCCCTGGGCGGCATTTACGATTCGAGAAATGAAAACACGGAAATCGCAACACTTTATTGTGAGAAAAGCGTACAACTTGCGCCGGAGGAAGGCCTTTTTCATATCCGCCTCGGCAAGCTCTACATGAAGCAGGACAGGATGAATGAAGCCCAACTCTCCTTCAAGGCCGCCGCCAGGCTCGGTCAGGACACCCAGGACCTGATTGAAGTCGAGAACTTTTCAGCAGGGCAATCACAAGCTATCTGAGAGTTGATTGCATATGAAGGCAAGCGCCTAAAGTGCCTGAACATGAGATCACCTTGACTTTTCCCGGAAGATTAGTTGATTTTTCTCCCCGAATGATTATATTGGCGTTTTGGGACAATTGTAGATAATTTTGCACGATGTTTCAGGATAACAGTTTTTTTAACTTCGTGCTCTTCGTGTCTTTCGTGGTTGCTTAGCATTTAACCCCAATTAATTTGACCACGAAGCACGAAGGAGGGAAACAAAAGGTATGAAGGGAGAAAACATCTCAAATGCCAATATACGAATATCATTGTGATAAATGCCAAAACGATTTTGAATGCCTGGTCTTCGGCGGTGAATCACCGAGTTGCCCCGCCTGCGACAACAAAAATGTCAGCCGGGTACTGTCGGCCTGCGGATTTTTCAGTAAAGGCAGCGGTGGACAAACCATCAGCCAATCCGCCGGAACGTCATCCTGCAGTGGATGCTCGGCGACGAACTGCGGAAGCTGCGGTCACTGATGCCCAAGCAGTTGAAAATCGGCACCCGCGGCAGCAAGCTGGCTCTCTGGCAAGCCAATTGGGTCAAGGAATCGCTGAAAAAGCTGCATCCTTCAACGGAAGTGACGCTTGTCATTATCAAAACCAAAGGGGATAAAATAACCGATGTCCCCCTTGCCAAAGTGGGCGGCAATGCACTCTTTGTAAAGGAGTTGGAACAGGCCCTTGAGGACGGGCGCATCGATATTGCGGTTCACAGCATGAAGGACATGCCCTCCACCACTCCCGAAGGGCTTCGAATCGGAGCTGTTCCTGAGCGGGAGTCTCCCCTGGACGTCATCATTTCAAAAAACGACCGCGGGTTCGATCAACTCCCCCCGAGTGCCCGGATCGGCACCAGTAGCCTCCGCAGACAGGCCCAGTTGCTTCACGTACGCCCCGACCTGACAATGATTCCGCTCAGGGGAAACCTCGACACTCGAATCCGCAAACTTGAGACGGAAGACCTGGACGCTATCGTGGTGGCGGCGGCGGGTGTCAACCGCCTGGGCTTTGAACACCGGATCACCCAATATCTTGACGATACCGTCACGCTTCCGGCCGTGGGCCAGGGCGCCCTGTGTATCGAAATCCGTGAAAGCGACTCGGAAGCCGCCCGGTTGACGGCGCCCCTGGACCATCCCGTCACCCATACGGTAGTGAGGGGGGAACGGGCTTTCCTGAGAAAACTCGGCGGAAGCTGCCAGGTGCCCATGGCCGCGTACGGCGCCATCGATAAAGGGGTTATGACCCTCCAGGGGATGGTGGCTTCTCTTGACGGAACGGGCATCATTCGTGACACTGTATCAGGCCCCGCCGGCGACCCCGAGCATCTGGGGATCCTGCTTGCGGACCGGCTCATCGACGAAGGCGCGAATGCCATTTTAATCGAAATTCTATCGGAAATACCCTCCCATGAAAAAAGGTAAAGTCTATCTGGTCGGCGCCGGCCCGGGTGATCCGGGACTGATCACCGCCAAAGGAATAAAATGCATCGAAGCCGCGGATGTGCTGGTCTACGACTACCTGGCATCACCTGCGCTCCTCTCCTTTGCTTCCCCCGAGGTCGATATCATCTACGTGGGAAAAAAGGAGGGCGTTCATACCCTACCCCAGGAAGAGATCAATCAACTTATTGTGGAAAAAGCCCTCGAAGGCAACATTGTCACCCGTCTCAAAGGCGGCGATCCGTTTGTTTTCGGCCGGGGCGGTGAAGAGGCGGAAGCCCTGACGGCCCACGGCATTCCCTTTGAAGTCGTACCGGGCGTCACGTCCGCCATCGCCGCGACGGCCTATGCCGGCATTCCCGTGACGCATCGGAACCTGACCTCCACCCTGGCCTTTGTCACCGGCCACGAAAATCCGGCCAAAAAAACATCCAATATTGACTGGCAGTCGCTGGCCCGGGGCATCGGCACCCTGATTTTTTTCATGGGGGTCAAAAACCTGCCCCACATCGTCGAGCGGCTCATGACCCACGGAAAGCCCCCATCAACGCCCGTGGCCCTGATTCGATGGGGAACGACCTCCCGGCAACTGACGGTCACCGGCACCCTTGTAACTATTGTCGAAGAAGTAAAGAAAGCGGGCCTCAAAGCCCCGGCAATTATCATCATCGGGGATGTAGTCGGTTTAAGGCCCACCCTCAAATGGTTCGAAGGGCGTCCGCTTATGGGCAAAACCATCGTGGTCACCCGGGCAAGAACACAAGCAAGCGACCTGGTAACCCGCCTGAACGACCTGGGCGCCGATTGCTTCGAATGCCCCACCATCAAGGTGGTGCCGCCGGAGGATCCGGAGCCTCTGCACAAGGCCATCCGAAACATCAGCACGTACCATTGGCTTATTTTTACCAGCGTCAATGCGGTAAGCGCCTTCTTCGACCGCCTCTTTGCCCTGGGGAAGGATTGCCGGGCGCTGGGCCATATCCAGACAGCGGCCGTCGGTCCGGCAACAGCTGATAAACTTCTCTCATACGGCATCAGCAGTGATCTCGTTCCCGAAAGCTACCGGGGCGAATCGATCGCCGCGGCCTTTGCCGGAAAAAATATACAGGGAAAACACATCCTGCTGCCCCGGGCCGAGAAGGCACGGCCCGTTATCCCTGAAGAACTGTCAAAAATGGGGGCCCTGGTGGAAGAGATCGCCGTCTACCGCACGATTCAGGACCGGCGAAATGTCGATCGGCTCATGGACATTCTGAAAGAGAAACGTGCCGATATGATCACCTTTACCAGTTCGTCCACGGCAAAGAATTTCAAGGCACTCTTTGAACCGGAAAATTTTGAGGCACTCACTGCCGATATCCCTGTTGCCGCCATTGGCCCCATTACGGCCGACACGGCGGGATCCCTGGGCATGAAGGTGACCCTGACGGCGGAAAGTTATACGATCCCCGGCCTTTGTGATGCCATATTGAAATTTTACAATCCCGAATAATTTGATATAATAAAGTTGATATTATGAAAACCGAAACCGCTTTAAATAAACCCGTCGAACTGATTGACAAGTACAACCGTCGTCTCAGTTATCTGCGTATCTCCGTTACGGACCATTGCAATTTGAATTGCATGTACTGCAGACCTTTATCCAGCAACTTGAAATTGTCCCACCAGGAAATTTTGAGATATGAAGAACTCCTCAGAATTGTTCGTGTCGGGGCGGAACTCGGCATCTCCAAAGTCCGCATCACCGGAGGAGAGCCTCTGGTTCGCGGCAACATATATGAGTTCTTAACGCAGCTCTCGAAGATTGATGGGCTTCGGGATATCTCCCTTACCACCAACGGCGTGCTCCTGGAAAAAAATCTTGCCAAAATTCAGTCCGCGGGAATAAAACGCCTCAACATCAGCCTGGACAGCCTGAAGCCTGAGAGAATCATCACCATCACCGGCCATGATGTGTACGACAAAGTCTGGGGGGGCATCCAGAAAGCCCATCGTATGGGGATAAACCCTATCAAACTCAATATGGTGCCGATTCGAAACGTCAACGACGACGAATTGCTCGAGTTCGCCCGTCTTTCCCTCACCTACCCTTTTCATATTCGTTTTATCGAATACATGCCCATCGGCAATATCTGCATCGGCCCCGACCGGCGCATCCTTGCCTCGGAAATAAAGCAGCGGCTGGAAGAGGCGATCGGGCCACTCCAACCGATTGTGCAGGCAAGCAGTCATGGACCTGCCCAACGATACCGGTTTGACGGCGCTCCGGGTGAAATCGGGCTTATCAGTCCCATCAGCAACCACTTCTGCGCCACATGCAACCGGCTTCGCCTGACCGCCAGCGGTCATCTCCGCTTGTGCCTTCTGTCCGATCTCCAGGTGGATCTGGCAACGCCTATTCGAAATGGAATCAATGACGAAGAGCTGAAAGACATCATCCTCGAAGCCGTCCGGATAAAACCCATGGAGCACAAGTTCTATGGTGGATCCGCCGACTGTCTGAAGGATCAGATGTCCGCTATCGGGGGATGATTTTTTTCTAATTATATATTATGTTCATAGAAAGCGGCGGCTGGTCCCAGTCCCCCGGTTTCGGAAGAATATGCTGACCGCCAACAGTCAGCCAGTACGGAACGGGATTTATTTCCCTCAGTTTTCCATCATCCGGGGATCTTGCATGGTTGGAATGTGTATAGGTGGCCTGGAAGATGCACACGGATTTTTTCTTATCCGTATGTACTACATATTTTTCTTGAAAAAATTGGGGCGTCAAATTGTGTTCCTGGCAAATCTGGTTGACCTCCTTCTTGTTTAACGCCAGAAGAATCGACTTGGTGACCCCGCGCTCGCTGATACGTATAAGCGCCCGTGACTCGCTGCTTCCGGCGTACACGGTGGAGATGCAGGGGATACGCTTCAAATATTGTGCCGCAACAATTGCCGCTGTTCGTCGTCCCCCCGCCATCATCGGCATGCTGTAATATTCAAAGAATTTTTTCTGAATGTCCTCCGCGTATTTGTCCCCCTTTTCATAGAGATCCTTGGAAATATAACGAAGATCCCTGGCCATGTCTTCGGCAGCCTCGGCGATGGGCCAGTCTATCTTCACATGGAAGTGTGTGAGGCAGTAACGATCCCTGCTCAGGGTTTGGGAATCACGCTGGATCAAAAGCGCATAATCGACGGGCAGGAGCATTTTCAAAAAATTGAAAAAATGGGCCCCCTCCAGGCACTTCTGGCTTCTGTCGAATTTTTCGCACAACGGCAGGGTTTTGGAACGGAGCAAATTTGCCTTGGTGGTTTTATTGACATCAAAAAAGCGGATATATTTTTTGTGAATTTCCGGAATGCTGTCTTCTAAAAAAATCAGCAGAAAAGCATTCTGGGTATCATATTCCAAATCGGGAATTCTGGCGCGTGGCTTCAGCTCACGCTTTTCGACAAAGGGATAAGGCGTATTTCTCTCCAAAAACTTTTTATACGAATCGGTAAGTGAATACTCCAGAAGGAACTGATCCAGCTCATCCCTCAGCAATTCATAATAGGAGCGCCGCAACCGGCTTTTCAGACTGAGCTCTTCTCGTACCGACCAGAATGCCAATTGTCTTGCCTTTCTTGTTAAGAGTCCCGCCGCCTCGGTGAATGCCGACAGAAAATGAAACAGATGGAATCACTCATTGCAAAGGTTGGTCAAACGTACTGTTTTCTATAGCATTATTCGGGGTATACGTCAACACACTTCGTAAAAATATCCATCGGATTCCGCCTTGACGCCCAAGATAACCGCATTTTGATTTTAATAAGGCCCCATGGCTGTTTTTTTAAGAGAATGAACGTCGAACATCCAACATCCAACGTCCAATTTTGAATGTGGAGTTCGCTTCGCTCCACCATTTTTAAAATAAATGAGTGGTCATTCATTTACGCCTGCGAAGCAGTGCCAAAAAACGCTTAAAATCGGCAGCATACCTTATTCGACGTTCGATGTTGGACGTTCGATGTTGGACGTTCATCTTTTGAATAATTCAACACCAGATCCAAATGCGATTGCCCGCCTTGACACCCCTGCCCTTTTGAATCATAGTCAAGACCATCTGGCAATTCAGCCAATTTCAACTTTAAAAAGGATTCACATGCCCATCGACAATATCCCACAAAGACCGATACGGAATTCCGGGCTTCCGGAATTCAAGCTGGATAAAATGCCGTTCAATATTAAAGGCGACAGCAATTTCCCCATCCGGAAAGCAACGGTCGCGGACGTGAAAGGCATGTTGGAACTTATTAACGGCTTTGCAAGCGCCAATCTGATGCTTCCCCGGGGCCCCAGGGATCTGTTTGAAAATATCAGGGATTTCGTGGTGGCCACGGAACATGAAGCGGCGCCGGGGCAGACAACCCCTTTCATCATTGCCTGCGGCGGTCTCCACGTGTTGTGGGAAGATATGGCCGAGGTCAGATCCATGGCAATCCATCCGGATTATCAGCAGAAAGGCCTGGGAAGGAAGCTTGTGGAGTTCATGAAAAAAGAGGCGGTCCAACTGGGCGTTAAACGCCTGTATACATTTACACTCGCGGAAGAGTTTTTCAAGATGCTCGGATTTCGCCTCAGGGAAAAAGAAGAGCTTCCTTCGAAACTCTGGGATGACTGCAGTCGCTGCCCCAAATTTTTCAAGTGTGACGAGGTGGGGATGGTACTCGAATTATAAAGGAGAAATTCAAAATGCAAAAACTATGGGGCGGTCGATTCAAGAAGTCGACACAAACTTCCATGGAAATCTTCCATGAATCCCTTTCATACGACCATCGTTTGTATACCCAGGACATTCAGGGCAGCATCGCCCACGCCCGGATGCTGGAAAAGACCGGCCTGCTCCTTTCGGAAGAGGTCGAAAAAATTATCAAAGGCCTTGAAGAGATTCAAGAAGACTTTCAGGAAAACCGCGTGGCACTCGACCTCGCCTATGAAGATATCCATATGTTCATCGAACATTTGCTCACGGAAAAAATCGGCCCGGTGGGCAAAAAGCTTCATACTGCACGGAGCCGGAACGACCAGGTGGCAACCGATATGCATCTCTGGCTGAAAGACGTGGGAAATCACCTGGGGGATGCGCTGAAGAATCTTCAGAATGCGCTGGTTGAAAAAGCCGATGAAAACAGACGGATGATCATGCCCGGCTTTACCCACCTTCAGCATGCACAGCCGGTGAGCGTGGCCTTTTACCTGCTCGCTTTTGTGGAAAAGTTCGGCCGTGACATCTCCCGGCTGACCGATTGCCTGGCACGGGCCGACGTAATGCCCCTGGGCGCCTGCGCGCTCGCCGGCACCACCCTCCCGACGGACCGCCGGCAAACGGCCCGGGATCTCGGATTCGCCGAAGTTTCCCGAAACGCCATGGACAGTGTCAGCGACCGGGATTTTCTCATCGAATACGCCTTTGTCCTGTCACTTATCGCCACCCATATCAGTAATTTCTGTGAGGATATGATCATCTGGGCCGGGGCCGAATACACGTATATCACCATCGATGACGGATACTGCACCGGATCTTCCATCATGCCGCAGAAAAAGAATCCCGACGCCCACGAACTCCTGAGGGGGAAGACCGCCCGGGTTCATGCCGCGCTCTATGCCCTTCTGACCCTCCTGAAGGGACTGCCCCAGGCATACAACAAGGACATGCAGGAAGATAAGGAACGGATCTTCGACGCCCACGATACGGTATCCGCGTCACTTGCCATCCTTACGGAGCTGGTGGTTCATACCCATTTCAACGAAGCCCGCATGCTCGAATCGACCCGGATGGGATTCATGGAGGCAACCGCCCTGGCGGAATATCTGGTAGCCCGGGGGATTTTCTTCCGGGATGCCCACCATATCGTCGGTGAAATCGTCCGGTTGGCGGAACAGGCAGGCAAGACCCTGGCGGAATTGCCGCTTTCGGATATGCAGGCAATAAGCCCCGAGATCGGAGAGGATGTAATCGACGTCCTGTCCTGCGAAAAAATCCTTGAAAAAGTCGCCAGTGAAGGCGGCACCGGCAACCGGGAAGTCATGAAAAATATCGCCTATTGGAAAAGCAGGCTGGAAACAAAATGAGATAAAAACGATGTCAAAGTCATACCGGATCAAGGTCATAAATAAGATCGCCAGGGAAGGTCTCCTTTTGTTTGGAGACAAATACCGGATCGACCCCGATGAAAAGAGGCCTCATGGCATAATCGTCAGGAGTTCAACTGTAGATACGGAGCTCTACCCGGACCTTCTGGCGGTTGCACGGGCCGGAGCCGGCGTAAACAACATTACCGTCGACAGAGCGACGGACAGAGGCGTTTGTGTTTTCAATACACCCGGAGCAAATGCAAATGCGGTCTCCGAGCTGGTCTTTACGATGCTTGGAATCTGGGCCAGGAACATCCACAGGGGCATAGAGTTCTGCTCGGGAATGGCGGGTAGAGATGGCGAGGAGATCCGGATATCGATAGAAAAAGAAAAATCGGCCTTCAAAGGGGTTGAGCTTGCGGGAAAAATCCTGGGGGTCATCGGCCTTGGCAAAATCGGCGTGACGGTGGCAAACAGCGGACTGCACAGACGGATGAATGTCATCGGATTCGACCCCTATCCGCTGATCGAGAATATTCACACCCTCTCGCCCAAGATCGCAATTACACGTTCATTGGGTGAAGTAATCGAGAAGGCCGATGTATTGAGCATTCATATACCTCTCAATAAAAAGACGGAAGGGTTCATGGATGCGGAAAAACTCCGCAAAATGAAAAAGGGAGCCATCCTGGTCAACTATGCGAGAGGGCCTGTGGTGGATGAAAAGGCATTGCTCGAAAGCCTTCACAGCGGGCATCTGGACGGGTATCTGACCGACTTCCCCAGCACGGCACTCGTTGCCCATCCAAAAGTTTTGACGTCACCCCACCTCGGGGCAAGCACGGAGGAGTCCGAAGAAAATTGTGCGACCATGGCCGTGAAGGAACTGATCGATTACCTGGAGTACGGCAATATCACCCATAGCGTCAACTTTCCCGATGTGGAATCCGTACCCGGGGAAAAGGTCCACACGAGACTGATAATGATCAACAGGGATATCCCCGGGATGATCGGATTCGCGACACGCCTTCTGGGAGAAAACGGCATCAATATAATAAGTTATCTCAATGAAAGTAACGGAAATGTGGGATATAATATCATCGACCTTGAAACATCCGTCCCCAATGCGCTTTCAGCTGAAATCGAAGCGAACCCGGATGTTATCAGGACCAGGACTATTAACTTTTAGAAGTATCCTTCGAAAATATCCTTTTGATAAACCCCTTTTTCTAATCCAGAAGCTTAATCTTTGCGTCCACAATCTCCAGTTGGGTCTCTTTATCAAGCGTGTAAACGAACCGGCTGAAATCACCGGTGACACCGATCCGGCTGACGCCCGGCTCAAGCTTTGATATTTTTTTGTTGTTTTTCGAATAGACGTGGCATCCGACAGTTTCATCCCCGCAATCCACGTCGACGAGAACGCAATAGTCATAACCATAGATGTTGGACGCGACCACATCCTTTACAACCGCATTCTTTACCGAAATCCGTTCCTTTTCAAGGTCGCTCAGGGCAAATTCCCTTTGGGCCGGATTCTGCAGGCTTTCAATCTCAGCCTTTTTTGCAACAGCCTCCGCCACCATGAGTTTTTTAGGGAAAATACCGCAGGATGATACCGCGACAGATAATAAAATAACCAGCACTGCATATTTTTTCATTTTCCGACACTCCGTTATGAATTGTACGTACGTTCTATTATTTGAGAAATGATTCCATACCACAAACCGGAATGTTTTGGAAAACGAAAAACCGGTGCAGTCAGGGTAGCCACATTTGGATTTTTATAAAGTTCTATGGTGGTTTTTGGAAATTGATAAACCCGGTCACCTATTCCCCGGCAGGATCTTCAATGATCATCGGAGGAAAATACGCTTTCATCATACGGATCGTAGAAAGGAAAAGAAACAGGGATAGCAAAAACCTCAAAACATGATGTTTCATTATAACCCCCTCCTTAGTTTAATAGAGGTCCCAGCGTACTGATATTAAGTACGCGTTCTATACCAAGATGGTTCAACGCACGGATAATCAATATGTCGGATGGTTTGCATTCATGCAGTTTTTCCGTCCGTGACCAACCGGATTTGAGAATCTGATCGTTATTGTAGAATTGGACCACGTCAGGCCTGTCGATATCCGGCAGGAAGGTAGAGATAACAGCATTGTTAATCTGGATCTGAACCTTCGGCATAAGGACATTTTCGCATGTATCCGCGGTCCATCCCGAAGCATGCAGATAAAAATTGTCGTCAATGGTTAACGCGTCGATATTTCCCCTTGGTCCCGCACAAAGATCGAGTCCAGAAAAATCTATCGTTGGGTTATTACTTACTATATATGTACACTGACACTGATAAAGACTTCTGGGAGACCGGTAATACCGGATCTTTTCACCCAGCTCTTCCCTTATCAATTCTTTTAAATACTTCTCTGTAACAAACGTAGAACCATATTCATCTTTAGAGAGTGTCCGGCTTTCGCTGTTGTTAATGAACAGAAAACCCTCTTCGGGCATTTGCCGGGCGGGCGGGACAATATTTTCATCATGAACACGGAACATTAAGATACCATTGGGCGCCAGCTGTTGAAACAATTTTTTCAACCAGCCTCGGAATGTACGATCGGGTATTTGCCGGTCGGGCGGGACAAGACTTTCACCATGAACACTGAACATAAGGATACCGTCGGGTTCCAGCAGTTGAAACAATTTTTTCAACCAGCCTCGGAATGTACGGTCCGGGAGATGACTGAAAAGAGAAGCGACGAATATGAAATCATACAACTGACTGTTATCGTAATCCTCAGGGGCTGTTGTTGACAGGACACCATTCACGCCGAACCGTTCCTTTTGGAACCCGACTGCATTGGGAGAAATATCGGCCCCCCAGATATGCTCGGCAGGCAATGATTGTACAAGGAATCGCGTCACTCGGCCATGGCCGCAAGCAAATTCCAAAAACTTTGGTATATTGGACACTCCGCCAAATTTCCAGGCTGCAACCTGTTCCAGGAGGTCCATAACCTGTTTACCGTTTCTCAGGTATTCGATATAGGCCCTGTCACTATCCCCGTTGTAATATCTTTTGGCGAAAAGATGCATCTCATCTTCCGCACATATGGCGGGATCAAATGTGGAAGGATTATTGACGATCTCCGTGGTTGCCGTGCGGATAAGAACATCGTTTTCCGGGACAACGAGCTGCCGTTTTTTTCGATGGGGGATATTTGTTTTGCCGGGCCGGCCATTAATTTGAGATTTTTTATGAAACATGCATGGGTCCTCTCATTCTCGAAAATAGGAATCTGCTTTCTGTGAGAAAATATATGTCACAATTACGACATATTGTCAAAGATCAATCATCACGGCATGTTGCGGCTTCCCTGAAAAGAGGCGGAAGACCCGTGAGCTTTCATCAGGGTGTTCGGCATCTTCACCTCCTGCCCTCCCGGCCGAAGATCATGGACTCTGATCGGAGCCTCCGAACCGCAATTATACCGCAATGAAATTTTATCCTTGACAAAAAATCGTCATTCTGTATTTTTGTCCCCAAAATAATAGATCGTTACGTTGTACATCGTGCTAACTCTATGGTAAATTACAACACGGGAAAAAAAGCTGATACTCGCATCCGCCGTCGCCGCGCCGAACAGGGAACCGGGTGTTTTGCGCGTTGGTGATGCAACTGAACCATTCAATTTGAAATGCACAAAACCCCGGCGTCCGCCGGGGTTTTTTTACGCCCCAAAATGAGGAAAATCGTATGGAAACATCAAATGTGAAAAAAGTGGTCCTCGCCTACAGCGGCGGATTGGACACATCGGTCATTGTCCACTGGTTGAAACAGCATTACGATAACTGTGAGGTCATCTGTTTTACCGCGGACCTGGGACAGGGGGAAGAGCTGACCGGTCTCGAGGAAAAGGCCCTGGCTTCCGGCGCCGGCAAACTCTACATCCGGGATCTCCGGGAGGAGTTCCTGGTCGATTACGTGTTCCCGACCCTTCAGGCCGGCGCGGTGTACGAACGGGAATATCTCCTGGGCACCTCCTTTGCCCGGCCACTCATCGCCAAACATATGGTGGACATCGCCGAAGCGGAAAATGCCGACGCCGTCTGCCATGGCTGCACCGGCAAGGGGAACGACCAGGTCCGTTTCGAGGTGAGTGTCATGGCACTGAATCCCAGGCTCAAAACTATCGCCCCCTGGCGGGACTGGGATATCCGAAGCCGGGAAGATGCCCTGGCCTATGCCGACAAATACGGGATCCCGGTGGAACATACCAAAAAGGATCTCTACAGCCGCGACCGGAACATCTTTCATCTCTCCCATGAAGGCGGCACTCTTGAAGATCCCTGGAACGAGCCGGAAGAGGAGATGTTCAGACTCTCCGTAAGCCCGGAAAAGGCGCCGGACAAGGCGGAATACGTCGAAATCGGATTTGAAAAGGGGATTCCCGTCAGCCTCAACGGCGAGGCGATCCCGCCCCTGACGATGTTCGAACAGCTCAACAAAATCGCCGGCATCCACGGCGTCGGCCGGGTGGACATCGTGGAAAATCGGCTCGTGGGCATGAAAAGCCACGGGGTGTACGAGACCCCGGCCGGCACCATACTGTTCAAGGCCCACCAGACCCTGGAAAGCATCTGCCTGGACAAGCACACCATGCACTACAAGGATATCCTCGCCGTCAAATACGCGGAACTCGTTTACAACGGCCTGTGGTTCACCCAGCTCCGGGAGGCCCTGGACGCCTTCGTCCAGTCCACCCAGGAACACATGACCGGCAGCGTCCGTCTCAAGCTCTACAAAGGCAATGTCATTAAATCCGGATGCAAAAGTCCCTACAGCCTGTATCGCGAAGATTACGCCTCCTTCGGGGAAGAGGACGTTTATAATCAGCAGGATGCCCACGGGTTCATCCAGCTCTTCGGTCTGCCCATGAAAGTCGAAGCCATGCTCTCCATGGAGGGCGGGGGAAAAAGCCGATACAACAGTCCGGATTACAGCAAGTTCAAAAGAGACTGAGGGTGGCAATAAAACAGGCATAACAGCCCGGATTATGGCAAGTTTTAAAAAAATAGGAACGTTATAATGAATCAGCAGCCTACCAAAGCACGGTTGGTTTTATCGGACGGAAAAGTGTTCCAGGGGCTCTCCCTCGGAAAAACCGGCGCCACCGTTGGCGAGGTGGTGTTCAACACCGCCATGACCGGGTACCAGGAGATCCTCACCGACCCGTCCTACCATTTCCAGATCATCACCATGACATATCCCCAGATCGGCAACTACGGGGTGAACCCCACGGACTTCGAATCCAGGAAGATATACGCCTCCGGTTTTGTCATTCGGGAATACAGCCCCGTCGTAAGCAACTGGCAGGCCGACCGTTCCCTGGACGACTACCTGAAGCATTACGACATCGTGGGCATCAGTGACCTGGACACCCGGGCCCTGACACGCCATATCCGGGACCAGGGCGCCCAGATGGGCATCATCACCACCGAAGATACGCCCGTGGAAGAACTGATTGCCAGGATTCAGGAGAGTCCCAAACTGGTGGGCCGGAACATTGTCCAGGAAGTGACCGCCGCCGAACCCTACGACTGGCCCCTGAACCCGGTGCCCCCCCCGGAAGAACCACACCCCTACAGGGTGGCGGTCTATGATTTCGGCATCAAATTTTCCATTCTGAGAATTCTTCATGATCTGGGATGCACACTCCGGGTGTTTCCCGCCCACACCCCGGCTGAGGAGATCCTGGCCTGGGAGCCCGACGGTATTTTTCTCTCCAACGGTCCCGGGGACCCGGAGCCGGTAGAAAAAGCCGTGGCGTCGGTGCGGAAACTGCTGGGGAAAAAGCCGATTTTCGGCATCTGCCTGGGCATCCAGATCCTGGGACTTGCCCTGGGCGGCAAAACGTCTAAACTGAAATTCGGGCACCACGGCGCAAACCACCCCGTGAAACACCTGCCCACGGGTAAAGTGGAGATCACCAGCCAGAACCACGGGTTCGTGGTGGACATCGACAGCCTGCCGAAGGACGATGTCAAAATCACCCACATCAATCTCAACGACGGCACCCTGGAAGGGTTCAAACACAAATCCCTTCGGGCCTTTGCGGTTCAGTATCACCCCGAATCCGCCCCCGGTCCCCATGACAGCCACTATCTGTTCCAACAATTTATCGAGGATATGAAGTAATCGCCATGCCTAAACGAAACGATATCAAAAAAATCCTGGTCATCGGCTCCGGCCCCATCGTCATCGGGCAGGCCTGCGAGTTCGACTATTCGGGGACCCAGGCCTGCAACGCCCTTCGGGAAGAGGGCTATTCGGTCTGCCTGATCAACAGCAACCCGGCCACCATCATGACCGACCCGGAGTTCTCGGACAGAACCTACATCGAACCGCTGCATGTGGCGGCCATTGAGAAAATAATCGAGCAGGAACGCCCCGACGCGCTGCTTCCCACACTCGGCGGTCAGACCAGCTTGAACCTGGCCGTGGAGCTGTCGGAGGCGGGTATTCTCGAAAAATACAACGTGGAACTCATCGGCGCCAATCTCGAAACCATCCAGGTGGCCGAGGACCGGGAGCTGTTTCGAAATGCCATGAAAGAGATCGGCATGAACGTGCCCGACGGCGGATGCGTCCATACCCTCGAAGAAGCCGAAGCGCTCCAGGAACGCATCGGGTTTCCCCTTATCATCCGGCCGGCGTTCACTCTGGGCGGTATCGGCGGCAGCGTCGTTTACAATATGGAAGAATATGTCCCGGCGGTTCAGTGGGGACTTTCCGCCAGTCCCGTCTCCGAGGTGCTCATCGAGCAGTCGGTGCTGGGCTGGAAGGAGTACGAGCTTGAGATCATGCGGGACGGGGCCGACAACTTCGTCATCATCTGTTCCATCGAAAACCTTGATCCCATGGGGGTCCACACCGGGGATAGCGTCACCGTGGCCCCGGCCCAGACCCTGACGGACACCGAGTACCAGGCCCTTCGGGATGCAGCCAAAAAGATCACCCGCCGGGTAGGGGTAGAAACCGGCGGGGCCAACATTCAGTTCGCCGTCAACCCCGATAACGGCGATATGGTGGTCATCGAGATGAACCCCAGGGTCTCAAGGAGTTCGGCCCTGGCCTCCAAGGCCACCGGCTTTCCCATTGCCAAAATCGCCGCCAAATTGGCCGTTGGATACCGCCTGGATGAAATCACCAACGACATCACCCGGAAGACACCGGCCTGCTTCGAGCCCTCCATCGATTATGTGGTGGTCAAGGTCCCCCGATGGGATTTTGAAAAGTTCCCGGGGAACGACCGCCGCCTGAACTCCCAGATGAAATCCGTGGGCGAGGCGATGGGCATCGGCAGAACCTTCAAGGAGGCCCTGGGCAAAACCCTCCGAAGCCTCGAAAACGGCTGGTCCGGCTTCCACGCAAACAACATGCCGGACTACCGGGAGATGAGCCGTGAAGCACTCACGGACGATCTTCGCTTCGGAACACCGGATCGGCTGCTGAAACTCTGGCAGGCTTTTTCCATCGGCATGACACCCGAGGAGCTGTTCGACATTACTAAAATCGATATCTGGTTTCTGCAAAATCTCCACCAGATGTATGACTTTGAAACGTATCTGGCGACGGCCGCCAAAACACCGGAAGGGATCGACACGGAAACGCTCAGGCGGGCCAAGCAGCTCGGTTTTTCGGACAAACACCTGGGCATCCTCATGGGCGCCGACGAACTTTCCGTACGGGAGATGCGAAAAAATGCCGGCATCGTACCGTCTTATAAAATCGTGGACACCTGCGCCGCGGAATTCGAATCTTTCACGCCCTATTTCTATTCCACCTATGATGAGGAGAACGAATCGACCCGGTCGGACAGGAAAAAAGTGATCATTCTGGGCGGCGGTCCCAACCGGATCGGCCAGGGAATCGAATTCGACTACTGCTGCGTTCACGGCATCCTTGCACTGAAATCCCTCGGCATCGAAGCCATCATGATCAACTGCAACCCGGAGACCGTCAGCACCGATTACGACGTGGCCGACAAGCTCTACTTCGAACCCCTGACCTACGAGGATGTGCTCAATATCATCGAGCTTGAAAAACCCGACGGCATCATCACCCAGTTCGGCGGCCAGACGCCCCTGAAACTGGCAATCCCCCTGGAGAAGGCCGGGGTCCCCTTCTGGGGCACCTCGCCGGACTCCATCGATCTTGCCGAGGACCGGGACCGGTTCGGCGCGCTGCTGAACAAACTGGGCATTCCGCAACCCCAGGGCGGCACGGCCCGCAGCATTGAGGAAGCATTGAAGGTGAGCGAGCGAATCGGCTACCCCCTCATGGTGCGCCCCTCATACGTTCTCGGTGGCCGGGCCATGGAAATCGTTTACGATCAAAACGGCCTCAAGCAGTATATGACTAGCGCCGTCACCGCCTCAGAAGATCATCCGGTGCTCCTGGACCGGTTCCTGGAGAACGCCTTTGAATTCGACGTGGACGCCATCTGCGACGGCGAACATACCGAAATCTGCGGCATGATGCAGCATATCGAAGAGGCCGGGGTCCACTCGGGGGATTCCATGGCGGTCATGCCGCCCTATCTGCTCTCCATGAGCCAGCACGAGGATCTCAAGGAGTACACCCGGCAGATGGCCAAAGCGCTGAATGTCAAGGGACTCATCAATATCCAGTTTGCCATTATTTACGATACGATTTATGTGATCGAAGTAAACCCCCGGGCATCCCGGACCGTGCCCTTTGTCAGCAAGGTGACCGGTACGCCCTTTGCTAAACTGGCGGTGGAGGTGATGTCGGGGAAAACCCTCGATGAGATCGGCTACAAGTTCAATGACCGCCTTCCCTATGTTGCGGTCAAAGAGTCGGTCTTCCCGTTCGATCGGTTTGAAAAGGCCGACATCTTCCTGCGTCCCGAAATGCGCTCCACCGGCGAAGTCATGGGCATCAGCAGCAACTTCGGCGCCTCGGTGTTCAAGGCCTTCCAGGCCACCAATGTCCAGATTCCCAAAACAGGCACGGTCTTTATCAGCGTCAACGAAGGAGACAGGAGCCGAATGCTCCCCATCGCCCGGGAACTCGATAAGCTGGGATGGAAAATCATGGCCACCCGCGGCAACGCCGAATTCATGACCACCCGGGGACTCCCGGTCAAACCCGTTCTGAAGGTGAGTGAGGGGCGTCCGAATATCATCGACCACATCAAGAACAACGAGATCGACCTGATCATCAAGACCCCGCTGGGGCAACGCTCCCGAACCGACGAGTACGCCATCGGATGGGCGGCCATAAAGAGCCGGGTGGCCTTTATCACCACCCTGTCGGCGGCGGAGGCCATCCTTCGGGGGCTCCGCACCTACAGCCGGAAACCGTTCGAGTATAAGTGCCTGCAGGAATATTACGGAAAGTAGACTTTTCCTTGTTTTACCCGCGGGAACCGGACAATAATCGGAAGCGTCAAAAGCGGAAAAAAAGATACCACCGTCAGCACGCTGTGAATGGAATAGATATCCGCGAGCTTTCCCACCACCGGTGAGACCACTCCTCCCAGCCCGAAGGCGAGCCCCATCATGAGACTGGCGACCATGGATTTGCCCTTGGGGGCAATCGTTTGGGCCATGGCGACCCCCAGGGGCATGGTGGCCAGCACCATACCGCCGGCAATGACGGTGCCCAAATAAACCCAGTCCCCCTGGAGTTGCAGAAAAAGAAATAACACGGGCGCCATGAGGACATGGGTGAAGAAAAAGACGGGTTTAAAACCGATCTTGTCGGATATATGACCGGACAACAGGCCGCTGACGGTTCCCGCTACGGTGAAAAATGAGAAAATGATACTTGCGGAGAAGACCGAAAAACCCTTCTGGACGAAATAGACCGGCATAAACGTCAGAAAAGACTGCCCCGTTATCGCCCGTATCACCATCACCATCCATATCAGAGCCACCGGTTTCCAGGCACTTCCCAGGCTCTCTCGGATCGACCCTATAAATCCCACGCCACTCGTGATTTCCTGTATGGGCGCCGGAACCACCCGGTACAAATATACCGCCGCCATGAGCCCGAACACCATGGTCAGCGGCAATGCGCCCAGGCCGAAGCGGCCGGCGTACCAGGCGATGAACAAAGGCCCCACCCCGAAAGCCAGGGTGCCGCCGGTGTTGAAAACGGACATGGCGAACCCGGCCTTGTTTCCGGAGTAGACCGGCACCAGACCAGTCACCGAGGGGTGGAACATGGAGGAACCGAAGGATCCCAGGGCCACCAGCGGCAGCAGGGTCCAGAATCCGCCGGCAATTCCCGAAAGAGGAATAAACACCACGGGCATCAGTACGCCTATGAGTATGAAATTCCGGGTCGCATACCGGTCGGACAGGTACCCCACCGAAGGCTGAACGATAAAGGCGAGAAACCGGGTGACCCCTGAAATAATACCGATCTGCGTAAGGGTCAGCCCCATCTTCACCACAAAGAGCGGATACAGGGGGGTAATGAAGGAACTGTAAAAATCCCCCGTAAAGTGGACGAGGGTCAGGGCAAACAGTATTTTGATATTCGCTTTTGCGGCGGCGTTCATTTTTCTTCATACCTTCGATATACGGCACTGAGTATCGCAGTTTGAACCTACCCACTTGCAATATGACGCATAACAATGTCAAGCACTATTCTCCAAAACCATATCGGTCTGAAGAAAACAATTCTTCGGCGTACAATATATTGTATATGATTTTGGCTTGACACCCTATCTTTATTTTAGCAAATACTTAGCCATAAGAAACATTTTGCCATAGGAGTAATGCCATGCTCACACCGAAACAAAATCTGCTGGAAACCCTGAAAAAGAACGGAAAGCACGACAGGCTTGTCAACCAGTACCAGCCCTTCGCCCTGGTCATGAACGATCCTGTATACCGGCTTGTCCGGGGAAATCGTGTCCGCGGTGTAACTTCCAGGGATATCTGGGGCACGGAGATTACATGGCCCGAAGACCAGCACGCCGCCATGCCGCACGTGACGGAAGAGAACAAGGTGCTGAAGGACGTCACAAAATGGCGGGAGCTCGTGGTGCCGGACCTCGCCGCCGCGGTAAAGGCTCCGGAAGCCTGGGCGCCCGCGCTCCGGGAAGCCGCCGCCGTCGACCGCGACGAAAAGCTCGTCATGGGGTTCATGGGTACCGGCGTATTCGAGCAACTGCATTTCCTCATGGGTTTTGAGGACACGCTGATAAATTTGCTGGCAGAGCCGAAGGCGACGAAAGAGCTCATCGAGATGGTCGGCGATTACCGCCTCACCTATATGAAACTGCTGGTGGACAACCTGAAACCCGACATCATTCTTTCCCACGACGACTGGGGCAGCAAAAACAGCCTGTTCATGAGCCCGGACACATGGCGCGAAATGATCAAACCGGAGTATGTCAAAATCTACGGGTATGCCGTGGATCACGGTGTCACGATCATGCACCATGCCGACTCCTTCATGGAACCGATCGTCGAGGACATGGTCGAACTCGGCATCTCCATCTGGCAGGGGGTTCTGCCGCAGAACGACATTGTGAAACTCCAGAACCAGCTTCAGGGCCGGATGGTCCTCATGGGCGGCATCGACGCGGCGATCGTGGACCGGCAGGACACACCGGAAGAGGTCATTCGGGAAGAGGTCCGCCGTGCCTGCGTCACCTACGGGCCCGGCGGCGGTTTTATCCCCTGCATCACTTACGGCGGCCCCGGCGGTATCTTTCCGGGGGTCTACGAAACGATCAGCGACGAAATTGAGAGATATAATCTTGAGGTATACGGCATCCCGGAAAATCAGGGAACGGATTAACAACTCAACCAATTTTAAAACGAGTCAGGAGAAATTGTGTCGAAACTGAAAGCGGATACATTATGGATGTCCGGAAACGAAGCGGTTGCGCTTGGTGCGTATGAGGCCGGGACCAAGGTCGCATCGGGTTATCCGGGCACGCCATCAACGGAAATAATGGAAAACCTGTCGCGATATGAGGGGGTTCATACAGAATGGGCGCCCAATGAAAAGGTCGGTCTGGAGGTCGCCATCGGCGCATCGTTTGCCGGCGCAAGGGCCCTGGCGACCATGAAACATGTCGGCGTCAATGTGGCTGCGGATCCACTGTTTACCGCATCGTATACCGGCGTATGCGGCGGCTTGGTACTGATCAGCGCGGATGATCCGGAAATGCACTCATCGCAAAATGAGCAGGACAACCGGAACTACGCTTTTGCCGCGAAGGTGCCGATGCTTGAGCCTTCCGAGCCGCGTGAAGCCAAGGAGATGGTCAAGCTGGCATATGAACTGAGCGAAACGCTCGACACCCCCGTGATGGTGCGCATGACGACGCGTGTCTCCCACGTCAAAGGCGTGGTCGAAAAAGGGGAGTTGCAAACCTCAAACGTCACCTGCGGTATCAATAAAGATCCGGCAAAACGGGTAATGCTGCCGGCCATGGCCAGAAAGCGGCGTACCGCGGTGGAGCAGCACATGCAGAAATGTCGCGAGCTCGCCGAGACCGCGGCGTACAACAGAATCGAAAAAGGCGATACGAAACGCGGCTTTATCACCGGCGGCGTATCCTATCTCTATGTCAAAGAGGCTTTTCCGGAGGCGGCTGTCTTGAAACTCGGAATGTGCTGGCCGCTGCCGGAACAGAAAATACGAGCGTTCGCGGAAATGGTCGACGAGCTTATCATTGTCGAAGAGCTCGATCCCTTCCTCGAAACACACATAAAAGCCATGGGGATCGCCTGTAAGGGCAAGGACCTGATTCCCAACCAGGGTGAACTGAATACGGCAATCGTGCGGGAAGCGATAGCCCCCGGAACCGGCCCGCAACTCTTTGAACCCGTCGAACTGCCCACCAGGCCCCCCAACATGTGTGCGGGCTGTCCCCACCGGGGAATCTTTTTCAACCTTTCCAAAATGAAGGTCTTTGTATCGGGTGATATCGGCTGTTACACCCTGGGATTTTTACCGCCCCTGTCGGCAATGGATTCATGTGTCTGCATGGGAGCATCCGTGTCCATTGCCCATGGGATGGCAAAAGCGCTGGGTGAGGATGGATTTGACAAGGTCGTCTCGGTAATCGGCGATTCCACCTTTATCCATTCGGGCATCACCGGCTTGATAAATACGGTATATAATCAATCCGCATCGACGCTTATCATCCTTGACAACAGGATTACGGCCATGACCGGGCAGCAGCAGAATCCGGCAAGCGGCTACTCCATAAAAGGCGAGGCGGCACATGCCCTCGATCTGGAGGCCCTGTGCCGGGCGGTGGGGGTGCCCCATGTGTTCAAGGTGAACCCCCATGATATTACCGAAACAAGAAAAGTGCTGAAAGAAGCGATCGCGCTGAAAGAACCTTCGGTGGTGATCTCCGAAGCACCTTGTGTGCTCCTTCCCGAAATGAAAACGCGTAAGCCGGTTCCCTACGTTACCGATCAGGAAAAGTGTACGGGCTGTATGTCCTGCATTCAGCTGGGCTGTCCGGCCATCAGCTGGACCACTTTCCAAGAGGGTGAAGCCGAAAAAAGAGGCTACCGGAAAAAACAGAAAGGGATTTCCCAAATAGATGAAATCCTCTGCAATGGTTGCGGGCAATGCGCGTCCCTGTGCAAGTTCGATGCAATCACCAAAGGGGGGGAGTAGAATATGAAAGAATCAGGAAATATCCTCTTTTCAGGGGTGGGTGGACAGGGCATTTTACTGGCCAGTGAGATCACGGTTTACAGCCTGATGAGCGCCGGTTACGACGCCAAAAAGAGTGAAGTCCATGGTATGGCCCAGCGCGGCGGTTCGGTGACCGCCCAACTGCGTTACGGCAAAAAAGTCTATTCCCCCCTCATCGAACCCGGTTGCGTCGATATTCAGATGGCGTTCGAAACGATGGAGGCCGTACGCTACCTGCCTTATCTGCATAAAGACAGCAAAGTAATCGTCAACACACAGAGAATATTGCCTCCCTCGGTTGCAACGGGCAAATCGGAATATCCGGAAGAAGTCCTGGGTCACCTCACCCGAAAGGGCATTGCCGTGGTTGAGGTGGACGCGTTTGATCTGGCCCTGGAAGTGGGAGAAGTGAAAACCGCGAACGTGGTCATGGTGGGAGCCCTCTCCGCCTTTCTGCCCGTTGACCCTGCTCTGTATGAAGAGATCATCAGGACGCGCATTCCGGAAAAATTCAGGGATGTCAACTTAAAAGCATTCGCCGCCGGCAGACAGGCGAGTAAATAATTGGAGTAAAAACATGTCAGGAATTTATTGGGAAGAAGAGATCGAAACACTCCCCCGGGTCGGGCTTGATTCGATACAGTTGCGAAGACTCAAACATCTGGTGGCAAGGGTGTACAGGACGGTGGCGCCCTACCGAAAAAAAATGGATGAAGCGGGTGTCACGCCCGAAGATATTCAAACGCTCGCCGACTTGTCAAAATTGCCGTTTACCGTAAAAAACGACCTGAGGGACAACTACCCGTTCGGCCTGTTCACGGTCCCCCTGGACGAAGTTGTCCGGATTCACGCCTCCTCCGGGACGACGGGAAAACCCACTGTCGTCGGCTACACGGCCAAAGACATCGACACCTGGGCAAATGTGATGGCCAGAGCCCTCTGCTGCGCCGGCGCCACCAGGGGAGATATTGTTCACAATGCCTATGGATACGGTCTTTTCACAGGAGGGCTGGGCGTCCATTACGGCATCGAAAAGCTGGGTGCCACCGTGATTCCGGTTTCCGGCGGCAACTCGAAAAGACAGGTTACCCTGATGAAGGATTTCGGTTCAACAATCCTGCTCTCCACCCCCTCTTATGCCCTGAATCTGGCGGATGCGATGGATTCCATGGATATCGATCCGGAATCCCTGAAACTTCGTGTCGGCATATTCGGCGCAGAGCCCTGGAGTGAGAGCATGCGCCGGGAAGTGGAGAAGAAATTCAACCTCAGGGCCACCGATATCTATGGATTGTCGGAAGTGATGGGCCCCGGAGTGGCCCAGGAGTGTCTGCATACCAAAAGGGGCATGCACATCTTCGAGGATCATTTTCTTCCCGAAATCATTGACCCTGAAACCGGCGCCGTCCTGCCGCCCGGTGAGAAAGGGGAACTGGTCTTCACCACCCTGACCAAAGAAGCATTCCCCATCATCAGATACAGGACCAAGGACATTTCGCGTCTCTACTATGAGCCGTGTGAGTGCGGCCGAACCCTTGTCCGCATGGAAAAGGTTACCGGCAGGACCGATGATATGCTGATCATCAGAGGCGTAAACGTATTTCCTTCCCAGGTGGAACACGTCCTGGTCGGCATAGAAGGCGTGGAACCTCATTATCAGATCATCGTGGACCGGGAAGGCAGCCTCGACACGATGAAGGTACAGGTCGAGGTGAGTGAAGGTGTTTTTTCCGATGAAATAAAAGTGCTTGAAAATCTAACCATACATATCCAGAGAGAGATAAAGGACCTGCTCGGCGTCACCTGCAAGGTGAAACTCGTTGAACCCAAAACGATACAGCGAAGTGAAGGAAAAGCCCAGCGGGTCATTGACAATCGCAACATCTGAGCAAGGGAGGGTAACGAATGCGGGTAGAACAAATTGCGGTATTCCTGGAAAACAAATCGGGAAGACTTGCGGAGATCACTTCGGTCCTGGCCGACAACGAAATCAATATCAGGGCTCTTTCCGTAGCGGACACCGCCGATTTCGGCATTTTGCGGCTCATTGTCGACCGGGTTGAAAAAGCGAAAGAGGTATTGAAAGCGAATGGTTTTACCGTCGGCAAAACCAATGTCATTGCCGTCGAAATCGAAGACAAGGCGGGAGGACTGGCAAATGTACTGAAAACCATCCACAAGGCGGGAATCAATGTGGAGTACATGTATGCCTTTGCTAGCAAGTCGGGAGAAAATGCCGTCCTGATTTTTCGCTTTGAAAATATGGATGAGGCCATCAGCAGTCTGCAAAAGAACGGCTTCACAATCCTTGACAGCAAGCGAATCTGCGAGATTTAGATGAGGAAAACATACCTTTTAAAATGCTCTGCACTCAAAAGGATTGTGCTTGAGTTTTTGGAAAGAGCCATTTTCAAAGCAGACAGTCGCCAGCGCAAACACTGGCGACTGTTTCTTTTATACGATAGCAATTACTGCTTTTATCTCCAATCGTCGATCTTGACCGAACGACCGGGCCTCATGCCGCCTATCATCCAGTAGTTGTTGTTGGTCGAGCCTGTAACAACTACGTTGAAACTTCCGGCGCGCATGCCAAAACCACCCCGTCCGGCGGGAGCACTTCCAGGAGCATCTCCCGTGTCGGTAACAAACTTGTTAAGTTTGTCCACTGTATCAAAGCCGGCATCACTGATGTTGTTGGCAACAACCGGGCCGAGGACTGCAAAAGTCCCGAACATTGACCCCTGCTGGTTGTAGATATTCTTGACCGCCTGAGCATAGTTCGGAAGCTCTGACCAGTCGTTCGCTTTCCAGTTTACCGCGGAAAGGATACCCCAGCCCATTACAAGCGTGACGACGTTTTCGCCCTTTTTATAACCGGCCGCTGGTTGTCCCCCGAACCCTCCTACCTTTCCTCTTCTGACGGAAAAAGGTTCCCACGGGGATTGCTCTTCGTTTTCTGCAATAATGACATTGATCGCGTTCATTGGGTTTCCGACAGTCCCCGTGTAAGTTGTACCGATTTTTCCGCAGTTCCCGCCATTAATGGAAAGGAGGCTCCAGGCCCGGCCGATGGTTGTATTGGCCTGGGCATAGGGTCCTACGGCGCCGATATCATAGTTGAGCCCTATTTCATCGCGGATATTACCGTTGATTATCGCCCCGGCCATGAACCCGTTATCGGAAATATTCACGGCCGTCGTACCGGTAGAACCTATCGCAAGAATGACCGGGAGATATTCCGGTTTGGCGCCGGCCATGACCGCATTGATGGCGGCGGTTTTAACCGTATATGTCCACATTTCACCTGCTTCTGATCCGGGGTTCATTTTGCCGAGCACTTCGTCAGGATCATGGCTTGTGCCCATCAGCATCTCGTTGACAAGCTCTTCCGTCGGAAGTATGACCGGCATAAAATCGGTGTATCTCTTATCCAGAAAAAGCTTCTGAAGCTCAGCCGGAGTGCCGGTATAGGTGGCCGGCGGCGGATCATGTTTCAATTCGCCGGGATTCTTTTCCTTGCTGGTAAGCGGTTTGGTATATTTTTCAACAATCTCCTTCATTACTGGTTTTTCCGTAATGGGATTATTGCCTTCGATAATCTGGGACTGGAGCTGCGCATTGTCTTTTCCCCAGACCGGTCCGGGGACATACTGAATTCTGATACCCGGCATGCCGTAGTTATAGGATACCTCTATTTCCTGTTCATAAAAATCGCCAACGAGGATAGGTACGGAAGGTTTTTTTAATGTGGATTCCAAATCGATTGCGAGGCGAACTGCCCCGGGAGCGCAGACACTTCAATGCCCCACCCCGAGCATCACGGCGTCGGCTTTCTCTTTGATCTCCGTCATCACGTCCGGAGGAATGCGGTCCATTCCTGCACGAGCAATCACAATGTTAGTTTTCGGATAGTTGGCCTTGAACCATTTGCTGATCTCTTCCAGAAGGCGGCCGGAATTTGGAAAACCGGTATTGATGAGGTAGATGGTCTTGCCGTCCAGGGTATCCAGACGCGGGGCCATCTGTTTCACCTCGATGGGCGGGGGGGTACCCAATGGATTGAGCACCGTAATTTTTGCCTCCGGTGCCGCTGATGCGACATTGACCTGACTGCCTATTGCCAAAAGGCATAAAGTCAGGCCCGCGCATAAAAATGTGATCACTGGCCTACAGAATTTCATGTCTGGCTCCTCCTTTTTAAAAATTAAAAAAAGTTAACATTACAGCCAATTTCAAAACGCCCTATTTCGGCCGATCCTTGTGTTGCACTATCGCGCCTTTGTGTGTCAGGGCACTGTTTTGAAAATGGCCCATTAAAAAAACGATAGATTCTTGACCTTGCTCCCTTCAATGTCAACCAATAATTTTATAAAGCAAGATCATCCGGTACCCGAACGATACCCCCCTTATGTTTTCTGGAGCCGGATTTGTCAAGCTTTGATGGTTTATCTGCCGAGCATAATGCGGATAATTTCTCTGTCTGTTTCCCGCATGCCGTCCCGGCTGAGGCGGCCGATATTCCGGATGGTGTTTTCGATCCCCTTGGTGACGATCCCGTCACCACCGTAGAACTGCTGATCGCGTTGGTACATATGAAAACCGAGGATGCCGGCATCGACTGCCATGGCGATCTTGGCCGCACAGGACGGCTTTGCGCCGTCGCAGATGATCCCGGAAATGGTCGCCAGGGCGTTGACCACCGTGTGGGCGATTTCATCGAAACGGCCACCATACAGCCAGGCAATTCCCGCGGCGGCGCCGCAACCGGCGTTAACCACGCCACAGTAGGCGGAGAGACGGCCGATGCCGGTTTTCTGGTGTATGGTAATCAGGTTGGAAACAATCAGGGCACGCAACAGGGTGTCCCGATCGGCGCCGAGTTCACGGGCGTATACGACCACCGGCACCGAAGCGGTAATCCCCTGGTTGCCACTGCCGGAGACAATCATTACCGGCAGGTCACAGCCGCTCATGCGTGCATCGGATGCTGCTGCCGCCATCGCCTTGGCGCGCACCCGGACATCATTACCGCGACTGTCGATCAGTACCCTGCCGATATTCGCGCCCCAGTCATTATTCAGCCCTTCCCCGGCAATTGCCATGTTGTAGTCGATCTGGCGCTGAAGCAGTGCTTCGATATCAGCCAGGTCTACGTTTTCCGCAAATTCGAGGATATCCCGGACAGACAGGATCGAGCGGTCCGTCTGTTTGACGGTTTCGATTTCAGCACAAGGCTGGTTGGCGTGGACAATCTCGTTGTCCCTGGTGATCAGTACAATGTTGGTGTGGAAATGAGAAATCTGCACGCTCGCCTGAGACTCGCCCGCAAACAGGGTGACGATCAGGTCGAAAACCAGGCCGCTGTCCAACTCAACGACCTCGATTTTATGACTGGTCATGAAGTCACGAATTTTCCGACGGCCGGTGTCATCCACACCCGCCAATACCTCCAGTATCCGGTCGGCGTTTCCCGCGACCGCACCGGCGGCGGCGGAGGCTGCCAACCCCTTCAGCCCTCCGGTATTCGGAACAATGACACTTTTGACGTTTTTGACGATGTTGTCACTTGCCTCGACACGTATTTTATGCGGTTCGCCCCCCAGTACTTCGCGTGCCCTGGCGGCGGCATAGGCAATCGCGATCGGTTCGGTGCAACCCATTGCCGGAACCAACTCTTCATTGAGAATTGCCAGATAAGCCTGATATCGTCGTTGGTTGTCTTTGAGCATAAACATATCTCATTAAAATCTTAAGGAATAATACCCATCCCCTTGAGCATGGACAGCATAATAGCCGCCGCCATAACCGATCCGACCTGTCCGCCTGTGTTGGCGCCGACCGCATGCATGAGCAGAAAGTTGAATTTGTCGTATTTCAAGCCCTCCTTGTGAACCACCCGTGCCGCCATGGGATAGGCCGAAATACCGGCGGCGCCTATCAGCGGATTGATCTTTCCCCCGCTCATCCGGTTCATCAATTTTCCGAACAGCACACCGCAAACGGTGTCCAGGCATATGGCAAGAAACCCGAAGAGGAGGATGAACATCGTCTGGGTTTTAAGAAACATCCGCCCATCCATGGTCGCCCCGATGGAGATGCCGAGCAGCAGGGTGACAATATTGGTGATCTCGTTTTCCGATGCCTTGGTCAGCCGGCTCACCGCACCGCTTTCCCGCATGAGATTGCCCAGCATAATGGTTCCCAGGAGCGGAAGGCCCTGGGGTGCGATGAAACCGCCAACAATGGTAATCATGATGGGGAAAACGATCTTTGCCCGCCGGGATACCGGCGACACGTCCCGATCCATGCTGATCCTTCGCTCCTTTTCGGTTGTCAGCCACCTCATGATAGGGGGTTGAATGATGGGAACCAGGGACATGTAAGAGTAGGCAGCGACGGAAACGGCACCGAGAAGATGGGGGGCGAATTTGGATGTCACGTAAATGGCCGTCGGACCGTCGCACGCCCCGATTACGCCGATGGCCACGGCATCCAGTTTGGAAAAACCGAAAATCAGGGACAGGCCGATGGTGAGAAAAATCCCGAACTGGCCCGCCGCCCCCAGCAGGAAAATTTTGGGATTTTCCAGCAGCGGTCCGAAATCGGTCATTGCACCAATGCCGATGAAGATGAGAAGCGGGAACAGTTCGGTGGCGATCCCCATGTCATAGATGGTTCGAAGAAACCCCTCCTCCGCCATCAACCCCGCCAGGGGAATGTTGACCAGAATCGCACCGAACCCGATGGGCACCAGGAGCAGGGGCTCGACATCCTTTTTGATGCCGAGATACAGCAGGACACACCCGGCTCCGATCATGACGGGATTGGACCAATGGATATGGACGAATCCCGCCCCGAGTCCGCTCAATCCGTTGATAATCGCGTCCAGCATGGGATCACCCCTTACTGTTTCACTTCAGGGCCGCCCTCCTCCCCGGGAAAAACTCTTTTCAGCAGACCCATCATCGTCGCAAAAAGGGCCAGCACGACAAGCGTCCCGCCCATTCCGACCACAATCATTGTGAAACCGAATTCCCAGTTGCTCATTTCCCGCACCTCTTTTTCCCCGTGCCTGGCGCCTGGTTTGGCGCTGCTGAGTATCCCTGACTGTGAAGCGTAATTCAATTTTATAGCCATTGCGCCCGGAAAGCAACTGCCGGGTCAGGATCGGGAATTTCCTGTTGACAGAACGGATGAATTAAGGTTTTAAGATATTTAAGTTTTCAACATCTTGAACCAGCAATTCCACCATTTCACAAAATTTGGCAAGAACCGCTCTGTCAACGTCACAAAACGGGTAATACATGAAAAAACGAATATTCATGGCAATTGGATTCTCTGCTATATTTTTATTGACCTTCTGCGGCAAGCCAAACGAAAGTGAATCCGGTGTAAAGGAAGAGACGGATAGTATGAGTATTGAAAAGCCGTTTCGATTGACATTGAAGCAGGCCGCCAACCTCGCGGAGCTGCCCCTCGCCTGTATGCAGGTCGAGTATCCGAATAAATTAAGCCAGACGTTGGGAGGAAAGGAGGATATCAGGGAACCACACGAACTGCATCCTTCATTTTATGGTTGTTTCGACTGGCATTCCGCGGTTCATGGGCACTGGTCATTGGTCAGACTGCTGAAAGAGTTCCCGCTTCTGGAAAAGGCGGATTTGATTCGAACCCGGCTTCAACAGAATATTACGGAGAAGAATATCGAAGCGGAAGTGGCATATTTCCAGGGAACACACAATAAGTCTTACGAAAGGACCTATGGCTGGGCGTGGCTGCTCAAGCTCGCTGAAGAGTTATATACCTGGAACGATCCGCTGGCAAAGGAATTGTCCCGAAATCTTCAACCGTTAACGGACCTGATTATAGAACGATACATCGACTTCCTGCCCAACTTGAAATATCCCATACGGGTGGGCGAACACACAAACACCGCTTTCGGATTGTCCTTCGCGTGGGATTTTGCGGACACGGTAACTCATGAAAAACTGAAAGCGGCCGTAGAAACCAGCGCAAAAGCATTTTACCTGAACGACACCGATTGCCCGTTGGATTGGGAACCCAGCGGGTATGATTTCCTGTCGCCCTGTTTCGAGGAGATCGACCTGCTGCGGAAGATTTTGAATAAAGAAGCGTTCGATATCTGGATCGAAACGTTTTATCCCGGGATCAAAGACAGAAGTTTTAATTTGGAACCAGGCATCGTCTCGGACCGCACGGACGGCAAACTGGTGCATCTGGACGGGCTCAACTTCAGCAGGGCGTGGGTATTGTATGGCCTGGCCGATCAATATCCGGAATACGAGCACCTGATAAACATAGCGAATGAGCATGTGAAATACTCCCTGCCCAATCTGGTGGACGACAGCTATGAAGGTTCCCATTGGCTGGGTTCTTTCGCAATTTATGCGCTCGGTACTTTTTCAAAAAACGGTCCATATGGAAATTGAAGTTAAATACGAATGCGTAAATGTTGACTGGAAAAAGGTTTCAGACGTATTGAAATCGGTCGGGATGGCCCACTATCATCCGGAGAAACATAGAGCGGCGTTTGAAGCGAGTTATTGTACTGTATTTATCTACCATGAAGACGAACTGGTCGGTTTCGGCAGGGCCATATCCGACGGAGCATATCAAGCCGCGGTTTATGACTGCGCAGTAGTTGAGAAGTATCAAGGCCTTGGTTTGGGCAAGCGGGTCATGCGGGAAATATTGTCCAAAATACCCGACTGCAATGTCATCCTTTACGCATCCCCCGGAAAAGAGGGATTCTATGAAACACAGGGATTCAGAAGAATGAAAACAGGTATGGCCCGCTTTATCAACCGTGACCTGATGCACATAAAAGGTTTTACTGAATAATATCTGTATGAATAATGAAAAAAATCCTGCTACTACTCGCAAACGGCTTTGAAACATACGAAGCAAGCGTCTTTATAGATGTCATGGGGTGGAACCTCATCGACGGGGACAAGTCCACGAAATTATTCTCCTGCGGTCTTACCAGGGAGGTCAGGTCAAGCTTCGATCAGAAATTTTTGGTGGACTTCCTTCACACTGAAATCGATGCGGAAGAATTCGATGCATTGGCGATCCCCGGTGGATTTGAAGAGTATGGTTTTTATGAAGATGCGTATAACGATTCATTCCTGGAGATCATTCGACACTTTCACTCGATGAAAAAACCGATCGCTTCAATCTGTGTTGCCGCGCTCCCCCTTGGGAAAAGCGGCATACTGAAAGGCAGAAGGGCCACCACATATAACAGCCGCGTCCGGAGGGATGCCCTGCGTGAATCTGGTGCCGAGATCGTCGACGAGCCCATGGTTCTGGATGAAACCATTATCACGAGCTGGAACCCGGCAAGTGCGACTGATGTGGCTTTGTCGCTTCTGGAGATACTTACAGACAAAAAAAATGCCGATTTTATCAGAAACACCATGGGGTTTATCAAATGATCAATGATAAGGAGATGCAGTTATGGAAATCGACGAAAAAGAGCAAACCGGATCGACACGAAGAGGATTTTTCAAGGAGTTGGCCGTGGGCGGCGGTACCATGGCAGTCGCCGGTGCCATGCTGGGCTGGACTGCCGATGCCAGGGAAATCTCTCAAGGCGTTTCCCCGGAAACTTCAGACGGAAAGAGCAGGTATGGCAAATGCATAGTGCCGCTGCCCATTCGGAAAATGGGAGAAACCGTAATGTTTTCCGCCGGGGCGGACCTTCTGAACGGTTTTCCATGCAACATCATTTACGCCTTCGGCTTGAAGGTCGGACCGCTGGGATTGTCCAGGAAGCCGCATATTCACGATCACGATGAGGTGATTTACTTCATAGGGTCGGATCCGAAAAGTTCGGATCTGGGGGCGGAAGTCAATTTCAAAATAGGGCCCCAGGGAGAGGAGGAAGATCATATCTTTTCCGTTCCCACCGCCGTCGTTATTCCGAAAGGGGTCTGGCATTGCCCGATGGAAACGTTGAAATGCGATCAACCCTTTCTTTGTATGGCAGTGTCGCTGACGAGCAAATATAGTTACGAGTCTTCCTAAAGAAACGGAGGTGACCAGTGACCAGACGCAACTACCAGACCGAACCCAAACATCGTATCCCGTTCACCAATTTAACGGAAAAGCAGATCCTTAAAGGACTCGGGGCGGTTGTAAACGGCCCTCCCGGTCGATCCGAATTTTCCACAACCCTGGCCGGCGCCACACTCAAGGTGACGACCGACCCGGCGCCCACGCCTGAACATACCGGGCCGACACTGGCGTACAAATTCCGTGACAGCACGAATATGTCCGTCTCCATCAACGGAAAGAAAGCGGTAAAGGCCGGATATCGCGCACTGGAGCTGAAGCAGCTTCTGTTGATCTCTCATCTGCTTCCCGGAACAACCAAAGGTTATCACATCATCATCGACCGGCATTCGGGCCTTGCCACTGTGTTTGAAACCTGGTTCGGCGCCGGGTTCGATCCGGAGATCAATCGACGTGAAGTCCAGCGCCAGATCTATTACGGCCATGTCGACGACGACGGCGCACCTCCGGGAAAACGTCATCACCTCACCAATCGACTCGAGGGCAAAGGCATCAGCTGGAAGCAGGATAACGGTGTAGAGACGCTTGATTTCTACTGCTCGATCGTCTCCTCCATTTTCATCGAATTGACCCGTACGGGCGGAGAACTCTGCTTCTGCAGCCCGGCGGACTATATCATGATCAACAATCACCAGTTCATTTACTCCCGCGTGGAGGCCGAACTGGGCGGCATCCTGACGCTGTATATTCTGGATCTGCATGCCATGGAACAAGTGGGCGTTCGCCTCGGTTTCGACGAACGGGATGAACTCGAGTATTACATGTTCAGGGGTAACGGCGAAATGACCGGTCAGATCGCAACCTTCGAGGAATTCGGCAACAACGGGGAGGAAATCCCTTACGGTGACCGCCAGCGTCCGACCGAACCCGGTATGCGCATGGTGTATCGCCCCCTGCGCACATTTCCGGTCATGACCGATGCAGAAGTAAAGGATCAGGTACTCAACCATGCACACGCCTTTGGTGAAGGTGAAGGCAGCGGCGCCGGCGGCATGGGCGGCTATAAGAACGAACTGGTGGATAAACTGATAGGTAAAAAACTGACCATCCGGATGGACAATGACGGCCCGGCTATTGAATATATCTTCGACGAGCTGCGAAAGCTGCGCTGGCGCTATGAAGGCGATTCCAACTGGCGCAAGGATTTCTACGAGGCCTATGAGCCCGATGAAGAGCTCTATTTCTTCGCGCATTTCCTGGATGCCGAATACCCGCGCTCCTGTGCCATGGTGGCACTGGACATGAGAACCGGACTCAGTACGCTGCTGAAAGGGACGACCGGGACACCCTACCGGAACAATGAAACCCACCCGACCTATTACTTCGGTATTTTCGAAATGGAGGGGATTATACCTGCGCGCTATCATCGTCACGGCTGGACGGACGAACTGGTGGGCGAAGCGGTTACCTGGAACTACCAGCCCGGTAAAGGGGGGCTGTCCTCCATGCACGTGTACGCCACCCCCAACAGCTACTCCTGGACCATCTTCATGCCCGACGGCTCCCTGGGCATGCAATGGAGTTCCCCCGCCTGGTACGCCAAGCTGCGTGATGACGTTTACCTCATGGCCTGGGTGGAAGAGGCCTGTAACGGCACACTCGGCGTCATCTGTTTCAACCGGCGCACCATGCACGATGCCGGATTCGGATATCATGTCGGCCCCGACGGCCTGGGCTTGAGTGTGATTGGCGCATACGCCCGCCACGCCGGCAAATTCGACATCGAAAGATATCTCGGACCAAATGTATGAAAGGAGGAGACATGATTCGTAAATCAGGCATACTTGCTTTGATGTTCAGTATCATTTTGGTAAATGGGGCTTTCGTTTCAGCTTCCGAGTGCAGCCGTGCCTTGCTTCAGGTCAGGGCGGATCAATATCTCGAAGCGCTCAAAAAAGGATCGCCGACCATGATGCCGCTGGCTCCGGGGGCGAAGTATATCGAGAACAGAAAAGAGACCTCATTTGGCGAAGGTATCTGGGAGGCGCCTCTCTCCATCGATTTCAGCCGGAGCCTGCTCGATGTCGACGCATGCCAGAGTTTTACGGAGGTAATCCATGCGAACGGCAGCCATCCCTATGTGATCGGCACCCGCCTGAAAATAACCGATGGTAATATTTCCGAGGTCGACAGCCTGGTAAGCGATGAGACCGACTGGCTTTTCGATGCCGACAACTACCTCAAATATTCCTCGACGGAAAAATGGGACATCCTGCCCGCCGCCAAACGCAGTGACCGGCAGACGCTGATCCGGGTTGCGAGCGACTACTTCGATATCTTTCAGGATTACGCCGCTTTCGACAAAGTGCCCTGGGGGATTCCATGTGTCCGTATCGAAGGCGGCATGTATACGAACCCCGACAACGAGCCGAACCCCTCCTGTACCGTCGGGGTCCCGAAGGGCGGCGGCGTTCCAATGACCAACCGGCACTATGTCGTCGATGTCGATATGGGCTCGGTGGTGGGCTTTGTCGATTTCGGCGGTGAAGACGGCCTGCCCGACGCCCACACCTTCCGGCTGGAAAACGGAAAGCTCCGTTACGTTCATGTGATCACCCTGTGCCCCAACGGATGCCCGGTAATACCCATGCCGGAGGATATGCCGAAGTAACGGGTTGATTAGAAGTGGTTTCAATACCCTCTTGAGGGGTACGCTGTGACACAAAAAAAATCGATGGAAGATGGAAGACCGCTCCGCTCGGACGAGGGAAGGAATAGTTATTTCAAATTCTTCCATCATCCCTCTTCCATCTTCCTTCGCCGTTTAGTTTTTATGCCTTTTCCTTGCGACATTAGGGTTGACAATCCGTCGTAATTTTAGCATACACACGATTAAAGTCATACAACCAGGCCGGTACTGGGGCAATGGCTGTTAGGACCTTTGAAAATACAGGAAAAAATAGCTCCTGCCTACCATTAAGCCCTATTTAATTCTGAACTAACATATCCCTTTTAAGTTTCTAAAAAAACGGAAGGTGAAGAATGAAAGCCTTTTTGAAGTGGAAGCAGGCACTCTATTTTATACTTATATTGATTTTGCCCGCAACCGCATGCACGGTATACAACCCCATAAAATCCATTGAGCCGAGGGTCGAATTGGCCGATTCCTTCTCGGCAGGTCAACCGCTGCCCCCCGTGGAAAGATGGTGGCGAGAGTTCGGGGACGAACTTCTGGAGGGGCTGATCGAAGAAGCACTTTCGGAGAACCTGACCCTTCGCATGGCCTGGTCCCGCCTGGACCAGGCAAGGCAGGTGGCGAAAATGGCGGGCGCGGGCCGTTATCCCGGCCTGGAGCTCGAAATGGGCGGACAGCATCAACATATCTCGGGGGATGTGTCTCCCGGTTCGCCCGAAAATATCAACACGTTTTACGCAAACCTGACGCTCGGTTATCAGCTTGATTTGTGGAAAAAGATTGAAAACAGCCGGTTGGCCGCCGCATTTGAGTTCGACGCCGGCAAAGAAGATCTTTCGGCAACAGCCCTGACCGTCGCCGCGAATACCGCGGAACTTTGGGCCTCGCTCACGGAACAGCAGGCCCTGTCGAAACTTCTGGAAGATCAACTCGAAGTCGTCACCAGCTACCTGACACTCGTGGAATCCCGTTTCGGCCAGGGGCTTTCATCGGCAGTGGAGGTGTATCAACAGAAGCAGCAGGTGGAGAATATCCGGGCGCAGTTTCCCGGAACACGCATGCAACGGAAATTGCTTGAGCACCAGTTGTCGATAATGCTGGGAAGACAACCGTCGAATCCCGTGACTCTGGACAAAAATAAATTGCCGGAATTGAAAGCGCTTCCGCCGACGGGAATTCCGGCTGTAATCCTGCGGAAAAGGCCCGACGTTCGGGCCGCCGAGCTGCGCCTTGTGGCGGCGGATCACCGGGTAGCGACAGCCATTGCGGATCGCTTCCCGTCAATCAGCCTGAGTGCATCCGCCGGCAATCAATCGAGTGACATTTCGGATCTGTTCGACACGCTCGTCTCCACCCTGGCGGGGAATATACTCACGCCCGTGTTTGACGCGGGAAGAAGAAAAGCTGAAAGTGATCGGAACCGGGCGGTTGTCCGCGAGTTGTTTTATCAATGGAAATCCGCTTTTCTCAACGCCTTCGCGGAGGTCGAGGACGCCCTTGTGACTGAAAAAGGGCTGCTCGAAACATATAACATCACTTTGAAACAGGTAGAGCTGGCACAACTGACGCTTGACAGATCAAGGGACCTTTATATCAACGGGCTGACGGATTACCTGACAGTGCTCACCAGTCTCCAGGCACTGCAGAATCTCCAGCGTACTGAAATCAGCATCCGGAAATCACTTGTAAGCAACAGGATAAAACTCCACGGTGCGCTTGGCGGCGAGTGGCCGAAAAGTCTTACGGAGCCACAAATTACGCCAATAACCCATTAGAATACTCCACCGATTTGAAGGGAAAGATACTGATCATGAACTCGCGAATTATACGTACGTTACTCTTTATAGGAATCCTCGCCGTCGGAACCTTGTCGACGGTTTATATGATGGCCAACAGGATCGAGCCCGATCGCACCCCGGCAGAGGAGCACATAACACCGGTAACCGTAGTGGAACTGAAACATGTGACCGAGCAGGTAATGATTTCGGGTCATGGTACCGTAATGCCCGCCCAGGAGGTGAAAATTCAGCCGGAAGTAACCGGCCGCATTACAGAGATGAGCAGTAAACTGATACCGGGCAGCTATCTTCCCAAAGGCACCGTGATGGCTCGAATCGACTCACGGGACTACCAGGCCCAATATGAAACCTGGAAAAATCAGGTGGCCCAGGCGACACTCGGGTTGAAACAGGAACAGGCGAGACAGGTCGTCGCAAAACAGGAGTGGCATCTGCTCGGGGAGTCGATCCCGAAAGAGAGATCGAATCAGGAGCTGGCACTGCGCATCCCCCAGATTGAAAGTGCCGAGGCGGCCCTGGCCGCCGCCGGAAGCGGGCTTTCCAAGGCCGAACTCGATATCGAGAGATGTACCATTCGCGCACCGTTCAACGCGCTGGTGCTGAGAGAAAATATCGATCCGGGCCAGCTTGTCACTCCCCAGACTGAAATCACCGCCCTGGCAGGGACCGACCGGTTCTGGATCAAAGTTTCCGTCCCTCTGGAGTACCTGCCGTGGATCGTCATACCTGAAGAGGGCAGGAAAGGCGCCGGCGCAAAAATCATTCAGACCGCGGGATCAGGGAATATAATCCGTGAAGGGTATGTCATTCGCCTTCTCGGGGATCTCGACCCGGATGGCAGGCTTGCGCGATTGCTCGTTGCGGTGGAGGACCCGCTCAACCTGGGAAAAAACCGGAGTAAACTGCCCCTGCTTATCGGCTCATACGTTTCAGTTCAAATCACGGGCAAGCCCATGAGCGACATCGTTTCGATCCCCAGAAGCGCCGTAAGGGAACTGGAAGGCGCTGACATGTCCGATGGGCGGAATACGGACGGCATCTGGATCATGGACAAAGACGATCGCCTGCGGATCGAACCGGTTCACGTGGTCTGGCGAATGTCTGATGCCGTATTTATAGATACCCGGCTGCGGGACGGCGCCAAACTTATCACGAGTAACATCCCCACTCCGATCCGGGGAATGAAGCTGACGGTTTACACGGACTGATACGGCACAGATAAGTATTGAAAAGCATGTATCGCGCAGAGACGCCGAGACGCGGAGACGCGGAGAAAAACATAAATGCTTAACGGCGAAGGAAGATGGAAGATTGATGATGAAAGAAACTGAAATACACATTTATTCCCCTTCCATCGTCCGAGCGGAGCGATCCTCCCTCTTCCATCGTTTTTTTCCTGCGTCTCTGCGCGAAAAATAAATATTTTTAAGGAATCTTTGATGAATCAGAAATCAATTAGAATGACCGGCCCAATCGCCTGGATGGCCAAAAATCATGTAACGGCAAACCTGCTGATGCTGGTTTTCATATTGGGCGGCCTGCTCATGACCAGCAGAATCAAGCAGGAAATTTTCCCGGATCTGCAGCTCGATTATGTCATCATAAACGCGCCGTATCCCGGCGCCAGCCCCGAAGAAATCGAAGAGGGCGTGGTCCTGGCCATCGAGGAAGAACTTCGCGGCCTGGAAGTGGTAAAAGAGGTCAGCTCCGTCTGCCGGGAGAATTTCGGTCAGGTGTGGGTGGAGCTTCAACTGGGCACGGATTCCAGCAAGGCACTGTCCGATATCAAGAATTCGGTGGATCGCATTCAGACATTCCCACAGGATATGGAACGTTATACCGTCAGTCTGGTGGAAAACAGAAACCATGTAATTTCCGTTATGATTCACGGTGATCAGTCGGAAAAGGATCTGCGCAACCTGGCGGAGAAAATCCGTGATGATCTGTTGAAAAATGAAAATATTACCCAGGTCGAACTCAGTGGTATCAGGCAACCCGAAATTGCCGTTGAAATACCCCAGGAGCAATTAAGACGCTACAACCTGACGCTTGAACAGGTCGCCGCGCGCATCCGGACATCCTCCCTGGATCTGCCCGGCGGCCGCGTCCGGACACCCGGCAGAGAGGTACTGATTCGCACTACGGAGAAAAGATATCTCGGCCGCGAATATGAAGACCTGCCCATCATCGCCGATAACGACGGCGCCATGATAAAACTGGGAGAGATTGCACGCGTACGCGACACATTTGAAGAGAGCGATATCGAAGCGAAATACAATGGAGAGAGGGCCGTACGCATCGATGTTTATCGCGTGGGGGACGAAACACCGGCCGATGTGTCGGAAGCCGTCCGGGCCTATGTCGACGATGCCAATAAACTGCTGCCCCCCACCGTCAACCTGTCCATATGGGAAGACAGGTCGGAAAATCTGAATTCGAGAATTGAACTCCTGGTGAAAAACGCACTTCTGGGGCTGATGCTGGTGATACTGCTGCTCGGGCTTTCACTGGATCTTCGCCTTGCATTCTGGGTGACGCTGGGTATCCCGATATCCATTATCGGATCGATGCTTTTCTTTCCTTTGACGGATCTCTCCATCAATATGGTCTCGCTTTTCGCGATTATCATAACGATCGGCATCGTTGTGGACGACGCCGTCATCATCGGTGAAAACATCCATCATCACAGGATGAAACACGCGTCTTATCTCGACGCCGCCATTGCCGGGGCACGGGAGATGGCCCTCCCGGTAACGTTCTCCATTCTGACCAACCTGGTTGCCTTTTTACCGCTCTTTTTCGTCCCGGGCGTTACCGGCAAGATATTCAAAGTCATTCCCCTGGCTGTATTCATGATATTTACCATATCCCTGATCGAAGCCCTGTTCATACTTCCCTCCCATCTTTCGAAGAGATCCGGAGGGGAGGATTCGGGATTTATCCACTGGGCAAACAAACGCCGGGAATGGTTTGGTGATATGATCCAGTGGCTGCGGAACAATCCCTTTAAAAAATTACTGACCATGGTCCTTCACCATCGTTACATAACACTGGCGGTAGCGGTAACGCTGCTGATGATGAGTTTGGGCGTCGTCGGCAGCGGTAGAATCAATTTTTCATTCATGCCCAAGATTGAGGCCGAACGAATTACGGCGATGGTCGAGATGCCCTACGGCACTCCCATAGAGAGAACCCGGCAGGTCCAGGAGCTGCTTCTGAATGCGGCACGGGAAGTTATCGACGACAACGGGGGAAACAAGGTTCTGCGCGGTATTTACTCCCTGACGGGAGAACCCCCTCCCGGAGAGGGAATGGTCGAAATCGGTTCCGATTTGACCGGTGCCCACCTGACAAACGTATCCGTACAGCTTGTTCCCATGGATGAACGCACGTTAACCGCCGACGGGTTCGCGAAACAGTGGAAGAAGAAACTGGGGCGGATACCCGGAGTGGAATCTCTTCTTTTCCGGTATACGACGGGTCCCTCCTCCAACAAACCGATCAACCTGATGCTCTCCCACCCCGGGAAGGACTCTCTTGAACATGCGGCATCCGAACTGGCCGAAATGCTCGAGGGGTATACCGGCGTTACGGATATCGATGACGGCTATTCAAGCGGCAAGGTTCAGCTCGACTTCAGGATAACGCCGGAAGCCCAGAGCCTGGGAATATCCGCGGCGGATCTGGCCCGTCAGGTACGCAGCGCGTTCTACGGGGCCGAAGCGCTCCGGGTCCAACGGGGGCGGGATGAAGTCAAGATTCTTGTCCGCCTGCCCGAAAATGAACGGAGAAGTGAATACAACATCGAAGAGTTGATCATCCGTACGCCCACGGGATCCGAAATCCCGATTCGCGAAGCGGCAACGATTGTTCAGGGTCAGTCATATACTGAAATCATCCGGGATGACGGCAGGAGAGTTTTGAACGTAACGGCCGATGTCGAAGACGGCGTCGCGAACGCATCGAAAATAGTGAACAGTGTGGAAGAAAACGAACTGCCGCTCCTGTTTAAGAAATATCCCGGCCTCAAATCGGAACTGGATGGAGAACAGCAGGATATGCAGGATGCGATGTCCGCTCTGGTCTTCGGCTTCGGGATGGCGTTGTTCGCCATATACGCTCTGCTGGCGGTCCCATTCAGGAATTATGTCCAGCCCCTGATTATCATGATATCGATTCCCTTCGGGATTATCGGGGCGGTCATCGGCCATATCATCATGGGCTACGAACTGTCGATTATCTCCATGTTCGGCATCATCGCCCTGGCCGGCGTCGTCGTCAACGATTCCCTGATCCTTGTGGATGCGGCCAACCGTAACCGCTGGAGCGGCATGTCCCACTACGATTCAATCGCCACAGCCGCCATTCGCAGGTTCAGGCCGATTCTGCTGACATCCCTGACCACATTCCTGGGACTGGCGCCGATGATCTTCGAGACATCCGTTCAGGCAAGGTTCCTGATTCCCATGGCCATCAGCCTCGGTTTCGGAATCCTGTTTGCTACCGGGATCGCGCTGGCCATCGTCCCCTGTTTCTATCTGGTGCTTGTGGATATTCGCAGGCTGTTGCATATCAAGGAGCGTGACGTCGAACTGTAGCCGGAGAAAGAATGTTTGAAAAACTGGAGCAGATCAACAAGCGCCCAGAACCATGGCAATTCTATACCGCAAACGACTTATGGACCGATAAGCATACGTCAAAGCGAATGCTTGCATACCATCTCAATGAAACCGTCGACGTTTCTTCGAGACCAGTACTACCTGGAATTCGAAACGGAGGACTGCTATAATACAAATTTTGCCTGAACACATTGGTATGATAGAGTTTTTCCAAAACACGAACGTTGCTTTTTCAATCTCTTGTTTTGAGCTGTTCTCAGCGTCGCTGCGCGAGAAAAAATGTTTTATTCGGAACATATTTATGACAGTTGATATATGTGGTACTAGGGCGATCACAAACAACCTAAGATATGTTTAACAGGAGGTTCATATGAGATCCATCATCACCCTACTGTTTTTCATCCTCTGTTTTTCACTCCCCGCATGTGAAAAAGCGGCCCCCCCCGACTATTTGAATCCCGAACTGTCCATCGAAAAAAGGGTGGATGATCTCGTCTCACGCATGACACTGGAAGAGAAAGTCTCCCAAATGCTTGACCAGGCAGTGGCAATTCCACGCCTGAATATTCCCGAATATAACTGGTGGAATGAGTGCCTGCATGGCGTGGCACGGGCAGGCGAGGCGACTGTATTTCCCCAGGCAATCGCCCTGGCGGCCACCTGGAACACCGACCTGATGGGCGAACTCGCGGATGTAATCTCCACCGAAGCGAGGGCGAAACACCATGAAGCGGTCCGGAACGGGGACTTCAGCCGATATAAAGGGTTGACCTTTTGGAGCCCCAACATCAACATTTTCCGGGACCCGCGCTGGGGCCGCGGCCAGGAAACCTATGGCGAAGATCCCTACCTCACCGGACGCATGGGCGTGGCGTTTGTCAAAGGTCTGCAGGGCGACGACCCGACATATTTCAAGGTGGTCGCCACACCGAAACATTATGCGGTCCACAGCGGCCCGGAACCGGATCGACATCATTTCGACGCGGTGACAAACGTACGGGATTTTTACGACACCTACATGCCGGCTTTCGAGGCATGTATCCGGGAAGCCGATGCCTATTCGGTCATGTGTGCATATAACCGTTACATGGGTGAAGCCTGCTGCGGGGCTCCACGTCTCATACAGGAAATACTTCGGGACGATTGGGGCTTTGACGGATACATCGTTTCCGATTGCGGCGCTGTCCGGGATATTCATGAAAACCACAAAATCAAAAAAACGGCCCCGGAAGCGGCGGCGCTCGCCGTGAAATCGGGCACGGACCTGAATTGCGGCTCGGTGTATAATCCGGCCCTGCTCGAAGCCGTCAAGAAAGGCCTCATCACGGAAGCGGAGATCGATGTCTCGGTCAAGCGTCTCTTCACCGCCCGCTTCAAACTCGGTATGTTCGATCCGCCGGAGATGGTACCCTACGCACAAATCCCCTACTCCGAAAATGACACCGAGGCACATCGCCGGCTGTCTCTCCGGGTCGCGCGGGAATCGATCGTTCTGCTGAAGAATTCGGACAACCGGCTTCCCCTGAAAAAAGAGTTGAAAAAAATCGCGGTCATCGGCCCTACGGCGGATTCGTATGAAATGCTCCTTGGCAACTACAACGGCACACCGTCAACATATGTCACCCCCCTCGAGGGCATCAAAAACAAGGTATCGGGCAATACCGAAGTCGTTTATGAACAGGGATGTAATCTCGCCAAAACCGGCCCGATCACCCATACGTTAAGCTCAGAGATGCTCAGTTTCGACGGCGCTATAGGGCTGAAGCTGGAATGTTTCAAAAATACTGATATGACCGGCGAGCCCTATTTTACCAAAGTGGACGAAATACCGAGAACGGAGAACTGGGTATATGGCGCCGGCATTCCCGGGCTCAACAGGGAATCGGAGCTTTCATTGCGCTGGCAGGGTACGCTCAGTGTTCCCCAAACCGGGGATTACAACCTGACGGTCAAAGGCAACGACAACTATCGGCTGGCAATCGACGGCAACGTCCTGGTGGAAGATGCCGATGATGACGGCGGCTCGACCCGGAGCAACCACATGCATCTGGAGAAGGGTAAAGCCTATGAGTTGACACTCGAATACGTCAAAAAACAGGGCTGGCCCGGTCTCTCCATCGAATGGGAATTCATGAATGTCGATCCTTTCGATCACGCCATCGAACTCGCTTCCGATTCGGATGTGATCGTCTATGTCGGCGGTCTGACCGCCCAGCTCGAAGGCGAAGAGATGCGGGTCGACTATGACGGATTCAAGGGCGGTGACCGGACAAACATCCAACTGCCCGAAGTGCAGTTGGATCTGCTCAAGGCGCTGCATGCCACCGGCAAACCCGTGGTGCTGGTACTTACCAGCGGCAGCGCGCTCGCCGTCAACTGGGCGAATGAACATATTCCGGCAATTGTGCAGCTCTGGTACCCGGGGGAAGAAGGCGGCACCGCCCTGGCCGACGTTCTGTTCGGCGACTACAATCCCGCCGGCCGCCTGCCGGTTACGTTCTACAAGTCCGTCGATCAGCTGCCCCCCTTTGAAGACTACAACATGACAGGCCGGACATACCGTTATTTCGAAGATGAGCCGCTCTATGCCTTCGGCTACGGATTGAGCTATACGACATTCAACTATTCAGACCTAACGGTTCCCGAAAAGGCCGAAGCCGGAGATAATGTGGATGTTACCGTCAGGATCGTAAACACCGGCGCACTTGCCGGGGACGAAGTCGTTCAGCTTTACGTCAAGGACAGGGAGGCGTCGGCGCTCACCGCCATTCGCAGCCTCCAGGGGCTGAAGCGTGTCCATCTCGCACCGGGGGAAGAGAAGGAAATAACGTTTACACTGACGCCGAAAAACCTGAGTCTGGTCACGGATGACGGCAGGCGCCTGCTTGAATCGGGAGATTTCGAAATCGCCGTCGGTGGTGCGCTGCCCGGAACCGAGCCGACGACGACAGCCGTTGTTTCAACGGATTTGAAAATCGATGGAGAAGCGTTTTACGTGGATTGATCAGTCGAAAATGTCCGTCTTTTTGAAATCTTCCATGACGATATGCTCGAATGCTTCGGCCATCACTTCATCCATGGAGAAGTGATGCCGGAGCGCTTCGATCTCTCCGATATAATAGTCGGTCCCGGGGGTCTCATTGAGGCCGTGAAGATTGCTCAGGCAGGTGCCGTACGCGACAATCCACGCCAGCCGTTCCCCTTCCCCGGCGGCATCCGGCTGGTGGTGGTACTGGACACTTGTGGTCAGCACCTCCGGCATATTCCATTTTTCCATTAAGAGGCCCCCGATATCGGTGTGGCTGAACCCCAGGACATACCGTTCCGCTTCGATACTGCTCATATTTTTCCCGGTCTGAAGCTTTCGGATCTGCTGGAACGTGTCCCGCTGCTTGAGCAGAATCACTATTTTCCCCATGTCGTGAAGCATCCCTCCCACAAAGGCCTCTTCGGGGTCCGGATATTTCATGCGCTCGGCAATACGGCGGGATGCCATGGCGCTCTCCTTGGCATGCTGCCACAGAATCCGGTTCCACATGCTGCCGGAACTCTTCTCCGAGATCAGGAGATCTTTGGTGGCCGATGAGAGCAGAATACTGCGCACCGCTTTCAGGCCCAGACGGGACAGGGCATTACCGAGGCTCCTCACTTCCTGCACGCCGCGGTACAGGGCACTGTTGCTTACGCGAATGATCCGGGCCACCATGGCCTGGTCTTCCGAGAGAACCGCCGCGAGGTCCGTCATCGATTTTGTCGGATCCGACAGCAACTGCAGCACCCGGCTGACCACCTGGGACATGGGCGGAATATCGTCGATTTCCGACACCAGCTTCGCGACGCGTTCGGAGACGGGCAGAAGCCGGACATCGGAATCGCCGCTTTCGGCCGACGCCATCATCTCGGAGAAAAATTTCAGGTACTGGAAGGCCGTCGGCAATTCCTTTACGGACATGGCAAAGAGGAAAAGAGATTCCTGTGGATTTCTTTCAACCAGGATCAGGGCGCACTCCCCCGAACGGGGAAGCTCCATGGCCCGGATCATTATATCCGAGAACTGTAGACTGCCGAAGAAAGCGACCCCCGACATGTGGACACTGGCCAGTACCGGATCATCTCCCACGGGGGCATCGAGATCCCTGACATCCTCCTTCGTCATCCCCCTCACATGGGCCTCACAGCGGACGACCCGGTCCTCCCGGACCGTAAACACAGCGGTCTGCTCAAAATAGTATTTGCAGAAAGAGACCAGCTTGTCGATCCTGGTTTCGTCCCCTTTCGGTTCGAGGAGATGCCCGTATGATTTTTTAAATGATTGCAGAAGGGCCTCATGTGACGACGGTTCCTTTTTGGCGGCGGCATCACTCCCGGGCGCATCGAGTTTCAACAGTTTTTTCGGAAGTATCTGGAAGATTAATTGTAACGCTTTAAAGCTGTAGATCGGAACGTGCTCGATGATTTCGTTCAGTGATCGGCCGGTCGCCGCCGCCAGGATATGACGTGCGGGATACGGGGCTTTCACCAGTGCTTTTGCGGGGACCCGGGAGGTTGCCACGCGCTCCAGCCCCCCCATCTTCTTTTCGAGATCCCGCCATTCATCCACCTGGCGGGCCATTTCAAGGACAATCCCCTGGCAGGAAGCACCGGAGGCATCGCTTTCCACCGTCATGTCCAGGAACTGAAAGTTCCCCGCCTCCATCAGAAAAAACTGGAGGAGCACCTCCTGGATGGACATTTTGATTTCCTGCGAAATCTGTTCTTTTTCCACCAGTTTCAATTTTGCGAGGATGTGGGCTACCTGGATCCCGGTTTCCTTTTTCACCCGGCTGATTTTCGCCGCCTGCTGCTCGTCGATAATCTCCCGGAATTGCAAACTGCGAAGTATTTTTCCATCCGCCCGGTCCGAATGAACGTCGGTAACGAGGCCTTTCCGGATGGAGATGTTCAGATTTTCCTCGCCGTGGGAAACCGCCAGCACGCCTTCCTTGCCGATATTGGCAAGAAACATAATCAGATCGGATTGATTGAATTTGTCTAAATTACCTTTGAAAAACAATTACATCGCTCCTTTTGACTCACGGCATGAACACATCATGCATATCTCCTTAATTTAGTATCGACAAATTCCTAAAAAACATTTACTGTGTCCGTGTGCATCAGTGGCCAAATTGTCTTTAAGCCTTTTGTAGTTTCGGCTCTTCCCAGCTTCCGCTCTTCGGCTCTTCGCCCTTTCCGACTTCCGACTTTCCACCCTCCGTAGCCACGCTTTCGGCGTGGCGGAGGACGGGCCGACCTTCGACCTCTGTCGGTTTGTCCTCTGTGAGTTTATCCTCTGCGGCTTGGCGTCTCTCCGCGAGAATCGCCGTTCAATTATATTTTTTGCTATCTCAAGATGGGTAAAAGGTTTTTTTCGTATTGTTCGGCCGCCTGCCGTCGCGTTTCTCGAATTCGTCGTCCACGACCTCATCGATAACGGATGCAAGCAAGCCCTCGCAAAACGTTCTCCCCGCGATTTCAACCACCCTCGTCGGCTCTTCGCTTAAAAATACGGCGCCGATCGATCTCAGGAAATCATTCGAAGGCCAGCCGGCTTCGGCCGGGATGTTGTCCGGAATATCCAATACTTTCTCAGCCATTGCATCACCGGGATCATAGCCTTCCGCTTTTTCATGATACTCGGCCGCTTCTTCTGCTGACGAAGCGACGATAAACCAGTCCTCGTCATGGTCTTCCGTGGTTACCCAGTAGAGTTTCATACATTTCAAACCGGAGTTTGTAGAGTATCTCATTTTTTCCTCCTGTCAAGGGGGCTTCGGACCGCCCGCCCCCCTCTGTTCAGTACGTGTGTATAGATCATTGTCGTACTCACATCCTTATGCCCCAACAACTCCTGGATTGTTCGGATATCGTAACCATCCTCCAGTAGATGCGTTGCGAAGCTGTGACGGAATGTATGGCTGCTGATACTCTTGGTGATATCGGCTGTTTTTGCCGCTTTTCTGATGTTGGCATTCAAACTCGATAAATGAATATGGTGGCGTCTCTTTTTCCCGGAGCGAGGGTCAATAGACAATGTATTAGATGGAAAAACGTATTGCCACCCCCACTCCTTTTCGGCATTTTTATATTTCCGCGCCAAGGCATACGGTAAATATACACTGCCATAGCCTTCCCGGAGGTCTTTTTCATGAATTTTTTTGACATGCAATAAATGGGGAGGTAAAGCTGTTTTCACTTCATCTGGCAACATGGTAACCCGGTCTTTCTGCCCCTTGCCATTCCTGACGACGATCTGGTTCATTTTGAAATCAACGTCTTTGACACGGAGCCGGAGGCACTCAATTCCTCGTAATCCGCTTCCATACAAAACTTTAGCAATTACTTGGAAAACACCACTCATCGCATCGATAATATCCATCGTTTCTTCAAATGTCAGTACGGTTGGAAGGCGCTCGGGCCGTTTCGCACGATACGCATCAATTTTTTGAAAAACATCGAGTTCAAGGACCTTTTCATACAAAAACAGTATCGCATTGAAAGCCTGATTTTGTGTGGAAGCGGCTACCTTTCTTTCCACCGCGAGATAGCTCAGAAACGCTTCGACCTCTTTCTGCCCCATGTCCTTGGGGTGCTTTTTATTGTGAAATAGGATAAAACGTCGTATCCAACTCACATAGGCTTCCTCAGTCCTGATCGAATAATGCCTGAGACGAATTTTTTGCCGAACCTGGTCCAATAGCTTAACTGGTTGTTTGTTCATAATTTCCTTGCTCCGTAGGATAAATTTGTGTACAAACCATTAACGATATTTTCTTAAAGCTTCCTGAAAAAAATCTGAATCGTTGTTGATGTTGATTGTTTCTTGGTGAGAAAAATTGCTTTGAAACTTTTTTTGCGGCTGGATCTGATATGGTCTCTTTATCGAAAAAATCTCATATTTGCAAGTAATACAAGTTTATTGAGAGGTTTTTGTCAATATTATGGCATTTCGGGTGATATTGAGAGTTTTTTCTCATTTTCCCATACTCAATATGAGCCTATGAAATACGTTACTAATTGTTTTTATAATTTGTTTTATACGATATCCGTGTTTTTTCTAAAAGTGATATTGAGAATTTTCCATCAATAATAATTGTTGGGTGCAAGGAAATGAGGATTTGACATGTCATCTACAAGTGAAACCTTATCAAGGATTGACACTGTATTAAATGTCAATCGTCGAATCGAGTGGACGTACATTATCCTGACAGTTGTCCTATTCCTTGCTGGTATTACTTGTATCATTATGGCATTGTCTACTGGCAAATATCTTTGGTCAACCCCGTCAACAATCACAACAGGTTTACTCTATTACCCCCTACGTGAAATAAAGGAAATCAGACAGAAAAATATTGCCTTGGCGACAGCCCCGATACTGATTTCACAGTTGCCTGCTGACAAGGCAGCTGAACAAATCCAGAAGCTTTTGGAACAGCTTTACGGGGGGAAATAACATGCCAAAGGATGATCAAACAAAAGAGCTTCTTGAGAAAATGCTTGCTGATTTATACGCGCAGCAATCTTCATCCAATTCGCAATATGGTGATTCATATTTGTTAGCCCAGGACAACCAGTTCCTCGGAAAAATTACCGACAATCAATTTGATAATGATTCGATTTTGAATGAGTATGGTCCATATGGTAGCGAATACAGCACAACAAGTATTTTTAATGAGTATTCTGTTTACGGTAGTCCTTATGGGCAATTTAGCATTAACAATCCATACTGCTCCACACCTCCCAAGTTAGTGATCAACGGGAGACTTTTAGGATTTGTGACCAAAAACCAGTATGTAGCTAATGCTATTTCTACTGAAGGATTTTTATATACACTCAGGCATGATTTAACTTCATTGCTCTCAGGCCAGATTATTCAGAGCCAAGTGCAAGCCCGTCAGATGTCAGGAGATTCCTTTATCCAGGCATCAGATGGCACTTTTCTTGGGAGCCTTAGACCAAATAAATATGATGAAGATTCTATTTTTAATGTATATGGTCCTTATGGTAGTCGTTACTCTCAAACGTGTATTTTCAATCGGTATAGTGAATATGGAGGTCGTTATTCAAGCCTCAGCCCATTTAACCCTAATACATCTACCCCCCCCCAAGTGATTCATGGTGGAAAGGCTCTTTACTATCTTACAGTGAACAATAGTCTTAAACCACGTATCGATCCAAATGAAATAATTGAATGGGCAGAGCAAAATGTCAGAAAATATGGTTAAGAAGTACCCAACAAATTTTTGAAGAGGGACCGGGCAATACCGGGCGCGTTTGAACTGTCTTTTCTTTTGGACATTTTCGGTTGCTAACCTAAGCCGTGGAAATTACGCCCGGCCCCTTAAAATAGTGTTGGACGAACGAGACTGCGTCTCGGGAAACTCGGAGAAAAGTAAAGTGGGTAAGGCGTCACGGCTTAAAAAGTTGAGACGGGCGAAGAATAAAAATATAGAGAAAAATTTTACGGATATTTTTACGAAGAACTTTCAAACGGAAATCAGGAACTCAGAGATTTGGGATCAGATGGTAGCGGAATTCGGTGAGGAGAAGGCAGAACGAGTATTAATGGAGTGCAAAGCGGAAGTAAAACCAGGATGTGATATCTGATGAAACCCGGCATCGTCCAGAGGATTTTCAACGATCACTTTCACAAATACAGTAGTAACAAGATCCTTCATTCACGAGAGAAGGACGCGGCTGTCGCCATAATGACGTGCCGCACGCCGGTGCGGGGATACCACATCGATGCCTGCCCCAACGACGATTACCAAATCACTGTTTTAAATTCTTGCAGGCACAGGGCTTGCCCGCAATGCGGCGCCACCGGCACGCAACTGTGGCTTGAGCGGAGAAAGGCCCAGGCGCTGGATTGCCCTTACTTCCATGTGATTTTCACAATCAGCCACGATCTCCACATTATCTGGCGGTACAACCGAAAACTGTTCACCAATTTATTGATGCAGGGCGCCTGGCACAGTCTGCGAGAGCTTTTGCTGGACTGGCGTCATTTAGGCGGACTTGTGGGCGCGGTGGCAGCCTTCCAGAGCTGGGGAGATGAGATGCAGGAGCATTGTCACCTGCACTTCATCATAACGGCAGGGGGCCTCAATGAAAACGGCAGGTGGGTTAGTGCCGGCGAGAAGCTTCTCTGGTCGCCGGCATTGGCAGCCAAGTTTCGGGGTAAATTTCTGGCATATCTCAGGGATGCATTTTCCCCATATACCGCCACTGGAAAATCCAAGCCGAAAGAAAAGATACTGTGTCCGCCCGCCGGCATGAGTGTTCAGCAGTGTTTGAATCTGCTCAACCGCCTCGGCCGGGTCTCCTGGCATGTGGACATCGAACCCAAATACGAGCACGCCAATGGCGTTTTCAAGTACGTGGGTCGTTATATCCGCCGGGGGCCGATCTCCGAACGGCGCATAATTGGCTACGATGGCAGCGAGGTCACCATTGCTTATCCTCACCAGGAGAAACAAGAGGAATCGACATTTAAAATCGATGCGCAAAGTTTCATTCGCAGGATACTTGCCCACGTTCCGGAAAAAGGAACTCACGTGGTCAGGTCCTTCGGTCTGTTTCATCCCAATTGCCGTGAAAAGCTGAACCTGGCGCGCGATTTTCTCGGGCAAGAACCGTATGAGCCGTCTCAAAAAATCCCAACCGCTCAGGAGCTTCTAACCCGGATGTATCCCGATAAAGAGGTCGGCAGATGCCCCATCTGTAAAGCGGAGCTTCGTACCGTTTTCATATACCGCGGCGGTATCGGCTCCGAATGGAGGCGTGCCGCATGAGCGAGAAGATTAATGAACAATCCAGCGGCTTTTGCGGTTTGGGAATTGTATTGCCAAAAAACACAAATTTTGTTTATATTCTGATCGTTTCAACACAGAACCGGCAACGCAAATGATCAAATTGTCGTCATACACACTTGAAGTCTTAGAAGTATATCAACCAAAGGTCGAATCAGCACGTTTTGCTCTTTCAGAAAAACCCTTTTAATAAGGACATACGTGCCGCGTTCGTCCAACAAGACGTTGCAGCAACGGGACATAATGCGCAGCAAGCTCGAACATGTCGTTTATTTAGGCACGTTCGTGAATGATCTTTCTTTCATGTTGCCCGTCGCTGAACTCAAAACGTTATCCATGGAATTTGAAATGAAGTTTCAAAAAACAACAATCCGGGTTCTTGCAAATACAATTCTTGTAGTTTTTCTTTTATTTCCTGGAATCACAAACGCCGCAGATTGGTCAGAAATAAAGCCTCAAGTCACCACTGAGCGAGAAATGATTGATCTTTTTGGTAGTCCCACCGAAATTACAGCTGATTTTTCTTGGAAAGAATGGAACGGAGCCTGGGAGAAACGTCCGGAGGCAATCCATTATATATTTAGGTACAGGAAACAGGAATCTAAATCACAATTGCTTATCGGTCCTGGCGGGCCAGCCGATTATGTAGAAGTTGATATCTTCAGCGATAAAGTGTTTTCAGTCAAATGGTTTTATGGGGGGCCTTCAGCACGTTCAGCGAAAGAAATGCTCGAATCTGACCAAGGTTTAACAAAAGGACCTCAACAAAGTGAATACAGTGTTGGTAAGCATATGCCACATGGATATTTATTCGGTATAGTAACTTCCAATGCCTCAAAGGTTATACTTCGATATGAATTGAAATGAAAAAAGGATAACAAGCGCATAAACCCTGAAACCCAAAGCGGGGCGGCTGCGGTAATAACCTCTTTTTGTATTGAACGTGGCTTTTTTCGAAAGCCTTTTTGCTTTGGGTTCATGTTATGCGCAGCGTTGGACGAACGAGACTGCGTCTCGGGAAACTCGGAGAAAAGTAAAGTGGGTAAGGCGTCACGGCTTAAAAAGTTGAGACGGGCGAAGAATAAAAATATAGAGAAAAATTTTACGGATATTTTTACGAAGAACTTTCAAACGGAAATCAGGAACTCAGAGATTTGGGATCAGATGGTAGCGGAATTCGGTGAGGAGAAGGCAGAACGAGTATTAATGGAGTGCAAAGCGGAAGTAAAACCAGGATGTGATATCTGATGAAACCCGGCATCGTCCAGAGGATTTTCAACGATCACTTTCACAAATACAGTAGTAACAAGATCCTTCATTCACGAGAGAAGGACGCGGCTGTCGCCATAATGACGTGCCGCACGCCGGTGCGGGGATACCACATCGATGCCTGCCCCAACGACGATTACCAAATCACTGTTTTAAATTCTTGCAGGCACAGGGCTTGCCCGCAATGCGGCGCCACCGGCACGCAACTGTGGCTTGAGCGGAGAAAGGCCCAGGCGCTGGATTGCCCTTACTTCCATGTGATTTTCACAATCAGCCACGATCTCCACATTATCTGGCGGTACAACCGAAAACTGTTCACCAATTTATTGATGCAGGGCGCCTGGCACAGTCTGCGAGAGCTTTTGCTGGACTGGCGTCATTTAGGCGGACTTGTGGGCGCGGTGGCAGCCTTCCAGAGCTGGGGAGATGAGATGCAGGAGCATTGTCACCTGCACTTCATCATAACGGCAGGGGGCCTCAATGAAAACGGCAGGTGGGTTAGTGCCGGCGAGAAGCTTCTCTGGTCGCCGGCATTGGCAGCCAAGTTTCGGGGTAAATTTCTGGCATATCTCAGGGATGCATTTTCCCCATATACCGCCACTGGAAAATCCAAGCCGAAAGAAAAGATACTGTGTCCGCCCGCCGGCATGAGTGTTCAGCAGTGTTTGAATCTGCTCAACCGCCTCGGCCGGGTCTCCTGGCATGTGGACATCGAACCCAAATACGAGCACGCCAATGGCGTTTTCAAGTACGTGGGTCGTTATATCCGCCGGGGGCCGATCTCCGAACGGCGCATAATTGGCTACGATGGCAGCGAGGTCACCATTGCTTATCCTCACCAGGAGAAACAAGAGGAATCGACATTTAAAATCGATGCGCAAAGTTTCATTCGCAGGATACTTGCCCACGTTCCGGAAAAAGGAACTCACGTGGTCAGGTCCTTCGGTCTGTTTCATCCCAATTGCCGTGAAAAGCTGAACCTGGCGCGCGATTTTCTCGGGCAAGAACCGTATGAGCCGTCTCAAAAAATCCCAACCGCTCAGGAGCTTCTAACCCGGATGTATCCCGATAAAGAGGTCGGCAGATGCCCCATCTGTAAAGCGGAGCTTCGTACCGTTTTCATATACCGCGGCGGTATCGGCTCCGAATGGAGGCGTGCCGCATGAGCGAGAAGATTAATGAACAATCCAGCGGCTTTTGCGGTTTGGGAATTGTATTGCCAAAAAACACAAATTTTGTTTATATTCTGATCGTTTCAACACAGAACCGGCAACGCAAATGATCAAATTGTCGTCATACACACTTGAAGTCTTAGAAGTATATCAACCAAAGGTCGAATCAGCACGTTTTGCTCTTTCAGAAAAACCCTTTTAATAAGGACATACGTGCCGCGTTCGTCCAACAAGACGTTGCAGCAACGGGACATAATGCGCAGCAAGCTCGAACATGTCGTTTATTTAGGCACGTTCGTGAATGATCTTTCTTTCATGTTGCCCGTCGCTGAACTCAAAACGTTAGCCCTCCACACGGCGGGAAAAGTAAAAATTGAAAGGAACAAGAGTCTAAAGTATGTCGCCTGATGTAATAGTGTACCTTTTATATGCAGAAATCTTAGTTTTTTCTTTTTTGTTTTTGAACAATTTGGTTATCAGTATTTATTATTATGTAACGAAAATTGACAATAAACAGGCAGTATTCTCTAAAATTATTGTTTCGATTTTCAAGAGGGAAAAAATATGGTTAGATAATATAGAAAACAACAACCTCAAAAATTATTGCAGAAAAACAAGACGTTTAATTAAAATCAATTTTTTGTTTTTGGCGGTTTTCGTATTATTATTTATAGCCATGCTTTTTGTAATTGCACTCCTAAAGCATGAACTGGGCTAACGAATAAGGATAGATCGTGAGAGCGAAGCGAACCACGATCTTATCCTGGGTTGGACAAGCCCGTCGGGATTTAAGTAGTGACCTTTATATAAGAAAATATCTTTTTTTGACGGGAGGCAGGTGTACCCCCAAACTTGGGGGAGAGTATTTCTAAGGGCGAGCAAAATCATTAAGCCTTCAGAGAGGCTTTGCGCAGGCCTTTTATGTCATGGAGTTTTTCAGTTCCTCCTGTGCTTATATTTACAGCAAGCCATTGCCGTTTGGTATGCTACCCTGGCGATCGTATTTTCGAACTGACACCCAGTATTCGCATGGGCGCCTGACATGCCGGGCACTTAAAGAACGGCCGGGGTCGTGCATCTCGGGCTTGAATCATGACATGCAAAACCAATTGAACGAGTTTCAGCAGCTTTTTGGCATTACCGTGAAGAAAGCCATAGTCCCTGACCCGCCGAAACCCCTTTGGCAAAACATGCTGCAGAACGAGCCAAAGGAAGTCTTCGCCTTTTGCGGTTCGATAACGGATTTTACCGGTACGGCTTTCGATGTATCTAAATGTGATGTTTCCATTTTGGTTGGAGATGATACTCTTTTCACCGATGACGCCCCGGTAGAGGTACCGAGACAAATATTTCAGGGCGGGCAGCCCTTTTCCCGCGTGAGTGCAGTGGGCAACCCACTTTTGAGGCACCGAATCGGGCAAAGAAAGGCCTGCTTGGGTTAACATCTCCAGGAAACGGGCACGAAACACTCTGGCCAGAGCGAACTCGTTGAAGAGATACTTGCTTTTTTTCTTCTTCCATTGTTTCCTGGTCTTGTTTACACCGCCGCCCGGCACCACGACATGAACATGCGGGTGATAATCCAGGCGACGGGTATGAGTATGCAGGACTGCGGTCATGCCGATGCTTGCGCCAAGATTTTTGGGATTAAGCCCAAAGTCCTTCAGCGTGCCGGAAGCACACGCAAAAAGGGAGTTGTAAACGAGGGTTTGGTGATCCCATGCCAGGAGCCTTAGCTCGTAGGGGAGTGTAAAGGTTGCCATGAAGTACTCAACCGGCAACAACTTGGTTTGCTGTCGGTCCAGCCAGAGTGAAGTTTCATGGTTCTGGCATTGCGGGCAGCTTCGATGTCCACAGGAACAAGGCCGCAGTGCGGCAAGACCGCAGTCCTTGCATTGTAATAGTAATTGTTCGGCCTCCTGTGTTCGACATCTGCGGATTGCATTGATTGCGCGGAAATGCCCCGGTAGAAGCCGGGGACTGTATTTCGCGATAAAGGCATCGTGGTATTCATCGATTATAGAGGCAAGCTGCATGATTATTTCCTCCTTAAATCGACGTGGAGTGTATCGATCAATTCGTTAATGACTTTAGCGGCATTCTGTTTGACGGTATCAGTCAGTTGAGTGTAGCGAGCGGTGGTTTCGGGACTGCTGTGGCCGAGGATTGACTGGATATAACGGAGGTCTAAGCCTTTTTCCAACAGATGAGTTGCAAATGAGTGCCTCAGGGAGTGAATAGAGACTTTTTTTTTATGCCACACTCGTCAACCACGGCTTTCATTGCGGCTTGAGTACCGCCGCGATCCATATGGGTGGTGGCCTTTTGGATGCGCTCGGGCGAACCCACGGCATTGGGGAATAACCAACAACGGTTGCGATGTTTCCACCATAAGGCGCGTAGTGCCTCACAGGTCAGATCCGGCAATGGGACGAAACGATCTTTGTGTCCCTTGCCACGCCGGATATGAACCTGTTTACGCTGAGCGTCGATATCGCCTACTTGCAAGGAGAGGGCTTCCGCCAGGCGTAAGCCCATGGAATAGGTTGTCAGCAGAAATACCCGGTATCGCAGGTTGCGTGTCGCGCCGATCAATTTTTCAACTTCGGCAACGGTGAGGATATCCGGCAATGAGCGCACTTTTGGGGCCTTGACGATATTAAGCCACTGCCAATCTTTTTTGAGGACATGTTTCCAGAAAAACTGCAACCCGACACGATCAATCTTGACGGTACTCCAGGAGTGGGATTTCACCAAATCGGAAAAATATTGTTCTCGTTGTTCCAAGGACAATTTGTCCGGACAACAATCAAAATGTTCACTGATCCGGCGGACGGCGCGCGAATAAGCCTCAATTGTCTTTTGACTTTTGCCCTGGAGTTTGAGAGAACGTAAATGTCGTTGATAAAGCTTGTCAAATCGGTTCTGTTCAGATTTTTTTTTCATGGTATACCTCCTTTTGATTTATGACGCCCGGGATTGGGCAATCCAGAGAGGTATACACTGTTATGAGATTTTTTTCCGCCGCGTAGCGGCTTCGTCCAACAACCGCTTCCACAAAGGAGCACAAAAGCCGGGCGGCCTTGACAATAACCACTTCATCATTAAACGTGCTTCGAACATAGTCCGAGTTGCTTTTGTGCCCTGTGAAGCGGAACGTTAAATTCAATTAAGGCACTATGGAAACTAAAATCAATATTGCAAAAAAAAGACAAGCACGCGATTGTCTGCTTTGCGTAAAAAATTCTGATCTGTGGAATGCATATTTCAAAAACAATCCTACTCATGAAGCAACTTTAGAAGAAATGATTTCTAAAAAACAGGTTTACGTTGCTACAAATAAAAATGATAAATGTATTGGTTTTATGGGAGTCATTAACAATGGGTGTTTTCATAAATTTTCCTACCTTGCGACACTTGCTGTTAAGAAAAGGTACAGGAATAAAGGTGTCGGAAAAGCACTTGTAAACGAATTTGAATCTATCGGATTTAAAAGAGCAGATAGAGTTTTTATCCTTGTAAGCGATTTTAATAAAACAGCTCAACAGTTCTACAGAAAACTGGGCTATAAAAAAGTTGGAAATATTCCGGATCTTTTTAAAAATGGCATTTCTGAGAATTTATTGGTGAAATACAGAATTTAACCAGCAACTACACCAGAAATTATGTTGCGAGATCGAATTATGTAGCGAGTTTTATACCCTGCAGTACCCCGCTACCCCGCCATACCCCGCAAAAAAATAAAAATTATCCTGCGTACCCCGCCCTTTCTTGAATAGGGACAGATATTGCGATAGAACAATTTGCCATGATACGTTGTTGTGCGTTGAATTTTTCTTTGAGGAAAAAAGAAAAGGCCTGAAGTAGCAGCTTCAGGCCTTTAAGCGACGTTCCGTAAGTGACTACGGAAGCCAACAAAGATGTTCAAGGATACCATCGCTTTCGTTCTCTTACAAGAAGAAAGCGATGGGGTATGTGCCAAACTGATGTCCTGCTGATAGAAATCAAGTGCCGGCACTGCAAGACTTGTTTCGTAATGTGCCGAGAATGCTACCGAGGTCATGTATATTGCGGCACCGCCTGCCGGATCAAAGCTCAAAAAATATCCCACCGGAGATCCCAGAAGAAATACCGACGGACCGAAAAAGGCAAAACAGCCCACCGGGAGAATGAAAAGAAGCGGAGATTGGGCCGGGTTAAAAAAACCATGGCTGATGCCACTACAAGACCGTTTTTTTTTCGGCTATTGAAGTTCCCGTACATAAAGAATCAGAGGCCCAGGTGCGGTTTTTGCGGCGTATACGGCAAAATTGTCAACGCGTTTCCAAGAAGACGGCCCTGACGATTATACCGAACGTGATAAAACGGAGGCATTATGACCTTTTCGGCCGGTGAGCTTTACGAGCTGAGGAATTCCATTCCCATAAACAAGCTGATCGAAAAGCTGAAAATTGAACATAGGATCACGGACGGCTATCTGCGTTTCGAGTGCCCTTTGTGCTTCGGTTTTCACACCGCCGTCAAAGAAGAGACCAACCTGGCAAGATGTTTCAATTGCCGGAGGAATTTCAACACCATCGATCTTGCCATGATCCGCGGGAACCTGAGCTTTGTGGACAGCGTGCGGTACCTCAAAAGGTTGAACAATGAATAATGCCTTCATGAAGATGCTGTCCGAGCAATCGGTCTCATACCTGGAATACCTGGAAGAAGAAGGGATGTCTCCATCCACCCTGAAAGACAAAAGAAGAGTATTAAAGCGCTTCGTCTTTTTTGTGGAAGAACGGGATGAACGGGACGTTTTCACCGAAACGTTCCTCGAACAATTTCAAGCCGCCTACGGCCGCACCAATGTCAAGAAGGCAGTCCGGCCATTTTCACGACACCTGTACCGGAAGGGATTGATCGACACGGCCATGGGGCATTACCACCGGAAGCTGCCGGAACCCTTTTCGAGCTACCTTTCCTATGTGGTCGATCTTTATCCCAACAACCCCTGGCCCCACCGGATCGTTCTCACGGCATTTTGGGAGTATCTCTCGAAAAGGGGCCTGACACTGGAAGAGATCACTATCGACCGGCTGGACCGCTTCATGGCCGGCGCCTATGATCATCTGACCGTGGAAACCCGGAACAAATACCGTTCCTGTTTGAGGGGGTTTTTGAAACATCTCTTCATGACCGGCCTGATCCGAAAAAATCTTGCCTTTTTTTTGAGAAATAAGCGGGTTTTCGAAAGAAATCTTCCTCCGAGACATCTTACGCGAGAAGAGATCCGTCTGCTGTTCGACCGTATGCGCTTCGACACCGAACGGGACCTTCGGGCCAATGCCATGATCTACCTGGGCTTTACCCTCGGCCTGAGACCAAAGGAGGTCAGCCTTATGACGATTGATGATATCGGGTTTTGCGCAGGGGAACTCTCACTGCCGTATCGGAAGAACAACCAACCGGCGGTAGTCTCCCTGTCCGAAGAGGCCTTGAAGGCGCTCACGGCCTACGTGCTGTATGCCCGGCCCAAGGGAGCCGAACGGGCCGTGTTCCTTCACCTGAAAGACGATCGGCCCCTTTCCGCCAACCGGGTTTCTAAAGAGATCGGCGCCTGCATGCGCCGGGCGGGCCTTTCGAAGAGCGCCTACTGCCTTCGGCATACCTTTGCCCATCAATTGCTCGAGCAGGGGCGCTCGGTTTTTGACATCAAGGAGATGATGGGCCATCAGGCGCTGAAAAGCACCCAGCGATACCTGCGGATCCATACAACCCTCATGCGGCGGGTACTGTTCGATGAGACCGTTTGAAAGCAATCTATCAGATTTAATGGAGGCCTTCATCGCCTACAGGGTCTCCCTGGGCTATTCCAGAACCCATTTGCGGACCTATCTGAGGCACCTGGACCGGTACGTCATGGCACATCCTGGTGAGGAGATGACGCCGCTCTATTTTCTGAAGTTTAAAACAGCTCTTCTCTACGCTCCTAAAACTGTAAACGGCATTGTGAGCACGGCCCGGGCTTTTTTCGACTATTTGCAGCGTCTGGAGATCGTGCCGGAAAACCCCCTGACCGATATCCCCCGAAACAGGCCGGAGACGTTCATCCCTTACATCTTCTCGGAAAAAGAGACGGAAGCGCTGCTTGCGACCGCAAAAGGCCGCATCCGCCGCACCGGCGACCACTTCTTTACGGATCTCAAACGGTACATGATCCTGCTCCTGCTCGCCCGGTGCGGATTGCGGATATCCGAACCCCTTCGCCTAAGCGTTGACGATTACTGCCGCGAAGAGGGAACGATCCATATCCGCAAGACCAAGTTCAAAAAGAGCCGGATCATCCCCCTGCCGCGTTCGCTGGTAACTGCGATGGACGGTTACCTCTCCGTTCGAAAGCAGCTCGGCCCGAACGGCCCTATTCTTTTTCCCGGCGAGAGATGTAAAAACGTATCCGCTCAGATTGTCCGGAGTTTTTTCAACCGGTCGCTGGGACCTCACCCCCCCGAGAGACGACTTGGGTCTATCCGGTTCGGCAAGCCCACTCCCCACAGCCTGCGCCACTCCTTTGCGGTCAACACCCTGAAGGCAATCCGGGATCGGGGCGGATCGCCGCGACATGCGCTGCCGATCCTCTCGGTATATATGGGGCACAGCCATTACACCTATACGGCGGTCTATCTGAAAGTGCTGGATGCCGATAACCGAAATGCACTGTTCGCTCTTGCCCGGAAGGCGCTGTTATGAGGCTCTCCGTCTGCATTCATAGATTTTTCTCGGAGTATATGACCGAGATGAAAGGATGCAGCCACAGCACCGTGAAAGCATATCGGGACACCTTCCGGCTTCTACTGCCCTACACCGCCAAAAAGTACGGCATCAAGCCGGACTCGCTGCGGATAGAACATCTGAGCATCGAAACGGTGCTCTCGTTTTTGAACCACCTTGAGAAAGACAGGGGCAACAGCGCTCGAACCCGGAACCACCGCCTGGCGGCCGTCAAATCACTGGCGGTGATGATCCGACTGCTGTATCCCGAGCATCGCCGCTTGTGCGACGGGATCGAAAGTCTTCACCGGAAACGCACCCATAAGCCCCTGGTGGGATATTTGACTCACCAGGAGATACAGAAGGTGCTTGACAGCGTCGATTTAAAGAAAAACGAGGGCTTCCGGGATTACGTCCTTTTACACCTGCTCTACGACTCCGGCGCGCGGGCCTTCGAGATCGCCGGCCTGTCTCTGGACGATTTTGATCCCGACACCAGGCGACTTACCCTTCTGGGCAAGGGAAGCCGCACCCGGATTTTGGAACTTTGGCCGAAAACCGCGCAGCTTTTGGAAAAGTATATTGCAAAGCATCGAAAAGAGCCGATGCCGCCCCATGGAACGGCACTGTTCACCAACCAGCGCCGCGCTCCGTTAACACGCTTCGGCATCCACCGCTTATGCCGCCGGTATCTTGAAAAGACGCTTTCGAATAAACGCCTCAAGTATCTCAACCCGGTCCACAGCTTTCGTCACAGCTGTGCAATACACATGCTGAATGCCGGGTATGCGCTGACGGACATAAAAAATCGTCTGGGCCATGAGCGACTGGAATCGACCATGATTTATCTCAAACTCGAAACATCGATTAAAAAAGAGATCCAGAAGGAGTATATCGCACATACGAAATCCCTCATGAACCAGGACAGGAAGCTCGACGAGCTGCTTGACTGGGGTGACAGGGACAAAATTTTAAACTGGCTCGACCGGCTGTAAACAAGACCGTCTCGCCCAAGAAGGAGAAGTCTGCCCGGCGCCAAATTGTTATGTTGACAGTTTTTTTAAAAAACCGTATGTTTACGCGCTATCTTATTGAAATTTTACGCAAAACGCCAAATCCGAAAGTTCCGTCAGTATTTTTAATTATTTTGGAAGGTTAGGCAAACTCGCAACATAAGGGAACATCAGGGCGGGGCGGCCTTGTCAGATTGAAATGTTGTATTGCCCTGTTTTCTGGTGAGTTCGGTGTTAGCCCTCCACACGGCGGGAAAAGTAAAAATTGAAAGGAACAAGAGTCTAAAGTATGTCGCCTGATGTAATAGTGTACCTTTTATATGCAGAAATCTTAGTTTTTTCTTTTTTGTTTTTGAACAATTTGGTTATCAGTATTTATTATTATGTAACGAAAATTGACAATAAACAGGCAGTATTCTCTAAAATTATTGTTTCGATTTTCAAGAGGGAAAAAATATGGTTAGATAATATAGAAAACAACAACCTCAAAAATTATTGCAGAAAAACAAGACGTTTAATTAAAATCAATTTTTTGTTTTTGGCGGTTTTCGTATTATTATTTATAGCCATGCTTTTTGTAATTGCACTCCTAAAGCATGAACTGGGCTAACGAATAAGGATAGATCGTGAGAGCGAAGCGAACCACGATCTTATCCTGGGTTGGACAAGCCCGTCGGGATTTAAGTAGTGACCTTTATATAAGAAAATATCTTTTTTTGACGGGAGGCAGGTGTACCCCCAAACTTGGGGGAGAGTATTTCTAAGGGCGAGCAAAATCATTAAGCCTTCAGAGAGGCTTTGCGCAGGCCTTTTATGTCATGGAGTTTTTCAGTTCCTCCTGTGCTTATATTTACAGCAAGCCATTGCCGTTTGGTATGCTACCCTGGCGATCGTATTTTCGAACTGACACCCAGTATTCGCATGGGCGCCTGACATGCCGGGCACTTAAAGAACGGCCGGGGTCGTGCATCTCGGGCTTGAATCATGACATGCAAAACCAATTGAACGAGTTTCAGCAGCTTTTTGGCATTACCGTGAAGAAAGCCATAGTCCCTGACCCGCCGAAACCCCTTTGGCAAAACATGCTGCAGAACGAGCCAAAGGAAGTCTTCGCCTTTTGCGGTTCGATAACGGATTTTACCGGTACGGCTTTCGATGTATCTAAATGTGATGTTTCCATTTTGGTTGGAGATGATACTCTTTTCACCGATGACGCCCCGGTAGAGGTACCGAGACAAATATTTCAGGGCGGGCAGCCCTTTTCCCGCGTGAGTGCAGTGGGCAACCCACTTTTGAGGCACCGAATCGGGCAAAGAAAGGCCTGCTTGGGTTAACATCTCCAGGAAACGGGCACGAAACACTCTGGCCAGAGCAAACTCATTGAAGAGATACTTGCTTTTTTTCTTTTTCCATTGTTTTCTGGCCTTGTTTACACCGCCGCCCGGCACCACGACATGAACATGCGGGTGATAATCCAAGCGACGGGTATGAGTATGCAGGACTGCGGTCATGCCGATGCTTGCGCCAAGATTTTTGGGATTAAGCCCAAAGTCCTTCAGCGTGCCGGAAGCACACGCAAAAAGGGAGTTGTAAACGAGGGTTTGGTGATCCCATGCCAGGAGCCTTAGCTCGTAGGGGAGTGTAAAGGTTGCCATGAAGTACTCAACCGGCAACAACTTGGTTTGCTGTCGGTCCAGCCAGAGTGAAGTTTCATGGTTCTGGCATTGCGGGCAGCTTCGATGTCCACAGGAACAAGGCCGCAGTGCGGCAAGACCGCAGTCCTTGCATTGTAATAGTAATTGTTCGGCCTCCTGTGTTCGACATCTGCGGATTGCATTGATTGCGCGGAAATGCCCCGGTAGAAGCCGGGGACCGTATTTCGCGATAAAGGCATCGTGGTATTCATCGATTATAGAGGCAAGCTGCATGATTATTTCCTCCTTAAATCGACGTGGAGTGTATCGATCAATTCGTTAATGACTTTAGCGGCATTCTGTTTGACGGTATCAGTCAGTTGAGTGTAGCGAGCGGTGGTTTCGGGACTGCTGTGGCCGAGGATTGACTGGATATAACGGAGGTCTAAGCCTTTTTCCAACAGATGAGTTGCAAATGAGTGCCTCAGGGAGTGAATAGAGACTTTTTTTTTATGCCACACTCGTCAACCACGGCTTTCATTGCGGCTTGAGTACCGCCGCGATCCATATGGGTGGTGGCCTTTTGGATGCGCTCGGGCGAACCCACGGCATTGGGGAATAACCAACAACGGTTGCGATGTTTCCACCATAAGGCGCGTAGTGCCTCACAGGTCAGATCCGGCAATGGGACGAAACGATCTTTGTGTCCCTTGCCACGCCGGATATGAACCTGTTTACGCTGAGCGTCGATATCGCCTACTTGCAAGGAGAGGGCTTCCGCCAGGCGTAAGCCCATGGAATAGGTTGTCAGCAGAAATACCCGGTATCGCAGGTTGCGTGTCGCGCCGATCAATTTTTCAACTTCGGCAACGGTGAGGATATCCGGCAATGAGCGCACTTTTGGGGCCTTGACGATATTAAGCCACTGCCAATCTTTTTTGAGGACATGTTTCCAGAAAAACTGCAACCCGACACGATCAATCTTGACGGTACTCCAGGAGTGGGATTTCACCAAATCGGAAAAATATTGTTCTCGTTGTTCCAAGGACAATTTGTCCGGACAACAATCAAAATGTTCACTGATCCGGCGGACGGCGCGCGAATAAGCCTCAATTGTCTTTTGACTTTTGCCCTGGAGTTTGAGAGAACGTAAATGTCGTTGATAAAGCTTGTCAAATCGGTTCTGTTCAGATTTTTTCATGGTATACCTCCTTTTGATTTATGACGCCCGGGATTGGGCAATCCAGAGAGGTATACACTGTTATGAGATTTTTTTCCGCCGCGTAGCGGCTTCGTCCAACAACCGCTTACACAAAGGAGCACAAAAGCCGGGCGGCCTTGGCAATAACAACTTCATCATTAAACGCGCTCCGGACACAGTCCGCATCGTTTTTGTGCCCTGTGAAGCGGCGCGTTATACTACACAATGGTATGGTTAAAAAACGAGAAATAGAACGTGAAAGAAACAGATGGATTTTACGGGTCATTTTCACATTCGTATTTGTAGTCGCCACCATGATAGGCACTGAAAAAATCTTCAAGTTTTACGGTCTCTCAGCAAAAACAATGATGTTTTTGTTTTTCGTTCTGGGCGTGATTTATTTATCTCAGATCTTTTCATATCGTAAGATTAAGTGCCCTATTTGTGGAGCATCTATTTTCAATCAATTTAACATATTTATTTCTACTCCTAAGGAATGTAGAAATTGCAAGGCAAGAATTAAATGAAAGTATAACAATTTGTTACACACTCGACCGGGAACCCGGGGCGGCCTTTTTTCATAGGCCTTATCGAGTTGAACGAGGCTAAAACAACGTTCGCATTGGGTTCCCGCCGGGTGAACAATCCGTTCGATGAAAGGATGGCAACATTGAAAATGTCATTCGTCAAAATAGAACTCTTCTTCATTCTTATGGTTATCCTTTTTTGCACGGGGGCTAACGCAGGAGATGATATAGCGGATACATCCAAAAGCACGCAGTGGGAAGAGACTGCAAGAAGCTGCGGTCTGTCATCTGAAGATATCGGTCGACTCAATAAGAACCGGATACTCATCAGCAACGAGACGTATAAACAGATTTTCTCTGCATACATATCAGGCGAAAGGCCGCTTTTCATCACCACCGATTCTCTGCTCAACGCATACCACGTCCTGTATGAGGAATCGATTCTCCGTCTTGAGAACAAGTTAGCCGGAAAACTGCCAGGTATATTAAGGCTTATCTTGGAGAACATTCATGATACCGACCGTCAGTTGAAAGGAAATCCGGAACTCGCATTCGCGGCAAAACAACGTGCAATGCTTACCATAGGAATTGCGCTGAAACTGGTCGACTCCTCGTTTCAGTTTGAAGACACGAAGCTCAACTCGATTCTCGAAGAGGAAATCAAAAGAATTACAGAGGCAAAAGCTACCACCATGCCTGAGTGGCTGGGCAAACCGGATGCATCTTTTAGCGCCTTGGATTACTCCCGTTACAAACCACGTGGATTCTACCTTCGGTCAGAAAGGTTGGAATGTTATTTTCGGGCTGTTTCGTGGTTACAGTCTATTCCGTTCCGCATAAAAAACGATATTGAGCTTCTTTCTATACTAATGCTCGGAAATTCGGTGGATAGAATACAATTCAGGAGATTCTCCGAGGAAATAGACTTTGAAAATTTCTTTCGTGCCTACAACTTTTTCATCGGGGTTGGAGACGATTTGGACCTGTTGACCGCCGAGTATTATGCTCGGGAAGACCTCCGCATGGATTTGGCCGGAAATGATCTTCAATGGAAACGGGCACAGCTTCAAAAGAGAGCCGAGGAATATGCGGAAAGCACAATGATCAATGATCAAATCAGATTTCCTCCAGGGAATCCTACAAATGTTGCGCACCCCCAATTCCGAATTATTTCTCCATACCGAACACCCGATGCAATCCTATTTCAACGAACTACTGATCGACAACACTTAAATCGCCCATATCCCAACGGTTTGGAGGTGGCCGCATCGCTAGGCTCGTCCTTTGCAAAACAAAACCTTGTTGAATCGGGAGAAAAAGACATTTTAAGCGTGATAGATTCATTTAAGCCCTATTTCGAGTATCAAATCCCCGATTCAAAGTACTTAGATGAGGAGGAAATATATTTCTGGGAATTAGATCGTCAGAGTCTATATATTAAATACCTATATGTACTTAAAGCCCTTCTGGATAATCCGGAGCCGGAAGCGCCGGATTTCATGAAAACAAAGGCATGGGAAGCGAAAAACTGCAACACAGCCTTATCAGGATGGGCACAACTTCGGCACACATGGATCTTGCAAGCAAAACAGAGCGCTAACTGGTTGGGTATGACGTCGATTCCTATTGGATTTGTTGAACCTGATCCGGAATTCTTCTTGCGAATGGCGGGGCTGGCGAATACAACTCGAAAATTTCTCGAAAATGTAGGTGCATTCGACTATGATTACGGATATATCATTCAAGCTCTTGAGGTGCTGAGGGAGTTCCTTGTCGATGTGAAAGACGAGAATGACATGCAATCATTTTTTACCAAACTATACAAACTTTCACAAGAGAAGAAGATGAGTGACGAATTGTTGTCCGAATTGCTGAACATTCACAAGCCAAAAGCACCTAGGGGATCAGAGGAGCACTTCAGGGAACAGATACAATGGATCGATACGCTGATAAAGGACATGAAGAATAAAAAAATTGATAAATACCCAGATCTGATGGAAGTGATCAAAGAAGAAGACATAGACCTAAGGGACTTATGGGATCGATTCGAAAGGGTGAGTCGACGGCTTGAGGTGATAGCCCATAAGCAATTACGCAATGTAGACCTGAACACTGACGAAACGCTCTTCATCCGCTCTTATGGAAAAACGATCGCAAAAATCATGCTGAATAATGGGAATTCGTATTTATCTCCTAGAGATGATTCGCCCCGGATTGTAGACGTCTACGCTAACCCGCAAACCGGCGGTTATCTTCACGTTGGTATCGCACGACCCAGGAAATTATATGTTCTATACCCATGGAAGGGAGAGACAGTCCTTTGCGAAGGTGCAATCACGCCGTACTGTGAATTCGTTGCGGCAGAAAGACTCACCGACGAATCATGGAAAGAGAAGCTGGATTCCGGGAATAATCCACCGGTTCCCAAATGGCTGTCTCCAGTAATAACTGAGGGTGGCGTAAGAAAACCTAATTTTAAAAAAGGTGAGTAGGTGACTTTTCAAAGGACAACACTATCATCGAACGAATAAGGATAGATCGTGAGAGCGGAGCGATCCACGATCTTATCCTGGGTTGGACAAGCCCGTCGGGATTTGAGTAGTGACCTTTATATAAGAAAATATCTTTTTTGACGGGAGGCAGGTGTACCCCCAACATGGGGGAGAGAATTTCTAAGGGCGAGCAGGATCATTAAGCCTTCAGAGAGGCTTTGCGCAGGCCTTTTATGTCATGGCGTTTTTCAGTTCCTCCTGTGCTTATATTTACAGCGAGCCATTGCCGTTTGGTATGCTACCCTGGCGATCGTATCTTCGAACTGACACCCAGTATTCGCATGGGCGCCTGACATGCCGGGCACTTAAAGACCGGCCGGGGACGTGCATCTCGGGCTTGAATCATAACATGCAAAACCAATTGAACGAGTTTCAGTAGCTTTTTGGCATTACCGTGGAGAAAACCATAGTCCCTGACCCGACGAAACCCTTTTGGCAAAACATGCTGCAAAACGAGCCAAAGGAAGTCTTCTCCTTTGGCAGTTCGGTAACGGGTTTTACCGGTACGGCTTTCGGTGTATTTAAATGTGATGTCACCGTTTTGGTTCGAGACGATATTTCTTTCACTGATGACGCCTCGGTATAGGTACCGCGATAAATATTTCAGAGCGGGCAGCCCTTTTCCGATGTGAGTACAGTGGGCAACCCACTTTTGAGGCACCGAATCGGGCAAAGAAAGGCCTGCTTGGGTTAACATCTCCAGGAAACGGGCACGAAACACTCTGGCCAGAGCGAACTCGTTGAAGAGATACTTGCTTTTTTTCTTCTTCCATTGTTTCCTGGTCTTGTTTACACCGCCGCCCGGCACCACGACATGAACATGCGGGTGATAATCCAGGCGACGGGTATGAGTATGCAGGACTGCGGTCATGCCGATGCTTGCGCCAAGATTTTTGGGATTAAGCCCAAAGTCCTTCAGCGTGCCGGAAGCACACGCAAAAAGGGAGTTGTAAACGAGGGTTTGGTGATCCCATGCCAGGAGCCTTAGCTCGTAGGGGAGTGTAAAGGTTGCCATGAAGTACTCAACCGGCAACAACTTGGTTTGCTGTCGGTCCAGCCAGAGTGAAGTTTCATGGTTCTGGCATTGCGGGCAGCTTCGATGTCCACAGGAACAAGGCCGCAGTGCGGCAAGACCGCAGTCCTTGCATTGTAATAGTAATTGTTCGGCCTCCTGTGTTCGACATCTGCGGATTGCATTGATTGCGCGGAAATGCCCCGGTAGAAGCCGGGGACTGTATTTCGCGATAAAGGCATCGTGGTATTCATCGATTATAGAGGCAAGCTGCATGATTATTTCCTCCTTAAATCGACGTGGAGTGTATCGATCAATTCGTTAATGACTTTAGCGGCATTCTGTTTGACGGTATCAGTCAGTTGAGTGTAGCGAGCGGTGGTTTCGGGACTGCTGTGGCCGAGGATTGACTGGATATAACGGAGGTCTAAGCCTTTTTCCAACAGATGAGTTGCAAATGAGTGCCTCAGGGAGTGAATAGAGACTTTTTTTTTATGCCACACTCGTCAACCACGGCTTTCATTGCGGCTTGAGTACCGCCGCGATCCATATGGGTGGTGGCCTTTTGGATGCGCTCGGGCGAACCCACGGCATTGGGGAATAACCAACAACGGTTGCGATGTTTCCACCATAAGGCGCGTAGTGCCTCACAGGTCAGATCCGGCAATGGGACGAAACGATCTTTGTGTCCCTTGCCACGCCGGATATGAACCTGTTTACGCTGAGCGTCGATATCGCCTACTTGCAAGGAGAGGGCTTCCGCCAGGCGTAAGCCCATGGAATAGGTTGTCAGCAGAAATACCCGGTATCGCAGGTTGCGTGTCGCGCCGATCAATTTTTCAACTTCGGCAACGGTGAGGATATCCGGCAATGAGCGCACTTTTGGGGCCTTGACGATATTAAGCCACTGCCAATCTTTTTTGAGGACATGTTTCCAGAAAAACTGCAACCCGACACGATCAATCTTGACGGTACTCCAGGAGTGGGATTTCACCAAATCGGAAAAATATTGTTCTCGTTGTTCCAAGGACAATTTGTCCGGACAACAATCAAAATGTTCACTGATCCGGCGGACGGCGCGCGAATAAGCCTCAATTGTCTTTTGACTTTTGCCCTGGAGTTTGAGAGAACGTAAATGTCGTTGATAAAGCTTGTCAAATCGGTTCTGTTCAGATTTTTTCATGGTATACCTCCTTTTGATTTATGACGCCCGGGATTGGGCAATCCAGAGAGGTATACACTGTTATGAGATTTTTTTCCGCCGCGTAGCGGCTTCGTCCAACCACAGCTTAGAGTAGGACGCGCAAAAAGCTGCGCGCCTCTCAAGCTGAATGTTGGACGATCTATGTGGAAACCATCAGAAGAAGAATCAAAATATTTGAAACTTATTATCTCCATGGCCACTGATTGTTTGCTTGGAAATGGCGTGGATACCATCACAGCCTTTAAGAATAATATGGAAATAATCCTCGGCCAGATCCTCCAACAACCAAATGCAATGGATGCGGTTTACGATCCGGTTTGCTGTAGGTGCGGCGAAATTTTAACGACTGATGAATCAATGTGCGACGAATGCAGAAGCCGCACCACTGATTAGGAAGTTGGGCCACTGGAAATAGAATTCTATGAGATTAGTAATGATCGGTTTTTATAGATGAAAATTCTATCTGGCTTTCGATGTTCCCGCATGTCAAGACTCATTTATTTTAGGTAACGCTTTATATTATGGATTCAAAGAGTAAAAACTTAGCGCCTATAAAAAACCTACTATCTCAACGCGATTATAGCCCGAGAACAATCAATTCGTATGTAAGCGCATTAAAAAGGCTTTTTGATTTCTATGCGAATGTGCCTCCAGATGAAATATCATTTAAGCAAATTTCAGACTATATTACCTACTTGTTTAACAGAAAAAAATCGGCTCATGCAACTATTCGTATCCACCTGACAGCCTACAACCTATATTATAATGAAATTCTAAGAAAAAACTATGCTGTCAGGTCATTACATCGAAAATCTGTCTCGAATAAAATCCCCACAATTCTATCGCCAGATGAAATTATTCGCTTGCTGCAATCTGTTCTTAACAACGTTAAACATCATTCGATTTTGTCTCTAATCTATTCGGCAGGTCTTGATGCATCTCAGGTCTCATTATTAAGGATTGAAGATGTGGATCTGCAAAATAAGCGATTAAAAGTTAGAAATTCAAAAGGCAACATTATTCGAAATGCAATAATAGCCAATCAACTGGTTGCAGATCTTCAATACTACCTTACTATTTATAGTCCAGAAAAATGGTTTTTTGAAGGAAGAGAGAAAGGAACTCCTTTTTCTACGGCTAATTTACGGCAAATTTTTAAGAGTGCCTTGCGTTCTGCTAAAATCGATAAAAAAGTTTCTGTCCGGAGTCTCAGATACTCTTATGTTAAACATTTAGAACTTTACGGTATTGCCTTACCAAATATACTTCAAGAAATCGGAATTTTCAGCCCTGGCACAATGTACAGCTATAGTCAAATGGGTTTAATAAAAACAAATTTGTCTTTTAGCCCATTAGATCGGATATCAAATGAATATAGCAATGCTCATGTAGATACTTCATCGCTGGAAAAATCATTCAATAGCATTCAAAATATTGATGAAAAATCTTATTTGTTGGAGGCATTAAAATGTTTAAATTCAAAAGCACCTAGAGCGGCTGTGATTTTTTCATGGATCGCAGCAATAAGGAACATTCAATATCGTTGCTTACATTGTGAGCAAGTGTTGCTTAACAACGCGATTAAAAAATATTTTAAAAATGCTCCTATGGTAAAAAATATTGATGATTTTGAAAAAATAAAGGAAAGAACCGTTCTGGAGGCAAGCCACACTGTTGGCATTTTCAATAAACGCGAAAAAAATGTTTTAATTGGCTGTTTGGATCTTAGGAACCAATGCGGGCACTCCGGGACTTATATGCCAGACGAACTCCGTGTAGGTGCATTCTTAGAGGACCTATACCAAATTGTATTCAGCAAACCGTTGCCTTTAAAAGATGATGAATTAGAAGTCGTTGAAGAAAACGATGACTTTGAAGCAAAATATGAAGATGATGGGCTGCCATTTTAATAGTTCTATGGAACTGTTTGGGGCCCAACCAACGCATTAACTCTGAAACCCAAAGCGGGGCGGCTTCAGCATTTTCCAATTTTTTCATTGAACGTGGCTTTTTCGAAAGCCTCATTTGCTTTGGGTTCATGTTATGCGCAACGTTCTGTTCCAAAAAAGGCATCGGAAAAATAAAAAGGTAGATAAAAATATGGAATTACCAAAATTTAATGAAACCTTTATACCTATTCTTGAAATTTTATCTGATGAAAAGGTCATTCGCCATAGTGAACTACTGAAAAAGGTTGAAGAAAAATATTATTCTGATCTTCCTAAAGAATTGCTTGAAAAAAGGACAAAAAGCGGTGACATCTTAATTCGTAATCGAATAGCTTGGGGCAAATCATATTTAAAAAAAGGAGGATTTGTTAATTACCCAGCGCGCGGGATGGTTCAAATAACAAAAAAAGGAATTGAAGCATGTAATAAACAGCTCAAGTTGAAAGATGTTGAAGAAGACTTCTTGAGTTTTTATGCAGAGGAGAAATCAAAAACTCCAGATAAAAATGACATCAAAGGTTCCTCCCCACAAGATTTAATTGACACAGGGTTTTCGGCTATTGAATCACAAATAAAAAATGAATTATTAGAAAAGCTGAAGGATATTGACCCGTATTAATTTGAAAAAGTCATACTTATTTTGTTAAAAAAAATGGGTTATGGGGATTTTATCGAAACTTCAAAATCAAGTGACGGAGGTATTGACGGGGTCATCAACGAAGACAAATTAGGTCTTGAGAAAATTTACTTCAAGCAAAACGATATAATGAAAATAAAGTCCGTGAAAAAGATATACGAAATTTTATAGGAGCAATGAGTGGAGATACGAACAAGGGTGTTTTTGTTACAACATCATCATTTGATAATGCCGCTATTAAAAAGGCACATGATGCACATCACTCAATAATTCTCATAGATGGAAATAAGCTTGCTGACCTTATGTATCAATATGGAGTTGGTGTTCAAGTGAGCAATGTTTACGAGGTCAAGGAAGTTGACCAAGATTTTTTTGAAGCGAATTAACCATTATGCATAGCGAAAAATGAATGCCAATTTAAGGCTAAAATGAACAGAACCACGGCATAAACACGGACCGGGGCCAAACTGCGGCCCCGCCCGGTTATGCCGAATGTTCGGCAAAAAATATCTAATGACAAAAATAAAGAAAGGGTGATGAAATGTATGATTCTTTAAAGGATGCTTTCTCTCCCATGTATTTTTCTGGCGACAATGCAATGTTGACTCAAGCTGGGCCTCCAACGCCTAATTTTAATAGTGGCGGTGGTGGCTCGGGCGGGGATGGTTGCGGTTGCCTGGCTGTTGTTATAATTGTTTTAATAGCGGGATGTGTATACTTAGCCTTTAGGTTGTTCTGATATCCTGATGAATCTTATCATAAATACCATATGGAGATGGCGTGGTAGAATAGTTGTCGCTCTTTGTGTCGTTTTTTTTATATTATTTCTATTAAATTCTATCCAGTTTTCCATTTTAAATCAGAAATTGGTCAAAGATAATATTTTTATATTCGATTTGATTGTAAAAATATGCGAAACGACAATACTGATTGTTGGTTCAATACTCGCCTATTACAAATTCTTTAAAGGGCGTACTTTTTCTGAAAAATTGATAATTTATGCAAACGTGAAAGTAATGCAAGCGGACACAAAATTCAATCTACATTCTATAGATATAAATATAGTAAACGTTGGTTCTATATCAATAGTGGAGCCGAGAGTTTCGGCTATAGTAGAGAATTTTCTCATGGATCAACCCTCTAAAAGCGAGAGGATTGAATTCCCGCGGAAATATCAAGAAGAAGTATCACGTGTATTTAACGAGGTGATAATTCAGCCCCAAGAGAATGATAGCTACCATCATTTCTTAAAAGTCAGTAAAAATATTTGGGCTGTAAATTATGAGGTACTGATAGAATCTCAAAATAAATTTTGGAAACGCTCTGTTACTGTTTCAAATATAGCAGGGTATGAACATAATGATAAATAGTAAATGAAGAAAGTATCGGGGTATCCATTCTTGACAGAATTGTGAACAACGGCTCCGCCGAACCACAAAATGCACAGGACGCCAAACAACGGGCGCCTGTGATTTTTGAGTTGGCAGTAAAAAAACGAAGCTAATAAATGAATGTAATATTTGAAATACAGCGTTCCAGGGGTCGCACCAAGTCAAGTAACTGTAAAGATAGTAAATATTGTAAAAATACACGCGTATAGAGGGCAATACGGCATTTTTTGAGCATGAAAAGAGCAATATAGGAAATTAAAGTGGCCAGAGCACACAGACATTTTGTTCCAGGTCAAATTTATCACATTACCCATCGTTGCCATAAAAGGGAATTTTTGCTGAAGTATGCCAAGGATCGGCATCGATGGCTGCAATGGCTTTTTGAGGCGAAGAAACGATACGGGCTTGTCATCCTGAATTACACCGTTACCTCAAATCATATTCACTTGCTGGCCTATGATTCTTCCGGGCTGGATGTTATCCCGCGTTCAATGCAACTTGTAGCCGGCAGGACAGGGCAAGAATACAATATTCGAAAAAAGCGGAAAGGAAGTTTTTGGGAAGATCGATATCATGCAACGATTATTGAAGACGGGGAGCACTTGTTGCGTTGTATTGTATACATCGATTTGAATATGGTTCGCGCAAGAGCTGTTGAACATCCGAACCAGTGGGTTCATGGTGGCTATAGAGAGATTCAAGCGCCTCGTCGAAAGTGTATCCTCATAGATTACGACCAATTGAAAAAACTCTGTGGGTTTGATGATTTCGAAAGTTTTCAGGAAGCCCACCGGAAGTGGGTGGAAACAGCGGTTGGTGAGGAAATATCACAAAGAGAATCCACATGGACACAAGCTGTAGCTGTCGGTACCGATACCTTTGTTGAGAAAATCAAAAAACAGCTAAAAGCACTGGCGATTGGACGGCGAATCTCACCAACTAAAGATGGTTGGGAGTTACGAGAGGAAGTAAGCGCGTATAATGCATTTTTAGGGGCTCAAAAAGTCGATATGGACCCTGAAAACTCATATTCCTGGGATTATAATGCTGCAATATCTAAACCTTAGCTTGGTGCGACCCCAGGGGCTCTCCAGTATATGGTTGACGCCATTCGTGCCGAACCGGCGCGGCGGTTCGTCGTATTCGTCGGCAACGGCCACACGGGAAAGGTCGCGGATGCTCCGATCCCCGGTAGGCCGTCGATGGCAGCGATTCTTGCACCGCAGATAAAATCGCCGCTGTCGTTGAATACCATGGCCATCAAATACCTCTTTGGGGGGTGTTTATCACCGAGCAATTACGACCGGCAGGAATTCGAACTTCCGACGCCACTGCATGAGGAAGTTGCCAACCGGGGAAAAGGCGTCCACATGGGGTACACCAGCCAGGACCCTCAAAATGCGTACGACTCCGGCGAGGCCCGCGGCAGGCGTCACCCCGCCATAGACGCTGTAAAAAATGTACGATTGCCGTTGTTGATGTATTCTGTATTTTGTGTTTAATTGAGGACGAAGTATATACACATTTATCGAATTGCGTAACTATTGACATATGGACAAGATGAAACCGATCACAAGGATTCGCAGAGAGCGAATTCAGGACCTCGATCGATCTTTTGATTTACGTTTCTGGCAGAGTCAGGAATCCAAAGTTCGATTTGAAGCCGCCTGGGAATTAATTGTCCACACATGGCGCGCGAAAGGACGCGATGTTCGTCAACTCCGACTTCACCGATCTGTTGAATCTTTTTAACACCAACAACTTTAAATATCTATTGATCGGCGGCTATGCCCTGATCCAATATGCAGAGCCCCGCCACACAAAAGACCTCGACCTTTGGATCAGCACCGATCCCACAAACGCATCGGCAGTATTTCAATCTCTTAAGAGTTTCGGCGCTTCTCTGGAAGATCTCACTGATAGGGATTTCGCGGAGGATGGCCTTTTCTAATAAATGGGAATGCCGCCAGTGCGTATCGATATCCTTATGGGAATCCCGGGAATCGAATTCCAAGCAGCCCGGGGGAAACGTGAGGAGGTCTGGTTTGATGATTTGCCGGTTTTTTTATATCGAAACAGGATTTAATAACAGCCAAACGAGCTTCCGGCCATCCCCAGGATTTAATCGATGCCGATTTACTTTCCCGCTGAGCTGTGGATCACTTCCCCTGCAGGATCTCTTTCAAAAACCGGCCCGTAAAGCTTTCGGGATTCGCAGCCACTTTTTCGGGCGATCCCTCAGTCACAATTCTGCCGCCGCGATGACCGCCTTCGGGCCCCAGATCGATGATCCAGTCGGCGGTCTTGATCACATCCAGGTTGTGCTCGATGACCACCACCGTGTTGCCGGCCGACACCAGCCGCTGCAGCACCCCAAGGAGATGTTTGATATCCTCGAAATGGAGCCCGGTGGTGGGTTCGTCCAGGATATAGAGCGTATCCCCCGTGTCCGCTTTTGACAGCTCCCGGGCCAGCTTGATCCGCTGGGCCTCGCCGCCGGAGAGGGTGGTGGCCGCCTGCCCCAGTTTGATGTACCCCAGCCCCACGTCCATGAGAGTGTTCAGAATGTTCCGGATACGGCGATGATTGGCAAACAGTTCACACGCCTGGCGGACCGAAAGATCCAGCACATCCGAGATAGAGAGCCCTTTGTAGGTCACCTGGAGGGTGGCATCATTGAACCGCTTTCCCCGGCACACCTCGCACGGCACGAAAACATCTGCCAGGAAGTGCATTTCCACCTTGATAAAGCCGTCTCCCTGGCAGGTTTCACACCGCCCGCCCTTGACATTGAAGGAGAAACGGCCTTTCTTGTATCCCCTGGCTTTGGATTCGGGCAGCATTGCGAAAAGATCCCGGATCGGATCGAACACCTTGGTGTAGGTGGCGGGATTGCTCCGGGGGGTTCGGCCGATGGCCTTTTGATCGATATTGATCACCTTGTTCAGGTGGGTCAACCCCTTGATACCGCCGTGACGTCCCACCTCCAGGGTGGAACGGTGCAGCTTGTTCGCCAGGGCCGGATAGAGAATCTGGTTGATCAGGGTGGATTTTCCCGCACCCGACACGCCGGTGACGGCCACCAGCAGTCCCAGGGGGATACGCACGTTCAAATCGGTCAGGTTGTTGGCGGCAGCCTGCTCAATCCCGATCCAGCGATTCCCGGTTTGCCTCGGGGTACGACGCTTCGGGGGAATATCGATGGTCTCCTTGTCGCTGAGATACCGTCCGGTAACCGATTTTTTATCCCGGCAAATCTGTTTGGGAGTTCCCTGGCTGACAATCTCACCGCCAAGGAGTCCCGCGCCGGGACCGATATCCACAATCCAGTCCGCCTCCGCCATGGTTTCGCGATCATGTTCGATAACGATCAGGGAGTTTCCGATATCCCGCAGATGTTGCAGGGTTTTCAGAAGCTTCAGGTTGTCCCGCTGGTGCAGGCCGATGGAAGGCTCATCCAGGATGTACAATACACCTGTCAGCTCGGAACCCACCTGGGAGGCCAGCCGGATACGCTGGGATTCTCCCCCTGACAGGGTGGGACCTTTCCTTGAAAGCGTCAGGTAATCCAAGCCGACATTCAGCAAAAATCCCAGACGACCGACGATCTCTTTCACCAGCTCTTCGGCGATCAGTTTCTGGTTGCCGGTCAATGTCAGGGTGGAGAGAAAATCGAAGGCCTCCTGAATGGTCATATCGGTAATATCGATAATGCTTTTTCCGTCGACCCGCACGTGAAGGATTTCGGGTTTGAGCCGCCTCCCCTCGCAGGCATTACACGGCTGGGATGACATGAACCCGGAATAGTATTTTTTCGCGTGCTCCGAATGGGTCTGGTGGTAACGACGCATCATGGAGTTCAGTAACCCCTCCCAGGACATGGTGACCTTGCCCTGGACCTTTTCGGAGTTCCAGTTGACTTTCATCTCCCTGCCGTTGGAACCGGACATGATAAGATCTTTCTGCTTCCTGGGCAATCGTCTCCAGGGGGTATCGAAATCGATCCCCCATTGGGATTCCATGGCGGACAACTGTCGCCCCCCCCACGACTCCGTCTGCTTCCCCTTTTTGAGGAAATAATTCCGAAAGGGAAGCACGGCGCCCTCTCGAATGGTCAGACTTGTATCGGGAACAAGCTTGTCCACATCCATGCTCAGGCGGCTGCCGATGCCGTTGCAGTGGGGGCACATGCCCGGGGGCGCATTGAACGAAAACAGGGAGGGCTGCAACTCGGGGTAAGAAATCCCGCAGCAGTAACGGGCCTCACTCATGTGAAGCTCTTCACCCTCCAGGGGATGGACGATCAGGCGCCCCCCTCCGACCCCCAGGGCGGTCTCCACCGAATCGGTGAGCCGTTTGCGAAACGCCGCGTCGCTTTTAACGACCAGACGGTCCACCACCACCTCGATGGTGTGCTTTTTGTTTTTCGCCAGGGACTGCACATCCTCGAGCCCGCTGACGACGCCGTCGATACGTACCCGGCTGAACCCTTCACGGCGGAGAGAATCGAGATGATCGCGATGTTCCCCCTTTCGGTTCTCCACGATGGGGGCCAGTAAAAGAATTTTTGTCCCGTCCGCCAGGCCCATAATCTGGTCCACCATGCCCTGGGCATCCCCGCGGCCCACGGGACGCCCGCAACTTATGCAAAACTGCTCACCGATGCGGGCGAACAGGACACGCAGATAGTCGTATATTTCGGTAATGGTCCCCACGGTGGACCGGGGATTCTTGGAGGCGGCCTTCTGCTCGATGGAAATGGTGGGAGAAAGGCCCCGGATGGTATCGTACCTGGGTTTTTCCATCTGCCCGATAAACTGGCGGGCATAGGCGGAGAGCGATTCCACGTAGCGGCGCTGTCCCTCGGCAAAAATGGTATCAAAGGCAAGGCTCGATTTGCCCGATCCCGACACCCCCGTAAACACGATCAGTTTTTTCTTGGGCAGGGTCACATTGACGGATTTGAGGTTGTGTTCACGGGCGCCGCGCACCTCGATGACATCCAGTTCCCGGGATGCGGATACCCTGGCCCGCGGTTCCCTTTTACTTTCCGTGGCTATATTACCTTTTTTTTCATTCTTCGTTCTGGCCATAATAAATCAGTTCACCTTCTTATAAATTCTAACAAAAATCCGAAAAAACAATACTCGCGCGGAGACGCTGAGGCGCAGAGAAAAGCAATCAAAAACATCTTTAGACACATTGATATTACGAAACTTTCTTGAAAAACAAATTTATATATCTCGCCCTTTTGTTTTTAGGCTCTTCTCTGCGTCTCTGCGTCCCTGCGCGAGAAAAGCTCTTTTTTCGTCATGTAATCAGGCAAATCGTTACAATGAATCTGGCTCTGAGTTGCCGCTGCTTCCCCTAAGATGTTTCTTCCGCATTTCGGTAAACGACCACCAGGGAAGCGGATCCCCACCCTCCATGAATTGGACCGCCGAAATAAACACATCCATTACACAGGGATCATGCCGCATCCCCGTTTTTTCGCACAATCGCCGGTATAATTCAAAGGGGTCATTCCCCACCAGCTCTTTTGGGTGATTAATACCAATCAGCCGAAGATCCCCGGCAATGGCTTTTCCGATATTGGGAAGGTCTTCAAGTCGCGACACCGTGTACCTATCCGGGTTTTTCATTTGGGCGTCCCTCTATTTCATTTTATCCGCCACATTTTATACGTGCCGTCAACCAGCCCCTTATAGTACCCTTCAAACAGATTCCTGCTGAGCGTACCGCCACCTTCATAGGACCCCTCATCAGAAGTATACGAAAATCTGTTACTCTCTAATACGCCATCCATGACATGTATCGGTTTTTCCACCGTATCCAACTTGTCCAGGATCAATACTCGATATCTTTTGCCTCCCAGATGACTTACCCTTCCATAAAAGGTAAAGCCATTACCCTCAGAGTCAACCCCATCCCCCTGCCAGTTCCCGGTAAATGGGAAACTACTCATACCACTGCCTGAATTGAAATAGTGGCTTGTACATGAACTTATAAAAAGACACAAGAACAGTAGAAGAATTTTGTTACAGCTCATGAAAGTACCTCTGAAAGACCAACATCCGTTACGATTTCTCCGGAAATGAAAAGTGTTGTTGAATGATTACCCATCTCCCGTCTCTTTTTACCAGAACACCTGTCCATCTCGCGTTTTCCCAATTCGCCGGCTGGCCTTTCCATGTGTTAATATCATTCAACACACAATAGAACCATGCCGTATCGCCCGATTCCGAAAGATTGATCGTCAAATCCTTAAGTTCATGCCGGACATACAGAAATTCAGGATTTTTGTATATTTCCGCGTTCTTTTCGAATTGTCCGAATCCCCTGATAACCCGATCCGAGGGATGAACGCTGAGATAATTGGCGTCATTGGCCACGGTGCTGAATAGCAGATCGAAGTCTTTGGTTTTAAACCAGCCGATACACGAATCGATAGCTTTGCTAATTTGTTTGATTTCAGCATCTTTTGATATTACTTTGTCCTGATTCGTGCATCCAACACTTATCAAACTCAGCCAGAGAATCAGTACCATCATTTAAAAAGATAATTTCATATTATTCTCTTCAGCAGTTAAATAGATTGTTACAAACCTGACAGCGGCACTATACTCTACTTTTTTTGCTTATTATTTTCATATGTTATTAGATTAAAACCTATTCCTTGAGGATCTTTTATGACGCAGAAACGAGCGACTTCCGGCATATCGGTCGGTGGTAGAATCACCTCGCCCCCGAGCTTTTCAACCAGTTCAGCGGATACGTCCACATCATCAACAGTAACATATGTGTCCCAACAAGGGGTAACATCATCAGGAACATTTCCATCTTTTAGCATCATGCCTCCGATATCAGTACCTTCTCTGTGTACCAGCAAGTAAGGGTTACCGTATATCGTCTTTGCCTCCGTGAAGGTCCAACCAAACAACTCGCCGTAAAATTCCTTCGCCGATGCCAGATCAGTTGTTATCAGTTCGTGCATACTGAAAAGACCATGTCTTTCGGAATAGTCTTTCATTCCATCCTCCCGATACCCCTATATCAATGATTTGCTATTGGAATTAATACCATCGTCTCTAAAGAATTCTTTTCTGTGCTTCCTGGTCGTTCAAATAAAATTCCATGGATTCATTTTCGAGGGACAGCTTTTGCGCCTTGGCCCACATGTACATTTTCTTATAGGTAGAGCCTACTTTTTGATAAGGGCCATAATGAATTGTTTTAACGTACTCTTGCTTTTTTATGGTACAGCAAACCAGATTATCCGCCCCCTCCATTTTCGATGATACGGGTACACCTGCCTGGAAGTGCCATGGCTTTGTAAACATTCCGATGAAATTTACGAAAACACCTTTCTTCATTTCCAAATCCCAGTCGATATCGAGATACCTGGCATAAGGTGCTTCTTTACAATCGATGCCTTTAGATTTCAGCAGCTCTAAAATCAAAGTGAAATCCCTGGCCATGGCTGAGGGCATTTTCCACATGGGAGCCCGTTCTTCTATTTCAATCACATCGCCTATCTCTTTTTCGATTATTTCTATCTTTTCCATGGCTCTAAATACTCTCCACACCAACGGCACTTGCCAGTGACATCCTTTTGCCATTGAAATAGGTATCTTTGACATCCTTTGCTTTCTTCTCCGCCCAGGTTTCCAACCCCAATTTCCGTATAAGACATAAATTAAACAGCTTCGTATTGTGTTGTACTTTTGATGCTTGATCGGCGTACGGGTGTAGGTGGTCGCATGGGAATTCGGCACATTCATAGCAGAACGAAATACTCTTGCTTTTCACACAGGAATAAACGTTACATTCCACCGGAATAAATGGAATTTTGCCATCTTGGTTGCGGCAGCCTTTACAAACCGCTTTCTCGGCCTCCTCAGGGGATATGTTAAATTTTTCAGCTATCACCGGTATCAACTTCGGATCTTCGTTTGCCAAATAACCAATACAGTTAAAACAATCGAGACCACACGGCGCCGTCATTTGTTTATAGTCCATTTTTTCTCCAATTTTTTGATCATTTGAGTTTGATCACTTCGTAAAAAAGATAGTAATCTCGCAAAGCCGCAAAGACCGCAAAGATAGCTGCATAGTTAAAAAATGCTTTTCTTAGCGCCCTTTGCGGCTTTGCGAGAGGTATAGTATTTATCAGTTTTTTTTTATTAGTTTCTCAGCTTTTCCAGCATCAGTATTATATGGAGGTGACAACCCTATGTCAGTTTGGTGTGTCCAATATAATAACACCTGAAAGGAGGCGGAGCCATCAACGTGACAGCTGAGGCCCTTTCGCGGCAGGGACAAGATGTTGTGCCCGTTTTTCTTGGCAACCTATTGTAAAATTGGTGTATATTGCCCCTATTGCTTCGCCCAATGGCCCAGAGGCACTGCGTTCTGCACACTCCGGCCCCAGGCTTTCCGTGAAACGCCACGAGGGTAAACCTGGCGGACAGCACCTTCGAAGTTGAATGGCACATAGCCCGTATTAGTTGAATATTGAACGCGCATGCCACCCTCCGCCGGTCGGCGAACGGCATTCGCCAGTCCGCTGAGAAGACGCTGTCCTTTTACGCCGCCGCCCACGGAACATCCCATGAGGTCAAGGCAACCGAAGGACGCCAGTACGTCGTTAAGTCGGGAGAAATCCGTCTTGATCTGTGGCAACATAGCAGCGGTAAATCCGGACCGATGCGCCATCATCGAGCCGTCCTTACCCGCCGCCACGTTCTGCGCGCCTTGGGCACCATGCGAGTATAACCGCACCATCGCGACGGTACCCGAGGCATTTACCCGACTCATGATCTGTGAGATAGCGGAGGCAATGGCGTTGGACTGCCCATACATAATGATAACATCGCGCGCCAATGCCCTGTTCAGCCCCCCCATTACACGTTTTCGTTGTGCGGGATCTTCGGCATCGACAACGTTTATAACGCGATACCCCGAGATGCTTCGCAGCGTCTGCCATGTATCCATGCCGACTTTACCATCAGGCGAAAGCTTCACACTGGGCCGACGCTGAAAGTTTTGCACGGCCGCTTTGGTTTTAGGACCGAAGTTGCCGTCAATGGTTAGCTCATAACCCAACGACCTCAGAATGCCCTGTATCATAATGACCCGTGGCCCGATGTGACCTTGTTTAATCAGAAACATGGCGTTACCTCCTGTTGCATTTAAGACATAAGGGTTAAGCTGATTCGACCCAATCGAACATTCTATTGAGCCAATTTCAAAACGCCCCATTTCGGCGTTGAGCTTGACCAAACTGAAACGTTTTGAAAATGGCTCTATTATAAAATCAAAAAAAGATCGAACCTATTACACACTATTACGTACTTTCCAGAAAATCTTGGTAAGCAGAAGAAACTGTGAGCTGTGCTTCCGACAATATACGGATTTGCGAGGGATTAGAACCTATGAAGGCATTGTTTTGCATCCGGACGGTTTCTGTAATGAAAATCAGAGCGCGGTATACAAAGGATTTTCGGTTCGATAAAACACCGGCGCACAAACCGATATATTCGGGAGGTTAAAGTTTCCGAAATGGGGCGTTTTGAAATTGGCTCTATTACTTAACGATGTCGTACTTAAGCCACACAATGTCATCCTTAAGCTGTTCGATATGAATTAACTTGAGTCGGATTATTCCCTCCGCGGAGCTCAGATCCCGGGCATTAAAAATTGAGGCGGGCGTCGTGCCGCCAACAAGACAAGGATCGAGCAGGACGCTGAACTCATCCACCAATCCCGCCCGTAGAAGCACGCCGGTAAGAATACCGCCGCTGTCCACCCGTATTCGATTTACGCCGAACCTCCCGTTGAGTGTCTCGAGGCTCTCCCGGGGATCGATATGATCCTTTCCGGTGATGATACAGTCGATCCCTATCCTGTCCAGGTACTCCAGGTAATCCTCAGGCATTGTATTGCTTTCGGAGCTTTTCCAACATCATTCCCACCTCCAGCGCCTGCTCGATAAAACCGGAAAGCGTATCGCAAATATACGCATCGCAAACCGCACAATTATCAACCTGCCTTGCCATGGCGCATTTACGAACCTCGCAAACATTTTCGGTGAAAAAGAACTTGGTGCCGTCGGACCGGCAGCCCGTGCAGTTGATATGCTCCGGTTTGATATCCGCCTTGTACTGCCTGGACCATTTTTCAGCGACCGCCTCCCTCTTGAGATCATCATTCTCCCGGGTGGCAATGTACGCCTCACATTTTTCACAATCCAATCCGCAACATGCCAACATACGCCCTCCTCTCAGATCCATTATTTGTCTGCATAAATGAGATGAACACTCTTTTATTTCGGATTTTTCCACGTCTGGAGATCGTTTCTAATATACGGGAGTGACAACCCTATGTCAGTTTGGTACAAAAAGGTAAAATAGATGTCAGCCCCACTATCTCCCCCCCTTTCCGTTAAGGTTTCCTCAGATGTGTAATTTATCGACAAAAAAATGAACATCGAACATCGGTTAAAAATGCAATGCCAAGTGCAAATACGATTGTTCTGAGTTCGGTGGGATCACTCGTATCAATCTTAATTACTGATGGGTTGTTTTTCATTCCATCAGTCTGCTTGTCTGGCATCAGGTAATTATATGGAAACGATATAGGTTTGCATGGACTTCTATAGTATTTGTCTGTTTATTAATCACTGCTTTTGTTTTTATCTCATTTTATATTTATAATAATAACGATAAGCTGTTCATGATTGTGCCTTTTTATCACTACAGTTCGGTATTGCCTTCTTTTTAGCTGTAAGATTGGAAATGGAGCCTCAGATTCTCTTTTTCTCTTGCCCGTATCAATAGAACCCACAACAGTCCGTTTCAAGCACAGTGCTATTTGGAAAACCGGTTACATGGCAGGCTATTGCCCGCGATGATTGTATTCTTAGGGATAGTATACTGGGCTGAAAGTTAATTCGAGGATTGGGTCGATTTAACTTCCTTCTTTTTTACCTGAAGGAAAGTCTGAGACGTCCAGCGGCTTCGCTAGCAATGGATTGCGGTAAAGCTACAGCGTCACCCTCGATGCCTTTTCGCTGAGCACCTCAGACTTTTGCAACATTGGAGTCTATGCCACTTTCCGGTGCCTTAATCCAGCCAGTCCGATCAGACCGCACCCAACCAACAGCAGAGTGGTCGGTTCAGGCACTGCAGGCGGCGGTACGTCTTCCTTCTCCCAAACCTGCACCTCTGCAAGATGCAAAAAATTCTTTCCGTTCAGTTGGATTTTAATAATTTGACCTGTGATGCTGTCCAAATCGGCAAACAGGTCAATTACCTCGTTTGGGTAGGGATATCCACCGTTTTCATAGAAAACATCGCTCCATATTACGGTGTTATAACCGTCGAGAACCGATACGGTGAAATCGGTAAGTCTGTTCGAACAAGAATCAGTGCGGTTCCAGATATCTATCGTGTCGATGACATACGAATCGCCAAGATTTACCTGCCACCATGCTTGATTATCAGAAAACGTATGACTGACTGAACCATGGTTCCAATTGCCATCCGTGTTTCCATCGATAGCAAGTTCTGGTCCCCCTGAATGAGTAGAAGACTGGGTTGCCGTTCCGTAGAGTTCAGCCAAATTGACAGGGGTCGCAATGGCCGCGTTTGCACATAGAAATAAAAAACCAAGAGACACAAACAAAAAACTAAATCCTCTCATAACATTTTCCTCCCGATGATAAGGGTAATAGAAGTTGATAAGCAATCTTCGGCTTATTGAATCGTGGAATACTAAAACAATTAGTATCCGCTGTATCCACATGGTCGGCATTGTCGAAAACACTTAATGAACAGGTATCTATTTTAAATCAATATCGGAAGGCAGGTGACAAATAGGTGACACATGGGCATTTTTTTCAATAAAAATACCTATGCTGTTTCGAGGATGGCCTGTCGGATGGCTTCTGTCTTCGGCGATGGGCAACTGCCGAACTCGGCCGACATCATGCAGCGGCACCGGTCATAGGTTTTGAGCGCCTCCGTCTTGCAGCCCAAACGCTGGTGGCATTTCATCAGACGACGGTAGAGCCATTCCGTCGACGCATCGATTTGAAGTCCGTATTCGTAGCAATCCGTGGCCCGGTCCCAGTTCTGGGAACCTTCATGTTGCATGCCGAGCCATTCGACGATTTTCAAAAAGGAGCGTCGCAACTGTTCCCGCTTCGTGATAATGGCCGTGGCCCAGTTCTCGTCTCCCAGAAAGTGACCCCGATACCCGGCAATCGCTCTTTCCGCCATCTCAACGGCATCATCATTTTCCATGCCCGTCTGCGCCACATGTTTGATTTGATTTGCCATGTGCAGAAAGGCTCGGGTATCGGACCAGCAGATGGAGGTATCTAATGTCAACCGCTTGTCCCTCAGCAGAATCACTTCCGGATGACGCAGCAGTTTTCGCAACCGTCGCAGCGTTGTTGCAAGAGACCAGTGTGCCGTATCCCCGTCGCTGTCAGGCCAGAGGGCGTCAGCCACCTGATGGGTGGGGACATTGGCGCCACCCAATGCCAGAAGCACCTTCAGAAGGGCCAGGGGCATATGCTGGGCCTTTCGGGCGTACTGAAGGGGAATGCCATCCACCAATATTTTAAATCCATCCAAGGCGACAATCCTGACGAGCCAAGGCCACTGTTCCATTTCGATGGCGCACGCATCCGGCATCAACTTCCGTTGCCGAATCAGGCGGCGGACATATTCCGGCTCGATCTCCTCCCGAAGTGCCCGAGCGCAAAGCCGGGTCATCACCCGTGGAGACCAGAAATAGGCGTTGGCATACCCCTTTTCCCGACCGATGCGCATAGCTTTTTTAAGCGCCCCGTGCACCGCGCCGTCATCATGGGTGTCAAGGGCGATCTCGGCCCGGGCCAGATGACATCCGAACGCCACCTGCAGCGCGTTATAACGCTTACATAGGGACAGGGCCGTGTCCAGGCAGGCGCCGGCCTCGGCGCTACGTCCCATGGCATGAAGACAAATGGCTCTTCCAAGGTGAGAGACCGGTACGGACTGAAGCAATCCCCTTCCCTCCTTTTTTTCAGCCAGCATCAGGCTGCGTTCGGAATGCAGCGCGGCCTCGCTGATGTTATTTTTAAGCAGAGCCCGCCAGGTGGCCAGTATGTGAAAAACCGTTTTTCCCAGTATCCGAATTGATCCAGTTGACCCTCCAGTCTGCTGAAAAGCTCGTCTGCGGTGGCCAGATCCCCGGTGCTGAGGGCGCCGGCCAGGCCGTGGGCCGATACGAACATCAGGGAGTTGTAATTTTCAATGTCTGATGAGAGTTCAAGGGCTTCCTTGTACGCCGTCTGGCACTGCTTGAAATGGCCGCCGAGCCAAGAATAGAATGAATCGAGGATTTTCAGGTAATGATCGCATAAGGAAAGACTTCGCCACTTTCCGCCTTTTCCCTGTATATGGCCAGCAGATGGCCGGTTTCAGACAATTCCCCGGCATGCACCTTGTACATGATCATGGAGATAACCAATTGAATCTTGGTGTTTATCGGAATCTCTTTCTCAAGGCACGAAAAGGCGCGCGTTTCCCAACACTCGATATCGGGATGAAAGGGCTGCCTTGCGCACAGAGCCATGAGCATGGCGGCAATGACCCGCGGTTCAATTTCAGGAGAACGAATCGCGTCGAATCGGCGGCATAATGCGCCAGTTCCGGGATCATTTCGTCGAAGCGGTCATACTGTTCAAAGCATTGAAATATGGAATCGGACACACCGCAAAAGGCCGATAAAATTCCGGAGACATCGTTGCGGGCTTTAAAAAGGGACAACGCTTGCTCAAAAAAACACCGGCTCCGGTCCGGATCTGTATTGATGAGAGAGGTCCCCAGCCAGTACAAAAGCCAGGGCTTCTTTGTAAGTTCATCCTTCGGCAGGTTCTCCACCCATCTTGCAAGGGTTTGATGTCTGCCCTGAAAAAGAAGCGATGCGGAATGGCTGAGAATCAGTTGAATCAGCTTCTGATAATCCCCCCCCTCACCGTAAAGGGCTGCGGCGCTCTCGATCTGCCCGTCTTGCTCCAGAAGAGAAGCCGCGGCCCGCTTCAGCTCGATGATCCGGTCGGAGGACAGAAGCTGTTGGCATTTTGCGAGCAGAAATTCCCGGAAAAGGGGATGAAATTCGTAGGTTGGCGATTTTCCGGGTCTGACATCCGTAAAAAAGTTGTTGCGACTCAGATTGGACAGGATCTGATCGGCATTAGAACTCCCGGTCAACGCCTCTGCCATTTTCGCGGTCATCCTGGGAAAAATGGCTGTGGTGATTAAAAAATGATGGTAATCAGCATCCGCATGGTCCAGAATTTCACTAGCAAAATAGTCAAAAATGATTTCCGGAGTATACTCGTCAAGTGATCGAACTTGAAACCCTGTATGAGAGCTTGACTGCAGAAGAAGAAGGAGCCCGGCCGGCCAGCCGTCGACTTTTTCATGGATCAGATGCGTCTCCTGATCGCTGTATTTTTTACCGCCGAACAGCGTCAGCATTTGTTCGGTTTCGTTTTGATTCAAACGCAGTTCCGACCATCCAATGGTTCGCAGGCGATTGTTTGCCCTGGCCCGCGCCAGAGTCGCAGGCGGGTCCGATCGGCTCAGAATGACAAGGTTGATGCCTTCCGGGATCACGGAAAGGGCTCTCGAATCATAACATGAAAAGGGCCTCCGATTGGGACCTCATGGTAGTTGTCTAAAACCAGCGCGGAAGGTGTAGGCATTCGCCCGTAAAGCGCTTCAAAGTAACGTTTGCTGAAAATGAAAATCCCTTTTTCATATTCAGGTGTATAGGCGGGCAGGGGTTTTGCTTTTTCGGAAATCCGCTTTTGATCGGCTAACCCCAGGTAATGAAAAAAGGTGGCAATATCCTGGTCGCCAGAATCCAGCTGATACCATAGGGCGTCAAGATGTCTTTCCTCAATATAGCTGGAAACCAGGATGGTCTTGCCCGAACCCGCCGGCCCATTGATCCAAATGCCGGGATAATGGCGATGCTCATCAAGCGTTTCGAACAACATCTCCCGCTTCAGGTGCTTTTTAAAACGCGGCCGGGCTATTTTTGCAGGTGAATATAGGCGCAGTTCCATAAGCTTCAACGAATCCATTAAAACTACAGGAATTGTTTGAGGATATCAAAAACTGTTTATGCACCCCTTTGAAGTTTACCATATTTTTTTCAACAAATTATGTCAATGTAATAAACAGATTGTGAAACAGGAACACATTTTTCCAACAAAATGCTAAATAACATTTGTTATTCGGTCCATATTTGGCACCACATACGGACTGGATGGAAATAAAAGGACCTCAGCGAGGCCTTTCGGTATATTGATCCATCTGGGCTTAATATCCAGCATCTCCCCCACCGCCGGTGCTTGCTTAATAAAATCTGTTGTTTCGGATTTTTCGATGTTGGACATTATTTGTAATATACGGAAGTGACAACTCTATGTCAGTTTGGTACTAAAAGGTAAAACAGGTGTCAGCCCCACTGTCTCCCCCCTTTCCGTTAAGGTTTCCTCAGATGTGTAATTTCTCGACAAAAAAATGAACGTCGAACATCGGTTAAAATGCAATGCCAAGAACAAATACGATTGTTCCGAAATCGGCAGGATTGCTCTAAAAATTCCTTAACAGAAATATAGCGAATGTCAAAATAACACTCTGGCATGCATTTCCTTACATCAAAAAAAGAATTTGACTTCCCTTCTCCCCATGCGGTCTTGTATTAGCGTGATGGTACAAGAGTGAACGAAATTGCATATCTGAATATCAATATTTCCCGTGAAGACGGGACAGCGATTTATCTGCAGATAGTGAATCAGGTGAAATATCTCGTTGCTGCCGGAGCGCTGCGGGCCGGTGATGAGTTGCCAACAATCCGAGATCTGGCGGAGCAATTGATTCTCAATCCCAATACCGTTGCCCATGCTTATCGAGAACTTCAGGTAGCCGGAATTATAGATAAAAAGTGGCACAAAAGCCCTAAACAAAATAGACCTTGAAGTCCCTAGAGGTATGGTTTTTGGTCTGGTCGGAAAAAACGGAGCCGGGAAAACGACCGTCATCCGGCACATCATGGGATTGCTGGAATCACAGGCGGGCTCGTCAACGGTTTTTGGATTAAGTCCCATCGAAAACCCACGTGAAACGCCTACTCGGAAGACAATGTCATAAAGTTAACGGCAGTAGTTAAATTTTATTGATATTTTAGCTTATTATGCTATACTGACACCAGTTTTAACCGTGCATTATTCATTTCGTAAAGGAGAAATAAATGTCCGAAACGCTTCAAAAGCAAAGCAATGTTGGCACGGAGCCTGCTTTCCAAGATATGTGCCAAAACTGTTGATTATCTCAAGAAGATTCTTCACTCAAAAGACTTTGTCAATCGGCACAAAAAATCTGAAAAAGATTTTACACGAAACCGAACTCTGCCGTTTCAAACACTTTTCCTCTTTTTCATAAACTTCATTAAAGGATCATACCAAGACGAATTGGATCACTTTTTTAAAGCTTCATTCCGATTAGATGTCCCTGTCGCCTTGGTTACCAAAATGGCTCTTTCACTGGCACGCAGGAAACTCAAGTATTCCGCATTTATAGAGTTCAACCGCCACTTGCTTGAGTTTTTTCTATAACAACTACAAAACCGTCAAAAAATGGCATGGATTTAATTTACTGGCAATAGATGGATCAACTTTAAAACTTTTTAAATACCAAGAAATACGAGAACATTTTGGCGTAATGAAACCCAAGAACGGACCTGCATGCCCAATGGCTCGTGTTTCACAATTATTTGATGTTTTGAATAAAGTCACAATCGAGGCATTCATAAAGCCATACAATGTCGGCGAAAGAGAACTATTGCGAGATCATATGCTCAACTTGCTCCCAAACGACCTTCTTTTATTGGACCGTGGTTATCCGGCTTACTGGGTTTTCAACCTCATTATATCTCAAGGCGGTAATTTTTGTGCCAGAATCTCCAATAAATGGAAGATTGTTCAAACCTTCATCGAATCCGGCCTTGATCAAGATTTTGTTGATATTGATGCATCATATCAATCCATCAAAGAATGCAATGAGATGGGCTTGGATGTTGCGCCACTACACTTGCGCTTAATACGGGTTGAACTCGATTCAGGCGAAATTGAAGTTCTAATCACTTCGCTTACCGATAAAAAGAAATATCCAAAAGAAATTTTCAAAGACCTATATCACAAGCGTTGGCCGGTAGAAGTTGATTACCTTTTCATGAAGAGCGTGTCGAAGTCGGCAATTTCTCGGGCCAATCCGAGTTGTCCGTTTATCAGGATTTTCATTCAAAGGTGCTTGCAAAAAATCTTGCTGTTGTTCTCTCTTCTCCAGCACAGGTGTCTGTAGAGTGCGAAAGCAAAGAAAAAAAGTATGAATATCAATTAAACATGACGCAGGTGTTTTCAAAATCCAAAGATACGCTCTTTTTGCTTTTTGAAAGGCCCCGCAAAATTGTAGTAAAAATAATCCAAGGCCTTCATGAATTATTTTCAGCGGCAACCGAACCCGTTCGGCCAGGACGAAAATTCAAACGGAAACACAAAGTTAGTAAACGTGAGCACTACATGAATTACAAGCCTTGCCGTTAACTTTATGACATTGAGTGGGTGGTTATTCTTTCCATCAGTCTGCTGGTTTGGTACCAGCTATTAATATGGAAACGATATAGGTTTGCATGGACTTCTATAGTATTTGTTTGTTTATTAATAACTGCTTTCGTTTTTATCTCATTTTAGCTGTAAGATCAGTATGTTCTCTATCGATGTGTTTTTGTTTCTGCTATGTGCCGTCAGCAGGTTGGTTCACATTTTATTCGGCAGACTGGTATATTTACAATAGAACACAATCTAAACCCGAAGATATTGTTATCCCCAACTTTATCAGCACACTGCCCATAACGAATCAGGACATCATCAAAGCGAAATTTATAACTTTTTCAAAAAACGCGGTTGCCAGTTTTTTACTATTCATCGGGCTTATATTTGTCATATTCAGCGCTTACATTATTATATCTTATCCGGATATCGCATGGCCGCCATACTTTGCCCGGGTTGGTAAAGCAAAGGTCATTACTGGGCTGATTGTCACACCAGTGCTTGGACTGGTTTTCACCATTCTGAATTCGTTAGCGAGTATGTGGATTTACCTTCTTAAGAAGACTTTTTTTATTATGTGGATTCCCGTCATCCTTCTTGTTATGGCAAAAGAGATCTGGGTGGATGCTTCATGGTTGGAAAAGATACTGAAACAGTTGGGCTCATGGGATACTAGAAAAAAATCTTGACAGCCTGTTGGACCGCCTCACTTTTTTACAGCAGACACTACATCTTGTGCCGGTTGCAGCTTGACAACACATCGAATCCCCGGCATATAATCCGTCTCAAAAAAAAGTTCCTATCGACTTGAAGCAGATATGCTGTTTTGAACCGTCAATATCGTCACTGTTGTCAGAAGGGGATCATATATTCTTATGGCACAAACCGGACATACACTGAAAATCGATCAGTTGATTGAAATCGTTCAAAACGGCGGCACTGTGAAAACAGGCGTGGATATTTACTCAAAAGACACCATCCTGCTTCTGGATAAAGATGTCCTGATAAATACAGTGAGACCATTGTTGATCATCAAGCAGAACGGCATCGAAGAAATTCCCATAAATCCCGACAATATGGGCGGGATATGGGATCGAAACGGCCGTAACTTTCTCCCCGAAAAACCGGTTCAGAAACCATCTGCTGCTATCACGCTCAAGGAAAGGGTCGAGCAGATAGCCTATATTAAGAGAGAAGCTGCCCAAAAGCACCTGAATGCGAAAAATGCCATGAAAAAAATCGTCGGCGACGTTATCAGGTCCGGGGGCGAGTTTGATCGCGAAGTGGTTGAGGACACCGTAACAGACCTGTGTCACTTTATCGGCAGCAATGAAGGAGCCTTTTTCTACCTGGCCAGGGAAATATTTTCCCATGATGAGTACCTGTACAACCATTCCGTTAATGTCTGCACCTTCGGCACGGCCATCATGAAAAAGGCAATACAGCTTCTTGGGGATAAGATGCGGCAATACAGCCCTCAGGACCTGATCGATATATCCACCGGTTTTTTCCTCCATGACATCGGAAAGATCCTGGTCCCATTCAACGTCTTAAACAAGCCAACCAAGTTGACACCCGAGGAGTTTGAAATTATCAGAGAGCATTCGTACAACCTTGGAAATGAAATACTCTTAAAAAACAACATCAGCTCCCGGTTTGTCCGGGACATCGTCCGGTACCATCATGGCGCCCTGTACGAAGGCGAACTCCGTTTTTATCCGCATATTCAATATCACTCAGAGAGGCCTCCACATGTCAGGGTCAGTAAACTGGCCGATATTTACGATGCCATGACCTCCAAGCGATGTTACAAAGATGCGATGAATCCTGCAACAGCGGTCACACACATTGTTCGAAGGTATGCCGGCAAGGAAGATTTTCTTCAGCTTCTCCTTCATGCATTTGCCAAATCGGTGGGCATTTATCCCGCCGGCAGTGTCGTCCCCCTGATGAATCGTCAACTTGCATATGTCCTGGACAGCGATGGGCCCATTGTACTCCCCTTTACAGACGACGAGAGAACACCTCTCCAGAGCAAAGCGGATCCGATCGACCTGGCCGATCAAACCTTTAAAGAAGCCGGATGGAAAATCAACGACGCAATGCCCCTTCTCTCGCCTGTGGAAGCCTATCATCTGCTGCCCGAGTATTTAAAATAGCCCGTGACATCATAATCGTTATATTTTTTAAAAGCATAGCCCCTCTAATCAGCGACATCGCCAGCTGGAGGAGAGTAGTGCACAAAAAGACGTTTGACATGCTCGGCCATGATATCTTTAAGAGGCTCTGGTGATACTACTTCGACGGCATCCACAAATCCCAGCAACCAGTGGGCCATGAAATCATAGGAAGCGGTCAGAAAATGCATCTCGACTTGCCGGTCCAGCTTTCTTTCTTCCACAAAACCATAGTAGTATTTCTGCTCTCCGGCGAACGGCATGATTTTCTTATCGAAACGGACACAGGCAGGCTTGACGTCCGTTTCATAAACCATCCGGGAAATCAGATCCGCCAGGCTGTCATGGCTGGAGGAACTGAAAAAAGAGTGGGTGATGTAGACAGACCGGATGCGGTCCACGCGAAAATCGCGGTAATCCCTGCGCAGGCGGCAAAAAGCCAGGAGATGCCAGTTTCCCCCATAGAAGCATAATCCCAGGGGCTCGATTTCGCGCCGGGTGGTCTCATCCTTGTAACCCGAGGTGTAATCGATCCGGATCACCTGCTTGCGTCCCAGAACCCCCTGGATATCGATTAATAGATCGTTGGGAAACCCGTCACGGGGCCGGGGCGATGTTTTCAGCACTTCGATATGATCGGCCAGGGTATTGAGATGCTCTTTTTCGGAATCCCCCATAACGGCCTTTATTTTATCCAGCGCGCAGGCGTAATGCCGGTTTACCGCCAGGTCGCTGAATTTTTCGATCAACTTGCCACCGATAATCAGCGCACGCGCTTCCTCGGGGGTAAACATGACCGGCGGCAGATGATACCCCGGAGAGAGGAAATACCCCATACCGACCTCCGAACCGATGGGCACCCCCGCCTCTTCCAGCGCGCGGATATCTCGGTAAACGGTCCGAAGGCAAATCCCGAAACGGTCCGCAATCTCCTGTCCCCGAACGATACGTTTGGTCTGCAGTTGGAGCAAAATGGCTGTAAGACGATCGATACGATTCATAATTTTCCTGACCGGCAGATAAAAGCAGGCATCCATCCCGATTTAACATAAAACCGTGCTTTTCCGTCAATTAAATGAAACCAGACAAACCATGGCGTTATAGACAAGGTGGAGCGCAATCGGGGGGATAAGGCTTCCGGTTTTTTTAAATAAAAGCGCGGCTGCAATGCCGACAATCCCAACCGGTATCCAGGAAATCGGCGGATGGTAAATGGCAAAAAAAGCAGCGCTCCCGATAACGGCACGCCGGCCGCCCCACTCACGGTCCAATGCCCTGTAGAGCAATCCACGGAACAGATACTCTTCCGCGAAGGGGGCAACCCCAACAGCAATAAACGCGTAGGTGGTTCTTACACGCATGTTATTTGCCAGGTATACCTGTGACTCCTCCAGAATTTCGGCCGTTTCAGGGAAGTGCTGAAGAATTGTCAAATAGACAAGTGCGAACAAGCCGAGAATCACTCCCCCTGCTATTCCGTGAACCATATCCCTCACCAACCGGCTCGAACTGATTTTATAGTTATCGTTCTGAATATCCAATGCGCCATACCCCGGAACATTCCAAAAAAAGATATCTTTCAGAAATATACCGCGCTGGTTTAAAAAGGCGCCGACACCAAAGGAGACGATTCCCGCACATATCGTATAAGAAAATGCTCTCGCTATCAGCAGACTCCCGGGGCCGAAAATGGCAAACGGTATGGAAAGTACTGCCGTCACTTCGACAAGAATGGTGATGGCAATCATGGCGTGCATCAGTGTCGGCGGCGGCGGGACCTTTTCGGACCACGGATCGTAGAGGTAAGGCAGGCGGGCACGGAAATTCTGCCATATGGCAGCCGCCGTCAAATGGGAGAAAACGATTCCTATAATGACGAGATGCCATTGTCTCGTGATAACCCCTATGGAAAATGTCAGCATCCCCAGGCTGGTCGCCCAGCGACGTCCGGCCGGGACTTTTTCCTGCTCCCCCGACGATGACGATACGGTGACGAGTGTAACCGCTTTTTCCGCCATACTCCGGCTGAACAGGTACCAGCCGATCCCCACAAGGATAATTTTCCATAGGCTTTGGGGAAAGACGTAAACGGCGTAGAGCATAATCAGCCCCACAATTACGGATGATATCATGGACCAGAGCCAAGCTTTGGCTTTCAGAAGACTTTCCAGCCCCCTCGGCCATGTGAGTGAGATCCACAACGCCGGTCCTTCGGAAGAGAGGGATCGCGGACCGAGGACCCAGAGGAAATAGGTTCCGATAATGATTGCGATGCCGCATAGAAAATTCCAGGAATCATGGGCATGCTTTAACAGAATCCGAAAATTGAACGCCTGGGCCGCCGCTATGGTAACAGGTATAAGCACTGCCTGAACAATGGCGCCGCGGTCCCTGATAAACCATAAGAGTTCTTTTCGATAGAGGGGGTCTTTACTCAGAAGACAATGCCCGGTTTTTGAACGCGTTGGTTTTGAATTAGCGGAGGACTTTCCGCCAAGCCCTTTCCGTGCCGCCCATGTGCTGAATCCGATTGCACCGAGAATGGTCAGGGAAACACCGGTCAGGCAGTTGAACAAACCGGATGAAAAGGAGAGGGCACCATCCGGCCCGGCGCCCAGAAACAGGCGTAACCATGGCCACGGCAGGGTTAAAAAAGGCCCCAGAGGCTTTCCGATTGCGGAGAGTAGTTCCTGTAAAAAGATTGCCAGAAATATAAGTATCATGGCGCAATAGCCGATCCAGCTCATCAGCCCGATCATCGCGCCCCGGGATCGCGGAGAAAATCTCAACATAACCCCTATTTCCAGAGCTTTTCCCAGACACGCCAGGGCAATGGTGACGGGTATGCCGATAATGAACAGCGCGATGAAACCGGTGTGGAAATTGTAGGCAAAGCCGAACACAAACCCCACGAATAAAGGCGCGCTCCAGAACACGGGATTGGCCGCTATCGGGGTCAGTATCTCCGCCAGGAAAATTGCGCCGGGCGGCGCCGGATGTGAAAAAAGCCATTCCCACATGGGATGTCTGCGGCGCTGAATATCCAGTTCGAGCCCTTCCCCCTGGAAAACCAGCGCTAAAATCCACAAAAAAAGAACCATTGATCCTATCATTGCCGGAAGGGACGCCGACCCGATTCTTCGAAGGCCCGGGGATGCCTCTTCCCGGGGAATAAACCCCCGGGACCCATACCGGCTTATTTGCTGCCTTATCTTTTGCTCAACTATCTCCTCCGGTTCATCTGTCCTTCTAGATATTCTGCCTGCTTCCGCCTTGTAGCTTTTGACATTAACTGCTTTTTCCAATGATGATAGACAATCATGCTTTTGTTCCTTAGCCGCCAGGGAAGACAGGAAACGAGCACTGACAACTATCTTTCCATGGGATTCCACATCTGCATATTGGGCGGATTTAACCGCCATGTTCAATGAAACGGCCGCCACAATATGGAGTATCGCGATACCGACACTGAACAAAAACAAGCCGAAGCGGCCCCAGTCGATTGCATTTTTAGAAGCCCTGTGGCGCAGCAGTTGATTCTGGCGGCGCCTTCGCCCCACGGCCCGCTTCCGGGATGCGCGAAGAAGCACCAGAACCGTTTTGAAAAATCCGGGAGACGAATGTGAACTACTCATGGGATCGGGCCCCTCTTGCGGTCAGCTTGAGAAAAATGTCTTCAAGATTTTCGAGGCCGAAATCGGATCGCAGTTGTTCCAGCGGGCCCTTCGTCACCAGAATTCCCTGATTGATAATAACGGTGTGAGAACAGAGCCGGGTTACCTGATCCAACAGGTGGGTTGAAAAAAGAACCGTCACACCCTGACGGCTGATATCCGAAATAAGATCATAGAAGAGATGGGTGGATTCGACATCGAGTCCGTTGGTCGGTTCATCGAGTACGAGCAGTTTCGGTGCGTGCAGCAGGGCAAGAAGCAGCCCGAGCTTTTTTTTCATCCCCCGTGAATACTCTTCCGCATAATTGTGGATTTCATCCTTCAGGTGCAGTTTTTCGATAAACGGTTCGAGATTCGACATCGTTCGGGAGACATCCAGACCGTGCATTGCCGCACTCAGCTCCAGGACCTCGCTGCCCGACATATAGGAATAAAAAACCGGTTCGTCCGGCAGAAATCCGATCCGCCGCTTGACCTCGACCCGGTCATCAAATGCATCCAGGCCATCGACGAAAAGCCTTCCATTTGTCGCCTTCAGAATACCCATCAGAAGTCTGAAAAGAGTCGTTTTCCCGGCGCCATTGGGGCCCAGCAATCCGCATATCTGACCGGATGGTACGGAAAAAGAGATGTTCTCGAGCGCCGTTTTCTCCCCGAAAGTTTTTGTCACGCCCTTTATTTCGACAAGAGGCCGGGCGTCGCCGAGCGGATCTTCTTCTCGCAAATACGTCGATTCATATTCAGCTTGAGCATTGGTATCGAACATTTTGAATACCCTGAGTCAAAAGTAGTAGTTTTGAAAACGTGCAAACCAGGAAACAACGATCTGTTTCTGAAACAAAAAATGCCGAACCGGCTTAATAAAACGGTAAGTCTGGTTGATCATATGACCACAAGCATATGTGATACCGGGCACTTATAATAGAGAGACTGCCTGCCGTTGTCAAGGTTCGAGAGGTTACACGGCAATCTCAAGTACTCCAAGAATTAATTGTACGACATGGAGTGCATTGATGCAGGCAAGTGCCTAAAGTGCGCTAAAGTGCCTATAGTGCCTAAAGTTATGGTATTCTGTCTGTTACTATAAGAGATAAAGTGACACATATTCTTATAATATCCGCCACACATTGCTGAAGCGTTTTAACTCTCTTATCCCTGTTCCATAAAAGATGGAGTGAAACGACTCCTGAACTTTAGGCACTTTAGTGCACTCAAGGCACTTTAGGCACTCATATAATAAAATAACCTCAAAAAACTATCTCTCTTAACATACATGCAATTGCCCTAATAGGTTGCACCCCTCGCCGTCATTTGCTATCACGGGCGGCGTATTAAACACCGGATCGGGTTACGAGGCTTCGGGATTCCGTCGGCAGCATATTATTTCAGAAAAGGTGTATGACATGAAAAAAGATTTTACCTATTCCCCCGCATGGAACATATTCCTGATCACCCTGGGCTCCGTGCTCTTTTCCCTCGGCGCCAAGGCCATCGTGATGCATCATAATTTTATTACCGGCGGCCTTTTCGGCCTCGGTCTTCTAACTTATTACAAGACTCAATGGCTCAGCCCGGCGATCTGGTTCTTTATCTACAACCTGCCCCTCTTTCTGGTGGGATGGGTTTTCATGAGCAGGCGTTTTTTTCTTTACAGCCTCTATTCCGTGGTCGTGGTGAGCCTGTCATCCGAACTGATTCAGTTGAATTTCGACATCCACGAACAGCTTTATGCCGCCATAGCGGGGGGGATTGTCTGCGGGGTCGGAAGCGGTATTATCCTGCGGTCACTGGGGTCCGGGGGCGGTCTGGATATTGTCGCGCTGATTCTCAACCAGAAATTCAATATCGGTGTAGGCAGGGTCTATCTGGTATTTAATTCGATTCTCTTTTCTTTCATGATCTCCTACGCCGGCATGGATCTCTTCATCGCCTCGGTGATCCTGGTTTTTATCTCCTCCGTATCCCTGGAATATGTCCTGGCCCTCTTCAACCAGCGAAAAATCGTCTATGTCGTGGGCGAAAAAACAAAGGACATTTCAGATGCCCTGATCACGGAGCTCGGGCAGGGAGCCACATTTATACAGGGACGGGGCGCCTACTCCGGCCGGGACAAGCTGATCCTCATGGCCATCACCAACAATATTCTTCTGAAACGGATTGAGGAAATGGTCTTCAAAATCGATCCCGAAGCCCTTTTCATCGTTGAAAATACGTTCAACGTTATTGGCGCCGCGTTCGGTAGAAGAAAACTCTACTAACTGAATATTCCAACCAGGACCTGTTTCATCAGGACGCGCTGCTCGATGCCGTGGTATCGGCGTTGGCACTTATAAAGGCCGAAAGCAAAACCCTCATGCCTGTTCTTCTCGTCGGCGCACCGCTCAGATTCGAGGAGAAACTGTTTAACTGCGCGGTCGTAATATATCGCGGACGAGTGCTTGGCATCGTCCCGAAGTCATATCTTCCCAATTATCGGGAATACTATGAGAAACGGCAGTTTTCAAGCGCCCGGCATGCGGTTGGACGCGAAGTGCCCTTCCTCGGTGAAACCGTTCCTTTCGGCAGCGATCTTGTTTTTGATGCTTCGAATGTACCGGGTTTTTCGCTTCATGTGGAAATCTGCGAAGATGCCTGGGCACCGATTTCACCTTCCACTTACGGTGCATTGTCCGGCGCCACGATACTGACGAACCTGTCGGCCAGCAATATTACCGCGGGAAAGACGGATCTCCGGAGAACCATCTGCGCCTCACAATCGGCAAAATGTGTCGCGGCCTATATGTACTCGGCTTCCGGCACGGGGGAGTCCACGACCGATCTTGCCTGGGACGGATACGCGGCAATATATGAGAACAGTGAATTGCTGGCGGAATCGAAACAATTTGCAAGTGAGGGACAGCTCATCACTGGAGATATCGACCTGGACCGGCTCATGCAGGAGCGAATGCGGATTTCCACGTTCAATGATGCCGTCAGCGAACACCGCCGGCACCTTACCGAAATGCGGCATGTTCCGTTCGTATTTGAAATACCGATGGAAGAGGTGGCACTCATTCGCCATGTAGACCGCTTTCCTTATGTCCCGAGTGAGCCCGCGCTGTTGGATGGACAATGTTTCGAGATTTACAACATACAGGTCCACAGCCTGATAAAACGGCTCACGACCTCGGGTATCGAGAAACTGGTTATCGGCGTTTCCGGTGGGCTCGATTCCACCCAGGCGCTGATTGTCGCCGCAAAAACAATGGACCAGATGGGATTGCCCCGCACCAACATCCTCGCCTATACCATGCCGGGATTTGCCACAAGCCAGGCCACGAACCGCAACGCACATTCATTGATGAAGATCCTCGGCGTTTCCGCAAAAGAAATCGATATCCGGCCCTCCTGCATGCAGATGTTCAGGGATATCGACCATCCATTCGCTGAGGACAAACCAGTTTACGATATTACCTTTGAAAATGTTCAGGCGGGAGAACGCACATCGCATCTTTTTCGGCTCGCGAACCGCCATCATGCGCTCGTATTGGGAACCGGCGATCTCAGTGAACTGGCGCTGGGGTGGACGACATATGGCGTGGGCGATCATATGTCACACTACAATGTCAACGCGTCCGTTCCGAAAACACTGATTCAACACCTTATTCGCTGGGTCATCAAAACGGATCAGTTTGACGGCGGCACCGGCCATGTTCTTCAATCCATCCTGGAGACCGACATTTCTCCTGAATTGATACCCAACGGAGCCTGCGATGCTGACGGGCCCGGGCAGAAAACGGAGTCCACGGTAGGTCCCTACGACATTCAGGATTTCAATCTCTATTACATCCTCCGGTACGGATACCGGCCGAGCAAAGTGGCATTCCTCGCCCATCATGCCTGGGGGGATAAAAACCGGGGCTTCTGGCCGAAAGATATGCCGGAGAATAAACGTGACGAGTACGATCTTCCCACTATCAAAAAATGGCTGGGTATTTTTCTGCACCGCTTTTTCAAGACAAGCCAGTTCAAGCGATCGACCCTCCCGAACGGACCCAAGGTCGGATCGGGGGGCTCCCTGTCGCCCAGGGGGGACTGGCGGGCCCCCAGTGACTCCGAGGAGACGGTGTGGCTGGACGAACTGAAAGAAAACGTTCCCGATAGTGAGTCGCTTCCCGCATAGCGGGAGGCCTCAGGAAGCCCCCCGAGGGGGGCTAAAATACAGACTAATGAACGTCCAACATCGAACTTCGAATAAGGCATTCCGTCATTTTAATATTTACTACAAAGCTTGGGTTTATTACCCATTCGCTTGCAGTGAGGTGGATCATCAAAGAATGCTTCGAAAGAGGTGCATATTACCTGAAGTTTGTTTTTCGAACGACGGAGCGAAGCGATCACCTCATTGGACGTTGGGCGTTCGATGTTCGACGTTCAAATTAATTATTTCTAATTCAATACCTGACAAACTCGTAAAAAGTCTGCATTAACCACAAAGGCACAAAGAGCACAAAGTAAAACCTTTTGATATTAGTCGGTTATCTTCGTGGCTTCGTGTGAAAATTTTCTTTTTTACGAAATCATCAATACCTCACCGGTGAATGTGCGATATGCCCCAATTTTTTGGGGGATTCCCCCCAAGCCGCTACCGGCGCAGGTATATGACACCCATGCAATAGCCCATAACTAGCTGTAAATAATTATCATAAACCATCTATTCGCTATTCTGGCACACAACCTGCTGATAAGGTAGTTGCAGGATTAACTTTTAACTGTTTTTTTGGTATATAATCATACGGCATGAACAGGCGGTAATCGCTTTTTCATCCCAGCCAATTTCAAAACGTCCCTTTGTAACCAATCTCCGGGCGAACGATCCGCTTTGGACTTGATCTTATTTGTGGAGGGAAAACGTTTTGAAAATGGCTCATTTGTCAAAAGAAAAATTTCAAACAATGTTCGTACCGATAAACGATACCACGCAAAACACCCGGGACTACAATTCCCAGAACACTTCCAAACGTGCGAATAATGATACGACGCCCCGCCGCGCCTCCGGATCCAGGTCAGACGCTCCGGAGGAAAGCAGCAAATCCGGCACAGGCATACCTTCCCGGACAACAGTTGAAAAAACAGATAAAAATCTCTCAACCCTCCATGATGTTGCTGTTCAATATTCGATCCATGACGAAACCGGTAAAACCATGATCAAGGTCATCGACAAGGAAAGCGACAGGGTTATTCGGGAGATCCCATCCGAAAAAGAGCTGGAACGATCGATGCGAATGAGGAAGTATGTCGGGCAGCTGTTTGATGCAGTCGTATAAAAGATATCACTATTTTTAAGTTCTTCCCCGACGGCCCGCCCTGAACTCATCAGGGAATAATGCTTCAGGCAAGCCCCAGATAAACCACCGCAAGCGCGGGCAGGAAATTGTTGGCACTGTGGAGAACAATCGGAACCCAGAGAGAATCCGAACGTTCACGTGCCAGACCAAGCAGTATAGAAAGGGCAAAGAGAAAAACATATTGAATCAAACCATATTGTCCCCAGTGCATGAGCGTAAACAGCACGGAAGTGACAAGCAGGGTGCCGGTCAATCCCAACCGGGTCTGCCGCCAGGATTTAAACAGATATCCCCGCAAGACCATTTCTTCGAGCAGGGGGGCCAAAATCAGAAAAACAAAAATCAATAATATGTGCTTGCTTCCGTTCAATTCCTGCAGAAAATCGCCGCTCTTCACATTGAAAAGGGCACCGACTGTCAACTGAACAACAAGAAATCCTGCCAGAATTAACAACCACAACCCAAGTGATTTCAGTGTGACCTTTCGAAACCCAAGTGTTTCTTTCCAGGACTGCGTTTTAAAATGCGATGCCCAGAGAATAAAGGGTATCATGAGAATGAATTGAACCAGGTACATGCCCGAAATACCTGAAGCACTCTTTGCATACTGCGTCATGCTCTCTTCCATCATCTGCTGAAAATCCGGATTGCCGACCTTGTCCATGTTTTGAACGATTACGGAAAAAGCATATCCCCCGAAATACAAAATTGAACCGGTAAAATACAATGCAACAAACAACAACAGCCACAGCAGAGAGTAATCCGGCCGGGGAGTAACTATACTGACGGAACTTTCGGATGCTTCCACAGTCACAGCACTTTCAACCATATCGATGCCCTCTTTAAAACATGATGCCGACAGACACGTAAAATTCGCTTCCGTCTCCCGTCATGTCCTCTTCCTCATCATACCATTCGGTAACGCCTGCCACTCCGAATGATCTCCACCCGATGGTTGTGGTCAAAATCGCTTTTTCATCTCCCAGAGCGAAATTGGCGCCGCCCGCGATTCCAAGACCAAACAAAACGCCCGTGAATGAGAAATCATCCCCCGCATATTCCTCGTCGGTATCGCCCGCATAAATGCCAAACAAAACCTGAGGCCCTGCCCAGATCCGGACCTTTTCAGAGATATTGCCGCCAAATGAAAACGTGTTGTTCAGCATTATGCCGCCAAGCTCAAAAGAAACCCCTTCTTCATCCTCCAGTTCCCTGGCCTCGAGCCCGGCCTGGCACCTGTAACTGAAAACCTTATCTTTGTTCACTGGATCCGTTTCCATCTGAAACCCCAACCCTGCCAGGTTTGTATCGATATCAAAATCATCTGCCCCCATAATATCCGACTCCACCACACCTGATCCGCCTCCGTAATCAGCATATATGCCGAACGCCGCGGCAAATGAAATGTTCGGCAACAAAACCATGCCGGTCATCACTATGCAAAACAACACAGCCCATTTCAAAACACCACGTTTCGGCCGATATTTGTGATGGGCTGTCGCGCCGTTGCGTGTCGCGGAACTGTTTTGGACATGGCTTAACACATAATTTCTTTTAATCATTTATTTCTCCTCTTTTTATCATATCTCTTCTATCCATGCCGGTTTTCTTCTTCGCGTCCATCGTGCAAACCGCAATCTCTCACCGACATGGAAATATTGTAACATCTTCGTAACGAGTCTTATACCCGCTGAGAGTATTGTACCTTATCGCACGGAGAGCTGCCGCAGCCGCTCTTTGATTTCTATAGCCTGCGTCCTTCCGCTGAGCTTGTATATTTTCTCTACGACATAATACTGCCTGTTTACAGACTTTTCGGTGACAATAATTCTGTCCTGACCGGAGACAATTCTGATAATTTTTGAAGGCGCCTGAACAAACTCGGTGCTGGGAACCCCTTTATTCGTGATTTTCGAACCGATAATTTCCTGAGTACTTCGGTCCCGATCTTTAGAAACCGTGTTCTCGATATCTACCGACAGGTTGGAATGTTCTATATCCATCGGTTGGCGCAATACAAGCAGATAGTATTCATGACGGTCGACTTCGAGAATAACGGACTGATTGTCGACATTTTCGAAATCTCTTATCTTATACGCTTTTATCTGCTTGACTGCTTCAAGATAATTGTCGAGGTTATATTTTTCCGGCAGAACAACCGGAGTCGTCGCACATGCCGCTGTTAAAAATACAACTAAGAACAAACAATAAACTGTTCGCATTTTATGTCTCCGAAATATTTTTCCCCCCGCAATAATTAAAAAAGAGAAAGCGCTTGATTGATCTGTAAAAAACATACGCCGGTTCGAACGCTTTCTTCTTTTTTCACACAATGTTATACAGGTCAAGATCTAATCGATAGAGGCATCTTCACCATGACTCGAAGCCACTCCCGATCAAGACGATTTCCCGTCCGTACCGCGACCCCCATATTTCAACACAATTGAATCTACAACGGCCTGAGGCGATTTTTCAATGTCCCGACTGTTTACCTGCATCAGGTCTGAATGAATTCGAATCGCAAGAACGGCCTTCTGGGCGGCATTTTTGGGGAAGAATTTTTTCGGGAACAAATCCCGATTTTTTAATAGAAATTTCGATGCCCTTCGAACTGCTTCAAATGCCTTCACATCTTCAACTGAAGATATATCAAATTGCCGGCCTTTTGCCTTCCGGTAGATCTGATGTTATTGCCCTTCAAGGCCTCGACGAAGTCATGCAACCAAGCGGCAAACCCTATTGCCCCAGGGCATATCGTATCTTTCTTCATTAAGGTTTTGATCTCTTTCTTAAAAAGCGTTGCTGTATCCATTTGATCGGGAAAAACATGGATACCAGGCGCTGATAATCCGCATACTGATCCCCGAATTGCATTTTGAGCTTGCGTTCTTCCAGAATGGCGCCCACTATGAAGTAACCGCAAATTACCAGGTTGCTCACGATCGCTGCCATATTCAGCGGCCGGGCCCAGACAACCAGCATGCCGGCGCTGTACCATGGGTGGCGAACCACAGACAACACGCCAGCCGCATCAAGGGAACAATCATCGGTTAGCACGCTGCACGTGCGTTCTCGCTTTATCTGGCGGATCCCCGAAAATTGGAGCAAGTCATAGCGTTTTCCACCGGCCACGAATAAAAGCAGGGCGGTCCCTCCCAACAGGATCGGTACGATCCGCCACGGACCCGCCCAGGTAACCACCGGCACCCCCTTCAAAGAAAACGTAAAGAAAAGTACCGGAATCAGGGAAACAGCGGCAAACAGATTATACAAGGCACGGTAATAACGGAAACCGCTCGGAAATTTTTTCCGGAACCGATCTGTGGCGGCAGGGTCGATCAGTGCGCTATGCAGTGTACACCAGACGACCCATAAAATTATCAACCAGAGATATCGCATGGTTTCGTAAAATCAGATAAAATTATCTCAAGTAAATATCCAGATCCGGCTGTTCCAATTGCGTATCACACCGTTTCGCGCCGACAAAACTCTCATTTATATTTATTACCTCCATCCAGAGTGTCACGTCCGAAGTATTGGGATTGTCTAGAGTGAACGTGATGTCGAGGTAGTCTCCCCTTTGCAGGTTGTGCGCCCCAAAACAACTGAATCCGACCCCCATTCCCGATATGTTTTCGACTCTGATTTCTCCCCGTGCATCACTTCCCATTCGCAGGTAGGAACCGGCCAGGCATACCTTCCTTCGATAATAGCGCCGAAAGTCGAATTTGCCTCGAATCGTAGCGCCACAGGTGCATGCCGTCTTGAACGTATTGATAAGGTGATGGTGTTCTTTGACGTCAATTTTTTTTGGTAATTTTACAATCGGGACAGCGCAAGACAGTTTGCCCCTGGTTCCCCACATAACAAACGACTTTTTGTCCCGTGTTATATTTTTGCATCGTCAGCCCTGTTTTTTGAATTCAGCTTCGGGAACCCAGAAACCCGCCTTTCGGTCATCCGAGAAAGCCGGAAACATGCCCAGATGGTCCCCGTGATTGTGGGTAACGGCGGGATTACTTTCATTGGCGTCTTCAATCCGGTAAACGTCCCGGAATAAAACATAGACAGTATAGGGGCCATGGGTTGTCGCACTCCCGATTCCCGGTTGTCCGGATTTTCCTCTCGGAGCTTCCTGTGCAAAAGAAACCGCAAACAGAGCCAATACTGAAAAACAGAGACCCGCTGCAATCCTGATCGTCATAATGATTTTCCTCCGTGCATTTTCTTTTGCTGACCAACGCCGTCAGCTTAAGTGGATTGTTCACAGCCTTATTCGTGCTGAGTTCAATTCAATTACCAACCAGCCCCGACACCGGGGTAAACCGCAGCCACAGAGAACGAAACGCAGCATTCGTTACAAGTTGTTTCTCTGTGGGCTCTGTGGTGAATTTTTCAGTCCGTGATATGGTTCTTTATATCAACAAACAATCTGTTTTAAAATGCTTAAAGATGATACATCATTTCAACAAGACAGCCAATTTCAAAACGTCCCTTTGGGGCCGATCCCCGGGAGGTCGATCCGCTTTGGGTTTGATCCCGCTTGTGTCGGGAAAACGTTTTGAAAATGGCTCGGTGAGATATTAACAAAATGAATCTTGTCACACGGTGTCTCTCCTGGATTTTCTAACCAGACAACCGGTTTGAAAGGAATCACAGTGGAAAATTCCGAATGAAACAGAAAGAAGGGGTTGAAGAAATTGAGTTTGAGTTTCTCACCTGAAATCACTATCGGAAACCGCGGTATGAACAGCATCTTTAACTAGAGCGACATCCCGGTTCTTCCGGGCGGTTATCATTTCCGCGGTAATGCTGATGGCAATCTCCTCGGGGGTTTCCGCGCCCAGATCGAGTCCCCCGGGCACGGATACCCGCTTTAATTCCGAGAGGTCCCTCCCCTCCGCCATCAAATAATCTTCCAGAAGCTTGACTTTCTTCCGATTTCCAAGCATTCCGATATACCTTGCGGAAGAGTTCAGGGCATACCGCAGGCAGATTTCATCGATGTGATGTTCCCGGGTGGAGATAAAAATGTAGGAATTGTTATTCATTTTCAATTTATTCAATGTGTTTTCGTAGCTATCGATGCAAAACGCATCCGCCTGAGGAAATCGTTCCGCGGTGGCATATTTGTCACGATCATCGACAACAACGACCCTGAATCCGGCAAACGCGGCAACATTCGCAAGGGCCTTCCCGACATTTCCGGTTCCGAAAATATACAGGGTCGGATTCGGTGTAGTCGGTTCAAGATACACTTCCATATTCCCTCCGCAGACAAATGTATTTTCTTCAGGATCATTCCGGGTCAAATCGAAAGTAAGGATTTTGGGAGTGCCGGAATGAATGACTTCCCGGGCCTCCCGGACAACTTCCGCCTCCACCGATCCCCCGCCTATTGTTCCGAACAGAACACCGGTTTCGTCGATCAGCATCTTGGCGGCATCTTTCGCCGGCGTCATCCCCGGTCGTGCAATGACCGTTGCAAGAACAAAGGGAATCTCTTTTGAACGAAGAGTAACAATTTTTTCATAAATATCTTCTACCATGGCAACGCCTCAACTGTTATGTTTTGACACAATTCCGCCCCGCCCTCTTGGCCCGGTACAACGCCTTGTCCGCCGCGGACATTACCTGGGAAGGTTTTTTAAGCTTGGAAGAGGGTTCCGCGGCACCGATACTGATGGTAACAGTCACCTGCCGGCCTGCTTTCGATCGACTTCTGCCCCGGTTCTTGTCGGAGGCTTTTTTTCTTTTTTTCCCTCGGACAGTAAAAGGGGTTTCGGACAGCCGCTTTCGGCAGGCATCCAGGTGGGGCAGGGCCAGCTTTGTGGTTTTACCGGGGAAAACGGCAACAAACTCTTCACCGCCGTACCGGAACGGTTTGGCGCCGCCGGACATTCTTTCAAGATGAGTTGCAAGCAGTTTCAAAACCTGGTCCCCGGTTTTATGCCCATAGGTGTCATTGAACTTTTTGAAGTGATCCACATCGATCATGGCAATGGTGTAACGCCGGCCCAGACCGGAAAGGACCTGGTTCATTGCCCGTCGGCTCGGAAGTCCGGTTAGTTCATCCCGGTATGCCATGAAAAAAGAGGACTCCAGTGTGCTTATTACCAGGATCAGCCCGGATGCGGCAAAGGAGACCGGCAATGACATATCGGTCTGAATTGTCCCGAAACCAAGGAACACTGAAAAAATTGCTCCCAGAAGGCCTGCTGCCAGGACGTCCTGTTTTCGAATACCTAGAACCAGCAGGTACATCCCCGCGCAGAGAAATATGACCGGCATGGGTTGAAAAAACGGTTGCGAAAGTGAATGCCATTGCACGAATCGATCCAGAGCCGGTTGAAGGAGCGGACTGCTGATAATTCCGTCGGGGAAAAGGTTGTTCCCCTCTCCGACATATTTGAGCAAAACGACGAGGCCCGTCTGCAATGCAACGAGCGCCCCCCACAAAATCATCCTTTTCAACGGCAGCCGGCGCCACCGCCAGGGTGAAAAGAGGACTGCTTCCACAAAGAGAAGGCATATCAACATGTCTTGACAGCCCGGAGCGCCCCTCTTTTCAAAGGCCGGCCCGCACCATCCCTGATGCAGAGCCCAATAGGTCATTCCCAAAAGCCAGGCGGACAGAAGCATGCCGGTCTGATGAAAACGCCACGCCAGCAGGAATCCAACGCCCAGAAGGAGATAAGGCATGAAAGGGAAAATAATTGCCAATGCGGACAGTTCGGCGTCGAATCGAGCCTGGTCAACCCAAATAGGCCATTTACCGGAAAGATAGAAGGCAGCCAGCAGCACCGCCACGGGCATGACAAAAGGTATTATCGGACGAAAATATGTCTTCAAAAGAGAGCGACCAATACTGTTTCACTGTTGTCGGGAGAAGCCGTATGCCTCAGCATGATTCATTCTGCGACATAACCTTTATCACGGGAACGGGCCGGCTTCAACCATGTCGAAAAACTTGGGGGTCGCTCCTAAACCCAATAAGTTTCATTGCGTTATCATCGCCTTAAACACACACGTCCAATAGGTCTCCTACCTGTTTCGGTCCAAAACCTTCCGGATCGTTTCAAGCAGCTTCGCCTTGATAACCGGCTTATACAAAAACGCTTCAATGCCCAAAGCTTTGGCTTTCTGTTCGTCGATAATTTCACTGAACCCGGTGCACATAATGACCGGAATATCCGGCCGTTTCGAGTGAATTCTCTGTGTCAGTACATCACCGGTCATTTTAGGCATGGTCATATCGGTAATCACCAGATCATATGCGTCTGGATCTTCTTGAAAATGGGCCAGCGCAATGGTGCTGTCCGAGAAGGCTGTTATCCGGTAGCCGTAACGCACCAGGGAGCTTTCTGCCAGGTCGATCTGTACCTGTTCGTCATCAACGAACAGGATCCGCTCCGTACCGCCTTGCAAGGGGACATCGGCAGGGCCGGTATCGGTTTTTTCATCAGGTTCGGGGATCAGTGGGATGAAGATATGTATGGCCGTCCCCCGATCCGGTTCGCTGTAAAGGGTAACAAATCCCCCGATTTCCGTAATGATACCATGGACCGTGGAGAGCCCCATTCCGGTTCCTTCTCCGGATTCCTTGGTTGTAAAAAAGGGATCAAAAGCCTTTTCCAGTACCTCTTTCGTCATACCCGTTCCGGTATCCTCCACGGATATCTTGAGATACTCGCCGGGTAGCGTATCAGGGCGATGGAAAAGATCACCCGGGCCCATTATAACGTCCTGAAGAGTGACGGAAAGCACTCCCCCCTTCTGTTTCATCGCATAGGCGGCATTTGTACACAGGTTCATCAACACCTGGTGGATATTGGTCGGGTCGGCCAGGATGTGGCGTTTTGAGTCTAGGGACGTCTTTATTTCAATTGTTGACGGCAGGGAGGCCCGCATCAATTTAACCACTTCCCTGGCAATAATAGTGGGACTGACCGGTTTGACTTCGCTCTTCTGGCTCCTGCTGAAATAAAGAATCTGTCGGACCAGATCAGTAGCCCGCCTTCCCGCCTTGAGCACCTGCTCAAGGTTCTGTTTGGTAGAAGGCCTGTCCTGCACTTCATCTAGGGAAAGCTCCGTGAAGCCAAGGATCCCGCCTAGGATATTGTTGAAATCATGGGCAATCCCGCCTGCTAACGTGCCGATCGCTTCCATTTTTTGTGTCTGCTGGAATTGCTCCTGGATTCGGTGTTCTCTGGTAATATCCCTTCGAACCGAGGCGTAACCCGTCAGCTTGCCCTTTGCATCAAAGATCGGCGAAATGGTTACATCCTGAAGGATAAGATCCCCGCTCTTTATCCTGTTCCAGATACGCCCTTTCCAGATCTCCCCTCGTTCGATTGTTCTCCAAAGCTCCCTGTAGAAGGCGTCATCCTGTTTGCCGCTTTTAAAAATGCGCGGTGTTTTCCCTAGCACCTCCGCCAAGGTATACCCCGTAGCCTCCTCGAATCTTGGATTGACATATTGGATGACGCCCTTCGGGTCTGTTATTACCACATCCTCGGCTGCCTGTTCGACGACCGCGCCGAGTCTGTCTATTTGCTGTTCGAAGTACTTGATTCTTGAAATGTCGCGAGCAATCGCCTGGGCGCCGATGTATGAAGCTGAAGATGCCTCATCCTCGGAATAAAGTCCTTCACTGGAAACATAAAATGGCGCCCATTTCTTATCTCCTGCCGGGCCTGACGAAGTATCCGATTCGGGGGGAGAGAATGACATCCTCACTTCAAGATCGATTGTGCGCCTTTCTCCCGACCTTCTCTCGAGTATTTTTTTCTCGACAGCAGGTCTGTCCTCCGGATGGACAAGCTCTATTATGGAACTGCCAACAAAACTTTCCGGGCTGCGACCGTATTTCCGAACCGCTTCACTAATGAAGGTGATTTTTTCTTCCCGGTCAAGCCGGAAAATGATATCAGGGACATTTCTGACTATTGAATCGAGCGTTCGCTGGGACTCTTTCAACGCGGCTTCGACCTTCTTGCGATCCGTTATGTCGGTCGCAACTTGCAAACGAACGACTCTTCCGTCCGTCCATCGAATGGCTTGATCGCGGCATTCGTACCATCGGCTGTTTAATGAATTCTGATTTTCCTGGAGGTATATACCTGTTGGATTACCATGGTCATCCGCCAGCTTTTTATTTGAACAAAAGGGGCAAGGGCCGGTTTGATCCGATTGCAATTCCATCCAACATGTCTTGCCGACAACATCTCCTAATAAATCACGCAGATATTTGTTCGCGAACAATACTTCGTATGTCTCCATATCAGCGACATATACAGCGGCATCCAAGCTGTCCATAACGATACTGAAGCGATCATATGCGTGCCTCAATTCAATATCCTGCCGCAACCGACTCTCAATATCCAGCTTCAATCGTTCCCGCAGATCATTGACGGCACCCACAACCATTTCTATCTCATCCGGTCCTGTCCGGCGGTCAAGCCTCAAAACCGTTTCCAGGTTGTCCACGCTTAATTCCTGGGCATAGCCGGCCATTGCACTCAGATGACGGGAAACAAAAAACTGAAAAATAAGAAGCGTTATCAAAGCGATAAGGAAAATCTGGGATGCGTTTACAACAATGCTCAACGGTTTAAGATGCCGAAAGTGATACCAATAATTCTGATATTCCGCACTGACGGAGAGCATGCCGACATCTATCAGATCACCCGTGTGAATCTGATACTGTATCGGATATTCATACACAACATTATCGACGCCTTTTGGATTGCCGTCGGCAATATTGAACCTTTCGTCACCCAAATTATAGGAGACTTCACAATACTCGATGCCCCTGAGTTGGCGGACACCATGCAGCAGGAGCCTTGTCTGGGAGTCATCCAGATTATAAACACTGTCCGCAATGGAGGGGAGATAACTGCTCTTTATAAAGTCAACATTCTCCTTTATCACTCTCGTTTCGGCCTGAAAATTCAGCCACACCTGTAACACAGTGGAAAATCCTACAAAAATGGAGCTGCACAGGAGCACTGTTAGAAACAATTTAAATGTGAGTCTGTGTCTGATTTTTAATGGGGAAGATGTCAATTTTATGCCCAAGCCCTCCTTATCCGCTTGGTTATTTATTTTGCCTGTTTGTCTATGGCTTCCAGCCAGAGCCTTTTGAAGGCATTCTGCTGCCGACTTGACAACGGCTCCCATAAAATAAAATGCTTCCTGAAGTAGTCCGGATCATTCAGGTGATAGGTCTCGATCTCTTCGGGTTGCAGGAAATCTTTAATTGAGAGATTGACCGGGCATTGAGCCAGATTTCTGAGGTAGCCGACCTGCACTTCCGGACCGACGCAATAATTTATCCATTCCTCGGCAATACGTTTCATAAACGGCTTGTCCTTGAGGGAATATCCAATCATCCAGTTATCTACCCAACCCGTGGTACCTTCTTCGGGTTGAGCCATTTTCCACACTTCCCCCCTTTTTTTCAATTCCGGAAAAGAAAACCCCCAGGCGGTTGCCAACGCAAGCCCTTGCAATGCATCAGCCGTATCCACCCCGGCCCAAAATGCCTTGGCATTTTGAGCAAGCGTATGAAGCCGTTCCTTAAATTCCCGGGTCACCAAATTTTCAATGTCACGGTCAAATATTTGTTCCGGTGTCAGGTCAAGTGTTAATGCCGTGATGTAAATGTTGGCTTCGTGATAATCCGCACTGATGGCGTATTTCCCCGCAAATTCCGGATCCCACAACACCTTCCAGCTTGTCGGTTCCACCTTTACAACATGTGTGTTGTACGCCAGTCCATAGGGGCCGTAGAGTATAGGAACGCCATAGACCTGATTGCCCTGGGTAATGTATTCCGCTTTTTGGAGTTCGGGAATAATGTACTTATAGTTAGGAATATTGGCCAGATCAATTGGCAGGACGATTTTCCCCCTGATAAATGGCCAGCGATCAGATTTGGGGATATTGTGGGACGGACTGATCAGATCCGCCTTTCTCACACGAACATTATCGAAAAAATCTTGAGGATCCGACAGATGCCTGACGGTAACGGTCAAGTCGATCCCATATTTCACTTTGATAAATTGTTCAAAACGTTCTGTATATTGGGGAACGGCATACCCTTCCCAACAGAGAATTCTTAATTCTTCCGCCTTGCCGGAAGATGCCAGGGCCAGCAATAGAAACAAAATACAAATCAATCCGAAGCTGTCCGGACGATATGGTTTCCACTCTGACGAAATGAAATTCTTGTCTCCAATGAATCTCATCTTTTCATTCTCCCGCGAAATTTATCGCCAATGCGCGATAATACAACATAGCATATAACAGGCAAAAAAATAAGTTGTCCAATCAATATTTTAGAAACCGCTGTAACATGCCGCGCATAAAACATACTGAGGTCAGATAGAAAAAAAGCCTGTTCCGGAAAGCCTTTTTGTATTATTCCCCAAATAATAATTGGAAAAACACATTGGTATAATAAAATTTGGTTTTGGAGCAGCTTCATGTCGGAATTAGAGAATGATGGAAGTCTTACCTGGGAAATCAAGTTCAACCTGTTGACCAACCCCAATATTGTCAAAGCCTGGCTGAAAGCCATGGGCGCGACGTATATCCTGTGTATCGGCATTCTGATCCCCGTTTTTGCCGGCACGGGGGAATGGGATGCGATTCCGGTCATGCTGCTGATTTTTCTGGTAGTCTGCGCGGGGCTTACCCTGCTGGGTTTTATCATCATGCTACTCGTCATGGGAAATGCTTCCAGGGCACGCTTCAGCCTCTCGCAAGCCGGCGTCGCCTATACGTCGATGGACAAAAAAGCCGGGACACTGGCTCGAATCGCCGTTGCCGCCGGCGGTTTTTTCGGCAGCCCCGGAGTTGCCGGAGCAGGGCTTTTAAGTATATCCGGTGAAGAGATATCACTGCCCTGGGCGGCTGTTTATGAAGCGCTTTTTGACGATAAAAACAATACCATCCGACTGCGGAATTCATACCGGGATCTTCTGCATCTTTACTGTGGCAATGACAACTTCGATGAAGTACAGCGATTTGTTCAGAATCATCTCGAGAAAAAAGAAACGATAGAACCCCTTACCGGCAAACACCGGTTCGGGCGCGGTATCGTTTCGACCCTGCTGGTAATCCTGGCGTCACTTCCGCTTTATATCCTGAACGACATCCTTGGCCTCAATATTCTGCTGAGTCTCATGATTATGCTTTTCAGCCTGGCGACCATCTGGATGATTCCCCTGTTCGGCTGGGTTGTCCTGGTCCTGGAGATCGGTGTCATTGGATGGATCGTCAAATTTCTTTCCGGCACCCGCACGCTGAAGCTTGTCTCCACTTATCGTTACAAGGGATATGAACTTCTGGATGCCGGAGAGTGGGTCATAATTTTACTGTCACTTGCCGGAATGGGGTACCTGGCCTGGACCAGTATCCGGGCGCTCAAGGGAAAACGAATACCTGTTCTGATGCAGGACCAGTTTGATGTATAATCCCCGACATTGCATAAAACCGGCTTTTGCAACGTTGGGATAAAATCTGATGATTCGGCTTTTGTACCGTTGCTGTGGCAACCGAAAGGGGAAAACCATATGAAAGTGGCTGTGCCGGCCCGGGGAAAAGATCTCGATGCACGAATGAGCGACAAACCGGGAACGGCGTCTCACCTTCTGGTGGTGGACAGCGAGTCCGGAGAATATAGATGTTATCCCCGCCCGGAAAGAGCCGCGCCGGGAACGGGCATGCAATTTGTAACCATCGCCATTGCCGAAAAATGCGATGTGTTCCTGACGGGGTGGATAAGCCCCGTTACCGAACGGCAGCTTATCGGCCGGGGCGTAAACGTAGCGACCGGCATGGGAGGAAGCGTCAGGGAGGCAATTGCGAAATATCAACGGGAAAACGCGCCAGGGCAGGCGGTTGCCGAAACGACACCGGACGTTGTCGCTATCCGAGGGATCGATGCCGGTATGCTGGCGGGAGCGGCGCGCCATGCCCTTTTCCAGATCGGGAACATGCTGCCCATCATGGCAGGGGTCGTTTTCCTGACAGGCCTGCTGGCGGCATTTATTCCCGATACCACCCTGGTCGGTTTTTTCTCGGGCGGCGCCTTTCAGGGCATCTTCCGAGGCACCCTGTTGGGGAGTCTTTTTACCGGGAATCCCGTCAACAGCTATATCATCAGCGGTAAACTTCTGGAGCAGGGGGTAGGTATCGGCGCCGTTACCGCCCTGATTTGCGCCTGGGTAACGGTGGGACTGGTACAGCTTCCCGCCGAAAGCGCCGCCCTCGGCTGGCGGTTTTCCGTTTCCAGGAATCTTCTCTGTCTTGTGCTGTCCATGGTCGTGGCACTGGTGATGACAGTCATCTTCGGGCTTCTGGGGAGATAGGCCATGTCGGGACGGAGTGAATCGATGAAGAAACTTTCCGGGACGTTGCTCTCTTTTCGGGGGTTGTTTCCCCTCTCGGTGGCCATTGTTTATCTGGTGCTCTGGTTGCTCTCACCGGAGAAAACGGCTGCTGCCCTGGAAATCAGCACCGGCCTCTTCTTCCATATTCTCCTGCCGCTCGTGCTGGTCTTTCTTTTCATGGTGATGCTGAACCTTTTCTTCAAGCCACCGCAATTTGAGAAATACACCCAAAGGGGTGCCGGGGTTAAACCAAAACTTCTTACAGCCATCGCCGGGATTCTGTCGTCCGGCCCGATCTATGCCTGGTATCCCATATTGAAAGAGCTTCGCGACCGGGGCGCCGCCCCCTCACTGATGGCCATTTTTCTCGTCAACCGGGCCGTTAAGCCCGCCCTTCTCCCGGTAATGATCTCCCTGCTCGGATGGATCTTCGTCCTGCTGCTCACGGTTCTGACCGTGTCGGCCTCCTTCTGCGTCGGTTTTATCATGGACCGCCTGTTTCACGAAATCGAAGATGCATCGCCGGGTTGAATCGCTTTTATCTGATATATTTTCAATGGCTTTTCTTTGCCTTTGACAATAACCCTGTCCAGTCCTTTGACCTCCACATGGCCAATTCTGCCCGCATCGCCCACCAGACCTCTGATCTTATTCAGTGTAAATTCCGTTATCAGAACAGGGGTGTCATATTTTCGTGTCAGTGCTTCCACCCTGGCGCCGATGTTTACATCATCGCCAATGACGGTATAATCCATCTTTTTCCCCTCCGCGCCAATGTTTCCCACGACGACCTGGCCGGTATTGATTCCGATTCCGGAATCTAAAGCCGTCTTTCCCTCCTTCCGCCACTTCTGCTGGAGCGCTTCAAGCCTGTCAACCATGTTCAGTGCACATCTCACAGCCAGTTCGGCATGGTTCTCCTGTTTCATGGGGGCCCCCCAGAAGGCGACGATCTCATCTCCCACAAATTTATCGAGTGTCCCCTCCCACCTGAAAATGACCTCCGTCATTGCGCCAAAATACTCATTGAGTATTGAGACAACCTCATCGGGTGAATGTTTTTCCGAATAGGATGTAAAGCCCCTGATGTCAGAGAAGAGGACCGTCACTTCCCTCCTGTCCCCCCCCAGTCTGGACATATCCGGATTCTTGATCAGTTCATTGACGACCCTTTCAGTGACATAGCTCGAAAACATGGCCCTGATTCTTTTTGCATACCTCTCCTCTACCGCATAGTTGTAGACGGTCGCACTGATGAATATCAGAAGAATGTTAATGGATGGATAGATGCAATTTATCCAGTCACCCTTCCGGGAAAACAGGATATGGCCTGTCAGGAAAATCAAAAAGAGAAACAGGCCGGCAGTACTCAACGCACCGAACGCTTTACATCTCGAAATAAAAAACGAGAACAAAAACCCGGATATCAAAAGGACGATAAGATTGGTTCGTAACGGCACTCTGTTAAGAAACTTGTTTTCAAGTATAGACGCGATGGCGTTTGCATGCTTTTCAACGCCCGGCATTGCCGGTGAAAACGGCGTTACTCTCAGATCATACACACCCAACGCGGTGACACCGACGATGACGATTTTTCCCATTAACATCTCGGGCTTTACATGGCCGGCCAAGATATCGGAAACGGAAAACCGCTCGAAACTCCGGTCAGGCCCATAATAGTTGATCAAGAAGCGCCTCCATTTGTCGGTCGGAAGGAAGCGCTTTTTGCCCAACTGAATGCCATCCCCTGCTCTCAATACGATTTTTTCCAGTGGAATCCCCAGGTACATTGCCGCCGCCATAAGGTCGATGGAAGGATATAGATACCCATTATATTCAATGGCCAAACACTCCCATCTCAACGTGCCGTCATTATCCGGGATCATACTGATATGTCCGAGCGCCATGGCCTCCCTGATCAGTTCCGGAACGGGCAACAGCACCCCTTTTGCATGTATCGGCTGGTATTGATGAAAGCTTCCGGGTTCAGAATAAAGAGAGAAGCCGGAGAGATAACGATTTTCTTTTTCACCCGTCTCTTTTTCAAAATCGAAAGAAACGGGCAGCAGCACATTTCCCGCCTCCCGCATCGCACGGCCGAGTGCCGGGTCATTTTCTTCCTTATCGGGGAACAGCACATCAAAAACAATCAAATCCGCTTCAGCCGTCGTCAATTTATCCACCAACCGGGCCATCACATTTCTGTCCCATGGATATCTTCCAAGTCTTTCAATACTTCTGTCATCTATGGCGGCGATAACGATATCATCCGGAGGAATCATTTCACCCCTGGCTTTGAATCTGAAGTCCAGGAGTTTTTCTTCCATTGTTTCGAAAGGAGATAACCTGAGAAGCATAAGTCCGGTTATCAGAATTGTGATGGCGACACCTATAAACGCTCTTTCTCTTTTGAATGCCGTCAATAGATGTAAAACATGCCCCGAAATGTATTTAAGCATCATCGTTACGAACCTTATGCCCTGCTGAATCCGCCTATTTTTCTTGACCATCCCCCCTCAAAGATATTATAATATTTTATATGCATAATCAATCAACTCACAGGACCGGCAGTTAACGGGGAGCGTAAATGTTTTATTGATTTCAACCGGACACGGTATCCGTCAAGGCCCATGTCACCAAGGCGCTGTCAATCATCTTCGTAGAAGTGGACCTCATCATTGGGGGTTTGAGGGATGGTTTGCCAAGGAGCGTTACAATGTTGTGGGGATGCAAATCTAAAAAGGTAACCGTGTTCTTCAGTTTTGTTTTATTCTCTCTTTTCAGTATCTTCCCGACCATTCATTCCGCCCTTGCAGCAAATGCCATCGGTAAATTCACTTTCATAGAGGGACGCGTGGATGTTCTGAGAAATGGGGAGTTGCCCGCCGTAAAAGCCACCATATCCGATCTCGTATATGTGAAAGATGTTGTTAAAACGAAAAGCAATTCAAGGGCCGAGGTTGTTTTCGTTGACGGCAATATTTTGAGGCTTGCGCAACGAAGCAAGATCGACATCAGCGAATATGTCACCGAGGAAACAATCAGAAAAGAAATCATCTCCTTACAATCCGGCAAGCTTGAGGCCATCGTTAAGGAGGAGCTTGTCAAACATATCTCCGTTTCGCCCGATGCGTACCGTTTTGAAGTTCATACACCGAATGCCGTAACCGGGGTCAGAGGCACGGATTATTTTATATCGCATGTGGATAATCTTTCAGGATGTTATGTCAGGGGTGGAAAAGTCGATACCTACAACCCGAAATTCCCGAATGCCATTGTAAGGGTCAGGACCGGCTATATCACTTTTGTACCTGAGAACCAGCCGCCGGAGCCGCCAAGACCGGCAAGAACAGAAGAAATCAAAGCGTTTGAGGAAGCCATCGGACAATATCCCGAATCCCGCCCGGAGGATTCGGTTTCTTCCCACCCCCCTGTGACCGGATCAACCAGCCGAAGTGCCTGGAACACCTCCGGATGCAAAAGCGACAACGATTGCCCCACCGGCTATGTCTGCGGCAATGGCGACTGCATCTCGCCCCTTGATCCCTCTTATTCAACATTCACAAACCGGATGGACGGCAGGGATGCCCAGCGCAGCCAGCAGAATATCGACCAGTCCGCCATCGACAAGACAAGCGCAAGTCGTGAAGACACAGGGTTCACTTCCGCGGAACTTGAAGAAGAGGTCGAAGGAATCGCCCGAAATCTCGGCTGCCGCGGCGATTCAGACTGCCTGGACGGTTACAGGTGTGTAAACGGCAAATGCAAAAAAGGCGAGACGGAATCGGCTGAACGACCAGCGGAAACCGAGACAGCCACGTCCACGGGAATCGATATCGAAGAAGTGGGAACCGCGCCGTCGGGACAATGCCGTATTGTCGAAGGGCAGCTCGTTCCTGTCGAAGGCTGGCCCGTAAATATTGACGGAATGACCCTGACGCTTGCGGGAGCGGTTGAACAAACCACCACAAGTTCCAGCTCGGGAAAGTTTTCATTTGAGGAATTTCCGGCGGGAGATTATGTGATTTCAGTCAAGGAGTGGGATTATGGAATGACCAGACAGAACTTTACCGCACCTTCGGGTAAAGCGATAAAGATCACCCTGAAAGGGTCGTGTCCCTACCTCTACGTGTGGGACGGAGAAACATATAAAAAAGAGAACGATATCTATTCCGTGGCACGAATTTATCCCGTGGAGCTGATGAGTGAAAAAGGCAGGCTGCTGGCAAAAAAGGATGGTCTTTTCCTACAGCGGCTCTCTGTAACCGATCTTCCAGATTCCCTGGTAGAAAAGAAATCCTACCCCGATTACTATTTGCTTAAAAACAGACCGGCTGTCGATACCGAGGGGAATTACCGGATCATGATCAAAGAGCAGGAAAATGAACGCTCTTTTTCAGATCTTCTCGATCTGAGAATGATCGATCATTCCCCCGGAACCCGGGTCGGTGTGACCCGCGGTGGAGAAGTGGTGGAATATCGTGACTTGAAAAAAGCCGACATTAAAAACAACCCATCCGGCGCTGCCGGACTTTTCAATGGGCAGACTATCGAAATAATTCTGCCGCCGGAAGCTTTTTCAAACGGTGTGCTGGCAGTAGACTGGCAGGGGTTTCAGGATGGCAGCAGTAAAGGGCATACAAATGCCGCCGGTATAAAACCCCGTATCTCCCTGCAGCGAAAGGATCCCGATGGCCAGTGGCGGATTATGGACTGGGCATACCCGCGGGACGAAAAGGACAGGTCGTTCTTCAGGCTGGATCATATGGGATCCGGCTGGGATGCGGGAAGTACCATCCGGCTGGTGGCAACCAGCTGCCATTCAGGAAAATATCACCGCATCGATGAAATTTCATGGGACAGATTGGAAAACGACGAACTGAAAATGGAATCATTGGCGCTTGTTTCAGCCCTGACTCAGGATGGTGAAGAGGTCGGGCAGGCGGCCATAAAAGCAGATGGAAAGTCCATTTTCCTTGGTCCGGAAGAGAAGATTCTAATGACATTCAAAGCTGAAGAGCAGCCAAAGGGCGTTGAAAGAAGCTTTGTTTTCGTATCCCGGGGAGTCTATATTCCCATGCCCGGTATACGCTTTGCTGAAAAATGAGGAACGCAGAGTCAACCGCCTCTTGTATGAAACTTCACCCCAAAACAGGTTTCGGGTGTCAGGTGTCAGGTGTCAGGGACCGCAATAGCTGCGCCGACTGAAACCTGAAACCTGACACCTAAAACCTCATCATATCACATTCTCATGACGGGAAATCAGGTCATCCTGGCAGTCCCGGGTAAGCTCCACGAAATAGGCGGAGTAACCGGCGATGCGTACTACCAGGTTGCGGTACTCGTCGGGATTTTCCTGGGCCTTGTGCAACTCCTCGGTGGAAACCACATTGAACTGCGCTTCGGCACCGCCGTTTTTCATATAGGTCTTGACCATATCCCGCAGCTTGGCAATTCCGTCGTCACGGCTGAGCGCAGTCGGATGAAGGCGGATGTTCAGACACACGCCATCCATGAATTTACTGTGGTCATAGCACAGTGAAGAGGTAAACACCGCGGTGGGACCGTTGGTGTCGCGGCTCTGGCACGGAGAGGCGGCATCCGCAATGGGAGTGCCGGTCTTTCTGCCGTCCGGCGTCGCCCAGGTGGTGTACCCCTGCCCCACATGGTCCGCCGCGCCGTACAGGCCGGCCTTGAAAATTTTGGTCCGGGTGGAGTAGCACTCTTTGCAGGTGTTGTAGTAGGTGTTGATCACCCAGTTCATCTGCTCGTCGGCATAGGGGTCCGCATTCCCGAAATGCGGCACTTCGTTAATGATCTGCTGCCTCAGGGGCTCATAGCCCTCCCAGTCGGCCATAACGGCATCATACAGTTCCCGCGCGGTGCACAGCTTCTTGTCGAAGACCATGTATTTGATGGCGGTCAGCGAATCGGCCACCGTCGCAAGGCCCGTGGCGGTACCACCGTAAGAGTTGTACTTCGTGCCGCCCCAGGTGCAGTCCTTGCCGGACTCCATACAACCGTCCATGGAGATGGAGAGCATGGGGTGCGGGGTGTGGTACTGAACCAGATACTCCAAGTAGTTATTAAGGCTGACCTGGGCCTTGAGATAATAGCTGGCAAGCTTCCGCCACGCCTCTTTGACCTCGTCGAAGGACGTCATGTCATACAGATATCCAGTGTGGATTGAACTCTGCTCACCGTTTAAGGGGTTCTTGCCGTCATTAAGCGCCATACCCAGCAATACGCTGTAATGGATGGAAGCGTGCGGCGGCGCGACACCGTTGGCCGAGGAGTAATCGTTTCCGGAGCCGGTAATTTCCTGGCAACCGATAATCGCGTAATCCCGGGCATCCTCGGTGGTGAATCCCAGTTCCTTCATCGTACCCGGAATGATAATGTCGTCGTTCTGGAACAGCGGCAGCCCGCCGACCTTTGTCGAGGTTTCCAGGGCCAGCGCCCACAAATCGTCCGGGGTGTCCCTGTTGACACGCAGAGAGATTGTGGGATCATGCAGACTCAGGCGGGCCAGGCTCTCCAGCACCATGTACGTGACGGGGTTGCTGGCATCCTCACCGGTCTTTGGATCCACGCCGCCAACGGTGGTGTGGAGATAGGTGTTGCCGATGCCGATGATCTGAACCAGCTCGCCGTAACCGCCGCCGTACATGGAATTGATTTTCATGAAAAAGCAGTCCACGATCTCCTGGGCGTCCTCCTCGGTCAATCGGCCCGCTTCCAGATCTTTCTTCAGATACGGCCAGGTATACTGATCGAAGCGGCCGAAGGACCCGATATCGCCGATAAAACTCAGACGCAGAATGTACTGATAAGTAATCGCCGCCTGGCAGGCCTCGCGGAATGTGCGGCAGGGATTTTCGGAAATCCAGGCCAGGCTGTCCGCCATGGACTCGAGTTCCGCTTTGCGCTTCCCGTCCGTGCAGGAAGCGGCTTTCTCCAGGCACTTCTCACTATAACGCTTCAGGAGAGTGGTGGCGGCGGCGCAGGAGATGACGACAGCCGTGTAGAACATGCATTTGTTCGCATCCTCTCCCATCAGGTTGTTGACGTGGGAATCCAGCCAATCCTGGGCCTGCCGGCGGATAGCGCCGTAGCCCATATCGATGATTTTTTTGAATCCCGGCGTCAGGTGGCCGGCCGGCATCATTAGCAGGGGCATTCCCTCCCTGGTGGCGGAGACCTGCATACGGCAAAGCTCTTTATACCCCTCGGGCTGCCAGGCAGCCGCAATATCGTTATACGTACGGCCATTCCAGTATTCGCTGATGGACATCAGATCCTCATAATCCTCCGGAGCGATCGACATCCTTAGCTCCTCTTCATCCGGATTGTGATACAGGCCATCTTCCCTGAGCGTCCAGATGCCCTGGTCAATCACGTAGGGAATCCAAGCGGCGCCGCCCCAGTCCGGCATATATCCGGTACCGCAGAAGTTCTTGCTGCTGTTGCCGACAATCATCTCGAAGCCCTCGACGCGAACGGTCATCTGCTCACAGATGGCCTTCAGCACCGTGGGACGACGAAGAAAAGGAATGAGGTTCTCATTCTCCTGAAAACATCGGGTCGTTATCATGGCGGTCTCGGAATCGCTCTGAATGACACGATCCCGGATTAACTGATGCATGCGCTGCATGCGCTGGCTTACTGGCCTAAACTGATACATTTTGGCGCCTTCTCCATCTTTGGTGTTACGGTTCTTCCTTTCAGGTATTCCCTGATTCAAAAAAACGTTTAATTCCTTATGTTTAAACAACATAAGCAAGTGTTAGTGTAATGAGTTATAGGATGCATGTCAATTTAAATTGGGCACATCCTGCACCAATATATGCCATTTAGGCCGTTTCCAGCTTTCCAGAAACGAAGAGAGGTTGGCGTGCATGGCAATGACTTCCTTTTCATAGCCATCCAGGAAAAGGACGAGGCTTATTGGCCGATTCACCTGCTCGTAATTCTCGGCAACGAACCGCGCGATGGTGTTGGGAGACAGCAGCACCCGGCCCATGATCTTTTCCAGGGGCAACTCGAGGCCCGCGGTCTCACTTCCCGGCTGGTAAGCCTTGTATATCACTTCGGTACACACCAGGGTGTTGTCGGTCAGAAAGTCGAAATCGAAGTCGTAGGGCCGGCCCGAATACTCGAATGCCCTGAGGATGGCAACCGCCTTGTCCTTTTTCGGCACTTTGGGACGAAGTATGGCCAGCGAATCACAGGCAGCGGAAAATTCAAGTGTAGTAAAGGTCACCCCTTCACCGATTGCCTCGATGACCCGGGGCCGATACCCGTCTTCCTGTGTTTCGATGGACCGCCGGTAGGCTACGGGATGCGTCTTTTGAAGCAATTCTTCAAATCTGCCCACGCCCTGTTTCCGCGCCCACACGATGGTCTCCGGATCGGCGAAATAGGTTTCCCTTTGCTCCGGCGATCCCACGTAAAGGGCCGCATGGGTCCAGAAGCCGGGAAGCCCCACGTTGGACAGATACCACTCCCTGCGTTCAAGCAGTATGTCTCCGGGTTGAAGGAAATGCTGGAGAATCTTGATCTGTTCCTGGGTAACCAGTAACTTGTGGGAGCGGTGCACCTTGGTGCGCCCCATCCATCCGGCCACCCCTTTCTGAACAGGCATAAACAGCTTGCGCCCGGTATCGTTAAAAACCGCCATTGCGTTCTTCAGGGTCAACAGGGGCCCCTGCCCCTTGCCTGCCGCCCAGATCCTTGATCGGTCCTCGGTGATCCATTGTGACAGGTCCGCTTCGTCCGGGGTCTTGTAAAAAGGGGCCAGCGCCTCGAATCCCGCAAATTCACCTGCCTTCAGGACATTGAGGAACCGGTACTTGAAGTCCGCATAGGTCCTTTCCGGCAACCCGAGTTCAGGGACCGATTCATTGAAAACGGCATCCAGGGCCGGATTGTTTTCACTGAGGGCGATAAAATCCAGTGCGACGCGATACTCCATGTAGAGCGTGGCCCTGGAGATATGAAAGGACATCTCTTTCAGTTTACCGGATTTCAACTTGCTGAAATCCTTGTGCAGGGCATAGACCGAATCCAGGGCCAGATAATAATCCATCAGCCGGTTCCACACATTGACGGCGTCAGTGCGCAGATCCTCCGTCAGCACCGATGTCCGGCGCACTGCTTCCTTTGGAAACAGATCCGGCCTTTCCCTGGCGTATTTCAGTATGGAAAAAATCCCCGTACGGTAGATCCTCAGAGAGGCGATATCGTCGGATTGTCTGACCGAAAGCGCTTTTCGGTCAAAGTCGGCCAGATCCATCTCCGCGGCACGGACATTGACCGGCACAAGCAACAGGACCATGCAGATTAATAGCTTTTTCATGACTAGTTTCTGCCGTAAATACTACAAAAAATAGTAAGTGAGTCTCTTCCCTTAAAACGGGAGGCCTCAGCCCCCCCTCGAAGGGGGCTAAAATACAGACCAATGAACGTCGAACATCGAACGTCCAACATCGAACTTCGAATAAGGCATTCTGTCATTTTAATATTCACTACGAAGCTCGGGTTTAATACCCATTCGCTTGCAGTGGGGTGAATCATCAAACCTTGCTTCGAAATGAGTGCAGATTAACTGATTTTTGTTTTTTGAACGACGGAGCGAAGCGGACACCTCATTCGACGTTGGGCGTTCGATGTTCGATGTTCGACGTTCAAATTAATGATTGCCAATTCTATGCCTCACCAGATCGGTGGAACCTATCCGGGTCCTCCACCAGTCAAAGATCCCGTTTTCGGGGAGGTGGAGGGTTTAGACCGAAACTAACCTGATTTGGGGATATGAAACAGCAACTCCACATTCCTATCCGGTTCACTCCCCGATCCGTCGAAATTATCCTGAGCCGCGGACGCCAATGACATCGCGGCGTTTTTCCCCAGCTCCCCGTGGGCCTTCTGGTTGAAAACATGGGTTCGAATGGTGCCGGTGTTGTCTCCATTGTTATAAATCTGAAGCACCCTTGCCTGCTGCGGGTAATCCATGAGTGAGGAAGTTTGTATCTGCCAGAATCCCTGTTCCGGTCGATCGGGCCGGGGAAAAGGAGTGATGCAATGTTTATGTTCATGTCCGCAGAGCAGTGCAATCACCTCGGGATGACCGTGAAGAAGCTCCAACAGCCTTTTTCGGCCGTCGTTGATAATCCCGATGGGATGGTGGGATACGACAACGGCAAGGTAACCCTTGTGACTGTCAAGCTCTCCGGCGAGCCAGTCCCGCTGTCCCGTCTCGAATCTGCCGACCGCGCTGCCGGCCCGTCTGCTCGTATCCAGCACATAAAAACGTATGCCCGGCTGAATGAGACCATCGGGTCCGCCGTGAATCGGTGGGACAGCCGTAAAGGCATAGTAGCCGCAGCTGCTGCCCGGGTTTCCCTGAAATCCCGGGCTGAAATCGAACCCCTTGGCACGGGATCCGAACGCCACTGATCCGGCCTTGTGGTCGGCGCCGGGAAAATGCTTTTCTATGAATTCCGGTTTATCGATAAACGCCAGGTCGGTAAATGCTTCCAGCCACGAGGGGGGAAGGTTTCCCAGGCCCAGATTGTCGTGGTTGCCGATGGTTTGAAACCAGGGTACGGACAGGTTGTTCATTTCGGACAAAAAAGCCACCAGTTCGGCCGTCGTGCCGATATCCAGCGAATCACCGGTGTTCACCACAAGGTCCAGCTGGTCGGAGGAGGCATTCAGGGTTTTCACAACGGCACGGAGTACATCCACGTCAAAACGCTCCTGGATCTCGGGACGCATATATCCACCGAATCCAATGGCCTCGCCGAATCCATCCAGCATTTTTTCCAGTTGGGGATATCCCGTCAGGGAAAAATCGTCCAGCGTGATATGAACGTCCGACAGTTGGCCGATGGTGATCATTCGGCTTGCGGTAGACGGCAGGCCCCGCAAATAGGATTGGATCTGAAGATCGTTTCGAAAGATATACCTGTCGGGCATGGATATAGGACGGGCCGTTCCCTGGGCGGCCGCATGGAGAAGCCCCCCTGTAAGGCCTTTGCCGCCGCAGCCCTGAAGGTTGAGATTCATTCCGGCCAACCCGGAAATGGCGCACCACTTTAAAAATCGGCGTCTGGAAAAGGTCATTTCATGGCCCCCTTTGTTCCCGGCTTACAATTGGTATTCCCGTGGTAATGCAAAAACCCGCTATACAAGGCTGTAGAATTCAGATGATTGCTGAAATTTTTATATAAATAATGAAGATATGTCAAGAAACGGGGATGGCAAAAATGGGATAACGGGAGATAGCGCAACCACATTTGTAGCCGGCATTGATTTTTATATAGATGAACGTCCAACATCCAACATCGAACGTTCAACGTTGAATAAGGAATTCTGCCATTTTTAGTGCCTTGAGTGCTAAAGTGCCTAAAGTTCCGGAGTCGTTTCACTCCACCTTTGATAACGAAAGGAAGACAAGAAGGCAAAGGGCTATAGGCGCTATCAGAAACATACGCGCAAAAGCGTGCATCTTTTGATAAGGTTGATGGTAAAATGAAATAGATTTCAATCCGCCGGCTGTTGACTGCCAACTGTAGACTGTCGACTCCGGCTTTGCCGGATTAGGCTATGAGCGACAGGAAAAGCAGTTGATCAGACAGTTATTTGCCTATAGCCAATAGCCTATCACTTAACCTCCGGAGAAGCCGGTTTACCGGCTTTCACCATTACGACCGAAAGCGATACCAACCAGACCATACCCACCCCTGCCCCGGTCATGAAAACGCCCTTGAATCCCAGATGAATGAAGACCGGCGCGAAAAGAATGGGGGACATGAATTGACCGATAAACCCGAATGTCCCCAGGTACGAGCTGAACCGTCCCCGGAAGGACGGCGGCACCACCTCGCCGATCCACACCATGACGGTCGGCATCAACAGGCCCTGGCTGACCCCGAACAGGGCCATGCCGACGGCGATGACCCAATTTACAGTTGCCTGGGAAATGGTGAAAAGCGCCACCGTCCATAAAATGACGGTCATGATAACAATCCGTTCATAGCTGAAGTGCGATCGTATCTTTCCATAAACAAAGGCGGTCACGCCCCCCGAAGCAGTCATGGCGCTGATAAACAGGCCGATCCGAAAGGTGCTTGAAATACCGAGGCCCTCCAGCAGCTGGGGGATAAAGACGACAATGGAATAGAGAAGCAGACTGCCGAAAAAGCTCAATCCGTAGATAATATAAAGGACAGGTTTATCCCGGAAGATTGTCAATACCGACGTACTCTCAGAAGAATTCGGTTCACGCTGATGTTGGACCACCGGTTCCGGTACAGCGACAATCGCCAATAAGCCGATTGGGATGGCGATCATGTACACGGCAAAAGGAAAACGCCATGAAACCGAACCGAGGGCCCCGCCGAGCAGGGGCCAGATGACGCCGCCGAAACTCTGGGCACTGCCCCGCCATCCCATGATCCGATCACGTTCGATCCCGTCGTACATATTCAGGATTAGAACGTTGATACCGGTGAAAACACCGGCCAGGCCGATACCGAGACAGGCGCGACTGGCCAGCAACACCCAGTAGGAATTAATCAGCAGCCCCGATCCGCCGGCTATGCCGTAAAGAAACAGGGCAGCGATATACACCCGTTTAACCCCTTTACGGTCGATGATGATCCCCATCAACGGGCTGAACAGCGCCATGAACAAGCCATGGGTGGTGATGATCAGCCCAACGTAGGAAGGCGTGATCCCCAGGCCGTCCCGCATCAAGTTAAGAACCGGGGTAATGATACTCCCGGCCATAATAGTCAGGGTAGCTGAGGCAAAGATGATACTCAGTGATAATTTTTTCGAAACGGCCATAATCAAGCACTTACCACTTTTTCACATTGATACGGAGAAAAGATGGAAATGTATATACTTTTATGGGTTAAAAGACAGAATCTATTCTTGCAATTTTCAAACATTTCTGTAGGATACACGCTGCATTTCTTTACAGCCTATTGTTTATTTTGATTGCTAATAAGAGCCAAGAGCAGACTTGACTCAATTTCTAATTTCCATAGGATCAGCCGTCTTTGGAAGTTCGAGAAAGATGAAGTCGATATTTGGCTTCGTGATGGAAAAACTGGCAAAGTGATAGAAGGAAAATAACAGAATCAGGATTTCTATAGATGACAAGCAATCAACAACGAGCCGCACTGCAACGCCAGATCTGGCAGATCGCCAATGATGTACAAGGCGCAGTGGATGGCTGGGATTTCAAACAGTATGTTCTCGGAACCCTTTTTTTATCGCTTTATCAGCGAAAACTTTGCCAGCTATATCGAAGGCGGTGATGACAGCATCAACTATGCAGCGCTTTCCGATGAGATCATTACACCGGAAATCAAAAACGATGCCGTTAAAACCAAAGGCTACTTCATCTACCCCAGCCAGCTATTCGCCAATATCGCTGCGGGCGCCAATAACAACGTTCTTACCGATAAGCACATCGAGCAGATCATGCAGGCCTTTGACAGCAAAGAGAAGATTGAACATGGCGCTTTTTGGAAAAACCGCAAAACAGTGGCGGGATGAACATCCAGACCAGAAAGGCAATATTCGGGACTATGCCAATGTTGCCCAACTGATCTGCCTGGCCAACCTTGAAACCCTGAATGCACACTTTATCCAACAGGAGCTGCCGCCGGTCGAACGCTTACGCGCATTGAACCAGACAGCCAACAGTTGCGCCTGCTCAGCAATGACCGCGGTATCAAAAGATTAGGAGATCGTGAAGCATGAGCAATATGAGTTTTATGGAACAACTGCTGGGGATAAGGTCACATCTTGAACAGTGAATAATGGAAGTGATATTCACTGTTCAGGATGTGCCCCCAAGCCCTCACAGATACAACAGGACGAATGAACCATCAAACCGTTGAACAATTTGGTTGACCGTATATTGGGGCGAAGGCGCGGGATGTGACGGCGGACGTTCGTGGGAGCGTGAGATCGACCATATGGTCTATGAGTTCTAGGGTCTGACCAAGGAAGAGATCAAAATTATGGAAGGGCTATTTACCGTCACAAGGCACTCAAGATTAATCTATTGAAGGCAGCTATCAGCACCTAAAAATCCTGAAAGTCCCCCTCCAGCGGTATTACCTTGTCCGGAGACACGATGCGACGGCCGCTGGGAACCGGCACGACGGGATTGTGCACTTCACTAACAAGGGCTTTTTCCTGTTTTTGATTATGCGGCGCGGGTAATTGATGAACCATTTGTCCGGTTTCGACCCTTCCGTTTCCGGCGCTGCATCCGTCGACCAGCTCGACCAGTTCCTGGACGAACCCATTCATCTGTTCGGCCATACCGTTCATCTCCTCGGCAGCGGACGCGGATTCCTCGGCACTGGCGGCATTCTGCTGGACCACGTTGTCCATTTGACTCACGGCATCGTTAACCTGGCCGATCCCCATGGATTGTTCTTTTGAAGCGACCGCGATTTCGCCCAGCAGTTTCCCCACCTTGCCGGTCGCCTCCACCATGTTTTCAAATGCCTCGTGCGTTCTGGAAACGAGTTCATTTCCGGAATTGACCTTATTCACCGTTCCTTCGATAAGGTCTTCGGTGTTTTTGGCCGCTTCCGATGCACGCATGGCAAGGTTTCGCACCTCGTCGGCCACAACGGCAAACCCGGCACCGGCCTCCCCTGCACGAGCCGCCTCAACCGCCGCATTCAGGGCGAGCAAATTTGTCTGAAAGGCAATTTCGTCAATTGTTTTGATGATCTTTCCGGTTTCCAGGCTGGCGGTTCTTATCTCCCCCATGGATGAAATCAGTTCGTTCATGGAGACGTTCGCGGAAGAAATGACTTTGTTCGCATCGATCATCAGGCGGTCCGCCTCGTCGGCATTATCGGCATTTTGATTGGTCATGGCAGCCATCTCTTCCAGGGATGAAGCGGTCTCTTCAATGGAGACCGCCTGTTCGGAGGTTCCTTTGGACAGGGACTGGCTGGCTGATGAGATCTGGCTGGAGGCGGTTGCCACCTGCTCGGAGCCTTTCGTGAGGCGTGTGATGATCCGCTTGAGGGGGATCGTTATTCCTCTGGAAAAAAAGTAAAAAGCAGCCATGATCGCAGCCAGTAAAATAATGGAAAGTGTCAGGCTCATGTACTTGGCGCGCTTAAGAACCGCATCGACTTCCTGTTTGACAAACCGCATCGTCTCCTGTGCCTTTTCCATTTGTACGGAGAGTTCTCCCGCCATTTTCTCCAGAGGCTTTTCAATCGAATTCGCGCGTTCATCCAGTTCGTTATCGAATGCCTCAAAAAATGTCTCGATTTCTCTCTTCTCCGCCACGCTCTTCCCGATGAGATTTACAAGGTCCACTTTAATGGCCGAAGAGAGCTTCGTCAGATTCTCTTTGGCGGCATTAATTGCTTTTCTCTCTTCCGAGGTGGTCGTATAGCGGGAAACAATTCTAATGTCGCCATTGAGCGCCTGAAGGGATCTTTCGATGGTCTGCATTCTGGCATCGGCGATTTTGCCCTCATCCTTGTCAATAATGGCACTCATGGCAGTCAGCATGAGCCGGAGATTTGAGCCGAACATCCCGTTCATGATATCCAGCCCGTCCGTTTCGTCCCGGTCAAAAAATGACGCTTCGATGGTAATGAGCGCCTCTTCCAGATTGCCCCCGTATCCGTCCAGAAGGTCATCGATGGAATCGAAAGCAGTGTCTATCGCAGTCACTTTTGTTGCACTGGTCTCTATTTCCGACACCAGATCTTCCGTAACCCGTTTAACAAACACGTTGAGGTCGTCCGCTAAACGTTCGAACGCTGCTTTATCCGCATCGGCGCCCATTGCTTTTTCAAGTTCGGTAAGATTTTCCGTCAAAAAGGAAGAACTGCCGTCGATTTTCATCGCCACTGCATCGTCTACATCTCCGGCTTTTCTGTCCTTGATGGCATCCATGGCTGCCAGCTTGAATTGTGACAAGTTGAGCAAATAGCGGTTGATAAGGTCAAGTTGATTCGTGTGAAAGTTAATGCTTTCATTGGCCTTATTAGACTTCTCCATTGAAGAACGTAAGACCCCGGACGTGTATTCGGAAATCCCTAACATTACCGCAACAGTGAAAAAAACCAACACACCCATTCCAAACATTTTCCGGTTCAATGAAAGTGTCATCAACACGCTCCGTTTCAATGGTTATGTATAAAGCTTCAGCAACTCAAGAATTCAAACAGGCAAGGGCTCAGGGGATAAAAAACGGAAATACCCCTATTAGAATCTTCCATACTTATCGGCGCCTAGGCCGGAAAGTTGAATTCGGCGGGAACAGCAGCTATTTTTCCAATGCTTTCGCGATAAGCCCCAGGCCCTCGTCCAGCCTATTACCGGACTGCAGCCAGCTCAAACGCATGGTACCGGGAACTTCGAAGTAGGTTCCGGGAATGACGAGAACGCCGAAGTCATTGAGAAGCCCTTCAGCGAATCCGATATCGTCGCGACGCGCGTCTGGAAGGGTCACGCATGCGAATCCCGGCCCCATGGGTTTGGTCCAATCGATTTCCGGCGTGGATTCAACCCACTTCTCCACGGTACCGACGCCCGCGGCGGAAACGTCGCGCGCCTGGGCTCCCAGCGTTTCAGCCTGCCCGAGCACACTGATTCCGTAAGCGGCTGCGGTCTGGGTACCCATCCCCATGTTCATGTGTGCGCGCCTGGCCCGCTGCATGAGCCCAGCCGCACCGGAAAGCCATCCGAGACGCAGCCCGTATGTCCCGAAGAGCTTCGAGAAACTGGAGACCACGACAATGTTTTCCGCCTCGCCGTGAAACGAAGGTCTCTCCCCAAAGCACCTGTATACCTCGTTGATCAGGAGAATCGCGCCATTGTGCGCAGCCATTTCCGCAAGCGCCAGGATTTCCGAGCGATCGCAAAAGGTCCCGCTCGGGTTCGACGGCTCGGTAATCATCACCACCGAGGTCGTATCGGTCATCATCCCCGCGATTTCATCCAGCGGAATTTTCCATCCCTCTTCCCGACATCTCGTAAACCGCCGCACGGAATTCAGCCGCTCCGCCTGCTTGCGCATCGGTTCATAGATGGGCGACTCGACGATCAGCTCGCTTCCCCTCTCCGCAAAAGTGAGCAACGCCAGCAATGTCCCGCCGGTGGCGCCGGGAGTGAAGCAGACCTCGTCGGGATTTATACCGAGCCAGGCCGCCAACCCCTCCTCGAACCTCGACACCATTGTCGAATGCTTCCCGGCCGCCGGTTCAACCTCGCTCGCGTCAAGCCACGCGACGCCGCTCGAATGAAGGTTAATGGCGTCCTTCCCGCTGCCCATCCGGGGAACGTACCATTGGAGGTATTCGTTTCTGTCAAAGCTCATCGCAACTCCTTCCGCACATCGACGTCATACTTCGTTTCGGCTGTTGAAAGGTTCATCGGCCGTCCCGTAAAAAAGCGAAAGGCAAGTTCGATGAAAAAAGCTGCGCCAACCATCACGAACAGGAACCAGAGCTCTCCGGGCGCACTGTTTGCGGTCTGCCAGATCAGACTTCCCAACGCACCGAGACAGAGCACGACACCGGCCAGCGAGATCGACCGCATGCTCTTCGTGCTCTCCGCAAGCAGCACATTGGCGCCATTGACCGCCGCGAATACCAGTAGAAAGCCGGCACTGCCCATCGTCGACATATTGGAGAGATCGATCGAATTGGCAAGCACAATGGTAACTCCCGATGTGATCAACAGCCCTTCTATGGGCTTTCCCCAGGTCTTTCTCTTCAATATGCCCGGAAGTTCCCCGTCTTTTGCAATAACATAACTTAAACGGGCCGCACCATAAACCGTTGCATTGATGGCAGAGGCCGTCGAGAGCATCGCCGCGACCGCGATCAGGATGAAGCCCGCTTGCCCAAAGGAAGGCCGGGCCGCCTCGGCCAGTGCGTAGTCCTTGGCATTTACAATAGTGTCGACCGGCAGCGTTCCAACCGTAACCACCGCGACAAGGATATAGAGAACTATCACGAAACCGACACTCGAATAGAACGCGCGGGGCAATGTTTTTGGCGCCTTCCGAACATCCTGTGCGGTATTGGAGATCAGCTCGAATCCCTCGTAGGCAAGGAAGATGATCATTCCGCCCGCAATGAGGCTCGAAGGGGATGACCATGTCGACGGCGCCAGGCGGTCACCGTCAACGCCCCAGGCCCCCACCGCAATGAAGAGGAGCAGGATCACCAGTTTGAGAAGTACAATCCAGTCCTCCGCTTCGCCGATCAGCCTGGCGTTCAACAGGTTCAAACCTGTGATACCGACGACACTGCCCGTTATCAGAATGTGCTTCCATAACGGTTGTAAGCCCTCGGGAAAGAAGGATGCCCCGTAACTTCCAAAAGCGTATGCATAAAGCGACAACATGACGATATAGCTTATCCAGAGCAGAATGTTCGCGCTGCCTGTCAGCAGATTTGAACCAAACGCCCGGTCCAGGAACGCCACCGTCCCCCCCTGACTCGGAAAGGTCACCGAAAGTCGCGCGTAGGAATAGGAGGTGACAAGGGCGACAATCCCCGCGATCAGAAAGGCGAGCGGCGATCCGCCGCCGGTCAGCTCCACCGAAAGCCCGAGAACGGCGAAAATACCGCCGCCGACCATGCCGCCAACACCTATGGCCGTAATTTCCCAGTAACCGAGTTTCTCTTTTTCGCGGTTGCCCATGTGTCCTCGAACACTCCTGTCTCATTGAACAGATATCTACTGATACGCCGGATCGGTCTGATATGGGTGCAGACCCGCAAATTCTACCAGGAGGCCATCTGCTTCTCGATCGGGAATGAAGGCCGGATGTCGGTGGGGATGTCCGACAGGCTTTCAAGGGCCGCCTTCATCTCCGCATCCATCTCGCCGTATTTCTCGACGAACGCCCCGGCCCCCTCGTAGTCGCCGAGAGCTTCGATCATCAGCAGGTCGTGGGCCAATGATTTGACCGCTTCGGGCATCCTGTCGGCCACATAGGCGTACTTGCCGTTGTCGCCGCGTACGACTGCGCCTTTTTCGGCCAGGTAATTGAACTGGATCAGGTTCGCCTTACCGTGGGCTTCGCCGGCGCCGAAGCGTACCGAGCGGAAAAAGCCGCCCAGGAACGAGGCGTAGACGTTCTGAACGAACTCCGGGGGGTGCATGCCTTTATCAATGAGCATGTAGTTGAGGTACATGCCCAGCGTATCGGCCTTGGCCTCCTCGATCACCGGATAGAGTTCCTTGAGTTCGGCGTTGACGCTGGTTTCGACCTTCCCGCCGTCTCTCTCGACAGTTATTTTGCCCGGCCCCAAACCGTGGGCGGTCTCGTGGACCAGGGTGTGGTTGAAAAACGCTTTGAAAGAGACGTTCCCGACCTGTTCCTCGTCGATCAGCCGCCTGGCGATCGGAATCAGGATCTGATCGTATTTGGCGCGGGATACGTTCTTGAGCATTACTTTCTTCGACCCCTTCTTTTCGCGCACCACCTCGTCGTTGGGCAGGTTGAAGGCCAGGGTCTGGACGCCCGCCCGGGTATCACCGGCGGTAAACAGCACATCGACCACCGAAATCGGGGATTCGGCGCCGCGGTCCAGGTTCTTGTACTCGTCCGGAATCGGCAGGAACTTCTCCATGTCCGGGATATAAGACTTTATCTTCTCGAGTTCGGCCGAGTCGCCCGGGTCACGGATCGTAATGAACGCCTCGAACGCGGCCTTGTAGCCGAACAGCTCGTCCTCGTAGACCTCATAGGGGCCGATCACGACCTCGATATCGCCGTCACCGAGATCCATCCAGTCCATATCGCTCTGGCGATACTCGTTGGACCGGAATGCGGCTGCCCGGGACGTGAGGTATCTCTTCAGCCGGCTGTCTTCTGCCAGTTCGGCCGCCTCATCCAGAAGCCTTGCCGCAGGTTCGAGATGGTCTTTATAGGCTTCAGCGTAAGGCACGGCCTTGAGCCCGTCTTCACCACGTTCGATCCGGGTGAAGTATCCGGTAAACGCCTCTTTCTGACCGGGATGATCCGCAATCCACTGTTCGAACGCTTCCTTCGTCATGTCAAGAGGGTAGTAGTTGGCGCCCCTGGGCTTCTCCACGCTGCCCCAGAAGGGCTTGTTATGGTCGAGCCGGTTCCATGGGCCGTACATGATGTCGAACACGGCCAGGGTCGTCCCAAGCCCGGGGGTCCCGGCAATCTCGGCCCGCCAGGTCTTGTTGCGGCCGTCGACCTGAAGCAGGAACAGATCATCGAGGATCATGGCCGTCGCCACCAGTTTTTTGATCACACCGCGGTGCTTTTCCGGAATCCTGTTATCTTCGACGCCGATCTCCGTAGGTGCAAACTTGGCCAGCAATGCCGTCATTTCACTCACCTCTTCTGACTCACCGGTTGCGGATTTCCCGGCGGTCGGTTGCCCTTTGTCTCCACAGCCCGCAAACGCAAGCATCAGGGCGGTCGCAAGTGCAATCACAATGCGCATGTGTCGTGCTCCTTTCTTCTTATCAACTCTTTATTGCCTTAATTCTCTGCAGCAATGTCGGGTGCGAATAATTAAAAAACACATACAACGGGTGGGGCGTAAGATTACTCAACGTATTGACGGACAGCTTTTTCAACGCGGAAATCAATTTATCCTCATAATTGAAAGACTTGACGAATTCATCCGCCTGATACTCGTTACGCCTTGCAAAGATATTCATCCCCAGTCCAAGTATAGTGGAAATCGGGCTGTAAAGAATTCCGAATGTGACAAGCCCGATATGAAAACTGGGCACTTTTGCGCCCAGCGCTTCGGACAGTATCGGGTTATTGATAAGAATGGATAAGATATAGAACGTCACGCCGGCTTGCAGGATGGAGATAATCAAGCCCCAAATACCATGTTTCTTCTTGTAGTGCCCGATTTCATGGGCCAAAACGGCAACGATCTCATCAGTTTCCAGATCATCGATCAACGTGTCATAAAGTACGATTCTTTTTTTGGGGCCGAATCCTATAAAATATGCATTCGCTTTTGTCGACCGTTTGGAAGAATCGAGCACGAATATATCTTTGAGTTTAAACCCGGCCTTCTCCGCCAACTGCTCGATTGCATCACGCAATTCTTCCTCTTCCAACGGCGTCTGCTTATTGAACAGGGGGACAATCAGCGTCGAATAAAACATATTCATGAAAATTGAAAAAATCGCGACGGCGCCCCAGGCATAAATCCAGAAATTTTCTTTTGTGATTCCAAAAAACCATACGATTAAAGACAATAATCCACCGCCTATCACCGCGGCAATCAACCACCCTTTTAATTTATCGGATATAAACGTGCCGAGGGTCGTTTTATTGAATCCGTACTTCTCTTCAATCACGAAAATATCATACGCACTGAACGGAGTGTCTATTATGTCGGAAGCAAGCATTAAAATACCGAAAAAAAGTAATGCCAGTATAATCGGATTCCGGCTTACCATTCGGGCGATATCATCTACATATGCAAACCCCTGAAAAAAAAGCATCAGGAGTATTACAACCAAGCTGACCGTGCTCATCACCAGGGACAATCTGTCATTCGCTCTTTTATACGCCTGGGACTGTCTGTATTTTTCGGCGTCATATATGCCTTTTAATTCCTCAGGCAGCTCATTCGACCAGAGTGTTGAATTTTTATAATCGAGAAACCTCTCCAATAAATAATTGAAGATTATAATTACGACTATTATTGTAAATATCGTCTGGCTCATACGGGAATAAAAACCTCAAATTTATTTTCCGGACAAGAGGGCTTCAATCTCATCCATAATTTTATTCATTTTTGCAAAAGCGATCTCATAAGGTTCGGTCGTTGTCATATCCACGCCGATATTTTTCAGGATGGGAATCGCATAGTCCGAACAACCGGCGCTCAGGAACTCCTTTACAAATTTTTCACGCATGCCGGTATTTTCATCCAGAATTTTTTCGGAAACCGCTGTCGAAGCGCACAGTGATGTCGAATACTGGAATACATAAAAATTGTAATAGAAATGGGGAATGTATGCCCATTCAATACCGTAAAGATCGTCAATTACAGTAACCCCTTTTTCATGGCCATAATAGGTCTTGAGAATATCCAGATATATCCGGGTCAGTTTTTCCCCGGTCAACGCCTCGCCTTTTTCAGCCAGCTCATGAATCTTCAATTCAAATTCAGCGAACTGGGTCTGGCGGAACAGTGTTGTTCTGAATGTCTCCAGCTGGCTCCCCAGTATCGATAAACGCTTTTGCGGATCATCAATCTGTCCGAGAACGTAATCGATTAAAAGTGCTTCATTACAAGTGGAAGCGACTTCAGCCAGGAAAATTGGATAATTCGAATTGATATATGTCTGATTTTTATTTGAATAATAGCTATGCATGGTGTGACCGAGTTCGTGCGCCATCGTACTGACATCGTCATACTGACCGTTATAATTCAACAGAATATAGGGGTGGACATCATAGGCGCCTCCGGACGAATAAGCACCGGAACGTTTTCCGGTGGTGGGGAACATATCGATCCAGCGGTTATCGAAGGCTTCATCCAGGGTTGCAATATAATCACCGCCCAGGGGTTGCAGCGCATTTTTTACCACATCCCGTGCCTGTTCAATGGTATAGTTCAACTCTACTTCTTTTACTATGGATGGATACATATCGTAATAGTGCAGTTCATCCACGCCGAGCATTTTTTTGCGCAACATCAGATACCGATGCAGGGTTGCCAGATTTTCATGAACGCTGGTAATCAGGTTTTTGTATACGGATACGGGTATGTTATTGGCATTCAATGCACTTTCAAGAGAAGATCCATAATTACGTACATTTTTATAGAAAATATCACGCTTGACCTGGCTGTAGAGCTGGGTTCCAAAGGATCTTTCGTACTGTCTATACGTGCCGAAGAAATCTTCAAACACCTTGATGCGCAGATCCCGGTCATCACTGGCGCGGTAAAGTGTATACGCGGCATCATCCAGACGCACTTTTTCACCCCCGGCAAGTTCGACTTCGGGTCTCGGCATGTCGGCATTCTTGAAGATACCGTAGATATCATTGGGCGTACCGCTCATCAGGCCGGCCTGGGAAATCACCGCTTCAACTTCCGCGGAGCGGGTATGCGGTTTCAAACGCTGAATGTCATCTATATAATGCGCGTATTCTTCCAGTTCCGGTTTCTCTTTTAAAAATTTTTCGATGGTTTCGGCTTCAATCGCTAAGATTTCCGGATCGATATACGATGAAGCGGCGCTGAGTTTTGTGCCCACCTGACCAATTTCCTGTGCCATGCCCATGGGGACCGGTTCGCGTGTATCCTGGTCCGATAATTTTGACGCATATCCGGAGAGCAGGGCGTATTTCTTCCAGATATCGGAATTCAACTCAAGGCACGCATAAAGCTGATCGGCGGAAGTCCCGAGTTTCCCCTTGAATTTTTCAATTTCACCGATCATTCCCTCCAATTCCGCTTTACCGGCTTTCCAGTCCTCATCGGACTTGAAGAGATGCGTCAAATCCCATTTATATTTACTCTCGATCTGATCACGGGTTTTCCCTGTATCTCCCGCGGTTGCACCTGTGGCTGCAAACAATAAAATAGACATAAAAAAAACTCCGATTAGGTGTTTCATAGTACACACTCCCTGTCCTAATTTAACGGTATGATTTTATATCGCACCTACCTGACATTCACAAATTAGTTTAAGGAATTCGATAATAAATTATTCAAGACTTCTGCGGCACCCCCTTGTTCACCCATTTAGCACCAAGAATCAAACCGATCGGGCTGATACAGGCAATCAACGCATAGATCAGCCACATGGTTTCGCTGTTTACCGGACCAGTTACCGGAACAAACCGTTCGAGCATTCTGCCGGAGTAGAGTCCGGTTGTCATTTTCGCGAGAAACCAGGGAATGCCGGCCAGTCCCATATACGCACCGACCTTGCCCACCGGGGCAAGATCGGCGACATACTCGAGAAACCGGCTGGACCATAATGCCTCCCCAAGACTGAAGACGACCACATAGAATATCAATGCCGGCAGACTTGGCCCGGAAACAAGGATAAAGGTCGTCAGTGCTGAAACAGCCGTTCCGATAATCATCATCTTAATCACACTGACCTTTCGCGTCAGGGCGGCAAATACAGGCACGAAAACGATGATAACCAACGGATTGACCCCCTGGAACCATTCATACCTGGCGAAAACCGCAGGGGAGTAGCAGCGTTCCATGTATTGCGGCAGGGTAAGCCATTGATGGGCAAAGAGCGTCCGTACCGGCAACAGGATAAAAATGAAAAACAGAAACCGCACGTTCAGGAAAGGCAAGTCCTTCATCTTTTCCCAGAGCGGGCGGGTATCTTTCTCTTTGTATGCTTCCGGCGTTACAACTCTGTCCCGTTCTTCGATTTTCTTCGTAAACCCGAACGCATTCACCACGAGCATGAATACGGTGAAGGCGATCATCACCCAATACACCCCTTCCATTTCCGATCTTTCACGGATGAACGGGCTGATGAAAGTTTCCGCGAAAATACCGAGGTTCATGATCGCGTAGAGGACACTGTATCCGATTGTTGCGGTGCGGGGATCGGTAAACTCTTTCACACCGGCATAAAGGGCGGGTTGGATAATCCCCTCCCCGAAGGCCATGATGAACAGGGAAGACCAGAGCATCAATCCAGCGGCACTCCCCATCCCGGGGCTTCCCACCAGCATGACCCTGCCGACAGCCAGGAGGAGAAGGCTGATACTGAAGGCGTGGCGGACACCGAATCTGTCGGAAATGAAACCGCCGAACAGCATAAAAAGCGTCACCATCCCCATAAAAAACGATACGCTGATATGGGTCATGTTATCGGAGAATCCCACCCGATTGCTGATAAACAGGGTGAGCAGGGTGAGGATGCCGAAATAGGCGATGCCGTCACCGAAATTCACGATGTTAACCTGCCAGAATGCGCGGGAAGACTTCAGAAGGATCACAAGCGTCTCTTTTAACGAAAGGGATTCTTCAGCAGCTTCGGCCGTTTCTTCTGCTTCCTGGTTTTGACTATTGTTTCCTTCTGCCATACCGACCCCGTTTTCATACAGTTACGTGATATCGTTCATAGAAATTATATGTCAGGATTTCGATAAGTTGTCAAGGTGTGCGTACGGGGCAATTCGAGTTGTTCGCAAGTAATTTGGAAGTTGATGCTGATTGCTCAATATAAAATGTATTGGTGCAGGCAAGTGCCTAAAGTGCGCTAAAGTGCATATAGTGCCTAAGAACCCTCTTCTTCCTTTCGTTAAAAAAGGCGGAGTGAAACGACTCCTGAACTATAGGCACTTTAGAGCATTCTTGGCACTTTAGGCACTCATGTTTTGATCTTTTTGATAACCTGTTCCAAAAACACTATTATAGCCACTATATGTACTCAGAAAAGAATGCAACACTACAATATAATGTGTTTTCTTATTGACATTGGCCAAACGGGGTGTTAAAGGATCTCGTTAATCAAATAAGCATACCGATTTGGCTGGTGTACTTCGCCCTGAGAGTTCGATTGAATATTGATATAACGAACGCTTCGCTACTTAACTTTTGTTGCTCTGCGCATGAGGAGGCCTGTAATGATCATCGGTTTCTTGAACCAGAAAGGTGGTGTCGGAAAAACCACTACTGCAATTAATATCGCGACAAGTTTGATAAGAAGAAACAAAAACCTGCTATACATCGATGCAGACCCCCAGGGCAGCGCGATTCAATGGCACGCCGTTGAAGGTAACAACGCTTTCGAGATTTTGCACTATCCCGAGCCGATACTTAAAGTAGACATTCAGGAGCTGTCGAAAAATTATGAATATATAATCATCGACGCGCCGCCTGCCATCGGCGATATCACGGAGTCGATTCTGTCGATATCCAATCTCACAATTATTCCACTCAGCCCGAGCCCCCTTGACCTCTGGTCCTGTCAAAGCACCCTGGAAATGATCGAAGAGATTCAATCCGAAAGACCGGGGATGGAAGTCAGGCTCCTGATCAATCGAAAAATTCAAGGAACAAGGGTGGGGCGCGACGCACGGGAGGCTGTGGAGAAATTCGATGCGGAAGTGCTGAACACCGAGCTGTGCCAGAGAGTTGCGTTTATTGACGCCATGACCTCCGGTGTCTCGGTAATGCAATACGCCCCCAATAGCAAGGCTGCTTTTGAAATCGAACAGCTCTGCGATGAGATCGAACAACTCTGCGATGGAATCGATCAGCGCCACGATGACATCAAACATACAGAAACAGTGGACAAACCGGCAGCCCGCGATAATTATTCATATAATTATTCAGATAGTTATTCGGATAATTATTCAATGGGACACGACGGCATCGAAGACCGCCAACTCATGTGGATGGAGAACTTCTGAAATGGCCAAACTGAAAAAACGAAAGCTTTGCTGGAAAGCATCCGACTCATCCCAGGTAGTCGGATACAAGCTCTACTGGTCCGAAGGCAGTCTTCCGGATTATGACTCGAACTGTGAAATGCTCGGGAATGTTTCTGAAATAGTACTGCCCGATGATGTCGCTTCTTTCAAACCGAAATCAGGCCCAATCACATTTGGCATTACAGCGGTAGATGAACTGGGGAATGAATCCGACATGATAACGCTGGCGGCGCCATATCAGTTCAGCGTACCCGAAGCCCCTGATGATTTGCATATGAAATCCGTAAACGATTTTTACACATCAAGCACTCGGCAGAACAGAGCGACCGGCAATATGGAACCAAGCCGCGACAACCCGGTTGAAGCTGAAAAAGTTGCCGCCCGATTTAATCCCCAACGAAATGATGATGTGCCGGATCTTTCCACCAGTTTGAAATTGATAGAGAAACAGGCCCTGTCATTCTAAGAGCCCTATCTCTCTAAACATGCAGAATAGGACACAAAACATCCCTGACGTTCTGATTAAAAGCGGCAGTTCGTAAAACCCGGAAATTTCCCCCAAAAGCCTTTCGTTTTCTGCCCAAAAGGGTTATGTTGCCTTTAAAAAAGACCACTATCTGATCGGTCAACGACACCGAAATATTTTACAATCAAATCCTCGCTTCAATTTTACGAACGGTTTTTATTATGGAATCGACCCCAAAAGAGATACATTCGTCTTTCGAGATCTCACAGGTAGAGATAGACAAAATAGAGGCATATGCCTCGCGGCGGAGGACCTCGGTTCTGGTCATTTTTTTTGATGACATGCAGGGTTCCTCGGTATTGAAACAGAAGCTGTCCCAACAGCTGGGTGAGGAGGCGTTCCAGAAACTGAGACGGGAACATGACCAGCTGCTTACGGAAATCATCACTCGGGAGGGCGCCGGAGAGGTCATCAAATCGACGGGCGACGGAATGCTGGCCGTATTTTCCGAGCCCACCACGGCTGTGGAGCGTTCCCTCGACATTCAGGAAGCATATCTGGGGCATCCCTATATCCGGTTGCGTATCGGCCTGGATATGGGGCAGGTCCGTATAGAGCGAGCCGGCGGTGTTCAGGGGGATATGTTCGGAAGGCATGTGGACTGGGCCTCCCGGGCGGAATCCATGGCCGAGGGCGGGCATATCCTGGTGACGAAGTCCGTCTATAACGATGCTTCGGATTGGGTGTCGAGGAGTCGTGTTTCATGGAAGGATCATGGCTGTTATTACCTGAAAAAAAACGAAACACCGATTGAACTCTTTGAGCCGTACAATGCAAACCTGTCGGGGCCAATGGCCGAACCGCGCGGGACCCGGACCGAAATCGCCGGGCAGAACAGGCGACAGACTGCTTCGACGGCCGTTACCACATCTCAAACGGAACAGAGTGCCCAGGAGCGGAAATATCCCGTCCTGCTGCCACTCATCCTTGTGGGGGGGATACTCGCCGGGCTGATAGCGATATTCAGTATTTTTTTTCAAAAGCAGGAACTGGAGACAGCGGAGACAATGCCCGTATCACAACCAGCCGTTTCCGAAACGATTTCGATCTTTTCCCCCCGGCAAATAAAAACGCTGTTTCCAATTCAGTGCAGTTCGGACAGTGCCCGACAACAGATAAGGCTGGATGGCAAGGAGATTCACTGGATCTGGCATGACAAGACGGCTGCTTTTTGCGGATGGATGCTGGATGAGTTGCCCGTAAACCGTTTTGATACCGCTTTCGTTGAATCGCATGCGTTGGTGGTCGAGTATACCGGCACCTATACCGGTAATCCGTCGCCACAGGTCAAATTTATCGATTATGCTGACGAAAGCACCCGCCTGGTCGAGTCGGGACACTTTCTGGAACCTCTGGTGGAAAACCTGAACCGGGTCGTGATTCCTCTCATGGAATTCGGATTCGATTTCGTCTCCAATAGGATCGAGCCCGGAACCCTTCACACGGCCGATGGCGAAAGCTCTTTTGATGCGAATCGTATTCGGGGGATCCAGTTCGATGCCGGATGGGATTCCCCCGAAGGGGATATCAGGATAAAAAGCATCTATTTTCAAAAGATCATGTGATTTATGGTCGTGCTTGTTTCTTGAAAGGGGATTATTATGAAAATACGAAAACTTGAATGGCTTTTTATATTGTTCGCTTCCATCTTGCTTCTGGCCCCTGACGTCTCAGTGGCCGGAGAGATGAACCAGGAGTGGTCCTGGGCTGAAATATGGGGTGACACGGCATATCGAAAAACCAACTTTTCCAGCGACCGGGAACCGGATAAACAGGAAGACTTTTATATCGCCAATTTCTCCACGAAAGCGGGCGGGCGGTTCGATATCGGCGAGCGTCTGTTTTTTGATCCCTATCTGGCCTTTGATCTGAATGAAGATTTCGGCTCCCGCACATATAACAAGTTCTACTGGAACAACCATACGAAATACGGTATCGGGGGCCGTCTCAAATACGAATACGCGGAGAATGAAAACAGGAACAATCGCGCCCTGTTTTTTAACAACATCAATCTCGCGTTCTTTACGGAATATCTCATTATGGAGGATTCCTGGAACGGCGCCGATGATCCCGTTGCCGACGGAGTCCCCACGGAAAACTGGAGAACGGGATTCAGTGCGTGGTTATCCATGGACAGCAGGAAATTCGGATCTTTTTACCTGTGGGCTGAAGCCTGGAGCGAATGGGCCTACAGCACCACCAATTTTCAGAGCGATAATTGCGATGACTTCTACATTTTTGTCTTCCAGCCCAAGTTTGGTCTGGAATGGCGGTTTGGCACCTTCTCCGTACAACCATACCTGACGGCCGATTTGACATATGATTTCGGCAGTGAACCGTGGAATGAGGCCTCATGGCTGAATCACATCCAGTACGGGCCGGGCTTTCGGTTCTCTTTTGGCAACTTCAAGGCGCTGGAGGGCGCTTCTTTCAATATCTACGCCGAATATCTGAAAGTTGAATACTTTTCGAGGGTAGATGCTTCCCAGTACCGGAATCAGGCGGATGAAGATTTCCGCGCCGGTATCGAACTCTGGCTACCGTTCGGGCGAACCAAGGGGAGTGTTATCAGGCATTGAAACCGGCTATGGTTTTTCTCCGCAGACCATAGTCCCCCGCCACTCCCTGTATATAGGCGTTTGATTGCCGGAGATAAACGATTCCAGTTTTTTCACCCCCTCGTTGAACTCCGCTTCGGGTAACAGGAAAAATGTGGAGACAAACCTGTTCTTTACTTTTTCAAGGTAAGTCATATCGATTGGAATTCTGTCTATTGTGAGTTCTTCATGCCTTACGCTGTTAAAACCTGATGTTTTGAAGCAATTATCCAGTTCCGGTATATCCGGGAACCGCTCTTTGTCACGCTCGACCAGGGAGGGAAAAAACTCTCTGATTACGGGATGCAACTGCTCGATCTGGTCATGACTGGATGTCAGGAAGACAAGTCGGCTGCCATCTTTCAGAATGCGGAAACAATCTTCAATTAATGCCACTATATTTTTGATGTAATGAAGGAAATAGGATCCAATGACGGCATCGAAGGTCCGGTCATCAAACGGCAGCCCGAAATCGACATTGGCACAGAGAACATTCAGGGTTTTGGCCCTGGCTTTCTGGAGCATTTTAAAGGAAATATCGATACCGACACTTTCTATATCAATATGCTCCTTTAACGTTGCGGCAAGATTCCCGGTCCCGCACCCGACATCCAGTATCTTCATGCCGTCTTTTAAATCCGCAAATCGTATCAGCGGTTCCATATGCTGTTCCGTATAAGAACGGTGCTTGTCATAGGTTTTCGATATTTCGGAATAACTTATTTTCATGCGGATTCAATTTTTCCCTCCGGATCGGATCTGTTGTCACTTCTTTTACAAGATCTTCTCCATCTTTTACGGCAACACCGGGGCTTATGCCCCCTTTTTGCCCACCGGTTTCACGATATGGTCCACCATGAACAACAATGTTTGAATATTAACTGAATTTGAGATTTCTTCAATTACTTTTGTTCGCGAATGGTTTTGGCTTATCAGCGCATCTTCTACCATAAATGTATTGTATCCTCTCTCGGCGGCCCCGGAATAGGTTGTCAGAACACAACCCGTCGCGAACAGGCCGCGCAGATACAAACTGTTACATCCTTTTTCCTTGATCATACTGTCGAGATCGGTATTCCTGAACCCACTCGGGAAATTTGAAAAGGTATCCCGCTGTTCTCTGTTTTAAGATACGAACTGTTAAGGCTACTGCGACCGACTTGGAAAATCTCGAACGTTTAGATGATTATTAGGGGAATAAGCGATGAAGCGCTATCATCTTAATGACAGAGCTTGCTCGCTCCGTTTTTTGATTACAACTGTAATTGATACTATCGCAATTAGAGCCAATGCCAAGAAAAAAGTCGTTGTGCTGATGCCGGGAAACCTGTCTTTTTCCGGCAGTTTAAAAGAGGTTTATTACAAACCATCTCAAAAAAGTTTTCTTTGAGATGGTTTTCAGCAAGCTTCAGCAAGCGCTTAAATATTGACATACTGTGCCGATAATGCTATGTGGTTTCAATTGAAAAGCAACTTTTGGGCTTTTCACTCTTATCATATAAACTGCATCGCAAGGGGGTAACAACAATGCCACCAATCGATCAGTTCCGACCTTTTCAAGAGCGCCTTAGCGACTTCGGCCCAGAACTCGGCTCATTCATAGGACACGTGTGGCGCGAGCGTGATCATATCAACTTAAGGGATTTTAACACAGGTGTCGGTGATATTTACGCCCTCTATTCGGGAGTAGAACGGGCACAACGTTACAACGAGGAACGACTTATATCCTTCATCCGCGGTTTGCGGACTGCTGCCCGAGAATACCCAATCCACTCGCAGCATTTTCGTGTTGCCTTATCTGAATTCAACGATGCTGCCATCTTGGTCAACGGTCGGGATCTCTGGACAGATTTTTTCCATGTGCTCTCTTCACCCAGTCCGGCAAAGACAATCCGCAATCGTATATACGTCCACGCAATCAACTATGCGGCAAGCATCGGGCTCATGGGGGTGATTATCGGCCAATTTAGAACGAACAGGGGACTATGGGAAGCCAAGACAGCCGGCCCCGGCTCCACGCGACTCGACACCATCGTCTGCTATTTGTACGATTTGGAGTCGGCTGAAGCGCTTGTGCAGAAACTATCCATCACTTCTGCTGCATTTTTCCTTGATTCACTGCCGCCATTGGTCAAGCGCGTCGCTCGAGGAATCGGTGTTGCCGACGAACCACCTGCCATCGAGATTTATAAGAGGGGCGGCACCAGACATAGCTACGGATCGTTTTTCAGCACCCTATGCTGGGTTGCGCTTAAAACGACACCAAATATCGGGACACCAAACGCAGACGGTCGCCACATGCTCGACAATATGTTGTATTCATTGCGAACCTTGCGTGTCGATCCCAGAAACCCACAACGCTTCCCTGATGTGGGGCTTCTCGAAGCCTGGTATCAGGCGGCTTTACGCTAACGTGAAGAAAAGTACTATCGCATGCATACAATGGCGCCGATGACAATAAGCTGACGTGCGTCTTCCCAGGGCGCCTGTAAAAAATTTCCCCATAATTTTATTTTCTCTCTTTGAGGAGTCAGAGACGAACCCGTTTGGACAAAACTTATTTTCCGCGGCCCTTAAGCATCGAAACGAAACCCCTCCGGCACGACTACCACACTATTTTCGGAAACGGTAGGGTTCTCATGGCCATAAGGGGTCAAATGAAAAATAATGTTTTTACGGTGCCTTTGCTTTTGTCCACTTCCCGCATAATTACCTCATTCAACCCGCCTGGCTGTCAATGTAAATGTCGGGTTTTCGATATCGTCGGAATCACTGAAACGGTTATTGAGGGACCTTGTGTGTGAAGATCTGTGGCCGCTCGCTTTGGTTGTATACGACAGCTCTATCCGGTCGCCCCAGAATATACCGGTGTAGACAATCTCCGCCGCGCCGAATTGTGCGTTAAGCGTGAAGGAGAAATCGTTCCCGTCGATTCTGCCATTCTGTATCCATTTTTGCCCTTCTCCGTATCCGATGCCGCCGTATCCATTGCTCGACCCGGTTAGCCTTTCACCCTCTGTCTTGAACTGATAGGTAAACACCATGAGCTTGGCATCTTCTCCCATGTCTACGGATCCTTCCCATTCGCCATCCAGACCGGCGGCATAAGCAGTCTTCAGATTACACCATCGGGTTGCATTCTCTTCATCGGAAGCAATACCGTACAATCCTTCGGTATATATCTTTTCAAGCAGCTTCAAAGGCTGTCCATGGTCGCTCCTCCCGGCGCTTTTCAAACGCTTCCGTCATCCCCCGGATTCCTGGTCCGCGGGATGCCACTGCCAGGGTGTTTCATCATCACTTTTTCCCGACAATTTCATCAACCAGTCCGGAGGCGTCATAAACCTTCCGCAGGGCCTCCATGATTGCTTGAGAATTGACGGATACGGCCCGTGCCTGGGTGTCCGTATAGGCGAAATCGAGGACCAGAGACTGGATATTGCCGTCGAAAATAATACCGACAAAATCCCCCCGGCGGTTCACGACGGGGCTTCCCGAATTACCGCCGATAATGTCGGCTGTAGAGACGAAATTAAACGGAGTCCGCAGGTCGAGTCTGTTTTTTCGGTCAGTCCATCGCCGGGTCAGATCGAAGGGCGGCTTGTAATTGTGTGCCGCTGCCCGTTCGTATAGACCGGCAAGGGTCGTTTGATAAGGAATTACCTGTCCATTTTCCCGGTAGCCTTTGACCGGTCCGAATGCAAGACGCAGCGTGAACGTGGCATCGGGATACGAATCGGTTTCCTCGAAGGCAAATCCGGCCTCGGAAATCCTGGCATGGGCCTGATGCTTAATCTCATTCTGTGTCTCGATTATCTTTCGCAATGCCCTGGCATCGGGATCAATCACCCTTGCCAGTTCTATCATGGGATCACTGGCGGCCTCCAGATCGATTGAATTACCGGCATAAAGCTTTTTCCGAGCAGCCACATCTTTCAGCCCGCTTTCGGAAACCAGTTCAAACGCCCGCTGTTCCGGCGACTTGCCGGCCAGAACCTTCCGGACCAAAGGGGATGAATAGCCGAGTTGTTTCACCATCCAGGTAAGGGAATCGACAAGCTTTACCTGCTCGAAATCGTCGTAGATCGGCTCTTCGGAAAACAGCCGGAATTCGAGTGAGTCGAGGTTTGAATCCCGAAATTCGCGAAGCCGTTCGCCGTTGGGCTTGATCTTCTCCTCCACCCCGCGCAGTATGGTTTGGGCAATATCGAAAAGCGTACTGTTGAACGCATTTGCGCCTTCGAGCAGGTTGTATTCCAATGCATTTCCGGCAATAACCTGCTGGGCTTCGGAGATTCGTTCCCACGAGGCGAGTGTCTCCTCTCCATTGGGATCTTTCGCCAGCGCATTTTTCAGCTTCTGTTCGGCAGCCTGCTTTTGCGACATCAATTGCGGATCCAACAGGCCCGCGTACATTCCGTTTCGTGCCTTTCGACTGTTTTGAACACCGAACAGAAGGTCCTTCGCGCGACGGGCGTTTTCATCGCTCCTGGCGCTATAGGCCAGCAGCATCACCTCCATGCTGTTCAGCCGCTCCAGGACATACGGAAACACGCGGTCCCGCAGGTCTTCGAATTCAGCCATAGTCAGTTGCCGGCTGGTACTGCCCGGATTACCCGAAACAAATATCAGATCCCCCTCCTTTACGCCCTTTTCGCTGAATTTCAGATAGTGTTCGATTTTGGCGGGCTTGCCGTTTTCGTAAGCACGAAAAAGGCAGATATCGAGGTTGAACCGCGGGTATTCGAAATTATCGGGATCTCCGCCGAAGAAGGCGGCCTGCTGTTCCGGAGCAAAAACGAGACGCACATCGGTATATTTCTTATACCGGTACAAATGATATTGTCCGCCCTGATACAGCGTGACCACATCACTGCGCAGCCCCGTCTTTTTAAGGGACTCCGTTTCAATCTCCGCCATTACCGCCCGGCGGGCCGCAAAAGCCCCTGCCGCGTTGACGCCGGGTTTGACGGCTGCATTCACACGGTCCGTCACGTTTTCGAATGCAATGAATGGGACTCTACTGTCTTTTTTCTCAAACGCATATGACTGACTAGAATCTAATTGAAACCGGCTCTCAATGGCTCATAATGAAATCCGCCAGGGCCGCTTGCTGATCATCTTCGAGCTTTTTTGTCTTCTCTATATACATTTTCATGATCCCCTTTTTTTCCGGATTCACCAGCGGCTCAGCATTCCCCTTGAAATAATCCATGAGTTGCTCCTTCTTTTCCTTATATGCCGCCGCAATAATCTTGAGAGACGGCATTGATTTACCCGTATCCGGTTTGTGACAAACGCCACAACGCATGGCGTCGAAAGTCGCCTTTCCATCTTCCGCATAGACATTCGAGCTGATCAAAAAAAGTCCCGCAATCAAAAAAAAGATATAACGTTTCATGCTTTCTCCTTTATTTGTCACCTTCGTGTTCTTCGTGTCGAGCAAGCAAGCTGTTGTTTTTATAATTATTTATTGGTTTTTGTGAGGGAATAAAAAACCCAAATCAATCCCGCAAATGCAAGAAAGGAAAACGGCATCGCAAGGTTCCCGGCCCAGTCACTGCCAATTCCCGAAGGTGAGGCGCCTTTTATGAATGCAGCGGCGGCGATACCGATGCCCAGCAAACCTTCCCCACCGACCAGACCGCTTCCGAGCAGAATCCCCCGTTCCCTGACATCGGCTCTGTCATCATCGTTTTTCGCTCTCTTTTCCATGAACTTTCTAAGCATACCGCCCAGGAAAAGAGGAGTAAACGTACTTAACGGCAGGTAAACCCCTACAGCAAACGCCAGTGATGGAACGCCCGCCAGCTCAGCAATAATGGCAATAACGACACCGATACCCACCAGTATCCAGGGCAGGGCGTTCTGAAGAACGCCTTCGATCACGACTTTCATGAGCATTGCCTGGGGAGCCGGCAGTTCGGCTGTCCCGAATCCATACGCCTTGTCCAGCAGCATAACGGAGAGACAGACAAAAACAGCGGAGGTCAACACACCGGTTATTTCACCTATCTGCTGCTTTTGGGGGGTGGCTCCCAGGAGAAAACCCGTTTTGAGATCCTGGGATGTATCTCCCGCAATCGAAGCCGCAATGGCCACCACGGCGCCCACCGTCAGGGCGGTTATTTTCCCGATATCATCCGTCCATCCCAGTGCCAGGAAAATGACCGATGTTCCGAGCAGGGCTGCGATGGTCATGCCGCTTGTGGGGTTGGATGTCACCCCCACCATACCGACAATACGGCTGCTGACGGTTACAAAAAAGAAGGCGAAAAAAACGATCAGGACCGCTGCCAGGAGACGGATACTCATCGAATCTATACTGGCAAACACCTGGGGAATCAGGGTAAGAACGGCGATAATGACCAGCAGGCCGATCCCGACGACCTTCAGGGACAGATCGTGCTTGGTCCTTTGCCTTGTCGACTCCGCGGTATCCCCGATCTGTTTTTTCAATTGCTGCATCCCGACCCGAAAGCTCTTCAGCATTGTTGGAATGCTTTTTACTAAAGAAATGATTCCGCCGGTAGCAACGGCTCCGGCACCGATGTATCTGATATATCTTGTCCAGATTCTGCTCGGATCCATGTCCCGTATCAGTAAATCCATCTCGGGATAGAAGGGAACCGTACGGCCATCCCCCCAATAGGCAATGGCGGGGATCAGTACCAGCCAGGAGAGGAGACCGCCTGCAACCATGACGGTGGAAATTCTCGGCCCCAGGATATAGCCGACACCGAACAGTGCGGCGGATGAATCCAGACCGATTTCCGCCTTTTTGATAAACGGCAGTTTGGCATGGACGGATGAGGGGATGATTTTGATCCAGCTTGTGAAGAACTTGAACGCAGCCCCAAGTCCCAGGCCGTAGAATACGTTTTTTGCCCGGTTGCCGCCGCCTTCCGAAGCCACCAGGACCTCCGCGCAGGCAGTCCCCTCCGGATAGGGAAGATTACCATGCTCCTTGTCGATAAGGTATTTTCGCAACGGGATCATGAAAAGAATGCCCAGCAACCCGCCGGACATGGCCAGAAGCGTCATTTGAAGAAGAGTTGGCGCAAATCCCCATAAAAAGAGAGCCGGCAGGGTAAAAATGATGCCGCTGGCGATGGAGGAGGAGGCGGACCCGATTGTCTGGCTGAGGTTCGCTTCCAGGATATTGGAGCTTCCGCCCAGTTTGCGAATGGTCTTGAATGCCGCAACGGTCATCACCGCGACCGGGATGGAGGTGCTTATGGTCAACCCCGCTCTCAAGCCGAGATAGGCATTGGCGGCGCCGAATACAACCCCGAAAAACACACCGAACAGTACGGATTTTACCGAGAACTCCAGTACCGATTCCCGTGCATTGACGAATGGTTCATATTCTTCCCCATCCTTCATAACTTCATATGCTCCGCGGCTTAACTTTACTGCTTCATTATTCTCCATAAATGCTCCTGTAGAAACATCTTTTACCAAACAGTTTTTACATGGGAATATTTCAGGATTTTTTCATCTTTTGTAATCAGGGTTAAATTGTGAACCCTTGCTGTTGCGACAATCAGTCTGTCCGCCGGATCATTATGAAACTCTCCCGGCAAATGGCCTACATCGATGGCTATCCTCGGGTCAATTTCAAATATTCTTATTCCTGTTTTATCCAACGCATATGAAAGCCACTCCTCCGGTGTAATCTTCATCTCGATTTTCTTCCCGCAAGCCATCATTGCAAATTCCCATATCGAAATAGATGCAATGGCTCGTTGGTCCGGATCGGTTTTTTTTATTATTCGCGTTGCTTCCCTGGATAGTTTTTCAGGTTCGCTCAAACTCCACCACCAGACATGTGTGTCCAGTAATATCATCAGGCATTCTCCCAATCATCGCTATCAGCAACAGGCTCGGTCAAATCCCCAATCGTGCGGCCGACACCGACAAGCGCCCCGATCAACGGATCTTTGGAGTTATCAGAATCGTAATGGATCAGTTTCGCCACAGGTTTCCCCCGTTTGGTTATTACGATTTCGACGTGGCTTTCCTCTATTTTATCCAACAATTTAAAACACTTTGAACGAAATTCCACGGATGATATTTGCATGTTTTACACCTCCAATTATGTGTACACATTAACACGTACATATTATGGATTCAATAAAAAAACTCGTGACGCAACACGAATCCGTGTATCCGTTATTAACAGGAAGAGAATTCATGCTTGCGTCATTGATATCCTTCATATATGTTTCATTACTGCTGCGAGGAGAACCAATTAATCACTTTAAGTATAATGATATTAGGTCAGTGCACTATCAAGGGAAGCCAGTGGTCCTGCGGCTCGGTTTATCCCGGTGTCGGGACTTACCTTGCGTCGGGGTAAACGGGCAGTGAATTAAAATTTAAAAAAAGAACCCTGAGCTAATGGAATTGAGCTAAAACTAATAGTAGAGTACAGCCATGCCCACACATTTAAAAGTAATCCCCCTCTTATTGATGCTTGCCTGCTCAAGCGTCGCGTTCGCCCAATCGGACCAGCCCATGGAGATCCGGTTCGATAAAACATTTCAAATACCCAGGTTTGAAACCGAACCCGTAATCGATGGCGTTCTCGATGAATCTCTCTGGTCCGGGGCCGTTTTGGTGGATGATCTGCACCAAATTAAACCCGTCGAACATATCAAGCCTTCACAACACACGGAGATCAGGCTGTTTTACACGGAAGATGCACTGTTTATCGGCGCCAGAATGCTGGATAACCAGGCGGATAAAATCAATGCACAAGTACTGAAGCAGGGCGGTGCAATATTTTCCGACGACTATTTCGGCTTCAGCGTCGATCCATATCTGGATAAAAGAAATGGTTACTCTTTCATGTTGAACCCAAACGGTGTGCGTTGGGATGCATTGTTTAAAAATATTACCGAATTTGTGGGTGACTGGGATGGTATCTGGCATGGAGAGGCCACAATAGATGAGGAGGGCTGGACAGCGGAAATACGCATGCCTTTTCAAACACTCTCCTTTAATCCCGATACCTCGACCTGGGGAATCAATTTCGAGCGATGGGTGGCCCGCAATCATGAATGGATCGGCTGGGTTACGCGTGAACGCCAGATAAATCCCGCCGTATCCGGTACGGCAACGGGTTTTCACGACTTGAAGCAGGGGGTGGGGCTGGACATCGTACCTTCGTTCACTTTCAGGCAGGACAAGATACATGGGGATACATCCGGTACGGACGAGAGCTATGAACCGTCACTGGATATTTTCTACAAAATAACGCCTCAGTTGAACGCAGCCCTGACAATAAACACGGATTTCTCAGCCGCGGAAGTAGACAGCCGTCAGGTAAACCTGACCAGATTCAGCCTGTTCTTTCCGGAAAAACGTAACTTCTTTCTGAAGGATGCGGATATTTTCGATTTCGGCCGTTTCGGCAGCAGTGATATTTTCAATGGCGGCAACTCGGCTATTCCCGCCGCGGCCTTACAAAATGCGCGCCCTTTTTTCTCCAGGCAGATCGGCCTGAGCCAATTCGGGGAACCTGTCGACATCAAATATGGCGGCAAATTGAGCGGACGTATCCGTAATTTCAATGTGGGTTCTCTCTTCATCCACCAGGACAATGACAGTAACACCGGTGTGGATTCTCGGGATATTTTTGTCGGGCGTGCAACCGCCAATATCCTGGCTGAATCTGTTCTGGGAGCCATCGTTACGCTTGGCGACCCTCAATCCAATCTCGACAGTACCCTGGTAGGAGCGGATTTCAATTACAGGAATTCACGTCTGAAAAACGGCCGGATCATTGCCGCCCATGCCTGGTATCAGCAAACCGACACCGAGGGGTTGAGAGACGACAACCGTGCCTATGGTATCGGTATCGGTGCGCCCAATGCCGATGCCTGGCGGGGGGATTTTGCCTATAAGAGAATCGAAGAGAATTTCGATCCGGCAGTCGGATTTGTCAACAGAAGCGGTATACAGGATTTTGCATTGGACTTCGGTTATCGCAAGCGATTTAATTCCGGTGGTTTCCTCCGCTCCATCTATGGTGGATTCGATGGCTACCGCGCTGAAACCCTGAACGATGGCGAAGTCAGTTCCCAGACTTTGGATTTGAAACTTACTGGGGCCAACAATACCGGCGAAAGCATGTCTTTCCGCATTATCAGAAGCCGTGAAGTGTTGCAGGAAAATTTTACTATTTATGCAGCTTCAGACGGTTCCCAGTCTGTCGAGATTCCCAAAGGGGACTATAGCTTTAACGAGTTGTACATCAGTATCAATTTTGGCGATCATCGAATACTTACCGGTGGTGCATATGTACGAGGCGGCGAGTATTACGACGGGACCCACTTCTCCTACAATATGAATGCTATCTGGAAACCGAATCGATATTTTCAAACAAGCATCGACTATACCGAGGATGATATCGATTTGCCCTATGGTGATTTTGCGGTTCGCCTGGTGAGTTCAAATGTCAATATCACCTTCTCCTCGAACTGGTCATGGTCCAACCTCGTTCAGTATGACAATGTTTCGGAAATTCTCGGCTTTAACAGCCGCCTTCATTGGACGCCACAAGCCGGCAGAGATGTGTTTATCGTCTTCAACTATGGCATGCAGGATAGAGACAAGGACAATCATTTCGAAGCGACCACTTCCGACCTTTCTCTCAAATTTAATTATACGTTTCGTTTCTGAAGCTAGGACAGGAGGAAATATTATGAAACAAGGTTTCAAATCAGGTATTTTTTCATTCACGGCAGCTATAGGCGTAGCAATGTTTCTGATGTTTGCTTCAATATGCGCAAATGCCGAGGATAAGGTAGTCACCCAAGAGACATTACTCGACCGGATACAGATCGAGGACATGATTGTAAAGTATTACGTCGATATGTCGGCGGGCAAGAGTCATGATCTTGCACTGTACTACACAAAGGATGCGGTTCTCGATGTCAATGGTTTGATTTCCAAGGGCAGAGACGCTATCGAAAAATTATATGCGGGTTTTAGTGGTGATGAAGGCGCAGCGCCCCCTTTTACCGGGAAGACGCATATGCTGCTCAATAACGCCATTATCAATGTTAATGGAAACAGTGCAACCGCATGGTTCGTCTGGACCGGTGTTGTAAATGATGACATCAAAGGGGCTCCGCGACTGCTTGAGCAGGGGACGGAATATGATGAACTCGTTAAGATCAACGGCAAATGGTTCATCATAAACGTTTCATTACCGCTGACAGCGGTTTAGGAACAGGGGACTGGCCGAACTATAAGCCCAGAAATTTCAGATAATAATGCATGAAAAGACACAAAGAGTCTGCCATCGACTTTTGCTTAAAAATCATTTGTGTCGACGGCAGACTTTGTCCCCTTCATTTTTACGCAGCAAGATCATAAATTAGTTTTACCGGTTGGGAAACCCGGTTTTTCATCGATCGGAGATATAGAAACAGCGTCAACAGCGCACCTGTCAGCAGCACCAGTTCCGTCAGAGCCATCGACAGCGTACTGCCCCAAACCATGGGGACAAGCGCCGGCACAACCGCATTGGCACCGAGCATGATGAATCCCTGGACGGAAGCGGCGAGTCCGCGTTGGTCGGGGAAAAGGTCCATCCCCATCAGAGTCATACTCGGCATTGCAATGCTCATTCCCACGGCATATAAAACTATCGGCAGAATGCTCCAGGGCAACATAGGCGGCATAAGCAGGTTCAGCAGAACATTAGAGACCGCCGCAATCGCCATCACCGAATATCCGATATATGCCGTCTGCTTGCCTGATATCTTACCCGCGATATGACCGGAAAACCACGCACCGGTTATCATCCCGATCCCTATTGGACCGAACATCCACAGAAATTCGGTTTCATGAAGCTTCAGATGCGTCATCAGAAACTGCGGCGCGCTCATAATATAAACGAAGAATCCCGACATGAACAATGCCATGGAGCAGCAGGAAAGCATAAAAGCCGGCGTCGTAAACACCTTATAGTAGGAACGGGCCATAAAAGCCGGTTTCAGGCGCTGCCGTTTGTTCGTAGGCAGGGTTTCCGGCATCGCCCGCCAGCAAACCAGCGCGATGAGCGCCGACATAATAGCAAGAAAAACGAAAACCGCTCTCCAGCCGAACCAGGTTTGCAACCAGCCGCCCAGGACCGGAGCCAGAACCGGCGCAATCGTCAGGATGGATGCAATATGAGACATCAGCTTTTGAGCAGCGGCGCCATCATAAATGTCACGCACAACCGCCTTGCCGACAATCATACCGGCGCCCGCGGTAGCGCCCTGCAGGGCACGGAAAAACAACAGAACATGTATGCTGTTCGAAAGCGCACAACCCAGGGAGGCCGCGAAAAAAATCACGACCGATATAATCGTCAACCTGCGACGACCGCAGGCATCCGAAATGGAACCATGCCACAGGGACATAAAAGCAAAAAAGGCCAGAAATATCGTCATGGTCTGCTGAACCGTAGACGCCGAAACGTTTAGGTTCTGGCTGATGGACGGCAGAGAAGGCAAAGATGTGTCAATAGAAAAGGGGCCTATCATCGACAGAGCAGCCAGTATAAAAGGCAGGCCGGCAAGCTTCAGTCCGACAGGACGTGCATGTACGTTTAATTTTGTTACAGATGTAGTAGTCATTTTTATTCTTCAAATCCATAAAGCCTAATTCTTCCGCAGAGTAACGCAAAGTCGGTGAGGGGCCAAACGGGGCGTCCAAGCGTGGAGATATTACGCAGAAATTGACGTATAAACCGTCAAAATTAAAATCAATTGTCAATATTTTCCGAATGCCTTCGCTAAACTCATCATCGCGATCAGGCGATCCAGATTTCTCTTATCTCAATATAGACCGTCAACTAAAAGAGATCCTCCGCCAGGAGAGCAAACCTCTATGAGTTTTCGGCAAATTTCTTTTTTACTTACCTCTAGTTAAAAAAAGCAGAATATCTCACAATTGCGATAGGTTGTCAACAGACAATCTGCACAACATGTTGGGGTGTAGTTTAGGATATTGGTTTTTTGTTTTCTATTCCCAATAAAGCCAAGCGTATAGTGGGAACGTTGTATGTAAATAACACATACTATCAGCGACGCAAAAATCTGTCCAACACCCAAGGCGGTAATGCCAATAGGCCCATGAGCGCTCGTTGAATTGCCCCGCCTCCGTACAAGATAAGATTTCTCGAAGGATCTCATCGCCAACCTGAGAAACAAGCATCTGAACATCAGCATAGTCACCAATATTCATTACCTGAGCAATAACCCGTCCAGGTATGGTAGCCGCTTCATCCGGGGTTTTCCATCAAATATATTTTTTTGCATAATATTTCAGGGCTTCCGTGTTGATTCGTTTCATCAACATTGTTCCAACATTATGAATTTATTTGAATTGATTCTAATTCAAAAAAACTCGTGGCGAAACACGAATCCGTGTATTTCTCAAAGAGTTGGCACATATGCAAAATAATGATATAAAAATTCCATAAGTCACATACTTAAACCCTTCGTATCAGGCTTTAATCAATGATGGTGGTGTCATCTCAATCGATGGGCCAATCGGTATATTATATCATGATTAAAAAGGAGGGATTCCCGCATGTCCCTGGAACATATTCAGAACGAAGCCTTACAATTGACTGAAAAAGAGAGGGCGGAACTGGCCCGAAGACTACTGATAAGCCTTGAGATACAGTCAGATAAAGAATTGGGACAGGACTGGTTATCAGAGGCACAACGTCGAGCACAGGATCTTGATAATGGGGTGGTACGGCCAATCCCCGCCGAAGAAGTCAGTAAAAAGGCAAGGACATTGGGGACATAAAAATATAATTTGACGTAGGCAATCAAGCTGAGTGGCAACGGGGATGCCCTATATATTTTTATATTTGGAACAATTATCAAAAAAATGGACTTCCCCGCCACGGCAAACTTATTTCAAGAAGCCGCTTTACGAGCCAAATAGTGCTGGTCTATGGCCTGTCTCAAGCAGGATTTTATAACCGCCTGCCTGCTTATATTCAGTTCCTTTGCAAGCATATCCAGTTCTTTCAGCATTCCAACATTGAAATCAACATTTACACGTTGAATTGCCGGCTTCATCTCGCCTTTGTTTGAAAAAAATTGAGAGATATCTTCACCGCCCATCGCCTTTTCAGCAATTTCGTCGACGGTAAGTTTTTTATTTTTAGATGAATGTCTCATAAAGCGTTTCCTCTTGTTTCGTCGATTTCCAGAGTGTGACAAGGTGGTAATATTCTCCCTGACCATCCTCCCTGATTTCATAAATAACCGAAAAAAGCTTGCCTTTTACCCAACCAATTGCCCGGAACTGCTCCGGATCATCCGACCGGCTGTCCACATAATGGGGATGCGACCAGATTTCCTGGATTTCAACAAAACCGATTTTACGTCGAGGATCAGCTTTGAGCCTCCGGCTTTTCGGATATCGAATTTAAATCTCATATATCATTCCAATCTCCCTTTTAGACTGTACTCTTAAATCAGTTGATCTTAAGTTAAACTTAGAATAAACTTTGTATTATTTTCGTTGCAAGCTAAAGGTGATTATATGACACACTATTTAAGTGCCAAAGAGTTCCGTCAGCGGATTCCGCAAATTCCCGAAGATCTTAAAAAATACGGTGAGATTATAGTGGTTAAAAAATCGAAACCTCAATTTAAAATTTTACCTTTCGAAGAGATTCCTTCGGATCTGCTCAACAGGGCCGGCGCCACTCAGGATCCCGCACAACCTGACCTCCGGGAAATTGCGGATATAGTTCATAAAATACGGAGTAAGGGTTGAAAATCGTCATTGATACCAATGTGGCGGTTTCCGGCCTGTTATGGGGAGGAGCACCCAACCGGCTTTTAAAATTGTGCAGGGATGACGTGGTCGTTGTTGTTGAATGTGACGATACAATCCAGGAAGTGAAAAGTGTTCTTCAGTACCCTAAATTCTCTACCAGGCTTTCTGCTTTAGGTATAACCGCAATGGAAGCCTTTGCCTATTTTATGAATATTGTTACTTATGTACCGCCACCAAAAAATATTCCGAATGTAATTAGGCAAGATCCGTTTGACAACTCTTTTTTAGGGCTTGCGGCAGAGAACGGCGCATCCCTCATTGTCTCAGGGGACAATCATTTATTGAGTATCGAAAACTACAAAAATATACAGATAGTAACGCCAAGTGAAGGCGTGTCGGTAATATCAAGTTTTTTGGAATAGCCCCTGTCGACCCGGTCATATCAAAGTGAATGAAACACCTGTTGGTTGCGGCAAACAGACCCAAATTCGCTTCGGATTTAATGCCCAACGGGGCCAGAAACCCGATATATATGTCATCCACAAAAAAGAAAGGAAGCATCATGCGGAAATTATTTATATTTGTGTTATTGGGGCTGTTCATTATCGGAATTGGCGGATGTCAGGACAAAACGGATCAAACAGAGCAGGCAGTTCTAACAGAACAAGCGGCTCAGACGGGTCAGGCAGTTGTCGAAACATGTGATCGACAATGTCTCGAAGGCTTTGTAAACCAGTACCTGGACGCCATGGTCGCACACGATGCCGCCAAGGCACCCTTCGCGGAGAATGCGCGATATACGGAAAACGCGACCGAAATATCCCTTACCGGTATTTCAGAAGGGATCTGGGCAAATGCGAGCGGATTGACCGATTATAAATTCTATATCGCCGATCCAGAAAACGGGCAGGTCGCTTTCGTCGGGGTGGTCCAGACGGAACCCAAAGAGGGCGAAACCAAACCTGCTATCCTGTCAATGCGCTTGAAGGTAGAGAATAAAGAGATTACGGAGGCCGAAGCAATCGTTGCGGAATCCGGGATGGGTCAGGGATTTGGCGGTGCCATGGCAGTCCCGCCGGCGGCGTATTCCGAGGCCCTCGCACCTGAAGAGCGGGTATCGCGGGAGGAGCTGATAAAAATCTCCAGCCTGTACTTCGATTCCATCGAGCAATGCGACGGCAGCATCGTTCCCTGGGCCGATGACTGTTACCGTCTCGAAAACGGCATGTGGACGGCTGGGCCTCAATTGCCGCCGGAATTGGCCGCACATATCAAGGAGACGCCTGCACCTCCACCAGGTGCGGAAGGAGAAACCTCCATCGCTTTCGCCCGGGGAGAGTGTACCGAAGCCATCGACTCAGGCGTATTCGCGCTTATTGAAAACATTCACCCACGCAGAACACCCGTTGTAGATGTAGAAAGGGGCGTGACATGGGGCGTCTATATGTTCAACCACCAGGGTGTGGAAACCATCACCATGCCGGATGGAACGGAACAGCCCGCGGCTTATTTCGTGGGACAGCCGAACAGCATGCCCATGTCGGAGCTGTTTAAAATCAAGGGCGGCAAGATCCGTGACATCATGGCTATCGGTGTTATCAAGGAGTACAAAAGCACCAGCGGATGGGAGCAAACTGACTATACGAGAAGCATGTGATTATCATGCAGAACACTCAACCAGTAATTCATCCGTTCGGCATTGGTTTTGTCTTCCCAGTGCCGGAAGAGATGTTCGGCATCGCCGAGGGGAAGCCGCCCTTCCGGCGGATGAATTTCCCAGGTAAAAGAGGCACCGTCCGGCCCGAAGAGCCGCAATGCTTCGGAGACGATTTTCGACGGGCCGGCAGGACCGTACATGAGGCTCAGAGACTCTTTTCCATCGTATGCCACGGGAACGGGAATCCGGGCCAGGAAACTCAAATGGTCCGAGAGCCCGAAGGGGCCGGCATTGGAGAGGGGATGTCCGTCGTGGAGGTGGAAATGAACCGGCTTTCCGATCTCCGCAAGCGCCGCCATCAGGGAGAGCAGGGCGTCCAGCGCTGAATCAACAGCGGCCTGGATATCATCGATGTAAGCGAGAAGATCCGGGGAATCGGGCCTCAGGCGAAACAGTCTCCGGCCGGGCCGTCGTTCCGAGAAGTGATTTTTCACCTGCCGGAGCCCCACGTGCCCGGTATCGATACAGGCGCTGATGTGCTCGTGCTCCCGAACCGCCTCGAGCAAACGGACATAATCCCCGGGCGCCAATCCAGAGGCATATTCGATAAAGAGACGCGAAGGAAGCCCCTCTTTCTCGAACCCGTGCGCCAACTCCCGCAGCACATTGGTATAGTCCTCGAAACGGTCAACACTCTCCCGCTGATCATGAACGATAAAACCCCGAACCCGGTCGCCGAAACCGACGGCAAATTCGAGAACGCGATCCCGGTCCGCCTGTCGAAAAAGGTTCAAATCCCTCGGTAAATGGGCAAACACCGGGGCATCTTTAAGGGGATTGAACTGGAGTAGATGCGACAGCTCCTCCGGCGTCACCGGATTGAATTCGGCGCCAAGGCCCGCTTGCCGGAACCGGAGTGACGCCAGCCGCAGCAACGCATCATCCCCTTCGAATTTTTTATCAAACAGTCCGGATATTATCATGATAAACTGGCAAAAAAATCTATGTCTCTCGCAAAGCCGCTAAGATCGCAAAGCTGACTACTGATGAACTCGTGAAAAATCTGAATTAACCACAAAGGTACAAAGGACACAAAGAAAAACAGAAAGAATATTATAAGCTGAAACGTTTAGATTTCAAAAAAATAATTTTGTACTTTATAGTTTTTGTTATATCTTTTTCCCCTTCGTGCTCTTCGTGTCCTTCGTGTTGAGAATGTTTTTGGTTTTTAAAAAAAGGACGACTTCGCCAGACGAACGTTTTATAATTTTCGTTTGAACCTCAGAGTTTATACGCCTTCACCTGATGGGATCTGCGGCATGCATTTCCCGCAGATGGTACATTTCTCACCGGGTCTCTCTTTGCAGAAACGGACGTTATCACCGATATAGGTATATGTCGGTTCGCCGTTTTTATCCTTGGTCTTGTATATCGTCCCCCAGCACCCCGCGAGAAAAGCCGCCTGGAACAGGAGGGGTTTATTCATTTTTCTGAACAGGATCGGACAGTGCCACATGGTCGGCGGCAGCCTCACAACGGTCGGCTTGGTAATCTTGTAGAGTTCCATCTTGTCCGGATCATCTCCGATATAAAAATCGATCTCCGCATCGAAGTCGAAGATATTCATCGGGTCCGCACCCATGAAAAAGATGTATTCGTCGGCGCCCTGGTGGAAATGGCAATCCTCCATATCGTTTTCGGCGGTAAATATCTGGAAACCGACATGGTAGTTAGCGCTCGGCATATACGTCTCTCCCCGGAAGTAGGCCTGGGGTGTGGGGCACCAGTCGCCCCATTTTGTGTGCTCAGCCGGCAACTCGCATACGAGTTCCTCGATCTCCGGGCTCAACGCCCCTTCCTTCACGGTCCAGTATGGTTTCGGTGCATTTCCACGGTCCTCCACCACGGCATCACGATCGAAGCACGCGCCGCAGTAATCACAGGTTTTTTCCGGGTTGAGCACACAGGGCCGCGCCTCATCGCCCAGATAGAGGTACTCGTTTCCACCGTCTTTGGTTTTTCTCTGCTTGATCGCGCCGAATTTCCCGTGCATCAACACGGCCTGAAAAAGAACGGGCTTTGTCATTCGCCTGAAGTCGAGGGGGCAGTGCCACATACACGGCGGGATCCGGACAATGGTCGGTTTCGTGATGACGATTTTTTCCATCGCATCCAGGGTGGGGCCCATGTAAAAATCGATCTCCGCATCGAAGGAGCTGAAGACATCCGGCAATTTCGCGCCGAGAAAGACGAGGTACTCCTCTTCCCTGTGAAAATGGGGTTCTCTTTCGAGAAAAACCGGCGCTTTGAATACCTGGAACCCGACATTCATAGTAGCGCCGGGCATATCCACGTCCCCCCTGAAATATGCCTGGGGTGAATGGCACCAGTCTCCCCAGTTCGTCTCCTGGGGCGTAAACTCATAAAAAAGATGATCGAAACTGCCCATAACGAATCGCTCCTTTATTGTCTGATTGCATGATAGCGGCCTGGGGCCGCAATTTTGGGTCAAATCAATACAACACGATTTTACTTATGAGTAAAGTCCATTCGGATCGATTATGCTCATGTCCGTCCCGTGGTCTTTTCCCCGAACGACTAACCCGGGGAAAAAACAGTTAGCCCTTCGGGCAGGGTGATCCTTCAGTTACCAATCTCCGACCTCTCATATCTGACCCCGGTCATCCCATCCCAAACTTCAGGCATTCAGGCATCCAAGCGTCTCAGTATCTTACCTCCAGAACCAAATAACCGATAACGATATACCGTGCGAGTTTGCCTACCGTAACCAAAAGAAGAAACCAGACGATACGAATCCGCAAGATACCGGCCATAACGGTTAACGGGTCACCAATTATCGGCACCCAGGCAAAGCACAATGAAAACATACCGTATTTTTTAAACCGTTGCTCAGCCCGGACGAACTCTTCTTCGGACATTTTCAACCATTTTTTTATCACACTCATACTGGCCCAGTAGCCGAATGCATAATTCGTAAGAGCCCCCAATACGTTTCCTGCAGTTGCAACAGTTATCAGAGTGGACGATGATAACCCGCTTAACAACAATGCGGTCAATACCACTTCGGAACTTAGCGGCAGGATCGTTGCGGCCAGGAACGCGGCTATGAACAGGCCGATGTAGCCAAACTCAATGAAGTATTCCATGAATTCGAAATGAATTACAAAAGCAATTGGTTGTCCCTTTGCTAATTACGGAGATCTTTTTTATTTTTTCGACAGAACCATTTTCAAAACGTTTCAGTTCGGTCAAGCTCAAGGCGGAGCGGAAATTTCAACCACAGGCATATTATACATATTCCGAGGATTGAAAATTTCGCCCAACGCGGAGATCGGCCGAAATGGATGTTTTGAAATTGGCTCGACATATAAAACAAACATACCGATATAACAACCCTGGGCGATTGCATGTAGGTTAGTTTTCAGGGAAAGCATGATGAGCGCTTTTAAGCACTTTGCCGGTACACGGCAGGGAGAATACCGCTCTGCTTGAAACTCAGCATATTTTAAGGCATTATTGAATCGGGTTGCTTGCTATCGGAAAGCCTCAGAAACAACCCCGGTCTTACTGTATGCACCGGCTTTTCCGGCAATTTTTCAGGAGAGACACGCCATGGACATCCATATCTCGTTGACACTTTTTGCCTCCCTGTCACAGAAAATGCCGGAAAATTCTGACAGATTCGCCGTACCACCCGGGACTACAGTCGGAAAAGTGTTGTCGTCACTGGGTATTACCGGTGATGACGCCAAGCTCGTTTTCGTTAACAACAGGCGGGCGGAGTTGGCATCGATACTCGAGGATGGGGATCGGCTGGGGGTTTTCCCGCCCGTGGGGGGAGGCTGACGGCTTCACCGATCCGATTTCAAAATCTTTGGGATACGCCATCCCGGAAAACCTTGCTTTTGATACTATAACAGCTGCCATAAATATGTTCCGAGTAAAAACATCTATTTCTCGCGCAGAGCCGGAAAGTCGCAGAGAACTACATAAAGACTCAACGGCGATGGAAGATTGGAGAGGGATGATGGAAGAAGGCGAAACATCTATGCCTTCCCTCGTCCGAGCGGAGCGGTCTTCCATTTCATTCTCCGTAGTCACGCTTGCAGCGTGACGGAAGACGGGCTTCTATCGGTTTTTCTCTGCGTCTCGGCGTCTGCGCGATAATTGCTTTTCAATATTGATACGCGCCAGGCTATTCCGTGTGAATAATCAGAACGCTATTTTGACAAACACAATAATAATGCTCGCTTCAGTGCTTCAACACTCCGAATCTACCAGTTGAACACCTCATCCAGCTTCTCATCCGGGATATCGAAAGTGACATTGTGGGGGCCGACGGATTCCCGCGTGAAAAAGCGGGGCAGCCGGTCCGCCTCCTTGGTAAAGCCGGCTTTTTTATTGAAATCCCGCTCCATGGAGAGGATTTTCTTCCCAAGTTCGACCACGTCGTCCCCGGTCATGTTCAAATTGTAGAAACTGTTGATGGACGCCACCATAGCATCGAACGTCTCCTGCTGATCCAGGATGGCAAAAGCGATAAACAGGCAGTATCCCGTTGAATCCAGGGCCGCCGTTGCAATCTGGAGGTTCCGACTCAGTTCGATCTGCCCTTCGTTGCTCAGTGGATCCACATCCCCGCCCACCTTGAGGATATTGGTGGCAATGGCATACCCCGCTGTGTGGTCCGCACCCATGGTGCTGGTGGCGTAGGTAACGCCGATGCCCTTTACGGCCCGGGGATCATAGGCGGGCATCGCCTGGTTTTTCACCACCGGCGCCCGTTCGACACCGAACGCCTTTGCCGTAAAAGCAGCGCCGTTTCCAAGGATCCGGCCCAGGGGAGTTCCCTTACCCACCTCATCGAGAAGCTTGACGGCGCCTTCCTGGTCGCCGAATTTCAGCAATCCTGCCTCCATGGCAACCCCGATGGCCGCCCCATCTCGATGGTATCCAACCCGATATTATCATCCATATAGTCGAGACTGGCAATGGCATCCATGTCACAAATACCGCAGTTGCCGCCGTGGGCCCAGACCGTCTCGTACTCCGGCTGCTTCGTCAAATAGTTGCCGTCCTTGTCCATGAAAATCCCGGAGCACCGAATGACACAGCCCACATGGCAGCCGTGGGTGGGATTTCCACCCCGGTTCGTCTCCATCTCGGCCAGAACCTCCCCGCTGATTTTATGGGCATCGGCGTATTGGCCCTCCTTGAAGTTATATGTCGGGAAGGCGCCCGCTTCGTTGACAACGTTTGTCAGAACGTTGGTACCGTAGGCCGGCAGCCCCTGTCCCGTCACCGCATGTTTTCTCAGGCCCTCCGTAAAGGCCCTGTTGGCAGCCTTGAACCCTTCGGCATTCTGGGGCTTTCGCATCCCGCAGCCGGCATCGTCCAGGACGATCACCTTGATACCCTTGGTCCCCATAACCGCGCCGACACCTCCCCGTCCGGCGTGGCGGGTGGGCCTGAATTCACGATCCGTTACGGCAATGGAAGCGGCGCACATCTTCATCTCACCGGCCGGACCGATGGAGATCATGGCCGTTTTGTCTCCGTAGCGCTCCTTTATTTTTTCCGCCAGGTCATAATTGGTCATCATTTTAAAGTCATCGGCGGACGCAATGTCGACATTGTCCTTGTTGACATATACCTGGTAGAGGCCGTCATCCTTAGCTTCTCCCTCCAGGATAATGGCCGCATACCCCAGCCTCGCCATTACCTGGCCGGCCTGTCCGCCGGCATTGGCCTCCTTGATGCCGCCGGTAAGGGGGCTCTTGCAGCCCACGGAGATCCGGCCGGAGGTGGAAGCCGCAGATCCGGCCATCAACCCCGGGGCAATCACCAGTTTATTTTCGGGCCCGAGGGGATGGCAGTCCGCCGGGATCTCCTTGCTGACGACCATGGAGGTCATGCCCCGCCCCCCCATACCGGCGTAATCCCCAATCGGCGTAACCGTTGCTTTGGGACCACCTTCCGCACCGACATCTATTCTTAAAATCTTGTCCATAAATCCCCCTTTCGGTATTGGTATGATTAAACTGTCGAATCATCGATAACAAAAATACCTTCCCCGCCGGCATGCCCGTTGCCGAGACCCTGGACCAGCTCTTCCGGCAGGTCCTCCGAATCGACAGAAAATCCCCGGGCCAGAAACCGGGGCCCCAGCTCCCCGATGAGAAGGTTGAAAAGCTTGACAGTAATCATCCCCCGGCGAATGGAATCCGCGGCAGCCGCTTCCCGGTAGGTAATGGATCCCCGAAGGGATGAGAAGAAACCGTCCCGGCGCATGACCGCCCCCACCAGCCCCGGCATTGCGGATGAAAGCGCCAGCACCGCGCCTTCACCGACCCGCGCGCTGGAAATGTCATCAACCGGCTTTGCGTTTAAAAACAGGGTGGAAATTCTCCGCAGGATATATTCGATAGGTATTCCCCACTGGTCACAGAGAAGCGATTCGAGGGTGCAGCCGGTTTCGATCTCGACCCGAATCCCCTTTTGAAAAACTCCGGACAGGCGGGACAGCATGTTCCGTGAGAGTCGCAGTTTCTGAGGGGCAGGATTCATACTATATTATCCGATGGTTCATTTATGATGGACACGGCAACTCTCAAGTCGAACTGTGATGAGGATGTGACAACAAATGCTCCCGCAGCAGGGCCTTTCCATAGTCATTCCCGTTGGGCGTCCGCAACATCGCATGGATATGATTTCTTGTGGGAACACTGGACGGCCACACCTCCCTGAGAGGCCCGGGCAATTCATGATCAAATTCGATCAGAATCACCGGACTCTGGATCCGGTAATAAAATACCGCCTCTTTATCAATACCCCCCACCCATCCAAAATACGTGTCGGACAGATGCTTCCGTATTTCATCCATTTTGATACGGGCATGGGCGTCCCTCATATTGTATACCCACAGGGCGATAAGATCGAGCAGTCGACTCTGTTGACCGGACATCATCTTTGCTGCCGGAATCCCCATGTAATCCACGATAAGATTGTCCCTGAACGCGGCGGCAACCATATCATTACCGGTTTTCGCGGTTTTAACGATGGCCCGGCTGCGCTGCTCCGAACCCAGGATGTTGATCATCCCGAGCCCTTCATCCTGCTCCTCCTGAAGTACACTGACCCCTTTATAAATGCCAGAGGGCGCCACCGGCGGTTCCGATCCCAAAAAAACGGGCGACATCACTACCTGGTCACCAAGAATGAAATAATTGATGATCAGGTGATGACCATCGAGCTGAAACCCCCAGGGCGCTGAATCAGAAGGCGTTCCCATGATCGTGAACCAGTACAGATGTTCATTGAAACGATTCAGCTGGTTAAGCATTTCACCCTGGGTGGTATTCAGCTTCATGATGTTACGGGCCAGGCGCAACCCCTTCGTGCTTAACGCAGCCCCCAGAAGGTCAAACGCCGCTTTCTTCTGGCTGTTGTCCATCTCCTTCAGACTGATCCCCTGCCGCTGATAAAAATCCACATTGCTCCATTTTCGCCATTCCGCATTCCCGACATCGAATATCGCAACCGAGCGCTGGGCATCGGTCAGGGAGGCAATGAATTTTTCAGCCGCCAACCGTACCGGTCTCGTGGAAACACCGGTTGACACGACAGGAAACAGCCCGGGAATCACGTTTCCATCTGTGGTTATGCCCTTGAAGGCCTCCGCAAGAAACGCGCTTTCCTCTCTCCGCCTCGCTACGCGTCTCCCTTCCGTTTGTGCAAAAGCATGCCACCCCGGAATGCCCGCCCCCAGGATAGCGACACATGCCGCGCCGAACCGCATGAGCATTTCTCTCCGGCCGAGCATCGTGTGTTCATGCGGACATGTTTCATGTTTGATTTCGTCCATAGGAGCTCCATCAGTTGACAGCTGCAGAGTATGTTACACCTCTCTCCGTAAGATTTTAGTGTAATCCCCTTTTTTGGGCGCTGTCAACTCAGACCCGCCTCATACTCCAAACAATATGTATAATTTCAGGTAGATAAATCTGTTTCGGAGGGCGTTCGGTCACACTCTCCTCAACAGCACATAAAGGGCTCCGGTTCCGCCGTCATAAGGCTTGGCTGAAGAAAACGCCATGACTATTTTTCTGACAGGGCCCCTGTTCAACCACACCGGAAGTCTCTCTTTTAGAATTGGAATGCTGTCGAGTGAGTTCAGCCCCCTGCCATGAACGATCAGGACACAGCGATAACCTTTTCTCTGGCTGTCCATAAGGAATCTTCGGACGAGGTCTTCGGCATCTTTTTTTGTATAACCGTGCAAGTCAATATGGTCCTGGACGGGGATCTTCCCTCTTTTCAGCTTTCTAATCATATTTTTACTCACCCCCGGTATGGAACCTTCGACGTATTCGTCACTGAAAGTGATATCCATGTCGATCGATCCTTCGACCAGGTTCTGCAGGTGGGTAATCACCTCATCTTCATCATCGGAGAGTACGAAGGGCGGTTTTTTTGTCTTTCTGGAGGGAAGTATTTTGTTCGATTTTTTAGAGGATATGGGGACAACGCCTTCCATTGCTTTATTGAACAGGATTTCTTCCTCATCCCGTTGAGATCTTCTCTCAACCCATTGAGGTCTCCCCTCAATCCATTGAGGTCCTCCCTCAACCCGTTGAGGTTTTGCCGCGGCAATTTCAGCAGCCTGTTTTTTTAAGGCCCGCTTGAAAAGCTTTTTAAGTTCCTTAAATGCAGGATTAAAAATATCTTTTTTTCTCTTTTCCATTAGAAATATGATCACGGACGCACACGGACATTTCCGATAAAGACCCATCCTTGACGGCCGGGCAACAAGTCCGATGCCGCCTCAGATCACAATCACTGCTTTTTTGCGTCGGCGCATAATGATCGAATCTGTTTCAGCCTTGCCGGACCTATTCCTTTTACGGCCAGAAGTTTTTTGTCGGACGCGTTGCGGATGGCTTTGGAGGTTGTCAACTTCAGCGCTTGCAGCTCCTGTTTGATCTCCCGGGTAAGTCCCGGAATGGTATCGACGAAAGGCGTCCGTTCGGTTTTTTCTTCGGGGGCAGGCTTGATCTCGACGGATGGCGCTTCCGCGTCGGCGTCTGAAGCAGGGGACATTGCCGGGGAAGCCTCGGTTTCGACGAGTGGCGCATCCACCTCAACTTCTGTAATGGGAGAAGCTGCTTCGGACAACCCGGTTTCGCCAACAGCCGGAGCACCCGTGTCGACTTCACCGGCGTCGGCTTCTGCAGCGGGAGGGGTTACTTCGGATGGTTTTTTATTTTTCAGGGTATATTGTCTCCCCATCTCTTCAAGCACGAAATAAATTATAACGCCTACGATAAGAATCAATAGAATCGGCATGGTAAAGTCCTTTCTGTTTTTGCCCCCACACGGCGAGGTATACCGGGTTGTTAAGTCGTTGGAATTGAGTTTCAACTGATTGAATCATAAATACCAGAAAGGTATCGATAAATTCAAGATAAGTTTAAAAATATGGCAACAAAAAAACCGCGGCAACGATGATGACGATCTGCCGGGGCTTATTTTCAGAAAGGAGAGATGATAGTTTCCCTGCTATTTCACCTGCAAGCTTGAAACAGCGACTCTTTGGTTTTATAGTGAGCACCAAAACTGTCGGCAGTCAGCAGTTGACAGCCGACAATGGGCGGTTTGGAAATCATCTCTATTCCAACAGGGACGGACAGAGCGTTGGGAAAAAAAGGGGGGGACTCGGAAAAGCAAGTGGATCATAGTGCGGACGCCCATGTGGGTGTGGCGGTCGACCTGCCGGTATACAAGCCATATACCTATCTGGTCCCGCCGTCTCTCCTGCCCTTTGCGGCCATCGGAAAGCGTGTGCTCGTGCCCTTCGGGAATCGAAGAGTGACCGGCTACATTCTGGAATTCACCGGCCCGCCTGAGAACCAGAAAGCGAAACGGATCCAGGACATTCTCGATGAGGCCCCCCTCTTCCCGCCCGCCATGATTCCTTTATTCCAATGGGTCTCGGAGTATTACATCTACCCGCTGGGCATGGTGATCAGTTGCGGGCTTCCCAGTGGCCTCAACCTGAATGAATACAGCCTGCTCACCCTGGCGGATACCGGGGAAAAAGCCCTCGAAAACGACAACCTGCCGCCCCTGGAAAGGGAAGTGCTCCAGCGATTGTCCCGGGGACCCTGCAAGGTGAAGGAACTGGGCGGTCGCCTGAAAAAGTCCGTCCCCGCATCCCTCATAGAGTCCCTGGTCAAATCGGAAAAAATCATCCGGACGAAGAAGCTGGCGGGGGGGACAACGGGCATCAGAATGGAACGGTATGTCTCCCTTCCCGACCCGCCCCCCGGAACAGACGGCCTGACCGAAAAGCGCAAAGCGATCGTCGATATTCTTACACGGGAAGGGGCCCTGCCGGCGAAAGATCTCTCCGCCCGCATCCCCGGCGCAGCCGGAATCATCTCCGCCATGGGGAAAGCCGGCCTGCTGCGGATCGGGAAAAAACCGGTTTACAGGGATCCCCTGGGAGAACCGATTCGAAGCGACACCCCCCCGGAGTCCACACCGGACCAGGCCCGGGCCATCGAAAGGGTCGTTACATCCCTCGGAAATGGCTTTTCGGCGTATCTCCTTGCCGGCGTCACGGGAAGCGGAAAAACCGAAGTGTATCTTAAAACAGCGGCCGCAGCCATGGCCGAAGGCTACTCGGTGCTGGTGCTGGTTCCCGAAATCGCTCTAATTTCCCAAACCGAGCGCCGCTTCCGGGCCCGGTTCGGCGAGGTGGTCGCCATACTCCACAGCGGTCTTACGGCCGGGGAGCGTTTCGACCAGTGGCGCCGAATTGCCGCAGGGGAAGCCAAAATCGTCGTGGGAACACGCTCCGCCGTGTTCGCGCCCTTTGAGGCGCCCGGCCTGATCATCGTGGATGAAGAGCACGACCCGTCCTACAAGCAGGAGACCGGTCTCCGCTACAATGCCCGGGATCTGGCGGTCATGCGGGCCCAGAAACTCGGCGCCGTGGTATTGCTCGGCTCCGCCACGCCGTCGATGCAGTCCTTTTTCAATGCCCAGCAAAAGAAATTCGAGGTGCTCTCCCTTCCGAAACGCGTGGAAGAGCGGCCCATGCCGGAAATCTCCGTCATCGACCTGAAAACGGTCCAGGGGTTTAAAGGTATTCAGAAATTTATTACACCGCCCCTTCACAAGGCCATGGCGGAAGCCCTCTCCCGGGGTGAGCAGACCCTTCTTTTCCTCAATCGAAGGGGATACGCCAATTACCCCGTCTGCCGGGAGTGCGGCACCGCCATCAGCTGCGACCACTGCGATATCTCCCTGACCCTGCATCAGAAAACCAATGCCTACAGATGCCATTTCTGCGGTTTTTCCCGGTCCTCCGCATCGGCATGCCCCACCTGTGGATCCAAACATATCCACCTGATGGGACTCGGAACCGAAAGAGTTGAGGCCGGTGTGAAAGCACTCTTCCCGACGGCCCGGGTGGCCCGGATGGATCGGGACACCACCACCCGGAAGGGATCGATGCTCGGGCTGCTCAAGGGGCTGAAGGATCGGACCGTCGATATCATGATCGGCACCCAGATGGTGGCCAAAGGGCACGATTTCCCCAACATCACCCTGGTGGGAATCCTGTGCGCGGATCTCTCCCTCAATTTTCCCGATTTCAGGGCGGGGGAACGGACCTTCCAGCTTCTGGCCCAGGTATCGGGCCGGGCCGGAAGAGGCGATACGCCCGGCCGGGTAATCCTTCAGACATACAACCCGGACCATTTCAGCATCCTGTCGGCAAAAGCCCAGGATTTCGGCGCCTTCTACGATCGCGAGATCGGTCTCCGCCGGGCGCTTCGCTATCCCCCCTTTTCCAGACTGATCCAGATCAAAATTTCCGGAAGGGAGAAGGAGAAAACCGAAGAGAGTGCCCGGGAACTCGGCATGCGCTGCAAACGTCTCAAGAGTGAAGAGGCGGCTTTCCATAAAACCATCGATGTGCTCGGCCCCATCGAAGCCCCCCTGACAAAGATTGCGGACCAGTATCGATGGCAGATCCTGCTGAAGGGAGCGGGCGTGAGCCCGCTTCATCAGTTCATCCGGACACTGATGGTCGCTCACCCGACCGCATTCAACAGCCGTCAGACAAGCGTCATACTGGACGTTGATCCCTTCGACATGCTCTGATATAAGCGGTTAAAGCTAAAATGCGAAAAGTCGATAAGAATCCTTGGAGATACGTTATGAAAAAAACAACCGTCTGTATACGAACGATCCGTAACGTGCTGGCCCTGTTGATCCTGGCCCCGCTCCTTTTCGCGGCCGTTCCTACGGACACACTGGGCGCCGGGAGCCAGGCTTCGGGAAGCCCTGTTAGAATTGGCATAATCTCCGCAAAATACCCGACGGTTTCCAGTCTGCTGCTTCAAAACCCCAGGTTCAAAACAAAATGCTGGGAAATCATCAAATCAGAGCAGAACAGGGACAAGAATTTCGCGGGTGTAAAGACCGGAACTGAGATCTATTACAATCCGGCGACAAAAGAGCTTCTGTGGGCCGATGCGACTTCAAAGACAGCGCCCACGGCCGTAATGCCGGTGACAACCTTCAAATTTCCCACCGTTGTGGAAGGGGAAAACATAACCCACGATTTTATCATTCAAAACAGGGGGGAGGGGGATTTAACCGTCCTGGGGGTCAAAACCTCCTGAGGCTGTACGGCGGCCTCAGTTCCGGGGCCTATACCTCCTGGCGGGGAGGGAGTCATTACCATAAGGGTATCAACCGGCGGCAGGGGCGGACAAACCCTGAAAAAAACCGTCAGAGTCGCCACCAATGACCCGAATAACAGGGAAATTCGTCTCTCCCTGAAAGCTAAAGTAGAGAGGATCTACACACTGACGCCCAAAAGCGTTGCACTGAAAGGCATTGAAGGTGAATCCATCAAACAGACCATAGATCTGATTCCCAGCGAGGCCTTTCCCTTCACCATCAGGGAAATAAAGGCAAAGCGCGGGCAATTTATCAAATATCAGATTAAAGAAATAAAAGCCGGAAGAAACGTCCGGTATAGAGTGATTGTCGAGAATACACGAAAGACTGCCGGGGTTTATTTTGACACGCTCTTTTTAAAAACCGACACCAAGCGGAAGCCGGTAATTCAAATCACCGTATTCGGTAATATCGGTAAAGCGCCTGAACGAGCGGCATAGAAAACCAGAAGTCGGAAGTCAGAATGATAAACCGCATCAAGTTTAGGACGTTTTGGAATAGAATGAATTATGACCCGAATTAAAGTTATTGCCTTCGACTGTGACGGCGTGCTCTTTGACTCTGAAGACGCCAATACGGAGTATTACAATCGAATCCTCAAACAGTTTGACCAACCGGCCATGACCCCCGACCAGGTTGCTTACGCGCACATGCACACCGTGGGTGAGGTAATGGCACATCTGTTTCCCGATAAAGCGCTTCTGGAGCAAGCCGACATCGCCCGGGGAAAGATGGGATATCTCCCCTTTATCAAATACATGCGCATCGAACCGTATCTCAAGACGCTGCTGAAATCGTTACGCCCGAAATTTAAAACCGCCATTGCCACCAACCGGACCAATACCATGCCTCACGTGCTCAACGCCCACGGCCTGGAAAACGGGTTCGACCTTGTGGTAACGGCCGCGGATGTCAGCAAGCCCAAACCCGAGCCGGAAATGCTGCTCAATATTTTGACCTATTTTCGTATCGAGCCTGACGAAGCCATCTACGTGGGCGACTCCGAACTCGATGAACAGGCAGCGAATGCGGCAGGCATTCCCCTGGTCGCTTTCGGCAACCGCAACCTTTCAGCAAAACACCACATAGATTCTTTTGAGGAATTGGAAACACTGCTGTTATCGTGATTGATTATGAGTGTAGATAAAGAAATTCTAAGCTATTTTCTGGAGGAAGCCACGGAGCTTCTCGATGACCTCACCAGTATCGGTGGCTCGTTACGAAGAGTCGGGATTCCGAATGATGCCGAATCGGAAAAGCTGGCGGATTTCGCGCAGAAACTGAATCGCCTGATCGGGGGCACCGCTTCGGTCGGATTTGATGTGTTTGCGCCGCTGTCGAGGAAAACGGCCATGCTTGCGGAAAAATGCGCGGACATCAAGGAGATGACCATCCGGCTATTGATCATAAACCTGAACAACGTCATCGCACTCCTGTCGGAATTTTTCCAAAACGTTGATTCCATGGAAAAGGACGCGTTCAATGTGGGTGAAATTGAGAAAAGGGTGGATATCTGCCTGTCCGCCGTTGGACTCCAACCCCCCGAGGTGAAAAACCAGAACGAAATCGACGACCTGTTTGAAAGCTTGACGGGCGGTGGATGAAAACCGCTGCCAGTAGCTATTCGTATAGTGTCCATTCAGAAATAGGCAAATTTGGTCGAGATCAAGGCGCACGAAAAATTTAACCACAGGCATATAGTGAATATTCCGAGGATTAAATTTTTTCGTGCAACGCCGATATCGGGCAAATTGGCCATTTCTGGATGGGCACTATTTATTGGTTTCCGAACCCGTTTTGTCCCCCACAATCCGGACACTGCCAGGTAATACCATTACAGGACATCCCCCAGAGATTCTCCTGCATGCAGTCCATGCAGATCGCAAACCCGCACCGGCACGGCCAGCAGAAAGGAAACGTCTTGCCGCAGCAATGGCACAGGCCGGACGCTGCTAATCTTTGACGACGCTCTCTATAGGAAGATGTTTTCCCTTTTTCCATTCAGGCATCACGTCCTTTTCGAAAACCAATACTTGGCCTTTGGCATTTGTACTCTTTATATGGTAATGAAACATCGTTTACTGAAACGCCGATAGAAGCTAATCCACGGAATACCGACTGTCAATCCTTTCCACCGGGGAAACAACATGAGTGAAAATAACACCATCTACCTGATCGACGGAAGTGCTTACATACACCGGGCATATCATGCGGTCCGGGGACTCGCCAATTCGGCAGGACTGCCCACCAATGCGGTCTTCGGCTTTACGCGGATGCTGATGAAGCTGATAAACGACCGGTCGCCGGCCTATGTCGGCATGTTCTTCGATGCCAAAGGCCCGACCTTCCGGCACGAAATATACACCGAATACAAGGCAAATCGGCCGCACATGCCGGAGGATATGGCGGTACAGATACCCTATATCAAGAAAGTGACCGAAGCGTTTCAAATCCCCCTTTTCGAGCAGCAGGGGCTGGAGGCCGATGATCTTATCGGCACCCTGGCGAGAATGGCGGAAGCCGCCGGTTTTGATGTGGTGATGGTTACGGGCGACAAGGACTTTGTGCAGCTCGTCACCGAAAAGTCCGTGATATGGGACCCCATGAAAGATAAAACCAGGGATCTCGCGGCAGTCGAGGCGGAGTACGGCATGCCTCCGGAACGTATTATCGACGTCATGGGCCTCTCCGGCGACACCTCGGACAACATACCGGGAGTCCCCGGGGTCGGACCGAAAACGGCCCTCACACTGGTTCAAACCTATGGCAGCCTGGAGGGCGTATACGAAAATATTGACGGGATTAAGAAAAAGAAAAAACTGCATGAAAACCTGGTAAACAACCGTGAGAAAGCTTTTTTGAGCAAAGAGCTCGTCACCATCAACAGGCAGGTTCCCCTGGCGTTCGATCCGGACGCATTGAAACTCACAGCACCGGACCAGGACGCGCTCCTGGCGCTGTTCAAGGAGCTCGAGTTCACCGGCCTTCAGCAGGCCTTTTCCAAACCGGCGGAGAAGCGGAAAAAAAACTACCAGGCGGTTCTCGACATGGACACGCTTTCGAACCTCACCAGGCGACTGTCCGAAGCACCCGAATTTTCCGTAGATACTGAAACCACCGATAAAGATCCCATGCGGGCGGTGCTGGTGGGAATTTCAGTTTCTCTCGAACCCGACAAGGCCTTTTACATCCCCTGCGGGCATACTGAAAGCGCAGTCCCCGGGCAGCTGCCGCGGGAAACCGTACTGGACACCCTGCGACCCGTTCTTGAAAATCCGAATATCGGGAAAATCGGCCAGAACATCAAGTACGACTGGATGGTCCTCTCCCGTCATGGCGTTGAACTGGCCGGTGCGGCTGCCGATACCATGCTGGCCTCTTATCTCATCAATCCCGCCAAACGAGCCCATAACCTGGATCAGATCGCCCTCGACTACCTGGGCCACCGGATGATCACCTTCCAGGAAGTTGCCGGAAAAGGGAAATCCGCCGTTACCTTCGACCAGGTACCCCTGGACAAAGCATTGCCATACGCCGCCGAGGATGCCGACGTGACCCTTTCGGCCTGGCGGACCCTGGCGCCGAAACTGACGGAAAACAAGCTCATGGACCTGTTTCACGAGGTGGAAATGCCTCTGGTGCCGGTGCTGATGCGGATGGAACGTGTGGGCATCGATGTCGACCGGCAGCGTCTCAGGGAACTTTCCGACAATTTTTCCGACCAGATCCAACAGATCGAGTCCCGGATATTCGACCTCGCGGGGGAAAAGTTCAACCTTAACTCCTCCCAGCAATTGGGGACCGTACTGTTCGAGAAACTCGAACTGCCGGTCCAGAAGAAAACAAAAAAGAAAACAGGGTATTCCACGGATGTGGATGTCCTCACCACCCTGGCGGAGCAGCACGAGCTACCGGCCATGGTACTGCGGTACAGGAGCCTGTCAAAGCTTAAATCGACATATACCGATGCGCTCCTGGGATTGATCCATCCCGAGACGGGACGCATTCACACCTCCTTCAACCAGACCGTGACCGCCACCGGGAGGCTCAGCAGTTCGGACCCGAACCTTCAGAACATCCCCATCCGCACCGAAGAGGGCCGGGAAATTCGAAGTGCGTTTATCCCCCGGAAAGGGTGGGAGCTTCTGTCCGCGGATTATTCCCAGATCGAGCTTCGACTCCTGGCACACTGCTCCGAGGATCCGATCCTGATCCAGGCGTTCCGGGAGGACGAAGATATCCATATGCGGACGGCAACAGAGGTTTTCCAGACCTTCCCGTCCTTTATTACGGACGAACTCAGACGCCAGGCCAAAGCCATCAATTTCGGCATTATTTACGGCATGAGCGCCTTCGGACTCTCCAAACAGCTGAGCATCAGCCAGAAAATGGCCCAAACTTACATCGATAACTATTTCACCCGCTACAAAGGGGTAAAAACATTCATGGAGACCACCATTGAAACCGCCCGGGAAACAAAGCAGACCAGCACCCTTCTCGGCAGAATCCGGCCCCTTCCCGACATCTCGGCATCAAACCGGACCGTCCGGCAGTTTGCCGAACGAACCGCCGTCAATACGCCGCTTCAGGGAACGGCGGCGGATCTGATCAAAGTGGCCATGATTCGAGTGGACGCGGGACTCCGGAACAGGGGGTTCAAAGCCGCCATGCTGCTCTCGGTACATGACGAGATTGTACTGGAAGTTCCCCCCGACGAAAAAGAGGCCGTTTCATCCCTTGTAAGAGAGACTATGGAAAACATCTGGGATCTTCAAATACCTCTGAAGGTGAACATGGCGTGGGGTAAAAATTGGGCGGAAGCACATTGATTCCTTTGCAGCTTTGCGTGAGACGCTATTTTTTAATATCGGGGGATTCTTCGGATTTATCGGTTTTCCCCGATGCCGCATCCGATACGGTTTGATAAATTGAATTGAAGGCTTCATGAAAACCCGCGGGAGATATCCGACCGGCTTCGATAAACTTGACAACGATCTCCTTGGCGGCCCTCAGTATTTGTTCATCCATGGAAGCCATAAGCATCCTTTTCTCATCGCAAATGGTTGCCGAATGGCTACCAGAGCATTAACGGGACAAGTGTCCTCTCATATTCACAGATTGCTGCCGAACTGCTACCAGAGCTGTAATTCGATGTCAAGCTGCATAAAACTGTAATTTAATGTCAAACAGCATTGAAAAGGTATGATTGACAGAAAGGCGCCGAGTCTGATATCGGAAGGAATTTCCTGGGAATAATTCCTACAGGCCATTATTGCGGAGAGACCTATGCAATCCTCATCGGACATGAAACCACCCATTGACAGATTGAGCCCGGATACCATCCGGACTGACGTTCTGGAAGTTATCGATTACCAATACCGGCTCGAACGGGATATCGATATCGAGATTGAACAGCCGGAGTTTACTTCCGTTTGTCCTATGACGGGACTACCGGACTACGGTACGATTGCCATCTCGTATCGACCGGACAAGAAAATTATCGAACTGAAATCACTGAAATACTACCTGCTGCAGTATCGGAATGTCGGCATTTTCTACGAACATGTGGTGAATCACATTCTGAACGATCTGTCAGCGGCATCGAAACCGAAACGGATGTCCGTGACGGGGAAATTCACGGCGAGGGGCGGCATTACGACCAGCGTCACAGCGGTTTATGAGGAGAAAAAATGAAAAAATGGACAGGGCGGTCTACTGTTTTCCCGACGCAGGTCGCATTCGCCGGATTTTTGATAATTATCGCAGCCATTTTTATCGGAGGATGCGGCTTTATTGGGAAATTCAACGTCTTCTCGAGATCCGGGAAAGAAACCAAACAGCTTTACAAAGGGCTTGAGGATTCGAAGGGTTCCCTTAAAAAAATATTGGCCGTCCTGCCTTTTGAAAACAGTGAGCAATGGTCCCGGGTCGATCTTGAGACCCCTCTTTTGAAAGAACTGAAACACTCGATTGAAAAAAAATGCCGTCATATCCGCGTCATTTTACCGGACAGCCCCGGTTTTCCGGCACAGTTCGAACAACTCCAGCGGCAGGAAAACGGCGGGATAGATAACTACGCCGTGGCACTTGCCGGCCGGGCTTCGGGGATAAACATGGTGCTGTCCGATCGCCTGATAAGCATCCGTTATATAACCGAAACCAAAGGAATGTTGTGGTGGAAAAAACCCCGTCACCTGGCACGAATTCAAATGGAATTTGCCGTTTTCCATACCGGCACCGGCGCCAAACTGTTTGATGAAACAGTCATCAAGGACATCGAAATCAAAGAATCAGAAGGGCTCCGAATAAAAGAAAATGAAATGCCGGACACTGTCCCACTGACCGAAGCGATCGCTGATATATCTAAAACCATTGGGGAAATAGGGGACACCGTTTTTGGTTATATCCCATGGGAAGGCTATGTCACCGATGCTGACGGAGATCGAATCGTCCTCTCTTCCGGCGGATCCATCGGCTTGAAAGAAGGGAAGACCCTGGACGTCTTCAGTGCCAACAAGGTAACAAGGGGAAAGTCAGGGCGCTTTATGATGGAGGGAAGCAAGATCGGCAGTATCACCCTGACGTCAATTTTTCCCGATCGTTCGGAAGCGGTCCTGGAGGAAGGCGGCCCCATCTCACCGGGTAGTGCTGTGCGACTACCGTAACAGCCAAGCGAAAGGTCGGCATACACATTCCTGCTCCGCTATAGGTGGTAATTCGATATTATAGGCTCGAAACAAATAAAGAAAAACTTAAATTCGAATTTCGGGTTTCGTGCTTCGAATTTTCAAATGATACGCTCTTTGTCGTTTATGTTTCAGGTAAAGGGTTAAAGGGTTTCCTGTCAACGAATCAGCGACCTTAACTGAGGAGGTGCAACTTGATAAAAAGGATATGGCCCAAAGTATTGTTTCTTGTACTCATCACCGCGTATTCAACGATATACGCTTCGGAAAAAATTAGGGTATTGAATCCGACCCCTCCGAACAGAATGGTTGACCGCGTACCGCTCACCCCCCGGCTCGATACGTTGGAGGGGAAGACCGTCTTCCTGGTGGATATCGGCTGGGGAGGTCCAAAAGCGGCGCCCCCCATTTATGAAGAGATGAAAGCCTGGTTTGCCCAGAATATGCCCAGCGTCAAAGTGGAGATCCGGAGTGTCAAAGGCTCCTACATGATGGACCAGCCGGAACTCTGGCAGGAAATTTCCGAAAAAGGCGACGCCGCCATGATCGGGATAGCCGGCTGAGACAGTTGCACTTCGGCCGTGAGCCGAAACTGCAAAACGCTTGAACAGAAATATAACATTCCCACCGTTGGCAGTGCGGCAGCCAATATCATCGATTACGCCCTGAATCACAATTTCAAGTATACCAACGGATCCCCCATTCGATTTATCTCATTTCCTTTCCCGGTAGCCGGACAACCCCAATCGGTCCATCATAACTATGTTTTCGGGAGCAACGACGTCGTCAGCGGGAAACCGATGATGCAGGCATTCATAGACGCCCTGACGCTTCCCCTGACCGAAAAGGAGAAATATAAGGGGCCGCCGCCCGATCCCCAGCCGGAGATATCCCGTTTTCTCGGGCCGGACACCGAAGAGAACCTGCAGCGTCTTTTCAAGGAAAATGACTGGACGGACTATCTTCCCATCATACTTCCCACCGAAGAGCGCGTGGCGGCAATGCTGGAAGGCACCACCCATGAGCCCGTCGAAATCATCAAAACGTTGGACTGGCCGGGGGGCAAACGGGATATTACCGTGGAAAGGGTGGCGACCTGCGCCGTCATGGCCGGCGCCAAACCGGAATTTCTTCCGGTAATCCTTGCCCTGGCCAACTTCGTGCCTTTCGGGAACTCCACTTCCTCAATGGCCAACATGATTCTGGTCAACGGCCCCATACGGGACGAAATCGGCATGAATTACGGCACCAACGTCATGGGGCCCCATAATGAAGCCAATTCCGTTATCGGCCGCACCTACACCATCATGTCGAAAACCATCGGCGGGCTGCACAGTGAAAAAACGACCTGGAGTTCCCTGGGAAGCACTATGCAATACAACAACGTCTGTATCGCGGAGAACGAAGAGGGGCTGCCCGAAGGGTGGGAACCCTTTCATGTACAGATGGGGTTCAAGCCGAATGACAACGTCATCTCCGTCGGGGTCGGCTGGTCATATATTTCCAGCGTGGTCATGGCCGTGCAGGAACACCCCGTCTATATGATCATGGGCGACTACATGAAGGCGCTTACCATGGGGTCGGCCACCGTCATTATGGATCCCACCGTTGCCGATCTTCTCAAGGAGAGCTACGGTTTCAAGACAAAAGACGAGCTGAGCAAGTGGTTCGCGGAAAATGTCGAAAAAACGCAATACCCTTCGGGTAACAAGATGAAGACGTTCCAGTCGCCGTCCAGCATCAAGATACTTGTGGCCGGCGGCGGCATTCAGACGACCTGGTTCGTAACGGATTTCATGTTGGGACCGGGTATGATGGGGGGAAGCGAACTTATCGATAAGTGGCGGTAAAGAAAGATACTTCGGGGGTTGCCTCTCTTTGACATTTGAGAACAAAAGGGAGGCAAGCCTCAATATTGTGGTTCCGACACTAGTTTCAGGTGTCAGTTGCCACATTTACCACTTCTTGCATGATAATTCAAATACGCGAACGTCCAACATCGAACATCCAACGCCGAACGTCGAATAAGGTATTCTGTCGATTTTGAGTGGAATTACGAACATAGACTGAAAATCTCCAAACATTATCGCAATCCCCGTTATCCCCGAAATATGCGGTGGAATATGCACCTCACATCTAAACGGCGCCACCCACATTCGATGTTCGATGTTGGACGTTCGATGTTCAAAGTTCATTCTTTTTAATTGGTTTCTCTCAAGGTCAGCATCAGTAATCCGGCGCAAGTCAGAAGCACCGCAAAAAACAGGTAAGCCCAATGAAAGGAGCCGGTCAGCGTCTTGATCCAGCCGGCGAAAAAAGGCCCCACATAACCGCCGGTGTTGCCGATGGAGTTGATCATGCCGACTGCTCCGGCCGCTGCCGCACCGGAAAGGAATGTCGTCGGATAGGACCACCAGACCCCGAAGGCACTGTAAACACCGACTCCGGCCAGACAGACCGCCACAAACCCCCATCGCGGATCCGTGAGCCAGACCCCGCCCAGCATTCCCACCGCCGCCAGGAACATGGGAATCGCACCATGCCACCGCTTTTCATTGCACCGTGAAGAGGACCAGCCAACCAATACCATGCCCAGAAGCGCCAACGTCATGGGAATCACGATTATCCAGCCGATCGTCATTGCCGACAGACCCGAGGCTTCCTTGAGCACGGTGGGCAGCCAGTAATTGTATCCCCAGAAACCGGTGATCCACATGAAATAGATGCAGCAGAGCTTGATGACTTTCCACGAACCGAAGGCCTGCAATACGGTATATTGTTTTATCCTGTTTTTCGCTTCAATCTCCCGGGTGTAGGAATCGACGAGGTGCTTTTTCTCGTCGTCCGAAAGCCAGGTGGCTTTTTCAGGCCAATCCACAAGCCAGAACAGCAGTAAAACGCCGAAGAGGCACGCCGGAATCGCTTCAATAACAAATAGAAGCTGCCAGCCGTGAAGGCCTTTTACGGTGAAGCCCAGGAGCCAGCCAGCCATGGGGGAGCCGACCATGGCGGAAATCTGCAGCGACGTCAGCATCAGGGCGATGGCTTTCGGACGCTCTTCGGGAGTAAACCAGCGCGGGATCACGCTGGCGTAGGCAACGGGATAAAAGCTCGCTTCGGCGGCCCCCAGCAGGAAGCGCACGGAATAAAACTGCCAGGGGGTGTGAATGAAGGCCATCATGACGGATATCATCCCCCATGTAATCATGATACGCGCCAGCCAGATCCGGGGGCTCCAGCGTTCGGCAATCAGCGCACCGGGAATTTCGAAGAGAACATAGCCGGCGAAGAAGATTCCGGCCCCCATGCCGTATACCGAAGCGGAAAAGCCAAGCTCCTGATTCATGGTCAGGGCGGCATAGGAGATGTTGACCCGGTCCAGATAGGCTATCACAGAACCGATAAACAAAGGCAGGATAACGTAAAACCAGCGTTTTCGATTAAGCGTGTTGAGATTTTTATTTCCCATAACGGGTTATCATAGTGTTTCCAATAGAAACGTCAACATATTATTGTACTTTTGTAAGAGTGAATGCCTTGACATAATCACTTCTGTTCAGCACGTCTCGCAGTAAATGTAATTGGTAGAGATTCTACGCCATCAGTATCTGTAGCGCCGAAACGATTTTTATAGGATCTGCCGGGAGGCCGGCTGCTACCTATTTCGGTTGTATACGTAAGTTTAATCATATCTCCGTAAAATATACCGGTGTAATTGATTTTCATTCCACCGAAAGCGGATCTGACATTGACCGTAAAAGAAAAATCAGTGCCGTCAATTTTGCCATCGCTTATTCTACTTTCCCCGCCACTGTCCGAACCGGTCGTTCCTGTCAGCTTGCCGCCGTCTGTCTTGAACTTATAGGTAAGAACCATAGGGGGGGGCTCCGGTCCCACGGAGACAGATCCCTCCCATTTGCCATCCAGGCCGGCGGCAAAATCCGCCCGCAGATTCCGCCAGTAAGTCACCCTCTCTTCGTTGGGAGTGATACCATACAACCCTTCCTCATATATCTTGATAAGCAGTCTCAACGATTGTTCATGGCCGCTCTTTCCGGCATTTTCCAGCCACCCGAAACAGGTACCGGCACTATGCTCTCCGCCCCAACCCTCCAGACACATATATCCCAGGTTGAACAACAATGACGTATCGCCCTGATTCACAAGGTCCAGACATACTTTGAACGCGACTCTCCTGGCAGTCATATCCCCCCGGTTCGCGGCCCTCATTACCCAGGAAAGCCCCTTGTTTATATCCCTTTCGACTCCCTGCCCATTGATATACATTGCTCCCAGACGGGTTTGTGCCTCTTCATTCCCCTCTTCGGCCAAAGGTTGAAGCAGTTCGGATGCCCTTGTAAAATCCCCGATATTGATTGCGGCATTCGCGTCTTCGAGCTGATCTGCATTCGACAAAACCGGGCAACCGATACAAATCAGTAATAAAAACAATAGGGACCTGTAGAATTTCATGTAAATCCTCCAGTATCAGCTGTCATCTTCCATCAGGATAATATTTTCCAGAGACTCGATATTGCGATTCAAGTCGATGCGATGGGGGAACTCCTTCTGTATGTCGCGAAGAATCCGCAAGGCATGTTCGAAATCCTCCTCATCCATGGCCATCTGGGTGAGAGAAATCAGCGCATTTTCCCGGTAAAGCTCATCGGCACTGGCACGCTGGTACAACGATTCGGCATGACTGTACTTGTCCGCCTCCCGGTATATATCGGCAAGGGACATCATGGCATAGGCATTGGAAGGATCCAGCGTCAGTGCCTGCGCCAGGGCTTTACTCGCGGCGGATTTGTCACCCTTGTGCAGGCTGACATCCGCCTCTCTCATCAGCACCTTGCTCTGTTGCAGGTCCTCCAGATCATTCCATTTACCTCGTGCAGAGGCAAGCAACTGTTCGAGCAGAACCCACTCATCCGCCCCCATCAGCCAGCCCATGCCCTGATCAAACAACGTAAAATCCATCCCCTCGTCGAAACCGATCTTCAGCAGATCCACCGCCCTCTCGACACTGCCCATCTCCATGTGCAAAACGGCGCCGACCTGAAAATTGGAGACCCGACGGTCTCCAAGCCGTATCGCCGTTTCCAGGCTGGAAAGAGCTATTCCCCTCTCTCCCGCCTGGAGCGCTGAACTCCCGCGGAATAACCAGAGCCCGGCATCATCCGGATGCGCCTGGAGCATACTCTCCACCAGGGTCAGCGCGGACTGGTATTGGGAGGTCCTGTTAAGGACCTGCAACAGGTTCCGTTTGCACTGTTCGAAATCCGGGTCCAGCATCAGGGCCTCCTGGTAGGCATTTACGGCGCCCCAGTAATTCCCCAGCTGGGAATTGAGATATCCCAGTGCACCAAACAATTGAGCGGTATGGAGCCCCAGCCCGGCTGCACGGACCAGATGCTTATGTGCTTCCTTATAACGCTCTGTCCTGAAATAGAGAATCCCCAGGGATTCATGCACGCTGAGATAATCAGGTATGGCCGTCAGGGCAGCGAGAAAAGCGGTTTCCGCTGCCTGGTGCTTTTCTGCCGAAGAGTAGGCATGCCCTATCAGGTAGAGCAGATAGGCACTGATCTTCCCCGTTCCCATTGTTGGTGAAGTGCCGCCCACCACCGCCCGCTTCTTGAGTTCGCCGTCGGGGTCACCGCTTTCGATCAACTCAAGGAGGGCCCCCTCTTCTTCCCTGAGGTATGAGAGGGCCTCTTCATAATCGCCCGCGTTTATATACTGGAAGTAGTTATGAATCGTCGGGCTCTCCTCATACAGGGGCAGCCCATCTCTCTGGTGCTGCGGCGGGCTGACCGGCTGCAGTATCAGCTTCGTATCGGGCGTCTGTATCCGCAAGTCCATTTCCGCGGCATTGAGCGGATAACAGAAGAACGAGATTAATATACCAAAGAGAAGCATTCGTTTCATACACAAGGGGTGCCGACAGAGCATTTCCTTTAGACCAAAAGAGGCGATTCGTTTCATACGAAAGGAGTAACAGCAGAGCTGTTGCTTTAGAGCAAAAGAGACGATTTGTTTCATAGAAAATCCGTTCACTTCTTCTTTCCCATTGGCTTCTTCATCCGCAACGGCCAGAGGTATGCTGTTTTTACAGGAATCCCCAGTTTGGTGGGGGGAGTGAAAGTCACGCTCGATACATATTTCATTACTTTTTTATTCATGGAAGGGAAAGGATTCTTTAAAATTCTGATGGGATGTGCCCTGCCCTCCTCATCGATGACGATATGAACCTCTATTCTAAATTCCGGAACATTCTGCCGAATGGCCTCCTCCGGGTATGACAAATTGCCGGCACTGCGCACCATGGGGATATTGTCGAGGTCGGAAATCCCTACGATCTCCCAGCCTCCCGAACCACTCCCCAAACCGTCGCCATTGCCGTCCCCGGTGCCTCCGGCGCCAAATCCGCCAATACCGCCGGCGCCGATATCCGCCTCCAGATCCATGACCTCCAACTCCACGGGAGTCTCCACCCTCGCCCTGGCAAGGGAAGGCCTCGGCGAGTTTGAACCACCCTGTTGTTTTTTAGGCGGTGGCGGCGGCGGTGGCGGCGGTTTGTAACTCCTGACTTCATGTGTGGCGATTTTCGGCGGTGGTTCGGCCTCGAATTTACTGTTCAAGGACACCAGCAGCAAAAGCATGGCCAGAAGCAATGTACCCAAACAGGTCGCCACTATTCTCCGGCTTCTATCCGACAAGGTTCGCACCATTATCGCTTCTCCACCGTCCCGATGCTGATTGACTTTGCTCCGCCCCGTTTGGCTTCGTCCATGACCCTCACCAGAAGCTCGGTCGTCACCCGCCGGTCCGACTGGATCACCACCGGCCGCTCCTTGGCCAGCATCAGCGCGGAAACCGTGGACCGGACACCGGACACGCCGATATTGGCGTGGTCGTAAACCACTTCTCCGGCAGACGTAATAGCCAGCAGGATCAATTCATTATCCAGTTTCTGGGCCGTCATCGCGCCGGGTTTCTCCACCTTTACGCCGGTCTCCTTGACAAATGCCGTAGTGACGATAAAGAAGATAAGCAGAATAAACACGACATCGATCAACGGTGACAGATCGATAGTCTGTTTGGGATCCTGCTCCAGTCTTTGCTGCAGTGATGGTTTCATATACTCTGCTCCCGATGGCGATAACGAATCAACGATAGTAGCAACAAACCGGGGATCACCATGATCAGCCCCAGTTGCGTGGTAATCAATGCATCCGCGATGCCACTCCCTATCAGCATCTGCTGGTCCAGTCCGCCGGATATCGCCATGGTCCGAAATGTCGAAAGCAACCCGGCAATTGTGCCGAGCAGCCCCAATAGCGGCAACGCGCCAAGCAGAACGGGCAACACCTTGAGCCAGGTATTCACCTGCCTCTTCCACGCTTTGCTGCATCGTCCAATAATCAGGTCGAACTCCAGAATGTAACAGAGCAGGGCCAGTCCCAGGATGGCCCAAACCACCGATTATCGGCAAACTGCAACAGGCGAAAATTGTCATTCATGTTTACTGCTCCTCCAGAAGCACCAGATCCCCCAGGAACTCGAGACTGCGCTTCAGATCTGTGCGATTCGGGAATTCATCGAGCATATCCGAAAGAATCCGCAGAGCACCTTCGAAATCATCCGGTCCAGAGCCAGTTGTGCCTGGGAAATCAGCACCCTCTCCCGATAGAGGCGATTAGCGCGGCACGTTGATACAGCAATTCAGCACGATTATAGTTGCCCTTTCCCCGATGTATATCGGCCAGGATAGCAGTGCATATGCATTGGAGGGATCCATCGCTATCGCCTTCTTCAACGCATTGCCCGCGGCAGTCTTGTCATTCAAGTGAAGGCTGATATCCGCCTCCCTCGCCAGGACCCTGCTCCGCTGGGAGCCGTCCAGATCATCCCATCCATCACGCACGGCGCCAAGCATCTGTTTGAGGGAATCCCACTCTCCCGCCTGCATCAATCGGCTCATGCCCAGATCGATGCTTCCAAAATTCATCCCGCCGGCAAGACCGCCCTTCATCAATTCCGTCGCCCTCTCAATACTGCCCCGTTCCATGTGCAGAATCGCGCATGCTTCCAGGTTGGAACGGTTGTCATCACCAAGACGTATGGCCGTTTCCAGGCTGGAAAGCGCCTCTTCCCGCTCTCCGGCCCGAAGTGCCGCTTTGGCCCTGAACAGCCAGAGCCCGGCATCATCGGGCTGATCCACCAGCATTCGCTTCACCAGGACCAATGTATTCTGGTACTGATAGGTCCGGCTGAGCGCTTGCAGCAGTCCTCTTTCCCACCGTTTGTTATCAGGATTGAGCATCAGTGCCTTCCGGAAGGCATCCGCCGCGCCCCAGTAATTCCCGGTCTGATAATGAAGATACGCCAGCGCACCATGCAGTTCAGCGGTATGGAGTCCCAGACCGGCAATACGGGTCAGATGCTTTTGAGCATCCTCATAACGCCCCGTCCGCAAATAAAGAAACCCCAGGGATTCATGCACGCGGGTATAATCAGGCATGGGAAGCAGGGCTGCCAAAAAGGCGGTTTCCGCCGCCGGATACTTTTCCAGGGCGAAATAGGTATGCCCAATCAGGTAAAGCATGTAGGCGCTGATCCGGCCCCTTTTGTTGAAATCCTGCAAAAAGCTCCCCGCCGCCTCACCTTGTTCAGTGCCCCCGGTCGCGGCTTTCCGTTTCAGCCGGCCATCCGAATCACCCTCTTCTATCATATCCAGGAAAGAACCGCCTTCGCCGGAACCCTCCTGTTCCCTGAAGTATGTCAGGGCCTCTTTGTATGCGCCCTTCTCGATGTACCCGATAAATTCTTCTACCGACGCGTTCTCCCATGACAGCGGCAGCCCCTCTTTTCGCAGCAGGGGCGGGTTCACCGGCGGCATCATCAGTGCCGCATCGGGAGCCTGGATACGCAAACTCAGATCCGCCGCGCAGATAGAATGGCACGCGAAAAACAGTAAGAGCAGGCAGGAAATCACCATGGTCACGTCCCGAAAGCAGTAACACCGGAATTTCAAATTTGAAATCTGAAATCTGAAATCGAGACTCACGGCTGCAACTCCCGGACCGGCAATTGGCTGAGGTGTACCGCATCGTCCTCGAGCTGTGAAAACAAGTTCCTCACTTTCCGGGACATGAGTGCATGGGCGAGCAGGGCCGGAATCGCGACAATCAAACCGAGTTCAGTGGTCACCAGCGCCTCTGAAATACCGGCCGACACCGAGCTTGCATCCCCGGCGCCGAAGAGGGTCATCAATTTGAATGTTGTGATCATACCGGAAACGGTCCCCAGCAATCCCAGAAGCGGTGATACGGAAGCGGTCATCGCAATGGCGCCGAGCCAGCGCTCGAGCCGGTTGCGTTGTTTCTGAAGCGCAGCATAGAGACGTTCATCCCGCTGTTCAACCGTCTGGGGAGCGAGTGCGATCTCCAGCAGTTCCTTTTGCAGACCCTTCACTTTGCCCTTGAACGAATCCAGCACCGAGGCCCCCTGTTTCATTGCCGTGGCAACTTGCTCGGCAAGAGCGGGAAGCAAAGACGGCAGACTGTACAGTGATACAATTTTGCAAACAGCCGTGATCGAAGCAAAAAGCGCGAACAGCAGAATCGGTATGACCCAGATCCCCCCTTTTTTCAGGTGCTGAAGGGGTGTCTCATGGTCCTCCGCCAGAAGCAGGACTTTGGACAGGGTCGGATCGAAAGTAACACTCCCGTCGGCATCCCGGTAGAGGTCTGCAACACCGACATCAGATTCACCACTGAACAGCATGCTCACACGGTTCATGTTATTCTCCCGGCTTATCAAACCGGCTTGCTGTTGCGCATCCTGATAAAACAGGTTCACCGGCCCCAGGTTCAATATGGCGGCCGCCTCGATCTCTCCGTCACGGCTGACAATGCGTTCCTCATGCCAGCCCGGATAGAGTCTCTCCTGCTGATTGGCCAGAATTTGGTTGAGCAGCTTCAGGTCCTCTTCCAGGTTGAGTTCGACAACATCCACCAGTGGGCGCCTTCCGCTGCGTTCGAGAAAGCCGGCAAGCAGACGACTCTGGTACTCGCTTTGCGTCTCCCAGGTTTTTAACCTGTTTTCTATCTGACTCAGGCTCAACGTCTCCTCGTCCGAGGCACGACGTGCGGCAACGGTCTTCTGTCTCAGATCCAATACCCTGTTCTGTTCTGCGTTAATCCGGCGCGACAGTTTTTCCCTTTCCTGGCTGGTCTCCGATTCTGCCTTACTGAGCGCCTTCTGGGCACTTTTGATATCCTGCGTCAATCCCTGACGAACATCGGACAATTTCTTATCGGCAGCAAGGACGCTGACACTGCAAAAAACAAGAACCATGCATAGAAACCCCGCATGCTTTAACTTCATTTCAGCTCCTCCCTCACTGCTCGTGCATTCAATTTTAATGGGATCGTGATCAATTCCGGATTCATACGCCGCTCCAATATCGCTATTATCCGGGCAATCCGCTCTCCATTTGCAACCGGTTTCCACTGCCAGCCGTCAGGATCCGCTGTGCCCGCCGCAGCGTGACTCATATCGGCAGTGACATACCAGCCGTGACTGAGCCCCAGAAATACCTGTTTCACCAGATATTCCTTTCCGTCGGCCAGGGGCATTACCGTTTCATTCAAGGTGACTTTCTGCTGGAAATCATCAAGCTGGCCCAGGAGATTGAGCACTATCTGCAGTTTCTCACTGCTGGTTAACAGCGGGTCTTCCAGACGGAGCAGGTCTTTTTTCCAGCCGTCCATAAGAGGGGGGGGTAACTGGGATCGCAACGCTTTGAGCCGTATACCTGCCAGTTTCAGGCTTCGCTCCAGGGCCGCCTGCTCCTGCTCGAAACGGGTCTGTTTCTCCAACAGCTCAAGACGCCGCTGTTCAACTTCATCCCGCTCCTGGGCCGACTCTTCCAGAAACTCATTCAGCTTCCTGGTTTCGCGCTTCAGCAGCGAAAGCTGCTGCTCCAGAACCGGTTTATCTCTGCGCCAGTTTGCCCGCAACAGGTCTTTCTGATGTTCCAGTCCCGTCCACTGCCTGGTAAGCCGGGAAATATCATCGACCGGATTGTCGGCGGAAAATAACATTACAGGAAAAAACAAAAGGATGATAAAAACAATGTAAAGAAGTAGTTGTTTCAACATGATTAATCCAGATAACCGTTCCTTTAGAATACCGTTATTAATATTGTTCCGATCGTCTGCTCTGATTGTTTTAAAATCTGCAAGCACCGGAGCTCACGCCGGTTTCCAACCCAAAATTTTAAAACTTCTTTTCGTGAAATGTCAAGTGGTTAATTAACCATAAAAAAAAATAAAAAAATAGAGGGAATTCGTATCATCTCTTTCGTTTCCCCCTGCCGCTTTAATGATTTGCTTCTTCTGAATCAACGGGCGTAAAATGTGTCAAATATCTCTTTTGCAGTATGAACCACGCCGTCATGGGGCGGAAAAGATGACGTCGTTTTACTTATCCATTTATTGGTTTTCTGAAGTTCGGCCCGCTTCCGTTCCGGTCTGCGCTCTTTTCTTTTTGCTATTCCTTTTTCTACCCAAAGGCCTACCGTCTCCTGATCGCGTTCTGTTTCGATAGTTTCAGACCCTACACTCGCTGACATTCGAACAGCTTCTTTCAGCAGTTTCTTGGCGGCATCAATTCCAGGATCAATTTTCAGGGCCTTGTTGTAATCGGCAACGGCTTTACTGTACGCCCGCATCATTTGATGATAATACCCCCTATAAATATAGGCATCGGCATACCCGGGGTTGAGTTCTATAACCTTATTGAAATCATCAAATGCTTTTTGATACTCTTCCCGTGCCAAATAGGCTATACCGCGATTATTGTATGTAACAGAATCCTCGGGGTTCAGTTGCAATGCCTTGCTGTAATCGGATATCGCCTTATCAAACCGATCCTGGCTGAAATATAAACTGCCACGGTCCTGATAAGACGCAGCAAGATTCGGATTTAGCGCTATGGACTTATTGTAATCAGAGATCGCCTTGTACTGCTTGTCCATCCGGTAATATACACTTCCACGGTTCTGGTAGGCAGCGGCGAAGCCTGGATTCAGCGCTATAGCCTTGCTGAAATCAGCCAATGCTTTTCGATACTCTTCCTGAACAAAATATGCGCTTCCCCGATAGTTATATGCATGAGCACTCCCGGGGCGAAGGCTTATAACCTCATTATAATCAGAAATAGCTTTTTCATCATATCCTTTCTTTCTGTAGGCATTTCCTCTTGCAAAAAAGGCAACTGCATTTTCAGGGTTCAATTTTATTGCCTTGCTTAAATCTGAAACGGCATCTTCAACTTCTCCATTTTTCAAATAGGACATTCCTCTGGAGAAATAATCGATACTCGGATTTTGCCTCTGTTTTACAGGCGCATTGGATTTTACGTTCCGATCGAATATCGTATTGTTATTATTCTGGTTCCCGTTCCCGATAAAATTTGCTTTTTTTTCACTCGAAGCCCCTCTTGGAGGTGCCTCTTCTCTTTTAATCCTCTCTGCTGAGGCTTGTGAGAATCCGGCCTCTATCTTATCCGCCTGTCTGGTTCGTTTTTCAGAGACATTCGTCTTCTCCTTAATCGAATCCGGCATCAGCAATGCTTCACTTTGTTCATCCTTTTCAGCCACGGCTTGAATGGATATATCCTCATTTTCCACTCTTTGCCCAGTGTCTCCCTCCCGGCTGATATTCATATTAAGGATGGATGCGACACCATCATCCGGCACTCCAACTAAAATCTTATCGGATTCAGTCCCAGCTTCGAATTCTTCTGTACTCAGCGATAAAATTTCTTCCGGTATTTCCGATTTCTTTGTATCTATGCTGGCGCTTGACATCGGTAGGAGAAAAAGGCCCAATAAGCAGACCAATATAAAAATGGAAAATGATTTTGTTTTTGAAATTCTTTTTTCCTTGAGGATATCCCTGATTCGATATTCATATATATTTTTATGGCTGCTGAAACACAGCTGCGGCTCAACAACCCGATAACCGGATAAATTGAACTTCAGGACGTCTATTACACTTTTCCCGAAGGCTTTCGGAGGAATAACATGTGTTGCCAGTACTTCGGAATCGCACAACCTGTCTCTTTCCATATTGATCTGGCTGTTTGCGTACCAGACAACCGGATTAAAAAAATAAAGGATCTGCAGTACATTTTGAAATCTTACCCAGGCATGGTCAAAATTTTTGATATGAACCATCTCATGGGCAATGATGGAGTTGATCGTTTCATTGTCCATCTTTTTCAAGAAGGATTCAGGAATAAATATTTTGGGACGAAGCAAACCCGTGGTGAAAGGGGAAAGAAAGCTGTTCGAACTGCAAAGAGTGACCAGGCGCGTAATATTAAAACTTTGACGCCAGTAATCGACAATTGCAATTGTCTTTTTATTTCGGACCAATTCGGAATGATTCAGTACACGCCTGATATTTTGGATTTTTGATACAAATACTATCAAAAAAGTCAAAACACCGATAAGCCAGGCAATTGACAATTTCACAGGCCAGGAAAGAGAAACGCTTTTGTCTGCATCCAATGACACCCGCGTGCCCACACGATCCTGTGCCGCTGCCTGTAGTGAAAACGTTGAATCGAATGCCAGGTCTGACTTGTATTTGACTGACAGTCTGTCCGACACCTCTTCTAACGAGGCATTCACGTTGTGTGCGGAAAGAAAGTCGTCCGCAAGATTTCGGGCACTGAAGGAAAGGCTGAAATCGGTGGGTAGAATAAGCCGTAACAGGATTAAAAACCACAGGCCGAGCAGCCAATGCGGCGACTTGCCTTTTAAAATTCTGGAAAGGCCAAAAATCAATATAAAAAGGATAATACAGAAAACGGACTGGTGATAAAGGGTATCAATTATGTATAAACAAGATTTTTCCAGTAGGTGATACATGGCTAAATCTCCCGAGCCAGTTTCAAATCGTCCCTTTTCAGCCAATCTCTGCGTTGGGCGAAAATTTCAATCCTCGAAATATGCCTAATGTGTCTGTGGTTGAAATTTCCGATCCGCCTTGAGCTTGACCGAACTGAAACGATTTGAAATTGGCCCTTTCTATTTTCCATTTTCCTCTTTCAGGATTTGAGACAACTCCTCAATCTCGTCCGGTGTGAGGGCCTTGCTGCGTGAAAAAAGAGAAACCACCGCGCCATAGTCCAACTCCAGAACCCGGTCCGAGAAAAAGTTGATCAGCCTGGCAAAGCCCTTTGGACGAGATATCAGGGGCGTGTAGAGAAAAATCCCATGGAACTGTTCCCGTTTTAACAACTCCTTTTTGACCATTCTATCCATCATGGTTTTTGTGGTTGAATACGCCCAGGGATAGTTCTCAATCATCTGATCATGAAGTTCCCTCACACTGAGTCGGCCTGATTTCCAGAGTATACGGAGTATATCGAACTCGGTTTTGGTTAAATCCGGCAATGATTCTTTGGATTTCATTTTCCCTCCAGGTCCTGTTAGTAACTTGAGTGGCTGTTACTTTGTAACAAACGCCCTAATAGTAAAAATGTTGTCTGTTTTTGTCAAGGTATTTTCTCAAAACAGACTTCCGCTGCTCGTATCAGTGCTCGTAATAAATATCTCTTGCCTCGCCTGGGCTCATCGTTTGATTTATACCGTCATGAGGAGGCAGCGACGGTGTCGTTTTCGGTATCCACTTGGATCTGTACGGTTTATCCACCCACGCCTCTTTTGTCCTGCAAACCACCGTTTTTTTAAATGGAATCGGTTTTGTCCAGCGGCACTCCACTTTACTATCACCATCCATCTCATTATCTTCAGATTCACTATAAGCGGTTTTTATGACAATTTTATTCAGCATTATTCTGGCGATATCGATTTTCGGATTGATTTTCCGGGCGCTGTTATAATCGGCAACCGCTTTCTCATACGCCGCCATCGCATGATAACAAAACCCTCGAAAAAAATAGGGGTTGGCATTTTGGGGATCCAACGCTATCGCTTTGTTGAAATCATCCAGTGCCTTTTGATACTGCTTTTGTGCAAAATACGCGATACCTCAGGTGAGCTAATAAAAAAGGAGAGCGGGCACTGTCAACATACCCTCTCTCCTGTGGTTCATCAAATACCCGAAACAACGACATCCTTGAAAACAAGGCTGGGGAATTTCGCCTGGGAATATGGATAGGGATCGTTGGCGACTTCGATCAGCTTCGGCCAGAGATTGAGATGGTTGTCGGCGACATTCATCTCCGAGACGGCCTGGACCGGCACGCCCTTTTCGAACAACTGCCCCACGATTCCGATGGAAGCGTCACCGGTGGTCGCGTTTGAGTTTCCACCGATGAAACTCGTCACCAGTATGCCGCGATCCAGGTCTTTCATGATCTCGGCAACGGAGCGTTTTCCGGCAGGGATGATGAGGTTCGTGGAGCTTCCCGTCGTCGGCTCCCATCCCAGCTTGCGGCTGTAATACCAGTCCACGTAAAACGCCTTGAGGACACCGGCATCGATCATCACCCGTTTTTTTGCGGCAAATCCATCACCGTCGAAAGCATTGCTCCCCAATCCTCTTTTGAGCAAAGGATCATCGATGATGGTCAGGACATCGCTCCCTATTTTTTGTCCCTTTTTATCCGCCAGGAAAGATTGCTTCTGCTGAATGGCCCGGCCCCCCATGGGGCCAAGGAGCCCGCTCACGATATTTTCGGCGACCCGGTTTTCAACGATGATCGGAAGCGTCTCGGTCTTCAGCTTTTTCTGGCCGAGCAGTGAAAGTGTCCTTCGGGCCGCTTCCCTCCCGATCTCCTCGGCCGCCACGAGATCTTTGCGATGAAGGGCGACTGCAGCGCCATAATCCCTTGGCCGTCGGTTCCCTGCATCTTTAGCCGTCATCGTCGCACTGCCAACATAATAAGTGGCCTCCGTGTACCCGTCGAATCCGTTGCTCGCCATAAGAAGCGACTCGCTGTGGCCATCAGTGGTGTTGGCCGAAACCGAAATAACCCTGTCCCCGCCCTTGGTCAAACAGGCATCCTCGATCGTCTTGACGAAGGCATGCCGGGATTCCGGATTCCAATTTGCATATTCCGGATCGACCATTTCGAGGTCAACTTCCTGACGGCCCCGATAATATTTGGGGTCGGGGAGAGTCCTGTAGGGATCCTCCGCCAGCAGCTTCGTCTGGGCGACGGCGCGGCCGATAAAGTCCTTGAGGGCGTCTTTTCTCAGATCCGATGTCGACATGCTTGAATACCGACCGTTGACAAAAATTTCCAGGGAGAGTGATTTCGTCGAGGCTTCCTTGATGGTTTCCGGCTTACGTTCTCTGTAGCCGATTTGAACCCTTCGCACCGAGCTGATATTGATTCTGCTGGCGGCCGCACCAGCAGCTTTGGCCATTTCAATTCCCCGCGCTGCGAGATCGTACAGTTCCTTTTTCATTTTCGTCTCCTTTCCTCAGCTCCGGGTTCCGCCGACGGTCATCGATTTGACAAGGACGGTCGGCTGGCCGAATCCGACAGGCATGGATTGGCTATCCTTACCGCACGCACCGGTCCCCCCCTCATGAAGTTTCAGGTCGTTGGCGACCATGGTCATGTTCGTCAGCATCTTGGGTCCATTGCCCATAATGTTGATATCCTTGATCGGCGCACCCAGTTTCCCGTCCTCGATCATCCTTCCCTGGGAGACAAAAAATGCAAAGTCGCCCTCACCGATTTTTACCTGGCCGTTGCTGACATCCTCGACGTAAATACCCTTGCCCGCCGCTTTGATAACATCTTCTGGCGTTGCCGGGCCAGGTTCCATGTAAGTATTGCGCATACGCGGGATAGGATAATTCTGATAGTCCTGGCGGCGGCCGTTACCGGTCGGCTCAACACCGTAAAATTTGGCCGAGATTCTGTCATGGAGATAGCTTGTCAAAATCCCCTTATCCACAAGAACGGTTTTCTGGCCGGGGGTCCCTTCATCATCGACATTGATCGAACCCAGCAAGGTCGGATTGGTTCCGTTATCGACAATCGTCACGAACGGCTCGGCCACTTTCTTCCCCAGCATGGTACAGTAAGTCGAAATCTTTTTCCGGTTGAAGTCGGCCTCCATTCCATGCCCAATCGCCTCATGAAGAAGGACTCCCGTAATACCGTTTCCCAGCACGACCGGCATTTCACCTGCGGGCGGCTGGACGGCATCAAACAGGGTCACCACACGGTCTACGGCCGTCCTGGCGGTCTCTTTCGCAACAGCAGGTGTGAAGAAGGAGAAGTCCTTGCGCCCACCGGATGCCCAGCTGGATCGTTCACGCCTGCCGTCCTTTTCGGCAACGACACTCGTCACCAGGTAAGACCTTGGCTGAAGATCTTCGGCCTTCACGCCGTCGCTGTTGACAATAAGTATTCGTTTCTGCTGATCGTGGAATACGGCATTTACCTTGATAACATTTTTGGAAAGCGCAAAGCAGCGGTCATTGAGCAATTGAACAAGGTTGAGCTTGGGTTCTATCGGAACTTCTGTAAACAGCGTTTTAAGCGGATAGACATCACTCGTCTTGAGCCGTTTAAAACCCTGGGGGGGAACCTTTGCCGTGCCCGCCGCAATAGTTGCTGCGGTGGCCGCTGCATCCACCATCGACTTTTCTTCGAGTTCCTGGGTAAACCCATAGCCGACCTGATCCCCCCGAACGGTCCGGATACCGGCGCCCAGGGCGATATTGCTGTAGGCCTGGTTGACCCTGCCGTCCTCGAGAATCAAGTAGTTGCTGATGGTATGCTCGAAAAAGAGATCGGCATAATCTCCTCCCTTCGCCATAGCAGCAGCCAGGACTCTGCGGCAGGCGGCGTCTGTAATCCCGAACTCCCGTTCGAAATATCCCGGCGCCTCCGCCCCGGCCAGAGACAGCCAGGGGCTTTTGAAAATGGGGGACGCAGCCGATAATGCTGCTGTTGTCGCCGCGGCCTTCAGGAAACAACGTCTGCTGATCGTTTTCATAGATCCCTCCTGAGTTCGTTCGAATTTAGTAAACCTGTCCAGTCACATATACTCGAAAATCAATAAAAGGCTACACATTAATACTTATTCCAATGAACGGCATCGGCCGGCAGTTCATCCCTGCCATAAGGAGCTTTTTCTTCATCGGGATAACCGATAGCGATGATGCAAAGCACTTCCAGATTTTTAGGAAAATGTAACAGGCCGGCGAGGTATTCATTGGTACTCTGCTGGTCGCTATGCGCATTTCCCCTCATATGGGACCAGCAACTGCCCAACCCCATTGCCTCGGCCGCAAGCTGGGCATATACGGCTGAAATAGCGGCATTATCGATGGACAGGTCCGATTTCTGTGGATCGGCTAAAACAGCAATGGCCAGGGGAGCTTCCTTGATAAAAGCGGCCCCGCCCGCTTTGGCCACAGACAACCGGGACAGCATGCCGGGATCTGATACGATTACGAACTCGGAAGACCTCGAGTTCCTGGCTGAAGGTGCCCGCATGACCGCATCGATGATGGTCTCAATTTTGTCCTTTTCAATCGATCTGTCAGCAAATTTACGGATACTTCTTCTTTTTTTAATGACTTCAAAAAAATCCATCTCACCTCCAGATATTTCTTTTTATTAAAAATCCGATTATTTCTTCGCCTGTTCATGGCGAATTACAAAACAAATGAACCTTTGTCAAATGTACTGTTGACCCGCCATATAAAAAAATATAGAACTATGCAGCAGTATGGGAAAATCTATAGGCACTCGCCGCTTCTGTAGAAAAATGACTGCAGACCAAAATAGATTTTTAAAATCGCATTTTATAAGTAATGTCAACCTCTTTTATTTTGCAAGTATAGGGAGACAGACAATGACTGAAACATCCATTGACATTCCACAAACAAGAGTTGAAAACCTGCGCTGGACCCGCCGCTGTTCATTGCTGTTGCTGGCCTGCGGCACGCTGATGTTCGCAGGGTGTACGCATGTGCCCCCCCAACAGCAACGACTGGTCTCCAAACCCAACATGCAGTTTTCCAGTTCCGCGATTTTTAATTATCAGGACAAGCTGCTCTCTCAATTCGAATCCGGATCGGCATCCTCTGTTGGTGGCCGATCGAGTGACTGCGGGTCGTGTGTGGCAGGGGGGGGGACAATGAAAAAACCTGTACATATATACATAATCCTGGTCCTGTCGTTCCTGCTTCTAAGCGAAAATATGCTGTGTGCATGGGAAAAAGCACCGTTATTCAAACTCCCGCGGTTGGGTACGAAAACACAGGTTAGCCTGGATGATTTTCAAGGGAAAATTATTGTTCTCGACTTTTTCAGCGCCAGTTGCGGGGAATGCTTCCGCGCTTCGTTTGAACTTGAACTCGGTGTCCAGGAACTCTACGCCGACCGCTCGGGAAACCGGCATGGTGTTCCAGTGCAGGTCGTGGCAATAAGCAGTGAAGTGGCCGAGCAGAAAGACATGAATGCGTTCCTTGAAGAGACCGGAATGGATATGATACTGGACGACAGTGAAGGCAACCTGCTGAAGCGCTACGGGCGGAACCACGACACCATACATAGCAGTAATTGACGCTTCAAGTAAGGATACCGGCACTGCAGGCCCCCGGGTGGTATATCGAATATCCGGATATGAAGGACTGGAAGACATTCATAAAGCCATCGATGCGATCACCGGGAAAGCGAAGACGATATCCAGCCCCGTCACGGGGATTGACAAGACCCCGGAGCCGGCCACCTCCCTGCCGACCGCGGAGGGCCGGCAGATCACCCATGAAACGACACTGGATATAGCCGCAATGACGGCCTCGGATGTTTTTGTAACCGATGCGCTGGCGGGATACCATCAGAAACGCCCCTCTTCGGAATTCACCCTTGCACTTTCTTATCGTCACATCGAGATGGATTTCAAATCCGCATACCTCGGAAACAGCTGGGAAAGTCAAATAGAGGAAAATCGGCTGGATATTCAGGGCGGCGCCGGCCTAGACCTCAATGAACGCCTTACATTGAAGCTCGAAGCCGGCGCCTACGATGGCTTCCAGACGTACCGCGCACTGTGGCTGGACGAATATTACCGTCATAAAATCAATACACTTAAAAGCTACATCGACGACCTGAAAGGATATCGGAACGCCGACCCCAAAGGGTACAATGTTTCCGCGGGCCTGCGATGGGAATATCTCCCCGATACGGGGTTCGCGGATGCGAGTATCTCCTACCAGCACGATGTCGTTTCGCCGGGTTATGAAATTGCGACACCTGTTGTCACCCGGCTGAGCGACACATATGATACGATCAGCGGCCGCCTGGCACTTGAAAATGTCCTGACGCGCCGCATGCGCACGATGCTGGAATGCAGAATTGATGACACCTCGGAACGGGATGTGCGTTTAACTGTTCAGGGAGCGCTGAATTACGCGCTGGCTGAGAATTGGGTGGCACGCCTGGCAGCGGCTTATGGAACAGAAGACCCGGACTTCACGTCGAAATCTTTCAGTGCCGTACTGGAACGTGATTGGCACGGCATCTGGTTTGTGAGCGTTTTCGGGCGCTACTATGAAGACTCGAGTGAAATCGCCAATGGTGTTGCCAGGAATGCGGTCGCGCCGCCGCTCGAGACCTTTCAGACCGGTCTGGGAATACGGCGGCAAGGGAACCAGTCCGCGTTTAAACTAGTTGTCGGCCCCTGCTTCACCCGGTATGACCTGCACCCGCAGCGCGACACGGCATTCGACCAGCTTTATAAAGACCGGGACTGGCTTTCGGTACAGTTCTCGTTTCTATATCAGTTTTAAAACAACGTCTATCCATTTCAATCAACAGTTCGAATTCAATCTCTAGTTCCAATCTTATTGAGGGGGGGGAAATGCGAAACAAATGCTTGTGGAAAATGTTGAGTTGGATTTTCTTTTGTCTGATGCTGCTGGCATCGGTATCCGCAACTGCTGCCGATGTCCCGTTCGAACCATACGGTGGCCTGCCGGCAATCGAAGATATAGCACTATCTCCGGATGGAACTTATCTCGCGCTGGTGAAAAGCGTAAAGGAAGAGCGTGTTTTGTATGTCCTTTCACTTGCAAACGGAGAAGTAAAAGGCGCCTGCAGGATCGGCGATTCCAAACTGCGCGGTATCGGGTGGGCGGATGCGGAACATGTATTGATGGTGGTATCGAACACCGCTTCTCCGCCGAGGGGATTCGTCGGGCCGAAAAGCGAGTTTGCCGTGCTTCTGGTCTATGATATCAACGCGGAGACAATTCATAACCCGCTCAATGTGGATATCTCCTCCAAGGAAATAACCTTGAATACTATTGTCGGCGGCGGGGCCGCGGTCCGATACATCGATGGGGAGACCGTCGTTTTCGTGACGGGAATATATGTGCAAAATCGTCGTACCGCACCGGCCCTGTTCAAACTGAATCTCACCACCGGCCGGGCGGATTTCGCCTCACACGGAAACGACAAGTCCAACGGCTGGCTGCTGGATGGAAACGGCGAGATCATGGCCACGCAAACTTACGACAATCATTTGAAACGATGGACGATATCCGTACGAAAAGACGGGGATATGACAGTAGCCGCCTCTGGAGAAGCGGAAATCGAATATCCCGTCGTTTCCGGCATCTCTCCAGCAGGAGATGCCGTATGGGTAAAAAATGTTGGGGATGGCGATCCGACATGGAGTCCCATACCGTTTAAAACCGGCAAAATTGGAGAGCCGCTTGAGGAAACCCAAGGTTTCCGCGAACTGGTGGTGGATCCCTATTCGAACCAGGTTATGGGCGGAGCGCCACTCGATGTCGATGCCGATATTGTATTTTTCGATCCGCAGCGGCAGGCAGCCTGGGAAACGATAAAAAACAATTTTCCCGGGGAAAGAGTCACAATCGCTTCCACGGATAGAGACTTGCGGAATTTGTAGTTCTTGTGGACGGTGTCAAACATGGCTACGCATATTATTTTGTAGACATTGCCTCAAACGCAAGCTCCAGGATCGGTGATGTTTACGATGGCCTCACGGGCATCGCTGAAATCCGTTCTATTGAATATACAGCGGCTGACGGAATGAAGATTCCCGCTTACCTGACGCTTCCCATGAGACGTGAGCCCAAAAACCTTCCCCTGGTCGTACTGCCCCATGGCGGACCGGCCGCTCATGATACGGGACATTTTGACTGGTGGTCCCAGGCGCTTGCATCCCAGGGATATGCCGTCCTTCAGCCGAATTTCAGGGGATCCAATCTGAGCTGGGCGTTCATGTCCGCCGGATTCGGCGAATGGGGGCGGAAAATGCAGACAGACCTGTCCGACGGAGTACGCTATCTTGTGAAGGAAGGGATTGTGGATACCGACCGGGTAAGTATTGTCGGCGCAAGCTACGGCGGGTATGCCGCCCTGGCGGGCGCAACCCTGGACACCGGTATTTATCGCTGTGCGATATCCGTGGCGGGAGTATCCGAGTTGGGCAAAATGATGAAATATTCAGCAAAGACACTGAATCCATCGAGTGGCCGGATCAAACGATATCTGCGTAGATATTTCGGTACTTCGGGCGCCAGAGACCCGATTTTAAAAGACCTGTCGCCTTCGGAACAAGCAGAAAAAGTCTCGATACCTATCATGCTCATACACGGCAAGAATGACACCGTCGTCCCCTATAAACAGAGCCAATTGATGGCCAAAGCGCTGAAACGCGCGAAAAAGCCTTTCGAATTTGTGGAACTGGCACAGGAGGATCACTGGCTGTCTAAAAGTGAAACCCGACTTCAAATGCTTCGGGAGACAATCAGGTTCATGAAAATACATAATCCACCTTACTGATCTTTACGCTGATACAGCAGGCAGGAGCGGCCCTCTCAGGCCGCTCCTCCGCTCTCGGAATGCTTCTGAAGATAAATATCGACCTGCTCCCAACACCCCGAATCATCGCGAATTTTCTTGCAGAATGAGCATAGCGGCAAGATTCCCTTCAGTTGCTTTATTTCCGCATAGGCATGTGTTAAAAGGTAATCACTACGGGTTCTTCAGTAAATGATTCAATTTTAGCGGTAGCATCTTTCAAATAAAATACTTCCATGTTTCCATCGTCAACAGCATACCTCCCTATCAGGGATGGATATGCATCGAGCATTGCTTGTCGGGCCTCAATCCGTTCATCTTCCAATGCAAGTGCGTGTATACGAATCCATTTGCCTTCAGTAAATCCGCAAATCTCAATTTTGGGATTTTGATGGATTTGTTTCGACACTTTTTTAACTTTCCCTGTTTGTATATAGAGTTTGTCGTCGAAAATATTGACTGTTCCAAACGGCCTTACTCGTGGTTGATCGCCTTCATTGGTCGCGAGATAGTACACTTTGCATTTCTTCAAAAAATCGTAGACTTCTTTCATTCGATTTCTCCCTTTCATCTGGCTGTGATTGATATCAGGGCACAAGCCATCTCAGAAAAAAACTGCCGCCTGAATCCTGATGTTTAAAACCGGCACCTGTCGTTATCCGAACGCCGCGTCCGGAATCTCCACCATCGCGCCACTCATTGTCTCGATGGCGGCCATACGCCCCAGGGTTACGGGAAGAACGGCCTCTACAAAAAATTGTGCCGACTTCACCTGGCCCTCATAAAATGCGGTATCTTTTGGACCGGCCCCTTTCTCGAGGGCTCTGCTTGCAAGTACCGCACGCCACAACAGCATCCACGCCACGGAAACATCGCCGGTAGCATCCAGGAAGGGGCAGGCAAAGGAGAACGCTTTATGAAGGTTCGGCCCCATTGCCGCCATACCGATCCGCATAGCAGTTTTACCGAGCGCATCAACTGCTGCTGCCAGTTTTTCGGCCAGGGGTGCGATCCCGGGAATCGATTTCCCGTCCGCTACGGATTTTTTCATCTCTCCAAGCAGATCCATAAACAGCCGGCCCTGCTTCCTTCCAAGCTTTCGTCCCAGCAGGTCCATGGCCTGTATGCCGTTCGTTCCTTCATAAATGGGGGTAATGCGAACATCCCGAAGACGCTGCTCCATGGGATATTCGCTGATGTATCCATACCCCCCGAATACCTGAAGCCCCATGTTGCAGATTTCGACAGACCGGTCGCTGACATATCCCTTTGCCACGGAATCAGAATATCTATCAGGTTCTGGCATTTCTCTTTTTCTTCATCGTTTTCGGCAAAATTCTTCATGTCTTCATTGTGGGCAGTAAAATAGATGAGGCTTCGCATGCCCTCGGTGTACGCTTTCATGGTCATCAGCATCCGCCGGACATCCGGATGCTCGATGATGGCAACAGGCGTAAGATCTTTTGATCCCAGTCTCGGGCCCTGGATGCGGGTCCTGGCAAATTCAAGCGCATCCAGATAGGCCGCGGAGGCAGCCGACAATGCCTGGACACCAACCATCAGCCGCTCTTCGTTCATCATGAGAAACATCTGGCTGAGCCCCCTGTTCTCTTCCCCGACGAGCCAGCCGACACATTCTCCCTTACTCCCCATGGAGAGAGAACATGTCGGGCTGCCATGAAGGCCCATTTTTTCTTCGATGCCGGTGCAAACCACATCGTTACGAGGTCCCAGACTGCCGTCTTCATTCACCAGGAATTTCGGCACCAGGAACAAAGAGACGCCCCGACTGCCCGGTGGCGCCCCTTCAATGCGCGCCAGAACAAAATGAATGATGTTCGATACCAGGTCATGTTCACCGGACGAGATAAATACCTTGCTGCCTGTGATACGATACGTACCGTCCTCATGTTTGACGGCGGTGGTATTTATTCCCCAAGGTCCGATCCTGCTTCCGGCTCCGTCAGCATCATGGTGCCGGTCCACTCACCGGTAAACATTTTTTGCAGATAGGTTCGTTTGAGTTGATCGCTCCCGAATGTCTCCACAAGTCTCGCGGAACCGTGGGTCAGCGCCGCATAAATCATCAGCGTGATATTTCCGTTAATGAGGTATTCTCTCGCGGCCATGGCGACGGTTTCCGGCATCCCCTGGCCACCCCATTCGGGGGAATCCGAAAGTCCGAGCCACTCTCCCGCCACAAGAAGGTCCCAGGCCGTTTTGAACTCCCCGGGAACGATCACCTCTCCATTGTCAAAACGGCAGCCGACGGTATCACCGATTCTGGACGTGGGCAGAATCTCCTTGACCGAAAGTTTTCGGGCCTCGGTAATGATCATATCCACTGCTTTTCTGCCGAAGTCCTTGAATCGATCATATTCGCAAAGAGTTGTCACCGTCAGTTGCTCGTGGAGAACAAAATCGATATCTCTTCGATCCGAAAAAATCTGTGCCATTTTTGCACTCCTTTTTCTGAACATTATCGCAAATGGCCTTTTCATTTGTCAACGAACAAGAAATGTTCTTTTGCCAAGGTGCCGATTTATTAATTTTTCATTGCTTTATTCAAGCAGTTGTGCATAAATTAAGCAATTCTTTCATTAATATTTTATGGAATATGTTTGGTAACGATTCGACAGGTCGTTGCAGGGCCTCTTGCTAAAAACCCTTGCCCTTTTCAAGGAGCATCGTATGCATACAGAGACCGAAACAGCATATCTTCTGAAGGCAATCGACTCTCTCAGCCGAGAATTAATCGTTGTTTCACCCGATTACAAAATCCTGGCGGCCAATCGTTACACAAATGACCTTCGCGGAAGCGATATCGTCGGGAAATCATGCCATGAAGTCTATTTCAACCGCTCCGAGACCTGTGACAACTGCCCGGCCAACAATCTCGTCAACACCTGCCCTCCTCCTGCCGGGGGCCTTCGGGCCGAAGTCTGCGGCGATACCCGAATATCCATCTACCCTATCTGCAACGAAACCGCGCTGGAAGCGTTTGTACTGACCGATTTTGATCTTCCCACGTTGGGGAAGCTGGAAACCGAACTGAAACGGTCCAACGCTATTTTTAAAAATCTGATTCTCAGTTCCGTGGATGCCGTCATCGCCGCCGATAAAAAGGGGAAAATACTGGTCTTCAACGAAGCTGCGGCCGAAACATCCGGCTACGACATCGACGAAGCACTGGAAAACATGGACATTCGTGACCTGTACCCGGACGATGGCGCAAAAGAGGTGATGCGAAAACTTCGCGGCGACGATTACGGGGGAAAAGGAAAACTTATAGGCTATCGTGTCGATGTTTTTCACAAAAACGGCGACAAGATTCCCATCAGCCTGAATGCCGCTATCGTTTATGAAGGAGATCGGGAAGTCGCGACCATCGGATTCTTCCATGACCTGAGGGAATCGATTCGAATGGAAAAAGAACTGGAAAAGACCCGGATACAATTGCTCCAGGCGGAAAAAATGGCCTCCCTGGGCAAACTGGCCGCCGGCGTGGCCCATCAGTTGAACAATCCCCTGGGGGGCATCACACTCTTTACCAAACTGGTACTGGAAGAACATGAATTGCCTTCGGAAGCGCGGGAGGACCTTCAGCGGATCCTTCAGGATGCCGAAAGGTGTCGGGACACGGTAAAGGAACTGCTTGAATTTACAAGGCAAACCAGGCACTTTATGCGGCCCCACGACATCAACAAGGCACTTAACCGGACACTGTTTCTTCTCGAAAACCAGACTCTGTTTCAAAACATCACCATTGCGAAAGAGCTGGCCGATAACCTTCCCGAACTCGTCGGCGACATTCAGCAGCTCAATCACATTTTCATGAACATCATACTTAATGCCGCCCAGGCCATGGACGGCAAGGGCAAGTTGACGCTGAAAACCTACCTGGCGCCGGATTCCGAGAATATCGGCATCGAAATCTCCGATACCGGCCCGGGAATCTCCGAGGAGGATCTGCCGCATATCTTCGATCCCTTTTTCACCACCAAGGAAGAAGGCAAGGGAACGGGACTGGGGTTGAGCCTCGTCTATAATATTGTCGAAACTCACGCCGGCCGGATCACTGCGCAAAGTGCCGTTGGAAAAGGCACAACATTTTCAATTGAACTGCCGCTGGCAGGCCCCCCCGAAAAGGAGCAGAAGAATGACCAACAGCAATGACGCCACCCGTGTTCTGATTGTGGACGATGAACAGAGTATCCGAATCGGTTCCGAACGCATCCTCTCACGGATGGGTTGTCAAGTGCTTACCGCCGGTCGTGGAGAAGAAGGGCTCGACATACTCTCGAAAGAACCGGCCGCCATCGTTCTGCTCGACATGAAAATGCCCGGCATGGACGGTATGGAAGTACTTCGTGAAATCAAAAAGCACCATGAAGGTATTCTTGTGATCGTGATTACCGGTTTCGCCACCGTGGAAACCGCCATCGAAGCCATGAAAAACGGTGCCTACGACTTTATTCCCAAGCCCTTTGAACCGGATCAGCTCAGAATCGTCGTCAACCGGGCAATTGAAAGAATCCGCCTGACCCGGGAAGCCGAAAAATCGGAACAGGCCCGCCAGAGGACCCTTCACGATCTGGACACGGAAAAGAGCCGTGTCCGCACTATCATCGAGTCGCTTCCCAATGGCGTACTGGTAACCAACAGACTGGGCCAGGTAATGCTCATGAACCCGGCCTGTCGCGGCTACCTCGGCATCGATCCCGAACGCCCACTGGGAGAACCGGCCAAGGCATATATAAAAGACAAGGAACTGTGCGAACTGGTGACGGAGATTTCCCAGGGATGCCATCTCGATTTCGATGATATTCCGTCTCTGGAATTCGTGGGCCCCGACGAGAAATACCTTCTGGCAAGGGCAAGGCCCGTACTGGGTGAAAAAAAAGAGTGTCTTGGCGCGATTGTCAACCTTGCGGATGTCACGGCAATGCGCGTCCTCGATCGTCTGAAATCCGAATTTGTGGCAAAGGTCTCCCATGAACTCAGATCCCCCTTGTCCACCATTCATGAACAACTGGCCCTGTTGATGAACGACATGGTGGGACAGCTTTCCCAGAACGATGCACATCTTCTCTCCCGGGCGAAAGAGAAAACCCAGGGGCTTATCTCCATGATCGGGGATCTTCTGGATATCTCCCGCATCGAAGCAGGCAATGTGTGCCACGAGATCAAACCGGTTCAACTGGAAGACCTCCTGAAAAGCATCGTTGATTTCATGGGAGCGCGGGCCGAAGTAAAAAATCAGACGCTGTCCCTGCACAGCCCCGAAGAAAAGCTGCCATGCCTGAATGCCGACCCCCTGGCTCTTGAAAGCATCTTCGGAAATCTGATCGCCAATGCCATCAACTACACCCAGGAAGGCGGGCAAATCGATGTTCACATCAACATGGTGGGTATCAACATCCGGGTAGTAGTCAAAGACAATGGCTTCGGTATGGAAGAAAAATACCTGGACAAAATCTTCGAGAGGTTCTACAGGGTTAAAAATGATAAAACCCGCTTCATTACAGGCACCGGGTTGGGGCTGCCCATTGTCAAGGGCCTGGTGGATTCAATGAACGGGATTATTCAAGTGGAAAGTGAGCCGAACCGTGGAACGATGTTCACCGTTCTGCTGCCGGTGAATAGGTGAAGCTTAAAGCTACATAGAGGACAACGACAATCGGCTGGGACGATCGAACATCTGTCGGAACTCCTCGGCGGGGATCTGGACACCGGTCCAGAGAAGAAAGCTTTTGCGGGCCTGATGCGCCAGCGTCGTCTGCCCGTCCATAAAAGAAACTTCCTGCCGCATGGCCCACTCATTCCAGATACTCTTCCGACGCCCGTAGTTCAAATCCACCAGGAGAGCGCATCCCGGCACCTGGAGCCCTTGGACCAGCGCCGCCATCTCGGGAGACTCCTCCGGGTCCGATACCGATGTGGCATTGATAACGATATCCGCGGTCACTGGCTCATGCGCCAATACTTCCAGCGGCATGGACCGTCCACCTATCTTGTTCACGATCCCTTCCGTCTTTTCCTGATTCCTGGCGGCAATGACGATCGTGTCCGCAAGCAGCCAGTTCAGGATAAAAACAATGGCCTTGGCCATTCCCCCGTTGCCCACCACAAGGGCCGTCTTGCCTGCCACGTCAAAATTGATATCCCTCAGGGCATCCATAAATCCGATGGCGTTGGTGTTATATCCTTTAAGCTCATCCCCGTGCCGCACGATGGTATTGATGGCGCCGATCATGTTGGCCCCTTCCGAAAACGAATCCAGATACGGCATGATCGCTTCTTTATAGGGCACCGTTACGTTTGCCCCGGCGATATTGAGCACACGGATGCCTTGTATCGCCTGGCCCAGTTGGTCAGACGCCACCTTGAAGGGGACATAAACCCCCTGAATCCCGGAGCGCTTGAATATCTCCGAATAAATCCCGGGGGATTCGGATCGAAAAACCCGCTCATCGCTGAGGAGACAAAATACTTTCAAGTTTGACGCACCTCACACTTCTCTTCTATTCCAGCCCAACGTCCGCCAAATCAGGCCCGAGATAAGTCCGCTCGTTCTCTCCCAACATCCCCATTGAGAGACAGATGAGCGTCCATAGGTGCACCGTATAGTAACCGCCTTCGTAATGTTCGCTCAGATCATGAATCTGGGCATGGCAGTTGTGACACGGTGTAATGCAATACTGGGCGCCGGTCTCCTCGATCTGCTCGAACTTACGGCGCCCGTAATGCCGACGCGCTTCGGGAAGCCCCGCCTGCAGGAACCCGCCGCCGCCGCCGCAACAGAAATTGTTTGAAAAGTTAGGGGTCATGTCCACAAAGTTCTCTTCTCCCACCACTGACTTCACGACAAACCTGAGATCATGGGCAATGGGATCACCAAGCGATTTCCGTACAATCTGGCATGGGTCCTGAACGGTGAATTTAATGTTCCGGTCTCTGTTCCAGTCGGAATTGACCTTGAGTTTTCCTTCCCGGATCCACCGGGCATAATATTCAATAATACTTTTTATTTCGAATTTATGGGAGATGTTGAATCTTTTCAGTCCGGACCGGACTGCGAAAAATTCGTGCCCTCATTCGGTGTTAAGCCACACCTTGCATTTCAAATCATCCACGGCCTTGGCCTTGATCCGGACAATTTTCTCCCAATTTTCCATATCCGCACAGAACATGCAGTAATTTTCCGCGGCCCACCCTTTGGAGCCGTATGTCCAGTCGGCACCCACCTGTTGGAGTATTTTCCAGAGCGGTACCATCTCGTCGGGTTCCGTCACCGGTTCCCGGGAGTTCTGGTTCAGGAAGAACTCGACACCCTCTTTGTCCATAGGCGCCTCCAATTCTTCAAATCCGGGCTGGGTTTCCCGAATCTCTTCGCAGACATCTTCCACAACGAATCGCCAGTCTTCTTCGGATGCGCCCATGGCGCTGCAGGTATCGTGCTTAAGCGCCACATCGCAGGAGGCCCGTGTTCCCTTGGGCTGCCGTTCCGGAGGCCAGGTGTTCCGCATGTACATGACAAGCTGGGGAATATCGATCTTCATCGGACAAGCCCGAAGGCATCGCTGGCACATCGTGCACATCCACACCCATTCGCTTTCAAGGATTTCGTCGTCCAGCCCCAATGCGGCCATTCTCAGCAGCTTTCTCGGATCCATGTCGGCCAATCCCGATGCCGGACATCCGGACGCACATGTTCCGCACGTCATACAGGCGTTCAGATGTCCGCCCTCGGGCAGTAATTTCATGACCTTATCCTTGAAAATACTCTTTTCCCCGGGCTTCACCTCAATTGCAGGTGATGACATTTTTCTCTCCTTCGCTTCGACAAAGTCAAAGCATTTGAAATTTCAAATCTTCATCACACCCCGAGCAGCCCCTTGATGCTGTCCGTAATATCGGCGGCCGAAGCCGGTTTGGGAAGATAATCATCAGCCTCCGTACTCATTCCGTCGCTGTGTGAATACCGGGTCGAGCTGACATGGGTAGCAACCGCGGTCAACAGAACGATGGGGATATCCGAGTACTTTTCATCCCCCTTGAGTTCGGCGCACATCTGGTAGCCGTCCTTTTCCGGCATCATGACATCCAGCACAATCCCGTCGGGAGGATTGGCTTTGACCTTTTCAATTCCCTCCACGCCGTTATACGCAACTTCCACCTCGAACCCCTCTTTTTCCAGATTCCCCTGAACGATGGCAGCGAAATCCGGCTCGTCGTCCACTACTAGAATTCTCTTTTTCTCTGCCATACACACCTCCTTTTTTTTTAGGATTCATCTAAAAAGTGACCAATGGCCACTGACTAATGACTAATGACTAATGACAAATGATCATTAACCAACATCCGGCCGCGGATACAATCCCGCCCGCTCCACGATCTCCGGCACTTTTTCTTCCCATTCAATGGCCATGACATGAAATCCTTTCACCCCGGGCACTTCCTTGAGCCTCTGAATGGACTCCACGCACATATCGATTCCCACCCGGGCCTGTTCTTCCTTGGGCGCTGCCGCAAGGCGTTTGACAACCTCATCGGGCACATCCATGCCGGGCACCCGGTTTTTCATGTACTTGGCCATCCCCGCGGACTTCATGGGCGTTACACCGGCGAGAATAAACACCTTGTCGAGAAGACCCCGCTCCCCGGCCATTTTCATCCACTCCTCGAATTTTTCGAGGTTATAGATGCACTGGGTCTGGATAAACTCCGCACCCGCCGCAATTTTCTTCGCCAGCCGCGGAACCCGGATCTCGAAAGGATCCGCGAAAGGGTTCGCGGCCGCCCCGACAAACATCTTGGGCGGCCGCTTTATCTCGTCCCCCCCTAGAAATTTCCCTTCATCCCGCATGAAACGAACCGTTTGCAGAAGCTGCATGGAGTCCACATCGTGTACATTCTGACCTTGTGCGCAATCACCAAAACTCTGGTGATCCCCCGACAGGCACAACATGTTATGAATGTCAAATGACGCCGCCCCCAGGATATCGCTCTGAATGGCAATGCGGTTACGATCCCGGGTCACCATCTGAAGTACCGGTTCCAGCCCCATGAGTTTCAGATGAATGCAGGACGCCAGACTGCACATCCGGGTCATGGATGTCTGGTTGTCGGTGATGTTGATGGCATCCACGTAATCTTTGATAAGTTCGGCCTTCTCTTTAATAGCAGCAGGGTCACTGCCGCGTGGCGGTCCACACTCGGAAGTTACCGCAAGATGCCCCGCCCTGAGAACCTTTTCCAGTCTGCTCGGTGTTTTTTCGCTCATTCCTGAACATCCTCCCTGACGACTTTCCGCGGTCCCCCGGCCCGGTCCGTAGACCAGTCCTTGAGGGGAATCAATGTTTCATAATCTTCCATTCGCCCCAACGCCTTCAGCCGGTCGATAATCAACTGCCAGGCACAATCCAGCTCTTTGTTGATTTCACAATGTCCCCGGGTTGCCCCCCCGCAGGGACCGTTGAAAAGCCGTTTCGCGCATCGGGAAACCGGGCAAATACCGCCGGTATGTGCCAGAACACACTGCCCGCACCCCTGACATCGTTCGGTCCACACCCCGCGTCGTTCCGTGGCGCCCATAAAGCAGGTATTGACCCCGGGATAGACCGGCATGGTGTGATACTGTTCAGCGGTGAACTGAACCCCCACGCCGCAGGCAAGCGAAACAACGGCATCATAATCATCTATGATTTCCCGGAGTTCATCCAGGTATTCATGATCGCATTGGCGCTCCAGGGTCATCTCTCCAATCTTCTTCTCCTGTCCCTGGTTTACGAAGTACATGCGCAGGGCCGATGCCAGGATGCCCACCTCTTTTTTCCCGCCTGCTTCACACACGGTCACGCATTCGTTACAACCCAGAATCAGGATACGCTCTTTGTCCTTGATATACTCGATAATCTCTTCAATTGGTTTCTTATCAGCGACAATCATAGGAAATTACCTTTCAAGTTTAATAATATGATTCAAAAGTCAGGCATCAGAAGCCAGTAGAAAACCGGACTTTCCAAAGCACTCAGCATCCCATCACCTTCGCGGAATGCCCGGTTTCCGCATTATCCGTGTTACCTGCAGCGAGCGCAATTTCCTCTGGCTTCACTGTCCGCATTGGATTGGGGCCCAGTTCGAGAATTCGCTCGTGCATCTCTTTGGCATACTTCACGAATTGGGGCGCTTCGGCGGAAGAAAGATTGTACATCTCAACCCGCTGCCCGCCGACACCGATGGAGTCGAGAATCTGCCGGGCCTGCATCACCCGTTTGCGGGCCCGGAAATTCCCCTTGTTGAAATAACAGTCACCCTCCATGCACCCCACCACATACGCACCGTCGGCCCCTTTTTCAATGGCCCGCAGGAGATGCTGAACATCCACCTTGCCGGTACAGGGTACCCGTATAATCCTGATGCTGCTGGGGTATTTCAATCTCATCGAACCTGCCAGGTCCGCGGAGGAGTACCCTCAGAAATTGCAGCAGAAAGCGACAATGATCGGAGAAAAAGCTTTGCTCATAATACTCCCTCCAGAAGCGCATCAATCTTGCTGAGGATCTGGTCATCCTCATACCAGTTGAGTTCAATGGCCTTGGCCGGACATTCCGAAGCACATATACCGCAGCCGTGACACAGTGCCGCGTCAATTTCGCTGACACCCTCTTCATTGATTTTGGGGACCCCGTACGGACAAGACCGCACACAGATCAGGCAGGAAGCGCACTTGTCGGCATCCACCCGGGCGGTCACGGCGGACAGGGTCAGGTATTCCTGGGACAGGAAGGTTGCGGCACGGGCCGACGCCGCCAGTGCCTGTGAAATCGACTCGCTGATAAGCTTTGGTCCATGGGCGGCGCCGCATACAAAAATACCGTCCGCGGCCATATCCACCGGCCGGAGTTTCACATGGGCCTCCGCAAAAAAACCTTCCGCATTCCGGGCCAGTTTCATGATGGAAGCAAGCTCTTCCGTCTCCGCCGCCGTCATGCCGGCACTGAGCGCAAGAAGATCGGGGGACACCTGAAGGGTCCGCCCGAGCACATGATCGCGAAAAGTGACAAAAAGCCCCGCTTCCGATGTCGACACCTCCGGCGGGTTTTCCGGATCGAACCTGAAAAACAGCACGCCGAGTTCCCGGGCTTCGGTGTAATAATCTTCCAGAAGCCCGTAAGTACGGATGTCCCGATACAGTATATAAACGTCTGCCTCCGGGTTGAGCTTCTTGATGTGAAGTGCATTCTTGATGGCCGACTGGCAACAGATTCGGGAGCAATTGGGGTTCGCCTCATTCCGGGACCCCACGCACTGGATCATTACCACCTGGTCAAGATTTTCCGCACCGTTTTCAGTAAGGCGCCGGGCCAGTTCAATCTGGGTCATGATACGCTCATCCGCACCATAACCATATTCCGTGGGCTGATATTCATGACCACCGGTGGCAATTATCATGGCACCGTGATTAATTTTTCTTTCGTACATACCGGGCCCCACCAGCACTTCAGTAGTAAAATTGCCTTTGAAGCCCGTGAAACCGACCACAAGCGACTGGGTCAGGACCTGAACCTTGGAATGGTCCTTCACTTTCCGGATAAGTTCCGCCAGATAGGGCGGAATTTTCGCTCCTTCAATGGTTTCCGTCAGACGGCCGGCAAGCCCGCCCAACGCCTCTTCCTTTTCCACCAGCACCACTTCGAACCCCTGATCGCCAAGACTGAGAGCCGCATTCATGCCGGCCACTCCGCCGCCGATCACCAGCCCCCGGTGATTTACCGGGACCCTGCTCTGGACCAGGGGCTTGAGCATAACGGCCCGGGCCACCGCCATTCGCACCAGCTCTTTGGCTTTTTCAGTGGCGGCAATGTTTTCGCCTGTATGAACCCAGGAGTCCTGGTTGCGAATGTTGGCCATTTCAAACAAATAGCGATTGAGTCCGCATGCCTCCAGGGTTTCCATGAAAATATCTTCATGGGTTTTGGGCGTACAGGCCGCCACCACCACCCGGTTCAACCGGTGCTCCTTGATCAGTTCTTTCATCCTGTCCTGGGCATCCTGACTGCAGGTAAACAGGTTCTGGCCGCTGAACACTACATTGGGCAGCGTCTCGGCATATGCCTGGACCGCCGGAACGTCCACCACCCCGGCAATATTGATTCCGCAGTTACAGACAAACACACCCACCCGGGGCGGTTCATTGCTGAAGTCGATCTCTTCGGGAATCTTGGGCTCGTTGGTGCAGGTATTCCGGGCCGCAGCAAGCCGCCCCGCCGCGGCACTGGCCGCTGCGCTCGCTTCCATCACCGAGCTGGGAATATCCTTTGGTTCGTTGAAAATCCCGCAGGCGTAAATCCCCGAACGCGAGGTCTCTACCGGCGCAAACGGCGTGGTTTCCACAAAGTTGTATTTGTTCAGATCGATCTCGAGCCGCCGGGCCAATGCCACCGTCTCGGCAGGCACCTGGACCCCCACCGACAGCACCACCATGCTGACGATCTCTTCCTTCAGGGTGCCGTCATCATCCACATAACGGATGCGAAGATCACCGCTGTCACGAATCGGATCCACGGTATGGACCCGTGCCTTGACAAAACGAACCCCCGCCTCATCCCTGGCCCTCAGATAGTATTTTTCGAAATCTTTTCCGAAACTTCGAATATCCATGTTGAAAATGACGCAATCAAGATCCCCTTCGGCATGCTCTCTGGCCACCATGGCTTCCTTCATGGCGTACATACAGCACATGGAAGAACAGTAGCCGTTACCGCACCGGTTGGTGTCCCGGGATCCGACGCACTGCAGCCAGGCGATCTTTTTGGGCTCTGTATGGTCCGAGGGGCGGACCATATGCCCCATGGTGGGACCGGAAGCACTTAAATAGCGCTCGAATTCGAGGCTGGTCAGTACGTTGGGATGCGACTTGTAGTGATAATATTCTTCGAGTATGGAAGGATCGAAGGGCTCACTGCCGGGACACAAAATGACGGCCCCGACATCGATCTTCTTCTCTTCATAGATCTGCCCATGATCCACCGCGTCCGCGAGGCAGGCATCCACGCACTGAAAGCACTCGGAGCAATATCCGCAATTGAGACACCGGTCGGCCTCTTCCCGCCCGGCCGTTTCATCATATCCAAGTTCCACTTCACTGAAATTGCCGGCACGTTTTTCAACCGAGAGTTCGGGCATATGGGCACGCGATTTTACTGCAATGTCTTCAGGAATCGGCCGGTACTCGGAGTCCTCCTTTTCCGCCGCGTCACGCCCCTCTCGCCCTTCCGCCATGTCCCTGCCGTCCAGGTAGCGGACAATCGACTCCGCCGCCTCCCGGCCGGCTGCCACAGCGCCGATGGCCACCCAGGGACCGGTCTGCAGATCACCACCGGCGAACACACCGTCAAGCCCCATTGCATATGTCACCGGATCCGTCTCGGCGGTTCCCCACCGGGTGAATTGAAGCCCCGTTACATCTTCAATGGCGGACAAATCCGGCCGTTGGCCAACGGCCGGAATGATCAGGTCTGCCTCTATATCGTGTTCACTTCCCGGGATCGGTACCGGCCGTCGCCTCCCCGAAGAGTCCGGTTCCGTGAGCTTCATGTTGACACAACGGATACCGACCGCTTTGCCTTCCCGTAGAAGTATTTCCTGGGGCGCCGTAAGATAAGCGATCTTGACGCCTTCAGCTTCGGCCGCCGAGACCTCTTCCTCCCAGGCAGGCATTTCATCCCGGCTTCGCCGATAGAGAATGGTGACGGAGGCGGCCCCGAGACGAATTGCCGCCCTGGAAACATCGATAGCAACATTCCCGCCACCGATGACAATCACATTTTCTCCCACCGCCGCCTTGCCGGTCAGATTGACTTCCCTCAGGAAATCGACCCCTTGACGAACGTCTTGGGCTTTTTCGCCCGGGATGCCCATTTCGATTCCCTTGTGGGCGCCCATGGCAAGATATACCGCTTTGTAACCATCGGCCAGAAGTCCCTCCACCGTCAGGTCCGGGCCGAGGGGAGTATTTGTTTTGATCTCGACGCCCAGGTTGGTAACCACCTCGATATCTTTATCCAGCACTTCCCGGGGCAGCCGATGCTCCGGTATGCCAACCCTCAGCATCCCCCCGGCCTCCGGAAGCGCCTCGAAAATCGTAGACGTTACCCCCTTCCTGGCCAGATGATAGGCAGCGGAAAGACCCGCCGGGCCGGACCCGATCACCGCCACCTTTTCGGATCGCGGCGGGTCGCAGGGTATTTCGATATCGCGGGGATCAAACTGATCCGCTGCCAGCCGCTTCAGGTCCCGAATGGCTACCGGCGCATCCACCTCCTTGCGGCGGCAGGCATCCTCACACCCATGGGGGCAGATGCGCCCCAGCACCCCCGGCAGAGGGAGCTCCCGCATGATAATCTCGAGGGCTTCCTTATACTTGCCCTGCTTGACCATCTGCACATACCCCTGGACGTTCAGACCCGCCGGGCAGGCCTTCCGACAGGGGGCTTTATCTACCGCCTTCTGGATGGCAAAAGCGCCGGGCATGGCCTGGGCGTATTGCTTGAATGCCGCCTTCTTTTCGGAAAGCCCTTCATCGTATTCATTCGGCAGGGTGACAGGACACACCTTGGCGCACTCGCCACAGCTGGTACACTTCGACAGATCGATAAACCTCGGCTGGATCCCTACCCGGGCCGTAAAATTCCCCACCTCGCCTTCCAAATCAATTAATTCTGTTTGGGACAACAACTCGATGTTCAAGTGCCGGCCGACCTCGACCAGTTTAGGGGAGATAATTCACATGGCGCAATCATTGGTGGGGAACGTCTTGTCCAGTTGTGACATAAGTCCACCGACGGCCGATGATTTCTCAACAAGGTAGACGTAATATCCGGCATTGGCCAGGTCGAGAGCCGATTGCATGCCGGCAATCCCCCCGCCGACAACCATTACTGAACCGATCACTTTGTCAGGCATGTACCACTCCTTGGTAATGAGAATATAATAATAGGACTAAATCCGCCTATGGGTTACGCTATTCAGTCAGTGTCAAAGCATTCGATTTCGGCCGATCTTTGTATCACGCGATTGCGTCCTTGCGTGTCGGCGAACTGTTTTGGAAATGACTCAATTAAAAGCGTTAATCTCAAAAAAGGCAAAGAGTGAAGATGATCAATTGGTTACAACACAACACCAACGGGTACGCGAGCTGCCTTTCAGCAGTATTCTCGACTATATGTTACATTGTCAGTAATTTTATGAATGGCATTCAGTTCTTGTATAAAAACATATTAGACATTATCTATTTAGTCAAGCAAAATATGGAAAGACCCCCACGGGAATTCCCAAATCGGTCTCATCGGATATATGGTCTTGAAACATTTGGCCTGACATGATAGGATATTGAATTATTTAAGGTCCTTTTAAGTTAAGAGAAAGGATTCCCCCGCCATGACGAACGCGTCATCGTCGATCATCAATATCGCCATCGTCGGCGGCAGTGACCTGTGCAGTGAAATCCTCGAAAAAACCGTTTTCGACCATTCCCAGAGAGGCGTCAGTGCCCGAATTCTGGCGGTAGCTGACCCGGACCCCTCCTCGCCCGGAATGATAATGGCCCTGAAACTGGGGCTGAAAACCTTGACGGACTACCATGATCTGTACGACCCGAGACACCATATCCATCTGATTATCATCCTCACACCCGAGGCTCGCATTTTTTACGATATCCTTGCAACGCGCCCCACACGCATCCGACTGCTTTCCTACAATGTTTTCAGCCTGTTCTGGCAAACTATCGGCCGGGAAGAACGTAAACTGCGGGAACAGAAACAGGCCATGGAAACCATTGTCAACGGGATCCGGGATTTCATCCTTGTCCTTTCGCCGGAAATGGAAATACTCGAGGCCAACGAGTCCTTTCTGGAGAAGATGGGGTACTCACGCCGGGATGTGGACGGGAAGAAGTGCTACGAGGTCTTTAGAAAATGCAGCAGCCCATGTTCCGATATACCGGAGACCTGTCCGCTGGTCCAGGTAATCACCCTTCGGGGCCCGGCCCGCCAGGTCCAGCGCCACCAGCGGGAAGACGGGAAAGTCCGCTATTATGAAATAAATGTCTATCCCATTTGGGAAAAAGGCGGGATTCTTTCCAAATATGTTTATATCAGCCATGACATTACCGAACGGAAGAAACAGGAAGAAGAGATTACCCGGCGTCTGGAGAAAATGGTGGAGGAGAGAACCCGGGAGCTTGAGGAAATTCATGCAAAACTTCTTCACAAGGATAAAATGGCCTCCCTGGGCAAACTGTCGGCCTCTGTCGTACATGAAATCAACAATCCCATAGCAGGTATCCTCAACCTCTCGATTCTGGGGAAACGCATGTTAGAAGAGGATGAATGGATCGAGGATGACCGGGAAACCCTGATACAGTATCTGGGCCTGATAGAAACCGAAACCCGTCGGATCAGCAAAATCATCTCCAACCTCCTTGCTTTCTCCCGCCAGTCAAAAATAGAGATCAACCGGATCGACCTCAACAACCTGATCGAAAAAATCCTGTCGATTCATGCGAATCTCCTCAAGCTTAATAATATCAAAGTGGAAACCATTCTGGATGACGCCCTGCCGCACATCACGGGCTCCGGAGATCAGTTTCAGCAGGTATTCATGAATTTCATTTCAAATGCCGCCGAGGCCATGGAAACAAATAACGGCGGAACGCTCCGTATCACCACCCGGCACAATCTCAAGAACGACCAAATTGCCATTATCATCGAAGATACGGGTATCGGGGTCCCTTCCAGGGATATACCCAGGCTCTTCGAACCGTTTTTCACTACGAAAAAGGAGGGAAAGGGTGTCGGCCTCGGCCTCTCCGTGGCCTACGGCATCGTCCAGGATCATGGCGGCGCCATCGATGTGGAATCAACTGTCGGAAAGGGGACACGATTTGAGTTGGTGTTTCCCCTGAAACGGGAGACGGAAAAAGAAAGTCGGCAGTCGACGGTCAGCAGTCGACAGCGGACGGATTGACAACAGAAAAAGAAAGTCGACAGTCGGCAGCCGGCAGTCAACAGCGGGCGGACTGATATCTTTTTGAAGTCGCTGTCGACTTTTTCCATAAAATACAAACTATTTGTTGTGTGTTTGGAAATTCTTATCAGCCAATTTCAAAACGTCCCTTTTTGACCGATCTCCGGGCACCCGATCCGCCTTGGGCTTGATCTCATTCGTGGAGGGAAAACGTTTTGAAAATGGCTCTTATGATTTGAATTTATTTCAAATCCGTCAGCTATCGACCGCTGACTGTCGACTGCCGACTGTTGACTATGGGCTGCTAACTGTCTTCTGTCGACTGTCGACTGTCGACTGTCGACTGCTGACTGTCAACTGCCGACTGTTGACTGTTGACTCCGGCTTGCCGGCTTAGGGAGGTATCCATGAGCAATGCCAGTATCCTGATCGTCGATGATGAGCTGATTATGCGTGAATCGCTTTCCGGATGGCTGAAACGGGATGGACACACTGTTCAAACGGCTGAAAGCGGTGAAGAAGCACTTGATAAAATAAAGACAAATCACTTCGATATCATGCTGGTGGATATCAAAATGGAAGGTATCAGCGGTCTGGACGTCCTGAAAGCGGTGCGGGAAACCGACAACGACACGGCCGTTGTCATGATCACGGCATACGGGTCCATCTCCACGGCCATCGATGCCATGAAAAACGGCGCCACGGATTACCTTCTCAAACCCTTTGATCCAAATGAACTGGGTGTCATTGTTGAAAAAATCATGAGCAGGCAGGCCGAAATCCTGGAAAACCAGTATTTAAAGGCGCGCCATCAGGACCGGGTGCGCTTCGAAAGCCTTATCGGCCAGGCACCTGCCATGCAGGGGGTATTCGATCTTATCTGCTCGGTAGCGCCCCAGGATACCACCACATTGATCACCGGAGAAACCGGTACCGGAAAGGGGCTTGCCGCCAAAGCCATCCATACCCAGAGCCGTCGATGCAGCGGTCCCTTTGTTACTGTCAACTGCGGCGCCATACCCGAGCATCTCATGGAAACCGAGCTGTTCGGACACCAGAAGGGCGCGTTTACCGATGCCAAAGAAACAAAAAAGGGACGCCTGGAGCTGGCCCACGGCGGCACCTTGTTTCTGGACGAGATCGGGGAGATCAGCATGCGGATGCAGATCGATCTGCTGCGGGTACTTGAAGATCGCGTCTTTTACAGGGTCGGCGGCACCCAACCGCTCCAGGCGGATTTCCGGGTGGTCGCCGCAACCAATCGAAACCTGGAAACCGCCATAGAGGAAGGGACGTTTCGGCAGGATCTGTTTTACCGGCTCAACGTCATTACCTTCGAGATGCCGCCCCTTCGCCGGCGAAAAGACGATATTCCCCTGCTTGCGGAACATTTTCTCTACCGTTTTTTCCCATGAAACCAACAAACCGGTTGAAAAAATCAGCCGGGCAGCCATGGATGAAATGATGCTTTACGAATGGCCCGGTAACGTTCGGGAGCTTGAAAACGCCGTGGAACGTGCCGTCGTGGTCTGCCCGGATCGCGTCATCGAATCGCAACATCTGCCAATTTTGTGCACGCCCTTCCCCCCTCAGCCACCTGCCGGCTCCCTCAAGGAGATGGAGAAAGCCCATATTGTCCGGACACTGGAGCAAAAACAATGGAATATCTCTCAATGTGCGAAGATTCTGGGCATCGACCGATCCACCCTTTACAGTAAAATCAACCGATACGGCATCCGGAATCCCCATTGACCGCTTCGAAACAAGACCAGATCATCCTCTCACCCATCGGTGAATTCTCCTCCGGACTTCTCGAGGCTGTTGCCCGCTCTGTCTCCGACGCGTTCGGTCTTGAAACCGTCCTGGCGCCTATTCTTCAGGACATTGAATTCGCCCGGAACCCCGACCGAAACCAGTACCATAGCACCCCCATTCTCGAAAAACTGGCATCCCTGGCGCCTTCCCGTGCAATGAAAGTGGCTGCGCTGTGCCGGGTGGACCTGTTTATTCCCATTCTGACCTATGTGTATGGTGAGGCGCAGCTGAATGGCCGGACTTGCATCGTTTCAAGCTACCGGCTTGAGGACGGTATTGCCGGCAGCGAACCCACGGAACGCTTTATATCTCGCATGGCCAAGGAAATCATCCATGAAATCGGCCACACCTTTGATCTCCGCCACTGTCCCGATCCGGTCTGTCTCATGCACTATTGCCGAGACGAATCCGACGTGGACCACAAGTCGGATCAGTTCTGCCGGTATTGCAAGGTGCTTTTGGGGGATGCGCTTGGGAAGTTATAATTGAGCGGATCAGGTTTCGGGTGTCAGGTGTCAGGAGCAATATATGTGGTAACTGACACCGCTTATGATACTTCAAATACGTGAACGTCCAACATCGAACGTCCAACGCCCAACGTCGAATAAGGTATTTCTATCGATTTCGTATGGGTTTTCAAGCATAGAGGAGTACTATTCTTGTCCCCTACGCTTCCGTAACCAGCGGCGAAACATTCGTCCCCTACCTAAACGGCATCATCCACATTCGATGTTGGGCGTTGAACGTTGGACGTTCGATGTTCATTCTTTTTTTATTTTTCATCTTCTATTGAAAAACAAATCGGATAGCCGTTCCCACCCGATACCAGGCAAATGACCGAAAATATCATCACCAAGATATCCGCCGTCGGCGGCAAGAACCGCAAACATTTCCGGTTTCCGCCCCCCAGCCCCCGGAAATAATCTCCCCTGTTCGCAATATATAGACCGCTTTTTATCTCCATATACCAAGTAGGGTATGCCGAAAAAAATGTTGTTTACATTGCCGCCAAATAGACTTTACATTTACATTTACTTTGAAGATAGAGAGGCAACCTGCTGTGAACTTCCTTCTGATGGGGGTAACTTTAGCCTCATGCCACAGGCTATGCCTGACCTCAACACTCTCAAAGTGTATCAGCCAAGAAATCCACAAGCCAGTGGTTACTACAACTGCGTCGAATCCCATTTCGAGAAACTGGAACAAATATGGGACGATCAATATGCCTCCCGTTTCGGCTTCTGGCGGGACTATGTCACGAAGGTCATTCACCGTTATCTGGAGTGCGGGGATCTTCATTTTGGGTTCGCCCGGGTCAGGTGCGAAGGATGCGGTCATGAATACTTGCTGGCATTCTCATGCAAACGGCGACATTTCTGTCCATCTTGTCATCAAAAACGGGTGGTAGAATACAGTGAGTGGCTGCTCGGGGAGGTTCTGAAAAATGTTCCTCACCGGCAATGGGTTTTCAGTATCCCCAAAAGGCTCCGTATCTATTTTCTGTACGACCGGAAGCTGTTGTCCAAATTGAGTCGGTGCGGATGGAACGTCATTCGCAAATGTCTTGAAACCACCTCCCTGGATGAAGACGCCAAGCCCGGAGCCAGTATCGCCGTACACACCTACGGCGATTTCCTCAATTTCAATCCCCATCTGCATGCTATCGTGCCGGACGGCTGTTTTCTGGGAGACAGCGATTTCCGGATGGCGCCCATGATCACCGGAAAGGATCTGTCAGAGGCATTTCGGCATGAGGTTCTTTCCATGCTCAAGAAAGAGGGAAAGATCACTGACACGGTCATCGAAAACATGATGTCTCCCGCCATTGGTGCGGCGGGACGAGTTTCACGTGCATATCGGCGAAAGGATCTGGCCTGAGGATGAGCAGGGGTTGGAAAACCTGGCGAGGTACATCATTCGCGCATGCTTCTCGCAAGAGCGGATGGTTTATATTCCAGTGGGGAAATCCACGGACGGCGCGGCTAAAGTCATTTACACCTCCAAGGACGGCAGAACCCGGAAAACCTTTGATTAGCATAGGGACGTACATAATAACATAATAAGATGCCAGGAGTATTTATAAATTTATGTGCGTCCCGGTTATCCCACGGTGGTTCAGTTGCCAAACGCGGTATTATTGGCGGAAAAGCCTTTGTTTCGGCGACCTACAGGAAAGTCAAGGAGGCGTTTCAAGCGAAACGTGATAAGATCCCCAAACCGGTTTCTGGCCTTGGTGGGATTTATTCTTTAAAGCGACTTACGGAATGAAGGGTTAAGGATATAACCTGCAGAGGAGATTTCCGTAAATGGGCTGGCCCCTTCAGACTATATCCTACCGATCCAATATTGTGGCCGACGGCGGTAATGGGCTACCGCAAGAACCTGTAAGCTATCTGATGCGTCGATTCGAAACAAGATATTGAAAGGAAAATTCCTCATTCTAACGCGACGAACGCCTGGAGCTTTTTCTATTGGCTATCGCTGCGGTGAATTGCATATCAGGCTCAAAATTCGTTCGAACTCGCTTAAATAGACAGATCCAAGCCCCGGACTCTTGGATTCATAGTAGGCAACACTTTCAAGATACTCGATCTCTGCCGCCGGATGGAAGAAATAGTTCACTTTAACAGCGCTCTAGCCTTTTTGCTGACCTCTTCGGCGGAAATTGGTCGAACCATCCCATTATCAAGATCCTGGGCTCTACGATTTGCCTCTGCCAACCAGTCTTGTTCCAATTCCTTTTCTGTCGGCAATTCAAGGCTTATTAAAAGCTTTCTGGCAAGCTCCGCCCTCTCTTTTTCAGACAATTGTAGTGCTTCATTCTGAATTTGTTTCAGGGACATATGAAAATCCCTCCTTTTTAATCCTAAAATGCTTTGTCAGCCCATCTATTTAATGGATTCTTTTTTATAGCATTATTTTTATCTATGAGCCAACTATTTGAGAAATATGGCGTAAAAGCGCTTAAAACTCATACCAATACCATTGAAAAATACGAAAGGAACATTTTATGGCCAGAATACCCAGAATCATGATTACCGGAGAGCCGACCGCATACCACATCATGGGAAGGCTTGGGGACGTACATAAATACATAAATTGCTGCTATGATCATTTATGTATTTATGTACGTCCCTATCAGTCACTCTTCTGTGAGATACGAAATTACCGTATCACAATCCTGAAATGAAAAAGGCAAGGTCATTAAAACCCTGCCTCTTGAGGAAATGAAATCCAACCGATTATTTTTTCAGCTTTCTTCTTGCGGCTCCTGAAAGGCCAAGCAGACCGGCACCTAAAAGCAGCAAGGTCGTCGGTTCCGGAACGGCGGAGGCGGAGACAACACCCGGGTGAACCGCTAAACCGTAGATGTCACTAAAGGACTTAGGATCGACGAACTGGATGCCTTTTTCGAAGTCGAAGTACCAAGCATTGGAGGAATGATAATCCGTTTGAGACCAGTATTTAGAAGCAACTAAATTCTCGAAATCACCAGTTTGTGTCAGGCCATATCCAGACTGTGGATGATCCCCGTTTTTAGCCCAATAACCCTTATTCCCAAGCGATTCGTAATACAAATGCCCAAGCTCCATGTTGACCATGTTGTAGCCGTAAAAGTAGTCGTAATATCCGCTTGTGTCCGGCCCTTTGTAACCAAAGGGTGCATCCATATCGATCAGGCTATCGTCCGTATCCGGAAGACGCCACCCCTTATTGAAGTCGATGCTTGTTGTGTACGCCGGGTCAATAGTCACTGTCAGCGAACCGCCCAATAATGCTGCCCAGGTCACTTGGTCATTCCAGGTATTAACACCGTTCGAATAGTCCAACCACACCAGGCCGCTTCCCCCCAAATCGCCCTCGTAGATTAGCTTGAAGGTTTCCTTGGTGCCGTCGTTATCGCTGTCGTAAACAGCCGTGCCTATGGTAACCAGGGTAGCCTGGGCCACACCGGTCATGCATAAAAAAATTATTCCAGCAATAAATACGAAAAATCGTCTCTTCATATCTTTCTCCTTTTATAAAAAGAAGTTAATGACAATCAGCTGATGGATAGAAAAATCGCTAGAAATAAAAATATAAAAGACAGCCAAGAACTTAATAATATAGAATCAGATAGATTACAGTGGCCTTATCAGCAAAAATCATGCAAAATTTTTAGGTTACGTCATATAGAACAAATTCCAGTCGGTTATGAAAAGTGACAGGAATGGTGAGGGCGAAAACCTACGGTGAACACTATGTAATTATGGGATAAACTACATAAAATTGTTACATGAATTACATAGACGGCTAACACTTCGAAGAAATACATTGTGGTTGAGAATAACGCCATTCAGGTTGTGATTATCGGATGGTATTTGAGGTGTCGTGAAATGCTGAGAAATGGTGAGACAATCATAATTATTTCAACCATTCAAATCCGAATTTCCGTTAAACGTTCCCAACTCTCCTTCTATCATTAGCGCAGGGCCTGCGTTATCCATGCCGGTCTTCTTCTTCTCGTCCATCGTGCGAAATTCAGCTTTTCACCGATATAATAGTTCCGGTACGCTTGAACCGGGTCTCCGGGCACTTTGTACTGCTCGGGCATGGCTTGTGCAAAGTCGGTTAGTCCTGTCGACCCAAACTTCATCTCTTCGATATGCTCGATCACCGTGAATGAACGATGGTCCTCAGATGTTCGATATCTGTACCGGTACTCACGGTTCAGCGCTCTCGCCAATTTCTTCAGCCACTGAAGATTCGCAAAAGATTCCCCTGCCCAAAGAACACATGGGTGCTTCATGTGGAAGGCTTGGGGACGTACATAAATACATAAATTGCTGCTATGATCATTTATGTATTTATGTACGTCCCCATCAGTCACGCGTCCCCATCAGTCACGCGGAATATCATACTCCCGAGTCGTTTACGCTTATCATGAAGGATTTGATAAACTCCGGGGAATATAACGTTCTTAGTGAATCCCCCCCCCCTGCAGACAAATCTATTGAGGGCACTTGAAAAAATTATTTAAATAGGGAGGTTACACCATGAAAATATTGGTGACTTATTTCAGCCAGAGCGGAAACACAGAAAAGATAGCAAAAGCCATTTGGGAAGAAGCATCAAAAGCGAATGAGGCGGATTGTAAAAAACTTGAAGATATCACCCCCGAAGGTGTTGCCGGATACGACGTCATTTTTATCGGCTCACCGCTGCACGCTGGCAGCCTGGCAGCACCCGTAAGAAAATGTTTAGGTGCTCTCAAGGCAAGTTCCGGTCAAAAAATGGCCGGTTTTATAACTCATATGGCTCCGGCCTATCCTGATCAGGACATGGGAGCCTTTACAGAGCCCATAAAAGCAGCATGTAAAAAAGGCATTGAATACAAAGGCTGTTTTGACTGCCAGGGCTTTTTGGCTGAAGCTATGCACGCACCTGTACAGAAGAAGATTGGTATGTCTGACGAGCAGTGGTCGGGTATGGTCAAACAGATGACAGGACACCCCAACGAAGAAGACGTGGAAAAAGCCAACGCATTTGCAAGGGAAATTTTGGGCTGATTTCAAACCCAATGCAAATTTGGAGAAATAGAAATGGCAAAACACAATTGTGAAAACTGTAATCTAAGGACACGGTACGATAAAAATCCCAGATCTCTAATAAACCGTATGTGGCGGTGGCACATAAACTGGTGTCCCGGCTGGAAAAAGTACATTACCTCATTGCCGGATGAAGATCGAAACAGAATTTCACGAACATACAATTAGGAGGATTAAACAATGAAAGTATTGGGTATTTCGGGAAGCCCCAGAAAAGAAGGCACATCAGGGACTTACAAGCTTGTGAAAACAGTTGTGGAGAACACCGGGTGTGAGTATGAGATTGTCTCTTTAAGAGGGAAGAAAATTTCAGGCTGCATTGCCTGCCTTGGATGTGCCAAGGATAATATATGCAAGGTAAAGGACGATTTAGAGCCCCTGCGGGAAAAACTTGTGGAGGCGGACGCCTTTGTGATAGGAGGCCCCAACTATTTCAATACCTTGAACGTCCTTACCTACGCTTTTTTTGAGCGCTGGTTCCAGTTCCGGCACCAGGAAGGCAGCATCATGTGGGGAAAACTTGCCGTGGCCGTTGGCGTGGGCGGGACCCAGGGGAAAGCCCCTGCAGACCAGATCGAAAAAATGTGCATGATTAATTTTATTGAAACCGTAGCCAAAGTCCAGGGTATGGGAGCTGCCGGCTGTTATAGCTGCGGGTTCGGGGAAACCTGTGAGGTGGGGATACAAGCCTTTCATCGCGCCCAAGGGCTAAAATATTCAGATGATAATCCTCCGGATGTTGAAAAGCAGCCAGATGTGATGAAGGCTGCAGCAGATGCGGGAAAACTGCTTGGACATCGCCTTGGTGACGGACATGACAGAGCAAAAGTAACCAAGGAAGTCCAGGAAAAAATGATGGCCTTGTTCGGCGTTTCCGCATAATTGTATCATGCATTTACCTGGAGCCATTTTTACAATCTCGGAATCCAATTCCTGATTTGTAAATTATCTTCAGACATATATCGAAAGGGATGTCCGCCTGCTTAGAAACATAGGGAATTTAAATCAGTTCCGTGCGTTTCTCCAGCTTTGTGCGGGGCGGGTCGGCCAGATGGTGAATCTGTCTTCCATTGGCGCCGAGGTCGGCATAGACGCCAAAACCGTCCGATCATGGCTTTCCGTGCTTGAAGCTAGTTTCATCATTTTTTTTCTGCCGCCTTATTTCAAAAATTTCAACAAACGTATCGTCAAGCAGCAGAAACTCTATTTTTGCGATACGGGGCTGGTCTGCTCGCTGCTTGGGCTTACCTCATCCGACCAGGTACAGGATTTTTATTTAAGAGGGAACCTTTTTGAAAATTTCGTCATTTCGGAATACCGGAAAACCGCCCTGCACAGCGGCCAGATACCAAAGATTTATTTCTGGCGTGACAATACCGGGAATGAAATCGATCTTCTCGTGGACCATGGTGTAGAACTCAATGCCATTGAAATCAAATCCGGCATGACACTCAACCAGTCTTTTTTTGCCGGTTTGAAGAAATTCCGGAAATTTTCCGGCATCAGTGCAAAAAACTGCTTTCTTGTCTATGGTGGAGATCAGGATATCCCGCGAAAAGATGGTCACGCAATTCAATGGCGGAACCTGACCAGCCTTCCAGGACTTCCTGCATTTCCGGAATTGCATTGACAAGTGTCATGTGACAGCCCACATCCGGCAGGGACGGAGATGTACAGGATGTTGAAATAACGGATTACCATTAAGGGAGAAAAAATGGCATACATAAAACTGCCGGAATTCGACGAGTTCAGTCCGGCGATACAAAAGGCGCTGAAGCCCAGATTGGAAAAAAACGGAAGCATCGGAGAGAGCCTGAAAATCTTGGCGCTCCGGGAAGATATCTTTTTCGCAACCGACCGGATGGCCAAGGCCTACCTGATGGAGGAGACGGAGCTTCCCTTCAAGACAAAAGAGCGAATCGCGCTACTGGTCTCCCTTGAAAACGGCTGCAAGATGTGCGTCGGCATCCACAAGCAGGTGGCCCTGATGCTCGGCATGAGCGAAGAGGAGGTGGAGCAGGCTGCAAAGGGATTGGAGCATATCGAGGTGGAAGAAGACGAGAAGAAGCTTCTCTCCTTCTGCCTGAAGGCGTCCCGGAAGGACAATTACAAAACGACCCCCGAAGACATCGATGATCTGAAGAAATCAGGCTATACCGACAGCCAGATTCTGGAGGCCGTCGCCGTTGTCGCCTATTTCAACTACGCCAATACCATTTCAAACGTGTTCGGCCTGGAAAGCTGAAAATTATAAACATAGGGGCCTGCCGAATTCACCGCCACGAATCAGGGCTGATCTTCATTTTGCGCATTTTGCTGCGCAGGGTGGAGGGGTTTAGCGCCAGCAGCTCCGCCGCTCCCCCGGGGCCGTGGATTCGGCCCCCTGTATGGGCCAGGGCGGTTTCAATGCTCTCCCTTATGACGGTATCCATGGGCCGGATGATTTGAGGTGGCGGTTTGTTTCCGGAAGCATCGCCGGCGTCATGGCCTGCATTCTCTTTTTCCGCCCCCTTTCCAACATACTTCTTCAGGGCGGCTTGAATCTATTTGTCGATCAAAGATTCCACCCCGTCCATTGCATTGCCCGTTTCACCCCTACTCTCCCGCTGTACCGAAAGAAACCGGTCGATCCTTAAAAAACCTCCCGAACTGAGAATCACCCCGCGTTCGACGACATTTTCCAGCTCCCGGACATTTCCCGGCCAGGGGTATGCCTTTGCCGCATCCATGGTGTCCGGGTGGAGTGCCGGCGCCGGGCTGATTTCAAACCGGGCGCAGGACTGCCTGGTAAAATGATGGATAAGGGCGGGCAGATCCTGGAGGCGTTCCCGCAGGGGGGGAACCTGGATGTGATAGACATAGAGCCGGTAATAGAGGTCCTCCCGAAAGCTCCCCTCTTTGAGCATGGCCGGCAGATCCCGGTTGGTGGCGGCAATGATGCGGACATCCACAGGGATCGATTTTTTGCCGCCGATCCGGTCCACCACGCCGTTCTGCAGGACCCTGAGAAGCCGGACCTGGGCCTAAAGGGACAGTTCCCCCACCTCGTCCAGGAACAGGGTGCCGCCGTGGGCCTGCTCGAACCGCTCCGGCCGGCTCTGCCCCGCCCCTGTAATCGGCCACACCTTTGATCTCCGCCACTGTCCCGATCCAGTCTGTCTCATGCACTATTGCCGAGACGAATCCGACGTGGACCACAAGTCGGATCAGTTCTGCCGGTATTGCAAGGTGCTTTTGGGGGATGCGCTTGGGAAGTTATAATTGAGCGGATCAGGTTTCGGGTGTCAGGTGTCAGGAGCAATATATGTGGTAACTGACACCGCTTATGATACTTCAAATACTTGAACGTCCAACATCGAACGTCCAACGCCCAACGTCGAATAAGGTATTTCTATCGATTTCGTATGGGTTTTCAAGCATAGAGGAGTACTATTCTTGTCCCCTACGCTTCCGTAACCAGCGGCGAAACATTCGTCCCCTATCTAAAACGGCATCATCCACATTCGATGTTGGGCGTTGAACGTTGGACGTTCGATGTTCATTCTTTTTTTATCTTTCACCTTTTCCTGAAAAATATATCATTCAATTTTTCCCACCCGATACCAGGCAAATGACCGAAAATATCATCCCCAAGATATCCGCCGTCGGCGGCAAGGGGACCGGTAACCGCCTCGATGACCCGAAACAGCTGATCCACCTCGCTGTTCAGGAATTCCCTGGATTCATCTCCGATCATCAGCTCTTTAAGATCCTGCCGCAAGGTGTCTGAATGAAGCCGCATCACCCAGCCGGTGGCATAAGGGTCTCCATGAGCGGTCTCCCCCTCTTCCCGAAGCCGGGAATTGATTTCCGTAACGACGCCGCTGACAGGGGATGAGAACGACGCTTCCGCCCCCTTTCGAAAAAAGCGAACGGCCGGTTGATGCTGGGTGACGGCTTTCCCCATCAGCGGCATGTCGATTCTGTCCGCCGGACCCAGAACCCGCCCGGCGAAATCGTCCAGGCCGACACGGACCTGGCCGTCCTCTTCCAGCTTGAGCCAGGTATGACCGGGGTGAAGATAATAGCCCTGTGGAAACCCCACCCCCCTTGCCGACAACAGATCCACCGGCCGCATAACGGCATGGACCGCGAACTGATCCTGAAAAAATTGATCGAACTCACAATCACCGCAGTGATACGCGTTGGTACAGGTCCTGAAGTCAATCCGTCCCTTCATGGCGTGAATACAGGGCTGCTTCCAGGGGGGGCGCGCCCGCAGTTTGTCCTTCCAGAAAATAAGCTGCCCACGCTTGCCGGTCAGGGGCTGTCCGTTATCCCGCCGGCGGTAATTTTCTTTCACCGCTTCACGCATGGCCTTGTCAAATCGGCACTCATGGCACTGGTAGGACAATTTGCAGATTTTTTTCCGGACCGACCCGGCTTGCATCCAGACACAAGGGGAGGTCTCCTGGGATTTTAATATACCGCGGAGGTCGGTTGCCATTTTATACTCCTTCAATGTTTATAACTTTCAGCATCCGGATGAGCCATTTTCAAAACGTCTTCCCGTCACAAGCGGGACCAGGCCCAGTACGGATCGTCCGCCTGAAGATCGGTCAAAAAGGGACGTTTTGAAATTGGCTGGGATGAATACTAATTAACCGTCTTCAAAAAAGCCCTCGTCAGGTTGTTCCACCCAAGATCCGGCATCGCACCATAAATATCGTCTGTCAGATACCCGCCGTCCGCGGCAAGAGGGCCTGCCACCGATTCGATCATCTCCTCCAGGTGGTGTACCTCATGATTCATCCAGTTAAGACTCTCGGCCGTTGCCATCAAGGGCTCCATCGTCTTTTTGATATCCGGTGCATGCACTACGAACAGCCAGCCGTCACCGTATGGATCACGGTTGCTTGTCGAAGGTTTTTCCCGAACAACCGAATTTACTTCCATAATGACTCCGCTCACCGGGGAGATGACATCCGCATGGTTGTCTTTTCGTCGAAGCCCCCAGCCAGCCTCTCCATGATTCAACTCCTTTCCCATGAGCGGCATGTCAAAGGCATCGGCCGCCCCCAGTACCTTCAGGGCGAAATCGTCCATACCGACCCGAATCGTTCCACCACTTTCGATACGCGCCCAGGTGTGGCCGTTGTCGTAATAATATCCGAAAGGCACATCAAACCCACGGACCTGCTGGCTTTCCGCTGAATAAGTTTTGGTTTTCAACGTCCAGACATCTTCAAAAAACTGATCGAAATCACAGGTGCCACACTGATAATCGTAGGCACAGACGCGTTGTCCGATGCGGCCGGTCATGGAGTGGCGACACATCCGATTCAACTCCGAACGTCTGCGCATGGCATCCTGCCAGCTGATCTTTTTACCCTTGGCCACCTGCATCTTCATCCCCTGGTCATAGCGGCAGGTGGTACAGTCGTAGAAATTATTGCAGGCTTTATGCGCCACGACCCCCGCCTGCATCCAGATACACGGGTTTTCAACCCTGGCCGCATTGTCCGGTGTGATCATCCAAGTCTGTCCCCCAAGGACCGCCGCCACATTTCCAGTTGCGCCCTTGCTGCCGGCCCCGGCCCGGCGATAGGAAGAACCATAACCAACCTGACTCCGTTTTGTTTCTTTCATTTTTTCCGCCATGCCCCTGTCTCCTTTTCTGAAGTTCGTTTCTGGCCCTGTATAGAGCAAAGGACGTGCCATGGCTTAAACAGTAAGCTTCTCGTTGCATAACCCATTTATATTATGATTTTTTCTATTAAAAAAGGGGATGCGGGAGGTTATGAGACAAATTCTATTGCCATGTCGTTTATTTCTACATATCAGGAGGGCAAATAGTCAAATAGCATTCAATATTGGAATTAAAACAAATGATTACTGATGGTTAAAAAGCATTGTTGTATTTTCCGACATCCGTGTCGGAAAATTCGACGGTCCCTCGATGGAATAAAAACTTGTTTTCGAAATTTGCAGATGTTCTAAACAGGTTCGATTTTATAGCATATCAAATATTTCCCATAACCCTGTTTCGTCCTGAGTTCTTAGCCTTGTAAAGCGCCTTATCGGCAGAATGAATCATATCCTCCAACGTTTTGGTACGTTTTTTGTCATATGTCTGCACACCGATGCTGACGGTTAACTGAAGCCGGGCGCCGTCATGCTCTATGGTATGCTTTTCAAAAGCTTTTCGAAAAGCCTCACACGCTATGCAGGCTTCTTCCACGTCCGCACGTTGCAGAATAGCAGCGAACTCCTCGCCGCCATAGCGGCACACCACATCACCTTTTCGAAAACTGCTTTCCAGTAAACGGGCCGTTTCCTTAAGGACTTTGTCGCCGGCCGGATGGCCATGGGTATCATTGACATTCTTGAAAAAGTCCAGGTCCATCATGCAGAGTGAAAAAATGGTTCCGTATCTTTCCGACCTGGAAAATTCCCTCTCCAGGACCTCGTTGAAATAGCGGCGATTGAACAAGTTGGTCAAACCGTCTCTGGTGGACATGTCCGCCAGTTTCTGCTGGACCAGCCGGACTTCCTTCTGAAGCCTCGTCTTTTCCATGGCTTGCTGTATCTCACGAATCAATATGCTTCGGCTGAGTTCTCGTTTGGGTATATACCCGGAGGCGCCGGCTCGAATCATCCGGGAAGCGAGAATTTCATCCCCTTGTCCTGTAATGACAATAATGGGGATTTCTATCCCTTTAGGAGCAACCTCTTTAAGGAAATCCTCCCCCGTATTCTCCCCCAGAACATGGTCCAGCAGAATAACATCATAGCTGTTGGCTTCGAGTTCACTGAAAGTTGTTTTTAAATCGTGCGCATGATGCAATTCTATGGACTCTTCCGTATCAAGTATCTCTTTTAATCTCGCAAAATCCGCCACGTTGTCTTCTACGGAAAGCACCTTTACCTTCTGATCGAATTGAATAATCTGAAAATCCCCGGTGTACGGTACGGTTTCATCCCGCCGAATGTTTTGCATGCGGTTGACAATTTCCGAAATTCTCTCCCCGGCCTTTTTTGCATTGTCTGCGTGAATGTAAAGCTGGTCAAGATTATCTCTTTCGAGTTCCATCATCTCAATGGAGCCTATAAGCCCCATCAGGGGGGAGTTAAGTTCATGAGCGGTGGCACCGGCCATTTGAAGAAGCACTTTCAGCCGTTCCTCCTCCACAAGGGACTTCTGCTGCTCGAGAATTTTCCGGTTGGCCTCCCCGAGGCTTTCGTTCGCCTGCTTCAGTGCCAATTTTTGCCGATGGAGTTCCAGAAACATATTGACCTTTGCCAGCAGAATATCCGGATCAAGCGGTTTAAACAGATAGTCCACAGCGCCGGACTCATATCCTTTGAAAACGTGTTTCTGCTCCTTGCTGATGGCCGTCACAAAAATAATCGGGACATGTTTGGTCTCTTCGGCACCCCGCATGAGCTCGGCGGTTTCAAACCCGTCCATATCCGGCATCTGGACATCCATAAGCACCAGGGCGAAGTCATATTCCAGGGCGAGGGACAAGGCCTCATTTCCAGAGGTCGCCTTAACGATATTCAGGCCCGGCGCCTTGAGTAATTTCTCCAATGCAAAGAGGTTTTCCGAGCGATCATCCACTAAAAGGATATTGACGTCTTTGCTATGTACCATAAACCTCCTCTATTTTTTCTTCCCGAGTTCCAGAAGAAACGGGGAAATCTTATCAAGCGGCAACACATGCCTCGGATGCGCCATGGCGATTGCACTCCGCGGCATAGTCGGCGACTCGGCTGAAAAAGGATCCTGCGCCACCGTCAGCCCCCCAAGGTCACCGATTCGTTTCAAGCCCCGGCTGCCGTCATTGTTTGCGCCGGTGAGGACAATTCCGACCAGCTCATCGCAAAAAACCTCCGCAGCGGATTCGAACAGCGCATCTATAGACGGTCGGCTGTAATTTATCGAAAGTCCAATGGAAAGTGACAACGACCCGTCATCTTCCACCAGCATGTGATAATCGGGGGGCGCGACATAAACCGTACTGGTCTCTATCACCTCCTTGTCGTCGGCCTGTTTCACCCGGCACTTGCATTTTTTATCAAGTGAACGTTCCAGGAAGTCACTCGCCTCATGTCCCCGGTGAATAACGATCATAATGGAGAACTGGAATTTTTTGGGCAGCCCGCCAAGAATCGTCGACACAGCCGCCTGGCCGCCGCTTGAAGCACCAATCACCACTGCCCTGTATCCTTTTTTTACGTTTTTATTCATTTTATGCATTCGTCGGAATGTTCCGGGTCCTGGCGTTTTCGGTAAATTCGCTGCCCATCCATTAGGGTCTCATATTTACCTGATATCGAAGAATAGCGTATGCTCTCCTTGGTTCCTAGGCAGAGAAACCCGCCGGCGCACAGGCACTGGGTAAACTTTTCAAATACGCGGTCCTGGAGTTCCCTGCTGAAATAGATCATCACGTTCCGGCAAAGAATCAGATCCATATCGCCGAATACATCATCCGTCACCAGGTTGTGATCGGAAAAGACGATACGTTTTCGAAGTTTCTGATTCATGATGGCATTGCCGTAACGGGACGTATAGTAATCCGAAAAAGATGCAATGCCCCCGGACTTCTGATAGTTGGTCGTATACTGCTGCATGTGATCCAGGGCATAGATTCCTTTTTTGGCGACAGCCAGTACAGCTTCATTGGCATCTGTCGCATAGATACGAACCCTATCCGCCATCCCCGCCTCCTGAAACAGAATCGCGATGGAATAGGCCTCCTCACCAGTGGCGCATCCGGCATGCCAGATTTTTATCGGCGTCACATCCTGAAGCGCCGGGATCACTTTTTCCCGAAGCGCTTTGAAAAAAGGGGGATCACGAAACATTTCCGTCACGTTGACGGTAAGGTCGAGAAGAAATTGTTCAAAAAAAGCGCTGTCGTAAATCAACTTGTGCTGCAGATCGCAAATACGTGGCAGGCCGTGTTTCTCCATGCTGTGGCGGACACGCCTCCGAATGGAGGCCTTGGCGTAATTCCTGAAGTCATACCCGTACTTCGCATAGACAGCCTGAAGCACCAGGTCGATTTCCAGCTTCTCGTTCCTGCTGATTTCAATTTCGCCCATATAACCATACCCTCATCATGGATAAAAGCCGGTTCCCATCCACCGGTTTTGCCAGATAATCACTGGCGCCGGCCTCAATACATTTTGCCCGGTCGCCTTTCATTGCCTTGGCCGTCAGGGCAATGATCGGCAGGTCTTTTAACCGCTGCTCTCCCCGGATTCGCCGCATGGCTTCATACCCGTCCATTTCCGGCATCATGATATCCATCAGAACCAGAGCGATGTCCGGGTTTTCCTTCAAACGGGAAAGCCCCTCTCTCCCGTTTTTCCCGACAACCACCCGCATATTTTTATCTTCCAGCGTTTTTTTAAGGGAGTAGACGTTTCGCATATCGTCATCCACCACCAGGATTTTTTTATTCGAAAAGATCTTCTCCTTGTCATGCAACATTTTCAGAATTTTCTGCTGGGCTTCCGGCAGATCCGCTTCAATCCGGTGAAGAAACAGGGCCGTTTCGTCCAGCAGTTTCTTGTGGCTGTCCACCCCCTTGATGATGGTCGATTCGGAAAACTGATCGATCAGGGTCTTCTCTTCCGCAGTCAGTTCACGACCGGTATATACGATAATGGGTATATGGCGTATGGTTTCGTTGTTTCGTATCTTCTCCAGAAGCGCTGTCCCCGGCATGTCCGGCAGGCCCAGATCCAGAATTATGCAGTCAAAATCTTTCGAGAGAAGTGCTTCGTATGCCGTCGAAGCCGATTGGACCGCCGTTATTTTCACATCCCCATTTCCAATCACCTTTGCAATTGTCTGCTGGCTGATCACGTCATCCTCCACCACCAGCAGGTCCTTGACCGGTTTTGAGATGACGCATTTCAACCTGTCCAGGGCCTCGCCCAGGTCATCCGGAGATACCGGTTTCAGCAGAAAATCCACCGCTCCCATCTTCATGGCGTCAATCGGTCGATCTGTGCCGGAGATAACATGGACCGGGATGTGCCGGGTGAGACTGTTCTCCTTCAACCTTGTCATTACCGCCCACCCGTCGATACCGGGAAGTCCGATATCAAGGATAATGGCACTGGGTTTGTGATATTCCGCAAGCATCAACCCCGTTTCGCCGTCTCCAGCCACCAGGCATTTGAATCCCTGCTCCCTTGAAAGGTCCCTGAGAATCCTCAAAAAATTCGGATCGTCCTCTATCAGAAGAATAGTTCGGTCCCCCGGTTGAATGGTTTTCCGGTCGTCGGCCACCTCTTCCGAAACAACTTCGGTTTTCCGAGCCGGGGGTACGGGCGAGGCGGATTTTTCCGGTCCCCGTCTCTCTGTCTTTTCCGGAGGCCTCTGTATTTTGGGCGTGTTCTCTTTTTCCGGTAGATAAAGAACAAAGGTACTTCCTTTTTTCGGAGCACTGATCATATCGATCGCTCCGCCCAGCAATTTAGCAAGCTCCCTGGAAATCGATAGTCCCAAGCCGGTCCCCCCGTATTGCCGGCTGGTGGTTCCGTCCGCCTGCTGAAACGCCTCGAAAATAACTTTCTGTTTATCTTTCGGGATACCGATACCAGTATCGCTTACATAAAACCCCATTGTATTTTCGGGTAACAGTCCCATTTTTTCCACCTCTGATATCTCGGGGCGGCGGACTTCCAGAGAAACACTTCCTTTGTGAGTAAATTTAACGGCGTTTGAGAGAAAATTACGAAGAATCTGCTCGACACGCTGCCTGTCAGTGAGAATATCGGGGGGCAAATCTTCCTGAAAGCTGAAGTTCAACGCCAGGCCCTTTTCTTCAGCCTGGGGCCGAAAGGATCGCAGAAGGTTTTCCCCGAACGTATTGAGATCCATCCGCGCGATGTTCAGTTCCATCTTTCCGGCCTCTACCTTCGACAAATCCAGCACTTCGTTTATCAGTGACAGCAATTCGTTGCCGGATGAGTGAATGGTGTTAACAGATTCCACGTGATCGTCCGTAAGCACGCCATCTCGATTGTCCGAAAGCAATTTCGACAGAAGAAGAATGCTGTTAAGGGGCGTCCTGAGCTCGTGGGACATGTTGGCCAGGAATTCCGACTTGTACCTGCTGGTGAGCTCGAGGTCCGTTGCCTTTTCCTCAATCTGCTGTTTGGCTTTATTCAGCTCGCTGTTTTTCTGTTCGATACGGCTTTTCTGCTCCTCCAGGCGCTGGCTCTGTTCTTCCAACTCCGCGTTGATCTGCTCCAGCTCCTCCTGCTGGGCCTGAAGCTTTTCTTCCGATTCCTTCAGCGCCTGGGTTTGCTCTTCCAGCTCCGTATTGGTCTGGCGCAGCTCCTCTTCCTGCACCTTTAGCTCAGCCTCGGATTCCTGCAGCGCCCTGGCCTGTTCCTGGGTTTTCTTCAACAGTTCTCGCACCCGAATATTGGCAAGCGCCGTCCGGATCGTAACGGCAATCTGCTCGGAAATAACATTCAGGAAGTCCAACACTTTTTCGGGAAACGGTTCCATAGCGCCCAGCTCGACAACACCAACAACGCCGCCATCATGCATAAATGGACTGATAATGATGCTGACCGCGCTCGTTTTAAAAATACCGGAACGTATCGACAGATAATCTTCCGGAATTTCGGTCACTATTCGGCGCTTTCTTTCCAGGGCCGCCTGTCCCACCAACCCCTGCCCGAATTCAAATTCTCTCGAAGAATCCTTTGGTTCCGGGAATGCATAGCTCCCCATCAATCGAAGGCGATTATCCTCGCCGGCAATGTAGATCGCGCCGACTTCCGCATTCAGGTAGTTGGCCAGAAAGGTGATAATCGTCCGGCTGAGGGCTTCTAGCTCCAGGACGCCGCTTACGCTGGTACCGAATTCATTCTGGCCGGTCTTGAACCAGTCCCTGCGCTCCGCATCATACCAGGCCGAACTCAAGCCATCCATCATGGCGTTAAATGCCCCCGCAAGCTCCCCGATCTCATTTTTGGCTTTAACTGTAATTTTTTGGGAAAAATCTCCAGCCGCCACCCGCTTTGCTCCCGAGGAGAGCTTCAGTATCGGAGTGATGAGCCGGCCCGCCAGAAATACGGAAAACAGGATGGCGATCAGGCCGGTCGCACCGGCAATAATACTCACTTCCCGTTTCAACACAGTGGCCCTCGCCAATGCCTCCTGTTTCTCAATCTCGGCGATGACGCCGAAACGGATTTCCCTAATCATGAATCCATTATGAATTCCCAAAACAGGCTTCCCGTGGGGTCCTTGGTACATATCCACCGTATGTTCCAAAGTTCCGGGAATCTCAACGCCAAGATCCCAATGCTCTTTCAGTAACTCCGTTTGATATGTCTCGACCTTTTCAGATATCAGAGGCCGCTCCGGATCAAGAACCAAGTTAGACCGTAACGAATAATCGGGTCCCACAAGATAAGTCTCCGCCGTCTTTCCGAGACCTGTTTCCGCCTGCATGATATCGTTGATGGGGCCGATGGGAAATTGCAGGGCAATGACACCGATAATCGTACCGTCTTTATCCACAATCGCATCCGTCATGAACCCGGAGACCACATTGCCGGACGCGGCCCATTTTTCATAATCTGAAAAATCGGGGCGCCCGGTGTCGAGCGATCTTCGTACCGACGCCGCGAATTTTGTCGACTTTAAGGTGTCGGAAAAAAGATTGACGCCCAGGTCATTTTCCCTTGCTGCTGTATAGAGAATATCCCCTTTCGCGTTTATCAGGAAAACATCGTAATATGAGTAAACCTTTCGAAATTTCTTTATATCCGACTCCAACTCGTCAACGACCAGAGCCCATTTGTATGATGTGACAAATGTTTCGATGGATTGTCCGGACTGCTGGTAGGCATCCTCCAGAGCTTCCAGGAATCGTGTCACCGAGTCCATTTCGGCCTGGTGCCTTAGATCGGTGAGCAATTCCTCAAAATAGGCTTTGATTTCACGGGTTTTCAATATTGCGGAAGTTCTGAGGGATGCTTCCGCAGCATCATTCAGATTGTCAAACGCTTTTCCGTAGTTGGTAAACCCGACCACGGCCATGGGAGCCAGGGCGAAAACCAGAAAGCTGATCACAAGGGTTCTACCAAGACCGCTCAACAGAGTAATTTTCCGTTTGTCCAATTCATCCTGTTTCATATTTTTGGTCCTCTGGACTTATTTCAATTGCTTTCCGCCGCAATCGTTTACCTTTTTACTGATTGGCCCAACGACTGCCCCACCCTTCGTATAATTGCTTCATTAACGCTTCCCATCGATCAACCGGCCAATTTTCCGGATAAGGCTTCGGCTCAATTCTCTCGTCTGAGCGCCACACGACTTCAAACAGCTTCCATTTTTTCATTAATTCCAAGATTTTTTCAGCGGCTCCTCTGTAATTTTTGTTGAGAATTCTTCATTGGCAAAAGCGTCGATATCGATGCTGTTTTTCAATATGCCCCCTTCAATTGCAAGGTCCATAATCTGTCTGAGCCCCGCTTTATCGATATTGAGATGGTGGTAATTGATAACCGATAGAGAGGGATCAAGGCTTTGAACGATTGCTTCGTGGGTATGCTCTGGAATATGTTTACGAATCATGTTCGATATTTCCAACATCTTATCCCCTCCGGCTCTGCGGGCACTTTCAATATCGATCCCGGCCTTGTGGAGGTAATAAATGACTTCCTTCAATGCCGCTTTTTTCTCCTTTATGCATCTGTCTGTTGCTATGGCGATACACTCCACATGGCCGTTCGGCCAAGGGATGACATCTCTGGAATACCAGGCGACGTGTCCGCTCCCTTGTGTTTCCACCACATCCGCCCATGGCAGGGACTGCTCGAACGCCGCCGGAGTGTCCCGACTGTTCATTCGCTTCAGAAAGGCGGGAGAATCCGGTGGCGGCACTTCAACCACAAGGATGTCCTTATCCGTCCCGAATCCCATGTTCATCTCCTTCCCATGGTCTTTCAGATATTTATAAAGCACCACCGTATGGGTTGCCAGGAAATCCGGAACCGCCACCTCGACGGGACTTCCTGTTTTTTCGGCGAATTCGGAAAAAGCCTCCGCCACTTTATAGTCCGGTTTGCGCTTCCTGCGATCTTCAGGAAGGTTGATATTCTCATTCAGTTTGTCATTGACGGCCAGGGCATTGCCGTCCCGGTGGAGAAGGCTGACGAATCTAAAATTGGGTGATTCCGAAAACATATTCATGGCCATGGGACAAACCGTATAGGCCATGTCTACTTCCCCGGACATGAAATAGGCCCGGACCAGCGCCGGGGATTTGATACGCTCGATGACATAATCCGCTTTTTTCATCTCCCCCCTGTACTTTTCATAAGCCACAATACCGGCATAGTGGTCCGCAAGGGGGATGTAAAGGGTTTTAATGGTCTGTTTTTCAGATCCAAGACCATAGCTTGCGGGAAAAAGGATAATAGTAAAACAGAATGTTAGAAGCAAAACATACGCTTTTTTCATCAAGGCACTCCTTTATCGTCAAATCTATGCAATTCAGCCAATTTCAAAACACCCTTTTTCGGCCTCCAGCTGTGTTGCGCTATTGTGCGCCGTCGCGTGCCGAGGAGCTGTCTTGAAAAAGGCTAATTTTTTGCATTATAGCTTGAATGTATCCGATCGGCAAATGATGGGGGTGGTGAATAATATTTTATTATTATATATTTCAATATCTTATAAATATTTGGCTGGGTACCGTGCGCCATCTAATGACCCTGGTCAGATGTTCATCTCCGTATGGGACCGGGTTCGTTGATTTTTCAGAAGACCGAATCATTGGAATTATGAATACTGCACGGTAATAACAGATTTAAAATACAGCCCCCTAAAACCAGTATGGCAGCCCATATTCTGCTATTTTCGGATCACATAGCGCGACACATAAGACCCAAATTATTTTCGTGTGTCATTTGACAATCCAGGTGGTTTCCTGTAAAGAGGCCATTGCCGCGAGGAAAGACTTGGTGGCTGTAGTTTGATTTGCGGGTTGCCTTTAAGCAGGCAACCGATATGTGAATGGATTTTATCAATTTAAAATTATTTTGGAACTGCTTTCTGAAGTGCTGTAATATCTGCAAAAAAATCTCTCCATATAGGTTAATACACCAAATCCGCTATCATTCTTGATCTCGATTCTTAGATGGAATCTGCTGTTTTAATGGGTGAACAACAGCAGCGTCTGGATGGAAATTGATGATTTCCATATGAAAATCAGTAAAGATGGATTCTTTTATGAGCAAAGATTTACCACAATTTGTGATACAACAACCAGGCGACGTGGAATATGCTTCGTTGTCCCCCCACATATCTCCAAAAAACGAAATCGAACGAATTCTTGCCCTTAACGAAATCGCCAATAACATAAAAAATAACCGGGGCCTTGAAAAAATGCTTCAGCAGGTCACGAGCAAAGCAAAGGTACTGTTGAATGCGGATGTCACCTTTGTCTGCATGGCCGACAAGGAGGGGGAAACCCATGTAGTGAGTGCCGTGGCAGGGGACATTCCGATAGACGAAAAACAGTTTGACGTGCCGGTAATGAAGAGACACGCCGGGGCTTCTTGGGGAACGGACGAAACCACCTGCACCATACTCAACCTGGCAGTTGAACATACGGACACAACCGCCTTTACCGAACAGATCGGGCAGCTGGATATTTCGTTTGGTGTGGCCGTGCCGCTCCAGGTAAAAGATCGACACCTGGGATTTATTTTCGCGGGGAACCGGAAGCCGGTTGAATTCACCCGGTCGGAACAATGCCTCCTGTCGCTCATTGGCAACCTTCTTGCCGCGGAAATCGATCGAAAACGGGCCGAAGAGGATCAAGTCCGCCTTGAAACGGTGTTGGAACAGGCTGCCGAAACCATAATGATTACCGACCGGGAAGGTTTCATACAGTATGCCAATCCCGGTTTTGAAACCGTTTCAGGATATACTCGGAGGGAAGTGATCGGACGCCGGCCACAGTTCCTCCAATCCGGACACCATGACGCTGAGTTTTATAAACGGATGTGGGATGAGCTGAAAAACGGAAAAATCTGGCGGGGACATCTCATCAACAGGCGAAAAGACGGAAGCACTTATGAGCTGGACGCCACCATTTCCCCTGTAAAAAACGATAGGGGGGAAATAACTCATTATGTTTCCGTCCGGAAAGACGTCACCGAAGAGACCAATCTCCGCAAACAGTTGTACCAGGCACAGAAGATGGAGGCCATCGGCACCCTTGCAGGAGGTATTGCTCATGATTTCAATAATTTATTAATGGGCATTCAAGGAAACGTGTCGTTGATGAGAATGGAGATGTCGCCGACGCACACCGACCAGATACGATGCGAAACCATCGAAAGCTACATTAAAAAAGGGGCGGATCTCACCCGGCAGTTGCTTGGCATCGCCAGAAGCGGCAAATATCAACAGGTCCCCACCGATATAACGAAGCTGGTCAATGCCACCCTGAACATGTTCGGCAGGACCAGGAAAGAGATCCAGGTCCATATGGCAACCGAAAAACAGCCCTGTATTGCCGAGGTGGATCCCGGACAAATCGATCAGGTTCTTCTGAATCTGTTTGTCAACGCCTGGCAGGCCATGCCTGGCGGTGGTCATATTTATGTGGAGACCCAGCTTGTTCCAGTAGGCGGCCGGCATCCCGAGGTTGCTGGTCTGGAGCAGGGCAATTATGTTAAAATAACAGTCACGGATACAGGTCATGGGATGAAAAAATCGATCATGGATCGAATTTTTGACCCTTTTTTTACCACCAAGGAAAAAAGCAGGGGCACCGGCCTCGGCCTGGCCTCCGTCTATGGTATTATCAAAAACCACGAGGGAAGTATTCAGGTTCAAAGCGAACCGGGTGAAGGCACCCGCTTTAAAATCATGCTGCCTGCATCAACAAAAGCTTCCCGGGAGGACCGCATGGAACCAAATAACATAAAAGAAGGTAAAGAAACCATTCTTCTGGTAGACGATGAAGAGATGGTTGTCGATATTTGCAGCGAAATTCTCAAACGACTCGGTTATCAAGTCATGACCGCTATTAACGGCAGAACCGCGCTCTCTGTTTTCGAAGAAAGCCGGGATGAGATCGACCTGGTGATTCTGGATCTCATTATGCCGGGAATGGGCGGGGAGCAGGTATACGACGGACTTGTTGCTCTCAAGCCGGATATCAAGGTCCTTCTCGCCAGCGGATATGCCCTGGACGATCAGGCCAGGGAACTTCTTTCCCGGGGCGCGGACGATTTTATCCAGAAGCCGTACTCGGTAACGGACCTTAGCCAGAAAGTCAGACAGATTCTCCTCCCGACGGATTGAACCGATACCCAACTATTGCCAACGCTCTCCAATTACTGTAAATAGTATCGATGCTACTCGATTGCCGTGACCTGACATATCAATATCCGAATGCTGAACACCCGGTCTTTAAAGGGCTCTCCTTTAAAATCGATCAGCCCGGTTTCCATGCCCTTTTCGGCCCCTCGGGGGTTGGAAAAACCTCCCTGGCCAGGATTCTGACCGGCAATATCGCCGATTATTCCGGAAAGGTCATCAGGGACGATACGACGAAACTGCTCTTTACATATAATTTCGAGCGGCTCCCGGACTGGTCCGTGGTGGGACGTCACCTTGAAAAAATCACCCCGCCCTCCCGGGAGGAGCTTAAAAACGATCTCATAAACATATTCGGGTTGACGGAAATCGCCGACAAGCGGTTTTCAAGCCTCTCCCTGGGACAGAAAAACAGAATCAACCTCATCCGGTACCTGGTTCAGGACTTCGATCTGCTTGTGATGGACGAGAGTCTGGCCAATGTGGACGAACCCATGCGGGAAACAATCATTTTGAAAATCAAGGCACTGTTTCCCGATAAATATTTTCTCTATATCTCCCATAACGTTTCGGAAGTTTCAAAATTTTGCCAACAGATTCTGGTGGTTCGGGAAATATACAAACAGCCCCAGATCGTATTTGTATCCGGCCGGGATTGTACCGCTGCCCAACCGCTTCAAACGATGGATGTTGAAAAAACCATGCTGGAGGTCATGAATGCTTCATAGGCGGCTGTATCAGTTCCTCCTCATCTACCTGCTGGGGCTTGCTTTTATCCTTGGGCTCAAATACAGCTTGAGCTTGTCCGATTATGTCATTCCGGCCCCCGTGGACATCTGGGAAACGGCACACGAGGTCTTTTTCAGATACATCGCCGATGTGCTCAGTACACTGAAAGTTGCGGTAATCGGTCAGGTCATCTCCATCCTTCTGGCGGTTTTCGTCGGGGTTGTGGGACGCCAGACATCCTGGCTGGGATCCTTTGTGAAGGTCGCGGCATATAATGTTCAGGCATATCCGATCGTCGCCCTTGCACCGATCATATTTATTCTCCTGGGTGACGGTTTCATATCGAGGCTTCTCATAGCGGCCATGATCTGTTATTTCCCCGTACTTCTGTCAGTGCTTGGCATCATGTCCGAACCGGTTTCCGATGTGGAGCATTTCTATACCACGACCCAACGCATGCGCTGGCAGCTCGAGATAAAAATCAGGGCATTTGAAAATCTTCACAAGCTTACGACAGTTATCGCCGGCAGCGCCACCCTGGCCATGGCCGGCACCATCGTGGCGGAATTCATTGCAGCCAATGCCGGGATCGGCTATAGTATCCGGATTGCATTGTATCAGAGCGATCTTGCCAAAATCCTGGTGGCGCTTTTTCTGATCGGCATCTGTATTTCATTTTATCAGGGACTATTGGAATGGACTGGAGCACAAGTAAAAAAAATGTGGGCAGGTATTGGTTAGCACAGCAGAACCGGATGCCGGGAGGCCGGAACGCCGGAACGTCGGGATGTAAACAGCTCTCTTTGAAAAAGCCAGGCAGGTGGATGACCGCCTTTTTTTTTCTAATATCGCTGCTTATTATCTTTCCCGTCGCCGCATTTGCGGCGGATGACGGCAAGCCCCTCACCTACCGGCTCAAATGGCTCTTCAACACCAGCGTGGTAGGGGACCTGTATGCCGACCGGCAGGGGCTTTTTGAGGCACGGCACCTGGACGTGACGGTCAAGGCCGGCGGCCCTGAGCGGGACGCCATTAAGGAGCTTGAATTAGGGTATGCCGACTTCGGCGTGGCATCCGCCGACCAGGTTATCCGGGCCATTGCCAAAGGCTCGCCGGTGGTGGTCATCTGCCAGTTGTTCCAGACAAATCCCCTCCAGTGGATCTATCGGACGGACAGCATCACCCTGGAACACCTTGCGGACCTGAAAGGGAAAAAAATCGGCGTCACCTTCGGCGGCAACGATGAAGCCATCATGCGGGCGCTTCTTTCCGAAGGCGGGCTCGATGAACGCGACGTCACCCTTCTCAGCGTCCGGTACGACTATACACCGTTTTATAGAAAACGGGCCGACATCTGGCCCGTCTACCGGAATGCCCAGGCCGTCATTCTGTCGGAAAAACTGAAGGCGGAAGGGGAGAAAGTGAATTTTTTCGATCCCTCCCGGTTCGGTGTCAAATTTGTGGCCAATTCGGTGGTGACCTCCCGCCGTATGGTGGAAAACGACCCCGAGACGGTAAAACGGTTTTTGACCGCCCTTCTGGAAGGATGGCGTCAGGCAGTGGCGCCGGAAAATCATGAGACCGCCATTGCCACATTGCAGGCATATGACAAAGATTCGTCACTTGAAATCCTGACACAGCAACTCGCGGCAACCCGGAAAATCGTGGCGCCGGAAACCGGATTCCCCATCGGCGCCATCGATAAAGACGCCTGGCGCCAGACCGAACGGATCATGCAGACCCAGGGGCTTATCAGGAAAGCAGTAACCATTGAAACCGCACTGGTAGCAGATTTCCTGCCTGACTCACCCAAATCGGCAAACCGGAGTCAATAGTCAACGGTCATTGGCAGAGGTATTGAAATTTATTTTTAATTCGCAGTTGACCTTCTTCAAAGATACACGCTTCGGTGTGAATGTTTCGAATGAAGGGGCAAATAATAAGGAACAAAGGAATGCAACCAGGGGCCATCATCGATCATATCGTAAACTGGCTTTCGGGCTATTGCGAACGGGCGGGGATGAACGGCTTTGTGGCCGGCGTCTCCGGCGGTATCGATTCCGCCGTCACATCCTGCCTGTGTGCAAAAACCGGAAAAAAAGTGATTCTTCTGAACATGCCGATCCATCAAAAACCGGAACAGTTTTCCCTCTCCGCACGGCACATCGCGTGGCTTTCCGAAACCTGCGAAACCGTCACGGGCGTCGAGGTTAATCTGACCCCCGCCTTCCAGGCCCTGGGGGACACCCTGCCGAAAGAGATTCAGGACCCCCATACCATGGCGAATACCCGGGCCCGAATGCGCATGACGACACTGTATGCTTTTGCCACTCACCATCGAATGCTGGTGGCGGGTACCGGCAATAAAGTGGAAGACTTCGGTGTCGGCTTTTACACCAAATACGGCGACGGCGGTGTCGATCTGTCTCCCATCGCCGATTTGAAGAAAACAGAGGTGTATGCCGTCGGAAAAGAACTGGGTGTTATGGAAGATATTCTCCAGGCCCCGCCAACCGACGGGCTCTGGGAGGACAGCCGGACTGACGAGGCCCAGATCGGCGCCACCTATGAAGAGCTGGAGTGGGCGATGGATTTCGAGTGCGCCCCCGAAGACGAGACCTGTCTCAGGGAGCGGCAAAAAGAGGTGCTGGCCATTTTCAGAGAATTTCACCGGGCCAATCAGCATAAAATGGTCCCCATACCAGTGTGCGAAATACCGGATATTTTAAAATAAAGAAGGGAGATCTCGATGAATTGTCACGAAGTAGATTATGAAATTTTCGGCGATGATATGCAAATTGTGGAAGTTGAACTCGATCCCGGCGAAACCGTGGTAGCCGAAGCCGGCGCCATGAATTACATGGAAGACGGCATCAGCTTTGAAGCCAAAATGGGAGACGGGTCGGAACCGGATTCAGGCCTGTTCGGAAAACTCCTGGGCGCGGGGAAGCGAGTACTCACCGGTGAATCCATTTTCATGACCCACTTTAGCAACGCTGGATCCGGAAAAAAACGCGTCTCTTTTGCCGCGCCCTATCCCGGTAAAATTATTCCCATGAATATGGCCCAGATCGGCGGCGAGCTGCTGTGCCAGAAAGACGCATTTCTATGCGCTGCTTTGGGTACGAAGGTCGGCATTGCCTTCACCAAACGGCTCGGCACCGGTTTTTTTGGCGGGGAAGGCTTTATCCTCCAGCGCCTCCAGGGTGATGGAATGGCATTTGTTCATGCCGGCGGGACAGTGATTGAAAAAAAACTGAATGGCGAAACCCTTCGAGTGGACACCGGTTGTATCGTCGCTTTTTCAGCTGGAATCGATTATAACATCGAACGCTCCGGCGGATTGAAGTCCATGTTTTTCGGCGGCGAAGGGCTTTTCCTGGCTACGCTGAGTGGTACCGGCACCGTCTATCTGCAAAGCCTTCCCTTCTCGCGAATGGCGGACCGAATTCTCCAGCACGCCCCGTCCGCCGGTGGCAAGGCAAAAGGGGAAGGATCCGTCCTGGGCGGCCTGGGCCGGCTGCTTGATGGGGACAATTAAACATCCATTTGTAATCTTACGGAAAAATCCAGCGAAATAGAATATTTCACTTACATTAGATGTGATTGCAGAACTTACGGAGGAAAAATTTATGAAACTTACCAAGTCGGGACTAGAATTAAAAGAGGTCATTGAAAAAGCGCTCCAGGACTGCGTTATTACCACCAGCGAGTACGATGAAATACAGAAGGTCGCAAGCAAAGACGGATTTATCGATGACCATGAGCAGCGGCTGCTCAGTCAACTCCAGGAGCTGATCGCCAATGGCACGGTAACACGTACCAAAGGATAACAGTACTATACACAGTCACTATTGATGCTCTCGCAAAAAGCAAGTCTCACGCGAAGCCACGAAGAACACGAAGAAAAGATATTAATATTGAGTTGTTATCTTCGTGGCTTCGTGGCTTCGTGTGAGACAAGTAGTTTTTGCGTTTTTGGAATTGGTTGTACCGAGCCATTTTCAAAACAATTTATAGACACGCAACGGCGCGACGGTGCAATACAACGGCAAGTCGAAAAAGGGTGTTTTGAACTTGGCTGTATTGACTGATTTTTCAAGTGGCATATCTGATATTATGCATTCAACCAGGCGCTTTGCCCACAAGGGCGTCCCCGCGGGATTCGATTGATGGGCAGTAGGCAAAAACAACGATGGATTCTTTCTGTTTTCTTGATGATTTTTATTTTCATCGGAATTTTTGTCTACGCCCTCCCGTCTCTGTTCAGACTTCCGCTTATTCATGAAAAAATCGAAACCCTTATCGCCCGGCGGGTCAAGGGTGATTTTTCGTTCCGGGAAGGATCCCTGACACTCCTGCCCAAACCCCGTATCCGCTTTCACAACGTGATATTGAAAACCGGGTCCGGGGTTTCGGCAACCATTGATATGGTTTCCGCCTATCCCAGTCTGCCTTCCCTGTTTTTGGGCAAGGTCAATATCGCGCGAGTAACGGTGGTTCACCCTGACTTCATTGCTGAAATACCGGAACCGGAAGGTCCCTCTCCATCCCCAGCCACTGTGTCGAATCTTCGGAATCGGCTCGAAGCCTGCGTAAATAGGCTCGCCCCGGTGACCCGGGGCAAATTATTATCAATCGATATCCAAAAAGGCGCCGTTACCCTGATACGGGCCGATAAACGGCTTTTTTCAATGCAGGAGATATCCAGCCGGGTACAATGGAAGTTGCCCGCCGTCTCGATAGACATTGCCGGCAAATCAGACATCTGGGATGAAGGCCGCCTGACATTCAACCTGGATATGGCAAGTCAGAGAGGCGATGGGCAAATTTCCCTGAAGAGAATGGCGCCCAAAACGATTACCGACAGCGTTTTCCCAAAAAACTTTCCACAGGTGGAGGGTGCCGTCCTCGATATGGAAATCACCTTGCATACCAGCAAGTTTGACACCCTGGACCTCTCCTTCGAAGTTCTGGACCCGGACATCACCCTTCGAAAGGGGAAAAAGACTCAGACTATTCGCGGGGAAAAAGCGGCAGGCACACTGAAAATGGAGAAGACATCGACCCATGTGTCGATTACAGGGCTTGACCTTGCAACCCCCCGATTGCAGTTGACCGGACGCTTCGATCTGAATTCCGAAAAACCGTCAGTCGGCTGGCGGGTAAACGCCCGGGATGTGGATATCGTTTCCACAAGAGCAGCCGCGAGTTTCTTTGCGGCCTGGTCTAAAGTCGCCCGGAGGATCTGCGACATTCTCATTGAAGGCAACATCCCCCAGATCAGCCTCGGACAAGAAGCCCGGAATCTTGACGGTTTTCGGGATGTCTCCACTTTTTATCTTCACGGCCGATTGAATCGGGGCGCCGTACATATCCCCAAAACAGACCTGCTGTTGACCGACGCTTCCGGTGACGTCAACATCTCAAAGGGTATTCTGGAAGCCTCTTATATAAAAGCCCGGCTCGGCAATTCCGACGGAAGTCAGGGCCGGTTTTCATTGTCTCTGAAGAAAAGGGAGAACGATGAAAAAAGGCCGTTTTATGTGGAAACGGATATTCACGCGGATATCGCGGCGCTGCCGTCGCTTCTTGACAGACTCGTGAAAAACAGGCTCTTTTCAAACGAAATGCAGCAGATCACCTCCGCCGAGGGTACAGCCATCGGGAAAATGATTCTGGACCGCGAATCCGGCCGCCTCCGTACAACAGTGGATGTCTCGAAATTTGATATTTCCGCAACCTATGACCGGATTCCGTTTCCCCTGTCCGTATCCGGCGGCGGTTTTCATTTCGTAAACGGCGTTGCCCAGGTCCGGGATATTCAAGGTAACATCGGCGATTCCCGTTTCATTGATCTCAGCGGCAAAGTATCCTGGGACACATCCCGGCCCCCATCCCCTGTCATCACCATCTCAAAAGGCCGGACGGATGCAAATGTGGATGAAATTGTCTCCTGGCTCGACACAAATCCGACAGCCGGCCGGGTTATGAAAAAACTTCACGCCGAGAAGGGCCGAATCTCTATCGACAACATCCGGCTTGAAGGGCCTGCCAGAACCCCCAGGAACTGGCAATTTCAATTAGAGGGGCATGTAATTGATACGGTTACGCTGCTCATGCCCCTTTTTCCGAACCCCTTGATTTTCCACCAGTGTCAATTCACGGCAACCCAGGACAAGATCGATTTTTCAAGCGATGATCTCTCGCTTCTGGATGCCCAGGTCCATGCCACCGGCACGCTGCATCATTATAAAACGAAAAATCGCCAACTGGAGGCCCGGATTGATGGCGAACTGGGCGGGGGCGCCTGCCAGTGGATACACCGGCAGGTTTCCATACCGGAAATGTGCCGGTGGCGGGCACCGATAACACTCTCGTCTCTTTTCCTAAATTGGCAGGAGAAAGAGGGGCTGAATGTCTCGGGTGAAGCAACCGCCGGGAACCGCCTTCTCGTTGCTTTTGACATCACCAAATCCCCCGGCGCACTTGCCATCAACAACCTGGCCATTCAAGATGGAGATGCCCTGGCCACCTTGACGCTGCTGCGTGACAAAAACCTGCTGGAAATCGGCTTTGCGGGTGAATTAAACGGTTCGTCGTTAAGTGCTCTCCTGCTCGAAAACGACCTGCTGGCAGGCTCGATACGAGGCAATTTCAAAGCGCTGTATATTTTTAACAATCCTTTAAAATCTACCTTGATGGGCGATTTCCGGGTTACGGGCCTCGATACGACCGCCCTCGGGGTTCCCCTGAAAATCACCGAAGCGTCCCTGACTGCGGACAGGACCTCTATTGAAATTTCTCCCGCGCGCTTCACATGGAAAGAGAGTGACTTTTCCACTTCCGGCCGCATTGCACATATAGAAAAAGGGCTATTGCTTGATATTGACCTTGATTCGAAACGTCTCGACTGGTCCGAACTGAAAGCGTCACTGGGAAACACCCGAACAACGAAGCACACCCGTCCCTCCTTCCTGTTTGGCAACGTCAGAGCGACATGCGGCAGCTTCACTATCAGCCCGACAATGGTGTTTCAACCGCTCGAAGCGGAATTTCAACTCGATGGCAATCGAGTGGATATCATATTTCATCAGGCAGATGCCTGCGGCATCTCCTTTCCCGGAACCATCACCCTCACACCTGAAAAAACGCTGTTTTCTTTCGAGCCGTTCGCAACAGGTCAAGCCCTGGCGCCCACACTGGCCTGCCTGAAGGAAGGGAAAAAATTGATAGACGGACGGTTTGACCTCAACGGGAAACTGGAGTTTGAGCTGAATGGCAAATCTATTATGGAGTCACTCGATGGAGAGGCCACCCTGACAGCCAAAGATGGAAGAATATATCGGGCGGTCCTTTTGGGGAAGATATTCTCCCTGTTAGATATTGGCGGTATTTTGTCCGGAGAGTTCCCGGATCTAGAAAAAGAGGGGCTGCCGTATAAAAAAAGCGTCTTCAAAGGGCAGTTTAACCATGGGCGTTTCGAACTGGAAACAGGGGTTATCGACAGTTCCGGCATGAAAATCTTTTACGAAGGGGAAGAAAACCTCATCGACAGAAAACATGATCTTACCGTCATTGTCGCCCCGCTCAAAACCGTAGACTCCGTAGTAGAAAAAATTCCGCTCGTGAATACCGTTTTCGATAAGGGCGCGGTAATTTATCCGGTAAAAGTCACCGGACCCTGGGACAAACCCGACTTATCGCTCCTGAGCCCCACAGCCGTGGGTGGTGAAGTGTGGGGGATAATGGTCAGGACCCTGAGACTCCCCATAACGCTTCTCGAATCGATCTTCAGTGGCAAAAAGAAAGAAGAATAAGCGTATTGGCTCATCCGCTGGACACAAGTCTGATAGGCTCCCTTAGATAATCCGGCAATGATTCGTATGCTTCCAGCGGAGAAGCAAGCACCGCCTCGCGGTCGATTCCGAATTCCGGATTGCGCTGTTCGGCCTCTTTGAGATCCATCGGATCCTGCATAACCGTGAACACGATTCCTTCCCGGCTTGTAAAGGGAATGACGATCGGCCCTTCACTGTCCAACACATATGCTTTTTGGCCGTCACGCAGTTGAACGATGCTTCCGGCGGGATAAATACCGACCGTCCGCACAAAAGAATCCAGAATGAACTGCAGCAGTCTGTCCTTGTTTGCATACTTTCGAAAGAGATCGGTAACAACGGCAACCGGATTGAAAGCCTCCTTGTAGCAACGCTTTGAAGTCATGGCGTCAAACATGTCCGCCAGCTTACATATTTTGACATACGGAGAAACCTGGACCGGGGAAAGGTTTTCCGGATAACAGAGTGGTTCCCCCTTAAAAAGCGCGCAATGGTGGTACTTGACAATACTCTTCACAAACGAACTCTGAATACCGTTTTTTTCCATTATTTCTTGCCCTCTTTCGTAAGAATGACGCTTAACAAGATCATATTCTCTGCTATCGAGGGGGCCTCGTTTGTTGAGTATATTCCCCGGCATGGTTACCTTGCCGACATCATGCAAAAAAAAGCCGATGGTGATATTCTTGATCTCCTCTTCGTTGTGCAGCACAAAGGATTCCTGGGCCGGCCCATTTTCATATACAAGGCTTTCAAGGGAGAGTCCGTCCAAAAACATGTTGACGGCATTGCTGAAAGAACGGTTGAATTTCAGCAATGCGGCTGTTGCGATGGTGCAAACGTTTATGGAGTGGTTATACAGATAATCATCGTAGGAAAATATTTCGCGCGTAAGGTATGAAAAACCGTTTTCATGGGTGGCTAAAAAATCGAGGATGTCCGTCACTACGTTCTCGACCGCATTATAATCGAATTCTCCGCCGCTGGTTTCAATATCATCAAGCACCTTCTTGATACAGGCCTTTGCCATCCTGTGTTTTTCAACCGCCAGTTGTTTTACCTCATTGATCCGGTGTATCCGCTTTACAACGGAATCCGGGGCAGTGCTCCGAAAAGAGAGGCGGGGCTGAGGAGTCTCTTGGGACAGAGCTATCCGGTTCCCGTTTTCATCCCAGAGTCCACCTTCTCCGATCACGCTTATGGGAACCTGGGAAATACCGAAGTCTTTGATCGTCTCAAGCACTTTTACTTCTTTTACTTCGACATCTTTTTCCAGAAGCAGGACACCCCGCTTGTTATAGATGTCCATACCGGTTTTGACGCAACCGCCTCCGACCACGATTTCAATAAGTTTATTTATGGAGACTATTCCTGCCTGCGGCATTCGCTCTCCTTTCATCGTTATCACACGGGTAATCTGATGATAAACCGGGTCCCCCTACCAAGCCGACTCTCGCACTCTATGGTTCCGCCATGGCCTTGAACAATCCCCTGGACAATGGAAAGCCCCAGGCCGGTCCCATGCCTTCCTTTGGTAGTGAAAAAGGGCTCGAAAACCCTTTCCAGCACCGCCGGTTCAATACCCGGGCCTGTATCCGCCACGGTCACCACGAGGTTTTTCACCTCGGTATTTCCGGCAATGGTAATGGCCCCATCCCGACCCACCGCCGCCATACTGTTCACCACCAGGTTATCAATGGCCCGGCCCAGCATACGGTGGTCGGCGGTAAGGGGGGGAATGGTATCCGGCCAGTTCAGGTTCAACGCTATCCCCAAGGTATCGGCCCGGGGTTTATGGGTGATGAGAATTTGCTGTATGGTCAGTCCAAACGGCATTGTTCGAGATCGAAGAACCGGTTTTCGCGCAAATTGAAGAAAATCCGAAATGAATGTTTGCAGCCGGCCGGCCTCTTCTTCCAGAAGCATTAAACGTTTGTGCCCCTTGGTGCTGAGCGGCTCAGACTTCAACGCCGTCAGCACCATACCCATATTGTTGAGAAGATTCCCCACCTCGTGGGTCACCTTACTGGATGCCATGCCAAGATGTGCAAGATTTTTGCTGTGGGCCAATTCTTTCGCCGTATCGATTTCCCGCTGGACATGGCCCTTGAGAGAATGCGTCATCTGCTGGAAAGCCTTGGACAACTCGCCGATTTCATTCCGCGACTTCACGGTAAAATCATCACAATCACCTTCCTCACCGAACCGTCTGACATTATCCGTCAGCTGTTTGATGGGTCGATGAATCTGCATGGCCAGAAAATATGCAATAAGAGCACCGATAAGCAAAAAACCGAATCCTAAAAGAACTGTTTTCAACAAATTGCTTCTTAATTCTTCCTTCAGCCCTCTCTTCCCCAAAGTGACTTTTACATATCCGAAAGGCCCGTCCCGCTTATCCGGCTCGTTCTCTGAATAGAGGGTCTCTTCAACCGGAAAAGAGTTCTCCCACTTAACCGTCGCCCATACCACCAGAAAGTCTTCTGTATGGAAAACAAGAGGGGTCAATGACCGCGACAGCCGCCGCATAAGTACCTGGATACCAGGCACGGCGTCCTGGGGCAAAGGAAGCGAGTCCGCCTCATTTTGTCTTCTCCTCTCTATTACCAGCTTGCCCTCCTGGGTAAACAGGCGGACACCGATAACCGTCGCGTTTTGAAATGCACTCTCGGCGGGAGTTCGAAGCATCGCTTCATTTTCCGAGAAAAGGGCGATTCTGGATTGATATGCCAGCATCTGTGCAATCAATTTACCGTTGCTTTCCAACTCGGAGATCATGGTTGAATACTGAAAACGGCACAACAACAGTATGGAAGAGAGCGAAAGCAGAAAAATGAGGGCGGAAATGGCCACAAAGACCTGGACACCGAATTTTTCTTTTATCAATCTGGCGATATCAAATCTCATGGTCAATCTCGAGCAGACATTCTGACCACACTTATTATAGCCTCGTCGTTAAAGAGCCTGCGCCATGCAAATGGTTAAACTCAAAATCGTATGAAAAAGCAAGCGGTAATATACGAAACCGGCGATACAATCTTTGGGCGAGAGTGTTGCATAGTGGCGGAAAACGCGGACCTGGCAATCTCAAGCCGAATTCTTCTGCGCAGCGTTACGCCCCGTTTTCGACCATCTCTTCGTAAAGCTTCAGCTTCTTCATGAGAGTCTGCCGAGTGATCCCCAGGAGTTCCGCCGCCTTGGTTTTATTGTTCTCCGTACGCTGCAGAGCTCTCTGAATGTAAAATTTTTCAAGTTCAAAAAGGTTCAGGTCGGAAACAGGAAGGGAAAAATCACCGCCGAAGGGCAGGCACCTGCTGGTAATCAAAGAATCCGTGCATGTAATGACGGCCCGTTCGATGACATTGACCAGCTCACGGACGTTGCCCGGCCAACTGTAATGGCGAAGGGCGGCCATGGCGTTCTCTGAAATACCTTTTATGGACCGGTTATACGCACGGTTATATCGATCCAGATAGTATTCGGCAATCGGTGGAATATCCTCTCGCCGGTCCCTGAGGGGCGGAATGTCTATGGAATAGACGTTCAGGCGATAATAAAGATCCTGGCGAAAACGTCCCGATCGCACCTCATCGGAAAGGTCCCGGTTGGTCGCCGCCAGAAGCCTGAAATCCGATGGGATGATTTTAACGCCGCCAATCCGTTTGACGGTCCGGGTCTCAAGGACCCGCAGCAATTTGGCCTGCAGGGCCGGCGGAGACTCACTGATTTCGTCCAGAAAAAGCGTTCCTTTATCGACCACTTCAAACAGGCCCTTTTTCAGGGCCACGGCGCCGGTAAAAGAGCCCTTCTCATGTCCGAACAGCTCGCTTTCGAGAACACCCGCCGCGAATTCGGTACAACTCACCGCAAAATAGGGGGCGCCCCGTCGCCCGCCTTGTGCATGAATGGCCCGGGCCACCACCTCTTTCCCGGTACCGGTCTCGCCTTGGATCAAGACCGTCACCCCGAGATCGGCAATCTCCGCAACTTGCTGAACAACGCGCCGAATGGCCGGGGAAACCCCAATAAGAGGAGTCTTGACGCAGGAAAGAAGTGCCCGTTCCCGTTCGAAAAAGGCCATTCTTCTAAGCATGTCGCCTTTTTTAAGCGCTTCTCGGACCGTGGCCCAAAAAAGCTCCTGGTGATCTTCCAGTGGCTTTTCGAAATAATGAAACGCGCCGCGCTTTACCGCATCGATGGCATTTTCGGTGGATCCGTAGGCAGTCATCAATATGACAGGCACCTCCGGAAAAGCATCCTGAACCTTTTCAAACAATTCAACACCATCCATATCCGGCATCTGAACATCTGAAATAATCAGATCAATACTCCGCTCTTCAAGTATTTCGAGGGTGGATTCGGCACTTTTTTCAGTAATGACATCATATCGTTCCACCTCCGGCAGGAGCGAAAAAAGTTCCAGAAACAAAGGGTTGTCATCCACCACCAGGATTGTTTTTTTCTCCTCCATACTATGTCTTCCCCTTGCAGGAAATTATAAAAGCGCACATCCGGTTCAATCCGGTTTTATGTAAAACGAACCCACGCCATATTATTGTTTTGGGCCTGGTGTTTTTTCATATAAGCATGTTTTACTATCAGAAATTCTTTTACATATCAACACATAACGGCCCGATTTAAAAAATAAATAAGCGACAGAAGCGGATATGTAAAAAAATGTTACACAACCAGCTCGGAATTTTCTCAGATATTGTTAATTTTTTTCACACATGCGCGATTGCATACGGGTTAAAAAGAATTCCGAACAACCAATTTTCCCCGACGCCGGGATCTACGACAGCTTGCTTGCAATTGTCATGCACTTAAAATCAAAATAACTTGACAATGAATATGAATTAAATATATTTTTAGAGATTTTCATCAGAGAAAGCAGTTTTGTTGTATTAGAAGATCGAGGTTCTCAAAGTGGCTGAATTCCATTATCAATCAATGTTCCCCCTGACGGAAGACTCAACCGAATATCGGCTGTTGACTGGAAATCATGTCGCGCCGGCAGTATGGAACGGCAGAAACATGTTGCAGGTGGATCCCGAAGGGCTGACGGTTTTGGCCGAAGCCGCTTTCAGAGATGTGTCGCACCTGTTGCGGCCCACCCACCTTCAGCAACTGAAAGCGATTTTGGATGACCCCGAAAGCACTGGCAATGACCGGTATGTCGCCCTTGAAATGTTAAAAAACGCCGTCATTTCAGCCGAGGGCGAATTTCCCATGTGCCAGGACACCGGCACCGCCATCATCATGGGGAAAAAAGGGCAGCAGGTCTGGACCGGCGGCGGCGATGAGGCAGCCCTTTCCAAGGGAGTGTTTAATACCTACACCCAAAACAACCTGCGCTACAGCCAGAATGCCCCCCTGACCATGTTCGATGAAAAAAACACCGGCTGCAATTTGCCGGCGCAGATAGACATCCACGCCGTGGATGGGGACACCTATTCATTCCTGTTCATAGCAAAGGGCGGCGGATCGGCCAACAAGACATTCCTTTACCAGCAGACCAAGGCCGTGCTTGCTCCGGAAATCCTTAAGGGGTTTATGAAGGAAAAAATGAAATCCCTCGGCACCGCCGCCTGTCCCCCGTACCATCTGGCGTTTGTGGTGGGGGGCACTTCCGCCGAAATGAACCTCAAAACCGTCAAGCTGGCTTCAGCCGGCTATCTGGACGGACTTCCCCGGCAGGGGAATGCCCACGGACACGCCTTCAGAGATGTGGACATGGAAAACGAAGTGTTGGCCATCAGCCGGCAGCTTGGCATCGGCGCCCAGTTTGGCGGGAAATACTTCTGTCTCGACGTTCGGGTCATCCGCCTGCCGCGACACGGCGCCTCCTGCCCCATTGGCGTGGGCGTCAGTTGCAGTGCGGACCGAAATATAAATGCCAAAATCACCCGTGAAGGCATTTTTCTGGAAAAACTTGAAACGGACCCGGCCCAATATCTGCCTGAAGTGGAACCGGACAATGGAGCCGCCGTCCACATCGATCTGAATCGTTCCATGGATGAGATTCGGGCCGAACTCAGCAAATTCCCAGTGGCCACACGCCTGCTTTTAACCGGGGACATCGTCGTGGCGCGCGATATCGCCCATGCCAGGCTCAAAGAACAACTTGACAAGGGGGAAGAGCTGCCCCGGTACGTCAGGGACCATATTATCTATTATGCGGGACCGGCCAAAACGCCGCCCGGTTATGCCTCAGGCGCCTTCGGCCCCACCACCGCCGGGCGAATGGATCCTTACGTCCCCCTGTTTCAGAAACACGGCGCCAGCATGGTGATGCTCGCCAAGGGAAACCGGAGCCGGCAGGTCACGGATGCATGCAAAACATACGGCGGATTCTATCTAGGGTCTATCGGCGGACCCGCGGCCCGGCTGGGCAAAGAGTGCATTACCGGGATTGAAACCCTTGCTTACCCGGAACTAGGAATGGAAGCTGTTTTTAAAATTACGGTAAAAGATTTCCCGGCGTTTATCATCGTTGATGACAAAGGGAACGATTTTTTCGAGTCTCTTCTGTCATAGCGGGTCTTTCAAGCCCCTGTGAACAGACAGACTCCTTTTAAACCTTTCGGGTCAAATCCGCTTTGACCCGCCATAAAAAATAACAGGTAGGAACATTTTCAACCTTGAGGTCAATTCGCTTTGACCCTCAATAAAAAAACAAGCGACAAGGAGAAACCAAATGGGAAAAAAAATGAAAACTATTGATGGCAACACCGCTGCAGCTCATGTAGCGTACGCAATGAGCGATGTGGCGGCCATATATCCGATCACCCCCTCTTCCCCCATGGGCGAAACGGCCGACGAATGGTCCGCCCAGGGGCAGAAAAATATTTATGGTCAGGAACTGCTGATTCGTCAGCTCCAGTCGGAAGCCGGCGCCGCCGGCTCAGTACATGGCGCCCTTGCCGCCGGATCACTGACCACCACCTTCACCGCTTCCCAGGGGCTTCTTCTCATGATCCCCAATATGTATAAAATATCCGGGGAACTGCTGCCGGCTGTATTTCATGTCAGCGCCAGGGCCATCGCCGGCCATGCCCTGTCCATTTTCGGGGATCATTCGGATGTCATGGCCTGTCGCCAGACTGGTTTTGCCATGCTCTGCGCCGGGTCGGTGCAGGAGGTCATGGACCTGGGGCTGGTGGCCCATCTGTCCGCCATCGAAGGAAGGGTCCCGTTTCTTCACTTTTTCGACGGGTTCAGGACCTCCCATGAAATCCAGAAAATAGAGATGATCGATTATGATGATATGGCATCCCTGGTAAACATGGACGCCATCAAAGCCTTCCGTAAACGGGCCATGAATCCCGAACATCCCGACCTTCGGGGAACCGCGCAGAATCCGGATATCTATTTCCAGGGACGCGAAGCGTCAAATCCCTTCTACGAAAAAATCCCCGGCATTGTAAAATCATACATGAAAAAAGTGAGTGATCTGACAGGCCGCTCCTACAACCTGTTTGATTATACGGGAGATCCAAATGCCGAAAATATCATCATCGCCATGGGCTCTTCATGTGAAGCCCTCGAAGAGGTGATCTCCTCTCTCACGGCAAAAGGCGAAAAAGTCGGCCTGGTGAAAGTGCGGCTTTACCGGCCCTTTTCAACCGAGGACTTCCTGTCAGCGATCCCGGCTTCCGCCAAACGAATCACCGTACTGGATCGAACCAAAGAGCCGGGCGCCATTGCCGATCCGCTCTATCTCGATACCGTTACCACTTTCGTCGAGGCAAACAGACAGGCCACCATTCTCGGCGGTCGATACGGTCTCGGTTCCAAGGAATTTACACCGGCCATGATCACGGCCGTGGTAGACAATATGAAGGCAGACAAACCCAAAAACCATTTTACCGTCGGCATCACCGATGATGTCTCGGGCACTTCCCTGCCGGTGGCGAGCCCCCTCGATACCGCCCCCGAAGGCACGGTTCAGTGTAAATTCTGGGGGCTGGGATCAGACGGCACGGTGGGCGCCAATAAAAGCGCCATCAAGATTATCGGCGACAACACCGACATGTACGCCCAGGGCTATTTTGATTACGACTCTAAAAAATCGGGCGGCATCACCGTCTCCCACCTCCGCTTCGGAAGTCAGCCGATTCAGTCCACCTACCTGGTCAACACGGCCGATTTCGTAGCCTGCCACAAGTCGAACTACGTAGAACTCTATGATGTCCTGGAAGGCATCAAAGAGGGCGGCACTTTTCTGCTGAACTCCCCATGGACCGCGGCGGATATGGAGAAGCACCTTCCGGCCCGGATGCGCCAGGCCATTGCTGAAAAAAAAATAAAACTCTACAGTGTGGATGCCGTTAAAATCGCCGAAAGCGTCGGGTTGGGCAATCGGATCAACATGATCATGCAGACGGCCTTTTTTAAACTCTCCGGAGTGCTTCCTTTCGAAGAGGCCATCGATCTGCTTAAAAAAGAGATTCAGAAGGTCTATGGCAAAAAGGGTGAAAATATCGTCCAGATGAACATCCAGGCCGTGGACCAGACCCTGGCGGGCCTCAACGAAATCCCCTATCCGGATTCCTGGAAGAGTGCCGTTGCCGAAGAGAAGGCCAAGGCCGATGAGCCCGATTATGTCAAAAATGTCATGCGCCCGATTCTTGCCCAGCAGGGAAACACCCTGCCGGTAAGCGCCTTCGAGCCGGACGGCATCTTCCCGGTGGATACGGCAAAATATGAGAAGCGCGGGGTTGCAATCAACGTCCCGGAATGGATCATGGACAACTGCATCCAGTGCAATCAGTGTGCATTTGTCTGTCCCCATGCGGCGATTATCCCCGTCCTGGCCGCTGAAACGGAACTTGAGGGCGCCCCGAAGACCTTTACAGTCAAACCGGCCATCGGCAAAGAGCTGAAGGGTTATCAGTTCCGCATCCAGGTAAACACACTCGACTGTCAGGGCTGCGGCAACTGTGCGGATATCTGCCCCGCCAAGAAAAAAGCCCTGGTTATGAAACACATCGAGACCCAGTTGGAAACCGAGGTTCCCAATTATAATTTTTCCCAGACCATACCGGTCAAGGATGAGCTGGTGGCAAAATCCTCCGTCAAGGGGAGCCAGTTCCAGAAACCGCTCATGGAATTCTCCGGCGCCTGCGCCGGTTGCGGGGAAACCCCCTATGTCAAGGTGCTCACCCAGCTTTTCGGCGATCGGATGATCATTGCCAACGCCACGGGGTGCTCTTCCATATGGGCCGGATCAGCCCCCACAACCCCCTACAGCGTGAACAAGGAGGGACACGGGCCCGCCTGGGGAAACTCCCTGTTTGAAGATGCCGCCGAGTTCGGATACGGCATCGCCATATCCTATATTCAGCGGCGCAACAAACTGGTGGATCTTGTTCAGCAGGCGCTTGAAGAAAGCATATCCCAGGCACTGAAGGATGCTTTGAGCACCTGGCTTGACGGACGAAACGATGCCGAAGCATCCAAAACCGCGGCCAAACTGGTAAAGGACCTCCTTTCAAAAGAATCCGACAGCCCGACAGTTGGCGAACTCAAGGAAATGAGTGACCTTTTGGTGAAAAAATCGGTGTGGGCCTTCGGCGGCGACGGCTGGGCTTACGATATCGGTTTCGGCGGCGTCGATCATGTCTTGGCCTCAGGGGAGGATATGAATATTCTCGTGCTGGACACCGAAGTCTATTCCAACACAGGCGGTCAGGCCTCCAAGGCCACGCCATCAGGGGCCGTGGCCAAATTTGCGGCATCGGGGAAAAAGATCGGGAAAAAGGACATGGGCAAAATCGCCATGACTTACGGCCATGTGTATGTGGCCTCCGTTGCCATGGGCGCCAATAAAAATCAGCTCATGAAGGCCTTTCTGGAGGCGGATGCGCACCCCGGGCCCTCTTTGATCCTCTGCTATGCCCCCTGTATCAACCAGGGTATCCGTAAGGGCATGGGAAAAACCCAGGAGGAGATGAAACAGGCCGTGGACACCGGTTACTGGCCGCTGTACCGCTATAACCCGGCCCTGGCCGCCGAAGGGAAGAACCCCTTCATTTTCGAGTCAAAGGCCCCGGACGGCAATCTTCAGACCTTCCTTGCGGGAGAAAACCGGTATGCCAGCCTGGAAAAGACGTTCCCGGGAGAGTCGGAGCGGCTTCGGAAACAACTCGAAGAGGAAGTGAACGAGAAATACCGGTCTTACATGGTTATGGCGAGCCAGAGCGATAATGCCGAGAAGAAAGAAGACGACTGAGCCATTTTCAAAACGTTTTCTCTCCACAAATGAGATCAAGCCCAAGGCGGATCGTCCGCCCGGAGGTCGCTCAAAAAGGGACGTTTTGAAATTGGCTGGACTAAAAACAAAATTCTCACGCAAAGCCGCGAAGACGCCAAGAATTAAAAAACCCTTTGCGTTCCTTGCGGCTTTGCGTGAGAAAATGCCTGTATACTCTTGAATAAAAAAGAGCAAACCGAGAAATGTCGGCAATGCGGCACCTGCTGCAAAAAAGGAGGGCCGTCGTTTCATATGGAAGACCGTCACCTCATTGATGACGGTACCATCCCCGGCAGCCACCTTTTCACCATTCGGAAGGGCGAGCCGGCCCATGAAAACGTTCGACACCGTCTGGTATCGGTGGACACCGATATTATTAAAATCAAGGGAAAACCCGGGAGATGGGAGTGCCGCTATTATGACAGCCGGACGCGCCAATGCGGCATCTACTCAAAACGACCCCTGGAATGCCGGGCGCTTGCCTGCTGGGATACTCACCCCATCGAGGCCGTCTATATGACACAACACCTGACCCGGAAAGATCTGCTTTTCAGTGTTCAGGGCATCTGGGAACTCATTTCGGACCATCAGCAGCGATGTGATTATACCACCATCCTTGAATTGAATGAACGTATCGACAAACACGGCGATAAAACAGCCAAGAGCAGACTCCGTGAAATGATCGCATACGACAGGCAGATTCGTCGGACACTCATCGAAAACAGCGTCGCTCCGGACATGATGGAATTTCTCTTCGGCCGTCCCCTCTCCGATACATTGCCGCTCCTGGGCATTCAAATCTATTAAAACCACAAAGACACAAAGGTCACAAAGAACTGCAATAAAAGTTAAAATAATCAGAATATTATTTATCTATAACGATCAAGATCACCTTCTGGCAAACCTCAATTGGACAATTCTCTTTGTTTTCCTTTGTGCTCTTTGTGCCTTTGTGGTTTCGAAGGTATTTATATGAAACTCAATCTGACGCTTCGGGTCCGGGGTCCGTCGAATTCACAGAAAAAAATCCCCTGCCATGTCCCCAGGGCAAGTCGTCCGTTTTCAATCGGGACCAACTCGGAGGCACCCACCAGAGTGGATTTTATATGGGCGGGTGAATTCCCCTCCAGATGTGTGTAAGCGGCTTCCCAGGGTACTATCCGATTCAAGGTGTTCAGGATATCCGATGCCACGGACGAATCCGCGCATTCATTAATGGTCACCGCCGACGTGGTATGAGGAACATAGATCATACAACATCCGTCGTCGACCCCGGCATCCTTTATTTTACCCTGGATGAGACTGGTGATATCGATAAACTCCGTTTTGGATCGGCTCTGAACTGATAGTATCATGGGACCTCCAAGGTGCTATTTTTCAGAACTCATAAAAAAAGCCCTGCCGGAAAGGCAGGGCTTTTTTTGAAATCACGCTCAAACCTGAATGGGATTACACACAACCGGTCGGTTTGGGTAATCCGGCCATCTTACAGGCTCCCTTTCCGGGGCCTGACGGAAAAAGCTCATAGATGTGTTTCAGTTTGAAGCCGGTCACTTTTGAAAGCACCCGAACCATGGGAGCGATCCCGTTTTTCTTGTAATAATCCTGCAGAACGTTGATGACTTTCCAGTGTTCATCATTGAGGTCATCAATACCTTCTTCTTTTTTAACATAATCGACCCATTCCGGGCACCATGCTGAAAAATCGTCAATAAAACCGTCTTCATCAATACTAAACGTTTTTCCTTGGTATTCAACTTCTGGCATTTAAAGACCCTCCTTAATTGAATTTATTATTAAATTTGGCACACGACCATTGGTTTCATTATGGAAAAAAGATAATTATATGATCAACATCTATTTGTCAATATGAAAAATTTTTCCGATTTTATGCATTTGCCCAAAAGGCCGTCTATTTTACGTTCCCCTTTTTTTATTTACATCCGGCATCCATCATGAATAGGATACGGTTCTGTTATCAGATTACACGGGGAAACATCATGGGTGCCATCACCTCAAAACCTACTATTGTCGTCATATGCGGCCCCACCGGCATCGGAAAAACCACTACGGCTATTTTACTTGCCGAAGTCTACGGCGGCGAAATCATCGGCGCCGATTCCATGCAGATATATCGTTATATGGAGATCGGCACTGCCAAACCCACACTGGAGGAACAAGCCCGCATTCCCCACCATATGATCGATATCATCACCCCGGAAGTCCCCTTCGATGCAGCCCGGTATGAAAAAATGGCCCGGGGTATCATCAGGGACCTTCATGAGCACGGTAAACTCCCGATTGTTGCCGGCGGTACCGGTTTTTACATCAAGGCGCTGACAAGCGGCCTTTTTGACACTGTTCCCATCGATCCCCGGGTTCGGCAGCGGCTCCGGGAAGAGACAGCGGCACTCGGGCCGGATGTGCTCTTTAAGCGGTTATCCGCCTGCGATCCGGTATCCGCTGAAAAACTCCACCCGAATGACACTTACCGCATCGTCCGCGCACTCGAGGTTTTCGAAACCACCGGTAAGCCGATCTCTTTCCATCACCAGAAACATCAATTCCGTGAAAACCCTTTCCGGCAGATCAAGATCGGCCTTGCCATGGACCGGGATGCACTCTATGCACGGATCGACGACCGGGTGGATATGATGCTTCAGGAGGGACTTCTCGACGAGGTACGACAACTGCTGGGCAAGGGGTACGCACCATCGCTCAAGTCCATGCAGTCCCTTGGATACCGGCATATGGTTGAGTTTATAAAGGGGCATACCAGTTGGGAAGAAGCGGTCCGTACCCTGAAACGCGATACCCGCCGGTATGCAAAGCGGCAAATGGCCTGGTTCAAGGCGGACCCCGACATTCAATGGCTGGCGCCAAACCGGATAGAAGAGATGAAACAGTTGATAGATCCGTTTTTACAGCATGAAAGATAAAAATCCAACGTCCAGACCATGCATACTATTTTTCCTGAGAGCGCCTCAAATGGGACACGTGAAAACCCGGCTGGCGAAAACCCTGGGAGATAACGCAACGTTATCGCTGTATCAATCGTTTGTCCTGGACACGCTGGACATGCTTGGCCGGACCCGGTATCCGGTCATTATCTTTGGCCATCCGGAAGAAAAAATCGCCTCGATTGACACCTGGCTCAGTGGGAATTTCCCGTGCCGGTCTCAAATCGGCAACTCCCTTGGCGATAAGATGGCAAATGCCTTTTCCCGCGCATTCTCGGAAGGCTATGACCGGGCCGTCTTGATCGGCTCGGACATTCCCGATTTGCCGGAACGAATCATGGAACGGGCTTTCCGCGCGTTGGACGAAAAAGGAGCGGCGCTTGGCCCCTCCCGGGACGGCGGCTATTACCTGGTTGCTTTCCGCGCATCGGCCTTTTTGCCAAAGGTGTTTGAGAACATCCCCTGGAGCACAGAACAGGTGCTTGAAAAGACACTGAAGGTTTTCAGGGCGCACAATGCCCCGGTCTCTCTTCTGGAGCCCTGGCGGGATATCGATACCATAGAGGATCTCAAATCGCTTCTGGAAAGACATCCGGATAAAAACGACGCTGCGCCGAGAACCCTCGGATTTCTCAAATCAGAAACAGCTGACAACTTGTTTTATTTAAGAAAATGAACGTCGGACATCGAACGTCCAACGTCCGACATTGAATGCTGAGATCGCTTCGCTCCATCGTTGATAAAGGTATTGGCAATCATTCAGTGACGTTTTTGTGAAGCGAAGCATAAAAAAAATAGAAAAATCGGCAGAATACCTTATTCAACGTTGGGCGTTCGATGTTGGATGTTGGATGTTGGATGTTGGACGTTCATCTTTTAATACATCAGTGCGATGCTCAAATGCGGTTGTCCTGAACCTTTTCACCTTTACCCTTAAGTCACCTCGTGATATACATATTCGAGATCTATTATAAACCGGGTCGCCCCGATTTCTTTACCGACCTTGATCACAGGCCCACAAAAGAAAGGATTCACCAATGACCTCTTCACCGGTAAAAATCTACTCCCTGAGCACATGCAGCCACTGCAAAGCCGCCAAAAAGTTCCTGGGGGATTGCACCATAAAATATGAGTTCGTGGATGTCGACCTTCTGCAGGGCGAAGAACGAAAAGCCATTCTGGAGGACGTCAAGAAATTCAACCCCAAATGCTCATTTCCCACCATCATTATCGGCGAAAAGGTGGTCGTCGGTTTCAAAGAAGATGAAATAAAGGAGGCGCTGGGGCTATAATGGATGCGGAACAACTGTATGAAATGCTGAAAAAATCCCAGGAACCCAAAGGGTATTTTTTCAATACCGACAAAAAGCGGGTCATGGACCTTATGGAAGCGCTCCTTCTCAACAAGTCCCGCTACGGTTATATGGGATGCCCCTGCCGCCTCGTCAGCGGTGATAAGGAGAACGACCGGGACATTATCTGCCCCTGTGTCTATCGGGAGCCGGACGTGGCGGAATACGGAAGCTGCTACTGCAACCTTTACGTATCCAGGGAGTGGAATAACGGCGAGATTACCCGTGAGTATGTTCCGGAACGCCGTCCACCCGAGAAAATGTTTCTTTAGGGTAACACTTCTCCAGCGATTCACGAGTGTCCGCGAATAATATTTGCATCTGAAGTGGGAACACATATGCTGCCGGATCACGGCGGGAAGGAAACGTCATGCAGGAGAAAACCGCTCCCCGGATACGTTACATAGACAGACAGGATGTTTCTGAAACATTCGCGGACTCCATACACGGGTTGAGCTTTGACGGTCAGACCATGCGGATTGAATTCTGCAGCATCCGCATCGAGCCCTTCAACCCTTCCGAAGCCCCGACCGGACAGCAGTACCCGGTGTGCAGAATGGTTCTCACCCCCAACGCCGGTATCGAACTCTATAACCGACTGCAGCAAATCGTCAAAGCCCTTGAAAAAAGCGGCGCCGTGCAGCGGACGCCCCAGACACCGGCAACATCGGAAACGCTTCAATGAATTGATTTCAAACTCTTTACAAAGGAGACAGCGATGACTGCAATCCCTTCCAAACGTTATCAGAAACTCAAAGAGCAACACCCGGAGTATATGAATACGGTTGAATCACTTGGAAAAGCTGTCAAGACCGAAGGACCCTTGGATGAAAAAACCGCCCAGTTGATTCAACTCGCAGCCGCAGCAACAGCCCGTGCCGAGGGCGCCGTACACAGCCATACAAGAAGAGCTTTAGAAGCAGGCGCCCGGGCCGAGGAAATCCACCATGCCGTCATTCTGCTCACAAGCACGATCGGTTTTCCCAACGTCGTAGCCGCATTGAGCTGGGTGGATGACGTCATTGAAAGCTGAGCAACCGTAAACGGCGGCTTTATGCACCATCATTTTTACTCAACCCGACGGAACCGTCCGGATTTTCGAAAATTGTGTGGCCGTTAATTTTGTAATACCAGACCGCATCTTCCGGTATAAATTGATCCGAGACCTTCTTATTGACAGTAAGACACCTGCCGACGGATTTTTCGTACACTTTCCCGTACTGGGCAAGAGACCTTCCATAAAAGACCGGTGGTGCATCCGGATCTCTGATGGCGCCCTCATTGTAAACGACGCAAACGGGATCTCCAACTTTCTTTTCTTTGTAGTCTTTGACCGCACAAAAAATCAGCAGCTTGTCGAAATTTTCGATAATCGTAAATGTATCTTCATCCAATTCCAGTTGCTTATCGACACCATTGATGATGTTGAAGATCTTCTCATTGAACCTGCATATTTCAGCTTTTATTTGGGATTGAATATTTTCTTTCATGTTAACCCTCCCTGTCTTTTAAAAGTTCCGGCTTGATGTAATGTATATATCCTGGCTGCAGAATATTTCCATTACAGGATATTACACAGAGAGCGTAATGATCTTGCAGTGAGAAATTGGCCGGTGGGTTACGGATTCAGTTTTAAATGAGTTATGGCTGGCGGGAGGCGCTGGGCTGGCTCTATCAAGTCGCGCCTTCGACAATTGAACCGCGCATGATTTGAAAGTCGGTAAAACCGAAGCGCAGGCCTCCGAAGCGCCGCTCGATCACATGAGGCGGATTCTGCAGCTCCGACAGGGCATCATTGATCTGCTTTCTGCTCCTGTATATCTGTATGTTGAGATGACTGGGGTCAATGCCGAGCATATTGGCCACCCGGTCCGTCTCGATCCATCCCCGGGTCTCCGGATCGAGACCTTCTTCAGCGTCCCTGAGACGCTGTCGCGCCAGGGTCAGCAGCATATAGTGGTGTGTTCTTTCACCCAGATCAATCGTATCTTTATCCAACTGAATTTTAAGAAAAACATGTTCTTCATCCATGCTGACATGGAAGCAGAATCTGATCTCCTTTACGATTTTTTTTGTAAGGGTTACATCAACCGGATCGTCACAGAAGAATTGCCACAATCCCCGGTTATGCCTGATAATATCTCCATTTGTCAGGGGATATACCCCTTTTTCATTTTCACAAACCCATTCTCCCGTTTGTGAAATATATACCGATATGTCAGGATTTGCTTCACTGGGAAGGGCATGAATGCGGTCTAGCATGATTACCGGGCCATCTCCCTTGAGCGGAATAATAACATTGGAAGGTGGGGTATTATCAATCAGACGCCACTCTGATTTCCCTAACGTGCTGAAACGGATAACGTTTCTTTTTTTCAACCGGGTCTTTTCGCCCGGTATGAGACGAACATCGTCGATCCATGTTCCGTTCCTGCTGAAATCTGTAAGCATCCATTCCCTGCCATTCCACCGTACCGACGCATGAATTTGAGAAACATCCTGTAATTTCAGTTCCGTATCCGCTTTTTCCCGGTTCCGGCCAAATACATGGTGGGATTTCAGGAAAACACTCTCTCCGGTTCTAATATTTTTTAAGATTCCCATACGTCACTCTGTATAATTTCATATCGTCATCCCGGTCCCGGGCATATCCGGGTCGGTACCCTGGAAACCATCTCATGTTTCCATTGGGGAGGTATTTTTACTTATATTACAGCCTGTTAATGCGGAAACGAAGTCAATTCTAAAGTATTTGCAATTCGATGTCAATTATTTAGCGCATACGCCCGGGCAATCATCCCGGCGTTGGGGAAAGTCGGTTGTTCAACATGGGATGGGGGAGGTAGGTGAGTGCCTAAAGTACACTTTAGCTTTAGGCACTCATATTTCCTATGGCCTAAGGATTGACCCTGGCGTCAATAAATATGATCGGTTTGCCCACACGTTTAATGACCAATGGGCAATGCGGCGTACCTTTGGGAATGTAGAAATAACCGGAGTAGTCGATCTTTCTGACCTTGTCGCCCAGCAGCATTTCACAATCCGCATCGAACTCGAGGAAGTTTCTGCCATCGCCCCCGATGAGGAATATCCACTGATCGAAATCCGCATGTGAATGAGTACTTCCACCCAGTTGATCAGGTGCGGTGATATATGCAAACCCTATCGCAAGCTTGGAACCGGGAGCATCCCCGGAACCCCACGCCGTAATCATGGGGGAGGTAATCGTGTCATGTATGGATTTCCACGGCTTGAATTCGATAACATTGGGTTCTCTCGCGACATTCCCCAATTTACTCATGTCCATCTTGGAGTAATAGTCCGGTTTCTGCGCATGTGCCACAGTAGCATTCAACGTGGATAAGACACTGGCAATTGCCATCCCCGCGGCCCCGGTTGACACGTTCTGAATAAACCCCCGTCGGTTGATTTGCTTCTCATCGGTCATTGGCTTCTCCTTTTCAAAAAGTGTTCATGTACAGTTCCAACATCAAAAACATTTCCCCGGTTATACCGGAAGAAATTTCAATTATCCTCCTAAGTTCTTTTAAAAAATAAAGTTTCCGCTGAAAAATTGACCACGGGCTTCTCATCAACCCGATCAAGTGGGCAAGCAACACTGTTTAAATTACCGTAAAGGTGAAATCAACCCAACCGCCTGGTTCAAAGTCTTTTATGGGTTTTTATTGTATCGAGTAGATATATATACATATAGTATGCGTTGTTGGATGTCCAGAGTAAAAGGCGAATATTCCTTAACTGTTGGTAGACGGCGGACCTGTCGCCTGGTGACGTATGAAGGTCTAAGAAAACAGCTTCCCGAAACAATTCCGCACCAACAATACCAGCCAGTTTGGATAGAGAACCCCACCCGGAAATATTCTCCGAATCCCCCTGCTATTGGGTCGGTTTTTGGTTTTCTTGCGAGACGCTCTGTAAAATTGCCCCCATGTACCCTTTCTCCGTGTCATTCAGTCGGCCCGACTCATAAAGGCCGACACAATAGTGAAACACCAGGGGAAATTGCTTGCAATTGCTCATTATTGACCAGATGGCGGACTGGAACACCGCCTCGGACATCGCTTTTTTCAGGACATCATCGGTTTTTTTCAGCTCACCGGACTTGATTTTTTCAAGCGTTCCGATATGTGCACTCAGATTTAAAGCCGTCAATATCTGGCGAATCGGCTTAATTCTTGACGTAGCGAAAAATTCCGCCCACAACATATCAAGCTGATCACCCGTTTCGATTTTTTTATACGGGTCAGGAACAATGATTCTTATTACATCCAACAAATAATCTTTGTGCTCTTTGCCAATGGATAGCAAACCGGTTTTCCCCAATAAATGAAACAACAGGATAATATCCTTCCGCTGTTTCTCCGTAGCTTTATTTTTATAGAACGCTATTGTATGGGGAATTAAAAAATCGTTTTCACTATAGATAATCTTGAACATCCAAAGTCCCGACCAGAGAGCATGCCCCTTTTCATCCAGGAGCGGCCGTGGCACATTGACAAATGCCGCCAGCGCCGAGGCCGGTCTGGGTTGCGCCGGATAAGATAAAAACCATTTCTCCGTAATGTCTTCCGATTCTATTTCACTGAATTTTTTTAAGGTTATCTTCCGGCTTTTCTTCACATTCTGGTTTCTTATACGGTCATTGGCCGAAACGTTGATCGTATACTCCCCGAATGGATCCCCGGAATCACAGGATACCACCAAAATATTTTTTGACGGAAGAAGGTGCTCGCCGGATGCCTGGCCTTGAAAACCGGCAAGGTTTTTCTTCGACACATTGATTGACCCATCCGGTCTTACTATTTCGACATCAAAAGAGATATCGACTTCATTTCCGGATGCCGTCCCGTAATTGCTGAATATCGGTAATATTTTGAAGTTTTCACCCTTCGTTACTTCATTTATGGATGAAACAACCGGGCCGAATTGGGGCGGTACCGAAAACCACCAGTCCATTTTCATATCCTGCCGGGTAATTGCCAGCATGAAGTCAAAACTATTTTCCGCCGATTCCGCCACGGCGTACTGAGAGGAGAGACATAACAATAAAAAACCTATAGACAGTATTTGTTTTATCTTGTTCATCTTCAATCCCACCTCCTTTGCACAAACGCCGGTTTCTCGGCATTCCGTTTTGAAGCTCGAAAAAATAGGATTCAAGTTTTTGTCGGTTTATAAATCACGGTAGAGTCGATCACATAATTATAGATCACCGCTTTATTTTTTTCTCATTATAGCGGTTTTTGGGGAGGGCATCGATAGCCACCCAATGAAGCCGATATGTAAAGGTTTTGAAGCCAGTTTTTATGATAGCTGAATTTGTTAAGACACTCAGCCGGACTTCTATACTCTTTCAGTTTCATAGTCCGAGGATTGAATGGGGCAAAATTGGTAATGAGCGCCCAACCTCGCATATTTAATCGCGCTGCATCCATTGCCCCATGAAAATACAGAGTACTGAAGAGATGTCGATCCATTTTTTGCATTAAACGGTCAACCATATTGCTGGTCCGATTCGCTTCCGGATGCTCATAGGCAACTCGATACAAGGCAATATTTTTCCGAAGCTTCGCGATAGGATCCATGATAACAGATGGCACATCATTATTTTTGCACCATTCGACTATCCTTCTGATTCTTTGAGAAAAGGATCTTTTGCTTTCAGCACGATAGCATTCCCATAGCTTCGAAGCGACTTTCTCAAAGATATCTCGGTGTTTCTTTTTGGCACGATCACGTATTTTGATAAACACATGCAGAAAACAGCAAATAATTGCTACAGTCGGAAAAAGGCTTAGCCACGCTTTACGAGTGGCTTTCCAGCCATCTATGTTTACAGTGTCCGGCGTATATTCAGGCTTTATGCACTGGCTCTCGTTTTTGTATATCTGATAAGCCTCCGTTAACGCCTTCTCGCCGGCGTCTTTTGCAACCGCCGCGCCGAGAATGCAGCCACCGCCAACAGTTGTAGCGACATATGTTTTAGCACCCTCAATACGGGTATGCTTTTCATCGGCGGCAAGATGTTTTGGGATATCTTCGGGATTCCGCACTGTCGTACCCACGATGCTGTTGCGACCAATGGATTGTTCGATTCGATACCAGTACATATGATCTTTCCCGAAAACGTAGCTCAAAGCCCAGAAGGGAACGTCGAACTTCCTTAAGAACAACGCCTTTTCAACATTGTCCACAAATCCGACAAGATGTGGCATAACAAATGACGGATGGATGGTGTAAGAAACACCGTAAATCTTTATGCGACGTGTTCTCACAGACAGTTTTTTTGAAAAATACATATCCTTCATTTGATATCCATTTGCGATGTCGGCCGGGAACAATTCCGGAAACAGTTCAATCTGCCTATCAATATACTTTCTGAAATCGCTTGGGTTTTGTATGATGGCTTCATAATTATCTTGAGAAAACGGCAAACATATGATTCGTTTGTTTCGGTTAGTGGATGTTGCATCTGCTATTCCCATATAGTTAGAGACCTCCTTTGGCGGGGATGTGTCTCTAACTATATAAAAACATTGACAAAAAGTCTATGTTTATATTTGCTGTAATATCAACATGTTGTACCCCATCGTTGATTTCGCCCACAACGGGTAGAGGGTGTTATTATCCTCCTCCCCTAAATCCGTTATAATCAGATTTTTTTCTCTTTGGCGCTTTAAGACTGCTCGGCAGAAATACTTGGCATTTACCGCACACGACCGATCATCCGCCTCAGGTGTCGTTAGAAGCGGTTTTCGCCAATCGACAGCCCCATGCGTTCTATCGTGCGCCAGAACTCATCGATGTCAAGGCAGTGTAACAAGAACCGCGCGCCATACTGTTCGAGCCTATCCAATTTTGTCCCACAGCCGATAAAAGAGATGCCAAGGCGCCTGGTAGCCAGTAAATCCCAATGGCCGTCACCGACATAAATGCAATTCAGAAGATTCCCACGAGTTTTTTTAACAGCGGACGCTATGATATCGGCCCTGCTGTAATATTCTGATGAGGTGGTCATCGGGATGCCCCGGAAAGGTATGCCCGCCGCATTGAGCTTCAGGACGCTGCTCTCCCTCCAGTCTCCTGTCGCAATTGCGATAGGAACTTTTCGACTCTTGAGATCATTAAGCAAATCCACGGCGCCCTCCATTGCCGGGAAGGCATCGGAATCATCCTGAACAACCGTCTCGAGACGATCGAGATAACCCCGGAGAGTCTTTGCTTCGACAATTTGTTTCTCCCGGAGAGACGCGCCGTCAAGTGCTTGATGAACAATTGCCTGCGCGGTAACCTCCTTGATTGAATAAAAGAATTCAGGAGTCAATCCAAAGCCCGCGGCCTCGGCAAAGGCATCATCGAAACACTTCCAATCAGTCTTCTCCCCACCGATCAAAGTTCCGTCCACATCGAATACGATCATCAGTCATCCTTGTTTTGGTTGGAATTGGCCAAGTTCCAATTCCAAAGGAATAAACCGAATTCCGTTAACTGTTTTTATGCGGTAGTTGTACCCCGCTGTTTAAAATCTTTATACTAAAAGCTCATTATGCAGTGACAGATTATAACTGTTCGGGTTGAGCTTATTTTCATCATAGGGATCAATAAAAATATCGTTGCCGATTCTTGAAGCTATCTCTTTACCGGAAAGAATCATCTTTTTTTCCTGTTTTTTCCCTGATTCGGGGTTCGAAGGGATCACCGGTCTATCCGATGAAGTCGTCCCGGGTTTTTGTACTGTTACGTTTTATTCGAGTTCTTTACTCTTTAAAATGCTTTGTACGTCTATAAGATGTTCAAACACTCTTGCGCTCTTTTCCTGAAGCTTTTCACGGGTGTGGTGTCCGGCCGCCACCAGGACGGAATCGACCCCGACTTCCTCGGCGATATATCCGTCATGGGTTGTATCACCAATCATCAGGACGTACTCGCAAGATACCCCCAGACTGTCCACCAGCTCTTTACCCCTCTGAACTTTACCATTTGCATAGTGGTCCGATTGGCCCACTACCCTGTCAAACATATCACCGAGACCGAATGCGGACAACATTGCTTCCAATTGGGTCTGTTCAGTCGCGGACAGAACTGACTGGCGTATACCGGATTCAGCAAACAGATCAAGTATTCCTTTTGCACCTTCATGAAGGCTGCATTCTCCGACACGCCGGGCATATTCATCACAGAATTCAGTGGCGGCATAATCAAAACTTTCTTCAGAAAAATCGAAACCCGCACGTTCGTAACACACTCGTACGGGGAAATCGAAGATATCCCTGTACGTTTCATAGTCAAGGCTCTGTTTGCCGCGCCTGGACAGCATACCGTTGAAGATATCGATACAAAGCCACACATCATCGAGCAGTGTTCCATTCCAATCCCATAGGATATGACTGTATTTGTTCATTTCCGTTCTCTCGATTCCTATTTGTTCTGCGCCTTACCTTTTCGATATGCCATTTTAATACTCTCCAGACTAGCAGCGACGTCATGAAGAGGGGGGAGAAGCTTCGACATTTTTTGAAAAGCCCGATAACTTTTGCATGGGTAATCGGCGCATTCGATACAGTGCTCGATCTCTTTTTCTCTCGCTCAACGGCGGAGGCCGCACGCCCTGCAACCAGCGTATACGTTATCCGACTTGCAACCGCCACATGAAAGTTCCTCTTCCGGCACACCCCAAAGACATCCGACAAAATTATCAGCACGCCCTGTTTGGCCGTACACAGCTACAGAACAGGCCCCGCAATAGAGTCCACAGTATGTATCCGGATTGAGTATGTCCATTCTTCTCTCCCGATTAAGCTCCATTCAAGATATATCCTAACAAAAGATCTTTTCGCGGGTGATTACGGATCAACACTTTGATTTTTCGCAGATCCTCATAGTCTTTTTCTCCTAATATCTCACTCAGAGTCTTTTCATAATTGAGCTGCTGCTCTTTTTCCCGATTATCGGCTTGCCAGGCAGATGTAAAAATCAGGTGGATTTCATCATGGAGATTGCGGCTTTTCAGAACATCCCACTCGTTTTTATCAAACCATACGCCTCCGCATGCCGAACATCTGTCCAGGTAAAACGGGATACCATGACCGACCTTGTTTCTCAGCATCAGATGTCCACATTCGATACATACCTTTGCCTGCTTCGAATCCGACGCGGGCAAATCCACTGTAAATTCAACCGATTTTTCCGGGATTGTATCGCCATGTGCTTTCAGCCACTTCCAATATTGGAATCCTTTTATCCAGTAACCTTCACATTTACTGCATCTGTACGCTTTCAGCATCTCCTCGAGATCAAAATTGGATAAAGTAGGTGTATTACAGTTTGGACATTTCATTTATGCGCACTCCTTCTTTTTTGTTTGCCATCGAAAGGACCATCTTCATGATGGTTGTGAATCAATACATGACCGGCACACAAGTGCACACCTGATTGCATGAACAATAGGAGCGACTTCGGGACTTTGTGCCGGAAGAACGACTTCGGGACCTTGAACCGGAGCGTCCGGAAGACGATACCGGGGCATGCGCCATAGATCCGGGCACACAGTTGCAGACACATACCGCCCCCGGCGGAATCGGAGATCCGCAGGGGAGTGTAAAAGTGATGATATGCCCGAAACGATCTCTCATGGTGTATTGGTTTATTTTGATATCCGCCGGAACCGTGGAAGGATCAAGCAGGCAGGTGAGCAGTTCCCCCTCCGGCATCATCCAGATTTTAATACTATCTTCACTACCGGCCACCAGGTATTTCCCGTCCTGGCTGAAGACAAGGCTCTTGATACTATCATTCTGCCGGCCCTCAAGGATCAGAAACGGTTTTCCGGTTTCGATATTCCAGAGACATATCCTGTTGTTCAGGGCACCGGTGGCAATAGTCCCGCCGTTCTGGGAGAAAGCGAACACTTTATCCTGGTTGGGATCATGCCCTTTCAACGTGCAATGCTTTTCCCCCGAAGGAATCCTCATGATTCGAACAGTGCTGTCATAAGTCGCCCCGACCGCCAATAACTGACTATCCGGGCTGAAGGTCAGGCGCGTTACGCTCGATATGTTTCCGACCTTTATTCTTCTGATCACCTGCCAGGTCTGGACTGACCACAACAAAATTTCTCCCCTGGCGCCGGAAGCCAAAAACCGCCCATCGGGACTGAAGGCGAGCGCGGTCACCTCTTCGGTATGCTGTCCCAACTGCCTTATCCGGTTTCGCCGGACAATATTCCACAGTGTGATCTTGTTGTCCATACGGCCGCTGGCCATGCATGTGCCTGTCGGATCAAACGCCACACAGTTGATGTAATCGTACCGGGCCTCTCTCAGATTATCCAGAATTTCTCCGGACCGGACATTATATAGCAAAATACCGCTGCCATCGTCGGTTGCCGTTGCAATCAACTCCTTTTCCACACCGCCAAGGGCCATTGATTTTGTCGGCATGTCTGAATTTGTCCGGATCAGCTTTCCGGAAGGAAATTCCCATACCTTCAAGACATCTTCCTTCCCGCCGGAAACCAGATACTTGCCATCGCCGACAAACAACAGGGTCCGAACATTCAAAAAATGGGCGGACACGTCGCTATTGCATATCCCGCTTACGGTGTTCGGGGATTTTTTTTCAGAAACGGACCGGGGCGCAGAGGGCTGAGACGTAGAGGCCGTCGCCTGCTCATCCGGCGCGTTGTCTTTATCCGCCGCTCCCGACGTCCCGGGCTCGCGGGTGACGCTCCCCGTTTCTACGGGGGATTGCACCGAGGAACACCCGGTGGCCATTCCCGCCAGGGCAAAAGAAGTCGCCAGGAACCCGCGGCGGCCCATTTTCCACTCACCGTCTGTCTCTTCGATGGCGTACAGCATCGGCTCTTCGCTGCTGCCATCGGAATTGATACGCTGCAATCGAAAATTCGGTCTGTTTTTTTTCATCACCTTACACCTTCCATGTGTCTGAACAAATGACGCCGCCGGCTTCTACTATTTTGTCGCAGAGTAAAAACTTCGTTATCTCACGGGTCAGATAGCACCGGACCGGTTCACCATCGGGCGCCATGTTTCCGGAGAGTCGGTTCTCCCTTCTGACAAAGCAGTCTCCCGCGCAATGCCATCTGCAGAAACAGTCCCTGCAGCTTGATATGGAATCGACCTGTTGCATTTCCGAAATTTGCCGGCGATCTTTGCTGAAACAGAAATTCGTCCCGTCATAGGAGCCGATCATTAAAGCATCACTCAAGGGATGGCTGCGGTTGTGAATTTCAAAACAGGTAGTCACATCCCCCTCCGGGGTTACCACAAAAGCACTTTCGGTGGAAAGACAAAACCGTTTCGCCAACACCTCCGGCCGGGCGCCGGAATAAAACAGGTGTTTTCCATTATTCCGGGCAATCTTATAGGCGGCTTTGAACTGTTCTACGAATTGTTCCGGTACGATCCGTGCCTCGTGGTTCGCGACGGCCCGCCCTTCGTGAAACACCGGTTCCACCTGGATGGCACGGGCGCCGGTCCGTTCCGAAAGAAACCGCACATTCTCGGCCAGTTTCCCGACCGAAATATCGGTTACCGTCATGCGAATACCGTATGAAAAACCGGCCCGGTCCAACCGATCAACAGTCTTCATTACAGTGGGAAAGGATGGGGTTCCGCACACACCGGGGCGTTGTCTGTTCTGAGTTTCGGACATGCCGTCGATCGAAAGGCTTATCTCCGTAAAATTTTCCAGTACATACCGACAAACTGTTTCCGACCACACCCCGTTGCTGGACCCGGCAATTTTCAGTTCGACTTTATTCTGTTCGGTCAAACGGCGGGCACATGAGACGGCCGATTTCATTACCGCGAAGTTCATGAACGGCTCCCCTCCGCCATGAAACGCCAGCGTCATCTGCTCGCTTCGGTTCTGTAAAACCTGCGTGTATACAAACCGAACCGCCGCGGCTGCCAGATCTTCCGACATATCGCTGGGGACATACTGATTTGCGGAAGCATAGCAATAGGAACATTTCAGGTTGCACCGGTTGGTGAGAAAGAGAACGACCGTATCGACATTGCGAGCGCTCTCCTCCACCACGGCTTCGGTTTCATGAGAAAAGAGGTCCAGCGTCAACAGAAAATTCCGAACCCGCGGGTCGGATGGCCATTTAGGAGTCATTTTCTCGGGCGTGTTTGATAAATCGGCAAGTATATTGACCAGTGCCGGATTGGCTATGAACGCAGTCCCCTTCAACGGCGCATATATAAGATACTTGTCGGGATCATGGTCGGTAAGAGGGATGGAGAAAATATGTTCCAGACTATTCAGTCCCATTCGATATTTTTCAAATCAATGAAAATTACTGATACGGAGAATTGAAAGCTTAAATGTCTTAAAGCCTTATTTCGTCTGTTCTGTCAATAGGAAATTGCCCATAGTCCCTGGCTGCTTGCCCCGTTTCATTTATCCTTGACAAAAACAATCAGTTATCTATACTCGGGTGAATACTCAAAGAGACACATCGTTTCAGAACCAGCATCGGTATCAGTACCGCACCACTCTTTTTTTTGTTAAGCCGATTTTCCGGCAGACCAGCTACTATTCAAGTACCCATGGAGGCACACCCGATGAACGGACTGCTCTTTATTGATGACGAGGAAGGAATCCGCCGCTCGATATCACGGGCGCTGAAACGAAGTTCATATGAAGTATTCCTGGCTGAAACCGGAGATGAGGGACTAAAATGGCTGGAAGACAACCCGGGGAAAGTATCGACGGTCGTATCGGATTATAAAATGCCGGGGCTGAGCGGTATGGAGACACTGACCCGCGTGGGACACATAGACCCTGAGATCACCCGGATCATCCTTACCGGTTACGCTACCATGACCGCGGCGATCGATGCCACGAACGAGGGCATTGACGGTTTTTTGACCAAGCCGTTCGACAACGCGGATCTCAGATCGAAGATAAACGATATCTCTCTGCGAAAACGGTTGAAACAGTTCGTTCCCGAAGCGGTATATAAGAAAATTCGAAAGCATCCGAACGTTCTCAATCCGACCTATCATGAAGTATCCGTGCTCTTCTGCGATATCCGCGGTTTTACACACATGTCCAACGGCGCGCCACCGGAAAAAATTGCGGACTTCCTCAACAACCATTTCTTCTCCCCCATGGGCGAGATCGCATGCCGATTCAACGGTACCATCGACAAACATATCGGTGACAGCCTGATGGTGGTCTTCGGCGCCCCTTCCATTCATCCGAAGGACTCGGAAAACGCTGTCCTGGCCGGACTTTCCATGCAGGAAAAGGCCGGTGAAATCGATGAAATACTTCGATCCCGGAATGGATTCCGAATGAATATCGGCATCGGTATCAGCACGGGTGAAGTCTACTCAGGCGTTCTCGGTTCAATACGGAAAAAAGAATTTACTTCCATCGGCATGCCGGTCAATATCGCATCCCGGCTCCAGAAACTGGCGGCGCCGGGTGAAATCCTGATAAACGATCGAACGTTCGCCGCACTCTCCAATCGTGCCGGGAATTCGGATTCCCCCATGGGCAGCCTGTCTGTTGACAAACTCCCACCGACCCGAATAAAAGGGATAGAGGACCCTATCACGGTGTACAAGATTTCAAGAAATGATTGAGAATAACATGAAAGAGACCGCCATAGCCATCATCGGCGCCGGTGCAAGTGGAATCATCAGCCTCTATCAAATCGTCGATAAGTTCAGCCGGGAGATGCCGGCCAATAAGCGCTTGCGGATCTTCCTCTTTGATAAAAGCGGCGTGTTCGGCACCGGCGTAGCCTACAGCACCCCCCTCGCCTCCCACCTGCTCAACGTTCGTGCGAGCAGCATGTCGGCGGTCTCGGGAGAACCGCTTCATTTCTGGGAATGGCTCGAATCCGTCGCCCCCCAAATCAATGATGAATACCCGGATCTTTCCATAAACAAGGACACCTTTGTACCAAGAAAGGTTTACGGCCGCTACCTGACCGCCCTGTTCCACGAAACCGTCGCCAGAGCCAAACAGTGCGATATCCGGATTGAATTCATCAAAAGCGAAGTCACTCAAATAACCGATGCCCCCGAAGGGATCGAATTGATACTTGTGGAGGGTAAAACCCTTCGGTCACACTTCCTCATCCTGGCAATCGGCAACTTTCCTTCAACCCTGTACAGCGAATTCAGAGGAACACCGGGATACATCCCCTACCCGTGGCCGGCCCGGCGACTCATGGAGGAGATATCCCCGACCCGGCCGGTCTGCATCCTCGGCGCTGGTCTCAGCGCGGTAGATACCCTGTTTACATTGCTGGAAAACGGTCATAAGGGAAAAATCTATTTTCTATCGAGGAAAGGGCTGCTCCCCAAAGTCCAATGTAAACCGGCCGATTACGACCTGCGTTTTGTTACACGAGAGACGTTAAGCGAATTGACGGACAACGACCGGAAGAAGCTCGATCTGGACGCGGTGGGCAGATTGTTCATACAAGAGATCGAAACCGCCGAAGGGGAAAAACTCGACTGGCTGGATTTTTTAAATCCCCAGGGCGACCCGGGCCATATTCTCGCTCGGGATATCCGGAGGGCCGAGAGCGGCGTTATTTCAAACCAGGCGGCCCTCATGGCCACCCGCCCCCTGCATGCTGCTATCTGGCATGCCCTGACCCCGGAGGATCAAAAGCGCTTTGACCGGGAATACAAATCGGTCTGGAACCATTACCGGGTCCCCCTGTCGGTGATAAACGCAAAAAAAGCGCTCGCCATACTCAAAAGCGGTCAACTAACCGTTCTGGGCGGCATCGAGGAAATCCGGCATATTTCTCCTCCCGACCGGTTTCGCCTGAGAATTGGAACCCGCCTCGGGCCGGGTTACCACCTCGAAGTGCCGTTTCTGATTAACGCCACGGGCCAGGGGCTGAACGTAACCCGGTTTGAAGATCGATTTATTTCCAACCTGCTTACAAGCGGCATTATATCTCCCCATCACAGCGGCGGCATTCGGGTCGACTTCAACTCCTGCGCCGTTATCGATCGCGACGGCAAAACCTCCTCATCCGTATTCGCGGTGGGGGAATTGACCCGGGGTGTTCATCTCTTCACCAACGCCATCAGTGAAAACGTAAAATACGCCGATCGCATCACCGACATTCTCATCGCCAATATCGTTAAAACCGGGGGGTAGCCAATTTCCATTTGACAATCCACTATATTACGGACGATATTAGCACGACACAGTGAATCGAGATAAAAAATTCAATGCTACCGAGCCATTTTCAAAACGTTTTCACGGCACAAGCGGAATCAAGCCCAAAGCGGATCGCCCTCCCGGGGATCTGCCCAAAAGGGACGTTTTGAAATTGGCTGTACCGATTAACGGGGGATGAGACCACCATGGGAAACAACGTCGATTTGACCAAATACAAGGATGAACTGATCTCCTTCAAGGCCGGGGAGGTTATCTTTAACAATAACGAACCCGGCAATGTCATGTATCTGATAACCAAAGGCGATGTCGAAATCTCGATTCACGACAAAGTGGTTGAAAACGTCAGCCCCGGCGGCGTTATTGGTGAAATGGCGCTTCTGGATATGGGGCCGCGAAGTGCAACGGCCACGGCCAGGACCGACTGTCTGCTCCTTGCCATCAATCGGGAACGCTTTAAGGTGCAAGTCGGGAAGTCGCCCAGTTTTGCCCTTCAGGTCATGCGGATTATGGCCGAGCGGTTGAGACGGGTAAATAAATTCATCCCCTGAGCCGGTTTATTCACACGCCCGCGGCCGCAAATGCGTCTCCCACAATAGCCTGGGCATCCGCCTGGATCTGCTCCAGATGTGATTTTCCGTTAAAACTCTCGGCGTAAATTTTATAGATCTCTTCGGTACCCGATGGCCGGGCGGCAAACCAGCCGTTTTCCGTGACGACCTTCAAACCGCCAATGGCGGCCCCGTTTCCCGGGGCGTGGGTCAACCGGGCCAGAATGGTTTCCCCGCCCAGGGAATCGGCCCTGAGGCTTTCGGAAGATAGTGATTGAAGGACCGCTTTCTGATCCCGGGTGGCCGGTGCGTCTATTCTTTCATAGACCGGCGCTCCGAACCGCTCCGTCAGTTCCCCATAGATCTCTCCGGGATCTTTACCGATCCGTGCCGTCATCTCGCAGGCCAGAAGCCCCATAATGATACCATCCTTGTCCGTACACCAGACCGTACCGTCGGTTTTCAGAAAACTCGCCCCGGCACTCTCCTCCCCGCCGAAACCGAAAGAACCGTCCAGGAAACCCTCCACAAACCATTTAAACCCGACCGGCACCTCGCAAACCCGCCGCCCGAGGGATCCCGCCACCCGGTCGATCATGGCGCTGGAGACGAGGGTCTTACCCACGGCGGCATCCTTTCGCCAGCCGGGACGGTTCTGGAACAGGTACCAGATGGCGGATGCCAGGTAGTGATTCGGGTTCATCAGTCCGGCTGTTTTTGTCACGATACCGTGCCGGTCCGTATCCGTATCGTTTCCGAAAGCGACGTCGAATCTCTCTTTCAGGTCAATCAGACGCGCCATGGCGTATGGAGAAGAACAGTCCATCCGGATTTTGCCATCCTTGTCCAGGGGCATAAAGGAGAAGGCCGGATCGACCCGCCGGTTCACCACCTCCAGAGAGAGCCCGAACCGATCGGCAATCGGGTCCCAGAAATCAACAGCCGCCCCGCCCAGGGGATCGACGCCGATCCGCAGGCCCGATTCCGAAATGGCCCGCATATCCACTACATTTTCGAGGTTCGCCACATAAGGCGCTATATAATCATAGGATTGGGTGGTATTCACCTTGAGTGCCGCGTCGTAGGAAATTCTTTTGACCCCGCGGAGATCATTGTCCAGGATTTCATTGGCCCGGGTCTCGATGGCCCGGGTTTGCGCCTGGTCCGCGGGGCCGCCATGGGGGGGATTGTATTTGAACCCGCCGTCTTCCGGAGGATTATGGGAAGGGGTGATCACGATGCCGTCGGCAAGCCCCTCCTTCCGACTGCGGTTAAATGCAAGGATCGCATGGCTGATGACCGGGGTTGGCGTGTACCCGAGTCCCTCCTGGACCATTACCGTCACCCGGTTCGCCGCCAGGACTTCAAGGGCGCTGATAAAGGCCGATTCGGAAAGGGCATGGGTATCCATCCCCATAAAAAGGGGACCGGATATTTTCTTTGCCGCTCGGTAGTCACATACCGCCTGGGTGACGGCCAGAATATGATTCTCGTTAAAACTCGACTTCAAAGACGAGCCACGGTGCCCGGAGGTGCCGAAAGAAACCCGCTGTGAAAGTTCGCCGGGATCCGGCGTGAAGGCGTAATAGGCCGCAACCAGCCTCGGGATATTCGCAAGCATATCATTTGGTACGGGTTTTCCGGCTAGTTCATGTGTCATGGGATAATTCTCCAGATCTTCAACTCCGTGCAGATCGGTTTAATTGTGATTGCACCTCAATGCATATATTCATACTTCTGGTGTCAGGTGTCTGGTTTCAGGTGTCAGATATCACACTTGCCGTTCCTGACACCCGACACCTGACACCTATGCCTGGATCAGGAGAAAGACGCAGGAAAAGTACAGCCCTATCTTGTATTCATCTCTCACTCTCGCCTCACCTGCTCCGCCACCGCCCGGGTCGCTTTCCGTATGGCCGCTTCATCGCCGAGATAGTAGCTGCGAGTGGCCTGAAGATCATCGGTCAGTTCATATACCAGAGGAATCCCCGTGGGGATGTTGAGTCCCGCGATATCTTCGTCGGAAATGCCGTCGAGATGCTTGACCAGGGCTCGGAGGCTGTTCCCGTGGGCCGTAATAATCACCCGGGCGCCAGTCGCCACCGCCGGTGCGACAGTCTCATGCCAGTAGGGAAGAAATCTGTCCACTGTATCTTTCAGACATTCGGTAAGGGGGATTTCCCGGTCGGTAAGACCCGCATACCGGGGATCGTTTCCTGGATACATCGGAGATTCCGGTGTGAGAGCGGGGGGCGGCACATCGTAGCTCCTGCGCCATAACTGCACCTGTTCGATACCGTATTTCTCTACAGTCTTGGCCTTGTTCAATCCCTGGAGCGCACCGTAATGACGCTCGTTGAGCCGCCAGTTCCGATGCACCGGTATCCACAGGAGGTCCATCTCTTCAAGAACGATCCAGAGCGTTTTGACAGCGCGCTTGAGCAGGGAGGTGAAAGCGACATCAAATACAAATCCCTCCCGGGCCAATATCTTACCCGCATCATGAGCCTCACGAACACCCTTTTCGCTCAGGCCCACATCCACCCAGCCGGTGAACAGGTTCTCCTGGTTCCAGAGGCTTTCACCATGGCGCAATAGAACGATCCGTTTCACTCTTATCCCCCCATTTCACGCTATGAAACTTCAAGAATATTTCCAATTCACCCTCTTGCTCTTAATCTTGCTCTTGCTCTTAATCTCGTCGTTACTAGGGCACACCACAGCCATCAGCACCCCGGATCAGGCATGTTGGGACCAAACTCCCTGTGAAACCGCCGCCGGTGACGCTTGCAGTATTCGCAAAAAATCGATGCCTCCGAGCACTCCGAACACGGATCAACCTCCTCCAATACCGATTCCCTGATATCATGATCCATAAGAGCGAAAGCCTTTTCATAATGAATTGCAACACCATGTTCGTTTCTGATCAACATATTGCCCCCTTTCCCCGTCCGCTTCTTCAGGACGAACAGCAGATGAATAGGTTTCACCAAAAACAATAACTTCGCAAATAAGACACCGCATCATGGGTGAAAGACAGGAAGCGCGAGATCGTCGCGCGCCTTTTCTTTTTACCGTATTTTGCCGAACCGGTTCAAGGGAAATATGGGATGGGAGGTAAAATCCCTATCTTTGATTTGACATCCCCTGACAGGTTTCATATCGTGCTTTTCAGGTATATCGAAAAAATCTTCTGATATCGAGGAGTTGATATGGACACCGCAAGCTTCTTGAACCACCTGTACAATGGTACGTTTGACAAGGCAACCTTTGACAGCTACCGTGAAACTGTCCCCTCTCCGGAAGCAAACGACATTATAAAAGCCTTTGAAGCGTTATCCCGGAAATATCCCCCGAAAGAACTTGAAGCCCTTGGGACCCTGCCCGCGGAAATTCTGAACGAACTGAAAGTAATCCGTTTTTTCGGGTTGAGCATTCCAAAATCATACGGCGGCATCGGATTGAGCCTTCGGGAGTATTTGCGTGTCCTCGAAACAGTGGCTGCCCGGAACATCGTTCTCGGCTTTACGGCCACGGCGCATCTCTCCATTGGCGTCAAAGGGGTCGTTCTTTTTGGAACGGAGGAACAGAAAAAGAGATACCTGCCCGCGGCGGCTTCGGGGGAAATGATTTTTTCCTACGCCCTTACCGAACCGGGAACAGGCTCGGATGCCGCAAATATCGAAACCCGGGCTATATTGTCGAAGGACGGCGCCCATTACCTGTTGAACGGTACCAAAACCTATATCACCAACGCCAATTTAGCCGGCGGTATGACGGTATTCGCCCAACTGGATCCCGCAAAACCGGGGCACATGGGCGCTTTTATCGTCGAAACCGCCCGGGAGGGCGTTACGATCGGCCGGGAAATGCCGAAGATGGGGCTCAAGGCCAGTTCCACGGCCATGGTCAAATTCGACAATGTCCGTGTTCCCAGGGAAAACCTTCTGGGCGCACCGGGGGATGGCTTTAAGATCGCCATGACGATTCTCAACTACGGCCGCATGGCCCTGGGGGCGGCTTCCGTGGGAATTATGGAACAATCTCTCCATGATATGACCCGCCGGGCGGAGACCCGGAAACAGTTCGGGGGCCCCATCAAGCAGAATGAACTGATCCAGGAAAAGCTGGTCAAGGCTGAAGTGGACAGCTTCATTGCGTCGGCCGCCACCAATTTTACAGCCGGCCAGCTCGAACGCGCCCCTCTCCTGTCGGTAGCCGTGGAAAGCTCCCACTGCAAACTCTTCGGTACAACCCGGGCCTGGGATACGCTCTACAACGCCATGCAGGTTTCAGGCGGTGCGGGATACCTTGCCACTCACCCTTATGAACAACGTATGCGGGATTTTCGGGTCACGACAATTTTCGAGGGAACTACGGAAATTCATTCCATGTACCCGGCACTTTCTCTTTTAAGGGCTCTTGGGAAAAAGCTGCGTAAAAATAACACGGGAACCGCCGGCCGCCTGGTATTTCTTGCCAGGGGAATGCTTTCCGCCGTGTTCATGCGACATTCCTGGGACACCCGCTTTCAGGGCAAAGAACTGAAACACCTGCTCCGGTTTGCCAGAACCACGGACAGGCAGATTCGTTTCCTGCTGCACGCCGGCCTTTTATTCTATGGAAAAGATATCGCCCGGAAGCAGTTTTTCCTGAGAAAAATCTCCATGCTGAGCCTTTATCTTTATGGGGCAATTTCGGCACTTGCCTCCATGAGGGCACGCCTTTCGGCCCGGAAGGACATCTCCCGGGACCGGGCACTCTCTGCCGTTTTTCTAGAAGAAGCCCTTCGGTATAAAAAACAGAACAGCTTTTCCCGGTTGAGAAAAAGAGAGCGGCTCACCAAACGGATTATGGCCGGGAAACGACAATGACCCCAGAAAAACCATGTATAAGAAACGATCTGGACAAAATTAAAAAAGAACTGAAAGCGCTTGCCAACAGCGAGTATGCCGCCGATTCAAAACGTTTTTTCAAAACCGGTCCCGGTGAGTATGGAGAGGGCGATCAATTCATCGGAATCCGGGTGCCGCTCCTCAGGAAACTTGCGAAATCGTACAGGGACGTCTCCATTCAGGACAGTGAAGCATTATTATCCTCCCCTATTCACGAAGAACGATTTCTGGCACTTTTACTTCTTATGCAACACTACGCAAAAGGCGGTGCTCAGACAAAAAACCGAATCTATAAATTCTACCTGAAAAGTACCCGATTCATCAACAACTGGGACCTTGTAGATTTGTCGGCGGAGCATATCTCGGGACATTATCTGCTGGAGCGAAGCAAAGCACCGCTCTATCGCCTCGCCGGATCCCGGGACCTCTGGGAACGTCGAATCGCCATCATTTCGACCTTCTGCTATATCAAACGACAGGATTTTAAAGAGACGCTGATAATATCCGGACAACTTCTAAAAGACCCGGAAGACCTGATTCATAAAGCCGTCGGCTGGATGCTTCGGGAGGTCGGCAAGCGGGATTTCACATCTGAGGAAACCTTTCTGAAATCACACTATCGAAACATGCCCCGAACCATGCTCCGTTACGCCATCGAGAGATTTCCGGAAGCGCTTCGGAAGGGCTATCTAAATGGGCATGTGTAAGTAAATCTCCTACCACATAGCAGGAGTCCTCAGGAAGATCCCTCGATGGGGCCTAAAACGCAGACAAATAAACGTCGAACATCGAACGTCCAACATCGAACATCGAATAAGGAATGCTATGGTTTTTATATTAATGAAACATTGCTTCGACAATATGCAAATAAATCGAATTGGGCCTTTCGAACGACGGAGCGAAGCGATCACATTATTCGACGTTGGGCGTTCGATGTTCGATGTTCGATGTTCATCTCTTATATAATTCGATAATAGATACAAATGCGGAAGCCCATATAGAAGCCCTTGCATTACTTTGCGAACTGAATTACTGTTTAATCATGAACAATACCACTGAGAGACGATCAAGATGGGCAACAGGAACAACAAATGGATGGTTGAGATAAAGCTGCCGGACACCAGTCCCGCCGATCTCCGGGCCCGGCAATCGGTCCGGGCAACCTTCAAATTGTCATCGGCATGCATAGACACCATCAGTATTGTCTCCAAGCATCTGGGCATCAAACAGAAATCCCTGTTCGACCATCTTGCCGAAGATGTCAAGGCCCTCCAATCGATCGCACGGGAGGTGCGAAAAACAAAACAACGGCGGGATCATCTGGTCCAAAAAACGTTCGTAATCAGCAGGCGGTCGTTGAGTTCCCTGGACCAGGTCTCAAAAAACTATAACGCACCCCGGGACTCCCTGGTGGAATACTCGGTCCAGCGGCTTCTGCCCCTGATCGAGAACGAATGCCGGAACCAGGAGAAACGGAAAAAATTGCTCACGGCCGTAAAAAAACATTTCCGCAGCGGAGCACTCCTGCTGGAAAAAGGCGAGGAGATGCTTGGGGATGAAGATCCCCTCCTCGCCAAACTGGTCTCCGCCATGGATGCTTACAGAAATGCCGTCATGGAGATGGACGACATCGTTGAACACGGCAGGCATATCGAGATGATAGATCCGGAATTGCTGGCACAAATACTTGAGGGCACTTAGAACTAACGAATAGCATACTTCTTAATCTTATAATTAATGGCCCTACGGCTGATTCCGAGCAATTCGGCGGCATCTTTTTGAATACCGCCGGATTTTTCAAGGGCCCGAATAATGGCCAGGCGTTCGTTTTCTTTCAGTGAAAACTCTTCAGATTCATCCGTCGTGTCCGCCTCCTTTCCGGGAAGTGATGACGGCTCGGAAAGCCCCGCAAGTTTCAAATCGCCTATTTCCAGTTTGCCACCCTGGCTGAATACAACCGCCGCTTCCAGTGCATTTTTCATTTCCCGTACATTTCCGGGCCAGGGGTAGCGGATCAGCCAATCAAGTGTTTCAGGGCTGATTCGTAGCAAGGGCCTGTTGTGCCGTTCACAGAACATTCTTACAAAATAGCCTGCCAGACGGGGGATATCTTCCTTTCTCTTCTTCAGCTCCGGAATTTCCAGGGTCACCACACGCAGTCTGTAGTAAAGATCTTCCCTGAACCGCCCGGCTTCGATATCCGCCTTCAGATTTGAATTTGTTGCGGATATAATCCGGCAATCCACGGGAATTTCCCGCGAGTCGCCCACCCGCCTGATTTTCCTGTCCTCCAGAAACCGAAGCAGCCGGATCTGCATTTCAGAAGAGATGTTTCCGATTTCATCGAGAAAAAGCGTTCCGCCTTCCGCCGATTCTATCAGCCCCTTTCTATCCCGGATCGCATTTGTAAAAGCGCCTTTGACATGGCCGAAAAGCTCGCTTTCAAGGAGGTTGGGGGGTGTTGCGCCGCAATCCACCACCACGAGGGGTTTTTCCTTCCTCGAACTCTTTTTGTGCAGCAACCCGGCGATATGCTCTTTTCCGACACCGCTTTGCCCAAGGACAAGAACATTCACGTCCGAAGCGGCCACCTTCTCGACATGACCATACAGCTGCTTCATCTTCGCATTTCGGGTCCGGAATTCCGCCCTGGAAAGGACATTCGCATTTTCAGGCGGCTGTCCCGTGAAACCCTTGTCCAGAATCTGATTGACTCTTTTTACCAACTCCCGGCCGTCAAACGGTTTCTCCAGATAGTCATCGACTCCCGACTTGACCGCTGAAACCGCGTTTGGAATGGTGCCATGGGCCGTAAGAAATATAATCGGAAGATCGGAGCACAAAGCCCTGGCCTCCTTGAACAGTGCCACACCGTCCATATGCGGCATCTTGACGTCCGATATCATCAGGTCGACCTGCTCCTTGCGAAGAAGCTGAAGCGCTTCGGCGCCGTTTTCCGCCTTGAAGATCCTGAAGCCCGCCGATGTCAGGCGGGCGCCGAGTACTTCCAGGACATTTAAATCGTCATCAACAATAAGGATGGTCTGATTCAAAACCGCCTCCTTTTTTTTATGGAGATGATATCCCCTGCTTCTTCTTCTGAATTTCCTGATCGATAGCTTCAACCGATTTTATTTGATTTCGAAGTGTTTCCAATTCCATTTTCATCGTTTTCAGGAACGCCTCCCGGTCCTCCGCCGCTTGAATCTGCTTTTCCATTTCCGCGAGACGCCGCAGAAGTTTATTAATTTCCTGTTCATAGTCATAAAAGTGCATCAGAAGCGGTTCTTCCGTTGAAAACAACACCTCGTCACCCCCCGGCAGGCCGCGGGGTTTGGAAAACGCCTTTTCCGGGATAAAGGGAAGCAGCATTCGGGGATCTTCCGGGCCCAGCGTCACCGAGGAAGTTCGAAACCACTGGTCCAGGAGTTTGGCGGCTTCAAGATATTGTTTCCTGTTTTCCGCAAGTCTGAGCCGCGTGCAGGCAAGGCCATAAACCGCCTGGCGCACTGCCAGCGGATTCTCGATGTGTCGAAGACTTTCGAAAATTTTCTCAGCCTCTTTGTACTTGCCCTCCTGGAAAAAGCGGTTTCCCTCCTCGAGCCGCCTCTGGATCGCTTTCGTCTCTATCCCTTTTTTTATCTGACCGATAGATGCAAATGGTTGATAACTGCATCCCCCCAGAAAAAAACACACGGATAGAAACATTCCCGTTAATCGTATCATATCTTTCAAAACAACCGTTGCCCCTCTCAGCCAATTTCAAAACATCTCTTTTAGGCAGATCCCCGGGAGGGCGATCCGCTTTGGGCTTGATCCCGCTTGTGTCGGGAAAACGTTTTGAAAATGGCTCCTCTGTTTATAAATTGGGAAGCACGACCCCGAAAGTACTGCCTTCGCCCACGGTGCTCTTTACCCACAGCCGGCCCCTGTGAACCTCAATGATGTGCTTTGAGATTGTAAGCCCCAATCCGGTACCGTCCATATGGCTTCGAATCTCCTTGCCACGGTAATACTTGTTAAAAATCATGGACTGTTCATCCTCCGGGATTCCGACACCCTGGTCCGAAACAAAAATCTCCAGACGTTTTCGCCCCTTCCTGGCAGCACGAACGGTAATCTTACCACCAGACTCTGAAAACTTGACGGCATTTCCGATAAGATTCAGAAAGACCTGGTAGAGATGATCGGGATCGCCCATCAATTTCGGCAAATTATCCGGGATATCGGTCTCGATGATGATCCGCTTGTTTTCAGCGATATGGTTTGCCCGCTGCACGCACTCCGACAGAAAGGAGGCGGTCTCCAGGGGTTGCGGGTTTATTTTCCCCATCCCTGATTGGAGCCGGGAGGTCTGCATCAGGCGTTTGAGCAGATCGCTGATCCTGCCGATCTCCGATCCGGCGATGGTCATGAACTTTCGTTGCTGTCCATTGATCGGCCCCATGACCTCTTCGGTGATCATGTTCACCGATTCCCGGATGGAGGTCAAGGGCGTTCTTATCTCGTGGCTGAGCATGGATATAAAATCCGACCGCATCCGCTCTTCTTCCATAAGCTGGGCCGTCATTTCGTTAAACGTAGCCGCCAACTCCCCGAATTCGTCTTTCGATCGGACCCGGATCGGGTTTCCCGGCCCGGCCCTCGAAACGGAAAGGATGCCGTTTCGAAGTTCCCGCAGGGGCCGTATGATGGAAATGGATAAAAAAACCACAAAAACCATCCCGGCAAGGCACAAAACCACCAGCCCCCAGAGGACATTCCGGCCAAAAGCCTGATACTGATTTTTCAAATCCCGGGTGGCCGTTACAATTTCCCGCTCATTAATCTTCAGGCCCTCTGAAATATCATGAATCCAACCATTTATCACATTCTCCGGGATCCAGCTTTCGGCATCCGCCCCGGTGGCGGATGATTCTGCTTCGGGCAGGTCCAGTTCGACAAAACTCGCATGGAGTTTTTTCCACGGCCCGGTCAGGCGAAATCCGCTTTCCAGATCCAGTATCGAAACGAGACTGTTTTTGTATGCCTCGGCCTCCGTTAAAAAGAGGCTTATATAATTATCCGTCTTCAATGAACGGAATTTTTTCTCATACTCCAGCATGCTCAGCAGATAGCCGTGCATTTTCTTGGCTTCGGAGGCAATTTCAAGATTTTTACTGACGATTCGTTCCGGGATCTGAACAATAAACCTGACATTCACATAGAGTACCAGCATCGTGCCGCCGAAAATAACCACGGAAATCAATAACCAGGCGATCAGTTTACGCTTTATACTGCTTTTTAAAAGCATTATCGTATCTTTTTTCTTATCCGAACCGCTTCGTCAGGTCCGGTCTTGAAAAAATTGAGGGCGTTGCCGCCGTTAACGGAAAGCTCCAGACATCCGGAACTTCCGATAACCGCGAGCGGTTCACCCAACGCCACTGACGTATAACTTTCCGATAATCCATGAATCGTCCGGTCACCCATCTGAATTGTCAATCCCGATACGTCGATCTTTTTTATGAGCGGAATAAGATCCTGCTCCCGAATGTTGGTAATCAGATTTCCGAATCGATCCGACGTAATGACAGCACCGACAATTTCACCGGTATCGGTCGACACCGGCTGTGGAAGATGAAGACGGACCAGCGTCTCCGGATCGACACCCGGCCCCAATGCCCCCAGATCCAATCCCATGGACAGGTGGCCGGCCACCGGCGCAAAAATATCCCTGCCATGAAATGTCCTGCTGACGCATTCGAGAAACAGGTTATTGTTTTCAACCCGAACCACCCGGTCCGCGGACCTTTCTGCCAGTACCGCCGTCAACACCCCATTATCCGGCGCCAGAAATTGGTGCCCCTTTATTTCAACCCCGACAATGGCACGATCGCCGCCCACGCCGGGGTCCACCACGACGACATGCACCGTTCCGGGTGAAAAATACTCGTAGGATGCTCCTATCAGATATGCTGCCCGGGACAAATCCTGGGGGGCAATATTGTGGGAAATATCAACAATTGTCGCCGAAGGATTCACCGACAGGATCACCCCTTTGACGATACCCGCATAGGCATCCTCAAGACCGAAATCGGTTAGAAGGGTAATAATTGCCATTTCTCTAATCTAGAAAAGCTTTCGTTGCACACACAGCCCCATATGGCGGTAACCCGCCTCAGTAGCCTTCCGACCCGACGAAGAGCGTGTAATCATACCGATTTTCAACAAAAACGGCTCCACAACATCCACAAGGGTATCGGTCTCTTCCTGGAGTGTGGCGGCAATGGCCTCGATTCCGACCGGTCCGCCATGATAATACTCGATGATGGTGGTAATATACTTTCGGTCAAGGTTGGTAAGTCCCTTTTCATCCACGCCTTCCAGGGTCAATGCAGCGTCGACCATCTCCGGTGTAATCCGCCCTTCGCCACGCACCTGGGCATAATCCCGAACCCGCCTGAGCAATCGGTTGACGATTCGGGGAGTTCCCCTGGAACGTTGGGAAAGCGTCAAGGCACTCGCCTCATCGATGGCAATTCCCAGGAGCATTGCGGAACGCTGTGTGATTTCAACCAGATCCGCGTCGCTGTAAAAATCGAGGCTTCTGAACAGACCGAACCGGTCCCGGAGAGGGGCCGACAGAAGTCCCACCCGGGTGGTGGCGCCCACCAGTGTAAACCGCTTCAGCCGATAGCGGTGGCTCCGGGCATGTACCCCTTTATCGAACACAAAATCCACGGCAAAATCTTCCATAGCCGGGTATAAAAATTCCTCCACCGCCTTTGGTGTCCGATGGATTTCATCGATGAACAGGACATCATCTTCTTCAAGGTGGGTCAAAATACCGACCAGGTCTCCTCCCTTTTCCAGGGCCGGACCGGAGGTTACGGTCAACCGCCCCTCCATTTCATTTGCGATGATATGGGCAAGGGTGGTTTTACCAAGCCCCGGCGGCCCATGGAACAGGACATGGTCCAGGGGCTCCTTGCGTTGCTTGGCCGCCTCGATGGCGATCTTGAGCGTTTCCACTGCCGCATCCTGACCAATATAGTCGGAAAGCCGTTCGGGTCTCAGGGAAAGGATCTCCGACTCCTGGTCATCCGGCAGGCATTCACCGGAAACAATAGTGATATTTTCAGAGCGCGTTAAGAAGTCATCGGTCATGTGGACCTCTCATCCCTATAGATTTCATCGAATAATTCCTCAGGTGTCGATATGCCCGGATTGCGCTTGAAAGCCTCATCGACCATCTTCTTGGCATCCCCCCGCCGGTGACCCAGCTGATCCACAAGAACCGCCATCACGGGTTCCGAAACGGCGGCCACCGGTCGAATCGACCGGGTGTTTTCAGCCTCCGCCCAGGCATATTTATCCATCTTCCCTTCAAGGGTGGCGATGATTTTCTGGGCGGTTCTCTGACCGATACCTTTGAGCCGTTTGAGTTTCGAGATATCCCTTGATTCGATGGCGGCGGCAATCTCGCCAACCGGCATATCAAACGCTTTCAGGGCCTTGAGGGGGCCGATATCCTCTACTGAAATAAACTGCTGGAAAAAGGCCTTTTCGATTTCAAGGTTAAATCCGATCAAAACGGGTTTCGGTTGTCTTTCGGTCTGATGATAATAAATATAGAAAGAGGCTTCATCATTGACCTCTTTTTCTTTCAGGGTCTCCATTACGACCGCCGGCAGAAAAATTTCATAACCGACATGGCCCGCCAGAAGCAGCACCCGGTCTTCTTCTTTTTTCAGTAAAGTGCCTTTGAGGTATCCTATCATATTAATAACCTTGTAACTAAAAACCTCTCATTTTCAACCCGGGCGACTCACGTCTTCAGCGACTGGAACCGAAACAATCCAACCAGAGCCAGGGCCAGGGCATCGGATACATGAAATGGTCTGAGGGGTTTTTCCAGATTCAGATGACGCCTGACAGCGGTCTCAACCTGCTCTTTCGACGCATTGCCGTTTCCGGTAAGCACCCGCTTCACCTCCCTGACCTGCACCTCGATGGTTTGAATACCCGACTGGGCGCCGGCAAGCTCTATTACTCCCGCCACCTTTCCCAACAGAATTGAGGATTTCGGATACTTTCCCAGAGAAAAAATATCCTCAACCATCATCAACCCCGGGGTTTCCCGCCGAAGCACCTCTGAGAGTTTTTCATGAATCTTTTCAAGCCGGTGTGCCGTGTGATCGGTTTTGGGAGTGCGGATGGTGCCGTGAGCATACCCCGCTACGGACGTCGGGCTTCCCCAGACGATACCGATACCGGTTGCAGCCAGTCCCGGATCTATCCCGACGATTTTAATCATTCCAGCCAATTTCAAAACGCCCCTTTTTGACCGATCTCCCGACGGACGATCCGTACTGGGCTTGGTCCCGCTTGTAGCGGAAGGACGTTTTGAAAATGGCTCATTCCTAAAAATTAGAATGTTTTCAGCTTGTCCCTCGCAATTTTAGCTTCATTGGAGGATGGGTACTTGTTAATCATCTTTTCTAAAAACGTCCGTGCATTCGCCGAATCGCCCAGATTATAAAATGACAGCCCCTGTTTAAGGAGAGATGCCGGCACCTTGTTGCCATCCGGATAATTTTCAATGACCTTCTGGTACTCCATAATCGCCTTCTCGTACCACTTTTCATTGTAATAAATCTCTCCGATCCAAAATTGAGCATTGTCTGCATTTTTGGATTTGGGATACTTGGAAAGAAACTCCTGGAAATTTTCCCTGGCGATTTCGTACTGGCCGTCGTCGAAAGCCTTTTTACTCACTGCGTAAAGCTCGGTTTCCGATAAGACCTTGTCACTGGACTGATTTGCCGGTTTGACGTCACCGGAAGCGGTCCCACCCGTCTCCGGCTGAACGACAGGCTCGAAATCGAGGTATTGTTCCACCTTCAAAATTCGATCCTTATTCGTTCGAGCCACAACTTCGATACGGTTGAGCCGGCTGATCGCCTCGTTTTCCGTGTCTCCCATTGAGCGGCTCTTTTTCCGAATCGAAAAATCAATCTCCTCCATCCTGCCGGTAAGGGTCTGAACATTCGACCGAAGGGCATCCGTATTGGCCCTCAACTCCGCCGAGACCGTCATAAGCTCTTCATTTTTACTTTTCTGTGCCTCAAGCTGGTCCTCGGCGGTCGCCAGTTTGGTCTGGAGCGTCCTGTTCTCCCGCTCAAGACGGCCGATTCGGTACTCCAAATCCCCAATCCCCATTGCACACCCGTAAAAGCAGGTCATGCATACCAAACCGATGATTGCTCTCGACTTCATATAATAAGCGCCTTGTTCACCCAGTGTAAAACCTGGCAATTGTTCCGGGGAACCGTCCCCTTGGGGCCAGCTCCCCGCTCAATGGCAGATACTATTATTTCAGTACAAAATGTGCACGTCTGTTCTTGGCATAGGCACGTTCCGTTTTTCCGGTATCGATCGGTTTTTCTTCCCCATAACTGACGGTCGTCAAACGGGAGGCTGAAATGCCGAGGGTTACCAGAAATGTTTTTGTGCTTTCCGCCCGCCTGTCTCCCAGTGCCAGGTTGTACTCACTGGTTCCCCGTTCATCACAGTGCCCTTCGATAAGGGCGCGTGCACCGGAATTTTTCTTCAACCACGCCGCTTTTTTCTTCAACAGTGCCTGGGAATCAGAGGTCAGTACAGCGCTGTCAAACTCGAAATGGACATCCACATTTCCGAACTGCTCCCTGGCCATCCGCTCCTGACGCACCGCTTCGTCTTTCAAAGCTTCTTCCTTCAAACGCGCTGCTTCTTCAGACTGCCGCTGTCGTTCCATCTCGGCTCTCCGGGCCGCGTCCGCATCCTCCTGGGGCGCCATTGTATCGGTCTGGACTTTTTTCTTTCCGCAAGATGCCGTCAACAAAAGCCCGGGTACCAACAACGATAGAGCAATTACTATCCACATCCTTTTGCGCATTTTTAACCTCCCTCTTAATTGAACCATTTAATCTACTTAATTGCTGGTCAGGTTGAGAGACCATCGGGGACTCGTCTGCTCGCCCGGAAGGGTCAGCAGCCGCCGCTGATCTTTCCCATAAGCCGTCATAACGTAGATCCTGGATACTCCTTCGCGGGTTGAACTGAAAGCGACAAGACTGCCGTCCGGAGACCAAGTCGGGGACTCATTATCACCGGAATCATATGTCAACTGGATATCTCCGCCACCGTCCGTTCCGATAACGTGGATATTGAACCGGCCCTCCTCGGAGGCTGCATATGCAATTTTATCCCCCTTCGGAGACCAGCATGGAGACGTATTGAGCCTGCCGTCATAGGTCAGCCGATGCTCCTGCCCGGTTTCGACATCCTTGATATAGATCTGTCGCGTCCCGGCCCTGTCCGATACGAACGCCATTTTTTTCCCGTCCGGAGACCAGGAAGGATTCACATCGATTCCCCATGTATTGGTAAGTTTCTTAATGATTTTCCCTTCCCCGGTCAATAGATAAATTTCCGCATCACCTGAAAAGGAGAGGGACGCCGCCAGGGCAAACTGGTTGGGGACCCACGCCGGACTGGTACTGATCCCCGGTTTGGCCACCACGGCCCCCCGGTTTTCCTTCAGATGTTTTATGTAAATATCCGCTTTCCCCTTGGCAAAGTCCGTATAGGCCAGCCACTTGCCATCCGACGACCATGCGGGGGAAAGGGTAATGGTTTTCGTGTCCGTCACCTGGACGGTGTCGTACCCGTCAAAGTCACAGGTAAAAATCTCCTTGTTGCCGGTGGTGGTGGATATAAACGCGATCTTGCTGGTAAAAATACCCCGATCCCCGGTGAGTTGAAAAATCACCTCACTGCAAAACCGCCGGATGATTTTCCGCTCATCCCCGGCCTGTCCGGTATACCGTTTCCCTACCAGAAGCTGTTGTTTAATAGTATCGTACAGACGCAGCTCGACCTCAACCAGATCGTTTGCAACTAAAACACCGCCTGTAATAAGGAGTTCAGCCCCAACCATCGTCCAGTTTTTGAATTGAATGTCGGGCGCAACGATTCCGGATTCACCGGGATCTTCCAGAAAAGCCCCGGGATCGATCAGCTTCAATAATCCTGTAAATTCAAGTGTCTCTGATAAAAGAGCGGATGCGCTTCTTGCGAACGCCGCCTCTTCCTCGGTGGGTGTCATGCTTTTGAAAGCAGGTATTGCCAATGGAACTTTTGTCAAATAGGGGTTGGTGATATCGATATAGTCGTAGGATTTTTCACAAACGGCTGTATTTGCAAACAATATCACTATAACAATCCCGGCGAACAACACTATAATCTCGGCCAATTTCAAAACCCACCATCGGGGTCGATCTTTATGTCGTGCTACCACACCGTTGCATGTCGGGAAACTGTTTTGAAAATGGCTCTTCTGTCTATACATTTGAATTTGGCTCTCCTAATCTGCTTTTTCAGCCCCCGGCTCACATCTTAAACCTGGCCCGAACAGGGGATTCTGGATTCGCTCTTTTCTACTTTGCCCTTGATCATTTGATTCCTCCCGGAATAAACCGGAACCCGACCTCCTTGGACAATCCCGGAATTTCTTTCGGGAGCGGGGGCAGGGGGCTGGATTTCTGAATTGCCTTATAGGTCGAATCATCGAAATAGCTGTTACCGGATCTTCGATCGAACCAGATTTCATCAATTACACCATTTCGCATGATCTTTATCACCACCAGGTTCTCAAGATTTTTTTCCCCGCCGGCCATCTGATCATTAAATGCCCAATTATTATTAATTAATACCGCGATCTCCGCGGCATACGCCAATTCAACATCCGATATAGGTTTTCCCTTCCCGCTTGTACCGGTATTTGCAGCAGAAGTGTACTTTTCCTCCTCTTTCAGATTTTCCTGGATGCGGTCAAGGGCCTGCCGGATGGGATCGATGTCCGGTTTTGATGATTCCACGCGCTTTTCTATGTTTTTGATTGCGCTCTCCATGACCCGTTCACGCTTATAGGTCCTGTGTTTCATGGACTGCTTTTTTTCTATCTCTTTTTTGGGGGTGAGAGAAACCGCATCTTTGGGTTTCGACTTCACAGCGACGGCCGGTTCCTTCCCGGGCGCGGGCTTCGGCGTCGCCTTGGGCTCCGAAGCTTGTTTTTTCGGCGCGGGCGCGGATGCCTGTGGCAGCGCCGCCCTGGGAACAAGCTGGACATTGGTAATCCTGGTGGGAGGGGTACGGATGGATCCCAGGTGGGGCAATCCAATAAACAGCAGATAAAGGACAACATGCCCCATAAGAGACAGCATAATGGGTATCTGAAATTTCTGTTCGATGGCACCGGTACTCCCGTGCCGCACTGCAGTTTGTGGCGTCGTTTTTTTCATTCAACCGCTTTTGTTACAGTCCGGCCGGTCTCCTCACTATCCACCGGATCGGTCACCATGCCCAGATTTTCGATACCGGCCGTTGTTATTTCCGACATGACCCGGGCCACCACACCATAAGGGACGGTCTTGTCGCCAGTCAGATAGACTTGCTTGCTTTCACGGCCTTCGAGTACCTTCAGAAGCTTCTCCCCCAGAAAATCCATCGAGACCTCATAGTCGCTGATAAAGATCTGACCGTCTTTATTGACAGTGATAATCAGCGGATCTTCCTGGGCGGCAAGGGGTTCGTTGGTGGCCTCCGGAAGGTCCACATCGACACCCGACATCATCATGGGGGCGGTTACCATGAATATGATCAGCAGCACCAGCATGACATCCACAAACGGCGTCACGTTGATATCGGACACGAACTCACTGTTGGAACCGGTATGGCTCATCGGCTTCTCCTCCGTTCCAGAAAAAAGTCCCGTTCAACGATATTGAGAAAATCGGATGAAAAATTATTCATCTCGGATTCGATCACCCTGATTTTATTCATGAAATAATTAAAAGCCCACGCCGCCGGAATGGCCACCAGCAGCCCGAAGGCGGTTGCAACCAGCGCTTCGGTTATTCCCGGCGCCACCACCGCCAGGCTCGCCGATTTGAGCATGCCGATCCCGTGAAAAGAATTCATGATCCCCCACACGGTTCCGAACAGGCCGATAAAGGGCGCCGTATTGCTGGTGGTTGCCAGAAAAGGGACCATTTGCGTCATTTTGGTAATTTCAGCGCTGGCGGACCTGCGAAGCGATCGCTTGATGTTGTCCGACCCGATAAACCGGTTTTCCAGGGATGCATCTTCCCCCTCCTTCGATTCGGAATTCTGCCGCCCCGACGCGGCACCGGACTGGCTGAGTCGCTTCAACTCACTGTATCCGATCCGGAATATCCGGGCGATGGGACTTCCCTGAAGCTCTTTGGCCTTCACAAAGGCTTCCGCAAAATCGCGGCTTTCCCAGAAAAATTCGGTAAAATCCGCCGATTGCCGATATGCCTGGCGGATATAGCGGTATTTGACGATGATAATTGCCCAGGAGCTTACGGAAAGAGACAGCAGCGCCAACAGCACGAACTGCACCATCAGACTGGCATTTTTTACCATGTTTATCAGATCTAGACTTTCGGGCCCCATGAAATACTCCGTTTTTTCTGTTTTTAAATAGAATGAGATGCGCTACATACGAAACCATCAGCAAATGATATGATTGATAAAAGATCGGTGTTTCAACACCGGTTGTTTGGAACACCCTCTTCGGGCAGATAAAAGTATAAAAAAACCTTCAACATGTCAAGAAAGTTGGTCGCATGAAAAATATAGCAAACCTGTTGTTCGAAGCCCGTATGCTGAAAGAAATTCCCCGTTCCGGCTTCCACTTCCTCGGAGCCGGGAAAGAATCCGTGGCGGAACATGTTTATATGATGACTTTCGTCGCTTTTGTGATGGCAAAAATGAGTCCCGATATCGATATGGGCGAACTTCTTTCCATGTGCCTCATTCACGATCTCCCGGAAGCACGGATCGGAGACCTCAATTATGTACAGAAAAAATATGTCCGGGCCGGGGAAGATAAAGCGGTTGCCGATCTGGCGGAAACCCTGCCCTTCGGAAAGGATATAGCAGATTCGCTGGATACATTTAACCGCGGGGAAACAGAGGAGTCGCGACTTGCCCGGGACGCTGACCAGATTGCCTTTATCCTCGAACTCAAGGCGCTGGCGGATATCGGATACAAAACACCGGACAAATGGATTGACCATGTTGTCCGGCGGCTTAAAACGGAAACAGGGCAGGCACTCGCCCGAAGTATTCTTGATGGTAAGTGGGATGAATGGTGGTTGAAAGATTTTTAGGCATTATTCATAATATTGCAGTTCTCTGCGCCTCTGCGTCTCCGCGCGAGAATTGTTTTTCAATATTGTTATGCGCCGTAATACGCCTTGTACCACTCGATAAACTTCCCGATCCCCGTTTCGATGGGCGTCTCGGGTTTGAATCCCACGTCCGATATGAGTGCATCCACATCGGCATAGGTGGCCGGCACATCCCCGGGCTGGAGATCCAGCAGCTCCTTTTTGGCCTCTTTCCCAAGGGTCTTCTCGATCACCTCAATAAAGTGTGTCAGCTCTACAGGGCTGTTATTGCCGATGTTGTAGATGCGATACCGGGCATAGGAGGTGCCGGGGTCGGGACTGTCGCCCTTCCAGTCGGGGTTGGCTTCCGCCGGCTTTGCCATTACCCTGACGACCCCTTCGATAATGTCGTCGATATAGGTGAAATCCCGCTGCATTTTACCGTGATTGAATACCTTGATGGGCTTGCCCTCCAGAATCGCCCGGGTAAAAAGGAAAAGGGCCATGTCCGGCCGTCCCCAGGGCCCGTAGACGGTAAAAAACCGGAGGCCGGTGCAGGGAAGATCATATAAATGGCTGTAAGTATGGGCCATCAGTTCATTTGATTTTTTAGTGGCAGCATACAGGGATACGGGATGATCCACATTGTCGTGGACACTGAAAGGCATCCGGGTGTTGGCCCCGTATACCGAGCTGGAAGATGCGAACACCAGGTGCTTCACCCCATTGTGTCTGCAGGATTCGAGAATATTCACAAACCCCACGAGATTGCTCGTGACATACGCATGGGGATTTGTCAGCGAATAGCGCACGCCCGCCTGGGCGGCGAGATTCACCACCACTTCCGGTTCGAACCGGCGGAAAATTCCATCGATGGCATCTTTATCGGAAAGGTCTTCCTGGCAAAAGGAAAAACCGTCGAACGCCTCGAGCTGTTTCAGTCGATCCTTTTTCAGATTCACATCATAATACGGCGTCAGGTTGTCGATGCCCGTTACGGCCACACCATTTTCAAGCAGCCGTTTTGAAAGGTGAAATCCAATAAATCCCGCCGCTCCGGTAACAATCGCACGCTTGAATGGAAATGCCATCTCTCTACTCGCTCCGTTTCTGATCGTTTTTGAACCATGTATATGTTTTTTCCAGCCCCTCTCCGAAATTCCAGGCGGGATCAAACCCGATAGAGGATGTCACCAGGCCGATATCGGCCACGGATTCCCGAATATCCCCGGCCCGGGGCGGCCCATGGTCAGGTTTGAGCGACAAACCGCCCAGGCGTTGCACCTTTTCCCAGACCTGGTTGATCGATATATGGCGCCCGGTGCCCACATTGAACACCCCCCCCCCCACTCCGGGAACACTCGCCGACAGGAGATTGGCGGCAACCACATCCCGGACATAAATAAAATCCCGAAACTGGGAACCGTCTCCGTAGATCACGGGCGCCTGCCCCTCGGACGCCTTGGCCATGAAAATAGAGATGACGCCTGAATAGGGGCTGGAAGGATCCTGCCGGGGACCATATACATTGAAATAACGAAGGCACACGGTCTCGAGGCCATAAAGGTCGTTGTAGAGACGGGCGTTGTATTCACCGGTCAGTTTTTGCACCGCATAGGGGCTGAGCGGTTTGGTCGGCAGGGTTTCATTTTTGGGAAGCGTCGGATCATCACCGTAAACCGCGCTGGAACTTGCCAGGACGATGCGCCGACTGCCGTTGCGTCTTGCGGCATCAAGCACCTTCACCGTGCCCAGATCGTTCACCGCCGCGGAGCCGACCGGATCTTCCACCGTCAGGGGAACCGATACCACGGCCGCCTGGTGGAAAATCACCTCGCATCCTTTGGCGGCATCGAGAAGAAGGTCTTCGTCCTGAATATCCCCTTGAACAAAGGCGATGCGGTCCATGACCGAATCCAGGTTCTTCATGCGCCCGGTAGAGAGGTTGTCGATAACGGTCACCCTGCAACCGGCCTCGAGAAGCGCGTCCACCAGGTGAGACCCGATGAATCCGGCGCCGCCGGTTACCAGGGCGCTTGAAAAGTTCAGTTCCATCGGAACCTCATGCGTTGTTCAGTGCCTGATCCAGAGCGGCCCTGATAAAAGAGGTGAACAGCGGATGCGGCGACATGGGACGCGATTTGAATTCCGGGTGAAACTGGCAACCGAGAAACCATGGATGATCCGCAATTTCGACGATCTCCACCAGGCTGCCGTCCGGTGATGTCCCGCTGACCGAAAGGCCGCATGCTTCGAACTTCTCCTTGTAAGCGTTGTTGAATTCAAAACGGTGACGATGCCGTTCGGAGATGTCGGTCTGCCCGTAAGCGGTTTTTGCCAGAGATCCCTCGATCAGGGTGCACGGATAGGCCCCCAGCCGCATGGTGCCGCCCTTGTCCGAATCCGCATCCCGGTGCTCCTGCCGCCCGGTCTTTTCGTCGTACCACTCCGTCATAAGGTAAATAACCGGGAATGGCGTTTTGTCATCAAACTCTTCGCCATGGGCGCCTTCCATTCCCGCCACATGCCTGGCGAATTCAATCACGGCCATATGCATGCCGAGACAGATCCCGAAATAGGGAATCTTGTTCTCCCTGGCGTACCTGACGGCACGGATCTTTCCCTCTATTCCCCGGGAACCGAATCCCCCCGGAACCAGGATGCCATTGGCGCCGGCGAGCAGTTCCTCACAGTTGTCGTCCTGGATTTTTTCGGAATCCACGAACATCAGGTTCACCCGGCAGTCGTTGGGGAAACCGCCATGGCTCAACGCCTCGTTGAGGCTTTTATAGGATTCGGTCAAATCGACATATTTACCCACGATGGCAATGGTCACATCGAATTTCGGGGATGTTATCTTTTCGATCAGATCTTCCCATGGCCCCAGCCGCGGCGCCCGGGTCCATATATGGAGCAGTTCCACTATCTTTGCGTCGAGTCCTTCCTTGTGAAACATCAACGGCACTTCATAAATGCAGCCCACATCCTTGGCCGTAACAACCGCATCCTGGCTGACGTTACAGAAGAGAGCGATCTTGGATTTGATATCCTTGGACAGATAACGATCGGCCCGGCACAGAAGAATATCGGGCTGGATGCCGATACTCCGAAGCTCCTTGACGCTATGCTGGGTCGGTTTTGTTTTCACCTCTCCGGCCGTTTTGATGTAGGGAACCAGAGTCAGGTGAATATAGATGACATTTTCCTTGCCGACATCCGCTTTAAACTGACGAATCGCCTCCAGGAACGGAAGGCTTTCGATGTCGCCGATGGTGCCGCCGATCTCCACGATCACCACATCCACGCCATCCGCGACCTTTCGAATGGACTGCTTGATTTCGTCGGTGATATGAGGAATTACCTGGACGGTTCCGCCAAGATAATCCCCCCGTCGCTCTTTGGCGATGACCGCATCATAAATTTTTCCGGTAGTATAGTTATTGCCCTGGCCAAGACTGGCTTGGGTAAAGCGCTCGTAATGGCCAAGATCCAAATCGGTTTCCGCACCGTCATCGGTAACGAACACTTCACCATGCTGGAATGGATTCATGGTCCCCGGATCCACATTTATGTATGGGTCCAGCTTTTGGATGGTCACCGTCAATCCGCGGCTCTCCAGAAGTGCACCCATAGCGGCGGAAGCAAGCCCTTTTCCCAGTGAAGAGAGTACTCCGCCGGTAACGAATATATATTTCGTGTATTTGTTCATATCCCTCCCTCAGCCGTTATTCTTCATATCGCTTTTTAAAATCATCCAGTGTTCTATGGAAAACCGGTTCCCGTCATTATTCTTCGTACCGTTTTTTGAAATCATCCAGCGTTCTATGGAAAACCGGTTCCCGTCATTATTCTTCGTACCGTTTTTTGAAATCATCCAGCGTTCTATGGAAAACCGGTTCCCGTCATTATTCTTCGTACCGTTTTTTGAAATCATCCAGCGTTCTATGGAAAACCGGTTCCCGTCATTATTCTTCGTACCGTTTTTTGAAATCATCCAGCGTTCTATGGAAAACCGGTTCCCGTCATTATTCTTCGTACCGTTTTTTGAAATCATCCAGCGTTCTATGGAAAACCGGTTCCCGTCATTATTCTTCGTACCGTTTTTTGAAATCATCCAGCGTTCTATGGAAAACCGGTTCCCGTCATTATTCTTCGTACCGTTTTTTGAAATCATCCAGCGTTCTCTGGATATCGCTTGGCACTTCGGCGGATGGCGTTTCATTCCCCGGAACATCTGTCGGCTCATATTGAGCCCTCAACCCGTCAATATCAAAGACATTGTCGGGAATCAAAGGATTCATGATTATCTCTTCGACAATCATCTCCCTGATCAACCGATCATTCTGATAACACTGAATGCGCATCGGATACCACAGTTTTCTGTTTTTTTGCCACTTCAGATACCTGAACTCCAGCCCCGGAATCCCCCCCTGTCCATCGGGGTCCGGTATCAGCAGCCGGACCGGACGAAAGGTCTCTTTATCAAGCCAGAGCTGGGGCTGTAACATGTCCGGATAGTGAGATCCGATCACATAAACAGGCACCCCGTCAAAACGCCCAAGGCTCGATACCATCGGATTGATACCGCTGTTGGACAGCTTTTTTTGAAGCAGGATGCGGGAGTGGAAAAGAAGGGGCGCTATATACCGGTCAAACAGGGTTTCCCCCTGGATACTCACCTTATCATCGAGAATGGTAACGGCGCTGTTCAGGGCCTCCACATGAATTCGGTTCAGCCGGGGGGATTTGCTCTCTGAACGAAATGCGTTCGAGAAGCTGAAGGTCAGGGTTTCCGGTACTTCCGCCTGGACGTTCGGATCGGTATCATTGTATATCAGGATCCTTTGGTGAACCACCAGGCTTGAAGCCGATCCAAGATTTTTCGTCATGAGCAGAAGCAGGTGAGGCCCCTGCAGCACATATGCCCGGGCGGGAAAAACAATGGAAAAAAGCAGGCACGGGATTAAAAAAAAACAGGATATTGTCCTCTTCTTGATTTTGCCCGCCCTTCTTACCATTAAAACCCTATTCTCCTGAGATAAACAACCGGTTGGAAAACTTCGCGCTCGCCCCCAGGTCTTCTTCTATCCGGATGAGTTGATTGTACTTGGCAACCCGGTCACTGCGGGACATGGAACCGGTTTTGATCTGCCCGCCACCGACACCCACCACAAGGTCCGAGATGAACGTATCCTCCGTCTCCCCGGATCGATGGGAAATAACGGTAGTATAACCGGCCTGCTTGGCCATCTCGATGGCATCCAGGGTTTCGGTGACCGTCCCGATCTGGTTCAGTTTGATAAGTATGCTGTTGCCAGCGCCCTGTTCGATGCCTTTGGCAAAAATTTCGGGATTGGTAACAAAAATGTCATCCCCCACGATTTGAATCGAGGTGCCTATCCGTTCCGTCATAAGTGTCCAGTTTTCCCAATCGCCTTCCGCCAGACCGTCTTCAATGGAGAAAACGGGATATTTGTCAATCAGCGCCTCATAATAATCGATCATCTCTTCGGGAGATAGTTGTTTTCCCTCTGATGCCAAATTGTACTTGCCGTTTTCGAAAAATTCGCTGGCAGCGGCATCCAGGGCAATTCCGATATCCTTTCCCGGAGAATACCCCGCCGATTCGATAGCCTGAATAATCAACTGGATGGCCGATTCGTTGGATTCCAGGTTCGGGGCAAACCCGCCTTCGTCTCCCACGGCGGTGCTCAACTCTTTTTTCCCAAGCAGTTTCTTCAGGCTGTGGAACGTCTCGGCCCCCATCCGCACCGCCTGAACGATGCTTTCCGCGGAAATCGGGATAATCATGAATTCCTGAATATCCAGGTTGTTGGCGGCATGGGCGCCGCCGTTAACAATATTCATCATCGGCATGGGGAGGTATCTGGCGTTGACCCCCCCGATATACCTGTATAACGGAAGGCCATAGGCGGCGGCCGCCGCCCGGGCAGACGCCATGGAAACCCCGAGCATCGCATTGGCGCCAAGTTTCGACTTGTTAGGGGTCCCGTCCAGTTCGATAAGTCGGTTGTCCAAAGCCATCTGATGGGCGGCATCCATCCCTTCGATACCGGGCAGAATGATATCCAGGACATTTTTCACGGCTTTGGTCACCCCCTTGCCGCCGAATCGCCCCTTATCGCCGTCTCGAAGCTCCAGCGCTTCCCGGGTGCCGGTAGAGGCCCCTGAAGGGACCGCGGCACGCCCCAATGCGCCACAGGCGAGTTCCACGTCCACTTCAACGGTTGGATTTCCTCTGGAATCGATCACTTCCCTTGCTTTCACGTTTACTATTTCGGACATTTGATCCCCCCGCTATTTTTATTGTATTACAGGTTATTCCCTTGATTTTCCGAGACCATTGTAGACAGGTTGTCTGATGAAAGGACTCTTGACAAAATTATGACAAATGTTAGTACTCCCCTTGGAAACAGATGTCAAGATAAGGGATGGCACTATATGGAAACAAAAGATCAATATTCACAAGCTCATCTGGTTGTATCGGCCATTCGAGTGCTGGATCATCAGCAAAGCGCTCCGCCTTCCATCGAGGAAGTTTGCCGAATGCTTCGGTATACCCTTGAGCAGGGATATATGATTTGCCGGAAGCTCAAGGAATCGGACATTATCGAAATTGTAGAGGGTACATTCGGCACCCGGCTTTCCATAAAAGATCACACAGCGCTCGAGCAGATCCCCAGAGGCATCCAGGAATCACATTTAGACAAGGAACTCAGGGCCTTCCAGACAAGTCGGAAAGACCGATCCAAGGAAAAGGAGATCGAGTCTTTCAAAGCCAAGCAGGAAGAAAAGAAAAAAACGCTTTTTGCCGAAATCGAAAAAAAACTCAAAGGCGGCATCGACCAGAAGAGGCCCAATCCGCTGTCGACAAACAAATAGGAAATGGTGGGGCTTAAGCCGCCGTCTCTTTCGGTGGTTGCGGCGAATCCAGCGCGCGCCGGATAATCTGGGCGATATCCCGAAGGATTATCGGTTTCATCAAAAATTCGCGCACTCCGATGGACTTGGCGGTTTCTTCCTGAATCTTTTCACTGAACCCCGTACACAGCACGATCGGCATATTCGGCCGAAGCTTCAAAATTTTTCTGGACAATTCCGCACCAGTCATGAGCGGCATGGTCATGTCCGTTATCACCAGATCAAATTGATCCGGTTGGGCGCTGAATACCTCGAATGCCTCCACGCTGTTCGTCCGAGCCGTTACCTTATATCCGAGACTCTCGAGCATCTCCCGCTCCATTTCAGCCATTGCTGTTTCGTCATCCACAAGCAGGACCCGTTCATTTCCGGTGGGCAGTGCTTCCGTCTCCTGGTCCGGCTCTTCAGCTGCTTGCTCTATTGACGGGAAGTAAACCTCAAATGTGGTTCCCTCTTCGGGAGTACTTTTCACATCGATATCACCACCATGCTTCTTCACAATGCCATGCACCACCGAAAGCCCCAGCCCGGTCCCTTCTCCGGGCTCCTTGGTCGAAAAAAACGGATCGAAAATTCTGTCAATCACATCGGAGGGCATACCGTGACCGGTATCACTGACCTTGAGCTTCTGGTACCTGCCCGGCATCAGTTTAAAGTTCACGGTCATCATCGATGCATCCACCATCACCTCTTCAAGTGAAACTTCGAGTCTGCCGCCTTTCTCCCGCATGGCATGCGCCGCATTGGTGCATAAATTCATTACGACTTGATGGATCTGGATCGGATCCGCCACAACGGCAGGCAGCTTTCGCGGAATCGTATATTTCACCTCGATTGTGCTTGGAAGGGTGGCCCGAAGCATTTTCATGACTTCCTTCACGGCCAGACCAATCTGTAACGGCTTGGGTTCACTCGCACCCTGGCGGCTGAACGTAAGAATCTGCTGAACCAGGTCCCGGGCCCTCTTCCCGGCGGTAAATATTTCCTTCAGGCATTTGCTGATCCGGGAACCCTCCGGCGCGTCTATGCTTGCCAGTTCTGAATAACCGCTGATAATACCCAGGATATTATTAAAATCGTGTGCAATGCCGCCGGCCAACGTGCCGATGGCCTCCATTTTCTGGGTCTGCCGGAGTTGCTGTTCCAACTGACACTTTTCGGTCTCCCGTTTGTCCAGATCCTCGGCCATTTTGTTGAAAGCCTGGGCCAGCTTGCCGATTTCATTCGGGGTCTCCACCGACAGCTTTTCGTGTTCCTCTTTACGAGCGAATTTCCGGATCCCCTCGGTCAACTGCTTTAATGGTCGACTGATTCGCGTGGCAAGAAAATATGTCACCAGAGCACCTAATGCCAGAAAACCAATGCCCATTGCCGCGGCATTGAAAATCACTTCCCGATACTGCCTTTTTAAAGGTGATTTATCGAGAATGATGCCCACATATCCCATGGGAAGGTTATTCTGCTCTTTTCCCCCATTCTCAAAATATGGCGATTCGCCGGCGGGCAACGTACTTCCTGACATTACCGGCGCCCAGACAACCATGGTATCTTCATGCTGGAAAACAAGAAAAGAGGCCGCGTCGGACATTCGGCTGAAAATATTTTCTTCAGCTGAAAGCCCCGGTTCCGACGCCGGCGACGGGGCGTCGTCGCGCGCCCGAACTTCCCGCAGGATCAGTTTTCCATCCGCATTGTAAACAGCTGCCTCGAGAATCGTCCCCTGCTGGAAAAGACTTTCCACGGGCGCCTTCAGAATCTCTTCATTTTCCGAAAAAACACCGATTCGTGACTGGTAGGCCAAAATATTGGCAAGCAGTTTCCCGTTCTGCTCCCAATCGAAAACAAGAGTGGTATGCTGCCGGTTCACATGCAATCCGATGAAGGAAACGCAGATGAAAAAAATAAGCACCGTAAATGTAAAAAAGACCTGGGCTCCCAAACTCTCCCTGAATTTGGCGTACAGAAACCCCATCAGCATATCACTCCACAATTCCAACGGTATTCAACAGGGCGTCATCAAGACGAATACCGAATTTCTTTGCCATGGTCCGATTGACGGTTACTGATACCGTCCGGGCGTCCTGGATCGATATTTTGCCGGGGTCCGTGCCTGAAAGTATGAGATTAGCCATTTCTCCCGCCTGCCGCCCCATATCCACCGGGTCAAGCCCGAAAGCCATAAACACGCCCATTCGCAGATATTTCTCCGAAAAGGCCACAAGCGGAATTCTGTTTTCCATGGAAAACAGAATAAAATATTCTATGGTTTGGGACGTCATCACCGTAACATCCGGGACCATCCAGATAAGCTCCACCCGATCGCGAATGCTGAGCAATTTGGAGGGTACGGTTCGGGCCGTTGTTACCGGTCCGGCCAGGATCTCCATCCCCAGGGACTGGGCCGAGGCCGTGGCGTCTTGAATATATCGGCCGGTTTGCGCGGGGTCGAACACTACGCCGACGTGACGGATTTCGGGAAGTATCTCCCGTATCTTCTGGAACTGAACCGCAACGGATGGGCTCATATTAACACCGGTAACGTTCTCTCTGCCCGCAAAACCACATTCCGGACAAAGTGACATCACATAAACGATTGGAACATCATGGATGCCTTCAAGCGCCTTGAGAGCATCCAGCCCGACGGCCAGAATCAGATCCGTATCTTTTCGAGCAATTCTGTTCGCAAGCGTCGCCTTGTCCGTATCCGTCAAAAAGATACGGGATAAGGAGATCGGACAGACTTCGGAAAAACCCGTCACAGCCTCCTCGTAGGGTGGGATCGAAATGCTCTGAACCGCAACGATACGATCCCGGGCGGACGCAACAGAAGCAATTGTTAAAAGGAGCAGTGTCAGAATCAGGCGCAATACCATGTCACGCCACCTGGATGATGGATTTCCCATATAATTCAAGGTATTGTAAAGTGCAGACGCTTTTTAAGTTGAATCTTTCAACCATACTTGATAATTAAGTTAACATGATAGACTTATCGGGTACAATATAAAAAGAAAAAAAAAGGAAACGGCGGGCCAGGAATCAAATAATACACTTAATACTCTAATGGCTCTTTCTCCTTCGCCGTTGTTTTGGGCAATATTTTTCCCGCAAGACAGTAAATCAACATATTGTCGATAATGTTGCCCGAGAAGCAAAAGAATACGCCTCACTTTCAACGTATGGAAATAGACATGCGAATCACGATCAAATACTGATTGCATGCTGCGATATGGAAACAATATGAAAAAGAAGATATCCCTGATGCTCCTCCTCTCTTTCTTCCTGTGTACGGTGGGCCGCGCCCAGTCCCCCGAAGAAATGCGCATGCTCGAAATGTTCTACGAGAAAAAAGATCTGGTAATCACCCCCACCCGCTACCCCAAGCCGATCAACCAGGTGGCTGAAAATATCACCGTCATCACCTCCGAAGAGATCGATGACATGAACGCCCATACCGTAGCGGAAGTGCTGCGGCTGTCGCCCGGCGTCTTTGTCAGCTCCAGCCGGGACTTTGGAGCCAACGCCTTGTTGTCCATTCAGGGATCCGCGGACCGGCATGTGGTAGTTCTCCTGGACGGTATCCGCTGGAATTTTCTCTCCGGCAGCAACGCTGAAACCAGTACCATTCCGGTGGGCATCATCGATCGCATCGAGATAATCAAAGGGCCGGCCTCCTCGGCCTGGGGATCTTCTCTGGGAGGTGTTATCAACATCATTACCAAACGCGCGGGCCGGGACAAAGCGCCCCACGGCAGTGTTCAGGTTTCCTATGGAGAATCCGGCAGCCTGGATGCAAGCGCCCAGGCTTTCGGGAAAACGAATATACTGGGTTATTATCTTTATGCCGGGAAACAGGAGAGCGGCGGTCTTCGGGACAATCGCGACATGAACTCCGTATCGCTGTTTTCAAAATTTGACATGGCCCTTGGCAAAGATGCCGATCTTAACTTCAGCTTCGGCTACAGCGAACCGGAAAACGACCACGGATCTTTCCCGAGCGAGGACTATCGATCGGATTCAGATAATAAGGCCATATATGCCGATACCGCCTTGAATATCGATCTTACAACCCGCTCCACCCTCAACATCTCCGGACATTACCTGTCCCAAAATCTGAATTTAAACAGCAATTCCCTGGGATTGGGATACTATGGGCCCGCCGGTGATTTAGTGACCAACACGGATCATGATGAAGAGACTTATGGCGCCACCGCCCGGTTTGTCTGGGAGCCCGCCAAGCAAACCGTGGTTATGGGCGCGGAAATCAACCAGGGAAACCTTGTGCAAACCATCCGGACCGGCAGTATTTTCCAGGCGTATGGTGTACCGGCATTGAGCCGGACCAAACCGGACGTTTTCTCATGGGCCGCCTATGTAAACGATACCATTCCCATAGGAAAATGGGCCATAACACCGGGGGTTCGGTTTGATAACAATACGGTAAGCGGTTCTTTTTTCAGCCCCAGCCTGGGGATCACCTTTCAACCCGGAACGGATTTGATCTTCCGCGGAACCGTCTCAAGAGGATTTCAATATCCGCCCCTAGGCTTCTCCGAAGGGGGCGGGCTCAATTTAGACCCCAACCCCGACCTGGATGCCGAAGAGGTCTGGTCTTACCAGGCCGGATTTGAAACCTCCGTACTCTCCATGCTCCGTATTAAAACGACACTGTTCCTTTACGATTTGGACGACGCCCTGACAGGCGTAGCGTCACCCATCACTGCCGGCAGGGGGATTTTTATCAATTCGGGGAGCCTTCAACGAAGGGGGATCGATTTCGTCCTGAAAACGGAACCGATAAAGGATTTCTCTTTCGGAGCATCCGGAACTTATGTCGATTACGATACAAATGACAGCACAACGGATAGTGATACCTATCAATTTGCATATAACCTGATGATAACATATGACCGCCCGCGCACATTCAAGGCCCAGCTTACAGGTCATTACGAAGATTCCGATAGCGAGGGATATTCTCAACCCAACTTCGATGACATCATCTGGGATCTGACGTTCAGTAAAACCTTCTCTATTTCAAAAAAACTCCAGACCGTTCTTTTTTTCAAAGCCCATAATCTTTTTGACGGATCTCAATATTTTATCAGCGATACAAAAAATCCGTCTCGTTGGGTCGAGGGCGGCATGCGAATTGCTTTCTAAACCTGTAACTGGCAAGTAACCGCACAAACGAAAGGGAGGCCCCATGAAAAAAGAAGCAACGAAAAAAGAGGATACCGGAAAACGGATTGTCATTCTTGAGAAGGGAAAGGCAATTGATAAAGGTATCGGGATAGAACGTTTTACGTGCTGTACGGTAGCGATTTTCCCGCTCAGGTTCTGGTAACATCAAGCCGCGGATGCAACGCATCATGAATTCAGGGAGGTCACAAACCTCCCTTTTTCATTGGTTTTCTAAAAATGGAGACATCTCATTTCTGCAAAATTTTTCCTGCTGACGGCAGGGCGGACCAGGTTCTTTTTTTTTCCACCAAAACCGCCGGCAAAATACTGCTGGACAGGTCCATCCTTACATCCATCCGGAACGGCGCCCTTTCCCGTGAGGAACAAAAGTTACTTTTAGAACAAGGTGTTATTGTTCAAGATCGGGGTACTGAAATCCGGAAAATGCCCGACGTCATCGATATTCAAAACAATCTGAACACCACCCTGAATGTAACGATAGTCCTGAACCTCGACTGTAACTTTTCCTGCACTTACTGCTATGAAGGGAGCAGAAAAGGGCACAAATACATGACGGCTGAAACGGCCGATGCACTTCTCCAGTTCATTAAAACCCGCGTCACCGACCAAAAGGAGGCCCTGATAGTTGACTTTTATGGCGGCGAGCCACTCTTAAGCCTCCCCCTTATCGAACAGATCTCAACCGCTTTGAAATCATTTGCCGAGCGTCAACACATCACTTACTTATCCACCATGATCACCAACGGCAGCCTGCTCAAAAGATCCGCGGCGGAAAAACTTGCCGCCCTCGGCCTCCGGTCCGTTAAAGTGACCCTGGATGGTCCGGCACATATTCATAATCGATATCGGCCCTTTTCCTCCGGCGCAGGCAGCTTCGATATCATTTTGAAAAACGTGGAAGGCTGCCATGATCTTTTCAAAATCAGTGTCGGCGGAAATTACACCCGGGAGACCTATCCGGAATTTGTCTCGCTTCTGGACATTTTGGAGTCGAGGGGGCTGACATCGGACCGTCTTGGCATCGTGAAATTTGACCCTGTTATGGACACGGAGGAATCGGGCGGCGCCCTGCCGGAACATCGAACCGGCTGCCTCTCCATCAACGACCCGTGGATTCTTGACGCTGAAAAGCTGCTCCGGGAAGAGATCCTCAAGCGGGGTTACAACACTCCCAAGGTCGGTCCCATGCTTTGCGCCATCGAGCATCGGGATCAATTCGTGGTGAATTACAACGGGGACATCTACAAGTGCCCGGGATTCCTCGGGCACGAGCAGTTTGTGATCGGCACTGTCGGGACCGGGACAAGAGGCTATTCGGATACCTATAAACTGGATATCTGGAAAAACGAGTCATGCCTGCACTGTGAATACCTGCCCATGTGTTTCGGCGGATGTCGGTTCATGACCTTCCTTCGGAATGGAAAAATCGATACCGTGGACTGTAAAAAGCCCTACTTTGATGCCCAGCTCGAAACGTTGGTTAAGCAGGATATTAAATATCAGCTCACGCCTACATCAACCCCACATCCCAGTTCCAAATCCCCGGCCGATTTTTCATTTTAATCCCTTTTGGAACCGATTCCCGCAGGGAAATAAACAGCTTAAACCCCGCCGCCTGAAGCACCGGGCGTTTCTCGGTCAGGTCATGGTTCCAATTCGGAAAGACCCAGTAGTCACTCCCGTGCTTTTTTACCCATGCCCCCTCACCTTTGGGGCTGATAAAAAGGGCTTCCGGTTTGAGTTCTGCGGACAAGCTCCTGGAAATGCTTAAGGGGAATCCCCCGGCCACAATGATCCCAAGGGGAATCGGGCTCTCCCCGGGAAGTGCCAGCAACTCTTTTTCCCCCAGCTCCGGACTTATAACGGCCCCGGAAAAGCCGAGATCCTTCAGCACCGACAAAGCCATGGCATTTGCCGTATTGCAGAACGGGCCGGCCCAAAGCTGCAATTTCCCGGGCCGCGGGAAAAAAGCCGCCTGCCAGGGCGCGTTCAGTACAAACCGGCGGGCCCCGCCGCGAACCGCCTGCGCCACCAGATCCGCCCATCCCGCTTCATCCGCCGGCCATATAACCGGCGGAAGCCACCACGAAATCCGCCCGGAAGCATCCCTCGAAACAACCGATATGGTTTCCGGAGAAAGCCAATACCCCACCGGCCCCTGCTTTTTCACCAGCCGATGATATACCGCGATCTCCAGCGGCTTCTTTTTCCCGCGATCCCCTCTCTTCTTACCTCCGACCTCTGACTTCCGGCCTCTTCCCTCCTCCCTCTTCCCTCTTCCCTCTGCCCATTGATCTCCAGCCTCTGATCTCTGACCTCTGACCTCTGACATCTGACCTCTAAGCTCATCAAGCTTATCCTTCAGCGCAGCTTCCATACGGTCCACAAGAAACACGGGGGTCCCTGCAGCGGACCCGGGCCCGGAGGGCAGCTTGAGATGAAGCCGGCCATGCTTGGGAACATATTTCCCAACCCGTTGGATTCTATGCCACGACTCGTCCTCATAACCGATTCGAAGGATATCCCCGGTAAGAAGCGCCTCCCTCGGCGCCAGGAAGGTTTTCCCGCCGCCCCCCTTCACCCTGCCGATCAATAGCCCGGATCCGGTATGCACAGCCGTGTTCACCGGGTTCTGTGGTCTCTGGGGAAGAAAATTATAATGGGTCCCGGGGCGACCCAGCGCCCTTTCGAGAAGTGCCAGGGCATCCCTTTTGGCCTGGGGATCCCTGCCATGATCGCGGAACAGCTTGTATGCACTGACAGTGTAATAGACATAGTGGGGCCCCTTCTTACGACCTTCGATTTTCCATCCGCGGATCCTGGGAATATCCAGAAGCACCTTGGCAAGAACATCCACACTTAAATCCATGCAGGAAAAAAACTTGGCCCGCGCATTTTCCTGGGTATACACCCGCCGGCAGGGTTGAACACAGCGTCCCCGAAGCCCGCTTTTCCCCCCCATAAAGCTGCTCCAGTAACATCTTCCGGACACACCGTAGCAAAGGGCGCCATGAACGAACATCTCGAGGCCGAGATCTTCCGGGCAGCTTTCGGCGATCAGTTTTATCTCATCGATAGTCAGCTCCCGGGGGATCACGACCTGGTCCACCCCGAGCTTATTCCGGACCAGCTCAAGGCCCGGGCAAACGTGACATTGGCCAGGGTGGACAAATGGATTTCACCGGGAAAGCCCGTCCGCCGAATCAATGGTATAAATCCGAGATCCTGTATAATCAATGCGTCCGGCCGGACTGTTTCCACAAGCGTGCTTACCATTTTACCGGCATCTTTCACTTCCCCCGGTTTAAGCAGGCTGTTCAGGGTGATCAAAAGCTTCGTATTTTTCTCACGGGCCAGATTCGCCAGCGGGACCAGTTCCTCCATGGAAAAATTGATAGCGGCCATTCGGGCTGAAAGTGCTTTCAGCCCGCAGTAGATCCCGTCGGCTTCGGCGGCGAGAGCGGCCAGAAACGCCTGTTTCCCTCCCGCCGGAGCCAGAATCATAGGCACATGTGACGTATCTGGTGCTTTGATCAAATCGTCGAAACCTTTCAAATTGATAGTATCGAAAAAACAAAGACCTCACACGAAGACACGAAAACAAACACCTAAATACTCTTCTCATTCAAAACCGTAAAGCCACAATTAAAACATAATATTAGCATGTTATCTTTTGAGCTTCGTGCCTTCGTGCCTTCGTGGCTTCGTGGCTTCGTGGCTTCGTGTGAGATTAATCTTTTTTTGCCGGTTCATCAATTATGCAGCATAACCGGATCACACCAAATCCTCAAGCTGTTCTTTCAGGTTCGCCATACCTGTGCTATATTCCGCGGAAGCATCTATACATTTAAGAATTTGAAAGGAACAGGGTCATGAAACTTGCAATCAGCGGAAAAGGCGGCGTGGGGAAAACCACTTTTTCATCTCTCCTTATCAGGGCAATGAACGATGACGGAAAACGCATCCTCGCCATCGACGCCGATCCGGATGCGAACCTGGCGGCGGCGATCGGCATTGCCGATGCGGATAAGATTACACCGATATCCGAAATGAAAGATCTTATTTATGAAAGGACCGAAGCCCAGCCCGGCAGCATCGGCGCCTTTTTCAAGCTCAATCCCAAGGTCGACGACCTTCCGGATAAACTCTCCGCCCGTTTTGAAAATATCAAGCTCATGCGGCTCGGCGGCGTTCAAAAAGGCGGCGGCGGCTGTATCTGCCCCGAAAGCACACTGCTGAAAGTGCTTGTCATGCACATCGTTCTGGCCCGGGATGAAGTGGTGGTCATGGATATGGAGGCGGGCATCGAACACCTGGGCAGAGGAACTGCTAAAGCGGTGGACAAACTGATTGTGGTGGTGGAACCGGGCCGAAGAAGTATTGAAACCGCCGGACACATTCAGCGGCTGGCGTCGGAGATCAAACTGGACCGAATCGCCCTGGTGGGCAATAAAGTTCGAAACGAAACCGACGAAGCATTTCTCAGAAAAAATCTTCCCGATTTTGAATTTCTCGGTTTCATCCCTTACAACGATGCCCTTATTGAAGCGGATCTGAACGGAAAAGCGCCATATGATGTCGATTCTCCCGCCAAGGAACAGATTCGGGAAATGATTAAGCACCTATAACTATGCCCCCAAAACCCAGAAAAAAACAACCCTACCGCCCCAGGTCGGGTCCCCCCCGGCACTTCAGACGGAAGCCCGGCAAAAAAACCGACATCCCCCCTATCCGGCCGGCCGCATCCCCGAAGCTGAAAAAAGTCTTCGAACAAATCGGGGTTCCGAAAAAAATGCCCTTTGTACCGGATCCGTTTCAGCTCGCGGCAGTCGAAGCCATTTCAATATCCGACTGTCTTGTCAGCGCGCCCACCGGGGCCGGGAAGACATGGATTGCCCAGAAAGCCATGGAAAACGTCCATGGAGCAAGCGGCCGCTGCTGGTATGCATCCCCCCTGAAAGCACTCAGCAATGGCAAGTATGCCGAGTTTTCGACCCTTTTCGGATCCGATAACGTCGGCATTCTCACGGGAGACCGAAAAGAAAATCCGGACGCGCCCATCATTGTCGGTACCACTGAAATTCTTCGCAACCAGCTTTATGATGCCATGGAATCGGGGGAAACATTCGCCGTGGACCTGGTGATACTCGACGAGGCCCATTTTCTGGGAGATCCCGACCGGGGGGTCGTCTGGGAAGAGGTGATGATTTATCTTCCCGCAAGGATTCCCCTGCTGATGCTGTCCGCCACCATCGGAAATGCACGGCAGATCGCCCGATGGCTTTCAGCGGTTCGGGGAAAACCGTGTGAAGTAATTGAAGAGACCCGGCGCCCCGTGCCTCTGTTTCCGTTATTTTTCCACCCCAGCGGAAAGCTGCTGCCCCTGACCACGCCTGCAAAAAACAACAAAAACCGGGTGTTCAAAGACATCCGTGAATTTCTATCCGCCCGCCGGCCGCCACGCCTCTCGGGCCCCGGAAAACTCCCCCCGTTCGGGGAAATCATTCGTGTGCTCCGGAAGTATAATCTGCTTCCGGCTGTTTTTTTCCTGAAATCACGCGCTGACTGCGACGGCGCCATCGACCTGTGCAGGAAGAATTACCTGCCCGAATCGGACAGGCGCCTCGAACTGAGCCGGCGTATGGGACAGCTCGCCGAACAGAGCAGCCATATCGCGAGGCACCGCCAGCGGTGGCAACTCGAAAACCTCGCCGTGGGCGCACATCACAGCGGCCAGCTCCCCGCATGGAAAATCGTTATCGAAACGCTCATGACCGAGGGGCTGCTGGAAGCCGTGTTCGCCACATCGACCGTAGCGGCCGGGGTAAACTTTCCCGCCCGGACCATCGTTTTCCTGAACTCGGACCGTTTCAACGGAAAGGATTTTCTGCCCCTTACCACCACCGAGTTTCACCAGATGACCGGACGGGCAGGCAGGCGGGGAATGGATCGAATCGGGTTCGCCATGGCGATCCCCGGAAAATTCATGGATATTCCGTATGTGGCCAAACTGTTCGATCTCCCCCCCGCCAGTGTGGACAGTCAGATCCAGATTAACTTTTCCATGGTCCTCAATCTTCTGCTGTCCCACACCCCGTCCCAGGTTGAAGATCTGCTGAAACTGTCCTTTGCCCGGTTCCAACGGAAAGAAACGGGAGGGAAGCGGGCCCATGAATCATCGGGTGATTTACTATGGCAGGATTTTTCACATCATCTTTCCTTCCTGACGGCACTCGGATATGCAACTGAATCCGGCGTCCTGACCGACACCGGGAGATGGGCCGCCATGCTCCGGGTGGATCAGCCGCTCTTTATCGCTGAAGGATTTCGAAACGGCATATTCCCCCAGTCGGACCCGGCCCTGCTGGCGGCCGCCATCGCCATGTTCGTCTTCGACCGGGACACCGCCAATGACATCGAACGCCAGTTTCTGCCCGACCGGCTGCTTGACGCCCTGGTTGCCGTCGGTGAAGGTCTTTACCCGCTCGCAGAAAAAATGGCGCAAGAGAAATTCTCCGTCCGTCCGCTCCTGATCAAACCCGCGGCCCTCGTCTATGCCTGGGCGGACGGCACACCGTGGCAGAAGGTAACCGCCCCGGGCGCCATGGGAGAGGGTGATTTTTCGATGCTCGTACTTCGAACGGCCGACAACCTTCGCCATGTAAGAGCACTCAAGAAGATATTTCCCCTGGCGGCTGAAACCGCCGCCGCTGCTATCGATCTCATTATGAAAGATCCGGTGATGACCGGCTACTGAATGCCATGCGCTATCCGAACTTGTCATAAGCAATCATTCCCGGTTCCACCCCGAGATCGTCCAGCATTCTCTCCACCGATTCAATCATGGGGGGCGGACCGCACAGGTAGTATTCAATTTCGGTGGGATCCGGATGGTCGTTCAAATAGGTGTCGAGAAGGCATTGGTGAATATAGCCCACCAGACCGTCCCAGTGGTCTTCGGGCTGGGGTTCCGACAGCGCGACGTGATATGAGAAATTCGAGTGCATTTGTGCCAGTTCTTTGAATTCCTCATCGTAAAACATCTCCTTCTTGGATCTGGCGCCGTACCAGAAAGACATTTTCCGGGAGGTTTTCGCCATCCTGAGTTGATAAAAGATATGGCTCCGCATGGGGGCCATTCCGGCTCCTCCCCCCACGAAGCACATCTCCCGGTCAGTATCCTTAATGAAAAAATCACCATAGGGCCCGCTCAACACGACACGATCCCCCGGATTCAGGTGAAACACATAGGAGGATCCTACGCCCGGAGGCGCTTCATCTCCCGCGGAAGGCGGCGGTGTGGCAATTCGGATCGTGAAGCGAAGGTTTTTTTCCCCGGGTGAGCTGGCCATGGAGTAAGCACGGTAGATCGGTTCCTCCGCCTTTATCCGGAACTTCCACAGATCGAAGCGGTCCCAGATGTCCCGAAACTTCTCGGCCACGTTGAAATCCCTGAAAGAGGCCTCATATTCCGGCACATCGATCTGCACATAGGCGCCGGACCGGTATTCGATCTCTTCACCCGGATCCAGCTCGAGTACCAGTTCCTTTATAAACGTCGCTACATTTTCATTGGAGACAACGGTGGCGTTGTATCGCTTGATGTGAAAAATGTCTTCGGGTATTCGAATGCGCATATCCTCCCGAACCTTTACCTGACATGCGATTCGAATATTGTCCTTTATTTCCGCGCGGCTCAGATGCGACAGTTCCGTGGGCATGATATCCCGCCCCCCGGATTCGACCCTGCACCGGCACATCCCGCAGGAGCCGCTGCCGCCGCATGCCGACGGCAGCAGAATATCGTTGCTTACCAGTGCCGAAAGCAGCGTCATGCCGGAAGGCACCTCGAGGCGTTTTTCCTCATCCCCGTTGACGATGATGGCGCAATTTCCCTTCCGGACCACCCGCGCCTCGATAAGCAGCAGCAGCCCCACGAGAAAAGCGACAACGGTTGTAAATACTGTCAGGCTGATTAAATAGATCACGACAGCGTAATCCCCGAAAAAAGCATAAAGGCCATGGCCATCAACCCGGTAACGATCATGTTGATACCGAACCCCTGCAACCCCTCGGGGACATCGGCATATTTGAGTTTCTGGCGGATGGCGGCCATGGAGACAATGGCAAGCAGCCACCCCACACCGGAACCGGAACCGAAAACCACCGCCTCCCGGAATGTATAGTTACGTTCCACCATGAAAAGCGACGTGCCGAGTATTGCACAGTTCACCGTTATCAAAGGTAAAAACACCCCCAGGGCCGCATAGAGCGCGGGGGAATACCGGTCGATCACCATCTCCACCGCCTGCACCATGGCGGCGATAACAGCGATAAACAGCACCAGTTTGAGGAAAGAGAGATTGACGTCCGGCAGGCCGGCCCATGAAAGCGCCCCGGGCGCCAGCAGATAACGGTAAACAAGCCAGTTCACCGGAGTGGTAATGGTCAACACGAACACCACGGCAATCCCCAGCCCGAAAGCGGTGTTGATATTTTTCGACACCGCCAGAAAGGAGCACATCCCGAGGAAATAGGCCAGGAGGATATTGCCCACAAAAACGGAATTGATGGCGATACTGAGAAGATTTTCCATAAAACGCCTTTACCACTTCAAAAAAATTCGAACCACAAAGACACAAAGGTCACAAAGAATAACAAAATACTTTTATTTTTTCTCTCAATATGATCGTCAATAGCTGCGCTTCCATGTGTCTTTTGTGGTCGATATGCTTTTACATCTTGACAAGGTAGTTCTTTGTGCTCTTTGTGTCTTTGTGGTTCATTAAGTTTTTGTCTTTAGAACGACATGCTGCAGCCACACGAACAGGCCGATGACGATAAACGCCCCGGGCGCCAGGACCATCAACCCCATATCCTGGTAGCCGGCGTCATAAAGCCACCCGGGAATCACCGGAAATCCCAGAAGTGTCCCGGACCCCAGCAGCTCCCTGAAAAACGCCACGCCGATCAGAACCGAGCTGTATCCGAGACCGTTGGCGATCCCGTCCAGAAACGAGCGCAGGGGCGGGTTGCCCAGTGCGAAGGCCTCGGCCCTGCCCAGTACGATGCAGTTGGTTATGATAAGCCCCACGAAAACCGAGAGCTGCTTGCTGATGTCATACAGAAATGCCTTGAGCGCTTCATCGGCAAGTATCACCAGAGTGGCAATCACCATCACCTCCACAATCATCCGGATGTTTCTGGGAATCTGTTTTCGCATGGCGGAAATGATCAGATTTGAAAAGGCCACCACACAGGTCAGGGCCAGACTCATAACAACAGCCGTATCGAGTTTAACGGTAACCGCCAGGGCGGAACAGATGCCCAGGGTCTGCTTTGTTATCGGATTGGACTGCCACAAAGCCTCGACTATCGCCTTGTATGTTACGCTTTTTCGAATATTCATGGGTGCCCTTCGTCCGTCAGCCCCTTCATGCGATTGTGACGGAACTCAATGGATACCGGTTCATACGCCAGAAGAACATCCTTCAACCCCTCGGAAAGAAACTTTCCCGTAAGGGTGGCGCCGCTGATACCGTCCACATAATTCCCCTGCAGGGTTTCGGGAACTGCATTCGCTGCTTTACCCTTGGCAATGGCAATGGAAACGAAATTGCCGCTCCGGTCAACGATCTTTTTCCCCGAAAAATTCTTCTGAAACCACCGCTTCTCGATTTCGCCGCCGAGGCCCGGCGTCTCCTGATGTTGGTACACCGTAAACCCCTTGACCGTCGATCCGTCCGTGTCCAGAGCAAGATATCCGTGAATCTTTCCCCAAAGTCCTTTGGAAGTAAACGGGATGATATACGCAAACACCGCGCCACTCCGACGGCACAGGTAGAGCGGCAGATCCTTTGAACCGTGATCGGCCTCGCTTTTGATATTTCCTTCTCCGTCTACCCACAACGCCGAAATACTCTCTGAATAAATACGGGTTATCTCCTCCGGGCCGACCATATTTTTTTCGTCCAGCAACCCGGCGGAAAGTAAAATATTCTTCCGTTTATCCAGCAGGATGTTCTTCTCCTGAAAACGCTGAAGACCCGTAGCGCCCAGGGTCAGCAGCGTACTGCAGACCATGCACATCACCACCGCGAACAATAATGATTTCAGACCGTCAGACATTCGGCATCCGTTTTTTCAGCCGCAGGGAAACTGCTGCATGATCCAGCAGCGGCGCAAACAGGTTCATAAACAAGATGGCCAGCATCACCCCTTCGGGAAACGCCGGGTTCAACAGACGGACCACCACGGTCAACCCTCCGATTAAAAGTCCATAGATCCATTTAGCCCCGTTCATATCCGGCGCCGACACCGGGTCCGTGGCCATAAATGCAAGGCCGAAAGCCGCCCCCCCCATCACCAGATGATAAAGCGGATTCATGGTCCAGAAGGAGGAAGCCGCGTCGGCGGCAAGGAGATTGAACAGACCGCCGGTTGCCAGTATCCCCAAAACACCGCCCAGTACAATACGATAATTGGCAACACCGACAATGATTAAGAATATCACCCCCAGCAGACACATAAAGGTGGAGGTGGCACCAATGCTCCCTGGATATCGCCCGAAAAACAGCGTCGAAAAAGAATATCCCGCCGAGGAGAGGGCCGCCTCGACTCCGTCGGTCGTGTTTACCGCCGCGGAGAGGGCAAGCGGGGTGGCACTGCCGATCGCGTCCACGGCGGCATCCGTCATGCGGACAGCAGCCGTCCAGACCTTGTCGCCGGCCATGCTGGCAGGATAGGCGAAGAAGAGAAACGCGCGGCCGGTAAGGGCCGGATTTAGAAAATTTCGCCCGGTACCCCCGAAAATTTCCTTTCCGATAACAACCCCGAAAGAGATCCCCAGGGCCGCCTGCCAGAGGGGGGTTGTGGGCGGAAGGGTGAGGGGAAAGAGCATGGCGGTTACAAAGACGCCTTCGCTGACGGGGTGTTTTCTCAGTGCCGAAAAAAGTATTTCCCAGGAAAAGCCCACCACATAGCTGACAATGACCAGCGGTAGTACAATGGTCATTCCCTGGATAAAAACCGGAACAAATGTTGTCGCCAGGCCGGCGGCTTTGTGGGCCTGGTACCCCGCGTTGTAAATACCGAAACAGAGTGCGGGCAGAAGCGAGAGTACAACCAGCGCCAGATATCGTTTGGCATCCAGGCTGTCACGGACCTGGGGACCTGTTTCGGTAACGCGGTCGGTGGCGAAAAATACGGTCTCTATCGACTCGAAAAAAGAAGCCAGCGAATGGAACCTGCCCTTCGCTTCAAAATGCCTGCGCTGGGTGTCGAATATTTTCTGAATGGACTTTTTCATTGTGACTGTTCTCTATAATAGTTATCCCGGGCCGCTGACAGGACCTCGGAAAGCTCTATTTTCGAGGGACACACATAGGAGCAGAGCCCGCACGCCACGCAGTCTAGAAGCCCGTGGGAAAGCGCGCCGTCGATGTCATCCGCCAGAACGCATTTATAGGCAAGCTGGGGCAATATGTCCACGGGACACACCGATGGGCAGTAATTGCAGGCAATACATGCCCGTTCCTCGCCGTGGGTGCTGCAATTCGACGCCAGCGGTTTTCGGTTAAACACGGACAAAAAGGTCCTTGAAAAACTCGGTTTATTGTAACCGGGCCGAAACAGCGCCATAAATTCCCGGTCCGCGCCTTCGGGAAGCAGGGCAAGGGCACTTTCGTAAAACCCCATAAATCCTTCCGGACCGCTGCGGAAACCGGTAAACACCCCTCCCACGACATACCGGCAGGCGCCCTCTAAAAGACCCGCACTCCCGACGAGATCCGCCAGGGGAACTCCCAGGCGGGTTTTCACATGCCGTTTTTCCCGGGCCATGGGGCCGGCAACCACCATGATCCGTTCGGTGGGGTATTCGCCGGTTGTCAATAGTTCGCCCAGCATCAATACATCCTGCCCGTCCACAAACCACGACCGGTTCTCTTCCCTGCCGGCCTTGGTATGATACACCACAACCCCCGGATCGAGGGCCGGATAGACACCGTCAACCGTGCAGATCTCAATTTCCGGGCACATCTCTAAAATGGTCTTCCCCATCGCCGCGTTTTCAGTGCCGACCGCCACGAGAATCTTTTCAGTCAACCGGCCAAGGGCTTTCAGGCCAAAAACAAACAGATCTTCCCGGCCGCTCAAATAGACCGCGGGCGAAGGAGAAAAAGATTCCAGGTCATTAAGGGTTACGACAATCTTCGGCGGCAGCGCGGCAGGCGAAGCGATATCCCGGAATGGAAGGGTGCGAATCCGGGGCCAGAATCCCATGGAAAGCAGCTTCGACACCATCGTAGCGCGGTCCATGCCGGCAAGCCCGCGTTCGTCCAGGGCATTAAAATGCTCTCGGTCTTCGTTCGCAGCCAACTCAATGACAATACTCTGAATTACGCGCCTCGGCCCCAACCGAATGTCTTCGATTGTGCCCGTTCCGGGAGACAAAAACACGATATCGGAATTTCTCTTGTCTGAAAACAGAACCGAGCCGACCTTTACCCTGTCACCGGCCGACACGGCCAGACGGGGCCGAATAAACCCTATTTTTTCGGGAAGAAGGGCCACCTTTGCCGGTGTGTCGAGCACAACCAGATCCCGGGTGGGAGCACCCTCCATTTTTAATTGATAGCCCTGTTTCACTCGAACCGGAATCATCGCACCCTTTAAATATAAAACGGCTTATGTCCAAAAAATAATCGGGATAGAAAAGAGGCTGTGATCTTACAACCAAACTGTTTTTTTAAAATAGCAGCTTCTCACCCTGTTTTCAAGCACCCGCTCCCGCGATCAAATCCACAGGCAACCGCAAATACCCTCCATTTTGACTGTTGTAGTGTTTGTTGATGCGAGCAAGTGCCCATAGAAGGCACGGTAAATTTGTTCTAAAGACGCTAAATAGAAACAGTAGAATTTTTAGTCATCTTTAGATAGTCAAAAACAAGACGAACATTGCGATTTAGCTGTTCCATTTTTTGGGGAACGGAGCGGACGCCTTTGGATTTAATTAGACCGACGGCAAAACGACGTAAGCGGGTGACGTTTTCGGGGCCATGGCCGATGCGTATACGGCTTCGATCTTCATTGTAATTCCAATCGATAATATAATGGCATGAGTTTTCAATACACCAGTGACCGCGATTTGTTTCAAGGATGTTCCGAGGATCAGCTTGCATCGGGGTTTTGTCTGTAATGCCGTACGCAACTTCGCAAGAATATTTTCCGGTCTTTTTATTTGTTGACTCGCGTTGGATGACAAAAGCCTGACCGACGTGAGGGAAGTTAAGGAAGTTGTTGAGTTCCGTTGTTGTCCAGATTTTACGAACTTCGATGCGGCCATGGTCCGGAGGATCGCAGAGTGTAAAATCCGGTTCCCGGCGGTTTTCAAAGTACAATGCGATGTCTTGAAAAAGTCCGGGGTGATTGTTTTTAACGGTGAAGTGATAATGGGCTTGGCGCTGTTCGACTAAATAAGAACCGATTTTTCATTGGGTCAAAAGGGCATCGGCCGTAATGGTTTTCCCTGTAATGTCGATGGTATCCAACATTGGAATGGCGGTATTGATTTCATTTGTTCGCTTTAAGCCGTCGTCTCCCACATTGAGGAAACCCACTTTTTTTGGGTGTGGCAGGTTTTGCTCTGATGACCGATTGCGCTCATGATATGGATTTGACGTCCCTCGTCATCAATGGCGTTACACATTGTTTTGCCGTCAATTGCCAAGCTTTCGTCCTGTTTTGCATACGTCTTATTCCAACGCTGTAGTGCACCATCAAGATGTGTTGGATCGACACGGATGAGTACGTCACGGATAATGCTCAGGCTGGGGACAACAAATCGGCCTTTGTAATAGCGACAGCCAAATCGCCGACGGGCCCTTTGGCTAAGGTTTATAGCCCAATCCGAGATAGCCCGATATCCGTGCATTCCGCACAATGTTGCGGCGGCGGCGATGGCCAAAACCGTAGGCAGTTTATGACGTCTTCCCTGGGCTCGGCGTGGATCGGGAATGTTTTCAAAAAAGTAAGGTAAAGACTGCATCTGGTCAGCTGTAAGCATAATTTTAGAGCCTCCGGTTTGATAAGATGGGTTAAGCACGGATTGAGACAACAACATGGCGGCACGAGGCATCAAGGATTTGACGAAAACCATTTTCGGAGAATTTGGTGTAGCGCTGTAACCATACCGGGTTCTCCGGAAACCCTTGGTATCGCCTAAGTAGATCCAATTGTCCGCTTTGTAGATAGTGCCTCGAAAGCGCAAGGGGTCGACAAATGTCTCCAGCAGTAAAAGAGGGTGGCCAAAGGTGCGTTGCCAATCACTTTGCAATCTCTTCCTGCACAATGACAAAACACGGGAGGCCAGGTTCGGTAAATGCCATTCAGGCAGGATCAAAAATCGACTATTGTTTGCAATCAGCTTGAGCCGATCATATTGATGGCGAGATTTCCATCCGATCCAACGGTCCCGAACCGAGCATTTTAAAGCTGCAGCACTGAAACTAAGAAGGGCGATCCAATTGCTGTCGAACGTAGCAACATATCGAATGGTTTCGCTGATTTTTGGCAGAGCGCCCAGATAGTGATGCGCCTGCATCAATTTTTGAAAAAGGCGGTCTTCACTCGTAACAACTGGACGAACATCGATTTCCAATAGATTGAACACTGCAACCTCCGAATAAGATGATCAATAGTGAATCATATAGCCGATCCGAAGGCTTTTGTCCATTAGTTTCTCTAATTTTCCGATTTGTTATTGTTTTTATGACAGAACGAAATCACCCTGCCATAGAAGGTATTCACACTTGACTTTTTCCGGAACAACCGCCATCTTTACTATAATTACAGAGTGTTTGAGCAGAAACAAGGAGTCCGCAATGAATACAGGAAAAGACTTTATAAATACCGGTCTGCGCGGCATTGCCGTCGCGAGCACAAAAATCAGCGATGTTCGGGGAGACGAGGGAAAACTCATTTACAGGGGATACCTGATTCAGGAGCTGGCCACCCACGCTTCTTTCGAGGAGGTCGTTTACCTGCTGTTGTATGAAAAACTGCCTGATCCCGATGCGTTATCAGCCTTCAGCCATCGTCTTGCCCGGGAACGGGCCCTGCCTTCCGGCGTCCTGGATGCGCTCAAAACATTTCCCGCCGATGCGATGCCCATGGACGTTCTTCAGGCCGGCATCAGCATGCTGGCGCCATATGATCCGAATATTCGGTCATCATCCCAGAACGCCGCGTTTGATATGGCCGTTCGACTGGTTGCCAAAACCGCAACCCTTGTCGCCGCCTGGCACCGCATTCGAAGCGGCAAAGCGCCGCTGGCGCCGGACGAAACCCTGAGCCACGCCGCCAATTTTCTCTACATGCTGTTCGGTACGCGGCCTGACGAGGAGACAGCCGGCTTCATGGACAGTTGCCTCGTACTGCATGCGGAGCATTCATTCAATGCGTCCACTTTCGCTGCAAGAGAGGTTGCCTCCACCCGGGCGCATATGTATGCCGCGACATCGGCGGCAGTGGGTTCCCTCTCGGGCGAGCTTCACGGCAGCGCCAATGTCAGAGTGATGGAAATGCTTCTGAAAATAGGAGAACCCGCCAATGTGGCCGCCTACGTGGAACAGGAACTGGACGCCGGGCGACTCATCATGGGACTCGGTCATGCGGTCTACAAAACAGACGATCCCAGAAGTTTTATCCTGTCGCCCATGGCACAAAAAATGGGAGAACGAACAGGCGAAACAAAGTGGTACGACATGGCGAAACAACTCGAAGTGTTGGGGAAAGAAGGGTTTAAAAAAAGAAAAGGACGGGACATCTACGTCAACGTCGACTTTTACAGTGCGCCGCTCTATTATGCAATGGGTATTCCCGTGGATCTCTTCTCTTCGCTGTTCGCCGTATCCCGTATGGCCGGGTGGTGTGCCCACACCCTGGAGGAACATTTTGCCCTGGCAGCCCCTAAGCCGGTGCTCTACCGCCCCGAATCCGACTATGTCGGTGAGTACTGTGGCCCCGCGGAATGTGAGTTTATCCCGAAAGAGAAGCGATGACGGCCGATAAACGCAACATCCGAATGACACGCCAGCGAAAGGTGATCCTTGAAGAACTCAGAAAGCTCGAGAACCATCCCACCGCGGATGAGATCTACGACGTGGTCCGAAAACGGATTCCCCGCATCAGCCTTGGAACCGTTTATCGAAACCTGGAAGTGCTCTCCGAACTGGGAGAAATCAAAAAGCTGGAATTCGGGGGCAGCATAAAGCGATTCGATGGCGACCCGAAAGATCACTACCATATCCGATGCAATCTGTGCGACCGGGTGGATAACGCCCCCATGCCGCATTTGGATGACATCGAAAATCACATCAGCCTTAAAACCGACTACCGCATTATCGGGCATCGGCTTGAGTTTTTCGGGCTTTGCCCGGAATGTTCACGGAACATTGTGTCACCTGGCCTAAAAAAGCTCAACAAACAGCAGGATTGAAATCAGAAACGAAATCCAAAACAATATAAAATTCCCCGATGACAGAAACTCAAACCGATAAGAGCCTGTGCCTCTCGCAAAGACGCAGAAATCGCCAAGTAAACTAATTATTACAAAACGTTCTTCTTGGCGACTTTGCGAGATAATTTGCTTTTTTAAGGTATTACCAAATTTATGAATTGATTTCGAATTTCGATATTCGGATTTCGTAATTCCGCTTTTTTCGGCTTAGTGTTACTCCCCAAGAAGTTCTCCCTTCAGCCACTCCCCGACCTCCCCTTCAATCGAATATACTCCTTTATTATGGCCGATGGAATCCAGAAAACGCTCTTTCAGGCCGGGGGGCAATTCTATTTCCGCCAACTCTTCCGCGGATTCGGAATTTCGCCGAACAAGATATACCAATGGTTTTGTTTCCCACGTATTGACAACAAAATAGTAGGAAACATCCTCCTTGCTCCGAATGACATAGTTCCCCCGGGTCCAGTTGTTCCCCCATTCCAGGTAAAGCCTGACGGCCTCTTCAGGAGTCATATCCCAATTGATATTGTTTATCAGATCCGTATTTTTTCGAAGCTCATTGATACCAAACATGATGACCTCCTTTAATATCAGTTTTTCTGTCGCCTAATTTAGACAACGCAAGTATTATACCATCCACCTTATTCCGGTCCGGGAACCTGAAATCAAGTCCCTTGAAAAGCTACCGAATGTCCCTAAACCCCACCGGAACAACGTTTCTCGTGCCTGTATCAAGATAATACCTTTTAAACCGCTGCCAATGCCTGGTCCCGCTGCCCTCCCCAAAAAGTGTTTCATGATACAAAAGTGTCCCGCAAACAGTACAGTATGATTCATCAGTATAAATTTAGTAGTATTATAAAATAGTTATCAAAACAATGTATCGGCACAAATCATTATTTTTCATCCCCGTCCCCACTTTCGCGCCACATCAGGTGTTTCACCGCTACATAAAAAAATGAAAGGGGCGGACTAAGGAAAAAATTTTTATCCAACATGAATTCAACATGTTGAACAATTTTATGGATTCTATATTTTGCAAATGGCATACAACTTGTAGTAGTATCAGAAAGTCAAATCATCGGAAACGCGGTTTTTTCCTTCGCGATCATTTAATTTTTAACACGCATTCCAGAGATGTTTTGTGAGAGCATGCAATGAAAATATAATGCGAACCCTTGCATTGGTTGCCGATATGATTACATTAGCGGACCAGGGGGACGCCGATCGGGAAGATGTCGGATGCGGGATTCTCTACGGTATCCTTCGGGATTCCGCATATAAGCTGAAACAGCTGGCCGAAAAAGAGAAAACCGCACATATGGAAAAGGGCTGGTGGGATAACAATACGGATTGCCCCTGAAAATTTACTTCCCACTACTCGTGGAACTATTAATAAATCGGATCAAGGAGGACAAAGTGCCAAATCTCAAAGGAAGCAGGACTGAAAAAAACATTCTGACGGCATTTGCAGGCGAATCCCAGGCACGTAACCGGTACACCTACTTCGCAAGCCAGGCTAAAAAGGAAGGTTACGTTCAAATCCAGGCCATATTTGAAGAAACGGCCAATCAGGAAAAGGAGCATGCCAAAAGGCTTTTTAAATTCCTGGAAGGGGGCGATGTTGAAATACAGGCCGCATTTCCAGCCGGTGTTATCGGCAACACAATGGACAATCTGATGGCATCGGCCGCCGGCGAGAACCATGAATATACGGAAATGTATCCGGAATTTGCACAAATCGCCCGGGAAGAAGGCTTCGATGAGATCGCCGCGGTCATGGAAGCCATTGCCGTTGCTGAAAAACAGCATGAAAAACGATACCTTGCCCTCGCTGAGAACATCAAAGCCGGAAAGGTTTTCAAACGTGATAATTCAGTAGTATGGCGCTGCCGCAACTGCGGGTATCTTCATGAAGGAACCGATGCACCGGATGAATGCCCGGCGTGTGCGCATCCCCGGGACCATTTTGAGCTTCTGGGGGAGAATTATTAGTCATTGGTTATTGGTCATTGGTCATTGGTCAATTGTCATTTTTTTTAAAACTACAAAGATAAAAAGGAGATGAAAATGGCGGAAAGATACGAAGTATACAAATGTGAGGCCTGCGGAAATATCGTTGAAGTACTTCACGGCGGTGGTGGCGAGCTCGTTTGTTGTGGTGAATCCATGACACTTATGACCGAAAATACGGTGGATGCCGCCAAGGAAAAGCATGTTCCGGTTATTGAGAAAGTACCCGGCGGCGTAAAGGTGTGTGTCGGCAGTGTCGCCCATCCCATGGAAGATAAGCATTATATCGAATGGATAGAAATTATTGCGGACGGAAAAGTCCTCCGGCAGTATCTGGCGCCCGGCGCCGCCCCCGAGGCAACGTTCATGGTGGAAGCAACGGACATCACGGCTAGAGAGTACTGCAACATCCATGGATTGTGGAAAGCATAACCGATAGCGTCCCCGCTGCCCGGGATATTTGGATTGCGGCGAAGATTGCTATGAAAGATCGGAGGTCTCCATGAGCAAGGCATTGATTGTTTGTGCAACCCGAACGGGTGAAACCCAACGCATCGGTGAATTGATCGCGGAGGGGATCCGGATGGCGGGTGAAGAGGCAGTTGTCGTCAACGCGAACACCATCAAGAAAGAGAGTGATCTTCAAGGCTATGACGCCGTAGTACTTGGATCTGCAACGTACCACGGCGCCATGCTGCCGGTAATGAAAACCATACTTTTTCTGGCTGAAAAAGCCGGGCTGGAGGGAAAGACCGGGGGCGCTTTCGGCGCTTTCGGATGGAGCGGCGAAGCGCCGGATCGAATCTTCGATACCATGGTGAATATCTTTAAGATGAACCTGGTTAAATCGCCCCTCAGACTGAAATCAAGTACCCTCGGCGGGGGTATTCAAATGGCTCAGGAATATGGCCGCGATATCGCTCAGAAGATAAAAGCCCCTTCTTGACGGCGATAGATGTACGGCGGTAAAAATTTTAAACCTCATAGGACCGATATACAAGGAGGAGGGAACATGGCTACGACACCACAACATTGCCCGGGGTATGCCAATTTCAAGCATCTGAAATCGTTCACCTGCAAATGCAGCGAATGCGGTGAGGAAAAGGAAATTTTCTCCGACGAATTCGATAAGACGCATACCTGCTCCTCATGTGGGAAACCCATCGATTTTTCGTCATGCCAATTGACTGGGGAGGCGGGTGGCGCAACGCCGTAGAGCACCGTTTGAATTTCTTATAAAGCGGACCAGATATCCATGAAAGTACTCGGACTTCAAGGGAGCCCCAGGCGAAAAGGAAACTCCCAATATCTTCTCAATGCCGTTATGAAGGAAGCTGAGAAGATGGGCGCCCTGACCCATACCATACATGTGGACAGACAGAACATCCTTCCTTGCAAGGAATATATCGTCTGCGAGAAAAAAGGCTATTGCCCCATCGAGGATGATATGAAAACAAGCGTCTATTCTCTGATTCGATGGGCGGATGTAATTGTCGCCGCATCTCCGGTCTTTTTCTTCAATGTGAGCGCCCAGCTCAAAGCGCTTATCGACCGATGCCAGACCTTCTGGGCACGGAAGTATCGACTGAAACTCAGGGACCCCAATTCCAAAATGCGCCGGGGGTGTATGCTTGCCGTGGGTGCTTCCCGGGGAAAGAAACTCTTTGACGGTGTTCACCTGACCGCCAAATATTTTTTCGATGCTGTGGATGCCGGCTACAACGAAAGTATTATGTACCCCGGCATCGAAAAATTTGGGGACATGGCTGCGCACGCTTCGGTTCTGAATGACGTCAACGCATGCGCGACCAGACTTTTTTCGCCGTTTCAAAACAGAAAAAAAGTGTTGTTCGCCTGCAGAGAGAATGCCTGCAGAAGCCGGATGGCATGGGCATTTGCCATGGACATGGCCGCCGACAAACTGGAAGTATATTGCGGCGGAAGCGAGCCGGCTGAAGCAATTAATCCGCAAATGGTTACCGCCATGGCGGAAAAGGGAATCGATATGGCGTTTCAAACGCCCCAGTCCATAGACGACGCACTGCGTGAAGGCGCCCCCGATATTATCGTCACCATGGGATGTGGAGAAGCCTGTCCGATGGTTCCGGGGGCGAAACATCTTGACTGGGACCTGCCGGATCCGGCCGGAGAATCCATGGATTTCATGCGGCGGATCAGGGACACGATCGAAAAGCGGGTTTCTGAACTGATCAGCACCATATAATTGAAACTTGATAATTCTTAATAAAAAAAGGGTTGCCGAACTATTCGGCACATTATAGAAAGATGTGAATACTAACGATCAAAAGGAGAATTGAATATGAAAAAATACGTTTGCACTGTCTGCGGCTATGTGTATGATCCCGAACAAGGAGATCCGGACAACGGTGTGGATCCGGGAACAAGTTTCGATGACCTGCCCGATGATTGGGAATGTCCGGTATGCGGTGCCGGCAAGGATGATTTCGAAGCGGAGGAATAGATGGTTATTCAAATTGCGGAGGGTATCTACGATGTGGGGGTTACGGACTGGAATATTCGTGATTTTCATGGATATTCAACCCATCGGGGCACGAGTTACAATGCCTATCTGATCCTGGATGAAAAAATCGCACTGGTGGATACGGTCAAGAAAGAGTTTTCAGATCAGCTTCTTGATAATATCGCCGAAATTGTCGACCCGGGAAAAATCGATATGGTCATCAGCAATCATACCGAAATGGACCACTCCGGTGGACTGCCCCGGGTTATGCACCGGATCGGAGAAAAAACGCCGATCGTCTGTTCAAAAATGGGGCAAAAGAACCTTTCCAGACACTTTTCACAACCCTGGGAGTACCGCCCCGTAAAAAATGGCGATACCCTGAGCCTTGGGAAGAGGACCCTCACGTTCATGGAAACCCGCATGGTCCATTGGCCGGACAGCATGTTTACGTACCTGAAAGAAGATGAAATTCTCTTTTCAAGCGACGGGTTCGGCCAGCACTTTGCGTCCTTTGATAAATTCGACGACCAGGTGGGGGAGGCCATCATGCCCCACGCCAAGAAGTATTTCGCCAACATTTTACTCCTGTATGCCCCCCTGATCCTGAAAATAATCGACAGTGTTGTTCAGTCGGGGCTTTCGATCAAAATGATTTGTCCTGACCATGGCATCATCTGGCGCGACAATCCGGGCAAGATCATTGATGCGTATGCGAGATGGAGCCGACAGGAAGCGAAGAACAAAGCGGTCCTCGTCTACGATACCATGTGGCACAGTACGGAAGAAATGGCGCTGGCCATCGCATCGGGAATTCGGGAAACCGGCGCCGCCGTGGTCCCCATGTACCTCAAGGGATCGCACCGCAGTGATGTCATGACGGAAATACTGGACGCCGGCGCCGTAGTGATCGGCTCTCCGACATTGAACAACCAGCTCTTTCCAACCATCAGCGACATGCTGACGTACATGAAAGGCCTGAAACCCAAAAACAAGCTCGCCGCCGCTTTTGGTTCATATGGATGGAGCGGTGAGGCGGTCAAGCTGATCAACCAGGAGTTTGAAGCCATGGACATGACGCTGGTCGATGACGGACTTCGAATTCAATATGTACCGACGAAAGAACACCTCCAGGCCTGTCATGACTACGGGTTGAAGATCGGTAAGGCTCTGAAGGGATGAGACACCCCTCCGTTGATGTGAGAAGGAATAATTGAAAAATCATTACCAACCAGTTATGAGACACCCGGTTGTCGATTTGAGTGATTGTATTTTGTGCGGCGTCTGCATAGACGTTTGCCCCGATGTCTTCTCACTCAACGACGCCGGGTTTATTCTCGTTTCGGAACTTGAGACGTATCCCGAACCGGAAGTGGAAGAGGCCATCCGGAACTGTCCCGGGGACTGTATCCACTGGGAGGAACCGTGAGAACAGGCCGATGAAAGGCCATTCATGGTCGAAGAAAATCTGAAGGGGAGGGCGCTAAAAAAACAGATTGAACGGCTTCTCGGACAATCGGATCTGAATGAGACGCTTGACCGAATTCAGCGAATCCCCCCCCGGCGAGCCGTCAATCCTCTTTTTTCCCTGCTCTACCATCACGAACCTCTTCTTCGTTGGCGGGCCATATCCGCCATGGGGCGAGTTGTATCACGCCAGGCCGATAACGACATGACTGCTGCCCGGGTCGTTATGCGTCGCCTGATGTGGAACCTGAACGACGAATCCGGGGGCATCGGCTGGGGCTCCCCCGAAGCCATGGGCGAAATCATGGCATGCTCCCCCTCCCTGGCCCTGGAATACAGTCATATACTCGTGTCATACATAACCCCCCGGGGAAATTTTCTGGAACATGACCTTCTTCAGCAAGGTGTCCTGTGGGGTCTGGGCCGCCTGTTCCATGTCCGGCCGAATCAAAACAGCGATTGCGCCGGACTCCTTATCCCCTTTTTGGAAGTTTCAGACCCCGCCTGCAGAGGTCTTGCCGCATGGGCCGCCGGCCCCCTGGCTGCGGAAAACACTTTGAAACCACTATCGAACCTGGCAGGCGATACCGCTGAGATTCACATTTTTATTGAAACGTCCCTTGTCAAAAAAACCGTCGGCGATCTGGCACAAGAGGCACTGGCTTTTTACCGGAAGGACCTTTCTATCGCTTGACACCCTCCCCGCTTTTTCATATTTTCGTAAAAATGGAACGTTTTGGAATTGGCTCCAAAGAAAGGATTCATTATGATACGAGTAGGCTTTATAGGATGGCGTGGAATGGTAGGCTCCGTTCTCATGGGACGAATGCTGGCGGAAAATGACTTTAACGGGTATGAGCCGCTTTTTTTCACGACTTCCCAGATAGGAGAAAAAGGACCGGATATCGGGCGGGACATTCCCCTCCTTCAGGATGCCCACAACCTTGAAATCCTTCGAGAGCAGGATATCATTGTCACCTGCCAGGGCAGTGCTTACACAAAGCAAATTCATCCACAGCTCAGGGCTGCCGGATGGGAAGGCTACTGGATCGACGCCGCTTCGGCCCTCAGGATGGAAGCGGCCAGTATCATCGTTCTGGATCCGGTGAATCGGAATGTTATCGATGAGGGACTTGCAAATGGCGTGAAAGACTATATCGGCGGAAACTGTACCGTCAGTCTGATGTTGATGGCCATGAGCGGATTGTTTCAGAACGGATATGTTGACTGGATAACCTCCATGACATATCAGGCCGCTTCGGGGGCGGGGGCCCAGAACATGCGGGAGCTGGTCTCCCAAATGGACAGCATCGGCACGGCTACCCGTCCGCTTATTTCGGACCCGGCATCCGCTATTCTCGATATCGACAGAAAGGTTTTGGAAACCATGTCCGGCCCTGATTTCCCCACTGAAAACTTCGGCGCCCCCCTGGCCGGAAGCGCGCTCCCCTGGATCGATACGAGGTTGCCGTCGGGCCAAAGCCGGGAAGAGTGGAAAGGATACGCGGAAACCAATAAAATTCTTCAAACCAAAACGCCAATTCCCATTGACGGTATCTGCGTCCGGATCGGCGCCATGAGATGTCACTGCCAGGCCCTGACCGTCAAGCTGGACCGGGATATCCCCCTTGAAGAGATAACCAGCGTTATTAGAAATGCCAATGAATGGGTAAAGGTTGTTCCAAACACCAAAGAAGATACCCTGAAAGAACTGACGCCGGCCGCGGTCACCGGCAAGCTGACTGTCCCCGTAGGTCGCATTCGAAAGCTGAATATCGGGCCCGAGTATATTTCGTTTTTCACGGTTGGGGACCAACTGCTCTGGGGCGCAGCCGAGCCGATTCGAAGAATGCTTCAAATTCTTCTGACTTACCGGGTGTAAATGGTGTCATAAAAATGTCGAATGAAAATTTGAACAACAATTCATCGTCGTCCGCTGCGGATGCTTACGGCAAAATCGTCTCCATCCTCCTGTCGGAAAAGATGATTAGTGACGAGCAGATCAACTATGCCCTGCGCATCAGCGAAAAACTCTCGACACCGGTCCCTATTGTTGAAATCCTCAAGGAACTCAACTACATCTCCGCTGAGCAGATACAGCAGACCATCCGTTCTCATCGTCTGGCCATGCGAATCGGAGATCTCCTGGTGGAACTGGGGTATCTAAAGGAAGATGATCTTAAATCGGCCTTCAGCATTCAGTCGGAGCAGAAAGCCAAACGAAAGCTTGGAGAAATTCTCGTGGAGCACAATTTTATCGATGAGCGCAAACTCATCGAAGTGCTCTCCATACAGATGGGGTTTCTCTATGTCGATCCGCAATTTACAAACATCGATGGGGACCTCTTCGCCAAGGCGCCCCCCAAATGGTATGACGAACACCTGCAGATTCCCGTCCGCAAAGATGAGGACAAGACAGTGGTCGCAATGGCCGACCCGCTTGACAAACATGAACTCGATGCGGCCAAGCAGATTTTCGGCGACGGTATCGTGCCGGCCATCGCATTGAAGCGGTCCATATCCGAGGCAATAAAAAAGACCCGTCGAAGCGTGTCGGGAAGACGACGAAAACGAGTCGATCAGGATTCGGTAGTCGGCATAGTGGATCAGATCATCGTGGATGCCGTACGTGATGATGCCAGTGATATTCATATCGAGCCCATGCAGGATAGACTCCGCATCCGATTCAGGCAGGATGGTGTCCTGCTTCACTACAAGGATTTTGCAAGGGAGCTGGCTCCCGCCCTCACAAGCCGGATTAAAATCATGTGTGACGCGGACATCGCCGAAAAACGTCGTCACCAGGACGGCCGTATTCTTTTTGAGCTTGCCGACGTGCAGCTCGATCTTCGGGTGTCGATTTACGTTACCCTTCATGGGGAAAAAATCGTTCTCAGGCTGCTCAAGCAGGAGGCCGCCCTCCTCAAGGCGGAAGAGGTGGGCATGTCCCCCCGAATTTTTCAACGATTCAGGGACCACGCACTGGATCGGCCAAGCGGTGTCATTCTCGTTACCGGGCCCACCGGATCCGGGAAAACCACCACCGTCTACAGTTTTATCAACTATCTGAACAACCCCATGACCAGCATCGTCACCGCCGAAGAACCGGTGGAGTACGTTATCGACGGTATTGCCCAGTGTTCCATCAATCCGAAATTGAATGTCACCTTTGAAGAGACCCTCAGGCACATCGTCCGGCAGGATCCGGATGTGGTGGTTCTGGGGGAAATTCGTGACAAATTTTCGGCGGAAGTGGCCGTGGAGGCGGCGCTCACAGGACACAAGGTCCTGACGACATTTCACACCGAGGACAGCGTTGGCGGTCTTATCCGCCTGATCAACATGGATGTCGAGCCCTATCTGGTGGCTTCGACAGTTATCGGCGTTATCGCCCAGAGACTTCTGCGCCGCCCGTGCCGGGAATGCTCGGTACCCGAAAAGCCGACGGTAGCAACCCTGCGCCGGCTTGGTTACGGCCCGGAAGATATACGCGGGGTCGAGTTCCGCAGGGGCAGGGGATGCCCAAAATGCAGATACACGGGATATAAGGGGAGGGTCGCTGTTTTTGAGGTCCTTCTGCTCGACGAATTATTGAGAAGCGCCGTCCTGGATCGGCGTGCCGGCCATGAAATCAGAAAAACGAGCATCGAAAACAGCGGACTTGTAACGCTTCTCGAGGATGGCATCCTGAAAGCAGTAAAAGGCCTTACCACCCTGGAGGAGATCCTTCGCTGCCTTCCCCACCTTAATCAGCCAAGGCCTATCGCCGAGTTGAAACGCATCGCCGGAGAATAGTCATGAACAACAGCAGACCCTTTAAAGAAATTATCGAGGAACACCTGGCTTCCGGTGAAACGCAGCTGCCGGTATTTGACAAAACCGCCCTCCAGATACAGCAGGAGGTGGCCAAGTCGGAGCCGGACATTAAAAAGATCGAGGCACTTATAGAAGTGGACCAGGCACTTACCGCCCAGGTTCTCAAAATGGCCAACACGGCGTTTTTTCGGGGGCTCTCGAAAGTGGAAACCGTTCAGGATGCCATTATTCGCCTGGGAATCACGCAAATTTCCGACATCGTCATTCTGGTAACCCAGAAGAAAATGTTTACTTCCAAAGATCAGTATATCCGGGAATTCATGGAAAAATTATGGCGCCATTCAGTGGGCACCGCATTCGGCAGTGCATGGCTGGCCAAAAAAATCGGCTACCAGCAACTTTATACCCAGGCATTCGTTGCCGGTCTGCTTCATGACATCGGAAAACTTTTTCTCCTGACGGTCATAGAAGCAATCCGCGACAAGAAACAATATGAATTCAATCCGTCAAAAGAACTTGTCGTCGAAATCATGGATAACCTTCACACCGAACAAGGCTGGCTTCTCACCCAGAACTGGAACCTCCCGGAAGCCTACTGCAACATCGCACGGAATCACCATGTGGATCCATTCGATACCCGGGACACACTTCTTTTACTCGTCCGAATGGTTGACAAAGCCTGCAACAAGATTGGGATCAGCATACACGAGCAAACGGAAACAATCCTTGTATCCACCCCGGAAGCACTCACTCTGGGGCTCAGTGAAGTAACGTTGGCGGAATTGGAAATTATGCTTGAAGATGCGCCGCAACTGGTAGTGTAAGGTTTCCTTTTCCTGGTGGTATAAAATGGAATCACTCCTTGAAAATCCCCATCTTCTTATTGACCACATTCGCATTAAACTGTTTAAGCAGGCGGGCAACAAATTCTTTCTCGATCATGGCGGTAAAAAAGAAACGGACGCCGCCGTGCTTTTCCTTATGGGCATGCACTGCCGTGTCCCGGACGAACCACCCGAGCCCTGTCTCATCTTTACCCAGCGTTCCCGGAATGTTCCCCAGCCCGGAGACCTCTGTTTCCCCGGGGGGGGTGTCTCCCCGTATCTGGATCACCTTTTGGCCGGCTTCCTGAAACTGCCGGGCTTTCCACTTTTTCGATCGCCTTCACTGAACGGGTCGCACTCCCGCGTCACGACGGCGCCCCGCGGCATGAAACGCCTTCTGGCAACAAGCCTCAGAGAAAGCTTTGAAGAGATGCGGCTCAACCCGTTTCGCACCGTTTTTCTGGGCCCCATGGCCCCTGAACCGTTTCCGCTGTTCAACCGGACCATCTACCCCATGGTCGCGTGGACCCTCGGCCAGAAACGCTTTGTCCTGAACCGGGAAGTGGAAAGACTGGTCTATATTCCTCTGCGGCATTTTCTTGACCGTACCGCCTATCACCGCTTCCGGGCCCCGGCGCCAGTGTCGGACCAGCCATGCATCACATACCGGAACGGCTACACGCGTGACCTGTTATGGGGTATCACCTATCGAATCGTGATGCACTTTCTGGATATCGTTTTTAATTTCAGACCGCCGGAGATGGCCCGGCTTCCGATAGTGCCAAAACAAATGGGAGAAAACAGACCATGATGTCCAAAGCCGTCGCCAATTCCCTCACCGCTCTGCGCAGCAATATAGATGAAATCGATCATCAAATCGTCTCCCTGCTGGCCCGGCGAAACGACCAGGTAAAACAGGTGATGGCGCTGAAAAAAGAACATCGTCTGCCGGCCCTTCACCCGGCCCGGGAGGAAGACCTGATTTCGAACCGCCGCGGTCAGGCCATAGCGGGCGATCTCGACCCGGATTATGTGGAAGAGCTGTTTCGCTGTATCTTACGGGAATCACGAAAGAAACAGACGGTTCAGATCTCCCGCAAGGCGGTCCGCCCCGGCGCCACCGTACTGCTGGTCGGCGCCTCCGGCGGCATGGGATGTTACTTTGAAAAATGGCTTTCAAATGCCGGTTACCATGTGCGGGGCATGGGCCGAAATGACTGGAACGATATTGAAGCCCTGTGCAGCGGTATCGATCTCGCCATCATCAGTGTCCCTATTGATACAACGGTGCCGGTCATCGAACGCATTTCCCCCCATCTGCCGCCCGACTGCGTTCTGGCTGATTTGACCAGTATTAAAACAGCACCCATGGCCGCCATGCTGGCGTCTCATTCCGGACCCGTCATCGGCCTGCACCCCCTGTTCGGGCCGACGACATCAACCATGGACAAACAGATCGTGGCCGTAACCCCCGGCAGACGCAACTCGGATTGCCGGTGGGTCGTGGACCAGTTTGCCGCATGGGGGGCGGTCCTGGTTGAAACAAGCCCGGGAGAACATGACGAGATAATGGCCATCGTTCAGTCATTGCGGCATTTCGCCACGTTTTCTTTCGGCCGCTTTCTGCACAGCAAGAAAACAAACCTTCAGCGTTCTCTTGAATTCTCCAGTCCCATTTACCGACTGGAACTCGGGATGGTCGGACGGCTTTTTGCCCAGGACGCCGGACTCTATGCTGAAATTATTTTTGCATCCCCTGAACGCCTCAGCCTGCTTAAAGAGTATATTTCGAGTCTTTCCGAAGATCTGGAGATACTCGAAAAAGGGGATAAAGCGGCATTCAAATCGCAATTCAGGAAAATTGCCGAGTGGTTCGGCCCGTTCAGCGAGCAGGCCATGCGGGAAAGCAGCTTTCTTATCGATAAATTGATCGAAAGATTTTAACAAGTAAACTTCCAGTGTCCACCCCCTGTCCCCTTTCGGGAGACAGCCGCCGTTCAATACGTCCCTGAACAGGATTACACGACACACGAAAAAACCCATAGATTCAGGTGAATACATGTACATCCAGCCCAAGGTCCATTTTGAAAATGTTGGCACGGGAATTGTAAGGCTTGATTCACAGGCATTTTTCGTTTAGGCTCCTCCCCAAAAAACGTAAAGATATATGATTCACAAACAGCTAGTGACTAATCGGGTGCCCGCTCAAAGGCCCCAAAGAAGGGATTGACATGTACAGCAGAAACAGCAGAGAAATCACGTTGGTAAAAGTGAATACCCCGGCGACCGTTGCGGATATAGACGATGCGGCGATTTTAGAAAAAGCCATTGCCCTGGTTCAGGAAAATTCACCGGAGCATCAAGACTTGATCGAGCGGCTGACCGCGACGGTCCAGTCGCTTTTCGACCAACAGCACGTCTCGGGGCTTATGGCCTACAGGGACCGTCCTGTAGCGATTGCTAAATCGGTTTTAAATGATTTGCGGTATGAGCAATAAATAGAAACGCTTCGATCTTCCCCTGCCAGGGTGATTGCATGTAGTTTGAATATATTTTCAGGTCACATGCAATCGCCCTGCTTCTCCCGCCTTTTTTTATTGACATCCAAAAATGGAACGGATATTCTTGACAAATCCTTGCTGCTCAATATGGTTATGAGGTCTATATAAAAAGTTGGGAATTGCACAACAGAACCTCGAAAAGCATGTTTCACTATTTGCGACGGCAAGTAAATATAACTGTCGAAATGTGGGTTACCTGAAAGGATAGATACTCGGAACCTGTAATGCAATAATATACCGCACAAATGTGGTATTGATTTTTTATGGTAAGGTAAGGATGGATAGCTCGAACATTCGATGCTATTGTCTATGAAGATATATATTCGGCCCAGGGAAATTTTCATTTCAATTTCAGAAATGTCGCCGAAGCCGGATAGAAAAGAGCGGCGCAATATCTGAAAGCTGTTTAAAAAGATATCGTTACGCTCTGTTTTTTATTGGTCGATCATAGTAATCTGGTCTGAAAAATCTGTCGGTTAGCAAGTGACAGCAAAAGTCCATACCCGCCACTAAAATTTCCAATATCCATTTCTGTCTTCTTCCGGGAGACACTTGTCGGTTCGTTTATTCCTGAACAAAACCGCATTACAGACAAAAAGCATATAGATTTAGACAGATACGCGGATAAACATGATTCGTACGCCACGCATCAACCGCCTGCCATTGTCTATTCTGCTGATGCTTCGAATACCGGTCCAGATCCCTTAACGGTACCCCGCCAGTCATTGAGTATAAAATTTGTGGAGGATATGCATGCCCATCCCATTGCCCCAAGATAAAATCATCATCACCGTTTCCATGACCGGTGCTCTGGTTAACAAGAAAATGAATCCCCATCTACCGGAACAGCCCGATGAAATCGCCGAGGTCGCTAAAGCCTGTGTCGATGAAGGGGCTGCCGTTCTTCATATTCATGGTCGCGATAAAAACGGTGGAAACACTTCCGACGTCAATGTCTTTAAAGAAATAAAACAAAAAGTCAGGGAAAAGTGCGACGCCATCATCCAGTTCAGCACCGGTGGAGGCCCCAACCTGACACAGGAACAACGCATCGAGTGCCTTGGCGCGGGCCCGGAGATGGCGTCCCTAAATATGGGCTCGCTGATGCGGTTGTCCGGACAATACAAAGGCACCGCCTTCTCCAACCTGCCCGAAGAGATCGAAACTTACCTGGGTACAATGAAAAACCTGGGGGTAAAACCGGAGATGGAAGTGTACAATTTCGCCATGTTCCGGGATGTCGAGAACATCATCAAAAAGGGACTGGTGGAAAAGCCCTATTGCATCAACCTGGTATTGGGGATGCGCTATCAGGGCGCCTGTGACGCCACACCGAAAATTCTGAGCAGTATGTATGACTTCCTCCCGCCGGATGCCGTAGTCAACTGTACAGCGGTCGGACCGGCCCAACTGCCCATCACCACCATGAACATGATCATGGGTGGATGTGTTCGAGTGGGCCTCGAGGATAATATTTACTACAGCAAAGGGGTTCTGGCCAGCAACCAGGAACTCGTAGCCCGGACGGTCAGAATCGCCCGGGAGATGGGCAAGGAGCCCATGTCTCCGGAAGAAGCCCGGACTTTTCTGGGACTGAAATCACTGAAATAACGAATACTCGCATAAATAGTTAAAAATACGGAGGATATAATGAATAAAACAGATATCAAAAAAATAGCTGTCATTGGCGCCGGAACCATGGGGCACGGCATTGCCCAGATATTCGCCCAGGCCGGATATGAAGTCAACCTGATGTCCAGAACCAGAAAAACCCTCGACCGGGCCATGTCTCTGATCAACGGCAGCCTGAAATCCATGGTCAAAGCGGGATTGATCGAAGAAAGCACCATTGAGGGTACCCTAGGCCGGATCAATACGGTGACCAGCATTGAAGAGGCGGCCGAAGGAGTAGATATCGCCTTTGAGACCATGGCTGAAGACAAAAACGCCAAGATCACCACCTTTCAGGTCCTGGACCGCTGCTGTCCGCCGCACGCGCTGCTGGCCAGCAACACCACTTTTTTGAATATTTTTGATTTTATCGAAACCAGTCGGCAGGACAAAGTCCTGATCGCCCATTTCTATGCGCCGCCCCAGATCATCCCCCTGGTGGACGTGGTCAAGGGACCGGAAACCGACATGGCCAACGTCCAACTCATGGCGGAGATTCTGCGTGACATGGGCAAAAAACCGATTATCTTCAACGAATATGTCTCCGGATATGTTGTCAGCCGCCTCCAGTTTGCTTTGCAGCGCGAAATCTATGCGCTGCTGGATAACGGGTATCTCACCCCCCGCGAAGTGGACGACGCCGCCATCTGGGGTCTTGCCATGCGCATGATGATCGTCGGCGTAGTGGGCCGCATCGATTTCGGTGGTCTTGACTTGAGCGTTAAAAACCTGAAAGCCGGCTCCTGCCCCCCCACCCCGCTGGATTATGAACCGACCCAACTTTTCAATCTGGTTGAGAATGGACACCTGGGCGTCAAGACCGGAAAGGGCTTCTATGATTACGGCGGCATGAGTGAAGCCGAAGCCTGTGAGATCCGCGACGACAAACTGCTGAAAATGCTGAAATATTCCCAGGAGTTGGGCGATGCCTTGCCGGCCGCCTCCTCCCAGGTGGATACAATGAAGGCAGCGTCATGATTCTGGAAAGAGTATTTATTGTAAGCGGCGCCCGGACGCCTATCGGCCGTTTTGGCGGTACATTGAGGTCCGTGCCGGTCTACAAGATGGCTGCCGTGGTGCTCAACGAGGTAATCCGGCGCGCGGGCGTAGACTCGGCCATGGTGGATGAAGTGGCGATGGGCCATGCCTACCAGAACGGCGAATGTGCCAACGGCGCCCGCATGGCGCTGTTGGAAGCCGGATGGCCGGTATCGGTGCCGGGCATCACCCTGGATCGCCGTTGCGGTTCCGGAATGGATGCCATTGCCTACGGCGCCATGAAAATCCAGACGGGCAACGCCGATATCGTGGTGGCCGGCGGCATGGAGAGCATGAGCCAGGCCGAGCTGTATCTTCCCGGTGATATCCGCTGGGGACTGGGCGGCAAAAAAGACGAAAAATTCGGTTTCATGCCCCGGGGCCATGGTGCCCTCTCCATGTGGGGCATCCCGATTTACGACCGCATTCAACGCGGACGGGTCATGGCCCAGCCGATCGAGCGCTTCGGGGAACTCAACTCCATGATGACCTGGGCGGAAACGGCCGCCAAGAATGAAGGCATTTCCCGCCAGGAAGCGGATGAATGGTCCTACAACAGCCACCAGAAAGCGGTCCGGGCCATGGAAAGCGGCATCTTCGCCGAGGAGATTGTCGCCATTCCCGTACCCCAGCGGAAAGGCGACCCCCTGCTGTTCGATAAGGATGAAACCCCCCGGGCCGATACCACCATGGAAAAGCTGGCCAAACTCAAACCGGTTTATCCCGATGGTATCTGCACCGCCGGCAACTCCTCGTCTGAAAACGACGGCGCCGGCGCGGTAGTGCTCATCAGTGAAACGAAAATGAAAGAACTGGGCCTGACCCCCATGGTGGAGTTCAAATCGTTCGCCGCCGCCGGCGACGATCCGACCCTCACCTATCCGGCGGTGCCCCTTTCGGTGAACAAGGCCCTGGACAAGGCGGGTATTCAACAGGATCAGGTGGATCTCCTTGAAATCCAGGAGGCCTTTGCGGCCCAGGCACTGGCCGACGCCAAGCTGTTGGGCTTAACGGCCGAAGAGTGCGAAGCGAAAGTCAATGTCAACGGATCCGGTATTTCCCTGGGACATCCCATTGGCGCCACCGGCGCCATGCGGCTCGTTACCCTGATCCATGAAATGGGTCGGCGCGACTGCCGCTATGGCCTGGAAACGATCTGCGGGGCCGGCGGCCTCGGAGTAGCTGCGGTTTTTGAAAAACAGTAATCGGGCGATGAAGCACACCCGCTTTTCGCATTTTTGACAGTTCCCGGGCTAATTTTCCTTGCCCGGGAACTGCGCCGCACTTCCAGTCGCAACGGCTTCGAATTGAATATCAGGTTGGCAGTGCCCTCCTTTTCCTTTCCGAACGCCCAATGCTCGCCCCGGTAATTCCTTGAACAGAATTAATCCTCCGTATCCCTGTAATATCGGGATTCGGAAGATTGAGAATTCCCCCTGGCTCAGCAAACACTCCTTCCAATTTCATCCTTTTTGGTGTATCGGTTATAGACAATCACATTAGCCCAAGCAAAACCATCTGAAAAAATAAAAAAATATGCGCTATAGGTGCGCACTTCTCTTCTTTCGGACATGACGGGGAGGGCGCCGCGCTTTCGTTCATACGTGTTCAGTTGATAACCCGTGGAAAGCTCACCATGTCCTCATTCGAACGGATCAGTTGGTTTTATCAACGCCTGAAGCAGAAGAGACACCCGTCGCGACGGCGCTACATGGCGTTCTTCGAAGTATCCGAAAGCACCTTCAAACGCGATATCGCGTTCATGCGGGACCGTATGGGCGCCCCTCTTGAATTTGACAGGGCCGCAAACGGATACGTCCTTACCGATGATGCCTACGAGATCCCTTCCTTCTGGTTTAAGCGGATGCAGCTTCTCCTGATGATCGGCATCTGCAAACAGCTTCAGAAAGTGGATGGTTTGACCGACGGTGGCGCGCTCGATGACTTCAGCGAAAAACTCCGGGAACTTCTCACCCTCCATGACGGCAGTGACATAACGGAATGTTTTTCGTTCGAATATGTCGAATGGGCTGCCTGCAACAGTCGCCATATCGATGTGCTGATGGATGCCATCCTTCAGAAATGCTGCATCCGGCTGACCTATCATGCCGCCGGCACAGGCCAGACTACTTCCCGGACGGTGGAACCCTACCGGTTGCACAATTACATGGGGACCTGGTACCTCGTGGGTTTCTGCCGCCGCCACAGCCAGCCCCGGGTCTTCCAGGTCGGCCGAATCACGGATATCGAACTCACATCGACAGGCTTCGACACGCTGCAATTCGACCCGGACACCTTCCTCGAAAGCTCTTTCGGTATCTTCAAGGGGAGCGCGCCCTTCACTGTCAAACTCAGATTCGATGCCTTCATCTCCCGGTTCATTCGCAATGAATTCTGGCATGACCGGCAGGAGATCTCGGAAAATCCGGATGGCGGCCTCACCATGCGTCTTCCGGTGTCGGATCTGACCGAGATAAAGATGAAGGTCCTGAAATACGGCCGTCATGTGGAAGTTCTGTCGCCGGAAAACTTGAGGGAACAGGTGGCAGCGGAGGCGGGCGAAATCGTGAAAATGTATCAGGAATAAGTTTTTTTTGTGACAGGCTCATCATATGAACCTGGAGCGCTGGTATAATAAAACCGGCAAATTCAAAACAACGGCAAGTTCTCTCGCAAAGCCGCAAAGGTCGCAAAGGTACCACTAATTTTTTTTGAAGGTCACAAAATGTGATCCACAATTTCTCTCACAGCTTTTGAGGGAATCGGTACGGAAGGAAAAACAACCTTTTGAAATTCTTTGAATTCCGAATCTTTATTACATCAATATTGGTGTCGACAAATGATGCGGTTCTCAATAGAATTTTATCAAACGGCAACTGGACAATGCCCGGTTCGGGTTTTTTTAGACGAACTCAAAGGTTCTGATCCCGATGATTTCGCGACTGTGATGGCGGGTCTTTCAAAATTACAGAACAGATTTTATCACAAGCCTCCCTTATCGAAATTCATAGGGAATGACCTTTTTTGAACTACGACATGTGGGTAAACTCAATACCAGAGTCTTGTATTTTTTCATGAAAGGGCAGCGTATCATTGCAGTCCATGGGATAAGGAATAAAGGGAGAGATATTCCTTCAAGGGACCTGGAGACTGCATTGAACAGAAAAAATGACTGGATTGCAAGGTGTGGAAAATGAAAAGAAAAACCAATTTTGATAAATATCTTGAAGAACAGCTTAAGGACAGGGATTTTGTTGAACGCTTTAAAAATGCCGGAGATGCCTGGGATATCGCCATTAAACTGGCGACATTGAGGAAAGAATCCGGGTTGTCACAGAAAGAGCTTGCCAAACGGGCAGGCACCACACAGCAACAGATCAGTCGCCTTGAATCGCCTTCCTATGAGGGACATTCCCTGAGCATGTTAAGACGTGTCGCGGGTGTCCTGGGAGCCACTGTTGAGGTTGAATTGAAAACGGGAAGTAAACTGAAATCGCTCAGTGTAGCTGAAAAAGGAACCGGATATAACAAAAAAAAATAAGATGGTACCGGAATCTGACAAGAGAAGAATCATAGAGAGGCTTGCTCGAATCGAGTCGGACGAGACTGTTCGTATCCTGTACGCCTGCGAATCGGGGAGCAGGGCATGGGGGTTCGAGTCCAGGGACAGCGATTTCGATGTCCGGTTCATCTATGTCCGGCCACCCGGATGGTATCTTTCAATCCGGAAGAGACGCGATGTGATCGAAGCCATGATCGAAGACGATCTCGACGTTTCCGGATGGGATCTGGTCAAGGCGTTGCCCCTTTATCGGAAATCGAACCCGCCCCTTTTTGAGTGGCTGCAGTCGCCGATCGTATACATGGAGCGGGGCTCCCTGGTGGGAAAGCTCAGGCAGTTGATGGCGGAATATTATTCTCCCGTTTCATGCATGTACCATTACCTGCACATGGCCAAAGGAAACTATCGGGAATACCTTCACGGCGATGTCGTCAGGCTGAAGAAATACTTTTATGTGCTGCGTCCGGTCCTCGCATGCATGTGGATAGAACAGGGGCTTGGTATTGTGCCGATGGAATTCGAAATATTGGTGAACCGTCTGGTGACGGACCCGGGTCTTCGAAAAGCGATCGATCGATTGCTCCTCATGAAAAGGGAGGGGTACGAACTCGAGAAAGGTAATCGTATCGATGAAATCTCCGAGTTCCTGGACAAACAGATTTCCCGTCTGTCCGGCATCAGGCACAAATCAACCGGGGCGAAAAATTGGAATGCACTCGATGATCTGTTTCTCCATACGCTTATCGAAACCTATGGAAACAGCATCGATCCGCTCTGTGCTGTTTGAAAGGCTGGTGCGATTATGAGCCATAAAGAAATAAGGCGAACGCTGCATGACAACGAATGGTGGTTTGTCGTCGAAGATGTTGTCTGCTCCCTCATGGAATCGGGGGATACTAGGCAATACATAGAGCGAATGAAACAACGTGATCCGGAGCTGCGCAAAGGGTGGGTACAAATTGTCCACGCCCTTCCAATCGAAACGACAGACGGTTTTCAGAAGATGCAGTGCGCCAATCTGGAGGGTGTTTTCCGGATTATTCAATCCGTTCCGGCACTCAGGCCCGAACCTTATAAACAATGGCTGGCAAAGATTGGATATGAGAAGATTCAGGAGATCTTTAATCCGGAGTCGGTTTCACGACACCGGCAAGCGGCGGCAAACCAACGGGGAGATTGGGCACCTGAATCGAGCAATACTTCAGGTCCAACGACAAACCACGAACATATTTTTTCCGTGCTGCGCGAAGCGGCTACCAATGAAATTGACATAACGCAGGACAACAAGTGCTTAGATGGGAACAATACAGCTGAGAAAAAGGGGGCCATGATCGCAAAAGACACGAGAGAGAAGTTGGAAGCTGAAACAGGCGGCAATATGTCGTTGCCTGAGAATTGCATTGAAAGGCTTGATAAGCGAAAAGGATTCAAATGAATGCTGTGGTTCCAATATAGGCGATTATGAACCGATTCTATCATCGCACGTTTTCAGCCGGATTTCATGTTCGAGATTGTTGTCGAATTACTTTTAAATTTGAGGTCACAAATTGTGACTTCAAATTGGGGCGTCACCAGATACCAACCATGGCTTCCACGAAAAACCGGAATGGAAAAAATAGTGAATCTTAAGACTCAATTGCACATTGAAAAAAATAGCGGACTATAGGAGAAAAAAGCATGAAACCGATATTGGCTCATAAGGATCAAACTCTGGTTTCTCATTTGGAAGGGGTGAGTAAAAAAGCAGAGATTTTCTCAGCTGCATTTGATGCCTCGGAACAAGGAAAAATTGCGGGGCTTCTTCATGACATTGGCAAATCCGAGGAGGAGTTCCAGAAACGTATCCATTCAGATGAGCAGGTCGGTAAAAAAGAACCTCACGCTCATCATGGCACTGCCTATGCCCTTCGTGATTGTGAACCAGCACAGTGGCCGATTGCTATTTCCGTGAACGGCCACCATGCAGGTCTCCATAATCGTGGTGTTGTTGATCAAGCTGCAGAAAAATACAAAGAAAAGGCAAGGGCCTGTCTGAAGAAAATTCGCGATGGACACCCGAACTTTGTCATTCCCGCATTGTCAAAAATGTTGCCGGATTGGCTGGAGAGGCTTGAATTTCTTCCTGGAAACAAAGGAGAAGGATGGTTAGCCACTGATCTTTTTACCCGATTTATGTTTAGCGCCTTAATTGATGCGGATCGTTTGGATACGGAAGAAAACTCGGAAGATGGGGAAAATAAAAGGCAAATCAGAAGGTGGGAACTGTTCACCCCGGAAGCTTTACTAAGACAATTGGAGAATGAACTTGAAGTCCGATCACATAGAGCTTTTTCTGAAGGGAAAGCTTCGAAGGAAGTCATGGCCGTTCGTCAAGAAGTGGGTAATTACTGCCGAGATGCCGCTCTCAAAGACCGTGGCCTTTTCTCTCTCACCGTACCGACTGGTGGCGGCAAGACATTGGCATCCATGCTTTTTGCCTTGAATCATGCGGCTTATCATAATGAATCAGCACTGGAAAATAAACACTTCCGGCGTATCATCGTCGTAATCCCATATCTCAGTATCATTCAACAAACCGCAAAAGAGCTTCGGGACCTTTTTGAACGCCACGAAACCAAAAAAGGTCGTGTCGTTCTGGAGCATCACTCTCAAGTTGAAAACGAACCGGAAACGACAGATAAAAAAAGAGATAAAGAAAATGATGGGACATCTTACGATAGCATTTCTGAACGTAGGCGCATGGCAGCTGAAAACTGGGACGCCCCAATAATCGTAACAACAAGTGTTCAGTTCTTTGATTCGCTATTTTCACGCCGACCCGCCAAAGCACGCAAACTGCACAACATCGCACAATCCATTATTATTTTTGACGAAATTCAGACATTGCCTCCTCTCATACTCCAGCCGATTCTGAATGTTTTGTCTGAACTTGCAAATCCGGTCCGGCCTTATGGGTGTTCAATGGTTTTTTGCACTGCCACGCAGCCTGCTCTCGGCAAGAGCGAAGACTTACCAGCCGGCCTTGAGAGAGAAGTCCGTCCCATAGTCCCAAAAGAAAAGGCCATAGAGCATTTTGTTTCGTTGAAAAGGGTAAATTATCATTGGCCACAAGAGGGTGAGAGTATTTCATGGGCTGAACTTTCGGATACGGTATTGCAGCAGAACAGCCAGAAAACCTTGATTGTTCTTAATACCCGCAAAGCGGCACGCGAGCTTCATGAGGTATTCCGGACTAAACTTGACGGTGATTCAGACGGTCTGTTCCACTTATCAACCTGGATGATGCCAGCCCATAGGCTTGAAGTCTTGCAGACGGTCAAACAACGGCTCAATTCAGAGAATCAGAAGAATAGTCGCGAACGCTGCATTCTGGTTTCCACCCAGTGTATTGAAGCTGGTGTGGACGTTGACTTCCCGGCAGTCTGGCGTGCTTTCGGCCCTTATGATTCTCTCGTCCAGGCTGCGGGAAGATGCAATCGGAACGGCCTCATCAAAAACCGAGATGAAGCTATCGTTCGGATCTTTCACCCGCATGATGGCAAGCCACCGAAGGGGCTTTACAGCACAGCCATCGCCCAAACAGAACTTCTCCGGAAAATGGGATTGGCTGTTCCAGAAAATCCTGATTCTTTTATCGATTATTTCCGACTGTTCTATCAACTTTCTGTCCCTGATGAGTGTGGCATCCAGCGTGCACGAAGCCGTCTGCAATTCAAAGAAGTGGATGGCATGTTTAATTTCATTGAGCAGGAAACAATTTCAGTTCTCATACGGAACCAGTATGTTGGTGAAGATTTCAGCAAAACACGCGGTGGTGTCCTCTATGAGGAGGCGCAACACCGCAGAATCGGCAACGGGAAAAAAAAGGGATATTTTACCCGTGAGGATTGGCGGATAATCCAGCCGAATATCATCAACCTGCCGTCTCACTGCCTTAAAGACGAAGATATGATGAAAAAGCTCGAAAAAGCTTTCAACGATGAAACGGCGGGGCTCTATGTTTGGCAAGGCGCATACCAGGGCGGTGTGCAAGGCACGGGGATAGACTTTGATGGACCAATACCATTTGAGGAGCTAATACTATGATAAGCGAACCGATACGTTTAAGAGTCTGGGGACCATATGCATGCTTCACTCGCCCGGAATTCCACGTTGAGCGGGTAAGCTATCCAATCATCACCCCTTCGGCGGCACGCGGCATCCTTGAGGCCATCTTTATGAAACCTATTGAAAAGCCTGAAACCAACAAGCGTAGGGACAAAGAAGGTTTCCGGTGGCATATTCTGAGGATCGGTGTTGTCCGTGAAGGATCCATGATGTCGATTTTGCGAAATGAGCTTGGTTACGCCGCCCATAATTTTACCGGGTACAATATCAATGACTCGAAAAATGTCCGTACGCAACGCCACAGTTTAATTCTCCAAGGTGATGAGATGGAGAGTGGCGAAAAACGGCTTGAATATATTATTGAGGCACAAATAGAAAGTTCTGGCGCTACAATCGGAAAATATATTGGTTGTTTCAAACGTAGAGCCCAAAAAGGGCAGTGTTATTACCGGCCGTATTTCGGATGCCGTGAATATCCCTGTAATTTTGAATTGGCACTTGAGACAGAACCAAATATTGGAATCAATAAATCATATGGCACCATTTTTCGAGATTTTGACTTCAGTAAGGTATGGGAGCACTGGCCTGACAATGCAAAGCATAGGCCTATAACATGGAAAGAAAACACCCATCGATCGATTTCACCAAAACCATACAAACCTTTTTTAGCCGTTTCAGATAAGGGCTGGATTAGTATCCCACGCACATAGCAGCGCGAAAGGAAATACAATAAAATGTATAACGAACTTTTGTCTATAGCACAAAAAAAAATGATAACGGGAAGAGAGCATTTTCGTTTACGCCCTATACATTGGGTGATTGATTTATCTGCTGAAGGAAAACCGCTCTCATTTTCTCCGACAGTTAACACATTGGGAAAAAGAGGAAAACAATTTCGATCACCAAAGAATTATCATATGCAGTTTAAGGATAAGAAAATCCAATCAGTATGCACAAATCAAAATAACTGGCTTCCTGATTTTCTCGTTTATCCTGCCGATGAGATATTTCCCGGTGGTGTTAATAAAAGTACACTAATCACACTCAATAAGCGTCTTAAAACGATGGCGCTCATTATTGAAGCCGCAAAAGATTTACCACACAATAAAGTAATTAAGGCCATTATACGGTTCATTTATTCCCACCCCAAATTTGAAGCTGTTTTTCAACTTTATGAATATGATGAGAACACACAAACTATTTTGAAGGCTTTAAAGGGGGGCAAGGAAAATATATCATTCCGTGTGAATGGGACGCTATCTTCCTCAAACCAAGAGCTACTTGATTGGTGGCGCTTACGAATACTTCAGCAAAGAAAATATGTATTGGAGAAGCTTCCCACTGGGAATGATTTTATATGGAGCACCGAAGAGCCCAAACCGCTCGCAGAATTTTTCCCTTCTGTATTAGGCGGCACACCAATGATTTCTTATAATAAAGCCCCATTTCAGTCGTTTGGAATGGGCAGCCAGACAACACCGATGCAATTAGAAAACGCAGAAAAATGTGCAGAAGCCTTGAATACACTTTGCAATGATCCCGATAGCAGTCTTCGGCTTAGTGATATGCAAGCAATTTTCTGGACAAACAACAGTGAAAGCAGCACTGTATTAAGTTTTAGTAAACTTGTAGAAGAAGCAGATCCTTTGATTGTTAAGGACTTTTTAGAGTCTCCATGGGGAGGAATTAAGCGCAATTTACCTGAGGATACATTCCACTCAGCAATGTTGAAAAAGACAAAGGGGCGCTTCAGTGTACGGCATTGGTATATTTCTACTCTTCCTGAAATTGAGAAAAATCTACGGAATTGGTTTGGTACAATTGCAACTATTGTGAATATTTCAAAGAATGCATTTTATCCCTGTACAATATCGGATTTGGCGAAATGTACGGTTACACGTGGGAAAAAAAGTAAGCCTGCTCCACGTGTATATAGTGAATTGTTCAATGTAGCACTATTTGGGCATCCCCTGCCAACACGGCTTTTTCACAGCGCCATCCAAAGGCAATGTGTCGAATTGGCTAAAGGATTCGATCCAAAAACAAAAAGCGACTTTGAAAATCGTTTACGTGCGCGTACTACGCTAATAAAACTATTCTTTGAACTTAACAAGGGAGGAGAACGGATCAATATGGAAAATCACCATTCTCAGAAAGAGGTAGGCTATTTATGTGGCCGCTTGTTAGCAATGCTCGACAAAATACATATCGAAGCCCACAAGGGAAGTGGAGGGACGAATGCTTCACCTGCAAATCGTTCTTATGCCGCCGCATCCACGACTCCCGGTATCATTTTCCCACAGCTATGCAAATTAACACGCTATCACTTAAACAAAATAGGGGGTGGTTGGGCCAATTGCCTAGAACATGGTTATGAAGCTGTTTCCGGTGAATTCATTGAGGGTTTGAAACAAATAGTTGCAAACATTCAAGAAACATCCGGTGAAAATTTCCCTCGAACGTTGTCTCTCGAACAGCAAGGGAAATTTGCCATCGGTTTTTACTTTGAACGATGCCGAACTTTCCCGAAATCGAAGGAAAAATCCGATAACCCCAAAAAAACAAGCTAAAGATAGAAAAAGGAGGCTCGAATATGACTGATCAAACGCAGCGCAATCCAAAGGAACTTAAAATTATAGAACTTCCGAACGGAAAGGAGCTATCTGATCCGGTTGAGGAAAGACATGAATTCGTTTTATTGATTGAAGCCTCTAAATCAAACCCGAATGGCGATCCCGACACCGGGAATATGCCTCGTCTCCAGCCCGACACTATGAAAGGGCTAATAACCGATGTGTGTTTGAAGCGCAAAATACGCAATTTTTTCAGCCTATACAGACCAGATGGCAGTATATTGGGCAATGAAGCAAATGAGCAGGGATATAGGATTTTCATAAAAGAGAATGCAGTTCTCCAGCAACTGATGGAAAGCGATGATATTGCGCAGAGTGCGGAGCAAATTTTTCGCGATTATGAGCTAGGAGAGAAATTTAAATGGAAAAAACCAGGCAAAGGAAATGCCGGGAGTGACGAGCACATTATTCGTGCTTATCGCGATGCACTTTGCCGGACTTTCTTTGATGTTCGCGCATTCGGTGCCGTTACCTCTACCGATGGGCCGCTTAAAGGCAGCTTTTACGGGCAGATTCGAGGCCCCATTCAATTTGGGTTTTCGGAAAGCTTGGATCGCGTCCTTCAATTAGACTTTTCAATAACTCGGTGCGCCGCTACCAATGAAAAAGAAAAAAAGCAGCAGAGCGAAGGTGATGATGCCGGTGAGTCTGGCGGCAATCGTACAATGGGGCGAAAGCATGTAGTGGATTATGGGTTATATCGGTCTGGAATCTATTTTTCTCCAGCTTTTGCCGCTAAAACCGGCTTTACATATTATGACTTGGACAACTTTCTTTTCGCTCTGAAACACATGTTTTCCGATGATATAGCTGCTGCACGGCCAGGAGGCATGCGTGTCGTTGGGCTTGTCGACTTTCAGCATTCAACAGCTCTCGGCAATGAGCATGCCCACAAGCTGTTTGAAATGGTGCAAGTACGGCGTTCTGATTTGGATGAAAATGGAAACCCTGAGAAGGAATTCCCTCAATCCATTGCCGATTATTGTGGTGAGGCCCCCGATGGCGCAGTTCGCGAGAAGGATCAAGGCGGTGAGGGGAAAGCGCTGGTCACAGCAAGAAAGATAATTTGGGAGATTCCGGCATGTCAGAAGGAGAACCAAGAAGCTTAAGCATAGAAGCGTCTAAAAAAGAAAGCCGTACATTCAATGAAACCGAACTTCTCCCTATTTCCCGCCTTGCGGACATTGAATTCTGTGAACGGCGGGCGGCGCTTCATTTGATTGAAATGGTTTGGGATGACAACATCCATACTGCAGAAGGTACGGTATTACATGAGCGGGCGCACGGTGACGACATACTTGAGAAACGAGGAGACCTGATAATCGCTCGCGGCTTATGGCTTCGATCTTTGCGCCTCGGTATGGTCGGAAAAGCAGACGTTGTGGAGTTTCATCGCACCGATGATAGTGATATCACAGCGGCTAATATCAGGGGGAAACGTGGCCGCTGGAAAGTCTACCCTGTCGAATATAAACCTGGCCGGCTTAAGCAACAGCGTAGTTTTCAAATTCAACTCTGTGCCCAGACCTTATGTCTTGAAGAAATGCTTGGGTGCTCGATTCCGGAAGGAGCTCTCTACTACGGTAAACCCCATCGACGATTGGTCGTGAAATTTGATAAAGGATTACGGACAGAAACACAACAACTCTGTATCAGTCTTCACGAACTTGTCAGGGCGGGCAAAACGCCGCCAGCACGGTACGAAAAAAAATGTAAAAGCTGCTCACTTATCGACATTTGCATGCCGAATGTGACAGACGCATCGAAAAGTGTATCCAACTATCTTACTCGAATGCTTGGAGATTGACCATGAGTCCTCAAAAAATAAATATTTCCAGTCGAAATGGCGATTTCGGCGAAATCGTCTTATATCAATCGGAGAGTGGAGGAACCGAAATCGCCGTAAACTTGCGCGATGATACAGTATGGTTAAGTTTGAACCAGATGGCCGATCTTTTTCACAGAGACAAGTCGGTTGTTTCAAGACATCTGCGAAATATATTTAAAGAGGGTGAATTGGTCAGGGATGCAGTTGTTGCAAAAAATGCAACAACTGCATCTGATGGTAAAACATATCAAGTTGAGTATTACAACCTTGATGCAATTATATCAGTAGGATACAGGGTTAATTCCAAACGGGGCACCCAGTTTCGAATCTGGGCTACAGGCGTTTTACAGCACCATATTGTCCGGGGCTATACGATAAACCAACGACGCCTTGCGGAAAAAGGCACTCACGAAATACAGCAAGTACTGGTGCTACTCTCAAATACTCTAGAAGGGCAAGGCCTTGTCAGTGAAGATGGTCGGGCTATTCTGGAACTAATAAATCGATATGCCAAAACATGGCGGATTCTTTTCCAGTACGATGAAAACGACTTGCCGCTTCCCGAAAAGAAACACGGTACAAAATTACGGTTGGGAATAAAAGAAACCAGGCAGGCCATCGCTGCTATGAAGGATGAATTAAAAGGTCGTAATGAGGCTACCGATTTTTTTGGCAGAGAGCACGGTAAAGGACTTGAAAGCATAATTGGCGCAGTGCATCAAACCTTTGACGGTAAGGATGTCTATCCAAGCATTGAGGAGAAAGCGGCACACCTTCTTTATTTCGTGATTAAAGACCACCCTTTTACGGACGGAAATAAACGGATAGGTTCCTTTCTCTTTATCTATTTTTTAAAAAGGAACGGTTTCCCGATAGAGCAGAATTTCAACAACAGAGCTCTAGTCGCCTTGGCCCTTTTGACAGCTTCGAGTGATTCACGACAAAAGGCACTTATGATTCGGCTTATCGAGAATCTAATTTCCGGAACAGAGTGACACTAAGTTTTAGCATTACAGGAATCTGCATTATGAAAAAACTGCTCAATACTTTATATGTGACTACCCAGGGGGCCTATCTGAACAGAGACGGGGAAACCGTCACGGTGAATATTGATCGCGAAGTAAAGTTGCGAATTCCTATTCATACATTGGGTGGTGTGGTTTGTTTCGGTCAGGTTAGTATGAGTCCCTTCCTCATGGGGCTTTGCGCTGAACGCGGTGTGTTGGTGAGTTTTGTCAGTGCATACGGAAAGTTCCTGGCGCGGGTTCAGGGATCGATCTCAGGGAATGTTCTTCTTCGACGCGAGCAATACCGTCGTGCTGATGATCCTGAAGCATCGTCTATTATGGCCCGATCCGTTGTAAGTGCAAAGATTGCAAACTGCCGAGCCGTGTTACGGCGTGCCTTGCGGGACCATCCGGACAAAGTAGATGAAAAGGCGTTACAGTCTGCAGCCGACCGTCTGAGCGCTATCCTGATGCACCTGAAACATGATTTGCCCCTTGATAGAGTCCGGGGTTTCGAAGGAGAAGCAGCAAATGTTTATTTTAGTGTGTTCGATCATCTTATTGTTTCTCAAAAAGAGAATTTTACTTTTAAAGGGAGGAATCGACGACCACCACTCGATCCTGTCAATTGCCTGCTTTCCTTCCTCTACACCCTGCTCATGCATGATGTAAGCGCTGCCTTGGAAGCTGTCGGACTAGATCCGGCAGTCGGATTTCTCCATCGGGATCGGCCGGGCAGGCGAGGACTTGCTTTAGATATCATGGAAGAATTCCGGCCCTATCTTGCTGATCGCATGACCCTTTCGCTCATCAATCTGAGCAAAATCAGGGCGAAAGGGTTTAAGAAGACTGAAACGGGAGCGGTAATTATGGACGACGAAACACGGAAAAAGCTGCTTGTTGCTTATCAGAAGCGCAAACAGGAAGAGATTATGCATCCCTTTATCGGTGAAAAGGTGGCTGTGGGCCTGCTTTTCCATGTGCAGGCATTGTTGCTTGCCCGTCATCTTCGCGGAGATCTGGATGGATACCCACCATTCATCTGGAGGTAAAAGCCATGATGGTTTTAGTCAGTTATGATGTTTCATTCAGTGATGCAAATGGACCCAGGCGTTTGAGAAGGATTGCAAAAGCCTGTAAAAACTTCGGTCAACGGGTTCAATATTCAGTTTTTGAGTGCATCGTTGATCCAGCGCAATGGACCAAACTAAAAAAGCGTCTAATCGATGAAATCGATATCGAGGTGGACAGTTTGCGCTTTTATTTCCTTGGTTCCAACTGGCGGAAGCGAGTAGAACATGTTGGAGCGAAATCGGCTATTGACCAGGAAGGCCCGCTTATTGTGTAAATAGCATCTCGCGAACCCACAGCAAACATGTCCCCTCAGGGGGCTTCGCACATTTTGATATTATTGGAGTTTCATGCTTAATCGATATATATCCAAATATGATTTTTCTTATAGAAAGGAGGCTCGCAAAAACAAGCTTGAAAGGCTCTTAGTGTGAAGCCCTTCTAAAGAGAGAGTCGCCCCCCGCGCGGGGGCGTGGATTGAAACTTGTCAGTGAAGTCGAGCGCGATAATCTTCCGTGTCGCCCCCCGCGCGGGGGCGTGGATTGAAACGATTGAGTATGAGTTGACCTCTTCGTCGGTGATGGGTCGCCCCCCGCGCGGGGGCGTGGATTGAAACTTATCGACTCTGCTTTCCAGCTTGAAAACCATATCGTCGCCCCCCGCGCGGGGGCGTGGATTGAAACCATAGTTCCCCCTCCGGCTGTCCCAGCCCCTAGTGTCGCCCCCCGCGCGGGGGCGTGGATTGAAACATGTTATTGACGACATCAAGGTTTAGATTGCAAGGAGTCGCCCCCCGCGCGGGGGCGTGGATTGAAACTTTTGTCCCCGATACTGACGGGGATTTCATGTCTGGTCGCCCCCCGCGCGGGGGCGTGGATTGAAACGCACAAGAGGCCAGCGATCCGGTAGTTGCTGACCTGACCTTTTAATGGGTGACCCTATATTGATATTTATAGGGACGCAGGATATTATAGCCATCAGTGTGGAGGCCAAGGGAAAGTAGTCGGTACCACACTATAAATGGCCGATTTGATCAAACAGCTCCCGGATGGTGAGAGTTCCTACCTGAAACGTCTCACGGAATAATCGTCGGAACCTTTGGCTGCCCTCCGTAATCTCAAATTGGCGGACGAATCCCATGGGAAAAACCGAACTTATTTACCGCAACATTTTTTGTACTTTTTCCCGCTTCCACATGGGCAGGGCTCATTTCGGCCCGCTTTTTTTTCTGTGACCTTTGTTTTCGGCGAATTCAACAGCAGTTCCAGATCTGTAATATCCTCAGGTTTGTCCGGTTCCAATCCGACTGTAAAAACCCATCCTTTTTCTTCAAGTATCGATACGACCTCCTTCATTCTTTCTTCCGTTTGCACATGAACAATGGCAGGTCTTTTGGGTGTGCCTAATTTTGCCGGTTTTTTACCATCAAAAATTTTTTCCATCTTTTCACCATTTTTATATCATTTGCCAACTGCTTCTTTCCAGAAAGGAGACATCGCCCTGAGACGCTCGATGATGGCGGGGAGTTTTTCGATCACAAAGTCAACTTCTTCCTCGGTATTATATCTGCTTAAGCTGAAACGGATCGATCCATGGGCGGCCGTAAACGGAACCCCCATGGCTCGCAGCACATGGGACGGCTCGAGAGAACCGGATGTGCAGGCAGAGCCGGAAGAGGCGCAAATACCCAGCGCATCCATCATCAGCAGAATCGATTCACCTTCGATGTACTCAAAGGAGATACTCGTGGTATTAGGTAACCGGTGCTCGGGATCACCATTCAGGAGCGCATGGGGAATTCGTTCCATGATTCCGGCTTCCAGTCTGTCCCTGAGATTCCCGACTTTCTCATAGTCTTTCTCGAAATGCTCTGCTGCCAGCTCACAGGCCCGTCCGAGCCCGACGATCGATGCGACATTCTCCGTCCCGGCGCGTCGCCCCCCTTCCTGATGGCCACCCAGCAGAAACGGAAGAAACTTGGTACCCCGTCGGACATACAAGGCACCAACCCCCTTGGGGCCATGGAGCTTGTGGCCGGAAAGCGAGAGCATATCCACACTCGACGTCTTCAGGTTTATCGATGTTTTCCCGACAGCCTGGACCGCATCCGTATGAAATACAATCCCCTGCTCCTTTACATAACGGGAAATCTCTTCAACGGGGAACAGGGTGCCGGTTTCATTGTTGGCCCACATAATACTTACCACCGCCGTGTCCGGTGTCAGACTGTCATAAAGAAAATCGAGGTCGAGGCGCCCTTTCCGATCCACCGGCACATAGGTCACCCGGTAACCGTGTCTGGAAAGATGCTCACAGAGATTTTTCACCGCCGGATGCTCCACCCGTGTGGTCACGATATGTTTCTTGTCCGGATTTGCGCCCACTGCCGCCCGAATTGCCGTGCTGTCGCTTTCCGTACCGCAACTGGTAAATACAATTTCTTCGGGAAGTGCGCCAATTAGCCCCGCCAGTTTTTTCTCTGGCGGCGGTGATATGCTTCCCGACCCGCCCTCCGAAAGTGTGCATGCTTGAAGGATTTCCATAATACTCCGAATAGAAGGGGAGCATCTCCTCCAGAACCTCCGGAGCGACCCGTGTCGTCGCATTGTTGTCCATGTAAATAACAGCAGTCATCAGGGTACCTCCTCAACGATGAGATCGGAGGAAACCAGCTCGCGCAGCTTGGTTTCAACATAATTTTTCAGCGTTAACTGGGATTTGCTGCATGCGGCGCAAGCGCCGAACAGCTTTACAAGCACCCTGCTCCCGTCCACGTCCACCAGTTCGATATCCCCGCCGTCCGCCTTTAATGTCGGCTTGATTTCTCTTGTCAGTGTCTCTTCAATCCGCCTGATCCGTTCGATATTGGTGAGCTTTGGCGGTTTCTTTTCCGACGACACTCCCCGGGCAAGGACCTCATCGATGATTTCCTGAATCCTGTCATGGCAGTTGCCGCAGCCCCCCCCGGCTTTGATGTAGTTGGTAACCGACTCGATATCCGCAAGGTTGTTTTCGCGAACCGCCCGCTCTATTTCAACATCCGTCACGCCAAAACATTCGCAAACGATATTGCCCTCCTGCTTCTTTTCCGCATCTCCCCGATAGCACGCAATCGCTTTTTTGAGGGCATCCTGTCCCATAACCGAGCAATGCATCTTCTCCTTCGGTAACCCGCCGAGGTAGTCGGCAATCTGATCGTTTGTAATCTGCTCGGCTTCCTTAAGCGTCTTTCCCTTAAGCATTTCGGTCAACGCGGAAGAGGAGGCAATAGCACTGGCACATCCGAATGTCTGGAATTTGGCATCCACAACGCGCTCATTCTCGTCCAGTTTAAGCATCAACTTCAGTGCATCCCCACATGCCATGGATCCCACCTCGCCCACGGCATCCGCGTTTTCGATTTCACCGACATTACGCGGATTTGCAAAATGGTCCTTTACCTTATCCGAATATTCCCACATAATTCCTCCAGTGTTTCTTTAAAACCGATTCCTTTGAAGCGGATATCTTTTTTTGTTTCTCATAGTACCATTCTAAGCATGGAATTAAAGAAAAAAAGCCCCGGTAAGCCAGTTCTTTATCTCCAGAACAACTGAGGATAGCCACATTTGCATATTTTTTAAAGTTTTGTGTATTTTTGAGGAAATGAAACCAACATCGAACCGCCAACGTTCAACATTGAATGCAGAGATCGTTGCACGCCACCGTTAATAAAAAGAATTGACGGTTATTGGTTGGCATTTGTTGAGCAACTCATTAAAAAAATCTGAATCGATAGCATTCCTTATTCGAAATTCGAGGTTGAACGTTCGTCTTTTATCATCCCGGTGTTATACGCAAATGCAGTTACCTATATGGTAAAAACCATTCGGGTGAAACGAGATATGGTGGAACCATATGAGATGGTGGAACCATCTGGGTGCCGATAGATGGTAAAACCATCTGGGTGGTGGAACCATATGAGATGGTGGAACCATCTGGGTGCCGATAGATGGTAAAACCATCTGGGTGCCGATAGATGGTAAAACCATCTGGGTTGAAATCGAGCGGCAATCGCTATATACTGAATCAAAAAACAGACTCGGTAAACTTCCCCGCCGGCGAAAACGCCGAATACCTAATTTTAAAAGGAGGTCTCCTGCCATGCCCCCCCGAAAAGCCATGTTTGCCGGAAGCTGGTATCCTTCCGAAGCCGACCAGTGCGAACAGCAGATTCAGGAATTCCTGAGCGAAAGCGCCGTCCTCGATGCGGCGCCGCCTTTTTTGGGCGGTATCGTCCCCCATGCGGGGTGGTACTTTTCCGGCGCCATTGCCTGCCAGGTAATTCAACTTCTCTCCGAAGGCACTCCTCCGGACGTTATGCTGGTGTTCGGTATGCACCTTCGGTCGAATGCCGCCAACCATATTATGACGGAAGGCAGTTGGCAGACGCCTTTCGGTGAAATCCCTATAGACACCGATCTTGCCGAAGCATTGACCAAGAAATTTTCGTTTAAAATTGAAACCGCCACGAACTTCATGCCCGACAACACGATTGAGCTTCAGCTTCCTTTTATCAAATACTTTTTCAAGGATATTCGGATCGTGCCTGTTGGCATTCCGCCAAACCGCGCTTCCATCGATATCGGTACCGAGGCCGCAGCCATCGCCGCTGAACTGGGAATATCCGTAAAGGTTTTGGGATCAACCGACCTGACCCATTACGGCCCCAATTACGGTTTCATGCCCCAGGGAAAAGGCGAAAAGGCCGCTCAATGGGTAAGAGAGGAGAATGACCGGAAGGTGATTGAAGCCATGATTGCCATGGAGCCCGAACGGGTCCTGGGGGAGGCGGAATCCCGGCTTAACGCCTGTTGCTCCGGAGCCGTCGCTGCAACCATCACCGCGGTAAAGCGCTTGGGGGCAGTCCGTGGACATGGGGTTTCCTATGCGACCAGTTACGATAAAAGCCCCGGGGACAGCCTGGTGGGATACGCGGGCATCGTCTTCAGTTAGGGCTCTGGTTTTATGATCTTATAATTCCCGCTCAAATGCATCAAGCTGAACAGATACAGCAGGCCGTCGTAATAGGGGTCGAAATAGCCGTCGTCATATGGCTCAAGCCTGGCGTTCCAGACGGCATCCACAAATTTCCAGCTTTTCGCCTGGGTGCCCATAATGGACGCCGCGGCCGATGTGGCGACCAATCCCAGGGAATGCCGCAATTTCTGATATCCACCGGCCGGTAGTATCCAGTCCGGAAGGGTGCCGTCCGTGTTATACTGGTCCTCAAACGTGTCGATTCCCCTGCAAAAAAGGAAGTTCTGAATCCGTTTGCCATAATCCTTCTGCCATTTTTTATCTTTTGCATACCATGAATAGTCCATGGCGATATTCATCGGCACTCGCCAGGAATCGTAGCGAAAAGCCGGCGGGAAATAATTCTCTTTGGGGAGATCTCCATTGTATTCGGTGATATCCGAATTGAGCCCGGTTTCCGGATGACAAACTTTATGCAGGAACTCACGGGCTTTTTCTGCGCATCCACGATAAAATTGTTCATGTCCATCCTTTGCATACGCCGCCCAGATTTCAAAAAAGGCAGGCACATAATAGGAGGGATCGGTCAGATTGTATCTTTCGGTCTCGGGAACGAAACTGATCTGCTGGTGTTCCACGTTGAGTATATTATTGATACCCTCTGATCCATCTTTGCTCCACATGGCATCCAGAATTCTTCTGGCCTCTCCATAATAATTGATTCCCGTATCGTTCCCCCAACGGTTGGAAGCAAACAGGAGGGCGGTAATAAAATACAGCTCCCCGTCGGATGCGGTCCCTTCGGAATTGTGCTTGCCTGTTTCGGGGTCCACCGACCACGCGAAGTACCCGTCCCGGGGACCTCCCTGGTGCTGCATATATTTTTTTGACCACCGCCACAAGCGATCGAAAACATCTTTTTTATTGAACTGGACTGCAACCATCAAGCCGTATGAAAGACCTTCCGTGCGGGCATCGTGGTTCTTCAGATCAGAGACGTAGGCCATTTGGGCGCCGACTTCAAAATAGACCCTATTGGGGCCTTCAAACAGATCGTGATAGGCGTTGGCCAGCTTCGCATCGATATCTTCCTGTTTATATCCGGCTTCAAGGAACACGTTGCGGTACTCGCCGGTTTCCCAGGCCCCTTTCTCCCATGGCGCCATCTTTCCCCTGGGATCAGTGACATCATCCCTGCAATCATCAGCAGCGATAACAATTGAGGGTATGGCGAGCACGAAAACAATTAATAAAAGAACCTTTTTCATATCAACCTCCGCTAATGATATAAACCAGCTCTATTTTATCGCCCTCACTCACCGGTGTATCGCTACCGGTAGGGTGAGTACTTTCACCATTCAGAAGAACTTCAAAGCGTTTCCGGAGTTTTCCGTCATCATCGATAAGCATCTTCTTCGTTGCCGGATATTTTTCGGAAAGATATTTGAGGCATTCACCAATTGTCTTACCTTGGGTCAGAACATCCTTCCCCCCGTTAAAGTAAGAACGAAACACATCAGCTATTTCCACTGTAATACCCATTTTTCCTCCACAAAAAAAAGCCACACTGTTTTTAACCAATGCGGCTTTTCAAGTCAATATATGTGGTAGCTTCTATTTATAAAGCTCCTCGGCGACAAAATCCATACCCAACTGAAGCAACGTCTCCTTTGACGGCTTTCCCGTCTTGGTGTCCCATCCCATTGCCTCGTAATACTCCGTGTAGATCTCTTCCATTTCCATGCTGACCCCCGCCCGGGGCCCTACTGTTTTGGCCGGTTTCCCGAGCATCCTGTCGGGAAGCTTGAACGGCGTGGTCAATCCTTCACGGATATTGAACGCCTGGCGCATCGTATTGATTCTCTGACCGGCTTTTATTATTTCTTCACGGTCCACGTCCCATCCCGTGATGGTCTGAATGGCCTCGTAAAAATATTCAGCCTTTCCATAGCCGTCACCATAGCAGATCATACAGAGTCCGGCTGCGTTGTAATACTGGGCAAAACAGGCGCCTATTTTATGCGGCTCTCCCCGTCCTTTATAGGTAGAGGGATCATACTCAGGCATAATTCCTGGCGGCTGTGGCATCTCTCCACCCATTGTATGACGCCCGGGAGTCGGTTCGGCGCAGTATGCGATGGCAAATGCATGTCCTCCCCTGGAGTCGTGGGCCGGTATCTCCTGCCCCCCCACATGCATTGCATATTTATCGGAACCTTTTCCTATTTTCTCGGCCGCCATTTTTACACCATCTGCCAGAACATCACCAAAGCCTTCACGGGCGCATACTTTCTCAAGCATTTTTATGACCGTTTTATGATCGCCCCACTTGAGTTCCATCCCGTCCGTATCATCGGCGGTAATAAGACCGTTTTCATAGCATTCCAGGGCGAACGCAACGGCCGCGCCTGCACCGATCGTATCGATTCCATAACGGTTACAGATATCATTGGCCATAATTATGGAGTCGACATCATTGACAAGAAGATTCGTCCCGAACATTGCCTGGGTTTCATACTCCGGCTTGTGGGCATGCTCACCCCATTTATACTCTCCCGTGCCCGGCTTCATGATCCCCCCGCAGGCGATGGGGCACCGGTAACAACCATACCGTCTCTCCTGCTGTGCAATTATCTGGGGACCGCCTATTTTATCGTAATCGGGCATATCTCCTTCAGCGGTGCCGGCCCAATTCTTAAACGGCGCATCATCGACTTTCGCACACATTTCCAGCATACCGCAGGTGCCGAATTCCTGCATAAATTTCACCATCGGACCCATGTCACTCAGATGCTTCTTCCGCATCGCTTTTGACGCTTCCTTATCGGCAACCGGAATCTCCAGGCTGCCGTTTATGGCAATGGCTTTTAGCTTTTTGGAACCCATTACCGCGCCAAGGCCCGAGCGGCCTGCTGCGCGGCCCTTATTGTTCATAATCGCCGCGATAAGCGACAGTTTCTCACCGGAGGGGCCGATACAGGCCGCTTCCAGTTTCTTGCCATGCTTTTCTCTCAAAATATCCTGGGTATCGAACGTGTCCCTGCCCCACAGATCTGAAGCATCTTTCAGTTCCGCTTTACCGTCCTCGATATAAAGGTACACGGGTGTATCGGATATTCCCGAAAAGAAAACGGCGTCATATCCCCCGAACTTCAAAAAGGGGCCGACATTTCCGCCCGAATTTGCATCCCCCCATCCACCTGTGAGCGGGGATTTCCCCACCATGACATAGCGGGAACCACCTATCGCATCCGTACCGGTAAGCATACCGGTCACAAGGCCAAGCATCGCTTCCGGACCGAGGGGATCTACACCGGGTTTCTGCCTCTCAAAAATGATCTTTGCCCCCAGACCATACCCCCCCACATATTCCCTGGCTGTTTTATCATCCAGTTCCTCTTCAGTAACCTGTTTCGAGGAAAGATCCACGAACAGAATTTTTCCCATAAATCCATGTGCCATTTTTCCAAACCTCCTTACTGATTTATAACAAAAATGATACCCTTTATTTTTAATTATTACTGAGCCATTTTCAAAACGTTTTTCCGGCACAAGCAGGATCAAGCCCAAAGCGGATCACCCTCCCGGGGATCGGCCCAAAGGGAACGTTTTGAAATTGGCTGAATCGTATCAGTTTACACACCTTCTAAATTAATTAAAAGCTTTTTTTTTTAACGGGTTATGATGTCAATTTTGACATAACGCACCCGTTATGAGGATGTGGAAAATGCAAAAAAAGGAAGGAACGAATTCGATTTGTCAATTTGCTCGAAGTTTCAATAACGAATCCTGAAGGCAATACAGCCTTCTCCGCCAGAAAGCGATGGGATCCGGGGCAATCAGTTTCAAAACATGTCGATCGGAATCTGGTCAATAAGCATTGGTTATCTGCTTATCTTCAAAATGCGTCGGAATAACTTTAATCATGGGTTTGGAAAATATATCATCGGGCATTGACAGGATTTGTATTCTGACATAAGCATCCCGCCGCAACCTTCTGGCAACCGCATTTTCCGGATCGAGTTTAATGGCCTCGTTGTAATCATCGACGGCTCTATTATAATGATTTTTTATATATTGATAATAATTCCCCCGGCTGATGTATGCATCGAAATACCCAGGATTCAGCGCTATGGCTTTGTTGAAATCGGAAAGTGCGTCATCACTGCGATTTAGTGAAAGATATGCATCCCCCCTGAATTTGTATGTTTCAGCGTTATCAGGTCTTAATTCAATGGCCTTGCTGTAATCGGAAATCGCTTTGGCATACTCTTTTCCGATAGCGTGATCAATAAACCCACGACCGGCATATGCATCGGCATACCCGGGATTCAACGCTATGGCCTTGCTGTAATCCTCAGATGCTTTCTGATACTGTTCCCGTGCGAAATGCGCAGCCCCGCGACAGTAATAGGCATATGCATCCTCCGGCCGAATACTGATGACTTTATCATAATCGGAAACGGCGTTATCGTACTCACCTATTGCCTGATAATAACTTCCCCGATTGATATATGCATCGGCATATTCGGAATCCAATCCAATGGCCATGTTGTAATCATCAACTGCTTTTTGATGCTGTTCCTGTACAAAATATGCATTCCCGCGATAGTTATATGCAAGCGCATTCTCCGGGTGAATGCCGATGACCTTGCTGAAATCTGAAATGGCTTTGTCGTACTCACCGGTCGCCTGGTAATAGTAGCCCCGGCTGAAATATGCATTCGTATACCGTGGATTCAACTCTATCGCCTTATCGTAATCGGAGATGGCCTGGTCGACTTGTCCGTTTACATAATATGCATTTCCCCTGGCGAAATAGGCCGCAGCATTCTCAGGACTCAGCCGTATTGCTTTATTAAAATCGGTAATGGCATCTTCAATTTGCCCATTTTTTAAGTAGGATTTCCCCCTGGAGACGTAATCGACATCCGGTTTTTTTCGTTTTTTCACGGGTTCAGGAGTTTCAGTCCCCTTCACGGATCGCGGTTTTTTTAGCGTCGCGGTATTATTTTCAGTAACAACCAGTTTTTTTTCACTCGATGCCGCCTGTAATGGAGAGACGCGCCTCTCATTTCTGCCCGGAACCGGTTCATTCAGGTCAGAAACCTGTTTATCTACGCCCGAAACCACCTCATTTACCGGTCCAGCGAATTGTATTTTTTTATCTTCAAACGTAATCCCCTGTTTTTCAGTAACAGCGTTACTGCTTGAACTTGTAAACAGTATCAAACCGACCAGAAGAAACATGGAAAATGAAGCAAGGGTCGTTTTAAGCGTATATCTCTTGTAATTCATTATCATGGTGAGTCTCCTTCTTATTTGTGCTTTATTTTCTATAATTCCCGCCATGGAAGTAAGTTGTCGGTTTTGAACCAGCCGCTCAAGCAGATCGACGATTGTGTTGGCGTAATCGACCGGGCGGACCTGTTTCGATTTTAACAAAACATATGCGTCGCAGGCGGCTTCCTGGTCAACCTTCATCTGATGGAGCGCATACCATACCAGCGGGTTGAACCAGTGAATTGTCTGCAAAATGACTGCCAGAAAGGAAACACCGATATCATGACGTTTCAGGTGGCTCAGTTCGTGAAGAAAGACATAACGCAATTCATCCGTTTCAAGGGTGTCAAGAAAATGCAGCGGCAGCAGCAATCGGGGTTTGAAATAGCCGAAAAGCGCCGGGCTTTTCACTTTATCCGTCGCAATGACGATAACCTTTTTCCGGATCGCCAGGGACGACCTGAAACGCTCCAGTGCGTCGATAACAGCCTTATCTTCCACTGGCGGTTCGCGTCTGACTTTCCTCCAGAAACTAAAATTCCTGTACAGCGTGATAGCGGCAAAAAGCATTACACCGACGAACCAGATGCCCAGCAGCACTTTATCCAGTGACAGGTCAAGATTAAACCCTTGTGAGGCGTTATTATCATCGCCCGCATTGGAAACGTTGTCGATCAAGCCAATATCGGTTGAAGACGTGACACCGGGGTTATGGGACAGAAAAGGTATTGGTAATTCCTTTTCCATCAGAAGGGGCATATACGACTCATTCCCGGGCGGGATCGGGACGTAATTGAATACACTCGCCCGGCTCTCGATCCCCCACGGCATGAGCATCCGGAATACCAGCAGGAGCCATAACCCATAGCTCCACCATGCCGGCAGTTTCCCCCTCGCAACGGCTTTTATTGCCAGTATCAGGCAGATCAATATGCTGATGTATATTGTGGAATCAAAGAGCCAGCCCAGAACGGATGTTGAATAAAAAGATAAGAGTCCCATGGTTATCGCCTCTTTTTCTTCTCCAGGATACGTTTTCTGAGTTCTTCTATATCTTCAAGGGAAAGGTCTTCATTTTCCGCCATTGCCAACAGCATGGGTTTCATGGCGCCCCCGAAAATACGATTCAGAAACAGACGGCTTTCAGTCCTGACATAGTCCGCTTCCCTGATAAGCGGGTAATAGTGATATTCTTTTCCGGATTTTTCAAATCCGATGGCACCCTTTTTTAACAATCGATTAATAAATGTTTTGATTGTGTTAAGCTTCCACGCGGTCGTTTTTGTCAGTTCGCTGGTGATATCCATGGCGGTGATGGGATTACAATTCCAGATAACCTTCATGACCCGGTGCTCAGCTTCCGAGATTTCCGGTATCCCGTCCATTTGTCCTCCGGCTTGTTTATTTACGCCTGTAAACAACATACTATTTACAAATGTAATCATTGTCAAGGGAATTTTTCAGGTCTCTTGAAAGGTGCCCAGATTCGGATTTTGCATGTGAATTTCTCATAGTAACAGGTAATGTCCCGAAAAAGGAAAAAGGTTACGCATATAGTGTTCGTTAAAAAAGCGTCCCGATTGTTCATACGAAATAAATTGGTGCGTACCAATATTAAAAACAGTTCTCGCGCAGAGACGCCGAGACGCAGAGAACAACTCAAAGCAAGAGATTGAAATATTAAATTGAAGTTCGTGTTTTGGGAAAAACTCTATAATATGAGTGTGTCATTAAGGCAAAAGGTAGTGCCAAAGATATTTTGCGTTATTGTAACATATTGTTTTTAATGTAGTATATAAAAACGGCTGTTAAAGATCAATTTAGGATTTATTTGTTCATAGCAGTTCTCTGCGTCTTTGCGGCGCAGTTTATCCCGTCGTCGGGACGTGAGAAATAGATGTTTGTAATTTGGAACCGGCGCTACATTCCTCCAAGAGTCATCATAACGGCTATCCCATTCAAGAGTGAATGAGCCGTCATAGACGCAATAATGGAACCGCGCCACTCTCTGATAGCGGCGAAAACGAAACCAATAGCACATAGAAGTGGAACGGCGACCCACCCCTGGGGGTGAATAGCGGCAAAAATCAGGCCTGAAATGAGGCCCGAAACACCCCATGGAAAAGACCGGCGCAAATATCCGAACAAGGCCCCGCGGAACAGCGTCTCCTCTACGACGGGCGCGAACACACAGGCCAGTAACAGCACACGGATCGGATTGCTGCCGATGTGGCTGACGATGGGGTGATAAGGGACTATTCCGGTGCGCTGTACCACAATCGCTACGACAATGAATGCACAGAACATAAGCGGCAATCCGGTGATAAACCCCACAATCCCGGCACCAATTTCTCGCAGGGCCCCCTGCCCGACAGTCCATCCAAGTGCTGTACGGCAATCTTTCCACCTCGGCCAACGAATGAACAGCCACAGAATCGGGATTAGAAGAAACAAAATTTCGATAATCATCGCACCTGTGGCAAATCCCGGCAAGATCCTCAGTATCAGGTAGGGGATCGCCATGCTGCCAACCAGAAAAATAGTAAAAGATTCCAACAGCGAACGCCCCGGATTCTCTGGCATTGCGAAACGGACGGGAATCTTCCCTTTAAACCAGAATACCATTGCAATGATGAACAACACCAGCCCGCCAAACAGACACACCATCACCGCCATGACGATCAGCATTATCTTCACCACCATTGCGGACGCGGATTTGAGAACGGCTTCCCGCTCCGGGCTCGAACCAGGTAGGTCCTGACTCAATGCCAGTTCACCAATCCATCCATAGCGTTCGAGTACAAGGCGCTCCCTGGAATCGAGCGCATCACTGCCTTCCCGATAGAGCTTTTGAAAAACAGGGAGGTCTCTTGCATTCCGAACCGAGTCCGGGTTCGCGGATATCCGTTCCAGCTCTTTCAGAGCCGTATCCCTGCCGGACAATTCCACGATGACAGGGACGCTCGAGAGCTGAATCCCGTTCCGATGAAATCTTATAAATGTCTGCCCCAACTGGGATACAATTTGGCCCGACGCCGGGTTTGCAGCCAGCAGATGCTTGACACCGACGTAATATTTCCCGAGCTGATGAATCGTCATATCCGGCGTCGAATCCGCCGGGTTGTTCCCGTCGCCCTTGAATTTCTCGGATTGAATAAAAAACACCGTCCCTATTATTAAAAGCCAGCAGACCGCTTCCCACAACCTCGATCGATTCATCTCATCCTCCATGGTTTCGGGACAGGATATTTTCCTTTGAGAAAATAAGAATTATAACATTTGCCATTATAGCGTTCCGATTGTTCGAACAGAACAGTACGGTGCATATCTGTGTTGAATAACAATTCGCGCGCGGAGAGTTACAAAAAAATCCCCAAGCATATTGATGTTTATAGCGTTTCTTAAAAAAAATACAAATCCTTATTCCCCAACCGTTTGTTTAGAGTTGCAATGAACATGTGGATTGGACTATTCTTGACACAATGTTCCCTGTTCCTGATGAAGTTTTCAACTTTCTCATCATAAAGGAGAGCGTTATGACCGACTTCAGTATCGCCCATACCGTCACCCATATCAGGCAGCCATCCAGGAATTCGTGCTGGGCGGCATCTATCGCCATGGTGCTTGGAGGTTCGGCAACAGTGCGAAGTGTACAGCAAACAGCCAGACAAGCCAGCGTCACCATCCGAAACGGCGCGCTCCCGACAGGAGACGCTGCAAACATGACCAGACTCGCTCGTGCCGTGGGATTGAGAAATATGGGGACTCGCGGCGTTACCTATAATGTGGCACGAATGCTTCAGCATATCAGGCCAGCGCCAGTCATTCTTTTCGGCACATTCGTCTACCAGGGCAGAACCCTGCGCTTATCAAACCATGCATTGGTAGTAACCGGGCTTTGGGGGGATGGAACCAATGCCAATACGGCCCTGACGCTGGTAGATCCATATGATGCCCAGGACTATAATTTCAGTTGGCAGGATTTTGGCAGGAATGTGGTGGGCCGCCTTGATTTTGTATTTTATCGTGCCGGAATGCCTGCCCGTACTCCATAATCTAATATCGCAATACGCCAAAACCTAAACCGGCAAGCCGGAGTCGACGGTCTGCAGTTGGCAGTCAACAGCCGGCGGATTGAAATCTATTTCATTTTCTATTAACCTTATCGAAAGATGTACGCTTTTGCGTGTATGTTTCTGAGAAAGCGCCTAAAATCTCGGACCGGATTCAGATCGATGTAAGCCAGGCAGTTGATAAGTGTCTCCCCGTTCTCCACAATCACACTTTTAAAGCGATCTCCCCAGAAATACCCCTAATAGCCTGTCCCTAGTTTCCTGCTCATCCTCAAACCAGATCCTTTCGTCGATATACACGTGAAATCCGCTATGACGCCAGGACATCATGTTTTCGACCAGGGGGGATTCTTATTGACTTGACTACTTTATTTGACTATATTTAGCGAAAAGGAGGTGGTTAAATGAGAACCATAGCCATAAGTGAATTCAAAGCCCATGCACTGAAAGTATTAGGCGAAGTTGAAAAAACGCGGGAAACCATTATTATCACCAAAAGAGGCAAACCCATTGCGAACGTGACTCCCCATCGCAACACGGAGGCTGATAACGTTCCCGGAAAGCTTTCGGATGCGTTTGTTTTTGAAAAGGACATCGTTACACCGTTTGGGGAAGAGTTATGGGAAGCATGCCGATAAAATTCCTACTCGACACACATACCTGGATATGGTGGCATATGCGGCCGCGGAACCTCTCGCGAAAAGTTCTGGAACTGATAGAGAATATAGAAAATTACGATGAGATGCTTTTGTCTGCGATCTCCCCATGGGAATTCAGTAAGCTCCTGGAAAAAGGAAGGATCGGTATTTCAATGAATCCGGAGGATTGGATACACGAAGCATTAGACATGCCGAAGCTCAGATTTGTGCATCTGACCCCTTTAATATCATATCGTTCTACAACCCTGCCGAAGCCTTTCCATAACGATCCCGCGGATCAGATAATTGTTGCAACGGCGCGTGAAGAAAATGCCGTGATTCTCACCAGGGATGAAAAAATTCTAGAGTATCCACACGCAAAAAGTGTTTGGTAAAGAGCCATTTTCAAAACGTTTTCCATTCACCAATGGGATCAAGCCCAAGGCGGATCGTCCGCCCAGAGATCGGTCAAAAAGGGACGTTTTGAAATTGGCTGTAAAGAAATAAAATGTTAGATGATACCCTAAAATTCCCGCCGATGGTAGCCGAATCGGTAAATCAAACCACAATATTTTGTGATGAGAATTGCCTCTATTAATTAATACCCACCTTTTAGCCAACCCTCGGTACGTTTATTAGATACGGTTTGCAGGTGATGTATCCAGATGTCTTACTCGAATTCAGACCGATGAAGACCAGACTGTCTGATAATTGAGAGGAGGGTGCCGGATCGAAGTTCCTTGTGATCAGGTACAGGAATAGTAACGGTAGATCCTGCCGATTTCAACTGCATGGCAATGTGGCTTCCGCGTTTCCTGACCTCAACAAAACCATGTTTTTCAAGTATCTTGCAGACATCTTTTCCCTAAAAACACGGAGTTTACCCAACAGCAACCTCCAACTGGGTAATATAGATTTCGTCATGCAGACGTAATTTGATCTCCTCCTGTGAAGCCGTTTCAAAAAAAAGTTCCAACGCTTCCTGGAGATTTTGTCTGGCGTCGTTAACGGTATCCCCCTGGCTTGCAACATCCAGTTCAGGGCATATTGCTATATATCCGTCATTTTCCCGCTCAATGATGGCTGTGAGTTTTCTATTCATGTCGATTTCCCAATTGTGTTTAAATAATTAGCTATGAATATCAAATTATTGGGCGACTGTCTATTATTACAATAGAGGTAATACGAATCGGGCACCGAAAAGACGTCTATCGAAACCTGCCATAAACCCCATGTGTATAGATGTATCCCAGCAAATTTATAATAAATCTGAATTCGAAACATATTGCGGTAAGCCCTTCCACTCTTTCCGAAAGCGAGCGAATGCTAAATAGTTTATTCCGTAAGTCGTTTAAAGGATGGAACCGGTGCCAATACGGCCCTGACGCTCGTATATCCATATGATGCCCGGGATTATAATTTCGGTTGGCAGGATTTTGGCTGGAATGTTGTGGGCCGCCTTGATTTTGTGTTTTATCGTGCCGGAATGCCTGCCCGTACCTGATAACTTCATATCGGGAGCGAACATCCGACTCTCAACCGGGCTTTCCGGCAAGTCTTGGACACGAAGACTTTGCCGCCGATGATTGCCAAATCGGTAACATAGCGGGTTCTGTAGAGAAACCGCCGATATCTTCGGAGACGCTCCTTGTCTTCCATGTCGCCGAATTGTCGGAGACCATAGTCCAGGGACAAAAAATCATCCCTGTTGTTCGTCCGCAAAATGATATCATAATTTGATTGCAATATTGCGGCTTGTCTGATACTAAACCCCTATGAACAAGACACACCGCAAAACCCTTGAAGCCATTTTTTCACAATCAATTCCAAGGACATTGGAATGGCGCCGTATCGAATCACTATTTATTGCGCTTGGTGTACAGGTTGTCGAGGGCGGCGGATCAAGGGTTCGTTTTGAGATAAACGGAATTATCGGTTCATTTCACAGACCGCATCCGGATAAAGAAGCGAAATCTTATCAGGTTCGCGACGCGAGAACCTTTTTGGAGAACGCAGGAGTAAAGCCATGAACACCATGATGTATAAAGGATATGCCGCAAGGATAGAGTACAGCGATGAGGATAGCTGCTTTATAGGCCACATCGCGGGAATTAAGGACGTCATCGGCTTTCACGCCGATACCGTAAAAGACCTGCGCAAGGCATTCAGGGAAGCGGTCGATGACTATCTTGCGACATGCGAAAGGCTTAACAGGGCACCCCAAAGACCGTATTCGGGGAAAATGATGCTGAGGGTACCACCGGAAGTTCATGCCCGCGCTGCAATGATGGCGAAAGCTCATAAAATGAGCTTGAATCAGTGGGCCACCGAGATTTTGTCAAAGGCGTCATAAGAGTCGTCATGAAAGGGATGAACAACTTTTCAGGGGCAATCCATACTCATCGACACAGACAGATAGGTGCTGCAAACAGTTCGATACATTCATAAGAATCCTGTGAATTCCAACATAGTGAAACATATAGACAAGGGTGTTGGAAAAGAATGAAAGATCTGGTTTAAAGAAAAAAGTAAAGAATGGACTTGACCCCTTTTTTATTCCATAAGTCATTTGGGAGAATAAATACCGGAAAGACTGAAATAGATTTTGGAATTTTGTCACGCTTTGCCTGAAATGTTTCTTTGGTTTTCTGGTAGGCCTCTTAACACCCCCCAATGCTATTTTCCACGAAATGATTACTTAAAACGCTCTTTTTGGCCCAAAAAACATCGGTTTAAGGCTGTAAAATACTCTTATTTTTAACCTAAACCCGCGCCAATCGGGCTTCTTGCTTGGTCCGACCCCATTTAACTCACTGTCCCCATTTTTCTGTTATTTTTTTGAAAAGGAATAGATAAAAAGCTGTGAAAAACGACTGGAAGGGGCTTAAATTTAAGGCTCAAGAATAAATGACTTACTGCCGCCTAATCACCCGCTCGTCTATAATGAACGGGCGGGTAATTTAGGCGTAGGCTTTGCTCAATCAGAAGGGCACATCGAAAAAGAACTTGCGCCCTATTAAATTAAAATTCTTGCTACGGTGTTTATCACGCTTTTCTTTTGTTTTTTTTCTTTCTGGAAATACCTGCAAGCCCTATAAGGCCGCAGCCTAGAAGAAGCATGGTACCCGGCTCCGGGACGGCAGGAGGCTGCTGGCCTCCCAACTCGTAGTTGATTAGCCCAACTGCGTCCAAATCAAAATTGGTATTATGAGATGGAGTCGTATTCGATCCCGTCCCCACGATACGGATATACTGCGCTTCTGTTAGAGAACCGAGATCATATGACTTGAAAAAGCTATTATTCCCATGAGTGTCGTCCCCCGCAATTCTTACGCCATCAGACTGGCTTGGGGACACGTCAACCCAATTGGTGTTATCTATGCTGACAAAAACATTGATATAACTGAACTCAACGGCGCCGTTATCAACCTCATAAATATTGAAATCCGTCCCACTGCCATTTACAATCCTGTCAACACCAAAATCAAAGGTCAGAGAAGCACCACCAAGCCCCCAATAATTGTCATCGGGAGCTCCGGTGAAGATTGAATCTAGCTGGCCTGTGGTATTTTCGCTCAAAGTTGTGCCGAAAGGAGTAGCAAAGCTGCTGTAAGCCACACCGAAAACCAATAAGAAAACGCATGTAAACATCAAAAACCGGTTCATAATTTCTCCTCTATTTTATATTAATGTTACGGAGCCAATTTAAAAACGCTTCATTTCGGCTAATCTCTTTGTTTGTTGATAATTTCAATCCTCGGAATATGTATAAATTGTCTGTGGTTGAATTTTCCAACCCGTCTTAAGCTCAATCAAGTGAAACGTTTTGGAATTGACCTTTCTATTTTTACTTATCAATTCAGTTAATTATTCTACTTTTTAACTGCTAAAGCGAATAACAACAATATAAATCCATCATAATACAACTCTCACCTCGTTTTGAGAGTGTGTTTCCGCCTGATTTGTTTCCAGGCATAGTTATGTCAAACTTCCAGCATTTATAGGCGGGCTATTAAGAATTAACTAGCCAGCAAATGGCTTTACAAGATTTATGCCATGTTTTCCTCTAAATAATTCACGTTATATTCATGACTACTTAAGTTCAAAAATAGTTCAAAACTATCTGTATTTTTTTATTTTTCCGTCATAATATTTACAACGACATTTTTTGATCCGATAAAACCTTGAAAGTCCGCTTATTAATGCAGAAGGGGCTGATATTTCATATGGATATCGAGAATTCTTTTCATTTGTTTTATCAATCTGCTCAATATCAAATAGTCATGCCCTAATGAGCTATATTTTGTTTACTCCATTGTATAGCCACATACCAAACCATTTTTTATGTAATTTATTTCACAACTTTTATACAGGTATGTACTTATTTTCCCAGTTAAGACATCACTTTTTCGAAAAGCGGTTGTTCCCGGAACATGCCGAGAAGAAAAGGGTAGAGATCGTTCCGGTCATGGTTGTATCGAAACTTGCTTTCCTGGATGTGAAGCAGCAGTGTCGATTTTTGAAGTCCCCTGAATCGCTGAAGCCTAGTTGCCGCAAAGCCCCAGAAGACATCGCAGCCGTTAATCCCCCGGCTTTTTCTTCCGCTGCCGGAAGTCACATGATTCAGCCTTTCGTACTTCATCGTTTCTAAATCAATAATACCTTTGAATCTATTCGTTACGCTTTTGATCGGTTTGTTGTCGATGTGTCGATCCATTCGCCCCTGCCGGATCTCTTGTTCCGTTTGCCTTGAAATGGTTCTGCAGAGTATTTTGTCGCACGGATTCATCCCGATGAGTACGTGGCAATCCGATGTGTTCTCCTCATCAACCCATCCGAAACATCGATCACAAAGGTCTTTATCCGCGCATATTCCGCATATGCTCTCCCTGTTGTGTATTGCGATTCTCGATCGAATCTCTGACAGGTATCGATTGACGGTATTGCGATTGATATTTGCGACACCGGCTATCTGTGTCGCATCGAGATCCAGACAGAACAGTTGAAGCAGCTTCCGGAATTTCTTCTCACTAATCCTGGCGCCTTTGATGTATTTGTTTTTCATGATGCAAACTTGGTGACTTCGCAAAAAAAGACGATTATCTCGCAAAGCCGCAAAGGACGCCAAGAAAAACGTCTTTATATTAAGTAGTTATCTTCGTGGCTTCGTGGCTTCGTGTGAAAATTTTCTTTTTTACATAATCATCAATTTTAAATCCTCGGGATACTAATATTATCACTATATCCTGTGGTACAGAAAACAATTATGCTTAGATATTAAAGCTTTATTTTGCTCTTTACCAGTTCTGATCAAAAAAACCATAATGAAAAGGTATGAAAAAAGTCGTATTTTAATAGTCATGCCGCTAATAAAAAAGTGCTAGATTTTATTAGTCGGGCACCAACGTTATAAACTCAGTGCTGTATTCATCAAGCCACCAACATAAACGACTTGATTGACGCCTTAAGAATTCACCGCCCGCTTGCCCCGGCGTCGGGGCAAGCGGGCGGTAAAATAGTTTTTATCAGCTTAAGTTAATGACATCGAGTCGGGCACTAAAAAATATAAAGTAGCCAAAAATGACATAATCAATTATAATTTGCATCGTACATATCATAAAATTAATGAAAAATCTGTAAGAACTCTAAGCTAACGCTCAATTGAAATTGATGAGAACGAATCCAGGAGGAAGGGCCATATCAACCTACCCCTTTTGCATATTCTGAAAGAAAGCACCCGGCATCTTCGCTCAACCCCCCCCCGATATGCTCAAACGCGAGGGGTTGAATATCGAAACCTCCAGTGAAAGAGGCAAATTCCGCGAGCTACAGACCGCTTCCGGTAAGCTGGAAGGACGCCCAGTAGTAGGGATGCGGATACTTCTTTCGGGTCTCGAGCTGGGCGTTTCGCAAGGCGCTCCGTTTGTCATTCTCTTTCAGGTTTTTATAAAACCGAATCATAAGGTAGCTGGTCGAAAGGTCATCGACCTGCCACAGGCTGGCCACAATCGAGTTACTCCCGGCATAGAGAAATCCCCGGGTCAGTCCCACCAGGTCATCCCCATTGGCAACCCTGCTGAGACCGGTTTCACAGGCGCTCAGGGTGACGAGGTCCGCGCTAATCCGCATCGAATAGAGTTTATCCACGGTCAGCATGCCGTTTGAGCCGGCATCAGGCGCGAGAAGAATCGCCGATTGCAACGGGCGGTCCGGAAAAAACTTTCCGTGTGTGGCAAAGTGAATGTAGTTATAGCCGCCCAGGTACCGGATCAGTGTCTCTTCGGTAGCCTCTTTGCGTAAGAAAACTTTTGAATTGGGCCAGATCCTGGTGACTTCCCGGGCTTCTTTCTGGGCGAAGGCGAGATCATAAGCCGGATTCCCCAGATCCGGATTCCCCAATGCCAGAATACCCCCTTTTTTATTGGTTTTCTGTTCCTGGAGATACTTCATGGCGCTTGCGCTGGGCATCAACCGGATATTGAACCGGTCGATCATGTATTTTTTGCCGTCATACAGGGCACCCATGGGGATATAGTGAAGAACACCGTGGGGCACAATAATGAGATTGCGCTCGTTCAATTCCGCTTCCAAAGGCTCGAACAAGCGCTGATACAGCTTACGGCCCAGTTTTTTTGTTTGATTCGAATTGGGATTCTCCAGGGATTTCCTGAAGTCGTCCACCTCATCCAAGAGCCCTTCGCCGCTGATTTTTTCGCTGTGCAATCCCCTTGCGGTCAGCACAAAAACGTAAATATCCTTTCCTGAATAGAAATACTCAACCAAAGCCTCACCCTTTGGTATTAACGATTGAATTTCAGCGATCGGGATCGGGTTGACGGTTACAAGGGATGCGAGTTCCGGCGCCTCTCGCTGCAGATCACGCTTCACCTGGACAACGAGGCCCCTTGTTTGCGATTTGTTTTCCGGATTATCAAAAACGGCCGCTTCCGCTTCCACCCGGTCATTAAGGGCAATAATGGATCTCAAATGCGCCTCCTGGCCTTCAATTTTGACCGCAAAGTTCTGTTTGCTCGCCAGCATGTCGACCAGGGCCCGGGATTTCGATCTCTCCACGTATTCAAAAGCTTCTTCATATTGCCCGCCGTCGTACAGTGATTTGATCAGGCCCTGATAAACCGCCTGCTTATCTCCTACGAAGCCTATTTTACTCGTCTCGACATTAATGGTGGATCGATGCTGTTCAATCAGCTCCACCGCACTTTTATAAAATTCTATGGCGTCTGTATTATTGCCTTCCTGCTCGGCAATCCGGCCGCGATCAAATAGAATGTTCCAGCACATCTCGCCGCGATCCCGGATATAGCGGTAGTTTAGAAGCGCATCATAGCCTTTTTTGGCCTCGGACCATCGGCCGACTTCAAAAAGACTTTTGTTTTTCATGAATTCAAAAGAGAGCTTGTTGTTTACAAATACATCCCACCCGCCGATCGTCTTGAAAAAGGTATTGGACGCCTCGAATTTGTAGGAAATGGCATTTATTGCCTCCTGGTAATTCTTCAATGCAATGTAAAGTCTGGCGACGGCGATATTCCGATCATCCTTGACAAGCATATAAGGGAATCCCAGATTCAGATCTTTCAGTTTCCGGGCAATTCGTTCAGCTTCGGCCGTTTTTCCCGCCAGGGCATACGCCAGACCAAGGATGTCCAACACCTTGACCTCCTCATACCGCGTCAAATTATTATCCCTGACGATTTGATAAGAGTGTTCCGCCGTTTTAACCGCCTCGTCATACTGTCCCAACTCAATGAATGCCGTAGCCCTGAGCCTGGACGGTGTTGCCGAGTGGTCCCAGGTGTCGGCAATAAAGTCGCCCTGGTCAACCTTCGTTTGTGCCGCTTCGAGGCAGGGAAAAAGTTTTTTGTAATCTTTCAACTCCCCATAGGCCTGGCACAAATAAATCAACTCCGAAAATGGAATGCTCTCATAGCTGCCTTCCTGTGGCTCGAACTCTTTCACTACCTGCGTAAAATTCGCCTCGGCAGTCAGGTTTAATCCCCTGCTGTTGAACGCGGAAGCACAGCCCGATACGGTTAAGGCCAACAATATGATGATCGACAGAAGCCGTTCTCTTTTCACGCAGATCATATTAACTCCTTGTTCAAAGGTTCAAAATTATTTGTATACGATTCAGAATAATTATTAGATCGCCGGATACAACAAAGGAAACCAGCGTTCAACCGCATCTATAGGAAATCCCAAACGCACTGGGCCGCGCGGTGTGTCTGAAACCAGTAATCCTTTTTTTAGCAATGCATACATAACTTCCCTGGCAGCACGATCTTTGAGGCCTGTGATGTCCACCACTTTCCCTCTTTCAAATTCACCAACGAGCAAGGCTTCACGCAAAAGAGAATAACTCCCTTTAGGAAGTTGTTTCATGGCAATCATTTCTTCAACATGGATACGCAGGCGCTCTGAAAGCGTTTTAAAATCAAGAAGATTGTTCATATATTCCACCTGGTCGATACAGGCATTCAGGAAAAACGTGCAAAAATCGATTAGCGCCTGTTGAGACAAAGTTCCTCGCCCATCCAGATCACCGAGCCGATGTTCGTCCGCGGCTTGTAACAGTGACTTGTATTTTTCTTTTTGACGCGCCAACCCCCTTGCTATAGACCAGAGCTCATTACCAACCTTGGCATCTTTAAGCGCCGCATAAGACATCAAACGCACTACTCTTCCATTGCCATCACAAAAAGGGTGTATCCAGACATAGCGATGATGCGAGGCCGCAATAGCGATAATACGCTGTAGCCTGGAAAGGTTCCCTAAATCATATGCCTCATTAAAACGCCGTAAAAAAATATCCAGGTTTTCCGGTAAAGGCGGAATATGTCTTCCAACCTGAACCGTTCCATCACGATGCACACCAGGAACGACTTTTATTTTTTTCCCGGTATCCGGGTTTTCGACCCAAAGAAGCTCTTCCGGCAATCTTTCACAAAATTCTTTGTGGATCCACTGACCATATTTAGAAGAAATCGGACACAACTCCGGAGCTTTGCCCTCATCAATCATTTTTTGAACAGAAATATGCGCGACTGCTTCTTTTTGCAGCGCACGCTTTCCCGGCTCATTTGAATAATTTTCGGCCATCGCACAATCGATATCCCGTGGATGCGTGTCATGCCCTTCAATCAGGTTTGAATAATAACAATTCATGGAACGTACCAGATCTCCAACAGATTTACCGACCACAGGATTGAGCATTCCCGCAAAACTGCTTGCTTTTGATACCAGATCGACAGCCAGGTCGTCTAATTCACCGGTTCCTTCCGGCGGAAGAAGAGGTTCCATTAGACCGATAGATTCCATGATATAATCGCCCTCGGTTTACGCCACTATTTTTGCCACTAATTTTATCTTAATAACAGATAGTTAAAAAAAAATAAAGTAAATAATTTACCACTATTCATGCCACTAATCGCTCGCTGAAAGATACATTAAAGGTCATAGTGCCTCATATATCTTTATGTAAACCACTGAATGCATTAGATGCTTATTATCACTGCCACCTGTTCACGATTTTCTTGACATTTTATAATTTGACCATTATAAAAAGCTTTAAATACATTAATGAATAATATTATACTCATTTATTTCGGAAAATGACGTTAAAAAAACAAAGAACTTACTCAAAATATGCACAGGAAGCCGTTTTATTGCTCGGCCGGCAAATTAAGCTTGGCCGAAAGAAACGCAAATGGTCAGAACAGAACCTTGCTGAAAGGGCCGGCATATCCAGGGCAACTCTCCAAAAGATTGAGGCCGGAGAAATGTCTCCATCAATCGGGCTTGTATTCGAAGTGGCTGCATTGGCGGGCGTAACTCTTTTTGAACAGGACAAACAATCGTTAGCAACCCATCTTGACCTGACACAAAGTAAAATCGCCCTGCTGCCTAAACGTATCCGAAGCGGGGAAAAAGCGGTAGATGATAACTTCTAATACAAAAAAAGAAGCTTTTGTCTGGATTTGGCTGCCGGGTGAAACAACGCCCATTATTGCCGGAAAGATCGAAGCTGAAAATGGTTTTATCCATTTCAACTATGGCAAGAGCTATTCTAAACGTATAAATGATAAATCCCCCGCCATCCCTGTCTATGAGCCGGAATTACCGTTAAAGCCCGGAGTGTTGCCGCTTTTACATGGCTTGGAAATGCCCGGTTGTATTCGGGATGCAGCACCCGATGCCTGGGGGCGACGCGTTATAATCAACAAACAATTGGGCTTGAAAGGCAAGGATACGGATACCGGCGAATTGGACGAACTGACCTACCTCCTGGAATCCGGTTCCGATAGAATTGGTGCGCTCGATTTCCAACACTCACCGACTGAATACCTCCCCCGCTCAGCCGACAATGCAACCCTGGACGAATTACTGGCATCCGCGGATCGTGTGGAGAGAGGTGTGCCCTTGACACCGGAACTTGACCATGCCCTATTCCATGGGAGTTCTATCGGCGGCGCGCGACCAAAATCTCTGATTGAAGACCGGGGCGTAAAATACATTGCCAAATTTTCATCCGGCAATGACTTGTATAGTGTCGTCAAGGCCGAATATATCGCCATGAAATTAGCCGCTCTTTCCGGGCTGGATGTTGCGCCGGTGAAACTGGTCAAAACTGCGGGGAAAGATGTCCTGCTTATCGAGCGTTTTGATCGAATTCCCGTCGGCAATGGATGGGCACGCAAATGTATGGTATCCGCCCTCACCATGTTTGGTCTCAACGACATGACCGCCCGTTACGCCAGCTATGAAGATTTTTCGGAAATCATTCGACATCGTTTCAGCGAACCGAAAAAAACGCTCAAAGAGCTGTACAGCAGGCTGGTTTTCAATATTTTGTGCGGAAATACGGATGACCATGCCCGGAATCATGCGGCATTCTGGGATGGAAAAGAACTCACCCTGACGCCTGCCTACGACATTTGCCCCCAGGAACGCACGGTCAATGAGGCTTCCCAGGCCATGAAGATTTCAGGAGGCAACAATCTGAGCCGGCTTGAATCCTGCCGGGATGCGGCACATCATTTCCTGCTGTCAGAAGAAGAAGCGCTATCGATACCCAATCATATTGAGGGAATTATTCGTCAATACTGGGATATGGTGTGCGAAGAAGCCGAGCTTAGCGAGATAGATAAAAAACTCCTTTGGACGCGCCAGTTTCTGAATCCCTTTGCCTTCGGGAAATAGAAATTTGTCTTTCCTGAAATCATGGCTGCGCGCACTCGGGATATAATTCGCAACACAAAAACCTAATCCGGCAAGCCGGAGTCGACAGTATGCAGTCGGCAGTCAACAGCCGGCGGATTGAAATCTATTTCAGTTTACCACCAACCTGATCGAAAGATGCACGCTTTTGCGTGTATGTTTCTTTGAAAGGGTCTAAAAAATAGCACAACCTGGTAACTGGATCCTTCCTTGCCTGAGTTGATCAGGCATCTCTTTTTCTGTTGGCATTTTCCTATTCCTATCCATTTTCTTGATCAAGAAAATATATACATTCAGGAAAATAACCAAGTAAAAATTGATGTTCTGCTGGCTTGATACTGATGCCGGAAATTGAAAAGTCCCCCTTTTTTAATTGGTATTCCGGGCTCTCTCGGCATCCTCATGCTCAAATGCTGAGGCCATACGCTCAATTTCTCTTTTTCCAAGGCCATATTGTACTGCAATTTTCTGCCATTGGTTAACAGCCGCACTGACCTCCAGGATAATTTCTTTGGCGCGATTTTTCTTTATGCGGAATTCGTCTATAACGGATAGCGCGGTATCGATAGAGGCTGTTGGATTGTCAAAATCAATAGCTGTAGAAAGGATACGCGACTTGATTTCAATGGGTGTAGGATTGATATCGTAAGCAGGAGATAAACGCCATCCTTTATGGCTATTATCATGGTCACCCATTCACGATTTTCTTGACATTTTATAATAGGAAGTTGTCTTACCAACAATCCTGGTTACCGGCATTCGGGATATAATCCGCAACACAAAAACCTAAACATAGCGCAACCTGATAACCTAAATATCATTTGACACGATAACCTAAAAATGATACAATCCCATAACTTAAAAACAACACAGCCAATTTCAAATCGTCCCTTTTTGGCGGATCCTCGGGAGGGCGACCCGCTTTGGGTTTGATTCCGCCTGTGCCTGGAAAACGTTTTGAAAATGGCTACATTTACAATCACATCCGACATTCGGGTTTAAATATGTCGACACCACGGGACAAGCTTGCAGAATCTCTCGCTGTTCTGAAAAAACTTCAGGACGACGACATTGTTGCGATTCACACAAAAAACATGACCCGCACACACCGGGAACGTCTTGTCAGAAGCGGATTCATTAGAGAGGTAATGAAGGGATGGTATATTCCGTCCCGCCCGGAAGAACAGACCGGAGAAAGCACGGCCTGGTATGCCACGTTTTGGGAATTTTGCGCGGATTATCTTAACTCAAGATTTGGCGACCAGTGGTGCCTGTCTCCGGAACAATCGTTAAGCATTCACAGCGGGAACTGGACTGTCCCCGGCCAGTTGCTTGTGCGTACACCCAAAGGAGGGAATAAACCGGTCTCCCTTCTCCACAAAACGTCCATAATGGACCTTCGCCTCAAATTGCCGGACAAGAGCGATATAGAAATCATAGAAAACTTGCGGGTCATAACCCTGCCGGCCGCATTGATTGCATGTGTGCCCGGCTATTTTTCGAACAATACCGTAGAAGCCCGCGCGGCGCTCTCCATGATCTCTGATGCTTCGGAGATTTTACACAGGCTTCTTGAAGGTGGACATAGCACAGTAGCCGGAAGACTTGCAGGTGCTTTCCGAAATATCGGGAAAAACAGGGTTGCTTATAATGTTGTTGAGGCCATGAAAACTGCTGGATACAATGTTATAGAGAAAGATCCCTTTAAAGAAAAACCTCCCATTATTCTTAATGCGCGAGAGCTTTCTCCATACGTCAACCGGATACGGATGAACTGGGCGGAAATGCGCGGTATTGTCATGAAAAATTTTCCATCGCCCCCTGAATTGCACCAGAACACGGATGATTATCTTAAACATGTCGATGATATATATCTTACTGACGCCTATCATTCACTTTCTATAGAAGGATACCGCGTCAGTGAAGCGCTTATCGAACGTGTCCGATCAGGGGATTGGGACCCGGAAACAAACCAAAAAGATAAAGAGTACGCAGATGCTTTGGCCGCACGTGGTTACTGGCAAGCTTTTAAGGCAGTAAAGAAGAGTTTGGTAAAAATTCTGAATGGTACCTCTTCCGGAGAAGTGGCAGGTAATGATCACGCCATATGGTACAGAGAATTATTTTCTCCGAGTGTAACCGCTGGCCTAATAGCTGCATCGGACCTTGCGGGCTATCGGAACCAACCCGTCTATATCCGGAAATCGATGCATGCCCCTCCCCGCTATGAAGCGGTCCGCGATCTGATGCCGGCATTTTTTACTCTCTTGAAAGATGAAAAAGAGCCTGCCGCGAGGGCGGTTTTAGGCCACTTTTTCTTTGTGTATATACACCCCTATGTTGATGGGAATGGGCGCATGGGAAGGTTCCTGATGAATGTCATGCTGGCCGGCGGCGGCTATCCATGGACAGTTATTCCGCTTGAAACCCGCGATGACTACATGGCCGCCCTGGAAGAAGTGAGCGTAAGAAAGAATATTGAACCGTTCTGCAGACTGTTAGCCGGTCTTGTACAAAAAACGATGAAAGCATGATGGTTTACAAAGGATAATTTACCAGCCCCTTTTTTTACTCCCATTCTTCCTTGTCCAGTTAGTCAACAACGTCCCTCAAATCTTCAAAAAGAGCCGCTGCCTTCCAAACCGTCTGCTTGTGCCTCACGTTCCAAAAGAACGATATTTCAGTTTAAAGCAGACGGTATGACCGGAGCGGTTATAGCGCAGGTCATGCGGGCGGGTTTAGTGGCCGGACAGGTTTTCCGTTGTGACAACGGAACAAAGGATGAAAACCTGGCCGGGGGCTTTAAAAAAACAACACAAAAACCTAAAATTTACAAAGCTGAATAACCTAAAAATAATGTGGCTCCAAAAACTGCATCATAGCAACAGTACGGGCATTTTAGGGTTGATGGCGGGAGGTTGTACAGTTACTAACTGTACAACTTCGCTTTCAGAGCTTCATATTGTTCCTTATGCTTTTTGGGATTATGGGCTTTTAGCTTTTGCAGATTTAGCAATTTCCACTGTACTGCAGGAAAGCGCTCAAAATTATATATCCCACAGTCCGGCGTTGCATTCTTCACACTAAGCAAGAACTCCTTATCTTTATCGCTTAATAAATTCCTGACACCTTTGACAAGGTATTCTCGCGTTTCCTCAAAATCCTGATAAGAGAACTCTTTCTCACTCATGCCTACAAATTGATTTTCCATAGCACGTTGGTGATCTTGAAAATTGGGCGCAATAATCTCATTTATCGGGCGGTCACTGCACACTAAACAGAAAATGAAGCCTTTGCGGATATCATCCGTAAGGCCTTCGTTCTCCAGTAGATATTTTACATCAAACAAATCTCTCGGATGTTGTCTGTCCAAGGCAGCACATATTTTACCGCCGTAAAGCTGCCTGAACGGAACAACAGGCATTGCGACAAAAGAATCAAACTCGGATTGCGCCTTATCACATAATTGCATTTTAACCGGATCAGAGAGCGTTCCACGTCCGACCAGATTGACCTCAATCTTTATCTCGGCATCATGATGTGAGACAATCAGCTTCCCTATTTCATTTTTATGCGTAATCCGAACATTTTTCATGACATTTTCAAGACGCTTTTTGATACGCTGCAAAGCCTCGGAAATGTGAACAAGCGTTGTCTCCCTGTCTTCAATGGGAATATAGGTCAGGTCAATATCAACCGAAAGTCTTGGCATATTGCGCACAAAAAGGTTAATGGCCGTTCCACCATGCAAGGCAAAACAGGATTCTTTGGCAACTTCGGGAAGAGCACCCAATAACAAGCGGGCCTGATTCTTATAACTCTGGTTTATCATCTTTCTCAAATTCTTGTGGAACTGTCATTTGGTATTTACCTATATAAACTCCGCTTTTTACCAAAGCACGTTTGCCAGAGCCCAAATCCACTTTTGTCAAGTCGATATACTCAACCCAATCATGCCCGCATTTTTCGGCCAGATACAGGAATAATCGTTTAACTTTAACGGAAGAGCAGCTTTCGAGCAATTCCTGCACCAATTTTGGCCGTAAAGTATTCAGCCCTTCCATAAGCTCATAGGACTCGTAAAATTCCTGATGTTTGGGAACAAGATACAGGCACTCCATCATTGCACGGGCAGGGCTGGATATTTTGATAGAAAAATTTGGCCTTTCAAAATCAACCACCCCTATATCTGCAGGCAAAAACGAAGTTGCAAAGTGATCCAGCCTTACACCCCAATCATGTCTTTTAAACCATGCCGGCAACTTTTCTTTTCCGCCGCCAAAGAGAACCACACGGCCAGAGGTCATATTTAAATAATGGCTTTTCCCTTGAAGAGCCAGGGCGCTACGCCCTCCCACATGAACAGACATTCCCGCCTGTTTTTGTAAAGCGTAGATAGCGCCGTAATAATCGACGTTATCGCCATGGCGTATCACCGCTCCGGTTCCTATGGAACTGAGCCATTTGCTTTTTTTATATCGTTTTTGAAGGTCTAAACTGTACCCTTGTTCCGTCAGCCATGAAGACAGCAATACCACCCCACTGGGAGTGGTATTGAAAAGCTTGTTTATTTTTGTCACGTTTTCAGTACTCATAGTACCAATATAGAGCAAAAATTAAACCAGTTCAAGGCCAAAGTTTAAAATTATACGTTTTTAGGTACAATAAGTACCTTTATAGCATAAAATTTAAACTCATGAGAAATACTGCACCTTGTATTGAAAATTCCGACACCCGCTCTCGTAATAGCCTAAAAATGGTGTGACGCAAAAAACCTGCACCATAACAACGGTGCAGGCATTGATTTACATTAGATGGCTGTCTTTCTATTCAGCGCTTTCGTCTTTAATGCTGCTGTCTGTCACAGGAACGGCGTAAAATCCGCTGTCAATAATTTGAGTGCCGTGCAGCTTTACATAGAAACCGCCGTCTTCTCTTGCCCAGGCAACGCCGATGGTTTCGAAATGAACCTGCTTGCCGTAACCAACCTTCATGCGAAGATTATGTGTGGGTTTCGTTTTGGCGTTTTCGTTTTGCATTTTATCTTGAGTTGACATGATTTAGTCTCCTTTTGTTTTTTCAAGAACCGAGGGATTTCGGCCTTGTGAACAGCGATCAACCCGTCAGGAGATAGGCTCCGCGTCCAATCATTTTGTGGGGGACCGTTAGCAAGACCCGGCGCGAATGCGCCCTGGTCGCGCTTACGGGTAAAATGATTTGACGCGAGCCACCTGTCGGGTAGCGTTCACGTCAAAAAGTCCGAAATGACCTTTTATGTGTTCTTGATGTCAAAAGGCGATGCCATGCCAAATAGAGGTAAAACAAAAGATCGCCCGGAACCATCTCTGAGCAACAGTTTTATATCGGCAATTAACGGTAAGGGGGTATCCACATCGCTCAAGTAGTTAGAGAATTTTCATTATGAACAAAAACTGGGGAAATTTCATTTCCGGGTGATCTGCTCTAAAGGCCCGTTGGACAAGGGTTTTATATTTGGTGTCTTTCATGCCGAGGTGGTGCCACTCAGCAATTACGCCAGAAAACGACTCTACTTTAGCGAAATGGATACCCCTTTAACGGTATTTTAGGAAAATCGGTGTACACTTATGGGTAGAGGTGCGATTTTACAAGATAGCTGGAACCACAAAGCTGGCTGGCGTTTACGCATCTATTCAGACCATGGGCGCAAAAAAATAAGAATGCGGTAGATACTGCCGTAGCAATATCTTATGAAAGGATTGCGCCATGAAGGAATTTTTAAATGGTTTGAGCATCAAAAAGGATTTTGAAGCTCAGGTAACAGCGGCGCTCATGATCCAGAGCAATGCTTTGATCCCTATCAAGATGGCCGTGAAACTGTGCGGAATATCCCGCCAGGAGATAAACAGGCGCATTGTTCGCGGCACTTTCCCAAAACCACATCGGCTGTCAAGAAGGAAAAATGCCATCCGCAAGGCATTCTACCTGAAAGACCTTCATGAGTGGATCAAGAACCCCCACATGTATTTGCAGGAAAATCGAAGAAACAAAGATGGGGGTGTATAATGTTACCAGAAACATGTAGCTCCCAAACGCCACCACCTCGATTGACCGAACAGGAAGTACTTGATTTATCTGGCCTGTCCAAAAGCACTTTAAACTCATGGAAGTCAAAGAAACGTTTCCCAAAACCCCTATTCTATACCCGCAGATATGGGAATATTTACCAAGGAAAAGCGGTATATGAAGCCCTTGGATTTCTAGACAACAGCGATGATCCATTTTATGATGCAATACATGGCTAATTTAAAAACAAAATTACCACCTCATTGTCAGGTGAAAAAGCGCAAGGATTATTGCGATGTCTACTTCATGCCTCATCCGAAAGATAGGCCTGATAAATGGCCTGCAACAGTACATCTCGGGCGTATAGGAAAAACTCCAGCGGATCAGATTATAAAAAGAGCCGATGGAACATACGATGACTATGTTGCGTTCAAATTTAGACACGAAACAGGTATCGACACACGGATTAAGCCAGGAAGTTTCCCTGATATAATTAAAAGGTACAAAGACAGTATATTCTGGACATCATTAAGCGAAAGGACTAAGTCCGATTACCGAGCTTATTTGAATAAAATCAATGAATGGTCTTTCAAAGCTGGTCATCCCCACATATCAAAACTGACCACAAAGTCACTGTATGCTTGGATTACAACCAACTGGAAAGAGGCATATAGACGACAAAAATATGCAAGGACTATACTGGTAATCCTGTATAATGCCGCAATCCGAGAGGGATACATTGAAACAAACCTTGCCGAAAATATAGTTCTGAAGTCCGTCAAACGGAAAGAAAAGAAAAAGATACATATCTGGAGCCAGGAAGATATAGACGCATTCGTCAAAGAAGCCGATGCAAGAGGGTTGCATTCTATTGGGTCGATAGTGCTTACAGGAATCGAAACAGCACAACGACAAGCCGACGTAATCAAAATGCGGCATAATGTCGATTTTGCAGATGGGAAGCTGCGATATATCCAGCAAAAAACCGGAAAAGAAGTTCATTTTAACGCCACAAAGAAACTGGCAACGAGATATAGGAAATTTCACCCGGCAAACCAGATGTTTTTATTCATCAATGAAAATACCAAGCGGCCATGGAAATATCGTTCTCTTGCTCAGAATATCCGAGAGATTTGCGATCACATAGGATTATATGAATATGTCTACGCACATTTGCGGCATTCCCAAGTTTATTACCTATATGAAAACGAGTTGAGCACAAATATAATAAGCGCGATGACTGGCCATAGTATGAAAACAGTTGACTCTATGCTGGATCGCCATTATTTAGAAGTCCGCAACGAAGAATTGGCAAACCGTGGCGTTGCGAAAATAGATAAAGTCAGACAAAAAGTCAGACAAACGAGTCAGACAAATTGATTTACAAATCACGGAAAGCTATATTGGGTAAGGGTTTTGGCGCGGTGGCAGAGTGGCTATGCAGCGGATTGCAAATCAAAAGAAAATTATTCTAAATCAATGTGTTTGTCTGACTTTTCACGGTTTGTTCACGGTCGATTTTCTGCGGGTTTCAGGACAGAGTCAGACAAAAACTTGGCCAGTTTTAAAGTTATCCAGATACTGGGCCACACGCTGATACGGCATTTCGAACTGGACGGATAATAATGGTGTTTCATATATAACGATTTTACATTTTATTACAATTTCATAATACTTACTTAACAACTCAAGAATATGATATAGTCAGGTTGATGATGTATCCCCCCCTTTCTGCATCATGCATCATTGGCTTAAACATTGCTTTTGCATCCGTATGTATTTTACATACGGATGCATTTTTTTACTTAATTATTGTAGAAAAATCATCTGTCACTATCAAGCACTTCCCTGACCTTGACAGCAAGCTCTTTTTTGGAAAATGGTTTCGGTAGAAAAAAAACACCCTCGTCCAAAACGCCTCGATGCACGATTACATTTGCTGTATAGCCGGACATATAAAGGGTTCTGAGGTTTGTACAAAATTTTTGGAGCCGTTGGGATAGATCCCGGCCGTTCATTTCAGGCATAACAACATCCGTGATCAGGAGCTTTATTTCTATGGAATGCTCTCGGGCTAATTTTACCGCCTCACTTGGTATGGAGGTTGAAAGTACTTTATAGCCGATATCTTCAAGCAGTGTCTGACCAAGTTTCAAAATCCTATTTTCATCCTCAACCAACAATATGGTTTCACCCCGGCCAAGTGGTGCGGTAGAAGTGTCATCACGATGTACCTCTACCGCGTGACCTTCATGCCGCGACAGATAGACTTTGACGGTGGTTCCTTCTCCTGGCTCACTGTAGACGTTAATAAATCCTTGGTTCTGTTTGACGATACCATAAATAGTGGACAGCCCAAGCCCGGTGCCTTTACCCATGACCTTGGTGGTGAAAAACGGATCGAAGATCTTATCTCGAATCTCATTTGCTATACCGCTGCCGTTATCACTCACTGCAAGCATTACATAATTGCCGGGAATGAATCCCGGATGATCACCACAATACTCCTTGTCAAAATTAACATTTGCTGTCTCAATTGTAATCTTACCTACATCGGGTATAGCATCTCTGGCGTTGACACATAAGTTTGCCAGTATTTGATCGACCTGGATTGGATCTATTCTAACAGGCCATAGATTTGCACTTGGCTGCCAGTTGAGATCAATATCTTCTCCGATCAATCGATTAAGCATTTTAAGCGAAGCCGTCACCGTATTGTTCAGATCAAGCACCTTAGGGGCGATGGTCTGTCGGCGGGCAAAGGCAAGCAACTGTCTGGTAATATCGGATGAGCGTTGGGCGGCCTGAAGAACCTGCATCAAATCGTTATATAGAGGCCCCTTTTTGTCTACCTTTTCCAGCGCCATTTCAGTATAACCGAGGATGACACTGAGCATGTTATTATAGTCATGGGCGACCCCTCCGGCCAGGTTGCCAATTGACTCCATTTTCTGACTCTGCTGAATCATTGCCTCCATTTTTTTGCGCTCAGTGATGTCTTGCATGGTGCCAATCATTTTCACACACTGGCCATCTTTGAGTTCGGGCTGTCCCATAATCCTTATCCAGGCTCGCCGACCTTTTGCATAGACGCACTTCAATTCCAGATCAAATGATTCGCCATTAGTCGTGGCGGCAGAATAGGCCTCTTCAAGGGCCTTTCGGCTTTCTGGCTCATAGTAGCTCAAATATTCCTCGTGTTTAGGTACAGGCCCGGAATCGTCAATCCCCACAATTCGGTAAACTTCTTTTGTCCAGGTAGGAGTATCGGTCAGAAGGTCATGCTCCCATCCACCAATTTTGGCAATGCTACCCATTTCTTCAAGCAGTTGTTCTCTTTTTTTGAGCTCAGCTTCAGCCTGCCTGGGCTCGGTGATATCAATAGTCGCGCCTATAATACCACCAATCACGCCTGTAGAGTCAGTAAAAGGTGCTTTGGTCAGGACCGCATCACGAACACTACCTTGCGCATTAGTCAGCTGGCATTCATATTCAATAGATTGTCCAGTTGTCAGCACTTTCTCATCCGCATCAGAATGAATTTTAGCGAGCGGTGCTTGAAAAATATCAGAGATATTTTTCCCGATTATTTGACTAGACGGTTTACCCCAAAAGCTTTGCATTGCTTTGTTCGTTCCAATGTAATTCCCCTCTTTGTCTTTGTAGAATATCGGGATCGGAATCGCATCTATTAGTGTTTTTAAAAAGACCTCGTTTTTTTGAAGAGAAGCTTCCGAACGTTTTCGTTCCTCCACTTGCGCTTTCAACGCCCTGTTTTGGTCTTCCACTCGTCTTATAATGGGGGTACTGACCCGATAAAATATACTGGTACCCAGCCCCACCAAGAAGATCATCATTCCCACAACAATAATTGCAGCACGTATAAAGGGGGCCCGAATCTCTGCCATATCTATTTTCGCTACTATCCCCAATTCAAGCTCTCCCACTGGCTCATAGGCTGCCATCACTGTCTCTCCTCGGTAATCGAGGCTGATCATAGTACCAGACTTCCCAGAAAGTGCCCGGCGCATGGGTTCGGCTAACGGCGATGAGATATTTACCGGTTTCGGGTGGTTAAGGTCTTGGTGTCGATGTGATAGCAGAAAAACAATCTGCTCTCCCTTCAGGTGCGCTAAGGTAAATTCTCCTGTTTTCCCAAATCCATTGTAGTTTCTGTGGGCGTCTTGGATTTGGCTCAGTGTGGCCGCTACGGCTCCTTGTTGATAATCGTTGCTATAGACGCGATCAAACCGGGCCACAGCCTCGATAAGTCGAGCCTGGCTTTGGGCTGTCTCGACCAGTCGGGCGCGTTCTTGCTTAAGCGCGGTTTTATACAGCACTCCTATTGAAACGGCAGTGAGAATCAAACAGATGCTGCTCATAATGATAATCAGGGAAAAAAATCTTTTTCGAATATTCAATGGGTCCTCCATTGATACCAGCAAAGCCAAGGCGTAGCTGCGGACTGTGGGGAAGACATACGAAGGGAAAGCATCTCCACTATTCCCTATAGTTTGTTATGTGAATTATCCTATCAAAGAGGTACAAGAATGACAACATTTTGAATATATAATCACGCACTATAATAGGACAGCAAGTATTATGTGTAAAAACCTATAGTTTTTTCTCCTTTTTTGGCCTTCCGACATGTTTGCCTCTGCGTTTAGCAGCGGCCATTCCTTCTTTTGTCCTCTGACTGAGACATTGTCGCTCATATTGGGCAAATGCAGCCATTACCGTGAATACAAGCTCCCCTGCCGGAGTGCCCGTATCAACATTCAACGATAAAATCTGAAATTCCACGCCTCTTTGACGCAGTTGTTCTGCCTGCTTTAAGGCATCAAGTGTACTACGAAAGGCCCGGTCTAAATCGTGAACGACTAATGTATCTCCGGCGTTTAATTTTCCGATAACTCTTTCAAATACAGGGCGTTTTTTATTAATTGCGGAAATTGTTTCGGTGTACAGCTCATCACAAACTGTATTCAGGCTGTCAATTTGTCGTTGGTGATTTTGATCTACGGTTGAAACCCTTAAATATCCTATTTTCATGGCATCCCCTTTGACTCCGACACGAGCAATCGGCGAAAAAGGGAACCCTTTCAATAGGATTCCGTCATTTTGAGTATTGCGGATGCCAATCCGCCGTAATCTACCAATTTGACTCACTATTCTATTAAAGCACATTATTATAGAAAATACAAAATAAAAGGCGAAAAAGGGTTCCCTTATCACAGGGGGTAAGGCTATGAAAATTAGGGGTTTAGGAAGGATCGTTCTTGCTTGTTCTATCTGTCTGTTGGTGTGTTTCTCTTTCGTCGCCCAAGCAGAAAATAACGTTCACCAGAAAAAAACCGACATGAACCAGAAAGAAAAGGGATTTACTAATGAAGATTTGCTGGAATTTCCAAAAAGTGAGCGTGATGCTTATTTGACCGGAGCAATACTTTCAACTGCCCACACTCTTTCACTGTTTCATAGCAAAGAAATGGGGCAGTGTTTTTCTGATTGGTTTTTAGAGCAGCCGAATAATCGTATTGAAGAAATAGAAAAAGAAATGCAGAAATACCCCAAACATCCCCCATCAACGATTCTACTGGGGCTGCCTCAATTGAAATGTGGAAGATTAAAGCCGAAGAAGGTCGAATGAAATGAGTGAAAGCGAAAAACGGAGAAATCAAGACCGTGACGACTTCAACAACGAAGTTGCCGGACGTGATACTGGCCGGATTAAACGATTTTTATCGCAGGAAGCCCGTGATCATTTGGAAGAAGGGAAAGATGAAAAGAGGCAAGAAAAATTAAGTTTGCTCGATATCCTGCTCATGACTGATCCTGTCTATGCACAGCTTTATAGTGATGTCATGGAAAAAACTGAACAGATAGACAGAGCTGTAAATAAAGCCCTTATGCTTGCAAATCAACGTATTGATAATTTGGAAACGAACTTGGCAGATATTAGAGGAAGAGCCCAAAGGTTATCCGATGGTACGTTAGTCTATAGAAGTCAGGATGGTGCTGTTTTTTCAGATGATGGTATTCTTGTGTCACAGCGAGAAATAGGTGCGGTCAGGTGGGAAGCGTCTGATCCATCCTGGGAAGAACGACGTGAAGCCGGTGAGGCTCTTGAGTCAGCTTATCGGAAAAAAGAAGAGATTGAAGAATATCGGGATGGTACGCTTCAACATGCGAAAGATAGAATGAATGACAGGGATAATCCGCCCGATAAAGATGAGCTGCAAGACCTTTATGATAGCATAACCAATGAAGTTCCTGATGACGTAAAGGTAAACATGGATATTTCTATCGAAAAACCTGCTCAATCAGGCTTTATGAAGCATTTTCAGAGTAAAGCATCCGGTCAAGATGAAATGCCAGATAAAGCGGAACCAATAAATCAACCACCAACGCAAGAGGCACCCTCCTCAAATCCTTTGCTTAACGCACCATAGAAGTATCCTGCTAATCAGATAATCATACAGCCCTATAGCCGTCCTTAGCGGTTGTCCTTTATCAAAAATTAACCCTTGGGTTGTAAAATTAAGGGAACAAACAGGAGTTCCCGCAATGTTTATCAGACCAAGCGATAAAAAGGGTGAAATTATCATTAGGACCAAATTTGGGGACGTGGCCGCCGACAGACAGAATTTCAATAAGCCCGTCGAAGAGCTTATGAAAGACGAAGAATGGCAAAAGGAAATAGGTTTAAAGGGTGGGCCGTTCTGCTATATGGAATCCGAGCTCGATATACCGTTTTAGAAATAAATCCTGTCTTTAATCAGTATTCCGGGCAATCTTAGCATCCTTATGCTCAAATGCTGAAGCCATACGCTCGATTTCCCTTTTTCCAAGGCCATATTGTAGTGCAATTTTCTGCCATTGGCTAACAGCCGCACTGACCTCCCGGATAATTTCGTTGGCGCGATTTTTCTTTATCCGAAACTCGTCTATAACGGATAGTGCCGTATCAATAGAGGCTGTTGGATCGTCAAAATCAATAGCTGTCGAAAGGATACGCGACTTGGTTTCAATGGGTGTGGGATTGATATCGTAAGCAGGAGATAGACGCCAGCCCTTGTGGCGTTCGTACATAAAACCGTGATTGCGCAAATGATCGTCAGTATTTGACATCAAGACGGTAAAAATGATTCTGCGCCACAGCTCTTCTAAATCCTGATTTGGTGCGCTTCCGTGCTGTGTCAACGCATAGGCAATTTCTAAATAGCTGTGTTGTTCATTGTCTTTTGCACCCAACATGCTCAAGGCGGATAAAAACGGGATGCGCGCCTGATTCTGCCGATCAAAGCGGCGGAGAATAATCACTGGCTTATCGAGTATCTTTTCCAGCCGCCATTGAGCTATGTTTAAGCCCGCCATTTCGGCAAGTGAAAGCGTTACCGCTTCCCATGCTACGATGTCGAACTCATCATCATTTTTGGGAAATTTTGCTATAGCCAGATGCCCGTCTTTATCTCGAACAGACGCTTTGGGTCTTGCACCGCCTAAAGACGATCCGGGAGCCAAAAGAATCTTCAAATCTTCGGCTGTTTCATCATCATCCAAATAGCGTTCTGTTGCTGATAGCAGCCTTGGCAAATCAACGAGCGGCGGAATGCTGGTTTTGTTTTTTGGTGTGAGAAAAGCACCACCTGGATTAAGGGAAAACCTCAGTGCACCTTGCCGTGCTTCGTCATTTACGCCAAGAAGGTAATCGGCTTCCAAAAGTGTGCGGGGTGCTTCATTTACAGCCTTTGCACGCACACTTTCCGCCCGGCGCATGAGAACCCGCCCCCATCGATCAGGCGCTGAATCACCAATAGCGCCAAACAGCATTTGGTCTGCCTGTGTATGAAATGCCCCTTTTGTCAGTTGCAAGGCCGGATCAAGAGCAAAGCGCTCAGGATGTTTCAACCAATCCTGTTCATATTCGAAGGTAGCGCTTTGCCGCATGCCGCGTTGATGGCACCACAGCTTCCCGACAAGAATTGTGTCGTCCCCGAGTTGAATGGAAACATATATTTCTTTGCTGCTCATTATTCTCTGCCTTTACTGCTTTGCGGTGGTCTGACACGTTTGGGGAGATTTTCCTCTTCTAATTCACGCCCGACTATATCGGTGCCGGCATCCACAAGATTTTGCAAATGATCGATCATGCCGAGCGTGAAAAGAACGGTTGCGTATGCTCCCATGGAAACAGTCGGTTCGCCCTTTTCGATTTTACCAAGAGTGAGCCTTGAAATACCTGCGCGCTCGGCCATGAGTTCCATGGTAATGCGCCGCCGCTTGCGTGCATCTCCGATATCTTTCCCTACTTTTTTTAAAGCCTTTTTAGCCGGTATCGGCAAATTTATTGCTGGACTCATAATTTTTTACCCTAATGTAAGCTATAACTATCATTAAATGCTATAATGTTTACTATAATATACATTAGAGCTATTGTCCAGAGTTTGTATCTTTGCGTAAACCATAGTATGCATTATAAGACTTAATGTCTACTATAGCTTACATTATAAGATTTTGGAATTGAAGATAATGGCGGGTAACATTTCAGGTAGCTAATAGCTTTTTTATCCAGAAACTTTTTCAAAAGTAATGTAGTTCCCGTTATAGCCAATACGCCGCACAATTCTGCCCCTAACACCAATTACACGCCCGGTTGGGACCTGAGTTGATTTCCCCGCAATATAGGCCCTCTCGGCAGATGATGGAACAACCTCAACGCCAAGTTTTTTCAAAAGCTCCTTCGCAAATTCCGGCAAAGGTTTTTCCGGTACAGCCTACATAGGTTTTTCTTCTAAAAACAACAAAAGCCTAATTGTTGTTCTGGTTAGAACTTCTACTAGTTTCCTCCCGTCTTTGAATGAATAAATTGACGAAAACTTAACTTCTGAGGTTCTGACTATTAAGCAAATGAAGAACACTCTACTAAACTCTAAATAAAACTTATCCTTTTTGAAGCCCCTTACAACCTTTGACCTGTTGGACAACCAATGAAACATCAGCGTGCTTGTTATGTCATCTTTGGTTAAAGGTATTCCCACATAGCAAAGAACATCATACGCCATTTTATATGGAGTAGATAATTTTTCTGTCTTCCCATAGATCAGGTCTAAAAGACCATCAAAAAAATCTTCTTCCTGAAATGGCAGGGGGTGGTTAATTACATGCTGAAATTTTTGATGTTGTGTAATTACATGGTTATCCCACAGATACTGACTTATCTTGTTGAAGATATTGCTTATTCGCTGTCGTGTAATAAACTCATTCTTTCCTTCATCTCGTTCAGGCTTGTTTTTGTGGATACCATCTTTGACGAACATATAAGAAGGAAACAATATTGCATCCGCTAACTGCATGGGTTTAAAAGCAAAATTTTTGTCCCGTAAACGGCCATACACTTTATGCCAATATTTGAAATAAAAACAGTAGTTGTTTCTTGAATCACCGTAAAGAACCTCGTGAAAATAGTATCTTACCAAAGTGACGAATTCGTCTTCAGCAAATTTTGATCTTTTACAGTACTTATTTTTTAGGGGTCTTTCTTTTCGTGGCATAAAATCTCACCTGAAATGGTTTATTTTTAACAAATCAGCTTGGATTAATTTCCGAACGAACACCAAATCTTGATTCAAAATAAAAAAATGCATTCGGGTACAATAAACGTAACCAGAAATCATCTTAGAGCTTTTCAACCACCATTTTTATGTATTACATTTTAGCCAAACAGAGCTTTTGGCCAAAAGCCTCTAAAAACAAAAATCAGCAAATGATTTGATTGTTGTCCTGCGCCCAATGCAGGAATAAGGAGGCTTTGTTATGAATTTTGAAAAACCATCCGTGTTCCAAGACGTCCATTCACCCAAACTTTTTTCGATAATATCGTTCCTTTTCTTTGGCGGACTGGAAATATCCATGTGGCTGATGTTTTTCACTGTGTACACACAGAGCATCGGCCTGATGAATGAAACATTCCTTTCCGATCTGCCTATCATCGGAGGAATATTTTTCCGCATCGACCCCGATGCCAATGCTTCACATATAATCTCAATCCTTCTTGCGACTTTTTCCGTCGGCACACCTTTATTTATCTGGTCCGAGATTTTCCGGCAAAACATTTTAGACAATCCACGGGAATGGATTTCTCAGCCGCAAAACCAGATCATTACGGGCTTTGCAGGGCTGGTCCTATTTCTTGTAATCGGTTTAGAGGTCGTAAACCTCTATACACTGGTCGCTAAAGAAGCCTCGCTTATCGTGTATCCTGGCCAAAGCCAGAATGATGGTCTGATGAGCTATCTGGCCCAAAACAAGGGAATGGCCATCGCTATCAGCGCCGTTATAGCGGTCATAAACATCATTCTTGCCCTATTCACAACACGCGCATTCATCCATCTAAAATCTCATGAGGAGGTGTAACCATGAAACATATATCATTACTGATTATCTGCGCCGCATTCCTTTGCGCCTGTAGCAATAGCCCTTCAACCGTCACACACCAAAACAATGAAGCTATATTCGTTTTTCTTGAAAATGGGGGAACAGTCGCTGCGGATGAGCAGGAAGATGCTTTAAATGCTACCTTGTATCTTCTTGGCCAGCTCACAAAGCTGGGAAGAAGGCACGCAACACGCAACACGGCTGTGCACATTATCTGCTCCGCCACTCCTAACCTGATCGCCTGGTCCGGCACGCCGGGCCAGCTATTAGGGCAAGCGGAAGATATCAAAAATCTCCTTACATTTAAACCATCATTTTCAGACCTGGGTGTCGCTTTCGAGCAGATTGAAACCACGATCAACCTGACGCAACCAGACACCGTGCGGCTTTACTGGATAGGACCATGTATCGATGTACCTTTTCAATCAAGTGGCGAGGGTGAAATAAACGTTAGAGTACCGAAAGAAATCCCTGCTGATCTCGCGCTAGCCAATTTCGCTGATCGTTTGACAACGCTTAAGATTTACCGGGTACATCCAGACCAAGACCAAATGATGCAAGCCTATCTTGAACCCCTTGGCATTTTGAAACGGGCAAAATCCGGTGATCTGCGCTTTTCGCTCTTGGGCGCCGCTCAAACAAAATCAAAAATAAACGACCTGCTTTAGGAGGACCAATATGAAAAAACTATCTGCGGGATTTTTTCTTAGCGTCCAGTTTTTTGCTTTGAGCGGTTTTGCTCAGGATGCGGCCATATCAATCACCTCACGGATTGAAAGCCAAAGCCCGAGGATTATTGTTCGTAGCCTCTATGATTTTGAGAAAAACATCTCACTCAAAGTAAGACCTGATCCAAGGTTTATACCCTCTGATGTACTCATTAAAACGATATCAGAGATGGGAATGACCGATGCAAAGGGCATTCGCATCACATCGGGTTTTGATATCGATGTTAAAAATGATGTTGTGATAGCTTTCAGCGGCGGCACTACTGAATTCGTTAAAACTTCTGAAAGCCCTTCAGGACTGACCATTGTTGCCAGTTTCCGGGACAGTAACGGGAATTTTGTTTCCCCTCCTAAAGACAGCGTTGCGCTTTATACGACATATGGAGAAAAACTCTGTTTTGAATATAAGGACATAAAAAAAGCCCCGCCAAAGCTGGCTTTTGTCCTGCTTCTGGACCGTTCCGGCTCCATGAAAGGGGTTATTTCCGATGTGCAATCAAGCGCCAAAAGCTTCTTGAATGATTTACCCGCCTCTTCAGAATGTGCGCTTGCCAGCTTTAACGGCGGCTTTTCCTATCACAATGACAATTACCAGAGCTGTAACCGTGGTGATTTCAAGCTCAGTTCTTTGGAGGCCGGGGGCGGAACAGATTTATATTCGCCCTTGTTAAGCGCTTATGAAAGCTTGTCTCAGGAATATTTCAAGGATCATCAAAAGGCCGTCATTATCATCACTGACGGCCAGATATCCGCTGATGACGAGATGAGACAAAAACTATCCGCGGCCAAAAAAGATATCCTGACCTTTGTTTATTTTCTGGGAGAAAAGAACGACCAGCATTTAATCGGTCTGGCCGATGCCTTTTTGAAAGCCGCAACGGATATCAAGGCCAGCCTTGAGCAGTATTTTACTTCCCTGAGCACTGCTTATGGCACACAAAAAGTGCTCCAGGTACGCCGCTGTGATGGAGGTAATTAATGAACACACAAAATAGTTGCCAGACACGCATATACAGCCGTGATCCCGGTATTCATGGTTCTGCAAGGTGGGCCGATAAGGCCCACCTGAAGCAACGCCATTACGGGGAGAACGGAAAAATCTTTCTGGGATATGGTTTCCCGGAGCATAACAGAGCCGGAAGCTATGCCATAACTTCAAACACACAGCGTCACCTTCTGACCGTTGCCCCGACAAGAAGCGGTAAATTACTGACCGCAAGTATGCCCCGGTGCCTTGAGCACCGGGGTTCCCTGGTCGCATTGGATGTCAAAGATGGCGAGTTAGCCCTGATAGGAGCCAGATACAGGCGTGATTATTTAGGGCAAAAAGTATTTATCATTGATCCCTGGGATATGGTTTGCTCTCGATTAGGCATGCCCCCTGCCCGCTTCAATGTTCTGGATTGGCTTGATCCTGAAAACGATGATTTTGTTGAAGATGCCATGCTGATTTCAAGCAGTCTTGTCACGGAACGCGGAAGCACTGAACCGCATTGGGGCGATGAAGCAGAATCATTAATTTCAGGGCTTACAGAGCATGTTGCAGCCACGCCTTCGGTGCTCTTGCCAACTGAGAAAAAATCCAGAGATTTGGCGCAGGTTCGCCGGTTGCTCAACCTGCCAAAAAACGACTTTAAAGCCATGGTAAGTGGTGAATTCGGAAAGGATGAAGATAAAAAAGTGCATCTGATCCGTCCGGGCATGGCGCAAAGCAGGAATGAATATGTGCGTGCCGCTGCCGGAAGAATATTGAACAAAGCGGAAAAAGAGTTGTCCGGTGTCATATCAACGGCGCAACAAAATACGCATTTCCTTGAAAGCCCGAAAATCCAGCGCGCGCTGGCAAAATCCGATTTTTCCTTCAGCGAGCTGGAACAAGGGAATATTGATATTTTTATCGTGCTGCCTGCAGGACGGCTGAACACCTATAGCCGGTTTCTCAGGATGCTTATCAGCATTGCCATTACCGCTATTACACGGTTCAAAACCAAGCCCGATCCACCTGTATATTTCCTGATAGAAGAAGCTGCCGCCCTCGGTCGTCTGGAAACGATAGAAACAGCTTATGGGTTGATGGCCGGATACGGAATGCAGCTTCATATGATTGTGCAGGATTTTAACCAGCTTGAGGCCCTCTACGGCAAGCGTTGGCAAACCTTTGTGGCCAATAGCGGGGTCATTCAGATTTTTGGAACGAATGACCTGATGACCGCCGAATACGCATCACGGTTATGCGGCATAACGACTATCGAATCCTTGTCGGAATACACTGCTGAAAGGCGTGCGGAATTGTTTTCTGATCCTGAGTATTTGAGCCGTGAGGATAGCCTGATCTCACGCAGCCTCATCACGCCTGATGAGGTTAGGACCATGCACCCGGCAGCACAAATACTGGTCCTTGCGCACGCGCATCCGGTCACCTGTTTTAAAACCGCCTATTTCATGGATCGGCGCTATCGCAGGAAAAACAATCAACCTGTCTTTGACATTCACCCCCACTACACTGACCGGCCTTTAGCCCGTCCTGTTAATTTTTTGCAAAAAGGGCTGAATATCGGCAGCGTTTTGGATCGGGTTTTTGAAGGGGGGTAAAAATGTTTCTTCGCACATGGATGAATATCACTGTGTTGATAGCGATTGCCTGGGGAGCACATCATGTCATTGCTGGCAGGCACTATATGACAGGTACCTGGCAATATTATTTCTACCTTATCTGTCCCTGGGCGTTGCTTTATGGATCGTTGCGGGCGTGGCATCGCTGTTACACATGGCGGCGTATGATGGAAGAAAAAAACAGGGCTCCTGATCTTAGTCGCGGCCTGTATCGGCCATCAAGATCGAAGTCGCGCCCCGGTGTCCTCGAACACGCTTGTTTTGGCCTTTTTTTGGTATCTGTTTTGGCAATTTTTGAGCAGCTTCGAATTGAAAATGCTGCATGGTGGATTGGTTCATTATTAGGCTCTTATATTTTGTTGCGTCTTGTAATCGGGAAAGCAAGGTAAAATGAAACAACCGATATATACAACTTCAACATTACCAAAACCTAATATATTCTGCGGGTTTCAGCGCAGCAATTTACCTTTTTTTAAACATTTTGAGTCTACTATAGATAGTAGGAGAGCATTTTTGGGCATCATGTGCCCAAACGCTCTCTTTTTAATGGTGGGTTTGTATGTGTGCGTAATTAAAAACATATATCTGCACACATGCTCTCAATATACAAACTCATTTGCGCCCTGCCTTTGGCAGCGAGAGCAAGTTCTTTGTTCTCGCTGCCATTCCTTAAGAGGTCGGTGCTGTGAGTAGGCAGAAAAAAAACATAAATCTGGTCAAAAATGAGGGCCAAAAAACGTTGGATTTTTCCATAAATGTGAGTCATAATAGGCCATTATCCGACAGAGGCTTAATCCAACTTGTAAAACTCCTGGCACGTCAGGCCGCCAAGGAGGATTACATGCAATCAATTCTTCATTCAGACCAAGGTGGTGACCGATGAAAAAGCGCGTTAGCATTTACGCACGCTATTCAAGTGATCTTCAAAGTGATGCATCGATTGAAGACCAAATCCGTCTATGTACGGAAAAAGCGAATTCAAAAAGCTGGAAAATCGTAAATTGTTACACCGATGCCGGTATCTCCGGCGCATCATTGATGCGTCCGGGCATTCAATCTTTGCTCACCGCAGCCCTGAAAGGTGAGTTTGATATTCTTTTGGCTGAAGCGCTCGACCGGCTTTCACGCGACCAGGAAGATATCGCGGGCATTTATAAACGCATGGAGTTTGCCGGAATAAAAATCATCACCCTATCGGAAGGCGAGATTTCATCCCTGCATATCGGCCTTAAAGGAACTATGAACGCCATGTTCCTCAAGGATTTGGCCGATAAAACCCGGCGCGGCCTTCGGGGCCGGGTTGAAAAAGGCAAATCCGGTGGCGGTCTGGCCTACGGTTATAAAGTGGCTAAAAAATTCAATTCCGAAGGAGAAGCCATAAGGGGTGATCGAGAAATTGATGAAGTCCAGGCGGACATAGTTAGGCGCATATTCCACGAATATGCCTTTGAGAACAAATCCCCTAAAAAAATCGCCTCCGGCCTTAATGAAGAAGGTATCCTCTGTCCTTCTGGTGGGCAATGGGCACAATCGACAATAAACGGCAACCGCAAACGCGGCACCGGCATTTTAAACAACAATTTGTATATCGGTGAACTGGTATGGAATCGCCAGCGCTTTATCAAAAACCCTGAGAGCGGACGGCGCGTCCCTCGCTTCAATCCTGAAAGCGAATGGATACGCCAGGACGTACCGGACCTTAGAATTGTTCCTCAAGAGCTATGGTGTGCCGCAAAAGCACGGCAAAAATCTCTGGACCGCAAAGCGGGTAACCTCGTTCATAAAAGACGGCCTCAATACCTGCTTTCCGGGCTATTGGTCTGTGGCGAATGTTCCGGCGGCTATTCAAAAATGAATACTGAAAGATACGGATGTTCAACGTCCAGGAACAAAGGAAAATGCGTTTGTTCAAACAAAAAGACCATCAAGGCCAGTGTGCTGGAAGATGCCGTGCTCAAAGCCCTTGAAACGCACCTTATGCGTAATGAACTGGTTGAGGTGTTCTGTCAAGAATACCAGAAAAGCCTGAATGAGCTAAGGGCAACTCAAAGGGCCACCATAAAAACACAAAAGGCTGAATTGTCCAAACTGGATAAGGAAAGGGACAAAATTGTTCAGGCTATCAAGGACGGCGTACCTGCAAAACTTATCAAGGATGACTTGATACAAATTGCGGAAAAGCAGGAAAAATTAAAAGCCCTGATTGAAAATGAGAGCAAGGAGGTTCGTCCGCTCATCCATCCGACAATGGCGCTTCGATATCGAGAAGCGGTCATGGGCTTGAGAGAAGCGCTAAAGGGCGGACAGGCATATGAGGCAAAGGAGCATGTAAGGGCGCTCATCGAAAAAATAGTCATAACCCCGAAGGAAGGACGTAAGGAGCTGTCAATCGATCTTTATGGAGATTTGGCAGGAATTCTGAAAATAGCTACGGAGGGAAAACTTATGAATAATGCAAGTATTCTAACAAAAAAGCTCGAAAAGGAAGCCGCTAATGACGATATCCTTTTCGAGCCGTCTCTCACGATGGTAGCGGGGGGCGGATTCGAACCACCGACCTTCGGGTTATGAGCCCGACGAGCTACCAGACTGCTCCACCCCGCATCAGGTAAGGCAGGTTCTAAATGAAAATCCAACACGTGTCAAGGGGGATTTTCATTTTACCGTTTTTTCAAGCTTTTTCCTGATGGTATCTATACCATCGCTGCTCCGGATCAGGATCTGCTTTTGCCGGGAGGACTGGCCGGATACTATTTCAAGGGATGATTTCGGGATCTTGAGGCACTTGGCCAGGAAGGTCGTACACATTTTGTTGGCGGCCCCCGACACCGGCGGGGCGGTCAGGCGCACCTTCAGGCGCTCTCCCTGTGGCCCGATAATCTCGTTTTTTGATGCCCGTGGCTGAATCAGCAGGAAAACGGTCACCCCTTCAGGGGTCTTTTTGATCCAGGGCATGGTCTCAACCGTCCGCTGCTTTACCGGCCGAGTCAAGCGCTTCCTTGATAAACGCGGGGGGCCGTATGACCTTGCCGTTTTTTCCCAGGCAGGCATGCTTTGTATAGCCTTTGGCGGCGATACGCATATCCTCTTTCCGGTAAACGACATAATCTATTTTAAGACCGCTTCGAACCGAACGGTCCAGGCAGGTTTCGATAATAATCTCATCGTCGTAAGATACCGACGAGATATATTTGCAATGGGTTTCGGATACCGGCAGCATGATCCCCTGCCTTTCTATCTCCACATAGGGAAGCCCCATGGAACGAAGCAAGCCGTTTCGCCCCATCTCGAACCATCGGAGGTAATTGGCATAATAGGCCACGCCCATCCGGTCCGTATCGCCGTAAATTACTCGGCAGGTTGTTTGGTGTGGTTTTGGTTGCATTTAAAATCCTATAAATTCGAGGTAATAGGCCAGAGGCCATGAGCTATAGGTTTTTAGTTATTGGACATTAGTCATTCGTCATTGGTCATTAGGCATTGGTCGAAAGTCGGAGGCCATGGGTCAGGAAACACGGGCTATGGGCCAGAGGTCAGGGGCTATAGGTTAATGGCCTATTGTCTATCACCTATCGCCTCCGGCGAAGCCGGCTTATTTTAAAATCTTGGACAGAACTTCCCTCAATTCGTCGTAATTCTGCGTCACGGGCAGTTCCGGATGCTCCTCGATAACGTTCTCAGGCGGGCAGAACAGAATGCCGTGATCCGCCGTCTTCAGCATGGAAATATCGTTATAGGAATCCCCCATGGCGATGATTTCGTATTCCAGTGCAGAAATGGACTCAACCACCCTGCGTTTTCCATCTTTCTGCCGAAGTTTGTAATCCGCCACCCGGCCGGCGTCATCGATCACGAGCGTATTGCACAGGAGGGTGGGCCATCCGAGCTTTTCCATCAGCGGGGAGGCGAACTGTGTAAAGGTGTCGGAAACGATAATCACCGGCGCGCTGGAGCGCATCCAGTTCAGAAAGTCAAAGGCGCCCGGCAGAGGGTCCATGGTGGCGATGACATCCTGGATGTCTTTCAGTTTCAGATTGTGCTCGTCCAGTATCCCCAGTCGCTTTTTCATCAGCACATCATAATCGGAAATATCCCGGGTCGTCAGCCTGAGCTCCTCGATACCGGTCTTTTCCGCGACATTGATCCAGATTTCCGGAACGAACACCCCTTCCAGGTCAGAACAGATAAGCTGCATAAATTATTTTTCCTTCTATTTTTGACAATATCTTAAAAACTACTCGCCTCACACGAAGCCACGAAGAACACGAAGAAAAAATTTTTAAATTAAGTTGTTATCTTCGTGATTTCGTGGCTTCGTGTGAAATTTTTCTTTTTGCGAGAGCATCATTTTTCGGTAATCAACAAGCTATTAGCTATCAGCGGTTTTTCCGATCTCCGACTTCCGACCTCCGACCTCTATTTTTTTCCCGCCGACCTCTGTTTTTTCCGTCGACTGCCGACTGTTGACTGTCAACTGTCTCTAATCTCCGTCCTCATCCTCAATCCTAATAACCACGGGCTGATCGCCCACCACATCGAGGCCGGCAATTTCTGCCATAGCCTGTTTCACATCCGCCTCTTTGGCACGGTGCGTAAACATGACGATGGGCACCGGGCCATCGGATTCCCGGCCTTCCTGATGAACGGATTTCAGACTGATGCCATACCGTCCTAAAATTCCGGAAATTTTTGAAAGCACCCCGGGTTGATCCTGGGCGGCGAACCGGAAGTAGTACTGGGTCTCGATCTCGTCGATGGGAAGCACGGGAATCGTATGAATATGCTCCGGCTGATAGGAGAGCATCGGTACTCTCCCGGGGTTGCCGGACAAGATATTCCTCGCGATATCGACGACATCGCTCACAACCGCACTGGCCGTCGGCATCATACCGGCGCCGTGCCCGTTGATAACCATCTCCCCCACGGCATCGCCTGTTATCATCAGGGCGTTCAGGGTACCGCTGACATTGCTCAGAAGATTGCCTTTGGGAATCATGGTGGGATGCACCCGGGACTCCACGGCATCCCCCTTGTTCTTGCCTATGGCGAGAAGCTTGATCGTATAGCCGAACTGATCCGCGAACTGGATGTCCAGCGGTGTGATCTTCGAAATACCTTCAATAAAAATTTCATCGAAATTTATCGCCATGCCGGAAGCCAGGGCCGTCATGATGGCCAGTTTGTGGGCCGTATCGATCCCCTCCACATCCAGGGTGGGGTCCGCCTCGGCATAGCCCTTTGCCTTGGCCTCGGCGAGTGATTCCTCGAACGTACTGCCATCGGCGGTAATCTTGGTGAGAATATAGTTGCAGGTTCCGTTCAGAATCCCGACCATGGACTCGATCTGGTTGCCCACAAGTGACTCTCGAAATGTTTTGATGAGGGGCATGCACCCGCCGCAACTCGCCTCGTAAGCCAGGTCCACGCCCTTTTCAGCGGCCGCCTTCACCAGGTTGTTGCCATCCCGGGCCAGAAGTGCCTTGTTTGCGGTCACGACATGTTTACCGTTCTGGATGGCTTCCAGGATAAACTTTTTGGCGATCCCCTCACCACCGATCATTTCCAGCACAATATCGATCTCGGGATCGTTCAATACCTCCCCCGCATCCGTGGTCAGAATACCGGGCGCCAGTTCAAACCCCCGGTCCGTTTCGATATCGATATCGGCGATACGTTTCAGAATGATTTCCGCACCGACCCGTTGACTGATAAGCTCCTTTTTTCCCAGAAGAATTCTGGTCGCTCCCACGCCTACCGTCCCGTACCCGAGAAGTCCGACATATATCTTACGCATGAAAAAATCCTTTCGAATCCATCCTCCGGCTGTCGACTTTCGACTGCCAACTGCCGACTGCAGTTACATAACCTTGCGTATCCCCCGGATCGCCTGGTTGATACGCATGGGGTTTTCGATGAGGGCAAACCGGACATAATCATCACCGTATTCACCGAAACCCAGTCCGGGAGATACCGCAACCTGGGCCTCGTTGATGAGCATCTTCGAAAATTCAACCGATTTCAAATGTTGATATTTTTCCGGGATTTTCGCCCAGACAAACATGGTTCCCTTGGGACTTTCCACCGGCCAGCCGATTCGATTCAGACCGGAGATAAGCGCATCGCGCCGTTCCCTATAGGTCAGCCGGATCTCTTCCACCGGCTCCTGGGGTCCGTTGAGGGCGATAATGGCAGCGATCTGGATCGGCTGAAAAATACCGTAATCAAGGTAGCTCTTGATCCGCCGGAGGGCGGCAACGGTTTCCGGATTACCGACGCAAAACCCCACCCGCCAGCCGGCCATGCTGTAACTCTTGGAGAGCGAAAAGAACTCGACACCGACATCCTTGGCGCCTTTTGCCTGAAGAAAACTCGGCGCTTTATAGCCGTCAAAAACCAGATCGGCATAGGCAAAATCGTGCACCACCAGAATGTTGTGCTCCTTGGCGAAATCGACGATCTTCTCGAAAAAAGCCAGGTCCACCACTTCGGTGGTGGGATTGTGGGGATAGCTCAGAATCAACAACTTGGGCTTCGGCCACATCTGCCGTGTGGCCTGGACAAGGTTGTCGAAAAAGTCCTGGTCCGGTCCCACCGGAATACCCCGGACATCCCCACCGGAAATGATGGCGGAATAGGGATGGATCGGATAGGTCGGGGTGGGGGTAAAAACAACGTCCCCCGGACGAATAGTGACCAGCACCAGGTGGCTCATCCCCTCTTTTACACCGATGGTGACAATGGCTTCAGACTCATAATCGATGTCGACATTGAATCGGCGCTGATACCAATCGGAAATAGCCATCCGCAGCTTCTTTATCCCCATGGAGGCGGAATATCTGTGGTTGTGAGATTTCCGGGAAGCTTCCACGAGTTTGTCGACAATATGGTCCGGCGTGCCAAGATCCGGATTGCCCATCCCCATGTCGATGATATCGACACCGGCCCGCCTGGCTTCCATCTTCAATTCGTTGACCGTGGCGAACACATAGGGAGGAAGCCTGTCGAGTCTGGCAAATTCTTTCATATCAAATCCTTTTAAAATTGTGTGGACTGAAAGTTTTTTAAATTACAATACCTAAGCGGCAATGTCAAAAAAAATTGTTTTGACTTTTGGGCCAAAGCGGGCTAATTTTTTTTGTTTGATAGAAACAATGACCTGTTTGGAGGAATCACAGCCATGCCAAAACACATCACCTACGCGGATGCCGGTGTTGATGTAGACAAAGCGAATAATTTTGTCGATACCATAAAAGCGATTGCCGGTGAAACAAGCCGATCGGGTGTCATGAGCGACATCGGTGGATTCGGGGGCCTCTTCTCACTCAACGCCGCCAACTACACCAACCCGGTGCTTGTCAGTTCTACGGACGGCGTGGGGACAAAGCTGAAGATCGCCTTCATGATGAACAAACATAACACCATCGGTATCGACCTGGTGGCCATGTGCGTCAACGACATTGCCGTACAAGCTGCAAAACCGCTGTTCTTTCTTGACTATCTTTCCGTCGGCAAGCTCGACACCGACGTGGCCGCCGATATCATCAGAGGCATTGCGGAAGGATGCAAGCAGGCCAAATGCGCGCTCATCGGCGGAGAAACCGCCGAGATGCCGGGACTCTACCAAACAGGTGAGTACGATCTCGCCGGGTTTACCGTCGGTGTGGTGGAAAACGATAAGATTATCGACGGTTCGGATATTCATGTGGGGAACCAACTGATCGGGATCGCCTCCAGCGGCCTTCACAGCAACGGCTACTCCCTGGTGCGAAAAGTCTGTTTTGAAATCCTGAAAATGGAAATTGATACTCAGGTACCCGAACTGGAACGGACCATCGGGGAAGAGCTTCTGACCCCGACCCGGATCTATGCCGAATTGATCCAGAGCATTATTCGAGACCTGCCGGTCAACGGCATGGCCCACATAACCGGCGGTGGCATTCCGGATAATATTACTCGAATTATTCCAAATGCCTGCCAGGTTCAGATCAAAAAAGGCAGTTGGGAAATCCCCCCGATCTTTTCTTTTTTACAGGAAAAAGGAAACATTTCTGAAAATGAAATGATGCGAACCTTTAATAATGGAATCGGTCTCATTCTGGTGGTCCCTGATAATTCGGTTCAGGAAATCCAGGAACGTCTCCAGGCCATGAATGAAAAATCATTTATCATCGGCGAAATCGCTGAAAGAAAAGAATCCGATGAAAAAATCATCTGGGTTTAGGTACCATCTAAAAATCAATCCTTTGAGCCAATTTCAAAACGCTTCAGCTCGGTCAAGCTCAAGGCGGAGCGAAAATTTCAACCGCAGACATATTAAGCATATTTCGAGGATTGAAATTTTGGCCCAACGCGGAGATCGGCCGAAATGGGGCGTTTTGGAACTGGCTCCTTTATTCTAAAAAATGGATACTCTCCTGCCCCTATTCTCGTTCCCGTTGTGCCTCGTCTTTACGCCCCTTGTAAGGCGCCTGGCCACAAAGAAAGGGTGGATCGCACATCCTTCAGCCGAGCGATGGCACCGGAAACCGACGGCCCTGATGGGCGGCGTGGCAATATACCTGGCCGTTTCGCTGCCGCTGTTCTTTATCGCGGACTTCACGTCACTTTTCAGCTTCCTGACAGATGCTCCGGAGGCTAAAGGGTCGCAATCCATTGCCGGCACCCTTTGGCTCGGCATGTCGCTTCTATTTCTGCTGGGGCTGCTGGATGATTTTATCAGCATCAAACCCCATACCAAACTTGTGGGTCAAATTCTGGTGGCGTCTCTCACCATCTTCCTGGGATTCCGGCTTCACTGGTTCACATCCATGACACTGGATACCACCCTGAGCATCGTCTGGATCGTGGGGATCACCAATGCATTCAACCTGATCGACAACATGGACGGCCTCTGCGCGGGCATCGGATGTATTGCCGCGGGCTATATGGCGTTGCTTTTTTGTGGAGCGACTTCCCTGGGCGCCTGCTGGGCGGCCATCGCGCTCTTCGGAGCGCTGTTCGGTTTCCTGTTTTACAATTTCTTCCCGGCAACCATTTTCATGGGAGACAGCGGCAGCCTGGCAATCGGCTACAGCCTCTCGCTGCTGAGTCTCTACTACGCACAATCACCCGCCGTCACCCCCCATGGCGGCATACGCGGTTCCGGTTCTGGCCCTCATGGTTCCCATATTGGATACTACCCTGGTAACCATTATCCGGATCTTGAGCGGCCGAAAAGCGTCCACGGGCGGGAAAGACCACACCTCCCATCGTCTGGTGCTCATGGGCTTCACGGAGCGTGGCGCCGTGATGTTCCTGTATCTCATCGGCGCCGTTGCAGGCTATGCCGCCCTGTTTGTAAGTAAAAGCGACAGTTTCACCTCTCCGGCGGTCATCATCCCCTTCACGCTGGCCGTTCTTCTCATGGGCGTCTACCTCGCTCAGCTCAGGGTATACCCGGAAAAAGAGTTTTCTCTGCTTCGGGACCACGCCTATACACCGATTTTGCTTGAGTTCACGTATAAAAAGCAGCTCCTGCTGGTGATACTCGATTTCGGCCTTGTGGCGTTTTCGTACTACCTTGCCTACCGGCTCCGGTTTGACCAGAAAGAGTTCGAGCAGTTCTTTTTCAAAGTGTTTCTGCAATCCCTACCGGCAATTATCGCCTGCAAGCTGCTTGTCTTCTTTATTTTGGGGGTTTACAGGGGGATCTGGGGATATATGAGCACCAATGATGTTTTTGTCTATCTCAAAGCATCGTTTCTGGCGACGGTACTCTCGGTGGTGGTGGTCACATACATTTACCGGTTTGAGGGTTTCTCCAAAGGCGTTTTTGTCATCGACTGGCTGCTTGCCACGGGTTTTCTTCTGGGGACACGGGGATCTTTCCGGATCTTCCAGGACACCATGAAACGAAAAACCATGAACGGTTCGGGTGTTTTTATCTACGGCGCCGGGCGGGGGGGCGAAATACTGCTCAGGGAGCTTTTGAACAATCAGCAACTCGGATTGAAACCGTTGGGATTTATAGATGACGACGTACTGAAAACCGGCAAAAAGCTCCTTGGCTATTCTGTAATGGGGACCTTTCAGGATATCGACACCCTTGCGCGGAAACACCACCCGAAGGGCCTTCTGGTCTCCTTCAATCACACCAACCGAAACAGCCTGGCCGCCATAGCAGGCCGTTGCCGGGAGCATGACATGTTTGTTAAAAAATTTGGAATTCACCTGAGTGATGTTTGATGTTGGGGAACAGCTATGAAGATCTTAGGCATAGAAACATCCTGCGACGAAACCGCGGCAGCCATAGTGGAAGACGGAACGCGAATTCTCTCTTCAGTCGTAGCGTCCCAGATCAAAGACCACCGCCCCTACGGCGGTGTCGTTCCTGAGTTGGCCTCCCGGAAACACATGGAAGCCATTGTTCCGGTGGTTGAATCGGCACTCGCCCAGGCCGGCATCGGCCTGAACGATCTGGATGCCATCGCCGCCACCCAGGGCCCGGGACTGGTGGGTGCGCTTCTCGTGGGTTTCTCTTTTGCCAAAGCCGGCGCCTATACACTGGGCATCCCCTGGGTCGGCGTGGACCACCTGGAAGGGCATATCAACAGCGTGTTCCTCGATTCCGAACCGCCGCCGTTTCCGTTCGTAGTCCTGCTGGTTTCCGGGGGACATACCAGCATCTATCACGTGACGGATTACACCACATTTGAACTCATGGGCCGGACCCGGGATGACGCGGCCGGTGAAGCCTATGACAAAGTGGCTAAAATGCTCGATCTGGAATATCCGGGCGGCGTGGTCATCGACCGGCTGGCTACCGAAGGAGATCCTAAAAAAATCAAATTCCCCAGATCGTTTTTGGACAAGACCGCGTTTGATTTCAGTTTCAGCGGACTGAAAACCGCGGTCAACCGATATATCCAAACCCACCCGGAGAGCTGTATGAATGAAATCCCGGACATTGCGGCCGGATTCCAGGAAGCGGTTGTGGATGTCCTCTCCTACAAATTGATAAACGCCACCGTCAGCAGGAGTTGCACTCACCTTGCCATCGTCGGCGGTGTGGCCGCCAATGAAGGTTTGAGAGAAAGGGTCCGCCGGGAAGCCGGAAAGAAGAGGATCCAGGTGCATCTTCCATCCAAAGCCCTGTGCGGGGACAACGCGGCCATGATCGCCGCTGCCGGATTCCGGCATATACAGGCCGGCGAGTCATCTCCCTTGAATGCGGATGTCTATTCTAGAATGATCGTTTAATTTTCCGAAACCTCTTTCAAATACCGGAACAAAGCCCTCGATGCTTTTACTCCCTTTTTTCCTTCAAACTCCTTCTTGGCATTTCGGGCCAACTGGGTCAATTGCTGGCGCTGGGCCAGGGGACAGGCAAGCAGTATCTGCTCCACCACCGCCGGGTTCTCTTCCCGAAGCTGATCCCGCCAGGATTCAATTTTTTTGAAGGCATAAGCTTTTTCATAATCTCCCCTGGCGATATCGTCCAGGGCCTTTTCAACAGGGGCCGTGTCAACCTGGCGCAGCAATGCACCGACATATTTCACCTGGCGATGCCGTGCCCCGTGCTGAGTTGTTTTGCGGGCAAGGGACACGGCCTCACGCAATTCGTTCGGCAGGTCAAGACGTTCGAGCTGTTCTTCCGAAAGTCCCACCAACCGCTCCCCGAGCTTCTGCCGGGCATGGTCCTCTTTCTTCTTTCGGGTCCGGCTTATAGGGACATCGGCTGCAGCTTTATCTTCGGGAGACATCATTCTCTATGGCACCATTTTCTTCCGAGCCACTTTCAAAACGTTTCAGTTTGGTCAAGCTCAAGGCGGAGTGAAAATTTCAGCCCTCCCGATTTCATCGGGATCTCCTCATATTAAGCATATTTCGAGGATTGAAATTTTCACCCAACGCCGAGATCGGCCAAAATGGGACGTTTTGGAACTGGCTCTATTACTATTCCGTCCTGCTGGTCACCTCTATCAAATGATACCCGAACTGGGTCTGAACCGGGCCAACCACCTTGCCGACCTCGGCGCTGAAAACCACCGTATCGAATTCCGGAACCATCTGCCCCGGCCCGAATTCTCCGAGGTCTCCCCCCTGCCGTCCCGAAGGACATTGGGAGTGCTGTTTTGCAACATCCGCGAAATCAGCACCTGCTTCGATCTCGGTTTTTAAATCTTCGCATGCTTCCTTTGTCGGCACTAAAATATGACGGGCTTTTGCTTTGCTCATTGTAATCTCCTTTTTATTTTAAATACTTTTTCTTCAAATCCATAATCCTTCCCACCGACTGACGCGCCCGATCCGCCGTTTCCGTTGTCTCCGAAGTGATACGAATCATCTCTTCAAAAGCTTCCTCCATACGGGCACTGCGATGGCAGACAAGCGCCAGGTCAACATCCGCCGCAGCCACCTGCCGGATCATCGTCTGTATATCGTAGTACTTGCTCACCGCTCCCATGTCCAGATCGTCGGTCATTACCACCCCCCTATAGCCGAGTTCATCCCGAAGCCAGGCGCCGGCGATTCTCGGTGACAGACTGGCCGGCCACTCGGGATCGATGGCCGAGTATCGAATGTGCGACAGCATCATTCCCGCCACACCGCAATCCACGGCCGTATGGAACGGTTTTAAATCTTCGCCACCCAATATTTTCTTGTCCGTATCGAGTGTCGGCAGGTCGAGGTGAGAATCGAGGGTGGTGCGTCCAATGCCCGGAAAGTGCTTGGCCACTGCCATCACACCGTTCCGTTGAAGCCCCTCGATCACATGCCTGCCCATTTCGGATACCCGGTCCGGATCACCCCTGAACGCCCTGCCGGCCATAACGCTCTCCATCTGCTCGGGCGAAATATCCAGCACCGGTGCCATATCCATATTGATCCCCACCCCGCCGAGTTCCCGGGCGGTAATCTCCGCAAAAGCATCGGCATCGGAAACACTTTCCATGGACGGGTTGCCGGGGAACTGTGTAAACGGCGGGCCGAGCCGGGCCACCTGCCCGCCCTCCTGGTCGATGGCGATCAACAGGGGGGGCTGACCACAGGCAGCAGCGTGCGCCTGGGCCGAAATGCACAGGTCCGCGACCTGTTCCGGCGACGACACATTCTGCTTGAACAGAATAAGGCCGCCTGCCTTGAGCGTGTCAATAAGATATTTCAGATCTTCCGAGAGCGAAAGTCCGTCAAAACCGACCATAAGCCGCTGGCCAGCCATCTGCGCTGGTGTATACTGCTCCATACCCCTTCTCCTGTTATCGCCGCAACTGGTACCTGGCAACCGCCCGGTTGTGCTCCTGAATGTTGGTCGAAAAATGATGGGTGCCATCCTTTTTAGCGACAAAATAGATATAGGACGTATCGGCCGGATAGAGCGCCGCTTCGATGGCTTTCTCACCGGGATTGGCGATGGGTCCCGGGGGCAGCCCTCTAATCCGGTATGTGTTGTAGGCGGTGGGGGCGTCAAGATGCTTCCGGGTGATATTGCCGTCAAACTCCTCGACACCGTATATCACCGTGGGATCGGACTCCAGGCGCATACCGCGTTTCAGGCGGTTGTGAAATACGGATGAGATAAGGGGCCGCTCCCGGGGCGCCCCCGTCTCCTTCTCTATAATGGAGGCCAGGGTCACCACCTCGTGAACCGAAAGCCCGAGTTCCTCCGCCCGCCCCAGGCGCTCGGGCGTAAATACCGCCCGGAACCGTGTCACCAGGACATCGACTATCTTCCCGGCCGGCGTGTTTTTCGGAAAAAAATAGGTATCCGGGAATAGATAGCCCTCGAAACTGTCCGCCTCGATCCCCCGCTTCTCCATGAGACGCTTGTTTGCAAGCGCCTTCAAGAAATCATCCCGCCCGGCGATTCCGCTGCTGCCTACCAGATCCGCGATCTGGGCCATGGTATACCCTTCAGGGATGGTCAGACGGTAAAGAAGCACTTTACCGGATATCAATTTGTCGAGGATTTCAGAAGGGCTCATGGAACCGGACAGGCTGTATTCTCCGGCTTTGATTTTCTTGTCGAGTTCGTTCACCCGGGCAAAAAGCCGAAACCCGAGGGGTTGTATGATAAGGCCTTCGGATGCCAGATGACCGGCGATTTTTGAAACCCCCTCCCCGGATCGAACAACAAATGTCCTGGCGCCGGCATCCATATCCGCGGGCGTAGACGCATACCGGTTCAGGCTGTACACCGCATAAAAAAACAGCGCCGCCGACATCAGAACCGCGGCGGACAATATCCAGGCTATCTTTTTCAATATCTTTTCTCCAGGGCCGATTTCAAACCGTTTCTGTTCCGTGTGTACCATATTCCCGTATACCTTTCCATAACAGGCGGAACTGATCCTCTAAAAAAACGGAATCTCTCGCAAAAGCCGCTGGTAAATGTGTACCGATCAGACATTTTTATCTCTTCCGAAAAGCAGAAGTCCGTCAAACCAGCTACAAGCCACCGGCCGGCTGACCAAGCGGGTGTAAATTCGACCATGGCCTTATGAAATTTTTTTCGTTCTGGCAATATAGCTCAAGAAAAAAAGGAAATCACCGATACACAAGAGTTAGTGGTAAGTATTAAATGGTCATCTTTTATATCAATCATTATCATTTAAGAGTGGTACTCCGTCTTCTCTATGGAAGTTTATCCATGCGTCCGATTAACACTGAATTGAGGGGATCTATGCGTAGAACGATTTTCTGTTTTTGTTTTTTATTTACCTTGTTTACCCTATCCACAGTACATGCCGCAAATGAGATATATGTCTTCAACATCGATACTCCCTCGGCAGCCAATGGTAAGTACATTCATATGGGGATCATATATGATCACGATTACTGGAAACACGAAACCCAAAATTATTATATCTATTACCATCAATTCGATGGCGGGGATTATGATTTCTTCTGGAATATCGACAATGACACCGATGACGCGCAGGTATATTTTTACTCGAACAGTAACCCTGACGATACTTCTCCGGCCAATGTGATAAGTTGGGAGGTTTCCTCGGGAACAGGTTCCCCTCATGTGTCCACTACAGCCGTAGAACCCGATGTAACCAACTTGAATGTCGATAACATCAGCACTCCCTCGGCAGCCAATGGTAAGTACATTCTTACAGGAACCATATATGATCACGATTACTGGAAACACGAAACCCAAAATTATTATATCTATTACCATCAATATAATGGCGGGGATCAAAATTTCTACTGGAATATCGACAACGATTTCGATGACACTCAGATATATTTTTACTCGAACGGTAACCCTGACGATACTTCTCCGTCCTATGCAACAAGTTGGAATAGCGGCTCAGGAACAGGTTCTCCTACTGTTGAAGTTGCAGAGGAAGCATTACCGGAGATAAATATCAAAGGGAACGGCGTCTCAATTGCCGATGGCGATACAAGCCCCAATGCCGGCGATGACACGGATTTTGGAAATGTCTATATAGCTTCGGGAGGCACCGCCAATATATACACAATTGAAAACATCGGTACGGAAGCCCTTAGTTTAACCGGATCTTCTCCCTATGTAACCATAACCGGCGACACCTCGGATTTCACCCTCACCGCAACGCCATCGAGTTCGATTGCAGGCGGGGGATCGACCACCTTCAAAATCACCTTCAATCCGACAGCCGCTGGAATACGATCGGCAGCAATCAGCATCGATAATGATGACAGTGATGAGAATCCTTACAATTTCAATATCCAGGGCACCGGTATATATACCGTCCCGACGACCCAGACGACAAACATCTCCTTTTCGAATGTGGAGGCAACCACCACGACCATTTCATGGACGAACGGCGACGGGTCCGGCCGTACCGTATTCCTTTATCAGGGAAGTTCCGGCAGTGCAGCTCCCGTCGACAACACGACCTACACGGCAAACCCCGCGTTCGGGCAGGGGACGCAGATCGGCGCCACCGGCTGGTACTGCGTCTATAACGGAACGGGTACGTCGGTTAATGTGACAGGCCTGGTACCGGGCGCGGTATATCGGGCGATGGTATGTGAATATAACGGGGCAGTGGGCCATGAAACGTATTATACGAACACCGCCACCGGCAACCCGGCGAATCAGACAGTGGATACCGTCATGATCAACGAGGTGGACGCCGATACTACCAGCGGCACCGACACGCTTGAATTTATCGAACTGTACGACGGCGGGTCCGGAAACGCCAGCATGAACGGACTGGTGCTGGTGCTCTATGACGGCGCCACAGACCTGTCCTATGCTGCATACGATCTGGACGGATATTCGACGGATGCGAATGGTTACTTCGTTGTCGGCAATTCAGCCGTAACGAATGTGGATCTCATCTTCGCTGACAATGCCCTGCAAAACGGGGCGGATGCCGTTGCCCTGTACGTGGGGGACGGAACGGACTTCCCTAACGGCACCGGTGTCACCACATCCAATCTGGTGGATGCCGTCGTATACGATACCAACGATGGGGATGATGCGGGGCTCCTAACCCTGCTCAACGGGGGGGAACCGCAGCTCAACGAGGGCGGGGGAGGAAATCTGGAGGGACACGCCAACCAGCGCATACCGAACGGCACGGGCGGATTGAGAAACACGTCGACCTACGACCAGCAGCCCCCGACACCCGGTGCTGAAAATTATGCGCTGCCCGAAATCACCTCCGCCGCGTATGACTATGGAACGAACACCCTGACCGTCACCGGGACGAATTTTGTGGCCCAGGGCGGGGCGGCAAACGATGTGGACATCTCAAAGCTCACCGTGACCGGTGAGGGCGCGAGTACCTATACCCTGGTCACTTCGGGCGATGTGGAGATCCTTTCCGCCACCCAGTTCAGTGTCCCCCTGTCCGGGGCGGACGTATATTCTGTGGAGACGCTCCTGAACAAGGACGGCACGACGAGCGCCACCGCCGGGACAACCTACATCCTCGCCGCGGCCGACGACTGGATGCCCGGTGCCAACGCCGCTTTGAACATCGCCGACGCGGCGAACGGCATCACCGTCAGCAACTTTGCCAACCCGGTCGTCACCTCCAGCACCTATGACGCCACGAGCGGTCAACTGGTCGCCACGGGGACAAACTTTGTCTCCAACGCCGGTGCGACGAATGATGTGGATGCTATAAAGTTGACCTTCAAGGGTCAGGGGAATGGGACCTATACCTTGACCGACACAAGCGATGTGGAGATTACCTCGGCCACCCAGTTTACGGTGACGCTGAGTGCCACGGACCTCCCCCAGGTGAACGGGCTCCTCAACAAGGTAGGCACACAAGCATCGGATGGCGTCACGTACAATCTTTCCGCGGCCGACAACTGGATGGCTGGATCGCCGGTGGGGAACGGCATAGCGGACACAACCACCCCGATAACCGTCAGCAATGTGCCCCTACCCGCGATCACTTCCGCCACCTACGACTACGGGACCAACACCCTGACCGTCACCGGGACAAATTTTGTCGCCCAGGGCGGGGCGGCAAACGATGTGGACATCACGAAACTCACCGTGACCGGTGAGGGCGCGAGTACCTATACGCTGGCCACTTCGAGCGATGTGGAGATCACCGCCGCCACCCAGTTCAGCGTCCCCCTGTCCGGGGCGGACGTATATTCTGTGGAGGCACTGCTGAACAAGGACGGCACGACAAGCGCCACCGCCGGGACAACCTACAACCTCGCCGCGGCCGACAACTGGATGCCCGGAGCCGACCCGGCGTCGGACATCGCCGACACGACGGCTGGCATCACGGTGAGCAATTATGCCGTCCCGACCATCACCTCCGCCACCTACGACGTCAGCACCGGCGCACTGGTGGTTACCGGTACGAATTTCGTGAACGCCCCGGGCGCCGCCAATGACATCGACGCCTCCCGGTTCACCGTCACCGGCGAGGGGGTAAATACCTATACCCTCACCGACACGCCGGATGCGGAAATCACCGCCACCACCGCCTTCACCCTGATTCTTTCGGCCACCGATCGGCTCCACGTCCACGGCCTGCTCAACAAGAACGGCACCGCTTCAGGAGACAACACCACCTACAACCTGGCCGCCGCCGAAGACTGGGCCGCGGGGGCACCGGCCGGGTCCGACATTTCAGATACTGCCGGCAACGGTATCACCGTGAGCAACGTGGCCGTGCCCACGATCACCGCCGCCACCTACGATTCTGACACTGGCGTTATGGTCGTAACCGGCACCAACCTGTTTCATCGCCCGGGAGCGGCCAACGACGTGGACATCTCCTTGCTGACGGTAACCGGTGAGGGAGGCACCTACACCCTGACCAGTGCCACCGACGTGGAAATCGTTTCGGCCACTACCTTTTCCATCACCGTCAGCGGCTCTGACAAAACCAATGTGGACAGCAGGCTTGACCAGCTTGGGACTTCGTCCAGCGGCGGCACCACCTACAACCTGGCCGCCGCCGATAACTGGTTGACCGGGGCGGGTGCCGCCACCGACATTTCCGACCCGGTGGGGAACGGCATCACCGTCACCATCAGCCCGAAAATCACCTCGGCCGCCTACAATGCGACTACCGGCGCCCTGGTGGTCACCGGAACCAATATCCAGGCAAACGGAGTCGCCAGTGATATCGATGCCTCGAAGTTTACCATTGCCGGCGAGGGCGGGGAAACCTATACCCTGACAAACACGGCGGATGTGAACCGCACGAATATCACCCAGTTTACCCTGACGTTGAGCGCCACCGACCGGGCGGCCGTCAACCTGATCGTCAACAAGAACGGCACCGCCGCCACGGACGGGAGCACCTACAACCTGGCGGCCGCCGACGACTGGTGTACCAATGTCACTGCCGGCGACACCTCGGATACCACCGGAAACGGCGTCACGGCGAGCAGTGTGCCGGCACCCGCCATTACGTCGGCCACTTACAACGGCGCCACCGGCGTCCTGGCGGTTACCGGCACGAATTTCGTGAAAGCCGCGGGCGCCGCCAATGATATCGACGCGTCCCTGTTCACCGTCACCGGCGAAGGGGGAAGCACCCACACCCTCACCGACACGCCGGATGTGGAGATCACCTCCGGAACCGCCTTCACCCTGACCCTGAGCGCCGCGGACCGGGCGGCCGCAAATCAGATCCTGAACAAGAACGGAACCGCCGCCACCGGTGGAACCACCTACAATCTCGCCGCTGCCGAGGACTGGAGCCGGGGAACAGATAGTGCTGTCAACATTGCCGATCTCACCGGCAACGGCGTTACCGTCAGCAACGTGGCTGCACCGGCCATCACCTCCGCCGCCTACGACGGCGCCACCGGCGTCCTGGCGGTTACCGGAACGAATTTCGTGAAAGCCGCGGGCGCCGCCAATGACATCGATGCGTCCCGGTTCACCGTCACCGGCGAAGGGGGAAGCACTTACACCCTCACCGACACGCCGGATGTGGAGATCACCGCCGCCACCGCCTTCACCCTGACCCTGAGCGCCGCGGACCGGGCGGCCGCAAATCAGATCCTGAACAAGAACGGATCGACCGCCACCGATGCCACTACCTACAACCTGGCCGCCGACGAGGACTGGAGCCGGGGAACGGACAGTGCTGTCAATATTGCCGATCTCACCGGCAATGCCGTTACCGTCAGCAACGTGGCCACCCCGAGCATCACCTCCGCCACATACGACGTCAGCACCGGCCAGCTGGCGGTTACCGGCACGAATTTCGTGAAAGCCGCGGGCGCCGCCAATGACATCGACGCGTCCCGGTTCACCGTCACCGGCGAGGGGGGAAGCACCTACACCCTCACCGACACGCCGGATGTGGAGATCACCGCCGCCACCGCCTTCACCCTGACCCTGAGCGCCGCGGACCGGGCGGCCGCAAATCAGATCCTGAACAAGAACGGATCGACCGCCACCGATGCCACTACCTACAACCTGGCCGCCGACGAGGACTGGAGCCGGGGAACGGACAGTGCTGTCAATATTGCCGATCTCACCGGCAATGCCGTTACCGTCAGCAACGTGGCCACCCCGAGCATCACCTCCGCCACATACGACGTCAGCACCGGCCAGCTGGCGGTTACCGGCACGAATTTCGTGAAAGCCGCGGGCGCCGCCAATGACATCGACGCGTCCCGGTTCACCGTCACCGGCGAGGGGGGAAGCACCTACACCCTCACCGACACGCCGGATGTGGAGATCACCGCCGCCACCGCCTTCACCCTGATTCTTTCGGCCACCGATCAGCTCCACGTCCACGGCCTGCTCAACAAGAACGGCACCACCTCGGGAGACGCCACCACCTACAACCTCGCCGCCGCCGACGACTGGGCCGCGGGGGCACCAGCCGGGTCCGACATCTCCGACACCACCGCCAACGGCATCACGGTGAACAACGTGGTCGCACCCACGATCACCGCCGCCACCTACGATTCTGACACGGGTGTCATGCTCGTCACCGGCACCAACCTGTTTCATCGCCCGGGGGCGGCCAACGACGTGGACGTCTCCTTGCTGACCGTAACCGGTCAGGGCGGCGCTGGTGCCGCCTATACGCTGGCCAGTGCCACCAACGTTGAAATTTCTTCGGCCACCGCCTTTTCGGTCACCCTCAGCGGCGCCGACAAGACCCAAACGGATGCCCTGCTGGACCAGGTCGGAACCGTTTCCAGCGGGGGGACCACCTACAACCTCGCCGCCGACGACGACTGGCTGACCGGCGCAGATGCGGCAGCCGATATCGCCGATCTCACCGGTAACGGCATCACCGTCACCATCAGCCCGAAAATCACCTCGGCCACCTACAACGCGGGCACCGGCGTGCTGGTGGTCACCGGAACCGATATCCAGGCGAACGGCGGCGGCAGTGATATCGATGCCTCGAAGTTCACCATTTCCGGGGAGGGCGGGGAAACCTATACCCTGACAAATTCGGCGGATGTGAACCGCACGAGTGTCACCCAGTTTACCCTGACGTTGAGCACCACCGACCGGGCGGCCGTCAACCAGATCGTCAACAAAAACGGCACCGCGGCCACGGACGGGAGCACCTACAACTTGGCCGCCGACGATGACTGGTGCACCAACGCCACCGCCGGCGACACCTCGGACACCACCGGAAACGGCATCACGGCGAGCGACGTGGCCGCTCCGGCCATCACTTCGGCCACCTATGACGGCGCCACGGGTGCCCTGGCGGTTACCGGTACGAATTTCGTGAACGCCGCGGGCGCCGCCAATGACATCGATGCGTCCCTGTTCACCGTCACCGGCGAGGGGGGAAATACCTACACCCTCACCGACACGACGGATGTGGATATCCTTTCCGGATCCGCCTTCAGCATGACCCTGAGCGCCACCGACCGGACGGCGGTCAACTCGATCGTCAATTGCCTCGGCTCGGCGTCCATCGACAACACCCCCTATAACCTTGCCGCGGCGGAGGACTGGGCCGCGGGCGCAGATGCAGCGGTTGTCGTGGCCGATATGACCGGCAACGGCATCGTCGCCAGCAATGTGTTCGGGGTACGGGCAGTGGCCAACACGAATGACAGCGGTGCGGGATCGCTGCGCCGGGCTATCTTCGATGCCAGCCCCGGTGATATCCTCGATCTGAGGAGACTCAGTGGAACCATCTCCCTGACCAGCAGAGAACTGACCGTCAGCAAAGACCTGTCAATTTACGGATCCGACACGAACCATCTGGTCATCAGCGGCAACGACTCCAGCCGGGTCATCAACGTCACGACCGGTACGGTTTCTCTGGTCAACCTGACAATCACCGGCGGCAATGCGGCCGGCAACGGCGGCGGCATTATCAATACGGGTGCTCTCCTCCTGGAACGGGTCACCATCAGCGGCAACACGGGAACGAACGGCGGCGGCATATATAATGACGGCGCCCTGACAATGAAAAACTGTACGGTAAGCAACAACGACGCTTCAGGCGAAGCCGGGGGCATCCACAATGACGCCGGCGGCACCCTCACCCTCAACAACTGCACCGTCGCCCGGAATATCTCCTTGGGCACCACCGGAGGGCTCTACAACGCAGGCAGCCTCAATATTCGTAACACCCTCGCCGCCGAGAATGATCCGGCGGATTTCGGCGGCGATGGAACGATTTGGAGCAACACCGCCAATCTCGTGGCGGACGGCACCCTTACCGGTGCACTTTCCGGAGATCCGGGTCTTGGGCCCCTCCAGGATAACGGCGGCAGTACCGATACCCACGAACTCGTCTTCGGTAGCATCGCCATCGATACAGGGGACACCGGGTCCGCCGAGACACGGGACCAGCGCCGTAAATTCAGGCCGGCGGACGGCGATGCGGACGGTATGTTCCAGCCCGATATCGGTGCCTTCGAATACGACCCCGGGGTGATCGAGTTCAGCACCGCCGCCTACGATGCCTCCGAAGGGGACGGCATCGCAACCGTAACCGTCATCCGGGCGGGAACGGGGGACGGCCCGGTCTCCGCGGCCTACGCGACCCTGGACGGCACGGCCACGGCCGGAGACGATTACACCGCGGCCTCGGGCATCCTGACCTGGGACAGTGACGACACCTCGCCAAAAACCTTTTCCGTTCCCGTCGCCGATGATTTCGATGAAGAGGGGGCCGAGACCGTCTCCCTGGTTCTGGAGGACATCACGGGGACGGGCGCCGGTAACCTGGTTACCGCTGAATTAACCATCAGGGACGACGATGTCTACTATGCCCTGACCGCCTCGGCGGACGGCAACGGCTCCGGCAGCATCTCCAGCTCTCCTTCGGGGATCGATTGCGGCAGTGACTGCTCGGCCACCTATTATGCCGGGAGCACCGTAACCCTCACTGCTGCCGCCGGTGACGACTGCTCGGTCTTTTCCGGATGGTCCGGCGGCCAGTGCAGCGGCACCGGTCCATGCACCGTCAAATTGGCTGCCGATACCGCCGTTACGGCGATATTCGACCTCCCGGATACCGACGGGGATGGTGTTTCGGACTGTGAGGACGCATATCCGGAAAACCCGGACGAGTGGGCGGACAGTGACGGCGATGGTGTCCCGGATGGTGAGGACGCATACCCGGAAAACCCGGATGAATGGGCGGACAGTGACAGTGACGGTGTCCCGGATGGTGAGGATGCGTTTCCAGAAAATCCGAACGAGTGGGCGGACGGCGACGGCGATGGTGTCCCGGATGGTGAGGACGCATACCCGGAAAACCCGGATGAATGGGCGGACAGTGACAGTGACGGTGTCCCGGATGGTGAGGATGCGTTTCCAGAAAATCCGAACGAGTGGGCGGACGGCGACAATGACGGTATCGGTGACAACGCGGATACGGACCATGACAACGACGGCATGCCCACGGATTGGGAGGATGAAAACGGCCTGGATCCCTATGCGGATGATGCCGATCAGGACCCGGACGGCGACGGCCTGAGCAACCTCGAGGAGTACGAGGGCGGCTACGATCCCCAGACACCCACGGCGATTCTGGGCACCGCGGTGCCCGTATCGCCGGAAAACGGCGCCGTGGATCAGCCCGTGACCCCGACCATCGAGACAACATACAGGAACGCCGCCGATGAATCCGTACATACCGAAACCCGGTGGCAGATAGCTTCGGATGAAAGTTTTGGAGATGTACTGCTGGATATCACCTCCGATATTCATATCACCACCCTCACAGTGCCCGTGGGTATTCTCGATCCCTATCTGACCTATTTCTGGCGGGCCCGATACGTGGACGGCGATGATACCGTTTGGCCCTGGTCGGAGGCATGGGTGTTCACTACCACGGAAGGAAATGAAGATGACAACGGCAACGGCATCCCGGACGATCAGGAACTTCCGGACGGAACCGAATCGGATCTCAACGGCAATGGAGAGGATGATCTTTCCGAAGGGAGCATGCACTGTGTAACGCTTCCCGACGGCTCCGGCTGGACCTGCCTTGAAAACGAAGAAAACAGCAGTGTCGAAGAGTTTTTCAAAATCGATATCGAGGCGATCCCGGAAACGGAGAACAAGCCCGAGAACCTTCCCTATGGTCTGTTCGGATTCCGGCTGTTTCTGGACTCACCGGGAGGTTCCGTGACGGTGGCCAAGCACTACTCGGAAGCCCTGCCGGAGGAGGTCGAGTGGTACAAATATGACAGCGTCAAGGGCTGGTTCGATTACACCGGCTATGTAACCTTCAGCGACAACCGGAAGACCGTTTTCATCGAGTTGACGGACGGCGAATACGGGGACGCCGACGGCGCGGTCAACGGCGTGATCGTGGATCCGTCGGGCCCCTCCATGGTCCTTGCATCTGGGGACGATGGTGGAAATGACACCGGTGATGACATCGGAGATGATTCAGGAGATGATAATGGGGATGATACCAGCGATGACACCGGTGAGAATTCGGATGACAACAGCGGCACGGGCGGCGGGGGTTCCGGGAGCAGCGGGTGCTTCATCACGGCGGTGGGCGTCGGCGGATCGTGGATAAAGTATTTCATGACGTTTCTGGCCGGGGGATGCATGCTGTTTTTCCGGAAAAGGAAGGAGTAAAGCGCCGGACAGACTCATCAAATTTATAACAACTCGAATTTCAGCTAAAGCTTTCTGAAAAAAGCCGATGTCGTGTTGAATACAGGCGAGGATCTTATCTGCCTATTCCATGAAAAGGTGCAACATGTTGGAGGTATTTCCTTGACAGAAAGTGCTTTACCGCCTTATCCATCTTCAGCCTGACGGGCATCAGGCACAGCAAGCTGCATTTTCAATCTTAAGTATCCTTATTATGCGAAAACAGTGGCGATATCTTCTTTTTTACTTGTCAAGCACCTTGCGGACCTTGATGGCCAGATCCTGGAGGGTGAACGGTTTCTGGATAAAGTTGACTCCTTTATCCAGCACGCCGCGAGGGGCAATTACATCGTCGGTATAGCCGGACATGTAAAGGATCTTGATATCGGGATTACGGCCGGTTATCTCAGTGGACATCTTTTCCCCGTCCATTTCGGGCATAACCACATCGGTCAGGATCATATCTACCCGCCCCTTGTATTCATCAAGAACGGACATGGCCTCTTTTCCGTTCTCCGCAACCAAAACGGTATATCCGTGCCGTTTGAGGATTTCACGGGAAATTTCCCTGACCGGAGTATTGTCTTCGACGATTAAAACGGTTTCGGTACCGTTGAGGTCGGAAGGGGATATGGTATCGCTCTCCTCCGGAGTCTCGGTTGTTTCGGATACCGGCAGATAGATATTAAAGGTGGCGCCGTTTGGAGGGGCGCTGCATACTGAAATATATCCTTCGTGCTGTTTAACGATACCGTAGACGGTTGCAAGACCAAGGCCGGTACCGTACTCGCCCTTGGTAGAAAAAAAGGGCTCAAAAAGCTTCTTTCGTGTTTCAGCATCAATGCCGCACCCCGTATCGTCTACACTCAGCAGAACGTACTGACCGGGTACGGCTTTCTCCTCAAAACCGGGATTTTCTTCATCAAGCGCCGTCAAATGGGTTGAAAATGTCAATGTGCCGCCATCGGCCATGGCATCCTGAGCATTCACCGCCAGGTTCATGATTACCTGTTCGATTTGACCGATATCACCGCGGACCGGCGGAACATAGGAAGCCGGCTTGATTTGTATGACAATATCCTCTCGTATGGTCCTTCTCAACAGTTTTTCAAATCGGGCAATAATATAATTCAGGTTAAGGGGTTTGAATTCAAGCGCCTGCTTGCGGCTGAAGGCAAGGAGTTGCCGCACGATATCACGGGATCGCATACCCGCCTGTATAATCTGTTCGACAGACTCTATATGCTCGTCGTTTTCGTCCAGGTCGTTAAAGAGCATCTGGGCATATCCGAGGATCGACAGCAACCTGCCGCCGGTATGGAAAGACACATATAAGCCCAGGAACTTCAGATAGGAATAAAATTCACGGATAAAGAGTAAAGCAGAAACATCAGGAATTTTCCAGCATGATGTCCGCCGCCATGTGTGCGGCTTTTTTCATTACTTCCAGGCATTTCCCTTTGTTTTCGGGCTTTGACAGTAATTTAAGATCTTCCTGATTACTGTAATCGATATACTTGCCATATTGATGCTTCATCACTTCTTTACATCTTGTTGATCCGAATTCCTTTGAAAACCTGTCAAAAAACATGCCGCCATACATCATGGAAGCTCGAGCCTCCGCGGCGTCTTTTTTATTTTTTACTTCGAAATTGAACCCTATGGCAAGCAAAGATCCCGTCACGGCGCCGCAGGTTTCTCCTTTCCCCGCGATTCCTCCCGCGAACAGTTTTATAGCAGTGACGGTTTGATCGGCATTCAATTCGAATTGATTGTTCAGTGAAGCAAGAGTAGGCTGAGAACAGCTGTGATAAACCGGATATAATTCTTCTATTATTTCGTCCAGTTTCTTATATATTTCTTCCTTTGATATACCTTCATTAGCAGTCAATGTTTTGGTCAGTAGTCCGGGAAATGTCAGTAACGATATGCCGGCAGTAGTGTAACCGATGCTTTTAGTTAAAAATGATCTGCGATCAACCATTGCATCATTAATACGGGACCCATCATTGTTTGTTAAATCCATTTTTGTCTCCTTTCAAAGAACTGACCAAATTTTGAAGAACTTGAACAGATCCGGGATGATCACTATACAATCCGGTTCGATTAAAATCGGGAATATGGAATGCAACGCCCCGGAACCAGTATTGCTTTATATACTGATCTCGATTACCGGCGTCAATAGCTGGAGACAGACTATGCACAAAAATAACTACCACCATATGAACTTTTCGATTGAACGGCAATGAAAATCGCCTCATTAATATCTATTAGTGTAATCAGGCACTCAATTACCGAGAACTAACGAGTTGATCTTTCGACACAGGTCTGCATTGAAACGAACGTCTTTCCCGTCAAGGCCGATAACCGGTACCACGCCCATAAGGGCATTGGTGAGAAGCACCATATCCACCCTGAAGAGCATCTCCGGCGGAATGCTTTCTCTTCGAGCCGCGAATCCCGATCCGGAAAGCATTTCGAGAACGGCGGTCTGCATGGTTCCCGGCAATACGTGGGCGGAATCCGGCAGCAGAATCGTCTCGTCTTTAATCAGAAGGATATTGGCACTGTTCGTTTCCGATATACTGCCGTCCGGATTCAGGATAAGGGCTTCATCCGCCCCGTTTTCCCGCGCCCAATTTCCCGCGAAATAGTAGTAAAGATAATTAGTGGATTTGACATCCGCCAGGGGGGTCTGCCTCGCTTCCGGATATGTCGCCAGTTTCAGTCCCGGGGCACTTTTATCGTCCAGCCGATGGGTATAGGGACGGGCCGAAACAACCACCTGGTGGTCATAGGGCGGTATCGTACGACTTCCGGAGGTAGCGAGAATCTTGACCGCGGCGACCCGATCGCCCAGGCCGTTTGCCGACACCACCCGGCCGATAATTTCCGGCCAGGACAGATCCGGCGCCGGCCCGGCAAACAGTCTTTCCCATGTTTCGGAAAATCGCCGGCAATGGGCCGGAAGATGCTTCACGGTTCCACCGTCGACCCGAATGGTTTCAAAAAAACCGAACCCGTACTGAACGCCCAGATCCGAAACCGGAACCGACGCATCATCTGCCGGTATCAACCTGCCGTTTTGCCATACCACGGGGCGAGTAGTGTTCTCTTCGAGCCCATGACCACACAAGTCCATCAATGTTCGGCCCTTATGAAGGGTCTCCTCATACTCGTCGGCCGGATCGGAATCGATCACGATCCCTCCCCCCACGGAAAAGAGGATCTTCCCCCCCACAACCGTTGCGGTTCGAATGGCGATGGAGAGGTCCATGGTGTCGTGAAAACTCACATATCCGATACCGCCCGTGTAAACATGACGCTGGTGGGGTTCCAGCTCGTCGATAATCTCCATGGAACGAATTTTAGGACATCCGGTGATGGAACCGCCGGGGAATACAGCTCGAAGCAGATCGACACTGTCCCGGTCTGAAGAAAGCACGCCTTCAACAATCGACACCAGGTGATAGACATTGTGATAAGCCTCCAACCGCTTGTGTTCGGCAACCCGGACGGAACCACCTTCGCACGCCTTTCCCAGATCGTTTCGAAGCAAATCCACTATCATGGAAAGCTCGGCATCATCTTTTCTGCTTTGGACCAGTTTTTCCCGCAGTGCAATATCCTCTTCGGGTGTTTTTCCCCGGGGTGCCGTGCCTTTAATGGGCCGGGTCTCCACACGCCGTCCCGATTGCTTGATAAACCGCTCCGGAGAGGTGGAGACGATCTGATGGTCTCCGGCCTGTAAATAGGCAAAAAACGGAGCGGGATTTCGCTCGAACAGGGAGCGAAAGAATTCCCAGGGATTACCGGAGAAATCCATCTCAAAGCGCTGGGACAGATTTACCTGATAAACGTCCCCCCTGGCGATATATTCGCGAACGGCTTCGACGGCAGCCATATGCTGGTCGCGGCTGGCATTGGATCCGCCGGCACCGGATGCCCACGGGGAAGGTCCGCCGGGGACCGTTTCCGACAGAGGTGCCCCGAGCCGGCCAAAAAATGCATTGCGGAACTCTGAAATGTCCATCCCCTCCCGTTTGGGAATACACAAGCGGATCGTATCGTTTATCGTATCCTGGATCAGAAGCACGGCGGGTGAAAAGAGGCAGATATGCGGCAGCCCCAGATCGTCCATGGATGTTCGCGGCAGGGACTCCAACTGGTCCTTGAGATCATAGGCGAAATACCCGAAAAGCCCCGCGGCAACCGGTATGGGCATATCCAGAGACGGCAGCCGGCAACAATCCAGCAGGTAACGTACCAATAAAAACGGGTCTTCTTCAACAGGGTAAACCGCCTCCCCGATTCGCAGGGTTAAATTCCGGTCTCTGCCGGAAAGGCCCATCCAGGGAAAAACCCCAAGCATATTGTAGCGGGCGCAATCCAGATCGGATCCACTCAAAAGCACAACCGTTCCCGGCAGTTCCGAAAACCGTCCGGCAACCGTAATGAACGGTTCATCGAGCGTCACTGTTTCCACGTGTACATCGTGAAACCCGCCAATTTTTTGCCTAATTGCATCCATCATCAAGCGATTCCTTCAAAGGTCCAAGCCTGAGAAAATTCTTCACGAGGAGAGGCCCGTTTGGGGTCAAAAAACTTTCGGGATGAAATTGAACCCCGTGCAGGGGATATTCCACATGGGACAGTCCCATAATTACACCGTCGTCACTCCGGGATGTCACCATCAACTCGGGAGATGAAGGCGCCGTCATGAGGGAGTGATACCGGGCCGCCGTAAAAGGGGCCGGCAAGCCATGAAAAATACCATCGCCATCATGAAGAACCCGGCTTGTTTTCCCATGCATCAACGTCAGGGCTTGTACCGTTTCACCTCCGAAAACCTCGTTTATGCACTGCATTCCCAGACAGACGCCGAGGATCGGGATATTTCGATACATTTCCCGGATCAGCGACATGGAAATTCCCGCATGGAGCGGGTCCTTCGGCCCCGGGCTGATAAGCAGGTAGTCGGGCCGCATCCCCGCCACCTCCGGCACCGTAATCCGATCATTCCGATAAACCCGGATCGAAAGATCATACGTCATGAACATCTGAACCAGGTTGTAGGTGAAAGAATCGTAATTATCGATGACAACCAGCGTAGTCAAATGCCCTCCTGAAAAATAGAAACGCCACCCGGAACAGAGTCTGGATGGCGTTCGCCTATTACATAACCCGTTTTTGTTAAGTTGACCGAAAGAACAGCGCTTCCGGAAAACATTCAAATTCTTCTGCTTCCTATATCGATAGAAACACTGCCCGTCAAGAAAAATGGTGGAGCGAAGCGAACTCCATATTCAAAATTGGACGTTGGGCGTTCGATGTTCGACGTTCATTTTCCAAAAACCGCTATAGAGCTTAATAAAAATCAAAAGGCGGCTACCCCGATTCCCCCGGCGGATCGCTCCGCTTCAAATGCATGGTAACCGTCGTCCCCTGCCCCAAACGGCTTTCCACATCGAGACGGTAGCCATACGCCTCGAGGATACTATGTACGATAGAAAGGCCCAGACCGGTTCCCCTCGCCTTGGTAGTAAAAAAGGGATCGAAGATCTGGCGCATTTTATCGTCGGGAATCCCGCACCCGTTGTCCCTTACATACACCCGGACATACTCCCGATACTCGGTATCCATCGTCAGGTCGATACCCCCCTCACCGTCAATGGCTTCAGCCGCATTGGCCAAAAGATTCCAGAGCACCTGACGAAAATGGGCAGGGTCCATGTCGGTCCACACATCGCTTAACAAGTTCTTTTTAATTGCAACGCTGCTCTGGTATTTGGCATCTTTTTCGAAAAGAGAAACTACTTCGGTAAGGGCTTTCTCGAGATCAATGGCTTCCGGTTCTCCCGTGGGAGGTTTCGCAAAAAGCAGGAAATTGCTCAGGAGAGCACTCAACCGATCCGTCTCTCTTAAAACGATTTTCATCAGCTTCCCCGAAGCGGGATTCGAGGAAATATCCTCCTGAAGCAACTGGATGGAACCTGAGAGGGCCGCCAGTGGATTTTTAATTTCATGTGCCAAACCGGCGGCCATTTCTCCCACCGCCGCCATTTTTTCAACACGTTTCACATGCGCTTCCAAAGCCGCAAGGTCACGCCTGCTCTTCCTGTTTTGCTCCGCCAGAAGGCTTCCCAGAAAAGCGACCATCACACAGGCAAGAAGCGTCATCAATACTTTGTAAATGATCTGGGGGCCTGCGAAATTACTAGCCAGCATATCACTTTCAGCGATGACCGGGCGCAGGACCCCCCAATATTCCAGGCCGATAAGAACACCATATTGAATGCCACAAAAAATGGCGGTAAAAAAACTCCAGACCCGAAGCAGAAGAAGGCTCGCGTAAATCACCACGACCAGGTAAAGAAATAGAAAAATACTCGAGTATCCGCCGGTGATAAAGATAATCAGGGAGACGATGACCGTATCGAGTGCAATCTGGAGGTAGGCCTGAAAAAAATATCGCGTGGCATGTTTTAGACACCAGGCATAAACAGCGGAAAGAAAAAAAATACCGGCCGTCAGGCCGTAGAGTGCAAGCAGCGGCTGACTCAGAAAGGAGGGCTCTTCACTGAGTTGCAGAGCAATCGTGGCACCCAGTAAAACCGTTGAGAACACCAGACGAAAAAAAGTCAGCCATTTGAGCTTTTTATAGACCTCCGCCTGGGGGAGGTTCTCGGGTATTGTCTTTTCCAAGGTTCCTAACTGATGACGGAAGCCATTTTGAAGATGGGCAGGTACATGGATATAACGAGCCCGCCGATAGTAACACCCAGGAATACCAGCATAAACGGTTCGATGAGAGAGGTCAGGTTTTCCACGGCCTGGTCAACCTCCTCATCATAAAAGTCGGCGATTTTTGACAACATGGCGTCCAGAGCACCGGTAGATTCCCCAACGGCAATCATCTGACACACCATCGAGGGAAACACACCGCTTTCACTCAGTGGATCGGCCATGGTCCGACCTTCGGATATGGCGGATCGCACGCCGTAAATCGCCTTTTCAATAGTCGTGTTGCCGGCGGTCTTTGCCACAATATCCAGGGCTTCCAGAATCGCCACGCCGCTTGTAAGCATGGTTCCCATGGTTCGGGTAAATTTCGCAACCGCCACTTTCCGGACAAGAATGCCGAACAGGGGAAGCTTCAGGACCATGCTGTCTACCAGATCCCGCCCCTTTTTGGTTTTACGAAACCGTTTAAATGCAAAAATGAACAGAGCTAACGCTATGATGATATAAAAGACATTGCCTTTAAAAAACTGACTCAGGTTGACAACAAACTGTGTCGGCAGGGGCAATTCTCCGCCGAAATCGTCAAACATCCCCTGAAATACCGGAATTACAAATACAAGGATAATGACCAGAACGATAACGGCGATGCCCAGGGTGACGATCGGATAGGTCATGGCGCCTTTGACCTTCCGCTTGAGTCTGGCCATTTTCTCCATATAAGCTGCCAGACGCCGTAAAATAGTATCCAAAATACCACCAGCCTCACCCGCGGCAATCATGTTGGTAAAAAGATCGTCAAAATATTTTGGGTATTTTTTGATAGCCTCGGCGAGAGTGGACCCCGATTCAACATTTTCCTTGATCGTTTTTAAACAGGTTTTAAAGGTTTTGTTCTCCTGCTGCTGAACAAGGATATCAAGGCACTGGATAATGGGAAGTCCCGCATCGATCATGGTGGAAAACTGCCGCGCGAAGATGATGATGTCCGATTCTTTGACGCCCGGCTGCATAAACGCGACATTTTCAAAAATATCTTTGGGTTTCGCCTTTATTTTCGGATCCACAATATTGAGTCGCGTCAGGTTCGCCCTGACCGCGTCCACATTGGGAGCCTCCATTTCACCCTTCTGGGCGACGCCTTTTTTATTTTTACCTTTCCAGAGATAAATCGGCATGTATCCTCCTTAAGACGAGAGCAAGTCGTGCCTGTAGTTGGTAATATTTTGGGTTGTGTAGCTATCTTTTTCCATACGCGATTCCAGAAAAAGGTATACAAAAAAACAACAGATCAAACCATATCCGCAGAATAAAACGTGCCTCTTGGCATCATTATCCTCTTTACTGTTTTTTTCCGCACCATCTCATCCAGGCGCCCAAGCGCTTCAGGCGCATCAATACCCAGCATGCGTGTAACATCCTCAAGCGTAAGCGGTCGCCGCCGGAGCGCAGCGAGAAGCCTGCCGGTCGAATCACTATCCCCCCCCGATGAAGCGCTTCCGCCGGGCAGCGATACAGGTTCTGATGCTTGCAAAAAAAATGCCGCCTCTTTGAGCTGCTCTTTTTCCATGGGTACTACCCAGCTTTCCGTCCCGGGACGGTCAAGGGTATTGACCTGAATCTTATCGGGATGAAACCGCTGCAGCATCTCCCGAATATGAGTAAGTTCCTCCCGGGACGTATTGCATCCGGGGACCAGGAACACTTCCGCCCACAAACTGTTTTCATACATCTCCCGGAACGAAATAAGGCCCTTCTCGAATTCATCCAATGTCAGCTTGGGATGGGGCCGGTTTACCTTCCGGAAGGCCTCCGGGCTGGCGGCATCCACGGACACGATGACAACATCGACGGGAAGCAGTCTCCGCCGGACATCCTCCCGATGAAGCAGTGTGCCGTTTGTCAACAGGGCCAGCTTATAATCGGGAAAATTCGTTTTTATAAATAACGCCATCTCTCCGATGCCACTATGCAGGGTCGGCTCCCCGGAACCCGAAAAAGTGATAAAATCAAGATCGGGGAATTCTTTAAGAAACGCTGTTAATTCTTGTTTGACAGGTTCCAAAGGCACGTAGGCTTTCGGAGTCAGCGTTAAAAGCGTCGTTTTCCCACATTCACAATAAACGCAATCAAGGGAACAGGTCTTGTGCTTCATCAGATCCACGCCTAACGAAAGTCCAAGTCTCCTGGAGGGGACAGGACCGAATATATACTTATACGCCATGGCGCCGTGGACCTCCTTAAAATCAATGCCGTTCGAAATCATGCTTGCTTATCCATACGGTCGAATTGACCCGCGGCGGCGCACCGGCCGGCAGGATAATGCATCGATTTTTTTAGGGCTTTGTAACATACACTATCGGCAATAACAACTGAAACCTTAATATTAGTTGCGCTTGATAATCCCTCTTATTTAACATATGAACAAGTTATATATGAAAAAAAAACCTGCATCCAAAAAAGCTTTTGATACCATCATCACCTCTCATTCGAACGCGGATTTCGATGCCATGGCGTCTATGCTTGCCGCCCAGAAGCTCTATCCGGAAGCACGGGTGGTGTTCCCCGGCACACAGGAGAAAAGCCTGAGGATTTTTTTTATAAATTCCATGGCGTATCTCTACAATATGGCTGAAATCAAAGATATCGACCTATCGAAAATCAAGCGTCTGGTGCTTGTGGATACCCGGCAGGCAGACCGGATCGGCGGGCTTTCACAACTCGTGGACAATCCTGGCGTTGAAATCCATATCTACGACCATCACCCGTCCATGGCGGACGATATCCAGGGACACTTTGAAGCCATCAGGCCCGCCGGCGCCACAATAACCATACTGATGGATATCCTGGAGGAAAGAGGTATCGATATCTCTCCGGAAGAGGCCACGGTTATGTGCCTCGGCATTTATGAAGACACGGGCTCCTTCACCTTCAATTCCACCACGGAAGACGATTTCCGGGCCGCGGCTGCCCTGCTTTCAAAAGGCGCGAATCTGAACATCGTATCGAACGTGATTTCACGGGAAATAAGCCCCCAACAGCTTGTTCTTCTCAACGAGATGTTTCAATCCACTAAAAATTACAACATCCACGGTATCGATATCGTCGTCACCAGCATCACCAAAGATGAATATATTCCGGATTTCGCTTTTCTCGTCCACAAAATGGTCAAAATGGAAAATATCAACGCTATTTTCGCCCTTGCCTGTATGGGGAATAAAATCTATGTCGTTGCCCGAAGCAGGGCACACGAAGTGGATGCAGCGGAAATCATGCAGGCAATGGGCGGTGGCGGGCATCGATTTGCCGCATCCGCCACCATCAAGGACAAGACCCTCCCCCAGACGGAACACCTCCTGGTAAAAATTCTCCATGAAAAACTTCCACTGAGCCGCCAGGCCAAGGACCTGATGTCTTCTCCGGCCATTACGGTCAACGGCGCCCAGACATGCGAGAAGGCGCGGGAGCTTCTGACCCGGTACAATATCAACGCACTGCTGGTTACCGAAACGGATACGGGCACAGACAGACTGACGGGGTACATCTCCCGGCAGGTGATTGAAAAAGCGATTTTCCACAAGCTCCACGATGTTCCCGTGAAAGAGTATATGAGTTCGGAGCTTGCATCGGTCCGCCCCGACGCCGATCTTTTCGAAGTGCAGCAAAAAATCATCGAAAACAAACAACGCATTCTTCCCGTGATGGACAGCAATCGTCTGCTGGGTGCAATTACCCGGACCGATCTGCTCAATATCCTGGTGAGACAAAATCAGGCAAAACTGAACCACTTCCCGGACCCGCTTCAGGAGCCGGTTCCGGCCCGGACCAAAAATGTCACCAAATTTGTTTATGAACGCCTCAATAAAAAGATTATCGACCTTTTAAAGGCCATCGGTGAAACAGCCGACCGAATGGGAATAAATGCGTATGTGGTGGGGGGATTCGTCAGAGATCTGTTTCTATACCGGCCCAATGAGGATATCGACATTGTGGTCGAAGGAGATGGGATTGCCTTCGCGAAAGCGTTTGCCGCCCCTCATAATGCAAGAATCCATTCCCATGAGAAATTTGGAACCGCCGTGATCATATTCACCGATGGATTCAAAATCGACGTGGCATCGGCCAGGGTTGAATATTACAAATATCCGGCGGCACTTCCCGTGATTGAAATGGGATCCATCAAGCTTGATCTGTTCCGCCGGGATTTCACCATCAATACGTTATCCCTTCAATTGAATGCCGAGCGGTTCGGAACGCTTGTGGATTTTTTTTCCGCACAACGGGATATCAAGGAGAAAGCCGTCAGGGTGCTTCACAACCTCAGCTTTGTTGAGGACCCCACACGCGCTTTCAGGGCTATCCGTTTTGAGCAGCGCTTCGGCTTTTCCATCGGAAAACTCACATCGAGCCTTATCGAAAACGCGGTAAAAATGGACTTTTTCGAGCGGCTCAGCGGCAAACGGGTCTTTTCGGAACTGCGGCTGATTCTCGAGGAAGACAACCCCGCCCCCGCGATCGTCCGTCTGCATGAATACGGTCTTTTAAAAGTGGTTCACCCCTCCATCATAATTGATAAGAGCTTGATATCTCTTGTCAATTCTATAAAAAACGTATTGGCCTGGTACGATCTGCTGTTTCTCGACGAGCCCCTGGTTCGCTGGGCCGTTTACCTGCTGGCGCTTGTTCGGAGTTGCGATCCGGAGACCTCCCGGGCAGTGTGCATGCGTTTTGAGCTGCCCCCCCGTCATCACAGCCTCTTCTGCGGTGAACGGTTTCACGCCTACAAATGCCTGATGGGCCTTGAACGAAGATTACCTTCAAAAAACAGCACGCTGTATAAACATCTGCACGGATTTAAAACTGAACTTATTATGTATATGATGGCGGCAACACGCCAGGAAAAGGTAAAAAAAGCCATTTCTCATTATTTTACAACCCTTCGGAATGTGTCCCTGAAGATACAGGGGAAAGATCTTAAAGAGATGGGGCTGAAACCAGGGCCCATATATCGGGAAATCCTTGACGGTGTTCTGGCCGCTAAACTCGATGGCCGGGCCAAAACTAGAAAAGATGAACTCGCCCAGGCCCAGGCCCACCCCGCCGTAAAAACCAAACCTCTTTTTCAAACTTGATTTGCCGCAAAGCATAGTTTATTAATCATGTTCTAAAACAGGGAGGGGCGCTTGTCCTTCTATTTTTATATTTTTTTGAGTTAGGAGTTCATAATGGCAAAAACCATGCGAATATTGAGCGGAATGCGCCCGACGGGTCCGTTGCACCTCGGAAATTATCACGGCGCCCTTAAAAATTGGGTGGCGCTTCAAAACACACACGAATGTTTTTTCTTTATCGCCGACTGGCATGCCCTCACAAGCGATTATGAAACCCCCGGCGCCATTCAGACCAACATTCGGCATATGATACTCGATTGGTTGAGTGTAGGGCTCGATCCTGAAAAAAGCACCTTCTTCGTTCAATCCCATATCAAACCACACGCGGAACTGTTCCTGCTTCTATCCATGATAACACCCGTGCCGTGGCTTGAAAGGAATCCGACCTATAAAGATCAGATCGTCCAACTCGACAACAAGGATCTTTCCACCTTCGGCTTTCTCGGTTATCCCGTTTTGCAGGCGGCTGACATTATTATTTACAAAGCCAATGCCGTGCCTGTCGGTGTCGACCAGGTGCCCCATGTGGAAATTACCCGGGAAATCGCCAGACGTTTCAACTTTTTATATGGAGATGTCTTTCCCGAACCCGAATCGATCCTGACCGAAACGCCTAAAATTCTCGGCCTCGACCGCAGAAAAATGAGCAAAAGCTATAACAATGCCATCTACCTGTCGGATACGCCGGAAACAGTTTCGGATAAAGTCTCTAAAATGATTACGGATCCGAAACGTGCACGGCGCAGTGACCCCGGAAATCCCGAAGAATGCAATGTGTTTGAATTTCATAAACAATACAGCGATCCTGAGCTGACAAGCCGGATCGATTCGGAATGCCGTAAAGCCGAGATCGGATGCGTGGAATGCAAAAAGGAGATGGCGGTCCATCTTAATGCCGCCCTGATACCGATACGGGAAAAGAGAACCTACTACGAAGAGAGACCGGCGCTTGTGTCTGAAATCATTGAGGCCGGGGACCGAAAAGCAAGGCAAGTGGCGGAAGCGACCATGTCCGAGGTCAGAAACGCCGTCAAAATATAACCATCGTATATAATCGGGATTTCGATCTATAATGGATAACACCCGCTATGAAGTCCGGCTCGAAAATGTTTTTGAAGGGCCCATGGACTTGCTGTTTTATCTGATTAAAAAAAACGAGGTGGATATTTATGATATTCCCATCGCAATGATAACGGACCAGTATCTGGAATACCTCGAATTGATGAAATTCCTGAACATTGATTTCGCCGGTGATTTCCTCGTAATGGCTGCGACACTGGCCCAGATCAAATCAAAGATGCTTCTGCCGGTACATGATGAAGAGGAAGAACTGGAAGATCCCCGGCTGGAGATCGCCCGGCCCCTTCAGGAATACCTGGAAATGAAAACAGCTGCCGATCAGTTGGCCCGGCGCAATATCCTGGGGGAACATACATTTGTCCGAAGCCCGGCGGAAGAGGATATTCGATGGGATGAAGAGAATGAACTCATCAAAGTCGGATTGTTCGAACTCATCGACGCATTCCAGAAAATTCTGGCCAATTTATCACCGGACCACCGTGTAGACCTGACCACGGACAGGGTGTCGGTGAAAGAACGAATCAACCAGCTGATTGATTTTCTGGAAGTAAAAAATTCGGTTTCATTTGATGAGCTGTTTGAGGGGACTGCCACCAAAAGTGACCTGATCGTCACTTTTCTGGCAATTCTGGAAATGGTCAAATTATCCCTGGTCCAGGTAGTCCAGCACACCCTGAGCGGTGTCATTCGTATTTTTTATCAATAAGATCTACTTCGAATGATGAAATGGACGTTTTCATAAACGGTACAATCAACATGATACGCTGAGTATGGAATCACTGAAAAACATAATTGAAAGCCTGCTGTTTGTGGCCGACACGCCGCTTTCTCTGGATCGTTTAAAAGACGTGCTGGAACTTGAAGACACAAAGGATATTCAAAGCGCCCTTGAACAGCTGTCCCGGGAATATGAAGACCGTCAGGCCGGTATTTTTTTGAGTGAGGTTGCGGGCGGATATCAGATTCGAACGAAACCTGAATATCATGAGTATGTGAAGCGTCTTCTCAAACCGAATCCACACCGTCTAAGCAATGCCGCATTGGAAACCCTGGCCATCATCGCCTATAAGCAGCCGGTTATTCGAAGTGACATCGAACACCTGCGGGGTGTTGATTGCGGAGGAGTCCTCCGTGTGCTGATGGATAAAAAACTTGTTCGGGTTCTGGGGCGCAAGGAAATCCCCGGGCGCCCCCTTATCTATGCCACGACGAAGCATTTCCTTGAAGTTTTCGAACTGAAAAATCTGAAAGATTTGCCGTCTCCCCAGGAGATTGAACGGCACGGGGATACACCCCAGCAACAACTCACCTTTGCCGAGATTCCGAAATCCGATCTTCCTCAAAAAGAGACACCTGCCCTTCCGGCACAAACGCCAGCTCCTTCTGAAGACGAATCGGAGACCACTGCCACGGAACAGGCATCGACTCCTCCCGAGGACGAATCGGAGCCCGCAATCTCGACACAGGCAACAACTTCCCCCGGGGATGAATCGGCGCCCGTCCCCGCCTCCGATACGAATCTCGATACGGCATCGGATGAGAACAACGAAAAAAAACTTGACTTGGACGGCAAATGACAAATATAGAGTGGTATCCGTACAATTCAGGCAGACACGGTCTGCCGGGAAAATGCGGTCATGCCGATATAAAAAACGGGCGATTAACTCAGCGGGAGAGTGCTACCTTCACACGGTAGAAGTCACTGGTTCAATCCCAGTATCGCCCACCATTTAGCAGCAACGGCATTTTTTTTAAAAAAGCGGCTTTTTTTCGGCCGACGGCACGAAGAAAAAGGCGAAACCACATGAATGAAAAAAACCAGGCGGCGCCCAAGGAAAATCTGATAAAATCAGACCGGGACGGTAAATATTTAACTTTCTCCCTGGCTGACGAAGAGTACGGCATCGGTATTCTGAAAATAAAAGAAATCATCGGCATGATGCCGATAACAACCGTGCCCCAAACCCCCGACTTCGTCAAAGGGGTCATCAATCTGAGGGGCAAGGTTATTCCCGTAATCGACCTTCGCCTCAGGTTTGGTATGGAATCCATCGACTATGCGGAGCGCACCTGCATTATCGTGGTGGAAATCAAAGGCTCGCAGGGTCCGGTACTGATTGGCAGTGTGGTTGATTCCGTCTCCGAAGTACTCAATATCAAGGCTGAAGACATTGAAGACCCGCCCACATTCGGCGCCAAATTGAACACCGAAGCCATCCTCGGCATGGCCAAGGTAGACGGCACCGTCAAAATTCTGCTCGATATCGATCAGGTATTGAATATCGAGGAACTGACTCTCTGGCAAGAAACAGCTTGATACCTCACTCGTCTGAGTTCTGGGTTAAGAATTGATTCTCTGGCAGAAAACGGGTTAAAATCTCAAGCATCCGAATCCGGCGGTGGCGGCAAGGGAACCTTGAAAAAAGGGACGCCTTCTTTCTCAAGCAGCTTTTCCTCTTCTCTGGTGCTTGTGCCGCGGATGTTTTTCCGGTCCGACACGCCATAGTGGATTTTTAGCGCTTCTTTGGCAAAATCACACCCCACATCATCGAAAGTCTTCTCGATGTAGGCATTGACTGATCGTCCGATCGCTTCCATATCCACCTCGCTCGGGACCGGGGAAGAAGCGCCTTTTATTGCAAACGTGGAAGGAATTTTTGTGACATTTACGTCGTTACATACGGGACAGGTAATCAGCCCCTTCTCCCTTTGGGCTTCGTAAGCGTCTCCATCGTCAAACCAGCCCTCAAATTGGTGCCCCGCGGCACACTGCAAATCATAAACGATCATAAAATTGTTGTTGCGGGCCTTTCGCCATAATTCAATAAAATGTTGACAGATCTGTTTTTTTCAAACAGAAAGACGGATAGTTACAAAAAATACTTTTTATACAGTATGATGCGTTTTTTTTGTTTCGTCAAGATGTAACCGGTTCGAATTATCTCAAAAAGTTTAGGGGAGTCACCTCATGCGACATGCGGTTCTTTTAAGCATTTTTTTACTGTTTTTACCGATATCCCTCTGTGCTCAAACCAAATATGTTTCTGAAGTAAGGGAAATCACATTGCGAACAGGGCCGGGCGTTGACTATAAAATAATCGAAATGATCAAGTCCGGTACCCCCATGACGGTCCTTGAAGAAACGGGTGACTGGACCCGGATCCAGATTGGAGATGACAAGGACGGGTGGGTTCTCAGCAGGTTCCTTCAAAATAAGGTCCCGGACAGCGTGACCTTGAAAAAGCTTCAAGGAACATATTCGGCATTAAAAGATGAAGCCGATACCCTGAAAGAGGAAAACCGGGCACTGATGGAAAACTCGGAGAAGCTGACCGCGGAACTGTCCCAGTGCCGGAACGGGCTGGACGCCCTGAACACGGCCCATGAAACCCTGAAAAATGAGTCGGCGGATTTCCTGGAACTCCAGGCAGACCATAAAAAAGCGATGGCGGAGCTGTCGGAACAGAGAGAAAAAGTTGGACAACTTGAAAATGAACTGTCGAATGTCTATAGCGACAAGCGGATGAATTGGTTCCTGATAGGTGCGGGGGTACTCCTTATCGGGATCATCATCGGTTTTATCACAAAGCCCCAGCGCCGCCGTTCGGTGCTGCGGTAACTATCAACGTTAAACTTAACTTATGAGCCATTTCCAACCGGCCGAAACGGGGCGTTTGGGAATTGGCTCTTATGAATGCTGATCTCATATGACCTATAAAACAGATTTTCTCGTTATCGGCGGCGGTGTTGCGGGCCTTATGTTTGCACTGAAAGTAGCGCCTCTCGGCAATGTCACCCTGATCACCAAAAAAAAGATCGACGACAGTAACACCAACCTCGCCCAGGGGGGTATCGCCTCGGTCCTGGATAAAGGGGTGGACTCGTTTGATGCCCACATTCAGGATACCATGGTAGCGGGCGATGGCCTCCCGAACGAGCAGGTGGTCGAGATGGTCGTCAAGGGCGGGCCGGAAAGAATTCAGGAATTGATCGACCTCGGTGTCAAGTTCAATATTAAAGAATCGACTGCCGGAAACAATGAATTACAGGGCCTGGACCTGTGCCGTGAAGGCGGACACTCCCAGAACAGAATCGTCCATGCCGAGGACATGACCGGGCGGGAACTCCAACGGGTACTCACCGCTCATGTCATGGAAAACGATCGTATCACCGTACTCGAGGACCATGTGGCCCTTGATCTCATCACCCGTTCGACACGCATCAAACGGGGGATGGTCACCACTTCCCATGAAGAGGTCTGCTGTGGCGCATATGTTCTGGATTCCCGATCGGATGAAATAAAAACGTTCTCGGCAAAAATCACCCTGCTTGCAACCGGCGGAACCGGAAAGGTGTATCTCTATACCAGCAACCCGGATGTCGCCACCGGTGACGGCGTTGCCATGGCGTATCGGGCGGGAGCGACGGTCGCCAATCTCGAATTCGTGCAGTTTCATCCCACCTGCCTGTACCACCCGGATGCAAAGAATTTTCTCATTTCCGAAGCGGTCCGCGGCGAAGGCGGTATTCTTATAAATGCCGCTGGGAATGCGTTTATGAAAAAATACGACCCCCTGAAAGACCTCGCCTGCCGGGACATTGTGGCACGTGCAATCGATAGTGAGCTGAAGAAAAGCGGCGATGATTCCGTGTTTCTCGACATCACCCACCTGAAACCGGCATTTATCAAAAAACGGTTCCCGAATCTTTATAAAAAGTGCCTCGCGTTTGGAATCAATATGACCACGGACCCGATCCCGGTCGTCCCAGCTGCACACTATATGTGCGGGGGGGTTGCCACCGACCTTTCCGGCCTCACCGACATCAAAGGCCTGTATGCGGTTGGTGAAACGGCCTGTACCGGACTGCACGGCGCCAACCGCCTTGCCAGCAATTCATTGATAGAAGCGCTCGTGTTCGCCCACTCGGCTGCCAAGCAGGCAGCTGCGGACCTTTCCAACATCGATTCCCGATGGGAGGATGAACTCCCGGGCTGGGATGAGGTCGGCACCACGAGCAGCGACGAAGTGATCATGGTTTCTCATAACTGGGACGAAATCAGACGGCTCATGTGGAATTATGTGGGCATCGTGAGATCCAACAAACGGCTCGACCGCGCCCGCAGGCGCGTAGACATCATTCAAGATGAAATTCATAATTATTACTGGGATTTTAAGATCGACTCCGGGCTCATTGAACTCCGGAACATTGCCACCGTTGCGGAACTGATCATTAAATGCGCCCAGTATCGCCAGGAAAGCCGCGGGCTCCATTTCAGCATCGACTACCCCAAGCGGGACGATGAGCGGTGGAAAAAGGACACACTTGTCAGACGCCACAGGTTGCCCGCCGCGGGATAATGCATATGCATCTCTTGACATGTCCCCTTCCTGCATTAGAAAAAGGCCGCGGGATTATGCACATGCATCTCTTGACATGTCTCCTTCCTGCATTAGAATAAGCCAGCATATTCTTCGGAAAATCTGAATCGGCCCGCGGGTCATGAAAATCGTCCGGAAAGACGTTCAGGGAGTAAAATGGCAACAAAGGGAGATTATTACGAGATACTGGGAGTCCGCCGCGATTGCAGCGACGGGCAGCTTAAAGCTGCTTATCGAAAACTAGCCATGAAATTTCACCCGGACAAAAATCCGGGGAATAAAAAAGCCGAGGAAAAGTTCAAGGAGGCCGCGGAGGCTTATAATGTTCTCAGCGACCCCCAGAAACGGGGCCTGTACGACCAATATGGCCATCAGGGCCTTGAAGGCTCCGGTTCTTCCGGTTTCAGCGGTTTTGAAGACGTATTTTCGAGTTTCGGGGATATCTTCGAAGATTTTTTCGGTTTCGGCTCCGGTGGACGCGCCAAGACACGCGCCCGAAGGGGTGCCGATCTGCGCTATGATATGACACTCAGCTTTATGGAAGCCACTTTTGGGACCGACACTGAAATCGTCGTGGAAAAAACAGCCACCTGTCCATCATGCACGGGGAGCGGGTGTGCGTCGGGAAGCCAGCCTGAAAATTGCACCACCTGTGGCGGTACCGGTCAGGTTTCCAGAAATCAAGGCTTTTTCACCGTCAGAACAACTTGCCCCACTTGCCGAGGCGCGGGCCGGATGATTACAACCCCCTGTGAAGAGTGTCACGGAAACGGGCAGGTCGCTGTAAAGAAAAAGGTGGCCGTAAAAATTCCGGGGGGCGTGGACAACGGTTCCCGTCTGCGACTCAATGGTGAAGGGGAAGCCGGCCCCAACGGCGGTCCATCGGGTGACTTGTATGTATTTATCCATGTCGAACCCCATGACTACTTTCAACGCAACAACACCGATGTTGTCTGCAGTGTCCAGGTCTCATTCGTACAAGCGGCCTTAGGTACCAAGATTAAAGTGCCGACCCTTACCGGTGAAAAGATGCTGGACATACCCAAGGGGACCCAGCCGGGTGATGTGTTTAAATTCCCAGGCGAAGGCATACCATCTCTTCGCACGAAACGACGGGGGGATCAGATTATTCAAACGGTAATCAAGACGCCCACGAATTTGAACAAAAAACAGGTTGAATTGTTAAAAGAATTTGAAGAGGTAGACGTCCGCAAGTTTACCAATAAGCTGAAAAATATTCTAAAGGGAAACTCTTCCCAGGCAGCCGGCTAATATCGGAATTTTAACGGTAAAGGAAACTTGTCATGTATGAATTGAAAATTGTTACCCGGTTTGCGGCTGCCCATCAACTTCAGATGGTTGCCAAACAGTGCGAAAACCTTCACGGGCATAATTGGAAAATCGAAGTTTGTGTGGAAGGGGAAGAGCTGAACCAGGCCGGTGTACTGATCGATTTCGGGGAATTGAAAGTACTGGTTAAAAAAATTATCGGCAGCCTGGACCACAAATTTCTGAACGAGCTTGACATCCTTGACGGCTGTCCCCCTTCATCGGAAAACGTCGCCAAATACATTGCCCATACACTCGACAGCGAACTTTCCGTTCCCGGTGTGAGGGTCAGCAGTGTCACCGCATGGGAGTCGGATGACGCCTGTGCGACCTACAAAATACCAAATCGTGAATAATCCTAACTACATATTTGAAATCGAAAGAATTCCTTATTCGATGTTGGGCGTTGGACGTTCGATGTTCGACGTTAGCGCTTTTCGGATGTTATTTGAGGGTCGCCCCTCACACTTCAACCCTTCATTTCCTTCCACTCCCGGACCAGTTCATCACGGGTAATCACCGACGACACATCCGTCACATGCCGGCGAATATTCTCAAGCCCGCCCTCCTGGCGATCCACCAGAACCACTGCCTTGACAACCTTCAAGCCTTCATCCCGCGCCCGCTCGATGGCCTGGACGGTGGACCCGCCGGTGGTGGCCACATCGTCTATAATCGCAACCGATTGTCCGGCGGACAAATCGCCTTCGATCCATTTGGCAATGCCATGGTCCTTTTTGGTTTTTCGGATGGAGAAGGCCGATATCGGCCTCTCTTTGAGCCCGGATACAAACGCAGCCGCAACCGCCATGGGATCAGCGCCGAAAGTCATCCCCCCGATACCGGCGACATCGAGAGATGCAACCTCATCAAACAGGAGATGACCGATCAGGAACATACCCCGGGCGCTCAGGGCCGTTGGCTTGCAGTTCACATAAAACCGGCTCATCTTTCCCGAAACCAACTTGAATGTGGGTTCTTCGCTGTACTTAAAAGATTTTTCACAAAGCAGTTTGATCAGTTCCTTTTTCATATTCATCACTCCGGTTCTTCTTATTGATTTTTTAGCCAAAATCAGATAAAAAGCCCCCACTGAAGTGGAAGAAGCCAATTTCTTGAAATTCAGCGGAGGCCTTGAGCAAGGAAAACCGGTCATGCGGCACTCCCCGGACTCAGTTTGCCCACATACCAGTAAACCCAAACGAGGTCAATCCAAGATGATATCATGGAAGAGAAAAACAGAGACCTGATCATTCGCATGTTTCACGTCCATAAGTCATACGGGGCCAAAAAGGCGCTGTCGGACGTCACGCTTGATATTTACAAGAACGAATTTCTGTTTGTTACCGGTCCCAGCGGCGCCGGCAAAACGACCCTTCTCAAATTGCTTTACCGTGGCGAACCGGTTTCCGAAGGCCAGGTTCTGGTAGACGGCATGAATCTATCCAGAATTTCCGCGAAGGGCATCCCTTTTCTAAGACGAAAATTCGGTGTTATTTTTCAGGATTACAAACTGATCGCCAATAAAACCGTATTCGAAAATATCGCCCTTGTACTGGAGGCCTCGGGGAAAAAACGAAAGCTTATTGTTAAAAAGGTTAACAGCGTTCTTCGAATGGTCGGCATGGAGGACAGAGGGGATGCCCTGCCGCCGAGTTTGTCCGGCGGAGAACAGCAGCGCATTGCTGTTGCAAGAGCAGTCGTGGGAGATCCGAAAATAATCCTGGCGGATGAGCCCACCGGAAGCCTTGATCCGGAATCCGCGGATATTATCTTTGATCTTCTCAGCCGCTTCCATATGCTCGGTGGGACATTGATCGTCGCCACCCACGACCGGAACCTGCTGGAAAAAGAGAACTGCCGCATCATAAAACTGAAACAGGGAAGCCTGACAGCATGAGAAAGCCATGGTATTCTTTTTCAAAAAAGCCCTGAAGGACATTTCGGACAACCAGCTGCTGAATGGTGTCGCGATCATTACCATTGCGCTATCCGTGCTGATCGTGAGTGCCTTCGGCCTTTTTTTTATCAATGCAAACGAACTGCTGACATCCTGGAAGAAGGACATCCGGGTGATGGCATACCTGTCGCCGTCCGCGGACAGTGATTCAATTTCGAAAACCAGGCAGATGCTTGAAACCATGTCGGACATCAATAATGTCACCTTCATAGACAGAAACGATGCCCTGCGGGCATTTAAACAGCAGCTTAAAGGTCAGAGTTCTCTGCTGGATAACCTGAAGGAAAATCCCCTCCCGGACGCATTCGAAATTCATCTTCTGCCCGACCCCCAGGCAACCGGTCGTCTGGAAACACTGGTGAGGCACATCGAATCCCTTGATGCCGTTGACGACGTGGAATACGGCCAGCAGTGGATGGGCAGTGTCTCTTCGGTTCTCAATCTGTTTCAATTCGCCAGTTATGCCATGGGCGGCCTCTTTTTCATGGCTGCCGTATTCATCGTTGCCAACACCATCCGCCTGATATTGTATTCCCGCCGGGAAGAGGTGGAAATTATGCGTCTCGTGGGCGCTACAGATGGATTTATTAAAGCGCCTTTCTACATCGAAGGACTTCTCCAGGGACTTGCCGGCGCCATATTCGGACTCGGCACGCTTTATTTGACCTATTACTTAATATCGAACAATATCGGGCAGGATTATTTCGGCAGCGGTTTCAACGTGAAATTTTTCCCTTTTGGGACCTGCTGCCTCATCGTCGCCGCCAGCATGTTGATCGGGGGGATCGGTTGCTCTCTGTCGCTCAAACAATTTTTAAAATAGCCGGGATCTTTCTGCTGATATTCACGTCCCTGGCATCCGCGCACGCAACTCAAATCGCGCCGAACTCACGGGAATGTGAGGTAACCGCTCGTGTGCTGAATATTCGCAGCGGCCCCGGAACATCCTTTCGGATCATTGCAAAAGTGCAAAAAGAGAGTCGGCTGGTCATTCTGGAATATCAGCCGAAGTGGTTAAAGATTTCTCATGAGAACCGGGAAGGATTCGTATCCAGGAAACACATCCGCCTGATTCCGCTCCAGCTGCCGGTGAGTGGGGTCTCTCCATCTCTCTTGAGTGACACCTCCCCGGCGCCCCCGAGCAGGGCCACATCAACGCCGTCGAGTGAAGCATCTCCGGCGCCCTTTGACCCTTCCAAATCGTCGGAAGCAGTCATAACCCTGAAACAGGAAGCCAGCCGTATCGAAGAACAAATTGTCGAACATGAAGCCCTGATTTCGTCTTATACGGAAAAAGAAGCCGGGCTCATCGACGATCTGGACCGCCTCGGTCGACAACTCAACCGGACAGGGCTTCAAGTCAGGGAATCCAGGGAGGAAAGCTTACGCATTGAAGCAAAGCTGAAAAACACCGAGGCGGAATGCCGGATACTGAAAAAAGAGATCGCCCTGCTGGATGTTTACGCCGCCAAACGTATCGTGGCATTGTATAAGCTGCACCAACTCGGGAAAATGCCGATTCTGGCATCCGCGGACTCGATTTACGATATGCTGAGCCGTAAAAACATCCTTGAACGCATCCTCTCCGCCGACAAAGCGGTCTGGGAAGAACTGACCACAAAAACAAGCCGCCTTGAATTGCTCCGTATTTCGCTGAATGAGCAAAAACGGGCCTATGATGACACGATCAGCCGCCTCAACGATCAATTGGAAACCATGGGCAAACAGAGCGAAGCAAGGTCACAACTCCTTGAAAAAATTCGGGGAGAAAAAAAATTGACGCTTGCCGCCATAGATTCACTGAAACAGGCAGCCACCGCGCTCGACAGGGAAATGGCGAGCCACACCTGGGAAGTCCACCCGATGAGTACATCGGGCGACGGGATGAACAAAAAGCCGTTTGATACGCTTAAAGGGTTGCTTCAGACGCCGGTACCCGGTAAGATAACAGCATTTTACGGCTTGAATAAAGAGGGCATGCTGAAATCCCCGAATATCAGAAACGGCATTGACATTGAAGCGGAACCGGGGGAACCGATTCGGGCCGTGTATGACGGTACGACCATTTATGCCGACTGGTTCAAGGGGTATGGTAATATGATTATCATCGACCACGGGAACAATTATTGCAGCATATATGCCCATGCGGAAGAGCTTTTCAAGGCAAAGGGAGACCCGGTCGAGGCAGATGAAGTCATCGGGACGGTAGGTGAAACCGGCTCAATGGCGGGAACAAAGCTATATTTTGAAATTCGGCATCATGGCAAACCCATCGATCCGCTTGCATGGCTTAAAAGAAATTAAAGGAGATTCGGCGTATGGCGCAAGGAAGTACAAACAACATTAAATTGTGGCGGGTGATGGTAATAGCGGTCATCTGCTGGGTTGCCCTTTCGGGGTTGGAGCGTAACTTGGCCGCGGATAATGAAGAGGCCTACAAAGGACTCAAGATTTTTTCAGAGGTTATCGATATCATTGAAAAAAATTATGTCGAAGAGACCGAGGAGCGCGATCTGATCGAAAAGGCCATTCAGGGAATGGTACAGCGCCTTGACCCCCACTCCGCCTTTCTGCCCCCGGAAGCCCTTGAAGATCTGCAGGTGGATACCCAGGGCGAGTTCGGCGGTATCGGTATTCAAATAGAAATGCCGGACGGCGTGCTGACGGTTGTCTCCCCCATCGACGGAACCCCCGCGGCCGAAGCCGGTATCCAGGCGGAAGACAAAATCATAAAAGTGGACGGCGAACTCACCAAAGACATGACAATTCTGGAGGCTGTAAAAAAAATGAGGGGCCCCAAAGGCACCGAGGTCGTTATTACCATCTTCAGGGAGGGTGTCGCCGAGCCGATCGATTTTAAACTGATACGGGACACAATCCCCATTGAAAGCGTGCGTTCGGGACTTATCAGGGATGGATACGGATATGTCCGGATTACCAATTTCAGGGAAAAAACAACCGCGGACCTCAGGGAGGCACTGGCAACGCTGGAATCGGGATCCGTTCCCCTCAAAGGACTTATCCTCGACCTTCGGAATAACCCGGGAGGACTGCTTGACCAATCCGTGGATGTCGCCGACCTGTTTCTGGAGCAGGGAATTATCGTCTCCATGAAAGGAAGGAATGATCGGGACCAGAGGGTTTTCTCCGCTACCCCCAACCTGATCAAGCGGGACTACCCCATGGTCGTGCTGATCAACAACGGAAGCGCCAGCGCCTCTGAAATTGTGGCCGGCGCGCTCCAGGATCAAAAGCGAGCCCTTATACTCGGCACGACATCATTCGGGAAAGGATCGGTCCAGAATGTGGAGGCCCTCCGGGACGGCTATGGCTTGAAACTCACCATTGCCCGATACTATACCCCCAGCGGAGAATCTATTCAGGCCCAGGGTATTATACCCGATATCGAAGTCCTGCCGAAAATAATAGAAGACGATGATACTGATCTGAACAGAGGACTGCTGATAAAGGAAAAGGATTTAAAGAACCATCTCGAACCGGAGATTACCGAAGCGGAAACAACCGATCCGGAACCGAAAAAAAAGGCTGTGAAATCCAAGAAAAACGGGGACGATGAAGAGAAAAAGGGCGAACAGGAGGAGGAAGACAAAAAAGACCCGCCGGCCGCCAAGCGGGGAGGCTTCAATCCTGAGCTCCTGATGTCCGACTGGCAGGTGGTGCGCGCCCTTGAAATCCTCGTGGGGTATGATGTCTTCAAGGGGCTGGGCCAATAAGATTTTAACTATGCCGCCCAAAAAGAATAGCCGCCCACAAAAGAAAACGAAGGGAGGACGTCCTAAAAAACGCAACGTCAAGACTCCCCCCAAAACACAATGGATGCGGGCCCTCCTGGGTCTGGGGACGCTTGTTCTGGTAGTGGTGCTTGCCGGATATTTTATTCATGGATTGACAGCCGAAAAACCGGCAGCACCCAAAACAAAGGAACAGATCTCAAGGAGACCGACCCCGCCACCGATAAAATTTGAAATCTTTCCGAAAGAGACGGAAACAAAACCGGAGAAACCCGTACCGCCACCGATAGAAACCGTCCCGGATAACCTGCCCCTGGCCTGTATCATCATTGATGATATGGGATACGACAGGAAACTTGCGGAAAAATTTCTCAACCTGGAAGTACCCTTCACATTCTCCATACTGCCTTTCAGCCCTTTTCAGGAAACCATCACGAAAGCCGCCGGATTGAGACATGTGGAAATTATGCTTCACCTTCCCATGGAACCCGACGAATATCCCAAGATAGACCCCGGTCCCGGCGCGCTGCTGACGTCCATGTCCCCCGATGAACTGATCCGGCAACTCACTTTAGACATTCGGTCGGTTCCCGGTATAAAAGGCGTCAACAATCACATGGGGTCTAAAATGACCGCCGTCTCTTCACAGATGCACCAGATTTTTTCAGTCCTGAGAAAGGAAGACCTTTATTTTATCGACAGTCGAACCTCTGTAAACACCCTGTGCAAACCTTCGGCACGGCTGCTCCAGATACCGTTTGCCGAGCGGGATATTTTTCTCGACCATGTGACAACGACTGAATTTGTTCGAAAGCAACTCGGTAAACTCATTCAAAAGGCACAGCAGGACGGCTATGCCATTGGTATCGGACACCCCCATCTGGTAACCTACCGGGTTCTCAAGGAGATGTTGCCGGAGTTGCAAAAAAAGGTGAGGCTGGTGCCGGCGTCACAACTTGTAACGCAGCTTAGATAGTGCACTGGGATATAAATTCAATGATGTATTGAATATTTTGATCTGTATAAAGGTGTCGGGTGTCAGGTGTCAGTTACCGCACTTACCAATCCTGACACCCGACACCCGACACCGCATCTAAGTTATCTCCGCCCGGCGATGGCGGTCCACCCCTCCGAATGCCTGACCTCCAGAACAGTGAAACCGAGCGATTCCATTTTCTCAAGAACCGCCGGTGCGTTTTCTTCGATGATCCCGGAACAGATAAAAATGCCTTTCGGTTTGAGCACGGCGGGAACCCGGTCCAGCAGGGAGAGAATCACTTCGGACAGGATGTTGGCGGATATGATATCGAAACGTTCCTGAACGTCCCGGACCCGGTCCTCCTGAATAAGGTCCCCCACCAGGACACTGCTGTCATGTGCGGGTACCCGGTTGCGTGCCAGGTTTTCGCCGCTGATTTCCACGGCGACCGGATCGATATCGATCCCACAAACAGTCGAGGCGCCCAGTTTGTATGCCGCCGCCATCAGGATGCCGGAACCGGTACCCACATCCAGAAAGACATCCTCCCGGTTCACAAATGTCTCCAGCATTTGAACGCAAAGCCGCGTGGTGGGATGAGTTCCCGTCCCGAATGCCATTCCGGGATCGAGTTCGATAATGATATCTCCGGGTGCCTCGGAATAGTCACGCCAGGTGGGTTTGACCACGATACGGGACCCTATTTTTTCCGGCCAGAAAAAGGATTTCCAGGATTCGGCCCAGTCTTCTTCGTCGATTCTCTTATGCGCAAACCGGGCTTCGAAACCGTGATCCCGGGCCAGAATCTCCACGGCGCGCTTGAGATTAAGACAAGTCGGCCCGGCCAGATCATTGTCCGCCACATATCCGGTCACACGATTTTGTAAAACGGGCAGGGGCATAACCTCTTTTGCCCATCCATCGGCCGGCGTTTCATCGGTGGGTTCAATAGCGACGCCTTCTATACCGGCATCGCTGAAGGCATTTGCGATAAGGTCCTCAGCCAGGGCCTTGTTCTCGGTTTTAAAAAAAACGCTGACTTCTATCCACTTCATGTCAGGATTCGGGGGTGGTATCCAGGAGGTCTTGAACGGCTCGATCGAATCTCACACCAATCCCCTGACCGGTGGCACGGACCACTTCACCGGTCACGGTAATGAAATGCTGGTGCCCGGGCATGGGAAAGGTGAGGGTAAGGGTCTGTCCCACTGTAAACATGGCGCGGGTTTCTATAAATACACCGCCTGCGCTGATATCCTGGAGAAAATCCTCATATGCAATCCCCCGGGTGGCATAACTGATCGGGCGGGAGAAAGGCAATCGTTGGTTGCTTCTCTTCTCTTTTAAAGAATAGTTGTCTGAAGATTTCATATGTTCGCACCATTTTTCATTTGCACCCCCCCCCTCGTCAGGGGCTCCGTATCAAACTACTTTCTTTTTGGAGCAAACCTGAGAAAAACCCTGTAGTTTCCAGAACTAAGATCCTGGGGAATATGATAGCCATCAGACACCAGCAAAACCATGACCCGCCCTGAGACCGGATCATGCGTGTTTCCCTTGTCCCGACGGTCCGGCTTCCCGTTCCGGGGCCCTCCCCGGCGACGTCTTGGCGGCCTGATATTCAACACCTGTGCTTCCACAAAACCGCCTCTTGCTTCAGCCTTCTGTCCGGGTTGTCCGACTCGGTTCACGGCGCCGATAACAATTTCCATTAGAACCTCCCATTTCCATTGATGCTCTATAGAGGTTATCGGCGCAAATACATTATACTTTAATGGTGGTGCGTTCCGCTACTTTCTTTCTTCCAGGAGTTCTATAAATGCCTCAACATTGGTTTTGGTCTGTTCATCCGATACAAGTCTCATGTCATTCAGGTCACCATCGATGGTAAGCGTCGGAATCCCTGTCTCCGCCTCGATCCGTTTGGAAAGACCATATCGGCAATTGGAATTGTTCGGGCATGTTTTCGCATTGTGGTAAATAATGCCGTCAATGCTGTAAAAATCAATTTTATCCTTTATATATTGATCCTTATAGTCATCCGACCGGACAATAAAAAGCTCCGTATAGGCACGGGCCATACTTTCGAACGGATTCACGGGATCAAGTGCGGTAAAAATCCAGCTGCTGCAATAGGTAGACGCCAGCACATTGGCATCCAGACCCGCAAACAGTTTGCTGTGGGCCCCAAGCCGTCCCCAGACCGGCATGCCGTCCCAATAAATTCTGAACCGTTCATTTTCCACGGCCCCTTCCTTTTTGGCGATTCGTTCCTTGAGTTCCGCCAGAATCTTTTCATATACCGCAACGGCCTCGGGCGTCCCCCTGCCCACCACCGCGGGCCCCATCAGTGTGGAACCGTCAAAAAATGTGAGGGGCGCCGGCACCGCGGCAGCGGTTTCCAACACCTCTTTCCAGATGTCCGAGCACTGACGCGAATATCCGATCACCTCTTTGAGCCTGTCGATATCGAACTTGGTCCCGATCACCTCTTCAAGGGTGGGGATCAGGCTTTCGAACTGCTGGGCCACGGACGTAACGATAGACTGCGTAACCTCTTTCACGCCCACATTCCCGTTCACACCGATGTTCGGCACGTTGAATTTATCGGCATAATAGTCGAACCAGTCCTGAACATCCCGGCATTGGTTGGTATTGAACACGAGTATGTCGGGCTTGGGGATGGATTCGATGCCCTTGTATGCTTTGGATAGCGGCGTTACGCCCTGAACGAAAGCACCGATGTCAGCGGTCAGGTAGGAGCATATTTCCGGTGAATACCCCAGCGCGGTGGCATAAGGGATAAGATCCGTGGCCATTCGGCTGGCGCCCAGCATGGCGGCGTGAGTCTCCGGGAAGTAGACCAGATATCCCATGGCCCGCAACATTTCCGCCGGCCCCACGCTGGTACACCAGGCAACCTTTTTCTCTCCCGTTTTCGCGGCATTATCGAGTTCATAATAATAGTCAGCCATATAACGGCCGGCAATAGCCGCACTTTCTATCGCTTTTCGAGTCACTTTTTTTTCTTCCGGCATTATTTCTCTCCCACGGTATTTTTTTTCACTCATTGTTCATGGCAAACAGCGCCGCGCCGATAGCCCCCGTAATCTGAGGATATTCCGGCACCAGAATCGATCGCTGGATCATCTCTTCGGTCATGGCGACAAGAAAGCGGTTATGGGCCACCACGCCACCGGTCATCACCACATGCTCGGTCAACGTATCCATTTCAAGGACCCGTTTGGCAATCGAAAAAAAGATCCCTTTTACAATGTCCGTAACTTTTTTTCCCATCCGTATGTTTTCCAGCACCTCGGTACCGGAAAAAACCGTACAATAGCTCCCCAGTTTGACGATGTCCGTCGCCTTTTCAGCCTGCCCGTTCATCTCAGAGAGCGGTATGTCCAGGCGCAGGGCCATCTCCTCAAGGAAGGCGCCCGTGCCGGCGGCACATTTTCGGTTCATCATAAAATTCGTTCGGCGGCCCTGTTCGTCAAGTTTGATGATCTTATTGTCCTGCCCGCCGATATCGATGATTGAGATGGCTTTCGGAAAATAATAATAGCACCCCGATGCATGGCATGCAATTTCGGTCTTGTTCTCCCTGGCGAACGCCACATTCTTTCGCCCGTATCCCGTGGAAACAACATTTTTCACATCGCTCCGGGAACACCCCGCCATTTCCAAAGCGGTCGAAAGGCACGCTTCCGCGGTTTCCGTAAAACTGGTACCGGACTTTTTGATGGCATAACCGAGGATTTCCCTGTCCGGATTCAGCAGAGCGACTTTTGTTCTTGATGATCCGACATCGACCCCTGCGTAAAGTACTGATGATGTCACGAGTTGCCTCCGATAAGGTTTCAGGCGTCAGGTGTCAGGTGTCAGAAAAAAACCGGGTTCGCGGTTCCTGACACCTGACACCTGACACCCGACACCTGAACATCTGTTCATAACTATAACCGCCTAAATTCGTCCTTGCCTTTACCCTGCGCACTACGCATGCCTAAGAAGCGGCTGATATGCATGACTTCCACCGAAAGCCCATGGCGCCTTACCCCGTCCAAAAGCTGTACGGTACATCCGGGGCAGGAGGTCACAATCGCCTGGGCGCCGCTTCTGCGAACCGATTCCATTTTTTGGGCCAGAAGCGCCAGGCTTTCCTGGGGATGTTTGATACCAAAAGATCCGCCCTGCCCACAACACTTTTCCGCCATGTCCATTTCCACGAAATGGAGCCCCTGAACCGCACCGAGAATTTTTCTTGGTTCCTCGTATACCCCCTGGTGCCACCGCAGGTGACAGGGGTCATGGTAGGTCACCACCGAAAGACCCGACGGAGCCGCCAAACCGGTAAGATCTTCCCGGGCCATGAATTCGGAAAAATCACATACCGTTTCCGACACTCTTTTTGCACGATGCGAAAGCGGATGGTTCTCGGGGAACCAGTCGCCATATCCCTTCAGGGCCGTTCCGCATGTGGCGCATGCGGTGATCACATGATCGTATCCGGACAATGCCCGGATATTATATTCCGCCATCCGGAGTGCTGTCTCCCGGTCACCCGTGTTATATACCGCCAGGCCGCAACAGGTCAGATCCGGTGGAAAGATGACCTCATATCCCGCTCCGGTCAACGACTCGACGACATCCACCCCCACATCTGAAAAAAAGAACTCATAATTGCATCCCGGGAAAAATGCCACCTTTCCCCGGCTGGGAGTCCCCGCGGCGGGCAAGCTGTGGTCAGGTATTCGGTTTCTGAGAAATGATGCGGAGAACCTGGAAAAAGGCACTTTGCTTGAGAGCGCCAGTGCCAGATCAGCCAGGTGCCGCAGCGGTTTTGCGCCTTTGCCCTTCAGCCGCAGCCCCGGCAAAATGGCCGAAAGCCCGAGTATTCTCGCAACAGCACCGCGGTGTTTTAATATCAGATGGTGGATCAGTTTCTGGGAAAAAGAGCGGCCGTATTTTTCAATGAGCGCTTGTCTTGCCGACAAATTGATGTCGGTAGACGGGACCCGGGCCAGGCACACCGCCTCGCACCGCCTGCACAGCAGGCAATAGGAAAGCGCCTCCCGATATTCGGCATCGGGCGGTTTTTTTCCCTCGGCGACCTCCCGGATAAGCACGTTACGCCCCCGGGCGACATGGTTTTCCAAGTGATCGATCCGGTAAACCGGGCAGGTCGACATGCAAAAACCACATTTCATGCACCGGGTCGCATCGTTTAGCGGAGAATCGCCGGCCATACTTACTCCCAGATTTTTCCCGGATTTAGAATCCCTTTCGGGTCAAATACGTTTTTCAGTTGTTTTAAAAGGAGAATCTCTTCGGGAGACATGGCGTCTTTTAGATATTTTTTCTTCTCCAGTCCGATACCGTGTTCTCCGGAAATAGCGCCGCCACATTCGAGTGCCGCTTTGAATATGGCATCCACGGCTTTCTGGGCCCGGGCATAGTGCGCCACATCCGCCTTATCGGTAAGAATGCTCGGGTGAAGATTACCGTCCCCGGCGTGTCCGATCATGACAATGGTCACGTTATTCTCTTCGCCGATTCGTTTCACCTGGTCCACCAGATCCGGTATCCTGCTCACCGGGACGGTCACATCTTCGGCCAGGACCGTGGGGGCATTGCCAAAAATGGCTGAAAATCCGGCTCTGCGGGCCGTCCAGAAATTGTCCGCCTCCTTCGCGTCCCTGGCCGGCCGGACCACATCGGCCCCGCAGGCACGGCACAGGGCAGTGACCTGCTCCGATTCCCGCTGCACGGTTTCCGGTACACCGTCCAGTTCAAACAGCAGCACCACCTCGGCGGTCAAGGGAAGTCCGAGGGGCATCCGCTCTTCGACACGACGAAGAATCCAGTTGTCGATAAGCTCTATTTTGGCCGGTATCACCCCGCTGGACCGAATTTTTGCCACGGCCTCACCAGCACGCCGGATGTCTCTAAAAGTCGCCAGAACCGTCTGCCGCGACTCGGGAAGCGGCAACAGCCTGAGTAATACCCGGGTCACCACGGCCAAGGTCCCTTCCGAACCGCAAATTAGTTGGGGAAGATCGTATCCCGTCACGTTCTTCATGGTCCGCCCCCCCAGCTTCAGGATAGTTCCATCCGGAAGCACGGCGGTCATTCCGAGAAGATAGTGCCGGAACACGCCATATTTGACCGCATAGGGCCCCCCGGCATTCTCCGAAATGCAGCCGCCGATGGTGGCGGCAAGAAAGCTCTGGGGATCCGGAGGAAAAAAAAATCCCTGTTGGGAAAGCGTCTGGTTGAGGTCGTTCAGAACAACACCGGCTTCCACCAGCACCGTAAAATTATTCCAATCGATATCCACAACTCGATTCATGCGGGTCGTACAGAGAACAATCCCGCCCCGGGTAGGAACAGGACCACCACTGAGGCAGGTCCCGGCCCCCCGCACCGTTACCGGTATGCCGTTATCATTGGCAAGACGCATCACCCCCGCAACATGTGCGGTTGTCAGGGGAAACGCCACGACATCCGGCATGCCATGCCAATTGGATGTGGCATCGAAAGCGTACGCCCTGAGATCCGTATCGGCCGTCAGGACACCTTCTCGTCCGACAATTTTTTCAATTTCACTGAGGATGGTTTTTGGAAGGGCCATATTCGACGCCTTACAGCTCAAAAGAAAGGTCGGGATTCTCCGCTTCCGCCTCTGAGCGGTTGATGAGAAGCCGGCACATGGGTTCCATTACGTTAAACGGCATATGATCCGCAATCGTTTGAATCCATGACGCTTTCTCTTTGGCAATATCCTCGGGACTGTCGCCGTTTGACAGCCGAGAAATCATCTCCAGGTGATAGGCTTCCGTAACGGACAGGGCTTTTTGGAAAAACGCGCGCACATCACCATTCCGCACACCGTTATGGCTCAATGCGACCCATTTCGCCGGAAGGTTCCCGAGTTTTATCAGGCTGTTGCAATATTGAACGAGAGAGACGAAGTAATTGGGCCAGAAGGTATCCTCTTCCGGTGAATAAAAGCCCACGGTGTCTCCGACGGCAAGGATCTCTTCCCCCTCTTCCCGCCACGCAATGTGGCAGGGGGAATGGCCGGGAACGTTGTATGCAGTCCAGCGAACCCCTTTTCCGAGTTCAATCGCATCCCCTTCTTTGACGATCTTGTCCACGGGAAACAGATAGTTATCCAGGGGTTCCGGGAGTTGAGGTATTTCGCCCTTCTCTTCCATAATACCGGCGATGGCTTTGTCCATCGAAACGAACTGCTTAATAACCTTTTCATTTCCGAGGAGTTTGGGCGCCTTCTCGCCGGCAACCACCTGGAGATGCGGCCAGATGGCTTTCAGCCGTGGAAGCGCCCCGATATGATCCGCGTGGGTATGGGTCAGGGCAAGATACTTGATCCGCTGGGGGTCGATCCCAAGGGAATCGATCTGGTTTACGATAATATTGAAAGTGCCGCCGGTACCGCCTTCGATAAGCATGGCATCGTCTCCCAATGACAGATACACCGGGAAAGGTGGCGTGCCGAGCTGGTAGAAATTTGGGGTGATTTGCATTGGTTTAAACGCTTCCATAAACACCAAACCTCCAAAATAGTTAGGCTATTGAGCCATTTTCAAAACAGTTCCCACACGGTAACGAGATAGCGCAACACAAGTATCGGTCGAAATAGGACGTTTTGGAATTGGCTGTATTGAAATTATATCAAGTGATTGTGAGGTAACACGAAACAAAACCGCCATCAAGGGGCAATGATCGGGTACTTCACAATGGTGGACTTGTTCTTCAAATCCTTGACGTAACTGGTGACCATGTTATTCACCATGTTACTCTTCAGACTGTTGACGATATCGCCTTTCGCCTCCTCGTAGGTAATTGTCTTTGCATCTATTTTGTCAGTAACTTTGAGAATATGGTATCCGGCACTCGTTTGAACGATGCCGCTTATTTCACCCTTTTCCAATGAAAAAGCCGCGTCATCAAAAGACTTCTGGACCAGACCCTTGGAGATGTATCCAAGGTCCCCCCCCTTGTCCTTGCTGTTGCCGTCCTCGGAAACCTCCTTGGCAACGGCCGCGAAATCCTCCCCGGCCGTCAACCTTTTCATGGCCCGCTCAAGCGTTTGTGTCGCTTTGTCTTTTTCGGATTGATCCGCGTCTTCTGCAACCCTGACCATGATATGGCTTATCCTGGCCCGGACGGGTTGCTTGAAATAGCCGAGGTTGCTCTCATAATATTGTTTCGCATCCGAATCCGGAACAACCGTTTTATCGGTGAATTTGTTCTTGATAAATCGATCGATCGCCAATCCATGCTCAATTTCAACACGATAGGCGGTCACACTTTTGTTTGATTTTTTCAAGGCCTCCTCGAATTCGGCATCGGTTTCGAATTTGGCTTTCTGTTTCCTCTCTTGATATGCAGCATCAATATCCTTTGCCTCGACCTTTATGCCGTTTTTCCGGCTCTCCTGAAACAGCAATTCCTCGTCAATCAGGCTTTCAAGCATCTGGTATTTCAGATCGGAAAGCTGTGCGCTCGACAACTTTCCCCCCTTCATCGCCACTACTTCCACCTGATAATCCATGGCATTGTCAAATTGTTTCCGGGTAATAGCCGTTCCATTAACCATTGCGACAATGTCCTTATTTGCCGTTGCGCTTACAGGCGCCGCCGAGCCTGTATCTGTATTTTTGGCCGCTTCCGCCTGTGGCAAAACACCCGACCATGAAATGAGCAAAAAAGCCGTTGCCGTAAAAAGGCAGTTCCTTAATGTACGTTGCATGTTCTTTCTCCCGTCAGGACAGTAAGTAAGTGGCGTCCCCGTTAACAGTTACATGACATTCGAGCATACTTAAAATCGTTCGATATATTTCGGCTTCGCGCCATCAGTAACAAAACGCTTTTCCCGGCGATATATATCTTGCATGATGCTAACAGTCAATCCTGCATAATTCACGACAGACTGTTGTGGTATTTTTATCATTTTTACGATATTTATTAAACATTCGGTTATTTCGTCTGATCCGCGGGTTTACAATGCGGCATAACAGCCGGTGCCGCCTTTTGGGGCATGCAAACAACCTTTAACCTAAGGAGGTAACATGAACAAGTCCCCCATGACACGGAAATTTTTGTTATCTTTAACCGTTTCCATACTTATCGTCTGTATGCAATATCCAGTGATGGGGCAAACAGAGAAGGGAATGGAACTGTTTAATGCCCTGGAGTTCAAGAATGCTGAAGATGCCTTTCGCAACGTATTTACGAACGATCCTGAAAATATTGAGGCTGGTTATTACCTGGGGATGTCTCTTCTGATGCAGGGAGAGTATGAAAAAGCCGCAAATGTTTTTGAAAAACTCAAGGCGTCCGGAAAGACCAATCGCCTCAACAAGGGACAACTCGAAATCGCTTTAACCCATATTTATCTGGAACTCGACAAATACTCCGAAGCGTTGAAAAGCCTTGATGCCGCTAAAAACGCCCAGGCAAATCCCGCCGACATCCACACTTTCCAGGGGGCCTATTATCTGGAAAAGGACAATGATGCCCAAAGGGGGCTTGAAGAATTGGAGAAAGCGATCGAGATGGCTCCCGAGAACGCTTATGCCTATTATTATTCAGGGTACGCCCAGGTCCGGCTTGGACATCCCGCAAAAGCGGTACAACTGTTCAGAAGGTTCCTAGAACTTGCACCTTATGCACCTGAAGCGGAAAAAGCGAAAATACTTATCGATGCGTTGTGCTGATGGAAAGGCTGAGCCTGTGACTTCCCGGCTTTATGGCCGGGAAATGAAGATAGTCGAAGAGTGGATGAAAGCATCCCCCAAAAAGCTCCCGTGGGACAACCGACAAACTGATTCTGACTTCAACAAATTGTGAGGCGCCAGATGTCTTTTCATTTTATTTTTATGTATTCCATGACAATCTTTATCGCTTCCATTCTGCCGGGCCCCAGCATGCTGCTGGCGTTAACCCACGGTATGAAATACGGGGCAAAAAAGACCATCGCATCCGCATGCGGTAATCTGTTCGTAACGTTATTACAGGCAGCCGTATCGATCGCCGGCCTGGGGGCGATTTTACTGGCATCGGAGAATTTATTCTCTGTTATCAAATGGATCGGCGCTGCGTATTTGATCTATATGGGGATCGGCATACTGCGCACACCGAGCGTAAACATCGCCAATAAACCGGCGCACCTCCATTTTTCAAATGCTCCCGCAAGGAAACTGTTTCTTCAATCCGTTTTCGTGACCGCCGGAAACCCAAAAGCAGTTGTTTTTTTTACAGCGGTCTTTCCCCAATTTATCAATCCGGATTCCCCATTCGTGCCTCAGTTCCTCATGTTGATGGGGACCGGCGGAATCATCGCCTTTGGCTGTTTTATGGTATATGCGATAAGCGGCCAGAAAATAGTCGCTCTCTTTTCAAAAGCATCACTTGGCAAAACCATCAACAGAATAATTGGCGGTTCCTTTATCGCCGCGGGGTTTGGACTTGCCATGAGCAAACGGTTATCGGACTGATATAATGCGCACTATTGAAAAACGACTGTGTGCCGCTTCGATTCTGTTTGTGGCAATCTATATAGGGGCCATTGTCCTGACACTGAATTCCAGAACCGAACCCCCGCCTACGGAACAGAAGATAGAATCCGCCGCACTCGATAAAGCCACGCGTCATATGGTGCTGGCGGAAGTTCTTCCCCCGATGCTGCTCCTGCTTACACTGACTATCTGCTTCATGCTCATCCGGAGAAAACAACGGCTCGCCAGACTGCGTATGGATGCGTTTGAAAAGGAAGGTTCGCCGGAGAGAGATTCAGGCACAGATTCATCGGCTTGATAATTTTATTAAATGAACGTCGAACATCCAACGTCCAATTTTGAATGTGGAGTTCGCTTCGCTCCGCCATTTTTTAAATGAAATTAGTAGCGCATAAAAAACGGTTAAAATCGGCAGCATACTTTATTCGATATTCGATGTTCATCTTTTGAATAATTCAATACTAGATCCAAATGTAATTACCCTGCGCTTCCATAAGAACGCAATTGCCTAAGGAAAACATTTGTGTTACGAGGAAATATGGCAATGGTTATTTTAATTCGGCTGTTTAATTAGATAAAAACTAAACAATATCAATTATATAGAAAGATAACTGGCACTCCGCTATGTCGAACGAAAAAAAAGCGCCGCTTTCCCGAAACGCCCAAACGGAAACACCCCCGCCCCCGGGACCACCCCCGAATTTTATTCGCACCATTATCGAACAAGACAACCAGAGCGGTAAACATGGCGGTCGAGTGGCAACCCGGTTCCCGCCGGAACCCAACGGGTACCTGCATATCGGTCACGCCAAATCCATCTGCCTCAACTTCGGGCTTGCGGTTGATTATCAAGGCACATGCAATCTACGATTCGATGATACCAACCCATTGAAGGAAAATGTTGAGTACGTCGACTCGATTGAGGAAGACGTCCGATGGCTCGGCTATGACTGGGACGATCGCCTCTATTTTGCCTCGGATTATTTCGATGAACTGTATAATTATGCAGTTGAGCTGATCAAACGGGGAAAGGCATATGTCTGCAGTTTGAACGAAGCGCAAATACGGGAATACCGGGGCACCCTGACGGAGCCTGGGAAAAACAGCCCCTACCGTGACCGGTCGATTGAAGAGAACCTGGACCTGTTTCAACGAATGAAGGCCGGCGAATTCGAGGATGGCACACACGTTCTTCGGGCTAAAATCGACATGGCTTCCGGCAATTTGAATTTGAGAGACCCCGTCATCTACCGTGTCCGGCGGGCGCCCCATCACCGTACGGGAGATACGTGGTGTATCTACCCCATGTACGATTATACCCACTGCCTGTCGGATTCGATGGAGGGGATCACCCACTCGATCTGCACCATTGAGTTTGAAGACCATCGGCCGCTCTATGACTGGGTTCTGGACAATCTTCCCGTGCCCTGTCATCCTCAACAGATCGAGTTCGCGCGCTTGAACCTCAGCTACACCATTCTAAGCAAACGGAAATTGATTCAGCTCGTTGAAGCCGGCGCCGTAAACGGTTGGGACGACCCCCGTATGCCCACGATTTCCGGGCTCCGCAGACGGGGGTATACCCCCGAATCCGTCAGAAATTTCTGCGACCGCATCGGTGTTGCAAAACGCGACAGCATGGTGGACATGGCGCTTCTGGAGCACAGCATCCGGGAAGATCTCAACAATCGGGCGCCCCGGGTCCTGGCAGTTTTGCGCCCCCTCCGCGTGGTCATCACGAACTATCCTGAAGAGACCACCGAAGAGATGGAAGGGAAGTATCACCCCGAAGATGAAAATATGGGTTCCCGAAAACTCCCCTTTTCCAGGGTGCTCTATATTGAACGGGATGATTTCATGATAGACCCGCCAAAGAAATACTTCCGCCTGGCGCCGGGACGGGAAGTCCGCCTCCGCTATGCCTATTACATAAAATGCGTCAATGTGGTGACGGATGAAACCACAGGGGAAATCATTGAAGTTCATTGTACGTATGATCCAAAAACCCGGGGCGGCTGGTCAGAAGACGGACGAAAGGTGAAAGGAACACTTCACTGGGTCTCCGCGGCCCATGCCGTCAAGGCACAGGTGAGATTGTATGATCGACTCTTCTCGGTTGAAAACCCGGGAAACATAAAGGAAGCGGAAGAATACAAAGCCGCCTTGAATCCGGATTCCATGACCATCCTGGATGATTGCATGTTGGAACCAAGTCTTTCCGGCAGTACACCGGGAGATCGATACCAATTCGAGCGACTCGGCTATTTCTGCGTGGACAGCAAAGAGAGTTCCCCCGGCCAGCCAGTGTTCAACCGTATTGTCACACTGCGGGATTCCTGGGCAAAAAAATCGCGTCAGGGTAAATGAAAAAAGGCGGCGCGACGTTAATACGCCGCGCCGCCACTTCAACACCAACACCGCTCTTTTGTTACAGCTTCAATACCGTTAATATGCCCCCTTGCCACTCAGCACCGCCGAAATCGTACGCATCAATATTTCAAGATCCAACCGGAAGCTTCTGTTGTTGATATATGCAATGTCCAACTGTACCTGATGCGAGAAAGAGAGATCACTGCGTCCGTTTACCTGCCACAGGCAGGTCAGTCCGGGTTTGACGTTCAGGCGTTTTCGCTCGCGGGGACCGTATTGCATCACTTCGCATGGCAGCGGCGGCCGGGGGCCCACCAGTGACATTTCTCCTTTGAGGACATTCCAGAGTTGGGGCATCTCATCAATACTGCTTTTTCGGAGCCACCGGCCGATCCATGTCACTCTAGGATCGTTTTCCAATTTGAAGGTAATCCCCTCCCGATATCGGTTCTTTTCAAGAAGTTCGCATTTACGCTCTTCCGCGTCAACCACCATGGACCTGAACTTCAGCATTTGAAACATTCTGCCGTTAACGCCCACCCGTGTCTGCCTGAAAAACACCGGCCCCCCGTCAGTCAACTTGATAAGCATGGATACCAGCAGAAAGAAAGGAGAACCCATCACCAGCATTAACACCGAAATCATCATATCCATTACACGCTTCAATATCACGATCCCTCTCGACCTCCTTCTTCCGTTCATCACAGCCAATTTCAAAACGTTCATATTGTCTGGTCTCTGCGTTGGCCGATTCGCTTTACGCCTCATTTCACGCATGACGGGAAAACGTTTTGAAAATGGCTCATCACCATTTCAAATAGAATGACAGCTGAGTTGCATCCATATAGGAGCAGGAAACGTACCAAAAATGTAAACTTTTAATTATTATTAATTTTTACGGATGGTTACTCTCAAATATACGGAGGCAGGATATCAATTCGGAAGGGGTTTTGGGGAAATCGCCCAAAAAAACGGGGGATTTTACTCTTTTGAAAAAATCCCCCGGACAACAGAATAGCTACTCATGCAGCTTCCGCCGATAACGAAAGGTATCCCGGCTATACCCTATGAGGTCTGCCGCCCTGGTTTCATTACCGCCGGAGAGGAGAATCGCCTCATCCATGTATTGTTTTTCGATTTGTTTCATTATGGCTTTCAAATCGATCCCCTCCGGGGACAATGCAGGCAACGCTTCCGCGGGGAAATCGGGATGGTTATTCATCTGCCGGGTCTGTTTCAGGAGCGATAAATGCGAAATACTCAATTCCGGCCCATCCGAAAGAAGCACCTCCCGCTCAATCAGGTTCTTCAGTTCGCGGGCATTCCCGGTGTAATGCCAATTGAGCAACACCTCTTCGGTCTCCGGGGAGATACCCGTAAAGGACTTGCCGTATTTTTTGCTGATTTCAAACAAAAAATTCCTGGCGATAGGTAGAATGTCTTCACGCCGCTGGTTCAGAGAGGGGACTTCGATATCGATCACGGCAAGGCGAAAGTAAAGGTCCTTTCGGAAACGGTCCTCAGTCATCATCTGTGCCAGATTGCGATTGGTGGCTGAAACGATTCTGGTGGCCGCCTTCCGCTTCCGGGTTCCCCCGATCCGATAATACTCACCGCTCTCCAGAAAGCGAAGCAGTTTCGCCTGGGCTTCCTGGGGCAAATCCCCCACCTCGTCCAGAAACAGGGTTCCCCCGGCCCCTTTTTCCACAAGACCCTCTTTTCCGCCCGGGTCGGCGCCGCTGAAAGCACCCTTTTCATATCCGAAAAGCTCACTCTCTATGAGATCTTTTGGAATAGCGGCACAATTGACGCTTATGAGCGGGCCTTTAAAATTGGGGCTCCTGTAGTGGATCGCCTGGGCAATCAGCTCCTTTCCGGTACCGGTATCCCCCCTTATCAGCACCGGTGTATCCGGACTTTGGGCCACTTTGTTCACCACATCCATAATATTCTGAATGTCGCTGCTTTCCCCGATAAGGATGGGCATGTTTTCACTCAGGTATTTCTCGTGAAGCGCCCGTATCTCCTTCCTGAGGGACACCGTCTCGAGGGCATTGCGAACCGTTACAATCAGGGCGTTCATCTGAAGCGGTTTTACCAGATAGTCATACGCGCCCTGTTTCATGGCCGACACCACGGATTCCACATCCTCATAGGCGGTAATCATGATGACAATAGTGTCGGGACATTGTTGCTTGATCCGAGAAAGGGCCTCGATTCCGCTGATTCCGGGAAGCCCGATATCCAGCAAAATCAAGTCCGGTCGATCGGATTCCAGACGTTCCAGGGCCGACTCGGCATCCCCGAATGCCTCGACCGAATAATCCTTCTGAAGCGCATAGGTAATGCCCTGTCTCGCTACCGTCTCATCATCTACGACATACAGTGAAAACCGTGTCATCTCGACATCGACCTCCTGTCCACGGGAAGCTCGATTGTAAACTGCGCCCCTTTCCACTCACTTTCGGAAACCTCAATCATACCATGGTGGTCTGCAATGATTCGCTGGGCAATATTCAGGCCGATGCCGGCGCCATCATCTTTGGTGGTGAAAAACGGATCAAATATTTTGTCTTTGAGTGATTTGCTGATCCCGGGTCCGGAGTCGGACACCTGAATGACAACTCTTCCGTTTCTGCTGAAAGACGACACACCGAGCCGCCGGGGAAGCGCACGGGAAGTCAACGCATGTACAGCATTATTTATAAGGTTTAAAATCACCTGCCCGATCAACCCTTTATCGGCATAGCATTTGGACAGATCGGATCCATAACTGGTTTCCAATCGGATCTCTTTTTTTCTCAGCGTCACTTCCGACAGGTTTATCGCATCTCTGATAATATCATTGATATCGGTCAGCGCCATTTCGGGAGCGCCGGGCTTGGCAAAATCCATGACCCGCTTGATCACTGTCTCGATTTTGTCCGAAGCCGTTTGTATCCGCTCCGTCATCTGCTGTGCCAATTGTGTGTCGTTCTCTGATGAAATTCCGGAATCGATGAGGCCGCGCAGTGAAAAAAGATATGAATTGATGCCCGTCAATGGATTTCTTATTTCATGGGCGACACCGGCAGCCACCCTTCCGAGAGAATGCATTTTGTTTTTAATGGTAACGAGCCGTTCAAGTTCTTTCAGCCGGCTGATATCCATCGTGTTGATCAATATAGCGGTCTCTCCCCGATAGGATATATAGCTTGCCCGGCTGAGCACCCACCGCTGCTCACTCCGGTCTTCGGGATTCACCGATGTATAAAACCTGAAATCGGTTTCCACCGAAGGCGTCTCTTTGGACAGGAACCGTCCCACGATCCCCTTCAATTTTTCAAGATCATCCGGATGAATATGTTTATATTCGCAGGCAATGACTGCCTCCGTAATCGGTCCGAACAACTCTTTCTGAATGGTATTCTGGTAGAGCAGTTCCTGATTCCGAACGATCAATACTCCCGAAAGGATATTTTCAACCAGGTTTCGAAAACATTTTTCGCTGTCATTCAGGGCAAGCTGTGATTGACGGTGTGCCTCCTTTACCTGTTTGTGAGCGACAGCATTCTGAAGGGTTTTATAAAGCTCCTCCCGGGCAAAAGGTTTTGTCAAATAATCGTAGGCGCCGCAACGCAACGCTTCCGTAGCGGATTCCAGAGACGCATAGCCGGTTATGATCACAACCAGTGTTTCAGGAAAATGCTCGGCAAGATACCCCATCACCTTGAAACCGTTCATATCCGGCAGGTTCAAGTCAAGCAGCACCACATCGAAAGCCGGGTCCTCATCAAAAAGCCGTAACGCTTCCCGCCCGCAATTGGCGAAATGAAGTTCGTAGCTTTCATTCCTTAGGAACTTCCCGATAATACTGCAAAACTCAGGTTCGTCATCCACGATCAACACCCTGGTTTCCGCGGACATCACCCACCTCCGGCATCAAAAAATAATAAGTTTTTTTCCTGCTTACAGATTGAGCTGACAACAAATGGCGCTATATAGACGGGGACTTCTTACACGCCCGGATACAATAGTCTATACCCCTATGTCAAGATTAACACAGTATATCGTATAACTTTTCGGCGATTCGGCAGACAGTTGGCTCGGCACAAGAATGGCCTATGGATTGGCACCGCCCAGTGTCGCCACCATCACCGCCTTAATGGTATGCAATCGATTCTCGGCCTGATCCCACACAACGGCAGCGGAAGACTCGAAGACCTCTTCACTCACCTCCATGGCGGTCAACCCGAATTTTTCACCGATTTTTTTTCCGATGGATGTCTCCAGGTTATGAAAAGCAGGCAGGCAATGTAAAAACTTGACATCCGGGTTCCCGGTCTTTTCAAGAAGCGCGGTATTTACCTGATACGGTTTAAGCAGTGCGATGCGCTCCTTCCAAACGGATTCCGGTTCTCCCATGGAGACCCAGACATCCGTATATATAAAATCACTGCCCTTCACACCGGCCGGCAAATCATCTGTTATCGTTAAACTGGCCCCGGTCTCCCGGGCGATTTCGCGGGCCTGTGCCACCAGATGCTCATCGGGCTGAAGTTGTTTGGGGGCCACGGAACGAAACGTCATTCCCATCTTCGCCGCACCCATCAACAGGGAATTCCCAACGTTGTTCCGGGCATCTCCCACAAACGAAAATGTCATTCGATCCAGGGGAAGATCACTGTGTTCGCTCATTGTGAGAAAATCCGCCAGCACCTGGGTCGGATGATATTCATCGGTCAATCCGTTCCAGACCGGAACACCGGCAAACCGGGCCAGCAACTCAACCCGCTCCTGGCTGAACCCCCGGTATTCTATACCATCGTACATCCGCCCAAGCACCCGGGCCGTGTCCTTTAACGACTCTTTTACCCCCAGTTGAGATCCGGTGGGCCCTAAAAATGTGGTGCGGGCGCCCTGGTCAAAGCAGGCAGTCTCAAATGCGCAACGGGTCCGGGTGGATTCTTTTTCAAAAATGAGCGCGATGTTTTTCCCTTTAAGCCGTTGCTCTTCGGTCCCTGCCTGTTTTGCCTGTTTCAGAACGGTGGACAACTCCAGCAGGCATCTTATCTCATCAGTGGTAAAATCCGTCAGTTTCAGAAAATGTCGTTGGTATAAATTGCATGCCATAGGATCACTCCTTAATTGATATCGGATTACATAGCATACATTGTTTTAAGCGTATATATAAAGAATTCTAATCGGTCCAGCCAATTTCAAAACGGTTCATTTCGTCCGGTTTTTTTCTCTTGCATGTCTTAAATCTATGCGATACCTCGATATAAAGATAATTTTTCCTTTTTTAAGGTATTCCCTTCATAATACAACTGCAATTATAAAGGAGCGCCTTTTTTTGGCGAAACGCACTCTCAGACGTTTTTCAAGCTATTTAACCACCACGATCGTGGCATTGGTTACCGGTTCCGTTGTCCTCGTATCCGCCTCCCTCTATATCTATTCCGCACGATATCTCGACATGGAAACAAAGGACCTCGGGTTGCTCATCGGCCTGTCCTGCCTGCTGGTTCTGGGACTTTCAGCAACAATTTCCTTTTTTCTCAGCCGTCAACTCGGAAAACCTATAGGAGAAATGGCCACCAAAGCGATTCAAATTTCCGAGGGGGATAAAACAATATTTTTTGGAAACAGTGACGGGAAGTTTCTGGAAATTCGTCTGCTTCACCAGGCCTTCGACCAGATGTTGATGAATCTTCTCACCGCCGAGGAAAAATCACGGTATAAGGAACTCCTGGGCAACGTGGACGATGCCGTCTACCTTATCGATATAAACGGCGGCATCGTGGAGGCCAATGAAGCGACCTATACCCGGCTCGGTTATTCTGAAACGCCTTTTTCCGGTTTGAGCATTAAAGATCTTTTCCCGGCCGAAGAAGCAACCAGCTTCATTGACCAGCTTGCCCCGCCGACAGACACTCATCAAAGAACAAAAAAAATCATAGACACATATCACATCCGCCGGGACGGCTCCCGTTTCCCGGTTGAAATCAGCTCCAGATCGATCCTTTATCGGGGCCGCCCCTCCCTGCTTCATGTCGCCAGGGACCTTACCCAGCGGGAAACCACCGAAAATGCCCTCAGAGAAAGCGAACAAAGATATCGAATGGTGGTTGAAAACTCCCACAGCGGCGTTTTGATTCTGGGTCCCGATTTTCAAATTCTTTACGGAAACAATGAATTACAAAATATTCTCGGGTACCATTCCGAAGAGCTTCAGGATCTCCCGGTACAGGCGATCCTGAACGGCGAGGTACCCGCTTTTTTGAAAATCGAATTTTGGCAACCCGAAACGCCCGCCGAATATCAGCCGGCATATGAGCATGACCTGCGCCGGAAGGACGGTGACATCCGCAGATGTAAAACCAGGGCGACCGTTATAGAGAGCAACGCCGGAGACGCAAATCTGCTCCTTCAAATTCTTGACATTACGGAAGCCATCGAGGCGGAAAAACAGAAAAAAATGCTTGAGGCGCAGCTTTTTCAGGCCCAAAAAATGCAAGCCATCGGACGGCTGGCGGGCGGCGTCGCACATGATTTCAATAACCTTCTCATGGCGATCCAGGGCAGACTTTCCCTCATGCGTCTGAACAGCGAAGCGAATTCTTCCCATACGGATTACATCGATGAAATTCAAAAATCGATTAAAAGCGCCGCAAATCTGACAAAGCAGCTTTTAGGATTTGCCAGAGGCGGAAAATACCAGGCCAAAACTACCAATCTGAATGACCTGATCGAAAAAACGATACATATGTTCCTTCGAACCCATACGGGTATCAAGGTCAGCGCACGATATCAGGAGAGTGCATGGTTTGTGGAAGTAGACCATTCCCAGCTTGACCAGGTACTCCTGAACATTTTCCTGAACGCCGCGCACGCCATGCCCAATGGCGGGGATGTGGCCGTACAGACAAAAAATTGTACTCTCGGCAGAAGAGAAGGAATCAAGTATGGGCTCCCTCCGGGCGATTATGTCAGCCTTTCGGTGACGGATACAGGCACGGGCATGGATCCTGATGTCAAGGAGCGGGTATTCGAACCGTTCTTCACCACCAAACCCATGGGGTTGGGGACCGGATTGGGGCTGGCCTCTGCGTATGGCATCATTAAAAATCACAAAGGCAGTATCCATGTGGAAAGCAAGAAGGGAAAGGGCAGTACAATTCATATTCACCTGCCTGCCTCGACCGGGAATACGCTGCCTGAAATCCCCTCCTTCCCGTCGCCCTCAAACGAGAAAAAGCGCATTATGATAGTGGATGATCAACCTGAATTTCTTGAGGTCAGCCAGGCAATGCTTGAACAGCTTGGTTATCAGGCAATACCCGTCCGTGGCGGTAAAAAAGCAATCGACGCTCTGGAAGATACACGCTTCAACCCGGACCTGGTGGTCCTGGACCTGGTGATGCCTGAAATGAGCGGACCGGAAGTATTTGAAAAAATAAAAGTACTTCGAAAAGACCTTCGCGTCCTTATGTGCAGTGGATACAACTTGACACATCAGGTCAAGCGGCTCATGGCAAACGGATGCAACGGTTTTATTCAAAAACCATTCAATCTCCATGAGCTAAGCAGTAAGATCGAAGAAATACTGAACTAATTAACAATTAATACAGCCACATTTTTGGCCGAATTCAGAACTTTTTGTGATACGCTTCCGATAAAAAATTCCGCAATGGCCGAAAGTCCCCTTCTTCCAATAACGACTATGCCATATCCATTTTCAGCCTCCTTTAAAATGTCCCTGGCGATACCTCTTCTTTTCGTTTCCAGCTTGAATTCAATATTCGCTTCGGAGAATCCGGCCGCCATCAAAGAGGCTTTTGCCTTTTCCATCGCTTCATGTACGAGTTCCTTTTTCTTGTCCTCCAACGCACAGAAGTTACTCTGCTGAGCAATAAAATATTCCGCGAGTTCCGGGCTATGCATATCACACAGCACAGCAGAATCTGAAACCACATGAAATAATACTATCTTATCTTCAGCGGGAAAAGAGCGGGCAACAAATTCCACGGCCCGCAGGGCATTTTCCGAGTTGTCGAATGCTACCAAAATTTTCTGAGCCATCGGTCACCTCCTGGAATGTGTGGTGCAATATATCCGGCGCGTATTTACTTAAAGATAGTCGTATTTTATTCTTTTCAGCGGATATTTACAAGTGAAAACAGGGTGTCGGGTTTCAGGTGTCAGGAACTGCAATAGTCGCGTTGGCTGACACCTGACACCTGTCGAAAATCCCGGCGTCGGGAACACCTTATCAGTTTAATCTCTGATCGAACCGGGTACTTCGGCTCCCGGCGGCCGGGCTGACCTGTATTAGCAACGAATAAATTGCCTGGCGACATCCCAGAAAGCCTTGATCACGGGATTTTCCAGATTTCTCTTCTTTGCACAAATACCGATCGTATAGGGTTTCAGCGGGGGAGAGACCTTCAGGACGGATATGGATCTGTTTACCTGGCTCTTGTCCAGAACCATTTCCGGTACAAGGCCGATGCCGCATCCCAAATGAACCATGGCAATGATCGCCTCATTTCCAACTGTTTCCGCATAAATTACCGGCTGTACGTTCATCTCCCGAATCCACCGGTCAAAGCATCGCCTGGCAATACCGCGTTTGGGCAAAATCAAAGGAGTATTTTCCCAGTCAAGCGTATGCACTTTAATGGATGGATTTTTTTTGGACTTTATCCACACCAGTGGTGTCCGGGCACAATAGAGATAATCCATATGGTCCGGGAAATCTTCCGGAATGGCGGCTATGGCGACATCCGTTTCTCGATCCTGGAGCTGGCCCAATGCGCTTTCCGCATCACCGGTACGCAGTTTAATAAGCACCAGAGGATATTTTTTTCTGAATTCATCAAGAACTTCCGGTAAAATGCCAAAGGCCGCGGTGACGGAACAGTAAATATTCAAATCACCTGAAACGACCCCTTTCTCAAAAGAGAGCACCTGTTTGCTTTGTTTCCAGAGATCGTGTATTTGTTTGGCATATTTTTGAAAAACAACCCCGGACGGTGTCAGAGCCACATCCCGGTTGCTTCTTTCAAACAACCGCTCGCCGGTTTCGTCTTCTATGCGCCGGATCATACGAGAGAGGGCCGACGGGCTGATATTGCATCGGGCACTGGCTTTCTGAAAGTGCAGCGTATCGCAGAGAACCAGAAAAATTTCTATTTCATGAATATTCATCGGGACATCCATAGTTGCATGAACAGCAATTTATTATTTCTAATAATTCACTTTACGCAATATGGCAATTGGAATATGGTGAGCCAAAACTAAAACAAGGAGACTCATATGAATTATTTTTCATCACTCACGTTTCGGAACAAAATCAAACAATTGGGCCACTGCCGGTTCATGGACAAATCAGAATTCAACGGCGTTGAAAAACTCAAGGGTAAAAAAATCACCATCATCGGTTGTGGCGCCCAGGGATTTCATCAGGGATTGAACCTGAGGGACAGCGGGCTTGATATAACATACGCACTTCTGGACGATGAAATCAGCAAACAACTGCCGCCGTTCAAACTGGCATCTGAAAACAATTTTGCCTATGGCACCTATGAAGAGACCATTCCCCAGGCAGACCTGGTACTGAACCTTACCCCGGACAAATACCATACGCCTGTTGTTAAACGAGCCATGCCGTTAATGAAGCAGGGCGCCTGTCTCTCCTATTCCCATGGATTTAATATCGTGGAAGAAGGCATGAAGATTCGAGAAGACCTGACGGTTGTCATGGTGGCGCCCAAATCTCCGGGATCGGAGGTCCGGGCGGAATACTTGAGAGGGTTCGGCGTGCCCACACTGATTGCCGTTCATGAAGAAAACGACCCCAACGGGGACGGCCTCGAGATCGCCAAAGCCTATTGCGTGGGAACCGGGGGAGACCGGGCCGGTGTGCTGCACTCTTCCTTTGTGGCGGAAGTCAAGTCCGACCTCATGGGAGAGCAGACCATTCTGTGCGGTATGCTCCAGACCGGATCGTTGCTCTGTTTTGACAAGATGGTGGAAAAAGGCATCGACAGCGGTTATGCCGCCAAGCTGGTTCAAAAGGGATGGGAAACCGTCACGGAAGCCCTGAAACACGGCGGCATCACCAATATGATGGACCGGCTCTCCAATCCGGCAAAAATCCGGGCCTTTGAACTCGCCGAAGAGCTGAAAGAGATCATGACACCGCTGTACGAGAAACACATGGATGATATTCTTTCGGGCGCCTTTTCCGAAACCATGATGAAAGACTGGGCGGACAACGACAGGAACCTGTTCACATGGCGGGAAGAAACCGGCCAGACCGCTTTTGAAAAAGCCGCCCTTACGGACGCGGAGATCCCCGAGCAGGAGTATTTCGATAACGGTATTCTCATGATCGCCATGGTCAAGGCCGGTGTCGAACTGGCCTTCGAGATCATGGTGGCATCCGGGATGAAACCGGAATCCGCCTATTACGAGTCTCTGCATGAGACGCCGCTCATCGCCAACACCATTGCCAGAAACAAACTCTATGAGATGAACGTGGTAATTTCCGATACGGCGGAGTACGGCAACTATCTGTTCACCCACTCCTGTATTCCTCTGCTGAAGGATTTTATGGCTAAAGTCGATGTGGATGTCATCGGCAAAGGCATGGTTGTAAAAGATAACTGCGTCGATAATCAGCAGCTGATCGACATCAACAAACAGATTCAGACCCATCCGGTGGAATGCATCGGCGAGGCCTTGAGAGCGTTCATGGACAACATGAAAGCCATTAACGGCTGATTCGCAGCAAGATACGATAACGCGATCAAATAAAAACACCCGACAGGCTTCAGGCCTGTCGGGTGTTTTCGTCTCGGGTATATTTGGGGTATCCAGCGCCAATGCAGGAATCGTTTTTTTTCTTGACAACCAATTGTGATTATAGGGTATGCTGTCCCGAAAGTAGTTGCCTGTCATTCAGCTCGCTGCAAAGTTAACATGGGATAAGGAGACGGATATGATCGCAATAAGGAAGAACAAATGGCTTACAGCACTGCTTATTTTCTTTTTCACGACATTTATTCTGGATACTTCTCTGGCAAAAGATGGTCATCCGACCCTCGTAAAAATCAACATCAAGATGGATATCAGCGTAAAAGTAAAAAAAAGCAGCAGGGGAATTATTCCCACGGTAATAAAAGTCGGCGGGCGAAGCTTCAGGATTGAGCAGAAAAAAGGGCTGTACGGTTTTAACATCAGAACACGGGACCTGGTCAAATTGTCACCCGAATTCAAGGACCGCCTGGCCTCCTCAGTGAGCGCTCTGAGTCTCTACCGGATACAGCAGCTTGTAAACAAGGATAAAAAGAAGGCGGAAGAGGTAGTCAAACGCTACAGGGAGGTCAATAAGAGAGCAAATATAGGTACAAATGGTAGGAACAAGCTGGCTCAGCTTTTTAAAGATGCCGCCACCGCGGGCATGTCGCTGGTTATCGGCGAAGCACAGGCAGCGGAGACCTCCGTTTCCGGCGTCGATAAAAAATTCATGAGCCGGATGAACGGAGCATATAATCAAGTCCTCAACTCGCAAAGTTTTGCCTATCCCATCGTCCAGCCCGGCATCGGCGGATGGGATCTTCTAAGCGAAAATGAGCAGGATGACCCGGAGAACGAAAATGAACAGGATGAAGAGGAATCCTGGTATGACAAAGTGTTGGATGCTCTTTTCTCGATTGTACTCGTATTTGCGCCGATAGCCGCTATTGTCTTTTTATGCAGCAATCCCTTGACCATTGCCAGTGTGCTCATGTCCCTTGCCATTGCAAATGGGGCTGTGACGGGTGCCGGGATCATAACCTCCATTCTCGGGTCCGTCGGAGACGTTCTGTCAGGTAAGCCGCTATTGGAAATAACGGATACAGTCCAATGGGGCACCGGACCCAATGACAGGATTGATAACAGTTGGTCCTGGCCTCCGGAATCTTAAAGTGCTTACAGCGAGCTGAGCAGAAATCAGGAACGGGTCCGTCCTGACGCAGGGTCGTAACAATGATATCAGCGGCAAGTTCATATAGACACCGGAATAGGATTCAGCCGGAAAAACCGGCAGAAAACAGAGAGGCGCATCATGAAGACAAAAAAATGTTACATATGTTTATTTTTGGTCATAGGCATCATGTTGACCTGCGGAACATCGGCACATGCCTTGTTTGGCGGAAAAGTAGAAAGCTTTTCAGCAGACCAGGTCGTAATTGCACCGGATGGAAAGGAGATGGGAACCGCCAGATTGTATGTCACTCCCGATGCCCAGCGGATGGACGGTATTCCCGGTGGGGGGCCCCGGGGCCAGATGATGAATATGACCATCATCAGTTTCAAAAACCAGAACAAGCAGTATATCTACAACCATGATAAAAAACTGGTCTACGACGCCAATATCGACGAAGCGGCCATGATGAAGGACTTGAAAGCCTATGAGAATGTGGACGAAACAGAGGTGCTTGGCAAGGAAAAGGTCAGCGGCTATTCCTGCGTTAAAAAACGAATTACCACCGCCAGTACCATCATGGGCATAAAAACAACCGCCACTACAATTCTCTGGCAGTCGGATAAAATCGATTTCCCGCTGAGGATAAAATCCGAAAATGGCGGCATGTCGGAATTGCGGAATATTGACACGGACGAACCGTCGAAAAAACTGTTTGAACCTCTCCCTGGCTATAAAGAGGTCGGCAATTTAATGGCGGTGATGGGTATGGATTTTACGGCCATGGCCCGGGAAGATAATGACGCCATGGAGGATGCGGCGGATGACGAAGCACCGCGGACAGATGAGGTATCTGAAGAGGAGGAGGACGAGGAGGGAAGGAAATTTCCGTTTAAAATACCCGAAGGATTGAAAAAATTTAACCCCTTCGGAAAGAAAAAGTAGCTGCCGTATCCATATAATATTAACACCCAACAGGCTTCAAAGCTGCTGGGTGTTTTTAATTGCCATAGAAACTAATCAACCCACCGGCGCCAATTTTTTACCGAATCTCCGGTTCTCCGAAAAACTCAGATCAAATTTCGGCATCACCATATTTCTTCCCAGGCTTTTGGCCCGGTATAGCATGGTGTCCGCCTCTTTCAGGAGACGGTCGCTGTCCCATCCAGGTTTGAGTGACGAAACGCCGAAGCTGGCGGTATTTCTGATAATTTTGCCGTCCGGCAGCTTAATTTCGAGGGTCTCCAAAATCCGTCTCAGCCTGCCCGCCAGCCCGATGGCACGCCTTATTCGAGTGTCCGGCAGCACCACAACAAACTCCTCACCGCCGTACCGAAACAGATAATCGTCTTTACGGATCACCTTTCGGACCGCGGCGGCAATCTGGGCCAGCACCGCGTCTCCCGCCGGGTGCCCGTAGGTATCGTTCACCTGCTTGAAATGATCGATATCAAGCATAATCAGCGACACACTCTTTTCGTGCCGCTGTGCGGCGGCAATATGGTGTTTAATCAGACGGTCAAATTCCCGTCGATTATAACAGCCTGTCAGCGGATCCAGCGCCACATCGCTCTCAAGCCGCTTGATATTCATGCAGTTGTTTAAGGCAACCCCGATGGTTTTAACGATCGTCTCGAGTATTTCATTGTGATAGGGCATCATTCGTCGTTTTGGCAGGACATAGAACCTCGCCATACCATGGGGATTCATGATCACATGCGATACCAGGCTAGCCCCATTGAACGTCATCTGCATTCCGGCATCAACACCGTCATCATTGAAAAAATGGATGTGCTGGTCTGAACTCGTACCAAAATCCCGCTCGATAACCTTACTCAGGGGTTGCTGATAAATTCTGGGATCTATCCAGACATCGAGTCGATCCTTGTTCTGAACAGCGAAAGCAAACAGCTGGTAATTCAAGATATCTTTCAGGCAGCGGGAAGCCTCCAGCAGTATATTATCCAATGTAAGACATTCGTTCATTCCAATGATATAATGATTCAACGTTTTATAATCGATCTTCTTGGCAATACCGAAAAGCATCCCCGTAACCGATATGGTATCTCTCATCATTCTTTGCAAAGCGGATTTCATGATACCCTGATCCTTCCCATCGATTTCTTACTCATCACTCTTTAAAAAGCGAATTCATGATTGCCCAAATCATTCCGCCAATTTCTTCCTCACCATCTTCCGGGCTGTTTTCATTATATGCAACCGATATGCCATTACAAACAATCAAATAAAATCTTGGTGTTATATTATTACGGGTCTGAAACTAGGCAAGATTTTCCGCCAATTCTATTTTCTTCTTCCCTAAAAAAGCGTCAAAATCATGACATGATTATTCCGTCATTACTTTCCGATGCTGGTTGACAAACATGGACAGCGCCCTTAGTTTTGTGAGTGTGTTGGGTACCAATCCTGCGGTATTTAGGGAAAAACTGTTGCCACGGGTCAGGATATAAATTACGGGGCGCATACTAAGGAGCAAACATCATGGCCTTTGAAACCAAGGAACAAATTCTGGAGAAACTGCTTGAGAGCGAAAAACCGAAGTGCCCCCACTGTCAAAAAGAGATGAGCCTCTGGGAGGTACCGCCGATAAATATCGGAGACGGGCTCGGATGGGGAACGCCCTACCTGTATGTCTGTTTCAACGATGAATGTTCCATATATAAGAACGGCTGGCAAAACATGCGCGAAAATTACGGCCGAAACTCTTCTTACCGCTGCATGCGCTACCCCGGGTCAGATGGCTATGAATGTCTGCCTGTCTTCAGCCCGGCGGGCGGCTCCGGACAAGTCATCGATGATGAAGCCGTCTTGCAGCAGGAAATGCTGAAAGAAGCCATCAAAAAAGGGTTTTCCATTCTGGCAGACTGCTATGGCGCCAAAGACGGCATTACCATATTGAGGCTTCTTACCGACGGCTCGGAACCCGCGCGTGTCCGGATAAAAGCGGCCGAAATGATGGGGGATATCGGAACAATTGACGCCATCGATCCGCTTAGAGGGCTGAAATTCGGAAATCGGATCCTTCAGGAAACAGTCGACGACGCCATAAAAAAAATCCACGAACGCCACTTTACCCGGGAGTGCCCTTTCTGCGCTGAAATCATTAAGCAAAGGGCGAAAATATGTAAGCACTGTGGTAAGGATGTTGCGGGAAAGTGAAGATGCCTACGCTTCCCACTGTTCAAGCACCTCGTCTACCCCCGGGCCAAAAGGCATCTGACCATCCAATACCGTCATTTTATTCAGATGATTAACTTAATTTTTCACCTGTTTTCATCCTATTGTCCCATAGGTGACGTAACTGCACTATTAGATATTGTATTCGAAGCTGGTAATCCTTGGGGATTTACTATAGTGGCTTGATCATTCATCTTTCTGACAAACTCATCCGATTTTTCGCTGTTCTCTTTATCGATGGCGACCCAAGTCTCTTTAAACTCGCAGATTTTTCTTTTAAATCGTGTGCCTGTCACCTCTACGTCACGGCATTCGAGTTTCTTCAGTATGTTTTCTGAGCTTTCTTTTGCGGCTAAGGAATTGACTGCCGTATCGGTCGATACAGTTTGCTTGGTTGGCGCCGAGGCACATGAGGTACTCAACATCGTAATGACTATTACGCAAACCAACAACATGGAAGTGTTTGCCGGAACCTTTATTATCCGGTTAAAAGAAAACAATGTGTTCATGGCGTTCTCCTTGGGATGAGTAGTAATTATATTAATTGTTGCAAAAGTGCTTATTGGGAGGATGGAAAGGTTATTCAGGATAAGAGGCTGGGATATGTATTCCGTAAATGGCGCAGGCCGTATATCGCCTGTTTTGTCATTTTGACATTAGCATTAAATTAATATGCGCACAGGCTTCCATCCATTCCTTCGAGACGCAAACATTAACACGAAATCCAGTGTCAGTCAAATTAATTCGCGGTCTTTTTGCCCCGTTTCAGGACACTCCACCCCCTGAATACACATTACGTCCCTTTAAAGAAAAAGACGGCGGGGCATCGCCCCGCCGTCCGGTAGTTTCAATATAACGTGTGCTGCTAGAACCTGACTTTCATCCCCACGAAAAAGCGGCGACCGACGGTGTCGTAGTAACCACCGTTGAAACCGCCTGTTGAAGGCAGGCTGTATGAGGAGGGGTTGCTGCAGCCCGGGGCATCGTTACAAACGTCCAGGTCGGAGCCTGGCGCATAGCCGGCCGTGCTGCCGACTTCCGTCGGGTCTGTATTAAACAGGTTGGTAATACCCAAACGAACCGAAAACGTCTCGTTGATATCCCAGGAACCGGACAAATCGAAAATGTCGTAGCTATCCGTCTCGATTTCCGTGGTCGGTGTATAGCCCAGAATGATGCCGTCCCCACCGGCCGCAACCCTCGCGTTGTTGGCGATGAGCGCCTGCTGCTCGGCATAGCCGGCAGTATAGACTCCCGGCAGGTGACGCCAGCGCAACGATGCGCTCCAGGTTTCCAGGGCATAGGTGAGCGTGGTGAAGAGGCGATAGTCATAGGCGCCCCCCTGTGTTCCGGGCAGGTTCGGGCCCAGAGATCCTTTCCACTCGATCGGCACGTCGTACGGCGCCGCAGACTGCCTGGTTTCGTAGCTGTCCAGAATCGTCGCCTTTACATTTAAATTGACGCTGCCCGGTACGTTGACACCCACCAGAGCGGCAATATCGGCATGCCAGTTGAACATGATGTCAAACCCCTGGGTCTCGATCGTGGCCTGGTTATCGTAGGAGAGCGTGGTGTTCAGCGCCACGCCGTTGTTCTGGTCACGCGGGACCAGCTGGCAGGCCGGAGAGGCCGCCTGTTCCTCCGGAGAGAGTCCCGCCCCCGTGCCGAAGCAGTTGAAATTCGCGTAGTCGATCGAAAACGTCATGATGGCGTCATCGATCTCAATGCTGTACCAGTCGAACCCCAGGGTGATGCCCCCGAGCCACGGGTTGTAAAACGGCGAGTTCAGGACAAAACCGAGCGTCCAGGTGTCCGCGATTTCCGGATCCAACAGGGGGTTTCCCTCCTGCAGCACCCAGGCGAAGGCGCCGCCGCCACTCTGCTGGGTAAAGTCGACTTCTTGGTCGACACCACCGACGATACCACGGTAGTATTCGTCCGCACCTCTTGTACCCATCATGGCCTCACAGAGCTGCTGGGTATAGTCCGCGCCGGCCTGGGTCTGGCCCGGGGCCAGCTCCGGAGGCCCCTCGTTATCGCCGATGACCTCGTCTTCCGCGAGCGTCGTGCCGCCAGCGCCCCACGGTGCATTCGCACGCACCGAGCACGGATCGCCGAAGTTGCCGCCGCCCGTGAAGATTTCCTGCTGATTCAGAAACAGCTCGCCAAGGTTGGGCGACCGGGTTGCGCGGTTGTAACCGCCGCGCACGCGAAACCAGTCCTTGACCGTCCAGCTGGCCAGAACTTTGTAAGTCCATTCCTCGTTATCGGTCTCATCGTAACTCGAGAAACGGGCGCCCGCTTCGAGCTCCAGTTTCTTCATGAACGGCAGGTCGGACAGGACAGGTATCAGGGCCTCGGCGTAGTAGTCGTTGACCTCGGTTTTGGCATCCAGGTATCCCGTCGGGTAAACGCCGACCACCTGATCCTGGAAGGAATCCTGCGCTTGCAGGATGTCGGGATTGAACTCGCCCTGGACCTTTCGGTACTGGTAACCGAGCGCGGCACGGAGTTCACCGGCCGGCAGGTCGACCACACTGCCCTGCAGGTTGAGTTCGACGATGTCCTGGGTCATTTCCGTGCGTGTCTGCAGCTTGGCGTTGAGAGCATTATAGCAATCTTCCGACATCGGCTCATCGCTGAATATCGTGTCATATAAACCGGAGGTACAGGCGAAGTCACCCACACCGAACGCCGGGCGCTGGGTGTCGACTACTTCACGGCCGTTTTCGCTCTCCACGACATAATACATGTTGCCGGTACCTTCGGCGCCTCGGGCATAGTCGGGATAGTTGATCAGAGCACGGTAACGTTGCAGGGACAAGTTGCCGCCGGCCACATTGTAGGTCTCGGATTTGCCGTGACTCCAATAGAGTTCACCGCTCCAGTCGCGGAAGGGCATCTCGAAATTCAGCCCCCCTTCCATCTGCCATGTAGTGATGGTGTTATAGGTTTGACGGCCCGGCAGGCTGTTCTCGGGGTACCACTGCGGCTGCCATCTTGCACTTGGATCACTCCTGGAGTTCAGCAGCCACGCCAGCTCCGCCGGAACCGGATGTCCGGCACCGGATTCACCAGTGCCGATGAAGTTCGGGTTGGGGTTGGCTGCGAAATAGGCGGCGGGATCGGCTGCTACCGCGGCCAGTACAGCCGCATCGGTGTAATCCAGTGTCGGGTCAATCGGACTGTCCGTCGTTGGGTTGTAAGGAACAGTGGCCTCCCAGCCGGTGATGACACTGGTGCCCATCAGGTACGTGCGGGTCACGCTTTCCGCCATTTTCGCACCGGCGAATACAGTCAGCCAATCGCTCAAGTCATAGTGGCCGCTGCCGTAGATCGAATAGCGGTCCTGGGGGGAACTGACATAGCCCTGGACTCTGTTATATTTAGTCCCTAAAAAGGTTGTCGTGTTCGATGAGTCTTGATTGTCAAACACGAGCCTGGCTCCATACAGCCCGCCGTCTTTGACTAACTGGGACCTGGACTCACCTATTGGGTTACCCTGTACCCAGAGGGTGCCGTCTTTATTGAATTTTACCTCAAGACCAGAGTTATATGGCGCGGTGTCCGGGCCAAAACTCCAATACCAGGCGGCGGGATTCTCGCCACCGAATAGAGCCTTGAGTGCCCCCTGGTTCGGACATACAGGATTACAGCTGTAGCCGTTGGTACCATTGAGGAAGAAGAAATAACCGGCCGCATTAGGGTCGTTCCAGCGGTCTGTATACCAGTCGCGCTCCCTCTCCAGGGCCGAGTCTCGTCTATATTTCTCGGCGCCAAAGGTGACGTTGCCGCGATCGTCGGCAGTATTGGCGCCAAGCAGGGCGCTTATACGGGTTTCTTCGCCGTCACCTTGCTCAGTTACACCATACTGGACATCGAATTCAAACCCCTCGTAATTTCTTTTGAGGATGAAGTTGGTCACACCGCCGACAGCGTCCGCACCATACACGGCGGATGCGCCGCCGGAAATCGTTTCCACACGCTCGATCAGGGATGATGGAATGCCGTTGATGTCGGTCCACATCAGTGCGTTGACCGGGACCTCTCGTTTGCCGTTGACCAGGCTCAGGTTACGGTTGGGACCGAAGCCGCGCAGCGATATCGTGGCGACGCCGACCGAGTTTACCGGCGTGATCTGTACATCTTGATTGGCCGCGGTCACGGGCGATGAGGCCGGATTATACTCCGGCAGCTGGTTCAGATAGGATTCGACGTTCAGGCCCGTCTGCTTTTCGAACTCCGCGGCATCGACCGTAACGATCGGACTGTTCGACTCTTGATCGCGGCGTATGATTCGCGAGCCGGTGACGACGATCTCTTCAAGTACGAATTGATCCCCGTCTCCCCCTTCATTCTCCTGAGCAAATGCCTGCCCCGGTATCCATCCCAGCAAACAAAGAAAAAGACACAACAAAAGTAAACGTTTCAACAAGAAACCAATTCTGTCTCCCATAGGACCCCCCCTTTTCTAATGGTTGCAAACAAATGACAGTTTCCTTGTTATCCTTGAAATGTGCCCAATTAATGCTGACGAGCCATTTTCAAAACGTTTCCCACCATAAATGAGATCAAGCCCAAGGCGGATCGTCCACCTGGAGATCGGTCAAAATGAGTCGTTTTGAAATTGGCTGTGATAACTGGTCCAATTCGTCGATAGACATCCTTTTTTCAATACGCTATAGGCCCCCCTTGTTTTTGTGGTTTACATTAAAAGACAGGTTTAATATCAACCGCATCGACATCGTTAAGCCGTTCTGGTTATTGTTCTGTTATTTGAATCATTTGTAATCTGACGCGAAGGGACTACTTTTCCCAAACGAAGGTTTGGGTGAAACCAGATACTCTCTACTACTTCTAACTCGTTAAACAGCCGAAAAGAGCATACAGCAGACCACTTGCAGATGAACGGACGCTTTCCTTATTTCCGTGCAGGGAAAAGTAAAGTCGGTGTCGTATTAGATAGACCGCAGACCATTTAGTTCTCCGTAGTGAACTAATTTTTTATGAGAATTTTGAATCGATATATCTTTAAAGATTAATTTAACCAATAAACAGAATTAAGAAATATGTCAAGTAATTTTAATATTCAAAATAATATTTATAATAAATCTTAATTACTAAATGAATGATCTTTATCGATAAATATAAAAAACGACCGCCAAGTTCCAGATCGAGGTTTTTGACAAAAGAAAGGTCCCTGAGCAAGTGAAGAGTTCCCAGGTCCAGCTCCTCGGTGATGCCCGTCTGGAAATCAAGTTCGAATCCGCTATCGTTATCCTTAATGTTGCATAAAAAAGATGGGGGTCCAATAACTTTCCAGTAACAAAAGTATCCATGGCAGTTCCCCCCCAAGAACAAATAAGCGCTACTGACACAGTAATGCCATATCTATCGCATTCTGACCCGATTGCATATCGGATGGATTTCTTCTTGACATACTAACTGGTAGTTGGTGTACACTCGGTGCCGTACTATAATTTCCTGTCCATCCATTATATTATTATATACCCTTTTCACTCATTAGGGAGCGCCTATATCGATTTTTTAACCTGATAATACGGTAACAAAAGAATTATAATATGATCTTTGTGACTTAGTGTCTTTGTGGCTGATCTTTAACGATCGTTTTTTAATTGTGGAAGGAGATAACAATATGGCTGGATCCAAAAAAAACGAAGAAATCAAAAAAACGGTTTCAAGACGCGATTTCTTGAAAAGCGGAAGCATTGCAGTTGCCGCCGGCGCACTGGGAACATATGCTTCGGTCCCTGCATCCGCGGCTCCGAGCTCGGAAACCGCATCCTATGAATCGTCGAAAGGCTACATTGTACACGACAGCAGGTTATGCCTCGGCTGCCAGAGCTGCATGTACGCCTGTTCACTGGCCCATGAAGGCGCAGCAAGCCTCTCGCTTTCGAGAATTCAGATCATCCGTGATGCACCATCCTTCACAAAATATCCCTATGACATCGTCATGTCCATCTGCAGACAATGCGTAACACCCCTTTGTGTGCAGAACTGCCCTGTCAACGCCTGTCATGTGGATACCGAAAACGGCAATGTCAGGGTAATCGATGGGGATAAATGTATCGGCTGCGGGACCTGTATTGAATCCTGTCCCCAAAGGCCCCATCGAACGGTCTGGAATCCGGATAAAAACATATCGATGAAATGCGACCTCTGTCTGGATACCCCTTACTGGGATGAAAAGGGAGGTCCCGATGGCAAACAGGCGTGTGTCAGCGGCTGTCCGGTAAATGCGCTGAAACTTGTCCATGAGCCGCCGCCTCAAAGGGATATTGCCGGATATGACGTCGATATGGCGCCGCCACCGCGCCGCCACCGAGGGACTTTTCGAGCTTTTTGAAACAAGAATCAGATGACAACCAGAAAGAGGGGGAATAGGACCATGACAGGCGGATATACAGGAAAAATATTGAGAATCGATCTGACGTCAAAATCCGTCAGCACAATAGATACCGAAAAATATGAAGAGTTCGGCGGCGGGTACGGCATGGGAACGGCCATCTTCTGGGATCTGGCGGTCGCTCCCGGCGAGTATGACATGAAGGATCCCTATGATCCCCGTAATGTCCTCCCCATCATGGTTGGCCCTTTCGCGGGCACCGGCGTTCCCGCCGGAGCAAGAACCAGCGTTTGCGGAATGTCTCCCGAGACCTATCCGACCTGCGAATTCTGGCGGGGCAATCTGGGCGGGCGGTTTGGCAACATGCTGAAACACGCGGGCTGGGACGGCGTTGTGGTGGAGGGCATGGCCGACAAGCCGGTATGGATCAATATTATTAACGACCAGGTGAAGATCGAAGATGCCAAGGAACTATGGGGCCGGGACACCTGGGAAACACAGAACCGGATCACA
>CAXXKH010000002.1:0-193026 GCA_963677545.2 Desulfobacterales bacterium | reverse complement strand
ACAGGAGCCTGTCCAAGAGTTCGAAATCGGCCTCGACCATATGGATATGATGGGTCCTGTTCCCGTTCCCGTCCCGTTTGATAAACCATGCGTAGAATGGCGGGGTATCATCGCCAAATGACGGGCGCCAGAAATATTCATACCCCTGGGCTTCGAGAACAGGTGCAATCCTTTCCCTGGTCTCTTCAAGGCTCGTCACTTCGACCAGGATGTCCACAATGGGTTTTGCCGCGAGCCCGGCAACGGCCGTGCTGCCGAAATGTTCGATTCTGGTAATCAAGCCGGCAGGCAGACAGGAGAGGAGATGATGCCGCTCCTGCTCGAAGCGCTCCGGCCATATCGGATCGTACGGAACGACATCGATCCCCTCCCTGACTACCCTCTCAATTTTCTCTTCGAGCGTTTCCATCGGGCTCGTTCTACTTCATTTTTTCAATCTCTTCTTCTACTTCTTTTGCCCCTTCCGCATAAAATTTTTCTTCATCCGGGTCCAGGGCGTGAAGAAGGCGGAGGAACTCTCCGGCGTGGACACGCTCCTCGTCGGCGATATCCTTGAGCACCTCAATGGCAAGTTTGTTGTCTGTCGATTCGGCGAGCTGCATGTATAATTGAATCGCTTCGTATTCCGCGGCTATCATGAATCGAATCGCACGAATGAGCTCTTCATCGGTAAGTTTCCTGTCGTTTGCCAGGCCTGAAAAAGGCGATCCGAAATCCGGCATGTTTTCTCTCCTTTCGATAGAATTGATTTGTTGTCATTTTTTTAATAGCTCGTAGCGAATATTGTAGAACACAATTTCCTGTATAGCACAAGCTTAAACCACAATCGGACCAAGTGGAAATCATAGAGATAAGAAAGTGGATTTGCGTCGGTCCCAAGGGGGAAAGGGGCGGATCTCGGCGAAAGCCGTAGAAAAGTTTCATCCGGTGATATAATATGATTGAAAATCAAGTATTTTGAAATGTTAAAATAACTTATCATAATCAACACTCGGGTTTCACATGGATTATGCATTTGACAGCAAATCCAGTTTTAACTATATTTCTGCCCGAATATGTGAAACTCAGCCTTTAAAATCATATCTCATAACGTACAGGCAATTGGCCCATACAATTTTTTGTGAAGGAGGAAACATGGCGATGATCAGAAAAACCAAATTTTTTCATTCGTTATTGATTTTATCGACGATGATAATGATCGGGTCAATGTCATTTGGAATTGCGGCCGCCGCGGATAATTCAAAAATCGTCATCAATAAAACCCTCAAACCTGGTATGGCGTTAACAAACGCAATGGTCCTGCTTGGACCACCCGATACAATAAAGGAGATCGAAACCGGCACGGTTCTGATGCCCTATGACTCGATCGGTCTTTCAATCGAGACCATGAGCGGTGGGACAGTTATCGAGGCAATACACATCAAATCCGCTTTCAAGGGCAAGTTCTCATCTGGGCTCGGTATCGGTTCCGGTTTTCAGGAGATCCTTTCCGCATACGACCAACCCGACATTATGACAAAAGAGATAATCGAGTATTCCAACAAAGCCATGGTGTTTCAAATCAGCCAGGGGAAGCTCGTGGGAGCGGATCTCTATGCGGGGGGGAGTGCGTTATTTCATCCGATGTCAAATAAAAAGGCCGGAATGCATGTGACCCAGAAAAATGAAAAGTATGCCGAGGAGATAGCTGAACCCTATGAGGATGAGGAAATAGACGAGTATGAAGACGTGGCGGCTGCACCGGATGTGGCTGAGGAAGATGAAATAGATGAATACGAGGAAGATAAGGATGAGGACGCCGAGGCGAACAATAAATACGATGTGTTTGATTTATATGGATTCAAAGTGAAAATCAAAGACAGTAAGGTTGTAATAACGGAAATCAGGCCCGGCTCCGTTGCCGAAAAGGGCGGCCTGAAAGTCGGAGAGCCCGTCAGAAAAATTTCCTATAAAGGATTAAGCAAGCGTAATGTTTATACCTCGGGCGGGCTGAAATCGATATTGAAGCGAGCGGTTAACAAACGTAAGAAATATGTCAATATTCTGCAGGACGAACATTATTATTACAGGGTAAGGGTCCCAAGAAGATAACAGGCATCAGACCGGCAACCGCCGCTACATCGGCTGCACATGAAATCGAAATCCCGTTGGGTGCTCTGTCCCGGGAAAAGGGAGAAACGCTTATATGAGAACGCTATTGATATTGTTGTTCCTGCTGCAGACAGCAGTATATGCCCAGGATATCCCAGTGTATAAAAACGCCTCATTACCTGTTGCGGACAGGGTTTCGGATCTTCTACCACGAATGACCCTGGAAGAAAAAGTGGCGCAACTGACAAGCACCATGGAGATGTTGGGGTTCGATTCGGATGCCCAGACATCGTTTGTGGATAAAGAGGGAAAATTTCTTCCCGAGCGTGCGGCCGATATGTTCAAGCATGGTATCGGACAGATATCGAGGCCGAGCGGCCGGCGCGGGCCAAAGGAGATGGCCGAATTTACCAATACGGTACAGAAATGGATGATCGAGAATACGCGCCTGGGTATTCCCGTCATGTTCCATGAAGAGGCGCTGCACGGCCTGGCCACAACAAAGGCGACCTCTTTTCCCCAGGCGATCGCCCTTGCATCCACATGGCATCCCGAACTGGTAAAAGACGTGTTCACGGCGACTGCGCGTGAAGTCCGGTCACGGGGCGCCCAGCAGGTTCTTTCGCCCGTATTGGACATTGTGCGGGATCCCCGATGGGGTAGGACGGAAGAGACATACGGGGAAGACCCCTACCTCGCTTCACGGATGGGGGTGGCGGCCGTGACAGGTTTCCAGGGAGACTCCGCTTTCATCGACAAGGCCCATGTTATCGCTACGGGAAAGCATTTCGCTGTTCACGGACAGCCGGAAAACGGCACGAATGTGGGGCCCGCGAACTACTCGGAAAGGGTCATCCGGGAATACTTTCTCAAACCTTTCGAAGCCGCGGTGAAGGAAGCGAATCTGCAGAGTATCATGCCCTCCTATAATGAAATAGACGGCCTGCCGTCCCATGCGAATGTTGAACTGCTGGAAGGCATTCTGCGGCGGGAGTGGGGATTTGAAGGCCACACCGTTTCTGACTATTACGGCATCAAGGAGCTCAAAGAAAAGCATCATGTGGCCGCCTCCAGGGAAGACGCGTCGAGGCAGGCGATAGAAGCCGGGGTCGATATCGAACTGCCCTATACCGAGATGTACGACAGCCTCATCGGCCTGGTCAGGCAGGGGGTGGTTTCGGAGGAAGTTATCGACAAGTGCGTCCGAAGGGTACTTCGATCCAAATTCATTACCGGTCTTTTCGACGATCCATACGTCGATCCGAACGATGCGGAAAAGATATATAAAGATCCCGCGCATAAAGCCCTCGCCTTGAAGGCGGCCCGGGAAGCAATTATCTTATTGAAGAATGACGAAAGTGTTCTTCCGCTCTCCAGGGAAGAATATAAAACGATCGCCGTGATCGGACCCAATGCGGAAGGGGTTCATCTCGGCAACTACAGCGGTTTCCCGGAGGGCGGTGTCAGCATTCTCCAGGGGATTAAAAACAGGGCGGCTTCCGGCCAGAAGATAATTTTCGCCGAGGGGTGCAGGATTACCGAAACGGACCCCGGGACTTTCAGCTTTGAAGCGCCCAAGATGGGTGACCCGGCAAAAAACGCAAGGCGAATCGAAGAAGCCGTAAAAGTGGCGCAAAAAGCCGATGTTATTGTTCTGGCGCTGGGCGGGAATGAATTTACGTCTCGCGAGGCATGGATCGGTCACCTCGGAGACAGGGACAGCCTGGAACTTATGGGAAACCAGAACGAGCTCGTAAAGGAAATGCTCAGGCTTAAAAAACCGGTGGTTGTCTTTCTTCTCCATGGCCGGCCCAACGCCATCAATTATATCGCTGAAAATGTGCCCGCTATTCTCGAAGGGTGGTATCTCGGGCAGGAAGGCGGTAATGCCGTGGCGGATGTCCTGTTCGGTGACTACAACCCGGGGGGGAAACTTCCCTTGTCTGTCCCCCGTTCCGTGGGGCAGTTGCCTGTTTTCTATAATCATAAACCGACGGCGCGGCGCGGATACGTCGCCTCGACACCCGAGCCTCTCTATCCATTCGGATATGGTCTCAGTTATACGACCTTCAAGTATGACAATCTGAACCTTACCCCGGGCAAAACAGGGACGTATGGAAAAACCAAAGTGACCGTGGATGTGACAAACACCGGCAGATTAAAAGGGGATGAAGTCGTACAGCTCTACATAAGGGATGAGGTCAGCTCGATTACACGGCCTGTCAAGGAGCTTAAAGGATTCGAACGCGTGACGCTTGAACCGGGCGAGACGAAAACCGTTGAATTCATTATCGGGCCCGAAGCACTGTCCTTTCTGAACCGTGATATGCACCGGGTTGTGGAACCGGGCACATTCAAAATAATGGCCGGTGGGAATTCCGTGGATTTGATCGAGGCGACCCTGGAAGTGACGGCGGCGGATTAAAAAAAGAGCCCCGGCGCATCATCAAAATGACGCCGGGGTTCATAAATAGTAAAGAAAAGGGGTGAATTCCGGAAGAGATAAATCTACGGAAGTTCTATCTCCACTGAAACGGGAACGCTCATCCAGCGGCTCGCACCGAGCCACGAAAAGGGCGCTCAGACTCAATGCCCGCCGGCGACCACGACCAGGTAATTCCCCGGTGCGGCCGCCATCGGCACTCCTTTCTCGATGACATCCGGTTCAGACAGTAACGTTTTGACAAACTCACTGGGTTCTACGGGCGCGCCAAATTCACTTTTCAAAACAAGGTCTTTGAATTTGTCCACGGGGATGCGGGCCAGGTCCCAGAGTTCCTCCGCATAACTTGCCTTGGTTGCATCCCCCATCAGTCCGGCCGTCACCGTCAGCATTTCGGTGACCACCAGCGCGCCCGCGTACTGCTTTTCCCACTGTTTCCTGTCGCGGGGCCAGATATCCTTGTTGGGAGTGACAGCAGCGGCTGCATTGGCTACTGATCCCGTCATACTCATATCCATCTGATCGATGCCGAGCACAGTCACCAGATTTGTATCCGCGGGATAGCCGAGTTGAACACTGACCGGGGCCCAGCCTTCTCCCATCGACATGACGTCTTCCGCCTCAGCCAGAACAATACCGGCGTATGTCGCCGGGTTGCCTGCCAGGTTAGAGGGGGCGATGCCTCTTCCGTTTCCGGGGATGACCGCCATGGCAAGATTGATTGCACGACCGATCGCACCACCGGCCGGATATCTGGGATTCGGTCCAAAAGCATTCGAAGATGAGTTGATTCTTATTTTCTTTGCATAGGGACCGTTCACGATCACAAGCGGGGCCGTCGCTCTCTGGGTCTGCCAGTAGGTGTCCCATTTTACCCCGGTGATTGCCTTTAGCGCCGCGATAATTACTGGCATATATTCCGGCCTGGCACCCGCCATGGCCGATACGATGGCAATTTTCTCCACTGTATATTCGGCATTGGTTGGCCCCCATGTACCGATCACCGTTTGCGCGGACAGAGGCGTTCCTGTCAGCATTGCGTCCACACGCTCCCTTGTGGGTGGAACGAGAGGCAAACCATCACTCCAGCCCATCTTCAGATAAGCGCGGTTAAAATTATCGAGGGTTTCCTGAAAGGTCGCGGCGGTGAATGAAAATTCCTTTTCCGTGGGGGTCCACTTTTCGCCCGTTGCCGTCATGTATTCAGGTTTCCAACTGGTAAGGCCTTTTTCAATAAATTGAAATGCTTCAGAAGCTAAACGCGCTATCCCTTCTGATGTAAATGTGTCGTATTCATTAAAATTGATGGCCGGATAGTCTATGTAACCCTTGGTAAGCACCACGCCCATGAAGCGTGCTTCATGGCGCTCATTGTAAAGTGATACGGTAGGAATACCTTTTTCTTCGAGGGTGATGGCGATGGAACCCATCGCACCGACACACCCTCATCACCCGCCGAAGCCGGCCACGACGGCATCGGGTTCAGCCGCAATAATCGCGTCCGCAACTTCTTTCTCGGGCATGAATTTCATCGGTAAATCGCTGTAACGAACGATCCGGATGTCCGGGTATTTATCCCTGAGCATTTTTTCCAGGATATCATATAGCTCCGCACCTTTCCCGGCATACAACTGATCCGGTGTGGCTGTCAGCCACATGGCAATTTTTTTACCCCTCAGCGTATCCAGCCTTGGTGTAAGCCCCTTATCTTTTTTGACATGGCCTTGTGGATTCAACACGGTTAAAGTGTATTCGGAAGATGCCGTCTGTTTTCCTTCATTCGCCGCTTCCGAAGGTGGTCTGGCGGAAAGCGCCAGTGTGGTGGTGAATGATAAAAGAATTGCCGGCAGGACGAACAATGCACCGGCGATCCAAACCTTCGCCCTCTTCATGCTTCCTCCTTTCTTTAAATGTTAGAAATAGTATTCATGACGGTTTTTATCTTTGTGAGTCGTTTTCTGAATGGCTTTCTGGGAATCGCGACACATAACAGCAATCCGCACAATCAGAATAGTGTAATCGTATTATAATTTCAAATACAATAATGGGGGTGTCATAGAGAGGGGAAATGCCGAATTCCCTTTTTTTGTCGGTATCCGGCATGATTGGATGGTTAAGCGGCTGTAACTACTAAAGATTCTTCGTGCTATTCCACCCCGGCCCAAAGGGGCAGACGGGTCGTTTCGTCAAACTTTCTTTCGAAAATCGCGCCCTCCATGGATTCTATTAAGACTTCACATGCAAAAACCGTTGTTCCCGGAGAGAGATGCCCGCCATAGACCGCTCCCGTCTCGTCGGCCAGGGTGATATGTGCATGGACGAAGGGGACGCCGTCCTTAAGGGAGATGTTTCCAACGAGTTTTGTTATTTCCAGGTGCTTATCCATGGTGAAGAAGCGATATTCAAAGGTCTGCTGATCGTAATATGCGAGGCACGCTTTCTGTACGGCGCCGATTGCCTCCACCCGTCCGAGCTGAATGTTGTTTTCCCGGCAGATACCGGTGATTTGTTCCAGCAGATCAGCACCATGATCCAACCTGCCCATAAACAGTTCTCTGGAGTTAACCTTTTTAATCATCATCATGTTAGCTCTCTTTTCCGGAGATCCGGCATTAAGGGATTCGTTACGTCTTTCCCGGGGATTTTTTGTTATATGCCCGTCTCTTCAAACCTGTTCCGTTCCACATTTTTCCGGGCATACCGTGGATTGAAAATCCGGCCATTCATAGCGATATAGACACCGGGGCCGAGAATTTGAACGGACATTATCGCGCATCCGATGTTGAATACGGCATCACTCTCTTTAAATTGGGCCGGGTACATGGAACCTGTCATAACGATCGTTTTCCCCCCAACGGACTCAAGCACTCTTGCCGTATTTATCATTGTATCGGTACCATGAGTAACGATAATTTTATCATACGGGGTTGATTCCACTTTTGATCTTATGAGTTCGAGATCCGAGTCCGTCAGATCGAGGCTGTCCTTTTTTAAAATGGATTCAACTTCATAATCCACCACAACATTCGCTTTTTCCAAAACGCCCCTGGCTTGCGGATCACCCACCTGATATTCGGATTTCTGGTCAAAATATATCTTGTCGATTGTTCCGCCTGTTGTAAATATCTTGATTTTCATAGTTGTCCTGTTGAATATATCATCAAAATCTCGATATGTCCGGTATACCCGTCGATTTTTTCTTTTATGGGTTTAAATCCGCATTTTATATAGAAATTTATCCCCCTGGTGTTTTCCTTATATACAGTCAGTTCCAAACGGTCGCTCAAGGTTTTGGCTTTATCCATTAATCCGCGGCCGATACCGTTGCCCTGAAACTCCGGGGAGACGAACATAGCCGCAAGCGTTTCATCTTTTATGGAGAAAAACCCCTTTATAATATCATCCGCTTCATACACATAAGTTTCAGAAGAGGGGATATGAATGGTACGCATGGCATCCAGATTCGATTTCCAGAACGCTTCATCGATAAACCTATGTGCCGTTAACGATGCCTTCAGCCAGATATCCAAAACATCGTCTATTTCTTCTGTTTTTAGCTTACGTATCATATCGTTCTTCAGTGCTTTTTACGAAATTATCCTGTTTAATGCTTTTGATTCCCATAAGAATTTCCAAGTCCAAAGCCGGTCCGTTATTGTCAATTTCAATGTCCCAATCCGGACTCACTTGAGATGATATCTTGATATATCGAAATTATTCTCTCCAATGTTGGGGCTCATTCAAAACTTCTGAACATTGAACCTTGCCATTGATTCGTCCGATCACATTACCATTCAATTCCTGTATCATCCATGCCGCGGAATGCTCTTCGGGTATTGGATAGGGCGCTTCGAAACCACGCACGCCTGCCGGTGCGAATCCGCAACGCGGGTAATATGTCGGGTGTCCGAGTACAAACACTAATTCTGTTCCTGATGCTTGCAATTGTTTTAATCCTTCGTTAATCAGCGCCTGCCCGATTCCGCGTTTTTGTGCGACGGGAAGTATCGCCAGCGGCGCCAATATCTGAGCGGATACGACTTCTTCTGTTTGGGTGATGATTGCTTTGGTGTAGAGGATATGACCGACCAACTTGCCGTCATCAACAGCTACGAGGGATAGAACAGGTCTTGCTGTCTCATCATCCAGCAAATCGTCGACGAGTTTGGCAATTACGGGACCTTTTTCATCACCAAAGGCCTGCCTGTGAATATTCAGAATTTCGTTGCGGTCCGATTCAGTTGCGACTCTAATTTTCAATCATATCTCCTTTTCAAAGCTGTTTTATGCATCACGCGAGATCTGTAATTGACAATGTCTTCAATGGTTAAAACCGTATAGTCCTGCTTTTTCGCGAAAGCCACAATTTCCGGTAAACGGGCCATGGTTCCGTCTTTATTCGTCAATTCACACAAAACACCTGCAGGCGTCAAGCCCGCAAGGCCCATGAGGTCTACAGTTCCTTCCGTATGCCCCCTTCTTCCCAATACACCGTCGGGATGAGCGTGAAGTGGAAAAACATGGCCCGGACTGTTTAAATCATCAGGCTTGCATTCATCCGCGATTGCGGTTTTGATCGTCGTGACACGATCCGCGGCGGATACTCCTGTCGTAACACCCAAACGGGCCTCTATTGAAACCGTGAAAGCTGTTTTATGTACGCTGGTGTTGTTTTTTACCATTGGCCGCAGATTCAGCCGGCGTATCTTGTCATCAGTAATACAAAGACAGACTATTCCACTACATTCCCTGATAAGTGTTGCCATCTGCGGAACTGAAATTGATTCCGCAGGAAAAATCAGATCGCCTTCATTCTCCCGATTTTCATCGTCAGCAAGCAAAATGCCTTTGCCATGGCTTAAATCATCAATGGCTTTTTCGACTCGACCAATGGAGTCTCCGAATTGCGATAACAGAAATTGCTCGTTCATAATAATCTCCCATATCAATTAAACGGTTAATGATATCAGGGTATGAGAGATCCGGACCGTACTTCGCAAGCGGAGATGTTTAAAATCAGTACAGAAACAGATTCCAGGCCTGTCTTAAAACAGGCCCGTTGATTGTCCGTCATTTCTGTACAATTCTTTACAATCAGCACCAGAGAAGCAGGAACTGAAGCATTTGAATAGCTACATTCTCTCCCATCCGGACTGTAACCGTCGGCTCTGGATTCGCACCAGATCTGCTTGACCCTGTTAAAAAAAACAGGCGCTCGCGGGCTTTTCTGCACTATAAACGCTGCTGAATCACCGCCGGTGGGGAATTTCGCCCCGCCCTGAGAATTTATTTTATTTCGAGTAACTATTAGAAGTATAGTAACAAGTCAACGGAAAAGTTTACGGTTCCTCATTTACAATATCATCCAGGTTTTCAAGTTGCGATGGTGTCTGGTCGATAGTTCCAACTCGATCCTGTGAGTCTTGCGGGATATGAATCAGGCACAAAGGGTGATCTGCCGAATGACTTTTGACATTTTTCATTTGCCAGCCTTGCTGCAAACTGGGCCGCTTCCTCCGGCGTGTTGATCTGAACATCATTTGCCGTGTCATCTGCCGCAAGGACAGCAATATTGGTAAGGCCTGATATGCATAATGCCGCCCCTAAAACGAAAACCAAAAGATAGCGATTCATATACCCCCTCCTTTTTTTGCGAAATCACCAAAAAATACTATGCAAAAAAGCCGCCCCGGGTTCCTGGTCGAGTGCGTAATATACGGTTATGCTATGTCTTTTGAATCCGATCGTACAAGATACGTGCAACCTCTTCAACCGATCTATTGGTAGTATCGACCTTTTCCGTTTCTGTTTGCTCGCATTGATACAGCGATTCAATACACATCGGAATCTTGTCTGTTTCCCTTTCACCTTCGAGCCTTTTGAGAAAAACATCAGGATCGCATGTCAGTGTAAATTTATAAAGCTTGAAGTCAGACGGTATCAGTTTTTCGAGAATAAGACTGATCACGTCATCATTACGAAAAATCCATGAGTAGAGTATAAATTCATATTCAGAACAATTCAAAAAACTGTTTAACAAAAAAGCCATATTGTTCTCGGCCATCCTCTTGGTCTCTTCGGTAACGGTCCAGGGGTTTGACATCCAGCACCAGTCACCGTCAAGCCAGGCACTTCTCTGGAGAAGCTGCTGCAGTTTCCTGCAGGTTGTCGTTTTTCCGACACCAGGCGGCCCATTAACAATTACAAGCTTTTTTCGCATACAGAATTCCCAGGAATGAAAAGTCTACTTGCCGAGGGGGGCATTTCGGACTTTGCCATAAAAAAAGGTTCTAAGCTGAAGGTCCACACTAGGGTGATATTATAAATACGACTCCCCGTATTGGTTTACCCCAGTGTTGCATAAAAAAGACTGAGCTTTACTATAGGAATTCCGTGTTCTTCAGAATTTCAAGCTGCTCAATGGTTTTTTCCGTCACTTTTTTATTTTTAGTATAAAAACGTTTTAAACGTTCGATAAGCTGCTTTTGCTTTGTCTTATCATTGGAATAATATTCATGCGTTAGCAATTTTCTGGCGTAAGCCAGATTTGATTGCACTTCTTCAGGGACTCGCTCTCCGTCATGACGGGCTGCATTCTCCGGGCATACATCGTGACAAACGCCACATCGTATGCACTCGTCTTCATTTATAAGCGCAACGTCTTTTTCCATGCAAATTGCCCCGGCAGGGCACTCATCTACACATGTTCGGCATCCCGTACACGATTCAGTATTTATCCATGGCATTTTTGTTTGATTTTGACTATGGGGAGAAAAACCCCCGGCTACCCGATTCTGCCTTAAAGATCTAATTGAGTAGTAATGGCTTTGCTGACCCCTTCCATTTCGGTAGCGGAAATAGTGTCCGCGGAATTGATAAGGCGTTTTTTACTTACAGTAGTAATCTGATCGGCCATTGCCTTCGACTTCTTACCATGAAAGGTTACATATGCCTCACTTGGGTAAATCTTACCAATATTACTCGTAATAGGCACAACCTGGACTCTGTTCAGATAATAATTTGCCGCATCATTGCTGACGATGATGGCAGGTCTTTGCTTGCGGATCTCATCACCGATAGAAGGTTCGAAATTCACCCACCAGACATCACCCCTTTTCATCATGAATGTCTCCAATAGTACCTTCGGCCCATTCCATAGCTTCGGATTCTCTGCTTTGGTCGGCAGCCATCTCTTTGTAAGCAGCGTACATATCTTTTTTTAACACATGTGGACGAACCAACTCTTCAATAAAGCGGCTAATTTTCCTTGGCCCAATTACCGCATGCAATCCGTCGTAAACCTCTTCATTTATTGTAACAGTTAGTTTTTTTTGCATATCATCACCCTTCTCTAAGATTGTACGTATAATAACACGTATACAGGCCTCTGTCAAAAATACGGCATTTTGGGACAAGCGGTTGTTCGCACCAAGACATTCTATCGACCTTGATTATAAGGATTTTTGCAATGCGTTTTGCCATTGAAGGTGACAGGCGACGCTTTCCTCTTTCATAATCACTGATCATATTCTGGCGAATTCCAAGTTGTTCAGAGAGCTGTTTCCATGCCAAAAGCTAAAGCGCTTCAAAGACAAGGTCAGCGAATTGACTATCCGGAGCCAACGCACAATTCATATTTATTATGGCTATAAGTATAGAAGCCAAGAGACCAACGATTATCGCCAAAATAGCGTAGACGACACAAATGTGTTGGAATGTTGCACAGAAATTCTACACGCTCCTCACGAGATTGATCAAATAGATCTGGGTTATAATCGTGTTTCACGCTCAAAGATGCAATTTCCCGGGTCAACGGCCATATCAGACCAATGCGGTATTCAGCCGTACCGGGAACGTAATCGTCATTCCGTTTGTCAGTCATCCTATGTATATTTACGATTTTCCTATTCATGCGTTTAACATGCTATTATAACAATTAGAAATCAATATGGTAATTGATCGAACGCTTCGCCGCAAGCCGCAAGCCAGGGAACCATCGCCACAGTTGTCTCTCTAGTGGAAAAAATGGGTACAGTTCTTTTTTCTTTCTTCTTGACACAACACGGATTGAAATGAAACTTAATGAGATAGTTTCAAAACGCTCATTTCGGCCTATTCCTGCTTACGGGGTGTTTCAGCATGATGTTACGGTACCTATTACGTTTATATTTTAACGGAATTGAATCATGTATCTTTTTCTTAGCATCATTCTCGTGGTGGTTGCAGCCAATCGGGAGCGTTTACTTGCGCTGAGTGCGGCACTTGCGATTGCTATGCTGGTTATGAACATTGCAGGGTATCTTCTGGCATTTAGCGTTGGTTCACTCCTGAAATTGCCGGGAAAACAGCGCCGGACACTGATGATAGAGGTGGGGATGTAGAACGCTGGGCTTGGAAGCGTACTGGCGCTTGCCCATCCGGGTGAAGCTGGCGCAATCCCCAGCGCATTTTATACGGCACTTTGCGTTCTTACTGCCTCGGCGATGCTTCTATTACTTAAAAAGAAAGGAAAATGAACATGCTTGATCAACCGTACCTCACTAAAGAGCACAAGATGATGGCCAAGATGTACCGGGAATTTGTAAACAAAGAGATCATGCCGTTACGACAGGAGATTGACGACGACAAGGAGCATGTCCTCGTTAAAAAAATCCTTCAGGCTTTGACGGACATCGGGCATCAGAAAGCGCCGTTTCCGGAAGAATATGGCGGTATGGGAATGACAGAGGTCCTCGGTGCTTCGGTTATGCATGAAGAGCTCGGACGCGGTGATAGCGGGGTCGGTACCGCTGCTACGGTAACTGCCTGGGCGTTCTTCCCCGCCATATTGGCGAAAAATAAGGCGGTGTTGGATCAATTTGCTCCCGAGTTCTGCGGTCCGAAATTAAAAATGGGATGTTTTTCCATGACGGAACCAGGAGGATCCCACGGTGGGGGCGGTTGCGATATCGAGAACCCTATTCTCCAGGGGAAAAAAATTCGAACCATAGCCAAGCTGGAGGGGGATCAATGGGTCATTAACGGCACAAAGATGTGGGGATCCAACAGCGGAGAAGCCGACGTGTACTGTGTCCTGTGCACCACCGATCCGGAACTGGGAGATGAAGGGGTCGCGTTGATTTACGTTCCGGCGGATGCCGAAGGTCTTTCCTTCGGCCCGGACGAAAACAAGGCAGGTATGCAGGGCGATAGAAACTGTCCCATGTATCTGGACAACGTACGGGTCCCCAAGGAATGGCGGGCTGCCGGCCCAGGCGTGGACGCTCAGCTGCTGCATGGCAATGTTACGGCCGCACGTATCAATACCGGCGCTCTGGCTGTGGGAAACGCCAGGGGTGCTTTTGAAACGGTACTGAAGTATACAAAGGACAGGATTGTTGCAAACAAGCCCATCCGGCAGCATTCCATCTGTGCGGGAATGCTGGCAGATATGGCCATCGGCATCGAAACGGCAAGTAACTATTGCCTGCATGCAGCCTATATGTTCGACCATCCTGAAATCTACGGGCCGCCCACCAGCAAAGCCATCATGTCCAAAGCGAGTATCGCCAAAGTCCATGCCGCCGAAGTGGCGGTGATGGTAACCAACAAGGCCATGGAACTGATGGGATCATACGGGTATGTGCGGGATTACAACGTGGAAAAGTATTGGCGGGACTGCAAGATCATCCAGCTGTGGGAAGGCGGGGCACAACAGGGCCGTTTTGATGTATGCCGCGGCTTTTATGATTGTAATCTGTAGACAATAAAAGACACAGGAGAAAAACATGAAACAGATCATTGTATTTATTCTTCGAAATAGCCAACTATTCATCTTTCATTCCTGAAAGGAGGCACTACCATGGAACAAAATCACTCCAACTCTCCGGAAGTCTGTTTCGGGAAAAACCCCATCGATCTCCAGTATAATCAGATAACAGTAAAGAGCGATTTGAGCGACGCACTGGAACTGAAGGTGTTTTTTCACAGTCATTTCGGTTTCAGCAGCAATTCAACATTAATCTGTGGAAAGCAGGATGCTATTCTGGTCAGCGCCACCTTTCTTCTAAGTGATGCCCACAGGCTGGCAGCCGGTATTTTGGAGACCGGAAAGAATCTTACCCATATTCTTATTCCTGAATTCCATCCCGATCATCATTTCGGGGCGGGGGTTCTTCAGGATGCCTTCCCGGATGCCAAGGTAGTAGCGACTAAAAACGTGGCAAAAGACATTGTTTACAGCGCCGGTGACAAAATGGAACTGTGGGGCACTCTGTTTGGAAAACAGGTCCCCCCCCGGTTACATTTTCCAATGCCATTAGCTGAGGATTATCTGGAAATCGAAGGGCATAGACTGGAAATTTCAGACGGTTGGCAGGCTGATATGGCGAACGAAACAGTTGTCTGGATTCCTTCGATACGAACCGCCTTATCCACGGACCTGGTTTTTTATCAAGCCCATGTCTGGACAGTTGAAACTGATGTGGAACAGCGTAAGCAGTGGAAAGCAAATCTGGAAAAACTCAGGATGATGGATCCAGAAATAATCGTTCCAGGTCATGTCCCTTTTGACAACTTCAGTACAGACCCTGATGCTACAATCAATTTCACTCTTCAGTATCTAAATGATTTTGATGAGATATTGGAAAAGGTAAATACTGGCGATGAACTGGTCGGACAGATGGAGGAAAAGTACCCATTAAAGACAATAAGATTTGCTCTGCACTGGCAAGCTAGATTTTTATTCCCGGACAGTTGTTCGGATAATATTATACCTATTCCCGGTATATTTCACGCTCCCGGTGAATGATCCTGAAAAAAGAATCGATAAAGGAGCAAATCATAATGTCTGTACCGAAATTCGACCCCAAAGAACTTAAAGTTGTGAAAGAGGTCCCCGCCTCCTGTCGATAGGAACTTGCTTTATGATCGGTCGATGGGAACTTGCTTTCTGCTGAAATGACAGGTTATAGGAAAACATTATTTTGTATTCCTGGCAGTGATTGGGGTTACCCATAAGTTCCACAATCACTGAACCATCAGGACGGCGGTGATGCTAAAAACCTAAGAATAATAGAATCAACATCAGTGTAATGATGATAAGAAAAATGATTTTCCCTTTAGATTTATGAGATTTCCTGCTTTCGCCACCTCTAATAATTTTGTTAATCTTTTTAAATATAAATTGATTTTTTGAAAAGTATTAACCCTATAACCCGCTTCACAGGGCACAAAAGCTTTACGGACTGTGTTCGAATCACGTTTATAAAGAAGACGCTATTACCAAGGCCGACCGGCTTTTGTGCTCCTGTGCAAGCAGTTGTTCCCGTTAAGAAATTCTATCGACTTTGATTTTAAGGATTTTTGCGATGCGTTTTGCCATTGAAGGCGACAGGCGACGCTTTCCTCTTTCATAATCACTGATCATATTCTGGCGAATTTTTAGTTGTTCAGAAAGCTGCGCCTGGGTTAAATTTGCCTTTAACTTGGCTGCCGATAGAAGGTTACCGACTCTATTTGACTGCATTTCTTTCCAGAAGTCAGTATCTTCAATTGCATCACTTTCGGAATCATCTGACGTGAGGATACTTATTTCGAATTTCTTGCTAATCCACTCGATAAGTTCATCAACCTTCTCATCCTGAAGCGATATTTCAATACGGGGTTTTTTCACGAGTGCCAACATAATACACCTCAATTACAATTTCCCCTTTATAGTAAGTCCAGCATGCCACATAACGATAATTCAAATGGCAGTGATATTTGTCCTTACCCAGGGATGAAAAATTATGCCAACTTTTTTGTATTGGCCCATCGGCTTTGAGATCTTTCAATCAGGATATTTCTTAGTGCGATTTTGATGTAGTTAAGAAACATGGTTTTTCCTCAAAAAGATATTATACATTCAATGTCGTAATTGTGTGTCCAAAACAAATATCGGCGGCGGCTTTTGATCATTCTTTGCGCAGTGCCACGGAGACACAGAGTTGCAGGAGGCATTTTTTATGCTTCTATGCGTCTCGGTGGCTCTGCGCGATAATGTATGATGCACGACCTTCTATCGTTCGCTTGCATCCCCGATGAAATCGGCATTTTATTTTTTGCCAATGTTAATGGATTGCTTCGCCCCATTTGCGTCCACTCGCCGGAGAGGGTATCCCCCGACAATTGGCCGTTGAATTCACCACCGACCGCTTTTGCTTTTATTTCGAGCCGTCTATCAGTAAGGGTCGCTTCCATGATGGGTATCCCCTTTGCGTCCTGATCCGGGCTGTCGACAAACCCTTTGAAAACACCGCTTTCCATTTTTTCGAATCGGAATATTATGGTCAAAGGGCCAAGTCCTGCCTGCCATTTGCCCAATAACTGATCCATGGCTTTTGGGGAAAGATTCAGACTGTATGCGGGCGCCTTATATTCTCCCTTTTTTAATGTCAAAGGCATAGGCTTGCCGCGCTGGGTAAGCTCTCCGATGATTTTATCACCCGCCATTTTTCCGTTAAATTCAGCTTGTAAGCTTGGTACTTCAATGGCTGCAGTGTCGTTTTCGACATTTATACCCGTAACCGGGATGTTGTATCCACCTTGATCCGGCGAATCCCCAAATCCTACGATTTCTCCGTTTTTATGTTTTTACTCTTCGATTTTCGGAGCGCGTGGATTCTGACCGTTCTGGTGCAGAATAAACGCTATCGCTTGCCCGGAATCGTCGGTTTCAAAAGTGATCTGTGCATCGACAACCTTGAGGAAGAAGTCCCGTTCGCCTTCCGGAAACATCTCAAACCGGGGTTGGCCGGTGAGCTGTGTGTACAATCGATTGTTTTCCAGGGTCATTGTGGCCACTACGCCCGGCGCCAGTTGATAGCGTCCGACATAATTTTTATAAATTGCCGGATCTACTTCCGCGACACGATGCCCGAACCACTCCGCTATGGGGTCGGCATCTCCGTCGATTCGTGCTGCAATTTGATCCCGACCCATCTGACGGAGCACTACCGCATTTACCCTTCCTTTGGCATCTGTTTTGAACAACAACTGTGCATCGACTACCTTGAGAAAGAATTCCCGCTCATTTTCAGGGAATATTTCAAGCGCTTGTTGGCCTGTGAGTTGCGCATATAGTTGGTTTTCCTTTCGCGTAACTGTAATTTGAATATTGGGAGCAAGCTCATATTTCCCCACAAATTTTTCTAGAATCTCGGGAGCCAGCGTAATTTCGGTGCGTTTTTTCGGGGGCTGCAGCATGGGAGAGTCCGGCGGCAGCAACTGGGAATCCGGATCCAGGAGATGAAGCCCCAGGTCATCGACACCCACCGGTGTGGTAACATTGGTAAGCACCACCACCCCGGTGCGCGTCTTCGGATCGAATCCGGCAAAGGCTCTGTATCCTCCCGTTCCGCCATTGTGCCAGATGATGGCTGAATCTTTCGTCGGCCTCTTTATCCATCCAAGACCGATTTCCATTCCGGCGCCGGCAGATGTCCATGTGGCGTGTGATAAGGTAATGGCCGGCATGAGTCCGGTATCCACATAACCGATCTGAGCCGCCAGGAACGACAACATATCGGCTGTCGTGGACCGCAGGGCGCCGGCGCCGGCAAGTGTCGGAATGTCCCAGTTCGAGGTCGGCTCGAACATGCTGTTGTGTCCTATTGCCAAACGGGATTTCATCTCTGTAGAAAGAGTAATGGCCGTGCTCTTCATCCCAAGCGGAAGGCAGATGCGGGTCTTGACAAGTGTCTCGTAATCCATCCCGGTTCGCAGGGCCAGGACATGCCCCAGAAGACCTCCTCCCAGGTTGGAGTACTCGAACTGTGCACCGATATCCCGGGGCAGGTCATAACCGGAAAGAAATTCGTAAAGCTGTTTTACCGAATAATTAGCATATGGATTTTCGGGATCGGCTCCCGCATCGAGATTCGAGGGCAACCGGGGCAACCCGGATCGATGACGGGAAAGGTCCTCCAGCGTGATCACGCCGCCGTTTCGTTCCGGCATCTCTACGTCCGGCGGTAGATATTTGGAAACGGGATCGTCAAGCGCCACTTCGCCGCGGCGGGCCATATCGGCCAGCAATAGCGAAGTAAAAACCTTGGTGATCGAACCGATCTCGAAGACGGTGTTTTCATTCATCTCCCCTTTATTGTCACCGGCACTTCCCGCCGAAATGAATCTCCGTCCCGAAGGATCGATAACGCCCACCGCAATACCCACATGGTCGGCGTTTTTTCCCAGCCGCTCCGTAAGAATCTGATGGATTTTTTCATTGGACGGCACGGTTGGTTCAGCCGACGCCTTCCCAAAGGCGCAGACGGAAAAAAACGAAACAATGGCAATAATAATTCCCAGAAACGTTAATTTTTTCATGAGTTACCTCCCCTAAGCTGCAGGACTATTTATGGAAATTGATGTAAATCTGTTTCGAAAAAAAACATCTATTTCTCGCGCTGAGGCGCAGAGCCGCTGGGAAAGGCATGCAACAAAAGGTTGAGAAATAAAAGTTCGTGTTTTGAGAAAACAGGATCATATCAATTCGTCTCAGCCAATTTCAAAACGTCCCTTTTTGACCGATCTCTGGGCGGACGATTCGCCTTGGGCTTGATCTCATTTGTGGATGGAAAACGTTTTGAAAATGGCTCGTCTGTAGATATTTTTTAATTATTGTCTTCCTCTGCGTCTCGGCGTTTCTGTGCGAAAATGGTTTTTGGTGGATCAGTGCTTTATTCCTTTGTCAACGTCAAGGGATTGCTCTGCCCCCCCTGCTTCCACTCACCAAGAAGGCTGCCGCCGGTCAATTGACCGGTATACTCGCCACCAACCGTTGGAAATTTTAATTCGATTTGCCCATCTGACAAGGCAGCTTCTTTGATTGGTACTCCCTTTGTACCTTGATTCGGGCTGTCAATAAATCCTACGAAATCCCCTTTATCGGTTTTTCCAAACCTGAACACCAGGGTCAGGGGGCCGAGTTTCCCCTGCCATTTCCCCGATAACTGATCCATGGCTTCTTTGGAGAGATTCAAACTGAACACCGGCGCCTTATATTCTCCTTTTTTTAACGTTAGGGGGAGGCTACCGCCTCTTTGTTTCCATTCACCAATTATCTCATCACCTGTCAATTTCCCTGTAAACTGGGCATTAATCCTTTCCATTTTTAAAGTCAGCTCTCCATTGTTCACTGTCGCTTCTGTGACCGATACACCTTTTGCCCCTTGATCCGGGGAGTCATGGAAAGCGACAAAAGTTCCTTCTTTCGTTTTTTCGAATCGAAAGACTACCGTTAAGGACCCCGTAGGTGTTATGAGCGGCCCATTCCATTCCCCAACTAATGTCGCCATATCTTGTTCGGCCAGATCGAGATTGATTCCCTTTATCTTATACTCCCCCCTTTTTAATGCTAATGGGAGCGCCTGGCCCCTCTGTTTGAATTCTCCGACGATTTCGTCACCTTCCATTCTACCCTTGAATTCGGTTTGCCAGGCCTCCACTTTAATGGTTAAAATGCCGTTTTCCATCTCCATGTCGGTAACCGGTGTGTTAAAAGCTCCCTGGTCCGGTGACTCCGCGAACCCTAAAATTTCACCGTCTTCAGTCATTTCGAATCGATAAACCGCAGTTATGGAACCGCCGGGGAAGTTGAGCGGTCCATTCCATGAACCCAATAATTTTTCTTTATCTTCCCTGGTTAACGTAGGCTTCACATAAGGGATCAGGTTGAGCGGCATGGAAGTCCCCTCCTGAATCCAATTCCCTTCAAGTTTCCCATCTGTGACAACGCCTTCATAAGCGCCGCTCAATTCGGCGACATCCAGCTTGAGGTTTCCGGAGTCGTATACTACCGAGTTTGCCTCGATGTCTTTTATGGCGCCCTGGTCGGGGGAGTTCAATACGACGGTGTAGGAACCATCATCGTCCTGATTGATAATGAATTGAATCTTGAGTTCGGTTTCAGGAGTGACGACCAGCTTTCCCTGCCAGGTTCCGGTGATGTTTTCGGCGGCTGTGGTGTTATTGAACAGCAGGAGGGTGACCAGTATGGCTGAGAGTTTGATAATAGGTCTCATTTTCTGTTCCTTATTGTTTGAGAAATGTTTTTAAAAGACGAACGCCCAACATCCAACGTCCAACTTCCAACGTCGAATGGAAAGACAAAATTACGAAGAAGGCTGCTATTTATTCTTCTTGTCTGCTGTTTTAACGCTTGTAACAAAGATTTTTATCAGCTGTTCTGTTTCTTCCAAAATATCATCTATCAGGTTCGGCTTATCGATTAACGGTACTTTAAGGATAAGCTTTAGCCATCTTTTCGATTCCCTGAGTTCTTTTAATGAGATACGAAGCTTATGAACGAAGTCCTTTGATGATTCCGCCGCTTGCGCTTCGCCATGGTTCGGATAAGGCGAAGTCCCCGATCTCAGCAATTGGCCTGCAATATGATTTCCGGTTCTTGTTTTCGGTAGTTGCTCAACTATCTTGATGATTCGAACCGAGTACTCCAACAGCCGTTCTTCCAGGTCATATGCCGGTTTTTTCACTTTTTGTCCTTTCATTCGATGTTGAACGTTGAACGTTGGATGTTGGACGTTCATCTTTTTCCTTCATTCGATGTTGAACGTTGGACGTTGAATGTTGGACGTTCATCTTTTTAATCCGTCCTCATTCATACCGCAGCGCATTCACGGGATTTGACTGTGCCGTTTTGAAGGATTGTAAGGCAACCGTGCCAAAGGCCACAATAGCTGCCACTGCGGCGGATAACAGAAATACCCATAGATCGATATCCGTATGGTAAGCGAAACCGGTCAGCCATTCGTCCATGGCATAATACGAGAGAAAGGAGGCAATGACGGCGCCGCCTAGCACAAGTAATAAGATACCGCGGGATAACATGATGATAATCTGCACTGTGGACGCGCCCAGGACTTTTCGAATGCCGATTTCCTTTGTGCGTTTTTCTGTGGTGAACGCGGCCAGTCCAAACAGCCCCAGGCAGGAAATAAAAATGCAGATTGCCGAGAAAAAACCCGTGAGTTTCATCAGCCTGTTTTCCGACAAATAGAGCTTGTTCAACGAATCATCCACGAACGTGAATGTAAACGGATGTTTCGGATCGAATTCTGCAAATATATTTTCCAGAAAGCACAATGTCCCGGGGATGTCTTCCCCTGAAATATTCAGGATAAAGAACTGTTTGACTTCGGCGCGTCTGTTATTCGGAAGGTTTTTGGTGTCCAGGGTAATTCTCATGAGTACAAACGGCTCGATGGGGCTGTGAAGAGAGGCGAAATGGAAGTCTTTCACAACGCCGATAACTCGTCCTGTATCGATGCGTTTACCCAGGGGGTCCGACCACCCCATTTTTTTAACAAAGGCTTCGTTGACGATAAAAGTGTCGCCAATATCCGTCAGGAGCTTTTTTGAAAAATCCCGTCCTGCCGCAATCTCCATTCCCATGACATCCAGAAAATCATCCCCGATTTGCATCCATTTCAATCCCGTTTCTTCCATAACACCGCTGCTGTTTTCGACTCTGAGGACATTGTTCCCTGTGTCGCCACCGACAAAGCCAAGGGATTGGGATGTTGATATTCCAAGGATGTCGCTTCGGTTTTGAAGCTCTTTTCTAATGGTCGGCAGCTTCTCAATGAGATCCGCCCCCTGGAGGGGTATAATCAAGCGGCTCTCTTTTTTGAAACCCAGGGACTTATGGGCCACATATCGCATTTGCAGGGCCATGAGCAGCGTACAGGCGATGACGCCGACGGTGATGACGAATTGGATGAGTACCAATATCTGCCGCAGCCGGATATTCCCTTTTCCTGCTTGAATGCCGCCTACAAGTGCAGGTAGGGGTAGTATGGCAGAAAGGTACAGGGCTGGATAAATACCGGCCAATAAACCAACCCCCAGGGCGAAAACAAGCATCCACCCGAACAGATCGAGCCCATGGTTAAAATTCAACGCCAGCGTCTTGCCCAAAAGGCTATTCAGAGGGGTGAGGCTCAAAGCGACTTCTACCAGGACAAGACCAAGCAATAGGGAAATCAGCGAGAAGAAAACGGATTCAACTAGGAACTGACAGACCAAGCGCACCCGGTTTGCCCCGAGAATCTTTCGCATGCCCACTTCTTTTGCCCGTCTGGTGGCCCGGGCTGTGGCAAGATTCATGTAATTGATGCAGGCAACCATGAGAATAAAAAACGCAACCGCCGCGAACCCATAAATATAGAACCGATTGCTGTTGGGCAGATCGTAGCCGACTTCGTTTTGGAAATGGGTATACGTCAGTGGCTGAAGCCAGCAGCGCCATGTGGTATTTTCGGCCTGGGGCATCTTCGACATATGCTTTTCAAAAAAAGCATCCGACACTTCGCTGAATGCACCGGTATCATAATCATCGGGCACTACCAAGTAGGTGTAGATACCTACCAAAAAAAGTACTCGCTCTCGCGGGACGGCTTCCGGTAGATCCACTTTAGCAAAAGAGATCAGTGCACTATATCTCAGATGACAATTCTCTGGAAGGTCAGCAAAAACAAGGGTAATTCTATAAGTGCTGTCTTCACTGTGAATCGTTTCTCCGATGGGGTTTTTATCGCCGAAATACTTTCTGGCGAAGGATTCACTCACTGCAATGGATGTCTGATCGACCAATGCGGTCTCCGGATCGCCATAAATTATCTCATGGGAGAAGACATTGAATACGTTCTTGTCGGCATAGTAGATATCGTTCCAGTAGTAGGTTTTGTCATCATTTCGAAACAGCACATCTCCCCTTGGGGGTTGGAATCTGACATAGGTCTCTATCTCCGGATCGTCCTTTGCGAGCAGCGGGCCCAATGAAACTGATGTCACTGCAAATGAGTCCACACCGTCGTGCATGCTGAATTCGTTCACAACCCTGAAAATTTTATCCCGTTTCGTATTGTGGTGGTCATAGGTCAGCTCATCGCGAAGATAGAGCCCCAGAATCAAACAGCAGGCGATGGCGATTGCAAGACCCGAGATGTTGATGACCGCATACATCTTTTCCCGGTGGAGATTGCGGAGTGTTATTTTAAGGGAACTTTTAAACATAGTATTTCTCCTGTGGTATGCGATCAAACTTCGAATGAGAAACATCGAGTTTGTGAAAACCTTTAAACTACAGTAATCCACAGATTACGCAGATTAAAATACAAAATATAGGGCAACGGTATATCAATAGAATCAACCTTTGTGATTTGTTATGAATCTTTTATTCCCATTGTTACTAAAAATCTGCGTTAATCTGTGTAATCTGAGGATAAATTGTCGTTTCCTTTTTCAATCACTGACTAAGAATCAACGACGCCGTAAATATCAGACTGTTCGCTTCCTTAAATGGGTCATATCCCGATGTGATGATCCTGTCGCTTTCCTTAAATACTTCCAGTATTTCCTCATAGCGCGAATTCTGACGACCCAGACATAAACTTTTTCATAGGTATGTTCTTCTTGAAAAACGAACCTCGAGCTGATTGCATTATTAATGCTCAACGCGGATTATTATCTCATTCCTTTGTCAATGTTAGGGGATTACTTCGACCCATCTGCTTCCACTCACCGACGAGGCGGTCGCCCGACAATTGACCGCTATACTCGGCACCGGCCAGTTTTTCTTTTATTGTGAGTTTTCCATCATTCATAGCTGCTTCCGTGATTGGAATCCCTTTTACACCTTGCTCCGGAGTGTCAATAAATCCCACGAATTCACCCTTTTCTGTTTTTTCGAAGCTGAATATCATGGTCAAGGGCCCGAGTTTGCCCTGCCATTTGCCCAACAATTTTTCCATATCCTCTTCAGTCAAATTAAGGTTGTATACAAATGCTCCTTTTTTTAATATAATAGGCGTCTGCTGGCCCCCTTGTTTGAACTCTCCGACGATTTCATCACCCGACATTTTTCCTTTGAATTCTGCTTGTCTGCTCTCTACTTTAACGGTTAAAATACCCTTTTCGAACTCTATGGAACTAAACGGCACGCCAAATACCCCCATGTCCCGTGAATCCACGAATCCAACGAATTCACCGTTTTGAGCTACTTCGAATCGATATGTCCCTTTTAAAGTACCACCAGGTTGGCTAAGTTCAAAGCGCCATGGCCCTAATAATCTTTCCTTATCCTCCCTGCTTAGCGTCGGTTTTACATACGGAATTAAAGTGAGTGGCATGGAAGTCCCCTCCTGAATCCAATTCCCTTCAAGTTTCCCATCTGTGACAACGCCTTCATAAGCGCCGCTCAATTCGGCGACATCCAGCTTGAGGTTTCCGGAGTCGTATACTACCGAGTTTGCCTCGATGTCTTTTATGGCGCCCTGGTCGGGGGAGTTCAATACGACGGTGTAGGAACCATCATCGTCCTGATTGATAATGAATTGAATCTTGAGTTCGGTTTCAGGAGTGACGACCAGCTTTCCCTGCCAGGTTCCGGTGATGTTTTCGGCGGCTGTGGTGTTATTGAACAGCAGGAGGGTGACCAGTATGGCTGAGAGTTTGATAATAGGTCTCATTTTCTGTTCCTTATTGTTTGAGAAATGTTTTTAAAAGACGAACGCCCAACATCCAACGTCCAACTTCCAACGTCGAATGGAAAGACAAAATTACGAAGAAGGCTGCTATTTATTCTTCTTGTCTGCTGTTTTAACGCTTGTAACAAAGATTTTTATCAGCTGTTCTGTTTCTTCCAAAATATCATCTATCAGGTTCGGCTTATCGATTAACGGTACTTTAAGGATAAGCTTTAGCCATCTTTTCGATTCCCTGAGTTCTTTTAATAAGATACGAAGCTTATGAACGAAGTCCTTTGATGATTCCGCCGCTTGTGCTTCGCCATGGTTCGGATAAGGCGAAGTTCCCGATCTCAGCAGTTGCCCTGCGATGTGATTACCGGTTCTTGTTTTCGGTAGTTGCTCAACTATCTTGATGATTCGAACCGAGTACTCCAACAGCCGTTCTTCCAGGTCATATGCCGGTTTTTTCACTTTTTGTCCTTTCATTCGATGTTGAACGTTGAACGTTGGATGTTGGATGTTGGACGTTCATCTTTTTCCTTCATTCGATGTTGAACGTTGAATGTTGGACGTTAATCTGTTTTTCCGTTCATCTCCTTTCTTATTCATACCGCAGTGCATCAACGGGATTGGCGCCGGCTGTTTTAAACGACTGCACGGCGACCGTGGCAAAGGCCACAATAGCAGCTACCGCGGCGGATAATAGAAATACCCATAGATCGATATCCGTATGGTAGGCAAAACCGGTCAGCCATTCGTCCATGGCAAAATAGGAAAGAACCGAGGCAATGACGGCGCCGCCCAACACAAGCAAAAGAATACCGCGGGATAGCATCGCTATAATCTGCCACGTGGACGCGCCGAGGACTTTTCGGATGCCGACTTCCTTGGTCCGTTGTTCCGTTGTAAACGCCGCGAGAGCGAACAACCCGAGGCAGGAAATAAAAATACAAACGCCCGCGAAAATTCCCGTCAGTTTCATCAGGCGTTGGTCCGAAGCATAAAGCTGATTCAGGGAATCATCCAGGAATTCGAACTGAAAGGGATGTTTGGCGTCGAATTTCGCGAATATGTCTTCGAGGAGGCTCAACGTCTGGGATATCCCTTCCCCTGCGATATTCACAATAAAGTAAATCTGCTGGTTTGCGCGTTGCTGAACAGGAATATTCGTTGTATCGATTACCAACCGGTGAAGGAAAAAGGGTTCAACCAGAGTGTGAAGGGACATAAAATTGAAATCTTTTACCACACCGATCACCCGGGCGGGTTGACCAAATTGAAAGCGTTTACCCAGAGGCTCATCCCATCCGATTTTCTTTACCATGGCCTCGTTGACGACGACCGATGCGCCGATATCCGTCAGCAGCCTTTTGGAGAAATCTCTTCCCGATGCGAGCTGCATGCCCATTACTTCAAGGAAATTATCCCCGACCGCCATGTGTTTAGCCGTTGTGTTTTCCATTACACCGGTATTATTCTCCACCCCGACTACATGTATTGGCATCGGTTGACCTATCATGTTGCCGCTGACCGTCATTCCCAGGATATTGCTGTTTTTGGACAGCTCTTTTTCGATAGTGGGTATTTTGTCAATGAGATCCGCGCCCCTTAGCGTTACGATAACCTTGTTTTCATCACTGAACCCCAGGGACTTCTTCGAAATATATCGCATTTGAAGCGCCATGAGCAGGGTACAGGCAATGACGCCGACGGTGATGACGAATTGGGTGAGTACCAATACCTGCCGCAGCCGGATATTTCCTTTTCCTGCTCGAACACCGCTGACCAATGCGGGCAGGGGCAGTATGGCGGAAAGGTATATTGCGGGATACAACCCTGCCATCAAACCGGTCACCAGGGCAAAAACAAGCATCCATCCAAACAGGCCGGGTCCATGGCTCATAGTCAACGACAGAGACTTACCCAACAGGTTGTTCAGTGGGGTAAGGTTCAGGACGATTTCCACCAAGACAAGAGCTAACAATAGGGAGATCAGCGTAAAGGAAACCGATTCAATCAGGAACTGGCACACCAGACGCGTCCTACCTGCGCCAAGAATCTTTCGCATGCCCACTTCTTTAGCCCGCTTGGTGGCCCGGGCGGTGGCCAGATTCATATAGTTGATACAAGCCACCAGTAAAATGAAGATTGCCACTGCCAGGAATCCGTAAACATAAAATTTGTTCCCCGTTGGCCGGTCGTATCCCACCTCCGTTTGAAAATGAATATCCGCCAGCGGTTGCAGCCATGACCGCCATGTCTCGTTTATCGATTTCCCAATTTCCGCCATATTACGTTCGAAAAAAGAATCGGAAATGCGCCTGAAGTCTTCGATATCATAGCCTTCCGACATCACTAAATATGTGTAGAAATCGATCGTGTACAAGTTTCGACGACGTGCGGTAACACTGTCCGGCTCAGCCAATATTGACTCAAGGACATCATATTTCAGGTGGGTGTTTTCAGGCAGATCCGCGAAAACAAGTGTAATATTATATGTGTTCGTATCGTCACTGATCGTTTCACCGATGGGATTTCGATCGCCAAAATATTTTCGGGCGAAGGATTCACTCACCGCAATGGATGTCGGATCGACCAGGGCGGTCTTGGGATCACCGTAGATAATGTCATGGGTAAACACTTCAAAAACATTGTCGTCGGCACGATACACATTATCCCAGTAGAAAACATCATCTCCATGACGAAATATACTATTACCCCGGCCGACCGGTAAAAATCTGACAAAGTCTTTTACCTCAGCGTACTCCTCGGCAAGCATGGGACCCAATAATATGGATGTGATTGCATACTCGTTTATTTTACCATTTGCATTGAACTCGTTGACGACCCTGAAGATTTCCTTGTATCGCACATTGTGACGATCATATGTGAGTTCACTGTGCAACCAGAGGCCGAGAATCAGGCAGCAGGCAATGGCGATCGACAGTCCGGAAATATTGATAACGGCATACATCTTTTCCCGGTAGAGATTCCGAAGTGTTATTTTGAGGAAGCCGGTAAACATTGACTCTCTCCCGTTAAAAACTTTTAACTACTTGAATCCGCAGATTACAAAGATTCACACTGATTAAATTACAAAAAATGGGGTAATAATATATCAATGGAACCACCCTTTAAGATTTCTGATAAATGTTTTTATCTACATCGTTTTAAATAATCTGTGTTAATCTGCGTAATCTGCGGATAAACTGCTGTTGTCTTTTTCAATTACTGACCAAGAATCAACGGTGCCGTAAAAATCAGAGTATTCTTTTCCTTAGCGAATTATCATCTTATTTTTTAGTCAATGTTAAGGGGGTGCTTCGTCCCCCCTGTTTCCACTCGCCTACAAGGCTGTCGCCCGACAATTGACCGCTATACTCGGCATTGGCCATTTTTACTTTTAAAGTGAGTTTCCCATCACTCAAGGTTGCTTTCGTGATTGGCGCCCCTTTCACACCCTGTTCCGGGACCTCAATAAATCCCACCCATTCATCATTTCCCGTTTTCTCGAAACTGAATATCATGGTCAGGGGGCCAAGTTTCCCCTGCCATTTACCCATTAACTGATCCATGGCCTCCCTGGAGAGATCCAGGCCGTATACGGGCGCGACATATTCTCCCTTTCTTATGGTTAGGGGAAGCGTCTGCCCCCTTTGTTTGAACTCCCCGACGATTTCATCCCCTGCCATTTTCCCTTTGAACTCTGATTGCATGCCCGACACTTTAATTGTTACGGTGTTATTTTCGACCTCGATACTGCTGACAGGTCTTTCAGAAGGCCCCTGGTCGGGTGAAGCCGCGAACCCTGTAAATTCTCCGTCTTCGGTCAATTCAAACCGATAAACCGCGGTTAATGAACCGACGGGGAATTCTATTTGTCCGTGCCAGGAACCCAATAGCTTTTTCTTATCTTCTTCGGAAAGAACGAGATTGACGCCCTTTGCTTTATATTCTCCTTTTATCAATATTAGAGGAAGATCCATAGTGCCTGGTTGATACACACCGATGATTTTGTCCCCTGCTATTTTTCCCTCATAAACCCCTTGATAACTAGGCACCTTTAGACTAAAAATACCGTCTTCGATCATTATATCGGTAACCGGTACGTTGTAAGCCCCTTGATCCGGTGAATCCGTAAGACCAACCAACTCTCCATCTTCTGTTATTTCAAAATGATATACTATTGTTAAAATGCCGTCAGGTCTTTCGACTTTCCCATGCCATGTCCCCGACAATTTTTCTTTATCTTCCTTGGATAACGTCGGTTTCACATAAGGAGTCAAGTTGAGAGGCATGGAAGTCCCCTCCTGCATCCATGTTCCTTCTATTTTTCCATCTTTAACAATGCCTTCATACGAACCACTCAAGTCGGCGACCTCAAACTTGAGGCTCCCGGAAGCATAGGACACCGAATTGGCTTTTACGTTTTTTACCGCACCCTCGTCAGGAGAGTTCAATATGACCGCGTAGGAACCATCAGCATCCTGGCTGACAATAAATTGAATCTTGAGCTTGGCCTCAGGGGAGACAACCAGCTTTCCTTGCCAGGTGCCGGTGATGTTTTCGGCGGCTGTGGCGCTATTGAACAGTAGGATAGAAACCAGTATGACTGAGAATTTGATAATCTGTTTCATGGCTGTTTCCTTAACGTTTAGGAATATTGGAAAAGACGAACGTTCAACATCCAACGTACAATTGAAAGACGAACTTCCAACATCCAACGCTCAACGTCCAACGTCGAATTAAAAGACGAAAGAACAAGATCGAATGAAAGGGCGAAATAACAAAAAAACTACGGTTTATTCTTCACGAACATCAACCATATGATAGTTCTCAATCGCGTTAGATATTCAACGCAGATTCTTTTTATTTGTGACCCGAGGATGCATAAATTATGTTGGTCATTGAGGTTCATCTTTTAGTCTTTCATTCGATGTTGAACGTTGAACGTTGGATGTTGGACGTTCATCTGTTCATCTTCTTATTTATTCATATCGAAGTGCATTCACCGGATTGGCGCCGGCCGTTTTAAACGACTGCAGGGCGACCGTGGCAAAGGCCACAAGAGCGGCCACAGCGGCGGACAACAGAAAAACCAATGGGTTGATATTCGTGCGGTAAGCGAAACCGGTCAGCCATTCGTCCATGGCATAATATGAAAGAAATGAGGCAATGACGGCGCCGCCCAGCACAAGCAGCAGGATGCCTTTGGACAACAAGAGAATAATCTGCCATGTGGACGATCCCAGGACTTTTCGAATGCCGATCTCTTTGGTGCGCTGTTCCGTTGTAAATGCTGCCAGGGCGAACAGCCCGAGGCAGGAAATGAAGATACAGACCCCCGCGAAAATTCCCGTCAATTTCATCAGACGCTGTTCCGATGCGTAAAGCCGGTTCAGGGAATCGTCCAGGAATTCGAACTTGAACGGGTGTTTGGCATCGAATTGTGCAAATGTATCTTCGAGGAGACTCAACGTTTGGGATATCCCTTCCCCCGCAATATTCAGGATAAAGTAAACCTGTATGTTTGGACGCTGCTGGACCGGAATGTTCGCGGTATCAATTGCCAACCGGTACATGACAAGAGGCTCGACCGGATTGTGAAGGGACAGAAAATGAAAATCTTTTACGACACCGATCACCCGGGCGGGCAGGCCCAACTGAATACGTTTGCCCAGGGGCTTGTCCCACCCCATCTTCTTTACCATGGCTTCATTGACGATGCACGATGCGCCGACATCCGTCAGGAGCTTTTTGGAGAAATCTCTTCCCGATTCGAGTTGCATGCCCATGACTTCGATATAATGATCCCCGATTTGAATGTTTTTAATAGACGTCTCTTCCATCACACCGCTGTTATTTTCTATCGTACCGAGATTTAAGCCAGTCTGTTGACCCATTAGGGGTCTGCTGATTGTCATCCCCAGAATATTGCTGCTTTTTGACAGCTCCTTTTCGATCGTGGGTATTTTATCAATGAGATCCGCACCCCGCAGGGTTACGACCACCTTGTTTTCATCATTGAATCCGAGGGACTTGTTCGAAATATATCGCATTTGAAGCACCATGAGCAGGGTACAGGCAATGACCCCCACGGTGATGATGAATTGGATCAGTACCAGCAACTGCCGCAGCCGGATATTCCCTTTGCCTGCCCGAACGCCGCCTACCAGTGCCGGCAGGGGCAGTATGGCAGAAAGGTACAGGGCGGGATACAACCCTGCCATCAACCCGACCCCCAGGGCGAAAACAAGCATCCACCCGAACAGGGCGGGGCCATGGCTTAAATTCAACGACAGCGACTTCCCCAACAGGTCATTCAGTGGTGTGAGGCGCAAGGCGGCTTCCACCAGGACAAGGCCCAACAACAGGGAGATCAGCGAGAACAAAATCGATTCGACCAGGAACTGACAGATCAGACCCGTCCGGTCCGCGCCGAGAATCTTCCGCATGCCGACTTCCTTTGCCCGTCTGGTGGCCCGGGCTGTGGCGAGGTTCATATAGTTGATGCAGGCTACCAGAAGAATGAAAAATGCCACTGCCATAAATCCGTAGACATAAAACTTGTTACCTGTCGGCAGGTCGTACCCCACCTCCGTCTGGAAATGAATATCCGTCAGCGGTTGCAGCCATGACCGCCATGTAGAGTTGACGGCTTTTCCGAATTCGGCCATATGACGTTCGAAAAAAGTATCGGAAATGCTCCTGAAGTCCGGAGCATCATAGTCTTCCCGCATTATTAAATAGGTAAAGATGCCGACTCCCCACAATCTTTGACGGCGTGCGGTAACACTGTCCGGCTCAGCAAACTGCTCCGTGTTCGCTGACTCGAGTACATCATATTTCAGGTGAGAGTTTTCAGGCAGATCTGCGAAAACAAGTGTAATCTTAAATGTGTCCGTATCATCACTGATCGTTTCCCCGATGGGATTGCTGTCGCCAAAATATTTTTGGGCGAAGGATTCACTCACCGCGATGGATGTCGGATCGGCCAGGGCGGTTTCGGGATCGCCGTAGATAATGTCATGAGTGAACACTTCAAAAACATTGTCGTCGGCACGATAAACATTTTCCCAGTAGAAGGCATCGTCTCCATGACGGAGCACACTACTTTCCCGGCCTGCGGGTATAAACCTCACAAAGCCTTTTACCTCAGCGTAATCCTCGGCGAGCAGGGGCCCCAATGATACGGATGTTACGGCGAAAGCATCCAATTTGCCATTCGCACTGAACTCGTCGACGACCCTGAAGATTTCGCGATGCCGTACATTATGCCGGTCATATGTAAGTTCACTGTGCAGCCAGAGTCCGAGTATCAGACAGCAGGCGATGGCAATCGAAAGACCGGAGATGTTGATTATGGCATACATCTTTTCTCGGTAGAGATTGCGGAGTGTTATTTTTAGGAAACTTTTAAACATAATATTTCTCCTATAAAAAAACTATAAACTACCTGAATCCGCAGATTACGCAGATTTTCGCAGATTAAAAACTAAAAGAGTCAAATTGTATGTCAGAATCAGTCATCTATGATGTTTTGTACGTATTTCTTTTCCATTTTTCTTACAATCTGCGTTAATCTGTGTAATCTGCGGATAAATTGCCGTTGTTTTTCAGAGACTCAGCGGTGCGGCAAAAATCAGACTGTCCGCTTCCTTGAACGTGTCATATCCCGACGTAATGATCCAGTCGCCTGCCTTCAGTCCTTCGAGTATTTCCACATAGCGCGGATTCTGCCGGCCCAGGCGGATGTTCACACGACGGGCGGACTTTTTATCTTCCGAAATGAGATAGGCCCAGCGGCCCCCGGTCTGCTGGTAAAAGCCGCCTTTTTTCACCATCAGGCTTTTTTCAGGCGCACTGAAACTCAGTTCGATGGTCAGCGTCTGGCCGCGCTTGATGCTCTTCGGCGGATCACCCAGAAACGCCATGTCCACAACGAAAACATTGTTGACTACTTCCGGATAGATTTTGGTTGCTTCAACCTCGTAGGCATTTCCTTCCAGGATGAATTTGCCTTTTGTTCCAACGGCCACTTTTGCAATGTAATATTGGTCGATCTCGACCCTGACCTTCAGTCTGTCCAGCAGATCGATCTGCCCGATTCGTTGCCCCTGGGGGATGGTCTGTCCGATTTCCGCATCGATGGTTGAAAGGTATCCGGAAATAGGCGCCCGGACTTCCAGGCTTTCGACGGTTTTCGATAAAAGATCCAGACTGCGATTCAGTCGTTCGATGGACTTGTTCGCCTGTTCCAGCTGGATTTCGCCTAAAATATCTTCCTGACGAATTCGTTCCTTGAGGAGATCCCGCTTGCCTTTTTTATACGCTAATTCATCCCTTACGGTTTCATAATCCTGCTCGGAAATCACACTGTTTTCGGCCATCAGGGCTTTGTAGCGGTTATATTTTTTTTCCAGGTCCAGGATCTGGTAGTTGAGGTCCAGCAGCAGGTCTTTCAGATTCAGTTTGTTCTGGGCAATATTGATCTGAGTGTTCCGGAGTTCGTCCAGGTTTTTCAGCAGTTGATTCTCGGTATCGATGGAGGTCCTTTGCAGGCTCGCGTTGGAAAAACGAAGGATCAAATCATCTTTTTGAATGTATTTGCCGCCCTCGACGAAAATTTCGTCAACCCTGCCGCCTGCCTCAACATCCAGATAGACCGATGTGACGGGTACCACCGTTCCGTCAAAAGGGTAGTATTCCAGGAATTCACCGATTTCCGCCTTGGAGGTGGTTAATCTGCTGGGATCGACCTTTAGCCGGGTGCCCCCGCTTCGGCTCATTGCCAGATACGCCAGAAAAATGATGATGAGACAAGCCACGGCGATTATGGTAATCCGTCCGGGTGGAAATTTCTTTTTTTTAATTGCTCGGTCCAAGGTATTATCCTTTTTGCAGTTTCTTGCTCTTAATCCCGTTTTAGGCTTCTATTTATCATCTCCATATCCCACAACCTCCTCATAAACTCTGTCCTCGGATTGCCTTTTAATCAATCCTACAAGTATGGAAACAATCTCTTTTAACAAGGATTGGTTGGAGCCATACGATGAATTGGATGGCGGTTTGATATGCTTTGAGTTTTTCGTGATCGAAAATGACGGTCATTTTTTTTTGCCTTTCATGTTTCGAAAAGTGAAGGGCGAGATTAAGAGCAAGATTAAGATTAAGAGCAAGATTAAGAGCAAGATTAAGATTAAGATTAAAGGCTATGCCGCCATATTCTCCCCAACAACATGACCATCGAACAAATGGACAATCCGCTGGCTGTAATCGGCATAAGCCTGGGAGTGGGTGACGATGATGATGGTGGCGCCCGTTTCGTGCAGTTCCGTCAGAAGCCCCATGACCTCATCGCCGTTTTTGGAATCCAGATTTCCGGTGGGCTCGTCGGCGAGAATGAGTTTGGGTTTTCCGACAATCGCCCTCGCGACCGCTACTCTCTGTTGCTGTCCACCGGAAAGTTGCTGAGGGAAATGGTTCTTTCTATGGCCGATCTTCATTTGATCCATGGCTTCCAGTACTTTTTCCTTTCGCTCATTTGCGGGGGTTTTCAGGTAAAGCAGCGGGAGTTCGATATTTTCGGAAACTGTCAGCTCATCGATCAGGTTGAAGCTCTGGAATACAAACCCGATGTTCCCTTTTCTAAGATTTGCGCGTTGCCGCTCCGAACGTCCTGAGACATCTTCTCCCGCGAAATAGTAATGCCCATCCGTCGGATTATCCAGGAGGCCCAGGATATTCAGCAAAGTGGATTTGCCGCAGCCCGACGGTCCCATGATCGCAACAAATTCGCCTTTCCGGACGTTCAGATTCACGTTGTTCAGGGCAGTCGTTTCCACCTCTTCCGTTGTGTAGATTTTTTTCAGGTCTCTTGTTTTAATCATGTTCATCTCCTTGGCTTCATCCGCTGGATGCGGACAAGATGTTTATTCCCTTCTGCTTACAGTGGGGGGGCATTATTTCAGAAGCGTGTCTTGGCAAAACGCATCTATTGTGTAATGAGCAATGGACGTGCCAGGTGGTGTTGAATAATCGAAAATTCCTGTAACGCCCGATGTCACGTGCAATTCGTAAATGTTTATTGATTTTAATAAACGGTCGATATGTTCGCCTGCGGACGATAGGTGCCCGATAATGAACAGTTCCGTCGCTGATTCATAGCGGCCGATCCATCATAAACGCCAGATAAATGAATGCCGAGTGGGATGTTAAAGAGCTACGGGCAACGGCTGTTTTCTCATATCAGATTCCGGCCCCGAAGTTGCATTGTTTAGATATTGAGTGTATTTTACTATAGCAAACAAATACCAATCGTCCAGTTGATATTGAATTATTAAGCGGGGGTTATCGTGTCTGATAGAATCGGCAACATACTGATTGTGGACGATGACGAGGATGTTCTGAAGGCAGCTCGCTTGCTTTTAAAAAAGCATTCCAGGTCTATCTATACCGAAAGAGATCCGGAGAATATTCCTTCTCTCCTTCAGAACGACTCCTATGACGTCATTTTACTGGACATGAATTTTACGAGGGATGTGACCAGTGGTGAGGAGGGGCTGCACTGGCTGTCCCGGATACTTTTGATTGATCCGTCGGCGGTGGTGATCATGATCACCGCGTTTGGTGATGTCAACCTCGCGGTGACCGCTGTAAAACATGGCGCCACCGATTTTGTGCTCAAACCATGGCAGAACGAAAAGCTTCTCGCTACGGTTTTTGCAGCGGGAAGCCTTCGGCGGACAAGACTCGAAGTCGCAAATTTGAAAAGCAGACAGCAGCAGCTCAGCGATGATTTGAATCAGCCCTTCAGTGAATTTATCGGCGCCTCTTCCGCCATGCAGCTGGTGTATGATACGATTCTGAAGGTTGCCAAAACGGATGCCAACGTTCTTATCCTGGGTGAAAACGGGACCGGAAAAGAACTTGTGGCGAGGTCCCTGCACCATAATTCTCCCAGAAGCAAAGAAGTCTTTATCAGTGTCGATATGGGCGCGATCAGTGAATCCCTGTTTGAAAGCGAGCTGTTCGGCCATGTCAAGGGGGCCTTTACGGATGCTGGATCGGACCGTGCCGGCCGCTTCGAAGTCGCTTCCGGCGGTACGCTCTTTCTGGATGAGATCGCGAACCTGTCCATTCCGATGCAGTCAAAAATTCTCAGGGCCATTGAAGCACGGCAGGTTGTACGGTTAGGGACGAACAGAGCCATTCCTGTCGACATTCGGCTTATATGCGCCACCAATTCGAATATTGTGGAAATGGTGGGAAGAAATGAGTTCCGGCAGGATCTTCTCTACAGAATCAATACTGTCGAAATACAATTACCGCCTTTGAGGGAGCGGGGAGAAGATCTGAAGCTGCTTTCGGAGCATTTTCTCAAAATTTACTGTAAAAAATACAATAAGCCCCTTAAAACCATCGGTTCGAAAGCACTAAGCAAGCTGAAAACATATCACTGGCCGGGAAATGTCCGGGAACTCCGCCACTGCATGGAACGGGTGGTGATTTTGAGCGATTCAGAAGTGCTTCAACTGGAGGATTTCCTTTTCTCAGACGCCAGACCGAATGGTGAAGGGCTCATTTTTGAAAATTACAATCTGGATATCGTTGAAAAGAAAGTCATTCACAAAGCAATCGAAAAGCATCAGGGCAATATCAGCCAGGCGGCAAATGAACTCGGTCTGACAAGGGCGTCGCTTTACCGCAGGATGGAGAAACATGGGCTGTAGGCCGGAAGTCGGAGGTCAGAGGTCTGAGGTCGGAAGATGGATAGAGTACGATGGAAGATGGAAGAGGGAGGATGGACGAAACAGAAAGAACTGCAAAAACAGATGAAGGGCAGTTCGCCTTTTCGTCCCTCTTCCTAGCGAAGCGGTCTTCTATCTCCCATCGATTTTTTAAGCAGGGCGGGTTGAATGCTGATCAAATCATTTAAATCACAGCTTATCCTCCGGGTACTGTTCCTGACAGCCACTTCGGTACTGTTCGCTTTTCTCGTTTTTAAAACCGAATTTATGTTTGTTCCATTGGCTGTCGCATTCCTGGGCGTTTTTCAGGTATTTTCCCTGATCCGGTTTATGGAAAAAACCAACCGGGACCTCAGCAGGTTTCTGCTTTCCATAAAATTCGATGACACTTCCCAGACATTCACCAGCCAGGGGTTGGGTTCTTCCTTCAGTGAACTGAAGGACGGCTTCAATGAAGTAATGAAAAAGCTTCAGCAGACGCGTTCCGAAAAAGAGGTCCACGCGAGATATATAGAGACAATCATCCAGCACGTGGGGACCGGCCTTCTGGCTTTCAAACCGAGTGGCAGGGTTGACCTTATCAACAACGCCGCCAAGAAACTTCTAAAGGTGGCCGGTCTGAGAAATATCCGCGACATGAAGGCGGAATCCCCGGAACTTGTTGATACGTTGTTGAATCTGAAACACGGCGAGAAAAAGCTTGTCAAGCTCGGCAAGGAAGGAGAAGCTGGATATCTTTCCATATTCGCTCATTCATTCGTGATACAGGATCAGGAATATACCCTTATTTCCATTCAAAACATTCAGGAAGAGCTTGAAGAGAAAGAGATGGAGGCGTGGCAAAACCTCATACGGGTGCTGACACATGAAATCATGAACTCGATCACACCGATATCGTCCATGACCGCCACCCTGGTGGACATGCTTAACAAGAATGAAAAGGAGGACAGGGGTATAGAGGCGAATACGATTGATTCGGAGGACCTGGTGGATATGCTGGACGCACTCAAGGCAATCCACCGCAGGAGTGAAGGGCTGATGAATTTCGTCGGCACCTATCGCAACATGACCCTCATTCCCACACCGAAATTCAAAATTTTACCCCTGAAGAACTTCCTGAAGCGTGTGGAAAAACTCATGAGCAACAAGCTGGCAGACAGGGGCATCGCGTTCAAATGGTCCGTTTCGCCGGAAAGCCTGGAATTGACAGCCGACCAGGATCTGATGGAGCAGGTGATGATCAATCTCCTGCTGAACGCTATTTCCGCAGTGACCGGGCGTGAGAACCCGAAAATCAACGTTTCCGCCTTTTTAGGCGCGGAAGGCGCCATTATCATCCGGGTTGAAGATAACGGCGTGGGAATAGTGGAAGGGGCGTTAGAGAAGATATTCATCCCGTTCTTTACGACAAAAAAGCAGGGGTCCGGTATCGGGCTCAGCCTTTCACGCCAAATTCTCCGGTTGCATCGTGCTACCATCCGGGCGCGGTCAATACCCAATGAGAAGACGACATTTACGCTCCGGTTTGGCTGAGGCCGGCAAGTCGGAGTGGAAAGTCGGCTGTCGACAGTCAGCAGCGGGCGGATTGGGGGCTGTCTTTAATTTGTGATCGACTGTTTGTGTGCCGGGGGGATCAGGTTTCAGGTGTCAGGAGGAGCAGGCCGCAACAACCGACCGTATCTTCTCCACCACCTGGTCAACAGCAGCCGCCACCTCGTCCGAGCATGATTCCGAAAACGTAGTAACGTCCTTTGCCTCTATACCGAAAATGGTGACCGTGTCCGGCGCTTTTTCAGGTTCTGTTTTTCTAAAGAGTTCAAAGATGGTTCTGAAATCAAACCCATGGACGGAATAGAGGTGGACCGAAGTTTTTTCATCCAGGTCGGAAAGCCCCAGCGTATGGATGGTTCCGGGGGGGGCGCCGGTCCTGAAAGCATCCACGACGATCAACCGATCGCATGCTTCCAGAAGATCGATGATGCCCAGCCCGCCCGTGCCGCCGTCGGTCAGGATACAGGAATTAAAAAAAGGGTCCCGGCGCAGTTTTTCGATTACCCTGAGACCGGCACTGTCATCGGTCAGAATTGAATTCCCTATCCCCAGTATCTGAACGGTCATAACGTCCTAACGTTTCAACCGTCTGATCACTTCGTCATTCTGAAGAATTCTGACCTCGATCGGGGAAGTGCCCGGCATGGCATGGGTGGCGCAGGCGAGACAGGGGTCATAGGCCCTGAACGCCATTTCGACCTGGTCCAGAATCGCATTATCGGCCGCACCGTTTTTGATCAGTGTCTGGGCCACTTTTTTAACCGACATGCCCATGCCGGCATTGTTCTGGCACGTGGCAACAATCAGATTCACCTTTTTCACCATGCCGTCACTGTCGGTGATGTAATGATGAAAGAGGGTTCCCCTGGGCGCCTCCACAACCCCGATGCCCTCCGTGGGCGTTTCGACCGGGATGGTCCTTACCTCTTTGCCGGTAATTTCAGGATCGTCGGCCAGCCTGACGATCTCTTCACAGGCGAACACATTTTCAATGAGTCTCGCCCAGTGAAACGCCAGGGTGTTATGAACCGTTTTTGTGCCGAACAGATCATAGAACTTTTCATACTCTTTCTGTGCCAGGGGCGTCGCCATGCCATCCGACACATTGAGTCTCGCCAGTGAATTCACCCGGTAAACACCGCTGTCGGGCCCGTCCACGATGCCTTTCCACCCGACATTCTTCAGGTAGGGAAATTTCAGATAGGTCCAGGACTCGACGCGTTCCTCGATATGATCCTGGTAGCCGTCGGGGTCAAACTCCGCGAAGAGATTGCCGTCGGGATCGATGACCCGGATGGTCCCGTCATAAAAGTTCACTTTGCCGTTTTCATCTACCAGCCCGGCATAATAGGTTTTATGGAAGAAGGTGTCGCCTGTAATGATCTCCCTGTAGGCATTGTTCCCCAGAACAAGATCCTCAAAAATTTTTATTGCGGTCAGGGAGAATTCAAGCATGGAGGCGGCCATTTTCTGAATTTCCCCTTTTTCATCCACCGTGAGCGGTTTGGATACCCCTCCTGGCAGGGAGCCTACGGGATGAATGGGGTGTCCTGCGATAATGCCTTGTATTTTCTGGGCATAGCCCCTGTTCTTGATAACGGCTTTTCCGGTGTCGAGGCCCACCTCATCGATCAGTCCCAGAATATTACGTTTGGCGGGATCAGCAGCGGCGCCGGGAATAAAATCCGGGGCGGCCAGGGCAAAAAAGTGAAGGATATGGCTATGGGACATGTGTGCGTTGTAAAACAGTTCCCGGAGTTTTCTGGCGGTCGGCGGAATCTCGACACGGTACAGCGCATCGCACGCCTTTGACGAGGCCATGTGATGGGCGCCCGGACAGACCCCGCAGATTTTCGGCATGATTCTGGGTAACTCTTCAACCGGCCGGCCTTCACAGAATTTTTCAAAGCCTCTTAATTCAACGACCTGAAAATAGCTGTCCCTGACATCACCGTTTTCATCAAGAATAATGTCAATCTTACCATGACCTTCCAGCCGTGTGATTGGAGAAATGGTTATTCTTCTCTTCATATCTCATAAGCTCCTGAATGGATCCGAGCCAATTTCAAAACGCCTCATTTTTGCCTTGAGTTTGACCAAACTGAAATGTTTTGAAATTGGCTCATCTTTACGTTATTTTTTGGTTTTTACAGTTCTGCAGATAATGGCCGTAGGCAGTGCAAACCTGTAGAATGTGCCCACCGGGTCCTGAATTGCATTTACCGGTCTCAACATTTCAGGCCTCATCACATAATCTTCGTTTTCAGGCCCTGTTACAGATCCCAGGGCGGACAGCGCTTCGGCTCCCGGATCCAGTTGTGCGTCTATGGGGCCAAAACAGCCCCTGCACGGCATATTCGCATTCACGCAAATCGCGCCGCATCCTGCTCTTGTAAACGGTCCCATGCAGATAATCCCCTGCTCAAGGAGACAGATATCAGGGTCGATGTCAATCTCGTGAGGCCGGACGATACGCTGTATCCGGTCTCCTTTTTTGGTCGCAATCCGTTTACACTCGGAGCACAACGCTTTTTCACCGGCGATGACACTGCCTTTTGGCGGCAGTTCGCGACCTTCGGCATAGTCCGCAATTACACCGACCGCTTTCAGAATGAGATCGGTGGGCGGCGGACAGCCGGGCACGTAATAATCCACATCCACAACCTGATGCAGTGCATACACTGCATCGAACATTTTCGGCAGGATCAGTTCATCGCCCTTGTCGGTCCGGGTTAAGGGGAGGGGTACCGTATTATCGTCATTGACGGTTGTCTGGGTTGTTTTATACGCCGTTTCAAAAATGCCATCCCTGTCCGTAACATTGGCCATTCCCGGTATACCACCGAAACAGGCACAGGAACCAAAGGCGATCATGACCTTGCTTTTTTGCCGTAAAATCAGTGCATCCTCTCTGTGCTCCGAATTCCGTATCATGCCGTTGAAGAGACACACATCAATGCTCTGGTCGGGAACAGCCTTCAGGTCTTCCCGTTTGAAATCCATTGCGACAGGCCAGTAGAGGATATCCGCGATCGCCGCCACATCCAGAATCTTTTCCTCGATATCCAGCACCGCCACATCGCACCCGCCGCAGGCGCCCGCCCAGTTTATCGCCAGCTTGACCTTATTCTTCATGGCAAACCTCCTTGTCTAACAACGCAACGGGATTGGGGCCCAACTCCCTCAGCTTTTTGTCCATTGAAAGGATATTGTCGGCAAATTTCTTTGAATGGGGGACGCCGATATAGTCGAATTTCAATCTGTTTGCGTCAAGGCCCATCTGGCCCATCAATTTGTTGCACAGACGGATTCGTTTGTCCGCCAGATAGTTGCCGTGCATGTGGTGACAGCTGTTCGGCGGACACCCGGCCACCAGGACCCCGTCCACCCCGCGTCTGAACATCTCCATGATCAGGGAGGTGTTTACCGACGATGAACAGCGGATACGGATACTTCTGAAATTGTCCGGCAGAATGAATCCGTTCTTTCCGGCAAGATCGGCGCCGCAATAGGAACACCAGTAGCATAACAGCGCCATGATTTTCGGTTCCCCTTCAGCCAGCCCTGAAAAGGCGACATTGACCTGTTCCAGGATCTGCTCATCGGAAAAATTGATCAGGTTGGCCGCATGGGTGGGGCAGGCGGCCTGACAGAGGCCGCAGCCCTGACAGAAAGCCGCGTCGACCACCATTCTGTCATCCTTGAAATAGATGGCGCCATGGGGGCAGACCGTTTCGCAGAATCTGCAGGTGATACACCGTTCAGGATCTATGGCGCTCAGGTATTTCACCGGCGTTTTCTCTCCGCGAACCAGATGGGGAATGGCGTTCATTGCTGCGGCCCGGCCCTGTTCAACCGCCTGCTGAACGACAACCGGTCCGCTCGATGCACCGGCGACGTAAACCCTGTCAACCAGGGACTCCGTGGGTCTGAAAAGCCGGGGCTGGTTCTCGATGGGGAAGCCGTGCTGATCGACCTTGACCTTGAGTTTTTCGATAATGTCGTTACTGCCCTTCTTGGGCGTCTGGGCCGAGGCCAGCACAACAAGATCCGATTCGATCGTGAGTTCGCCATTTTCGAACACATACTCTTCCATGGATGATGTCGTCTGTTCCCCCAGCTGGGCCAGTTTTATGGAAAGCGTGTGGTCCTCGTTCTCTTCAATGGTTTCCATATTTCCCTGGATAAATTCGACGCCCATTTTCTTGACGGTGTCATACATCGCCTCAAAGGTTCTTTCATAGGTCCGGATGTCATAATAATGTACAACCGTTATCTCTACCTCTGGAAGTACCTGGGCCAGCATGATAATCTGTTTCATGGTGGTGCCGCAGCAGACTTTCGAACAATAGGGGACACCGCCCGCGATTTTTTCATCCGTGGCCCGGGAACCGGAACACATCACAAACACGATTCTTTCAGGTGCTTTTTTGCTCGAAGGGCAGGTTACCCCGTGGTCAAAAAGACGTTCGAGATCCAGCCCGGAAATCACGTTTGATGCCTGGCTGCCGTATTCCGGGTACTCGTCCAGATTTTTCATGTCGAAACCGGTACTCAAGAAGACGGCGCCGAACACATCCTCTGTTTCCGTCGCCCGATCTTCCAGCGAAATGGCGTCCGCCGGGCAGACATCGACACAATCGCCGCATTTGGTGCAAAATGGTTCCAGAATGCTGTATGTATCCGGTACCGCCCGGGCGAAGGCTTTATCGATGGCCTTCCTGACAAAAAGCCCCTCGTCGAAATCACTGTGTGCATATTCCTTACAGACTTCAGCGCACTTTCCACAGGAGACGCACTTTTCAGGATCCACGAAATCCGGCCTTTTTTCGATTTTGACATGAAAATTCCCGTTGTCTTTTCTGATATCCAGGATGGCGGCATTGACATAGGCGGATACGGTGGGTTCAAACAGTGCCGCCTGTGCCTGAACGGGCCGACGCATAAGCTGATACACTTCCCGTTCCAGTTCTCGGACTGAAACAGGATTCTTATCTGGTTCAATCTTCCCCCCAGATAGGGCGCGTTTTCAACAATGGTCACCTCTTTTCCCATACCGGCGAGATCTTTTGCCGCCGCAAGTCCTGCCGCCCCGCCGCCGATAATCAGCGCTTTCCGGGCTATGGGAACGTTTTCAGCCTTCCCCCCGTCGAGTTTCAGCCTGGCATGTGCCATTTTCACTTCATCCAGCGCCTTGGCGTTCAACCCTTCTCCGGCATTGTGAAGCCAGGCGCCCTGCTCTCTCAAATTTGCCACTTCGAACATGGTATGATCGATGCCGGCGGATGCCAGCAGCTGTGCAATCCGCTCTTCAGGAAATCTCAGGGAGGATCTCGGGGAACAACCGGCAAACAGAAACGCATCGGCGCCACTTTTTTTAAGCTCTGAGGCAATCTCCCGGCACGCTGCCTTATTGCAGATTGCGTCATATCTTTTTACGAATGCGATATTGTCCAGGGAGCGGATTTCATTTTCCAATGAAACCGTGTCGATTTTACCGGATATCTCTCCATGACAATCACATATTACGACCCCAATTTGTTTTGATGCCATAGCCATCTCCAGATTTAATGATAGTTTTTTGACAGATAGAAGTTCATAAAATATTTTTCACGCCTTAGAAATAATAAACATCAATAGCATAAGGTATTATGTTTCGTTATCACAAAATGGCACAGAATCCAAATGCATCCTGCAATTTCAATCAGATGGTTGTTAAACCCATAGATTGTTTCGGTTTTATATGTCGAATGAGAAGCGGCATGTTTCTCAAAGTTTCTAGTTTTTAACAATTAACGGGTATTGCCTCCTATTGGCAATTCGTTCCAGCGCCGATCTAAAAAGATTCAGAATTTTCCCCAGGCGGGGTGGCAAACACAACCTGATCACGGCCCGACTGTTTGGCTTTATAAAGCGCATCATCCGCATTTTTCAGAAGCAGATCAGCAGTGCTTCCATCAGCCGGATAACAGGCGGCACCTATGGAAACCGTAATGGGGCCATAGGAGTGATTTTTGTGGAGAAAACCGTGTTCACGGATCTTCACCCTTATTTTTTCGGCGATATCCCTGGTGTTTTCAATATCCGATTCGGGGAAGAGCATGGTGAATTCTTCTCCACCATATCTGCAGGCGGTATCCTCGTCGCGGATCACTGTCCTGATAAGCCTTCCGAATTCACTGAGAATAAAATCCCCGATCTCATGGCCGTGCTCGTCATTGAATTTTTTAAATTTATCCAGGTCAAGCATCAATACGCCCATATGCTGCTGGTGCCTCTCCGCCCGGCTGATTTCATTCTCCATGGTTTCATGGAGGTATCGCCTGTTGTAGAGGCCCGTCAAGGGATCGCGTATGGCCTGTTGCCTCAGGCTCTCCCTGAGTCTCAAATTCGCTAATGCCAGGCTGGCGTGTTCTCCAACAGCCATTATCTGACGATGTCTGGACTGTGTCCATTCCGTCTCTTCCGCCCTGTAAAAGTGGAGCACGCCGTGGGTTTCGCCCTGGGCAACCAGGGGGACACAGATCATTTTTCCTTCCAGCTCGGGTGAATGGGCGCAGGCCATGGTGCCGGTATCCTCTGAGCCGATATGCGGCCTGCCTGTTCTCAGTGCCCAGCATTGGTCAGGGGTGTAGACTGTTTCCCCTCTCCATTCTCCGTTCCAGCTTTTGGCTATCTCCAGCTTGTCTTTCGATGCACGGAAAAGGGCCATGGCGCCGGTATATTCCGGTAGCAGTTTTGATGTCACCAGTTTTATCACTTCAAGGGCTTCATCCGTCGAGTTGCATACCGTGAGTTGTGTGGCAAGGTTCTGGAGAACCTCGATGGTGTTCGTACGTTTTGCGACCATCTCCTCGAGATGCAGTTTCCCTTTTCTGACAAGTGTTAAGAGATAGCGGGACATGAGCAGACTCAGTAAGCAGGCGACAATCAGGGCTACGAAACAGAATCCCCACAGGATGAACCCCTGGCTCCTGAGTTCCGCTTCAAGGTCCGCCAGAGGCATTGCAACCCTGAGAAATGCCTTTTTGAAACCCGGCCGTTTAAACGCCACCGCGGCATATAGAAGGCTCTGTTCAATTGTTGAACTGAACCGCATGGAGATGCCCGTGCCTTTCTCCTTTGCCGCCATGATTTCAGGGCGGGTTCCATGATTTTCCACTTCCATTATCTCTTCGAGGGTAAGCCCGGAATCGCCCAGGACAGTGCCGTCCTCATCAATAATCGTGGCCCTGAATTTGCTGTTTTTAGCAAATTTATCCGTATAATAATCCATTGCCCCGATATCATCCCAGGAATCAATGAGGTGGACCATGCGGGCGCCGCTTTCAGCGAGATTGAGCAGATTCTGCTCGAATTTTTGTGTGGTGGTCCTATTGAAATGCAGATAGATCAGCCAGAAACCGATAAGCGTAAAAACGATTACCAGTATGAGAGGTACCAGGATTATGCTTTTTGAAACCGGATTCTTTTCCATGAGCTCTCATTTTTCAAACCGTAACGTGATCGAACCGATTCTAAAATTATCGGATTTTCCCCGCTAATCTTGAAAGGTTTTTGCGCTGTCCTCATAAAGAAAGCGTCGATATTATTATCGGAAAGAAAGTATTTGCACCTATAAGAGCCCCTATAAGAACCAGGCGGGCTCACCAATAGTGACGCCCGCCTGTGGATTTTGATCAAGCCAGCATAAAGCAATCTATTGCGATGTCATAAGTTACACTGCTGACGCCTGAAAGACCGATTTGGAAATCATCGGCAGCTTGAAATACACCATCACCGTTCAGGTCGATTTGAAAGGTACTATCGACAAAGGCGAAACTGTTGTTTACATCTATGGCAGAACCAACTACCATATCGGCACTCAATTCCGACAATTTTTCCCCTTGAAGGCGAGCGACATTTTCGATTAGTGCATCAAAATCGATAAGGTCGCCCATCCCGTTCTGAACAATGTCGGAACCGCCAGTCTCCAAATCGTCCGTACCAAATGCCATAGACGAATACATAATTCGATCGGCGCCGTCGCCTCCGTCCATCGTGTCAACTCCTGAACCGCCATACAACGTGTCATTCCCGGAACCACCGCTTAATGTGTCAGCCCCTTCCAACCCGTAAAGATTGTCCGAGCAACGGTCACCCATAATCGTATTGTCCGAAGCATTTCCATAAATCGTATCGTTGCCGCTACCGCCATCGATGACAATGTTACTGCCGATCAGCTCGACACCGCTGAAATCGAGGATGTCGTCCTTGCAGTAGCCAAGCAGGCGAACAATGCCGGTTGTGCCCGTGCCGTCGATTGTTTCGATACCGGAAGATGCATCAAACCCCTTCAAGCCGATGTCGACGTTGCCGTCGGTGATGTTCCCGTCGTCGCCCTTGCTTACGGCTAGAATGGTGTCGGTGCCGTCTGCACCCGTATCCGCGTAGGTGTCATATCCCTGGAAGCTCGACCATCCGTCGGGTTTGTTGCCCGTGATCTGGTACGTGTCGGAACCGTCCCCGCCGTTCAGGGTGTCGTCGCCCCGGCCGCCGACGATTGTGTCGTTTCCATCGCTCCCGATGATCGTGTCGTTGCCGCTGTCGCCGTCAATGACGATGTCGTTGCCCTTCAACTCGACACCGCTGAAATCGAGGATGTCGTCCTTGCAGTAGCCAAGCAGGCGAACGATGCCGGTTGTGCCCGTGCCGTCGATTGTTTCGATACCGGAAGATGCATCAAACCCCTTCAAGCCGATGTCGACGTTGCCGTCGGTGATGTTCCCGTCGTCGTCCTTGCTTACGGCTAGAATGGCGTCGGTGCCGTCGGCACCCGTATCCGCGTAGGTGTCATATCCCTGGAAGCTCGACCATCCGCCGGGCTTGTTGCCCGTGATCCGGTACGTGTCGGAACCGTCCCCGCCGTTCAGGGTGTCGTCGCCCCGGCCGCCGACGATTGTGTCGTTTCCATCGCTCCCGATGATCGTGTCGTTGCCGCTGTCGCCGTCAATGACAATGTTACTGCCGATCAGCTCGACACCGCTGAAATCGAGGATGTCGTCCTTGCAGTAGCCAAGCAGGCGAACAATGCCGGTTGTGCCCGTGCCGTCGATTGTTTCGATACCGGAAGATGCATCAAACCCCTTCAAGCCGATGTCGACGTTGCCGTCGGTGATGTTCCCGTCGTCGCCCTTGCTTACGGCTAGAATGGCGTCGGTGCCGTCTGCACCCGTATCCGCGTAGGTGTCATATCCCTGGAAGCTCGACCATCCGTCGGGTTTGTTGCCCGTGATCTGGTACGTGTCGGAACCGTCCCCGCCGTTCAGGGTGTCGTCGCCCCGGCCGCCGACGATTGTGTCGTTTCCATCGCTCCCGATGATCGTGTCGTTGCCGCTGTCGCCGTCAATGACAATGTTACTGCCGATCAGCTCGACACCGCTGAAATCGAGGATGTCGTCCTTGCAGTAGCCAAGCAGGCGAACAATGCCGGTTGTTCCCGTGCCGTCGATTGTTTCGATACCGGAAGATGCACCAAACCCCTTCAAGCCGATGTCGACGTTGCCGTCGGTGATGTTCCCGTCGTTGTCCTTGCTTACGGCTAGAATGGCGTCGGTGCCGTCGGCACCCGTATCCGCGTAGGTGTCATATCCCTGGAAGCTCGACCATCCGTCGGGCTTGTTGCCCGTGATCCGGTACGTGTCGGAACCGTCCCCGCCGTTCAGGGTGTCGTCGCCCCGGCCGCCGACGATTGTGTCGTTTCCATCGCTCCCGATGATCGTGTCGTTGCCGCTGTCGCCGTCAATGACGATGTCGTTGCCCTTCAACTCGACACCGCTGAAATCGAGGATGTCGTCCTTGCAGTAGCCAAGCAGGCGAACAATGCCGGTTGTGCCCGTGCCGTCGATTGTTTCGATACCGGAAGATGCATCAAACCCCTTTAAGCCGATGTCGACGTTGCCGTCGGTGATGTTCCCGTCGTCGTCCTTGCTTACGGCTAGAATGGTGTCGGTGCCGTCGGCACCCGTATCCGCGTAGGTGTCATATCCCTGGAAGCTCGACCACCCGTCGGGCTTGTTGCCCGTGATCCGGTACGTGTCGGAACCGTCCCCGCCGTTCAGGGTGTCGTCGCCCCGGCCGCCGACGATTGTGTCGTTTCCATCGCTCCCGATGATCGTGTCGTTGCCGCTGTCGCCGTCAATGATGATGTCGTTGCCCTTCAACTCGACACTGCTGAAATCGAAAGCGTTTGCCCTGTAATCGCCCAGCAGCCGAACCGTGCCGGTTGTGCCCGTGCCGTCGATTACTTCGATGCCGGAAGAGTCGCTGAACGTTTTCATGCCGATGTCTACGTTACCGTCACTGATGGCTACGATGGTGTCGGTGCCCATATCCCCTGTATCGGTGTAGGAGTCGAATCCCTGGAAGCTCGACCACCCGTCGGGCTTATTGCCCGTGATCCGGTACGTGTCGGAACCGTCCCCGCCGTTCAGGGTGTCGTCGCCACGGCCGCCGATGAGGATGTCATCTCCGTCCCCGCCTGAAATGGCGTCGTTTCCGGAACCGCCATTTACGAGATCATCGCCTCTGCCGGCATCAATCTGGTCATCCCCGTTTTTAGCCTCTATATGCTCTTCGTCATCGCCGCCCTGAATGACATCGGTGGAATTTGTGCCATAGGTTAGAGTGACACCCTTATAGAAATAATTGAGCCAGGCCGCAACATCCGTCAGGTAAGCATTTTTATTGCCGTCTTCATTGAGAAAACGACCGTCAACAATTTCAAATCCCATATGGTATATACCATCGGCGACCGTGTTCACGAGGTTCTTTCCGAAATACTGGGTATTGGCCCCATCGTTTTGAACAAGGTGGTATCCCGTCTCTTGGCCATTTTCGTCATCACCATGCAATTCAGTCCACAGCTTCAGCCGATCTTCATCCGAACGAATCCAGTGATTCATCGTTATCAGGTCGTCATTTGTGATCCAGCCGTCCGCCATGGCATCGGTTTCATCAATGGCTTTGAGGATAAGGTGGTTAAATTGGTTGGCATAGTCGGCACCCTGGTTAATGTCGTTAGCCGAAGTGCATCTCGCCAATCTGGCGTCGCTTTTGATGATATCAACGATTTTGTCGAGTCCTGTTCCAGTGTCCGACTGGTCCACATAAAAGTAATTTATCCAGTCCCTGACATCCGTGAGATAGGCATTTTCGTTGCGGTCCTCATTGAGAAAACGATCGCCCACAATTTCAAACCCCATGTGGTAGATGCCGTCGGCAACGGTGTTTACCAGGTTTTTTCCGAAGTAGTAGGTGTTGGCGCCGTCGTTCTGGACCAGATGGTAACCTGTTTCGTAATCTCTCTCATCATCACCATGCAACTCCGTCCAAAAATCCAGACGATCTTCGTCGGATCGAATCCATTGGTTCATGAGTATAAGATCATCGGTTGAAAGATAGTTGTCGTTATTAGCACCCGTGGCGGTCATAGCGTCTATTATGATATTGTTCATCCTGTCGGCGGCATTGGCGCCGGCCTCGATTTCACTTTCCGGTATCTTCGCATCCAATCCCGCATCAGCCATAATGAGATTGGTGATCCGGTCCAATCCCGTGTCTGTAGTCGAGTGGTCAGTGTAAAACTGGTTCAGCCAGCTTGTCACCTGCTCAACGGTTGCGTTTTTATTGCCATCTTCATTCAGGAATTGACCGTCGACAATCTCGAATCCTATATGGTAGATGCCGTCTGCCACTGTATTGATCAGGTTGTTGCCTCGATAGGTAAGGTTTGATCCGTCGTTCTGGACAAGGTGAAAGCCTGTTTCAAAATCATCCTCATCATCACCATGCCGTTCTATCCATTCATCCCCATAAGACCCAAGGATATACTGATTCATCGCCACGACATCGGCTTCGCTGAATATCCAGTCTTTAAAGGCTTTTGTCGCATCTATCGCCTTTACGATAATATTGTTCATTGCGTTGGCTGCCTCGGCCCCGGCAGCAATGTCCACCGCAAGATTGGCGCCGGCCAGGCCGTTGTCAGCGAAAATGTAATCCACCAGTTGATCAAGACCGGTATTTGTGTCCCCTTCAATGTGTTGTACCGTCATGGAGTAACTTTTTGCGTTTTCATCGTTACACATTTTTCACTCCTTTCTTTTGGTTGTAGATGATAATTATGGACGCTATCGGGGAAAAATAACCCTGTATTTTTATAACAAACTAAAATATAAGGAAGAAATTATAAGCTACGTCAGCGAGAAGTAAATGATACAGGAATTGTCGCATACAATTCTGGTTGCGATATAATTCGAAGAGAATTACAGCAAAGACCATACCAATTGTTAGAGTGAGAACGTTGAATTGCTGAAATAGCAGACATGGATTTGAATTGAGAGTGATTTTTTACAAGCCAACGGCCTTTTTAAAATTGTTAAAAAGAGTAAAACTCATAATAAGGTCTTGACTTATGTTTCACTTTCTTTTAGGTTTATTACAGTTGTAATCCGTAAAATGGTTTGGTGCCAAATGTGTTGAAAATAAAGGAATATGTTGGCGCGTAACCCGCGCTAAATGCAAATTTTAAAATTGTAACAGAGTCATTTTCAAAACGGAAATCGTCACACAGCAGCGAGATAATGCAACTTAAAGAGTGGGCGAGAATGGATGGTTTGAAAGTGGCTGAACAGTCGGGAGTTTTATAAATTAGCTTTAAAGAAAAACAGTAGGAATTTGCTTTTTTTGGATCGTTTATATACTGGAATTGCAATAGGTTGACAATTTGGAATGGGCGCAACACGTTGTGCCTCCTGCAAAAAGGCTTCAGCCGGCAAGCAGACCCGGAACCTTCCGGGAATGATGAAAGCCCATTACCGGCGGAAGATCATCGTTATGATGTTTCCAGACCGCTACTCACTGTGTTCGACTTGGTATTTTTGTCGTGTACGGTGAGTGCCGCCGCAAATAAGTAATTCAAGCCAAAACAAGTTTTCCCTATATTTTGATAACATATATATATTGTTAGACGAGCCATTTTCAAAACGTTTTCCCTCCACAAATGAGATCAAGTCCCAGGCGGATCGTCCGCCCGGAGGTTGGTCAAAAAGGGACGTTTTGAAATTGGCTGAGATATATATAGTTTTTACATATATATTTGGGTCCATTGACATATTTAATGCGACATAAGAAGAAAAAAACTACTAGTTAAAGAAGGAGAAGAAAAATGAAATCGGTTATAAAAATGCTAACGATCGTTGCGCTTCTTGTTATGATGGCCGCATGTGTTACCACGACTACATCAGTTAATCTGCCTGATAAATACAACCTCGATGACAATCTCAGATCGGTCAGCCAGATATCCGCGGTTGGGGCATCAAATTGGAGTCAGGTGGATGAGCAGTCCCTCATGATGACGGCCAATGGGAAATTTTATCTGCTGGTGTTGGACAAGCCGCTGGAAACAATGGATGAAAAAGTTGGTTTTATCGGCAGCGTTACGAGTGTTCGGGCCGGGTACAGTAAAATTTATGTAGGCACCTCCGCTGGCAGACGGTACTATACTACAGCAAAAATATTCGAGCTTGCCGGAGCAGCCCAGGCAAAAGAGATCAAAAAACAACTGGGGAATAATTAAGAGATTTGACTAGATGCTAAGGAAATAAGGCTTTAGGCTATTGGCTATAGGGAAACAACTGGATAATTGACTGCTTTTCCTATCGCCCATAGCCTATAGCCATTTACCCTCCTATCTTCCTTTCCCTTAAAATCCCTCCCTTTTAACTTGCGCGAAATCGCCCCGTGATTGCTATCCTTTTTCCTTGACACGCCAACTCCCTTTTTTTACAGTGAATCTAAAAAGACGATGCCGGCAGGCTTTCGGAGAGATCATAAGCACAAAAAGAGCCTGCTTCAACCATGACGGCTAAACAGCAAAGGAGGGGGTATGCGCCATTTTACTAAAAAATGTTTGTGTTGTGTCTGGCGGCTGCTTTTGTCATTCTGCCCGTGGCCTCGGGCTATGCGGCTGATACGGATACGAATACAAATACCATCGAGGAGGAGAGCCCGTCTGCCGGCGCCATGGCGGCGGACCTGGTATTGGCAAGACCTCTGGGAATCGCATCGACGGCGTTGGGATGTGCTGTTTTTATTGTCTCGCTCCCTTTTTCACTCCCAGGAGGCAACACCAAGAAGGTTTTTAAAAAGACAGTGGTAAAACCGGCGGAGTTTACGTTCAAACGACCGCTGGGGGAGTTTGAATAACGCACAACCGTCATTTGTCATTGGTCATTAAAGACTGAACACCTCAGTTTTTTCGACCAATGACGAATGTCTAATGCCCAATGACATTTTCTGCTTCAGCTATTACCAAAAAAAGAGGTCGGATGAGAGCCCCCATCCGACCTCTATATCTATATTCTGACCTCTGATTTCAGGCCGTTACTTCGCGTCGTTGATTTTCTCCGTCAATTCCGGAACGAACTCAAGAATATCAGCGACAACTCCCACATCCGCGATCTGGAAAATGGGCGCCTTGGCGTTTTTGTTGACGGCCACGATGAACGGGTTGCCTTTGATGCCCCCCACATGCTGGAACGAACCGCTGATACCCAGGGCCATGTATACTTTCGGTTTTACCGTCAGTCCGGAGGTGCCGACCTGGCGGGATTTGTCCAGCCATTTGGCATCCACGATGGGTCGGCTGCAAGCGACGTCGCCGCCCATGGCTTCGGCCAGCTCATCGATGATTTCCAGATTGTCTTCATCTTCGATACCCCGGCCCACGCCGACAAGAATCTCGGACTGGGTGATATCCACATCGCCGGCTTCAGCCTGAACCACTTCCAGGAACTTCCGGCCGGATGAAAGGTCGCTTACCTCGCCGGATTTGTCCACAACCTGGCCGCCGAGGCCGGCTTCTTCCGCCGGGAAGCTGCCGGGACGAATTGTGATCACCGCACCGGCGGAGATGTCGCAGGCGACATGGGTGCTGACCTGTCCTGAATATTCCTGGCGGACTGCTTTCAGAAGTTCACCCTCGATTCCCTCGATATCCACTGCGTCGGAAAGAAATGTGGCGCCGAGTTTGACGGCGAGACCAGGCGCCAGATCCATCCCGAAATGCTCATGGGCCGCAAGAACGATGCTGCCCTGGGGGATGACGGCAAGCAATGCCTTCCTTGTGTTTTCAGCGTTGGGATCGGCCAGCTGGGCGTTGTCGATCTTCCAGACCTTTTTATAGCCGGCGGTCATTTCATTGCATACTTTGTCCAGGCCTTCGCCGCTTCCGGCGACAATAGCCGTTACGGCGGCGCCCGCGTCAATCTTCTTTGCCGCTGCCGCCAGTTCCAGGGCCGAATCATCGGCGACTCCATCTTCATATGTAATATAGGCAAACATCTGTTGGGCCATTATTTTATCCCTCCTTTAGATTTCAAGAGTTCCACGAGCTGATCGATAATTTCTTCCGTGCTGCCTTCAAGCATGTCGGCGCCTTCCCCGAGTTCCGGCACGAAGTAGTCCAGGCGTTTCACTTTGGCGCCGGCTTTACCTACTGAGTCGGGAGAGACACCAAGATCCGATGCGCCTAGTGTCGGGATTTCCACCGATGCCACTTTACGAATACCACGGATACCCACATATCGGGGTTCGTTGATACCGGTCTGGATGGAAAGCACACAGGGGAGGGTAATTTCGTTCATCTCCTGATTACCGCCGGCAATTTCCCGGCCCACTTTGATTTTGCTTTCATCCACGATTTCAATGGCATTGACAAGGGACGCATACGGCAGGTCCAGCATCGCCGCTATCATACCGCCAACCTGGCCGGCGCCGTCGTCCGCCTGGGCCCCGGTGAGGATCAGATCGTATTTTTTCTGGTCGACCGCGGCTTTCAAAGCGGCGGCGATACCATTGCCGTCGGAACCTTCAAAGGCGTCGTCCGAAAGGAGCAGCCCCTGGTCGGCACCCATGGCCATCTGTCTTCGGAGGACTTCTTCGGCCTCCTCGTCGCCCACCGTCACTACCGTGACCGTGCCGCCCACTTTGTCGCGGATCTGGATAGCCTCTTCCACCGCATAATTATCCCATTCATTGACCGAGTAGACCAGGTCATCACGCTGGATATCGGAGCCATCTTTATTTACCTCGATCTCATTCTCCGCTGTATCCGGCACCCGTTTTACACATACCAAGATTTCCATATACTTCCTCCCAATTGCGTATTTATTTGTATGAATTTACACAAGAGCCAACTTCATAACGTTGTATTTCGGAAGCTAATGGTTTCAGGTGTCAGGTGTCGGGTGTCAGAAACTGCAATTGTATCGGCTGGCACCCGACACCTGACACCTGAAACCCGATTTTATCCTTTAAACCGTTACATTTTGAAATCGGCTCATAAAAATAACCTATGCCAACCTGCCGGCAACCAGCTCGGCCAGGTCGATCACTTCCATTTTTCCTTCCAACCCGCTTGTCTTGATAGCATCGGCGATGTTGATCATGCAGAAAGGACATGCCGTTACAATGACATTCGCACCGGCCTCTTCGGCCATTTTTACCCGCAGGCTTCCCATGCGGGTCTCTTCAATCGGCTCATAAAAGAGCATCAGGCCGCCGCCGCCGCAGCAAAAGGAGCGGTCCCGGTATTTTTCCATCTCTACCCGCTTCAGGTTCGGAATGGCGTCCAGAACATCCCTGGGAACGTCATAGATGCCGTTGTGTCTTCCCAGGTAACAGGGGTCATGGTACGTATAGACCTTCTTCTCCGCACCGTCCTCTTCCGGTATCTCCTTGAACTGAAGGCGTCCGGTTTTAACTTCCTTGGCAATGAACTGGCTGATATGCAGTACCGGCGGAAGGCCCTCGTAATCGTTCTTCAGGGCGTTTAAGGCATGGGGATCGGCGGTGACGATCTGTTCTGCCCCGGAAGCAAGGATCGCTTCCGTGTTTTCTTCTTTAAGCGTTAAGAAGAGCATCTCTTCTCCAAAGCGCCTGACTTCATTGCCGCTGTCTTTCTCGTCTTTCCCGAGGATTCCGAAATCGGCACCGGCGGCGCCGAGTATTTTTGCCGTCGCCCGGCCGATGCCCTGGACCTGATCGTCATAGGACGTTACGCTGTCAACAAAAAAGAGGGTCTCCGCGGTCTCCTTTTTGCCGACCACTTTCACCGGTTGCTCTTCGGCAATTTCCTTGGTCCACTCGGCACGTTTCTTTTCCATTTTGCCGTAGGGGTTTCCCCGTTTCTCAAGGGCCTGGAGCGGCTTCTGGAGCGACTGGGGTACCATACCCTCGTCCACCATGCCCCGCCTCAGATCGACAATCTTATCGATGTATTCGATGCCGATGGGACATTCCGCCTCGCAGGCGCCGCAGGTGGTGCAGGACCAGATTTCGTCCTCGTCATAGATTGTGCCGATAAGCGGCTCGTCGCTTTTTACCGCCTCGCCGAACACCGGATAGCGTTTGTAGAGTTCGGTGCGGGCCTTGATGGAGATGAAGCGTGGCGACAGGGGACGTCCCACGGCGTTCGCGGGGCACTGTCGGAGCATCGGCCGCAATCCGCACAGGAGTAAAAATCGAGCATGTGCTTCCAGGTGAACTCTTCGAGCTTTTTTACGCCGAACGAGTCAAGCGTATCGAGCTGTTCGTCGGAAACACCCCATTTGACCGGCTTGACACTTCCCTTTTTCAGCTTCATGAAAAAGACATTGGGCGCCGCGGTAAACAGATGAAACAGGCGTCCGAAGGGAAGCAGGCACAGGAAGGCAAATACGAGGATATCAAAAAAGAAGTAACTCCACAGATGAATTCCCTGAATAGCCGATAAGGAGATGTGCGAAAGCAGGGAGCCCGCCCAATAAGCGCCGGTTCCAGGGAATACGAACGTTGCCGCGGCCTGGGTTTTGTCTGCAGCCGCCCAGATGGTGCCCTGGAAAAGGATGTCGCAGAGAACGATGACGCCGAGCATTGCCATATAGGCAAGGGCTTCGGGGGACCGGTCTTTACCGTACTGTTCGGGGACGTTGTACCGCGCCGGTTTGAAAAGGCCCCGTCGAATGATGGCGACCACACAGGCGATCAGAATAACCGTCTCGCCGATATCCGCTAGGGAATTGTACACATTGGCCACTATCCCGCCCGGTTCAAAGAAGGCGAATTCGGATGATACGCCTGAAAGCACCATGCTGATGACCCGAAGACTCAGTACGATCAGGCTGAACAAAATGCTGATATGAATCGCACCCGAAAGGTAATAGCGCGGCATTCGATGATGGGGGAGCTGGTAGGTGTTCCAGGCCCTTTCCAGCAGGTTATCGAACCTGAAATCGGGCGCCGAACGTACCAACGGTTTCATGCGTTTTGCCAGGATGTAGGTCAGAAAGGCGATTGCCGCGACCGGAATCACTAGATATAAAATGAACGCGGGTAAAAAGAAAATAGATACATTGGCCGGTGAAATTAGAACTGTTTCCATGACTGATTATGTATTAACTCCTTTCATTGTGTTTGGCCTGCCCGCTTATTGCCTTGTTAATGTTATGCTAACCCAAAAATAGGAATATTACTAACCCGGGCATATGCTGTCAAGAGATTCATTTTTATAATCTTTCCGAACGCTTGACAACTTAAATCATTTGGCCTTATAATTTTTTGCATGAAGGAAACCCCATCCACCTATGCAAGCGCCCCCTGGCGACGCCGCTATGAACCGGGAGTTTCCCCAAATCTTTCATATGTTGAAAAACCTCTGCCGGTTTTCCTGAACGAAACCGCATCGCGGTTTCCCCAGAAAACCGCTCTTATATTTGAGGGCTACCGGATGACCTATGCGGAACTGAAGTCCGCGGTTGACCGGGTCTCGGGCGCCCTGACCGCCCTTGGAATGAGGAAGGGCGACCGGGTTGCCATTCTTCTTCCCAATAGTATTCCCTGCGTTATCAGCTACTATGCCGTATTGAAGATCGGCGGCATAGTGGTTATGAACAACCCCCTGTATACGGATCGTGAATTGAAATATCAGTTCAATGATTCCGGCGCCTGTATGCTCATCACCTTAGACCTGTTTGTGGACAGAATGGTTGCGCTCAGGCCGAAAACCGGCATCGAGCACATTATCTACACCTCCCTGGGGGATTACCTGCCGCCGCTCAAACGCCTTTTTTTCCCCCTGATTGCCCGGTTTAAAAAATATACGGCCCGGGTCCGGCCGGCGGAAAAGGTTCTCGCATGGAAACAGTTTGTTTCCAAAATCGACCCGTCGCCCCCCCAAGTTGACCTGACACTCGAGGATACCGCCATGTACCAGTACACCGGCGGGACCACGGGTGTTTCCAAAGGCGTTGTTCTGACCCATGGTAATCTGAGCCGGCAGATCCAGCAGGTCAGAGCGTGGTTCCCCAAGTTTCTTGAAGGGGAAGGGGTCATGCTGGGGGCGCTTCCTTTTTTTCATGTGTTTGGTCTGACCACATCCATGAACCTGTCCATTTTTTGGGGGTGGTGCAACATACTCGTTCCGAAACCCAATGCCGGCGCTCTTATCAAGGCTATTCGAACCTACCGGACGACGTTTGTGCCCCTGGTGCCCACCATGTATATCGGCATCTTGAATCATCCCGATATCGGGAAGGTAGACCTCCGTTCCATAAAAGGATGTTTTTCCGGCAGTGCGCCGCTTCCCCACGACGTCATCACCGAGTTCGAGAAAAAAACCGGGGCAATTATTGTCGAAGGATACGGTCTTACCGAGACGTCTCCCGTAACCCACGTCAACCCCTTTATCGAAAACGGCAGGAAAGTGGGGAGCATCGGCATGCCGATTCCGGATACAGACTGCCGGATCGTGGATGCCCTCGAGGGCGGGAAAACCCTCCCCGTTGGTGAAGCGGGAGAACTTCTTATCAAAGGTCCCCAGGTGATGCAACGCTATTGGAACCGTCCCGAAGAATCGGCCGCGGCGTTTACCCCGGACGGATACCTTTATACCGGTGACATCGCCTATATGGACGAAGATGGCTATTTTTTCATTGTGGACCGCAAAAAGGACATGGTGCTTTCGGGCGGCTACAATGTTTATCCCCGTGATATTGAAGAGGCCCTCTTTGATCACCCCGCTGTTCAGGAAGCAGCCGTTATCGGTATCCCCGATTCGAAATACGGTGAGAGAGTGAAAGCGTTTGTGGTTTTGAGAAATGGCGCAACGCTCTCCAGAGAAGCGCTTTTGAATCATTGCCGGGAGCGTCTGGCGAAATATAAAATCCCCGCGGACATTGAATTTCGCGAGGCCCTTCCGAAAAACAATATCGGTAAAGTCCTGAAAAAAGAGCTTCGGGATACGGAAAAAACAGGGAGGGGCCCCGAGTCCTAGCGTTCTATCCGACTTAATGATTGCTCGATTCGCTGAAGGAGGGGATTCGGGCCCTGACGGTTTCCCAGACATGCTAATCCCCCGATTCGTGGTAGCCAAGTGTATCCGAGGCCTCTCTGGAAACGGTCAGGAGTGCTCCGGTGCAAAAGCTGCGATGATCGTAATCCTTGAACCTGATTTCCGGAATGGCAAGACTGATGCCTCCCAACAGTTTCCCCTTGTAGCTTAAAACCGGCGCGCTTAGTGATCCCAGGCCGGGTGTCCGCTCACCGAGACTGGATGCATAGCCCTGGCTCCTGATTTTTTCCACTTCATCCATCAATTGGATCTTGTTTACAATGGTGTTTTCCGTTATGGATGCCAACGGACTATTTATATAATTATCTCGGAAGCTGTCGGATGAAAACGCAAGGAGGCACTTGGAGGACGCCCCGGCGTGGAGAGGGGAACGGTTCCCCACCGGCATGCTTGCTTTCAGATTCTGTTGAGATTCCAAGGTGTAGGCGCAGACGCGGGACTGGCCTTCGATGACGTTGAAGTGGACCGTCTCCCGGGTTTTTTCACGAAGTGCCTCCAGGAACGGCACCACCGCCTGATTCAAAGGATTTGTGTTTTGCAATGTCTGGAAAAAACTGTAATAGATGTTGCCGAGACGATATTTTTTCGTATGGGGATCCTGGCTGACAAAATCGTGGCGTTTCAGGGTCTGGAGCATGCGCAATACCGTGGCGGGGCTGAAATCCAGGTGAGTGCTCAGTTCCCGGACACCCCACGATGACCGGCCTTCCCGAAAGGCCAGCAGGACGGTGATTGCTTTCTCGATAGAGTTTAAGCGGTTTTCCTTGAGTTTCATAATATAAAACACCATTTCTTTTTTTGTTACATATGGCAGGGAGTGGCGATATTGTCAACAGATTTCAATTGGTCGGGCTTTTAGCTGCTAATTCGGCACTTTTTTAGCCACAACCTCTGAAAACCCTTGACAAGTTGGTGTGCCGGTTGTAGCTAAGTAACAAAACATTGTATCGCATTTTAAAACAGGTTTACCCTATATGCGTAATTAAGCAACGTATTTGCCAAACTGTACAGGAGGAAAAATAATGGATTTTGCGCTTTCAAAAGAGTTGGAAATGATCCGTAAGGAAGTTCGGAAATTTGCTGAAAAAAATATTGCCCCGTTTGCGGACGAGTGGGACAAAAATCACTACCTGCCAATCGAAGAAGCCATGAGACCCATGGGGGAACTCGGCCTTTTCGGTACAGTCATTCCCGAGGAATACGACGGTGAAGGTATGGACGAGGGGTGGCTCGCCGCGATCATCATCACCGAGGAGATTGCCCGGGTATCCAGCTCTCTTCGGGTGCAGATCAACATGCAGACCCTCGGGTGTGCTTACACCATCCTGAAATACGGCACCGAGGAAGTAAAGAAAAAATATATCCCCAAGCTCGTTTCCGCGGAATATATCGGTGGATTCGGCATGACCGAACCGGATGCCGGTTCCGACATGATGGCCATGAGTTCCGAGGCGGAGGACAAGGGCGACAAATGGGTATTGAATGGTTCCAAAACCTGGATATCCAACGCGGCCGCCGCTGATGTGTTGATCTATTACGCCTATACAGACAAATCCGCGGGCGCCAAGGGGCTGTCGGCTTTTGTCATCGAGCCGAAAAATTACAATGGTGTCAAGACCACGGATCTGGAAAAGATGGGTTCTTTCTCATCTCCCACCGGCGAGGTTTTCCTGGACGGTACCGAAGTGCCCAAGGAGAATATTCTCGGCAAACCCGGTGACGGCGTGAAAATCCTTTTCGGCTCCTTGAATCAGACCCGGCTTTCCGCCGCCGCCGGCGGTATCGGAGTCGGCCAGGCCGCGCTGGAAATGGCAATCAAATACGCCAACGAGCGTAAACAGTTCGGGAAAGAGATCGGACAGTTCCAGATGAATCAGGAGATGATCGCACAGATGGCTACTGATCTGGAGGCTGCAAGGCTTGTCACCTACAAGGCGGCATGGGCCAAGGATCAGGGACGCATCAACAACGGGCTGGATGTTGCCATGGCCAAGTATGCGGCCGGTGAAGCGGCTACCAAGTGCGTCAATTTCGCCATGCGGATCATGGGCGCCTACGGCTACTCCGCCGAGTATTCCCTGGCACGGTTCTATCGGGATGTGCCGACCTACACCATGGTGGAAGGCTCTTCGAACATCTGTAAGATGATCATTGGACAGGATCAGCTCGGCTACCGGAAGGCGAACAGGTAATATAGCTGAAGAAGTTGGAAGTCAGAAGAGCCATTTTCAAAACGTTTTCCCGGCACAAGCGGGATCAAGCCCAAAGCGGATCGCCCGCCTGGAGATCGGTCAAAATGAGCCGTTTTGAAATTGGCTGAGAAGTCAGGATAAAAACGGTTGTTTTCCGTTTTCTTTCTGGCTTCTGATTTTTCCCATTTTTAAATTTATACATATCAGGAGGAATTTATGAGAAAGGTAGTTATACTCGGTTCCGGAAGAACGGCCGGTGGAAAATATGGCGGTTCGCTGAAATCGTTGACCGCCGTCGAATTCGGTGGACAGCTGGTAAAAGAGACCATCAAGCGAAGCGGCATCGAACCGGATGCCATCGAACAAACCATTTTCGGCAGCGCATGGCAGGCCGGTGTCGGCCCGAATCCGGCGCGTCTCACCGCTGTTGCCGGCGGCGTTCCCGTGGATTCGCCGGCGGTGTCCGTGAATGTCCGCTGTGGTTCAAGTATCCAGGCCCTGATCATGGGATGCCAGGCAATTAAAGCCGAAGATGCGAATACGGTTCTGGTGGGTGGTACCGAAAGCGCCAACATGGTTCCCTACGGCCTGCCCAAGGCAAGGTGGGGATACCGGATGGGAAAGGGCGCGATCGACGATCTGCTTCACAAGGACGGTTTTTTGTGCCCCGTGGGCGGCGGTCTCATGGGCGAACTGACCGATGTCTATGCCGCTGAACTGGGCATTACCCGTGAAGAGCAGGATGCATTTGCCGCGGACTGCCATAACAAGGTGGAAGCGGCAGTGGATGCCGGGAAATTCGAAGAAGAGATCGTGCCCATCGAAGTGCCGGGACGAAAAGGCGCGGTAACGATTTTCAAGGATGAGGAGATCTATCGGAAAGGCGTTACGCCGGAATCTCTCGCCAAACTTCCGGCGGTATTCACCAAAGACGGGACGGTCACGGCCGGTAATGCCTGCGCCCTTTGCGACGCGGCTGCCGCCCAGGTGATCATGGACGAGGAAAAAGCCAATGCCGCGGGGCTCAAGCCCATGGCGCGCATCCTCGGATATGCCTTTGTGGGGTATGAACCCAAAAAATTCGGTCTCTCTCCCATCAAAGCGATGCCGGCGGCGCTCAAAATGGCCGGCATGACGCTGGAAGACATGGACATTATCGAACTGAACGAAGCATTTGCGGCCCAGTATATTGCGTGTGAACGGGGACTCAACATCGACCGGAGCAAAGTGAACCCCTACGGCGGGGCCATTGCACTCGGGCACCCGGTTGCGGCCACGGGCTCCAAAATACTCACCACCCTTCTGTATGCATTGAAGGGCATGGATAAACAGTTCGGTATCGCCAGCCTCTGCGTGGGCGGCGGTAACGGGGTCGCGGTTGTTGTAGAGCGACTTAACTAAGGAGGAAATGATCATGACGGTTAAAAAAGTACTCGTTATAGGCGCCGGCACCATGGGCGCCGGGATTGCTCAGCTTTGCGCCCAGCAGGGATTCGATACCGTGCTGACCGACATCAACATGGAACTGTCCAACAAGGGCCTGGCCGGTATTACAAAAGGCCTCGATAAGCGAATTGCAAAAGGAAAGATCACCGAAGAAGATAAACAGGCCGTGCTTTCCAAACTCAAGGCTTCTGCGGGATACGAAGAGGGTGCGGATGCGGATGTCATCATCGAGAGCGTGGTGGAAGACATGAAGATCAAAAAGATTGTCTTCTCCGAGATCGACAAAATCGCCAAGGCGGACGCTTTCTTTACAACCAATACGACCTCTCTCTCCATTTCTGAAATGGCCTCTGCCACAAGTCGACCGGAAAAGGTTGTTCAGATGCATTATTTCAATCCGCCGACGATCATGAAACTGGTTGAAATTATGCCGGGTAAGAAAACCGCTCCGGAAACCGTGGCGGCTGCCGAAGCATTCGCCAAGGCCCTGGGCAAGGACCCCGTGGTATGCAAGAACGAAGCGCCGGCGGGTATCGTCAGCCGAATTCTTGGCCAGCTCTTGAACGAAGCCACCTGGCTTGTCGAGCATGGGGTCGCCGATCCGGCGGATGTGGACAAGGCCATGAAACTTGGCGCCAACCATCCCATGGGACCGCTGCAGCTTGTGGACCTGATCGGTCTCGATATTCACCGGGCAAAGATGATGACCCTGCGCAAAGAGCTTGATGATCCGCGCTACCAGCATCCGCCCATCGTGGACAAATTGGTCGAAGAAGGAAACCTGGGAAAGAAAACCGGTAAAGGGTTTTATACTTACGGAGACTAGCCATGTTTGAAAATATAATACTTGACATCGATGGTGTCGTGGCGACGCTTACCGTGAACCGACCTGACAAGATGAACGCGGTAAACAACGCGACAGTGGAAGAGATTGCCGCGGCGCTTGATGAAATCGAAAAGAATCAGGACCTCCGGGTGATGATTCTAACCGGCGCCGGCGAGAAGTCCTTTGTGGCGGGAGCCGACATCAACGAAGTGAAAAACAGAAGTGCGCTGACAGGACGTGCCGATACCCGTCGGCGGCAGGAGGTCTATACCCGGATCGAAAATCTGGAAATACCCTCTATTGCCGCTATCAACGGTTTTGCACTCGGTACCGGTCTCGAACTGGCGATGGCTTGTTCGATCCGGGTCGCTTCGGAAAAAGCGCGCATGGGACAGCCCGAAGTAAAACTCGGCATCATGCCGGGCGCCGGCGGCACCCAGCGCCTGCCGAAGCTTATCGGAATGGGCCGGGCCATGGAGCTGATCCTGACGGGAGATTTTATCAAAGCGGATGCAGCCCTTGCCATGGGCCTGGTAAACCGGGTCGTGGCGCCGGAAGAGCTGATGGCCGAAGCCAGAAAGCTGGCGGACTCCATCATCGCCAAACCCAAGCTGGCCGTCCAATACGCCAAGGAGGCGGTGCTGCGGTCCGGCGAAGGCTCTCTTGCTGAAGGGCTTGCGCTGGAATCCTACCTGCATACCCTGGCATGCGGGACAGCGGATAAAGAGGAAGGGGTTGCCGCGTTTCTCGAAAAACGGGATCCGAATTTTACCGGTAAATAGTTCCGGTATCGGCAAGACATTTCAGCCAATTTCAAAATGTCCCATTTTGACCGATCTCAGGGCGGACGATCCGCCTTGGGCTTGATCTCATTTGTTGAGGGAAGACATTTTGAAAATGGCTCATTAAATAAAAATAAAGGCCGCGGGTTTGGTTTTTACCGAATCCGCGGCCTTTATTTTATTCTCTTAATCGATTGTTACACCCGGAGGCGGATTTTTCGGGTACACCAGCGGTTCACCTGTCAGATTGACGCTCAATGTATGGATCAATTTGTATTTGCCGCCTATCATCCTGAACAGATGCGAATCCGGCATTCCCGTCCTGCTGCTGCCAAAGCGGCAGAAGACATTGACACACCCCATTTTTTCATCAACCACAAAGGTCCGGTTTGTCACGGGCATTTCACCGAGAGGGGCCGGTACCCAGCATTTGTCCTTTTCCACATGATTCGGATTGGTATATGCGCCGCCCTCCAGCCTGGAACAGGGCACGCCGCCGAACGGCAGACGGATAAATTGATCCATAAATAAAAAATCAAAGTACTGGTTGCCCGCATCGACCAGGTCCTGCCTTCGGGGCCAGTCATCAGGCGGAAGCATCGACCAGTCTTCGGTGCTTGCATATTTCAGATAATTATCCGCGTTGAACAGCCAGTCATCATCGTCGGTCACCAGGCTGTCGATCTCTTTGACCTTCCCCTTGTCAACCGTTAGCCGGGTGCCGATAACATATTGATGCCCGCCTTCCGTGACGACGACCTCCGTAAAGGTCTTGCAGCGCGATGTGTCGTGAATGCTCATGTGATGTGAGATGGGCAGGGCGGTATTCCACAGGCCGTTGTCCTTATCGATTTCACTCATGTTTTCGCTGAACTTCACTTGATCGGCCAGGGCCATTTTCGAAAGATCCCCCGCCTCCTGGGCCGCTATATAACTATCCGTTGCGGCCATGAGCATTTCACGGTCGCACTGGCAAGCCGGTTCAGGTACAAATTCCGGCAGGTCCACAGACTCATCGCTCAGATTGACGCTCAAGGTATGGATCCAGCGGTATTTCCCGTTGACCAGCACAAATGTATGTGAATCCGGCATGCCGTCGTCACTCTCACCAAAACGGCAGTATACGTTGACAGCGCCCAGTTCTTCATCGACCACAAATGTCCTGTCGTTTATAAACAGGTCTCCCATGGGGGCGGGAATACTGCAGGTATCTTTGTCTTCATCTTTCTCATTGGTATAAATGCCCCCTTCAAGGCGCGCGCATGGAGCGCCCCAGGCCGGGCGTATGCTCCCGTCCAGAAGGATATAATCAAGGTACTGGTTGCCCGCATCGATCAGGTCCTGCCGGCTTACCCTGTCGTCGGGATTGAGCACGGGCCACTCTTCGGCCTTTGAATATTTCAGGTATACGTCCGCATCGAAGAGCCAGTCGCCCTCGTCCGTCACAAGGCTGTCGACCTCGGTGACTTCGCCCTTGTCGACCGTGAGGCGTGTCCCGATAACATAGGGATGCCCTCCTTCGGTAACGATTACCTCGGTAAAGGCTTTACAGCGCGGCACATCATAGATACTGCGGTGAAAGGCGATTGGCAAGGAGGTGTTCCAGAGTCCTTCGTCCTTTGCAACCTCGCTCATGTTTTCTTTATATGTTGCATCCGCGGCACAGGCCATTTTAGAGAGGTCTCCCGCTTCCTGTGCGGCCAGATAACTTTCGGTGGCCTTTACAAGCATGGCCCGGTCACATTCCCTGCAGGGCGGCGTATAGGCGAAGGGGTCAGGTTCATCCGCTTCATTACCTGCTGTTGCATCTGTTGCCGGCTCCGCCGGTGAAGCCGTTTCAACGCCGGTTGTTTCTTCCGTGGCACTGTCCTGCTCTTTACAGGAGAACAATGCCGCACTCAATGATAAACAAAATGACAGGATTACAATACTCTTTATTGCTCTGATCATGGCCCCTCCATTATTTATTTCAATAAGAGCAGTAATTACCAGCACGGATTTTCAGCGGGACCGATCCATTCTTCATACTGTTCGTTATATATAAGACGTTTTTTGAAGAGCCATTTTCCGTTCACCTTGACCATGTCATCCTCATAGTGCCCATAGGAATTGAGTACCGCCTTTCTTTCGGGATTGCGGTTTCCATAATTGAACCAGTAGGCCCTTCCCGTCGCCGTGTCCCCATCTATCTTGAGCACGATGTTTGTAATGTTGTGGCGGCCCGTGGCGGGATACGGACCTTCCGGCTCGACGGGTTTCGATTCGTCTTCGGGATCCTCCTGAACCATACCTGCAAGCATTTCCCGAAGCTCTTTGTGCCCCTGCCACTTCATCCCCACGATGTCCACAATACCGTCCTCGGTGAAGCACGATACATATTTGTCGACATCATGCCAATCAAAGGCGAACATGTAACGGGCCTGAAGGTCTTCGATGAGGGCACGCTCTTCAGCGTAGCTGCTGACTCCGGTATCGGAAGGCGTGCAGGCTGTAATGGCAATCAGTGATAATCCGGCGACAAAACTCAATAATGTTCTCATTAATACTTTCATATGGTCTCCTTCTTTTGAGATGTGTTGAGTTGTAATAACTTCTGATTCATCCGGTACTGCAACTGGCCTATGACATTTTAAGATATTCAAGCCTTTGTATTTTCCAGGTGCTATCTTTCATGTTTTTTGTAAAGGAAACATTACAGGTCCCGCTTTCCCGCCATTTAACGATTCCCTCACCCTGAAGGCGCGCCATTTCTACCAGTGACGAGTTGGAAATTATCGGCTCCCCGACCTGAATAGAATAGGCAAACCTGGCTCTTGCGGTTTTTCGATCCTGCATGATTTCTACAGTATCTGTGTGTTCTCCCATGTCCGGCGGTATTTCCTGTCTGGAACTGATTTTTTTCCCGTTCGATCCTGACGTGAATTGATTGCAGTAAAGCTGATCGATACCTTCTTTTCTTCCCTTAAAGATATCACCGCCAAACACCACTTCGCCGTCGTTGGCAAAAAGGCTCGAAATTTCTTCATAGTTGCCTTTGGCCAGAAGACTTTCATAGGTCTTGTATAACCTGCGTATCTCTTTTTCATTTTCCAGGACGGCAACCTGATCGGCCAAACTCTCAATATCGGCCGCCCGCTTTCCGTCATTATTCGTCACTGCGCGTGCGATACTCGGGACTGATGCCGCCAGTAAAGCCGACATGCCCGCACCTGCTTTCCACATAAAGGAGCGGCGCGCCTTGTCCGGATGCCCGGGATGGTTGTCAGGTGTTGATCTCGGTTTTCCTGTATCCATTTTACCCTCCTTTCCTTTATGCCCTGGGGCCATAGAAATCCAGTATATCGAACCGGCCCAGGTGGCGTCCGATTGCCCCTACAACATTAAGCGTAACGCCATGTTCTTTTCCGTTAAAACTGAAGCCGCAGTCATGGCTTACATTTCTATTGATCAGAAATACAAGCTCATTCCCGTTGCAGGCCTCCTCGTTTGTGGCATATATGTAGACCTTGTCGCGCAGTTTTACAAAAATACAGGGCGAGCACCACTGGGCGCCCAGAGCCTGGGTTTCGGTAAATATGGTCCATGCAGCGGATTTGGGGGCTGTGTAAAGATGCATGGCGGTCAGGTTGTCATTGTAGGACCAGGCAAAGGAGTGGCCCACCAGTTCATCGGTTAATTCGTGACGCATATATCGGGGAGGATTGAGACCATCCATTTCAGCCACGCCGAATATGGCATAGTAGGAGGTCTCGTTACCGAAATATTCCGTTCCCATCTGGGAGTGTATACATGTCGTCAGGCCGTTCATAAGGTCGAGGGCAACCTGCACGCTCGCACGGGGTTTGCTGTCAGTCAGCATATGACTGAAAAATACCAGTTTTTCGTCCCCTTCATATGCGCGGTAGGGCTCTTCATGCCATCTGTTTTCACCCTCCTCCATGTATTTGAGTTTATACCTGTCAAGAATTTTATAATGCCGTACGGGACCACCATTATCGTATCGGAGTATAAATTCCTTGCCTGCCAGCATATCCGTAAAGGGCATGTTGTTACCGGCCATAGGGCTGGTCTCTCCATCGGGGAAGGCAATGGTGCTCTTAAGCGCCGCCTGATGGACCTCTTCATCGGACATATATTTAAAATCCCTTACAGGACGATAGACCAGCCTTTGTCCCTTGCCCGGGGTCTGCGGGTCGTCCGCCGCCTGTGCCACGATGGGTTTCGTGCCGTGGTCGCCAAAACCCTCCAGGTATGCAAGCTGTCCAACGACTTTTCCCGTGCCGCGGAACATATAGTATTCCAGCTCATCCTTTTCATTAAACCCCAGTCTGACACCCGCCTGTGTTTTGGTGAAAAGATCCGCTACAAACAGTGTGAATATGCCGGAAAATTCACACTCGGTTCTGTCATAGATGAACATATTATCGTTGACGAGCACATAGTCCGACGGGCTGCAGTAGCTGAGGTTGTCCGCATGCCGGGTCAGTTCCACAAAGTTTGTGGAAACAACCGACGCGTACAGCTCCAGTGTCTCTACTCCCGTATCCTGCTTCCAGTGGATCCCTTTTCCTTCGATTCTGTTTGTAAGGTGATGGCGTTTTTCGGGCGGTTTTTCACCGGCGACTTCGACATAGCCGAAATATATCTCACGCTGGACTTCCCTGTTATCCAGCATAAATTCTACATCCCGCAGGGTTTTTTCTTTTTTTTCGCTGGACAGCCATACTTCAAAGACAGTAACGAGATTGGTGTCGAGATCTATAAATACATTGTATCCTTTCTGCTCGCCCGGAATCATGTGGGAGAAAAACACCACCTGTTTCAGGGTGAGGGCGCCGTATCCCGCCTTTACTTTTGAACCACCGTTTTCCGTAAGCGTCAGCATGTTTTTGCTTTTAAATCGATAGTCCAAAACGGGCCCGTTTTCCGTCACTATCTTCAGTGACTTCCCGCTAAGGGCATCCGAGAATCCGGACACGCATTCCGGACCGCTTTCAGTGGACTTCAGTTTTTGTCCGATCTGCTCCCTGGTCAGTTTTGTGTAATTGAATCTGTGCATTGGCACATTCATCATCAGCTCCCTCCTTTCGGTTACAATCTAAAGTATATCCTGACATCATAACATCCAGGCGGTCGTGCGATCATTCCGATTACATCGAGTTCTTCCCATATCTTTTCCCCCGAAGCAATCGGAACCGCGGACACGTTTGTGGTCTGGTTATTACTCCATAGAGCAACATAAGATATATGTACCTCTACATCGTAAATTTTGCTTTTTTTGATTTTAAAAAATGAATGGCTGCTATATTATATTTGAATTTAAAACAGTTTTGAATACGAACAATACTGATAGCTCATTTTTTTGATACTGTCAAATGTAAGTCGATGGAAGCTTGCTTTTCGAGGAAGATTATATGCCGGGATTACGATATGTTGTCAAGATTTAATCTGCACAACATGTTGTGGCTGCCCTGAAGGAGTGCGGCGGATTTGCTATTGCTTTCCGGAACTTAAGGACCAAATATTGATGACCGGTTTTTCTGTCGTTTTGGAAGAAAATAGCTGAAGACAAGGCACGAGGCGGCGGCAACCATCGCCGCCCAGAACACCATCATGACGCTGTCGGCAATCACCCCGTGAAGCAGTTTTTGAGCAACGGGTGTCAGGATGGATTGGATATCGGGTTGAAACAGGTTGTCTATGTTTTCCCGAAGCTTGTTCGCAATGGAAAGCGGCAGCAACCCCGTGGGGTCCGAACCCACCAGGGTATCGATGCCCCGGGCCAGTCTTGCGGTGACCAGGCTTCCGGAAATACCCATCCCGATGGTTCCCGAAAGCGTTCGTGTGAATTGATGAGACGAGGTGGCCACTCCCAGGTCCGAACTGTCCAGGCTGTTTTGAACCATCAGCAGGGTTGAAATGGATACGAATCCCATACCGAAACCGGAAAGGGTAAACGGCAGGAAACAGGCGACAAGGGAAGTGTCTGGCGAGAATGTCAGAGAGAGACCACAGCCGGCCATCAGAGAGAGCGCCCCCACTATCGCGCACGAACGGCTTCCAATGCGGTTTACGATGTACCCGCAGAGCAGAGCACCCACCGACCACCCGAGACTGAGGGGGACCATGGCAACTCCCATCTGGGCCGGTGTTTTTCCCAAGGCTCCCTGGATAAACAGCGGGAGGAACGCCGCGAGGGAATAGTAAGCGAAACAGCTGAAAAACATGGATATGTTGCCGATGTTGAATCCCGGAACATTGAAAAACCGGATGGAAAGAATCGGCTCTTCCGCATGTTTTTCAATATGATAGAAAGCGATGCCGGACAATACGGTTATCAGGCCGATTCCCATGATCTGGGGCGAGAGCCATGCGAATTTTTCGCCGCCGAGCAGGAAAATGAACAGTATTCCAAGAATTGTTGCCGTCAGTGCCAGAATCCCCGAATAGTCGATGACGGGCGTTTTCCGTTTCTCCCGGGTGTCCGTTAAATAGAGCGAAATCCAGAAAAGAGACAATGCACCTACCGGCAGGTTGATGAAAAATATCCAGCGCCACGAAAAGTAGTTGACGATAATCCCGCCCAGTGTTGGTCCCATCACACTGGCCAGCCCCCAGATGAAACAGGAAATGGACATCATTTTTCCCCGCTGTTCCGGAGGGGATATGTCCGCCAGGACGATATATACCAGTGCGAAACACCCCCCTGAACCGATGCCCTGAAGCAGCCGGGCAAGAATGAGCTGTTCCATATTCCGGGAGATTCCGGCAAAGACGGAAGCGGCCAGGAACAGCCCGATTGCGATGTTGTAAAGGGTTTTGGTTTGGAACAGATCGGAGAGTTTTCCGAAAATGGGCAGTGCCACCGCCCGGCTGAGCATATAGGATGAAAACACCCAACCGTAGAGGGGAAGGCCCCCCAGGTCTGAGACGATTGTGGGCATGGCAGCCCCCACGATCAGCGAATCGAGGGCGCTGAGGAACAATACCATGAGTGCTGCCACGATTATATAGATGCGATTTTTCCTGCTGATTATGCTGTCGATGGGTGGGGGTGCTGTCGAGTGAGGAGGCAATTGCTGCAACTTTTCATTCATGGTTTGGTTTGTTGTTGCGCTTCTAAGCGGGGTTCGATTACAGGAATTATATAGGAATGTCAAATTTCTTTTACTGATTTTTAAAAATCCTTTATTGACATTTTTGCAAAAAAGAAATTTACTCACGCAAAGGTGCCAAGATCGTCAAGAAAAAAGATTAAAATAAAGCAGTTATATTTTCGCTCGCGGTTTATCCCGTCGTTGGGGCGTTTTTGCGAGGGGCTTGGGCTTTTTACGAGCCCATCAACATAGGACTACAGGAGATTTTCTATATGGAACTAACAGACATGTTATCAGTGGAAGAATGGGCCCGGCTTGAAAAAGAGTTATCGGATCGGTTTAAGCTGAACTGCACCGTATTCAAATCGGATGGGATCAGCGTTACCGGAAAGCAGAATTTCTGCAATAAATTGTGCCCGGAAATTAAAGCGAACAAAGACGCACTGGCCGCCATATGTGCGCCCGGAAATCAGAATTTTATGGCCCGTGCTAAACAGACGGGAAAGGCGGTTATTGATGAATGTGATGCCGGGCTTCTTAAAATAGCCGTTCCCATTTTCGTCGGGGAAGAATTTCTCGGAACCGCCGGCGGATGCGGTGTGCTTCTTGAAGGCGGCGAGGTTGAGGATTTCATGGTTCAGAAAACCACGGGATTCAGCGAAGAGAAGATCGAGACGCTATGCCAGGGGCTCGGGACCATGACCGCGGAGCAGGCACGGGAAGTGGCGGCAGTTATCGAGGAGCGGATCTCACAAATTATAAAAAAGGATGGATAAAATGGATGAAGTGAAACAGTTTCTGGATGAGTGGACAGATGACGCCCCCGGTATGAAACCTGTTTTTCAGTTTTTATACAGCGGGCTGCAAGGAAAAGACGGTGTGGAACAGGAGTGGGTTGCCCGGCCGGGCATCACCTATTCCCTGAGGGCAAAGCATGAAAATCAGGGGGATAGACCCCTGTTTGTCATGCTGGACATTATTGACGATGACCCGGCGCAGAGATGGCTCTCCGTATGTTTCTACGGCGACATGATTAATGATCCGGATGAACTGGGGGACCTGATTCCCGGCGGTCTTCTGGGATCGGACGGTTATTGTTTCGACATTTCGGAACCGGATGATGCGCTCAGGGAATATGTCGGTGCTCGTATTCAGGAGGCGTATGAAAATGCCCTGAAAGCCTGATGCCAAGGATTTACGGATGGCGTTTATCGTGGTGGACCTGTTGGCATTCCCCCGGCAGCGTCCATCTCGGGTCCCGTATCCAAGCCCTCGATCCTTTTTTTATGCGCACGCTGGAACTCATCCGTTTTCCTATCACGTTTTTTCTGCAGCTTGGCCCATTGCGCTTTGGTTGCACAAACCTTATGCGAGAAACGTGTGCCGGTGGTTCTTGTTATCCGGCAGATTACTTCTTGATCTTTAGCGGTTTCGGCATTTTCTGTATCGCCTTCTGCAGATACCTGACCGGCTTCATTCGCAAGGGGGGACATCTGCTTTTTATTTTGATTCGCACAGGCGCCTATCAGCAGTGCAGTTATGAAAATACACGCCATCTTCAACATGTTCACCTTGAGACGATTCTTAACATCTTTAAAAAAAAGCCGTTTTCTCATAGTTATCTCCCAGGTATCATTTCTTATGTTTATTAATATGGGCAGGTTGTCGACTAATGTCGTCATAGATTAATGACAAATATAAACAAAGTCAACAATTTTAAATTGGCATGGTGTCATATTCCCATAAAAGTCGAACCCGGCTGAAAAAATTCGCCTCTATTGGCGCGTTTGCGGGGGGTTATGGAAAAAGCCGTCAGGCTATGGTATCTAACGGTACGGGAAATTGCCACACCTGTAGGCATATAGCTGAGCCAGCGTGGATTATTAACACCTGAAGCATCCGGAGAGCCATGGACGACATCAAAAAAAATGAATCAAAAATTGAGATGGTTGCCGAGGACCTGTTCAATTACGCGATCGATCGAAGAGATGTCGTCAATATTATCGCGCCGTTGCCTGAATTGTTGGACTCCCGGCGAGCGACCCTGGAGCATGAACTCCAGATATTGAAGATTATCAGCATCGGTTGGAGTCTTTCGTTTTACCTGAACGACAGCCCTCTGAAAAGCGAACTGACGGCCCGTTTCTGGGAGTCAATTCATGAATTTTCCAGAAACCTGTCCCAGACAACGGAACTGCTGATTCATCAAAACATCGATTTCTTTCAAACCGTGCGGGAGCGTTTCGATCAGTACCTGGGAGAAATGAAAAAAAACACTGACGCGCCTGAACCCGCGGTGGTGATCGGTCCTGTGTTCGCCGGGATTTGCGGAGATGCTGAAGATGTCCATGGGGTGATGGCCGGGTCCCGTATGTTTATCAACACTGTTGGTGAGGTCAAGGCGTATCTTCAAGAGGCCAGATTGAGATAGCCGGATGAGCAAGTTCCTATCAATAAAATCTTCGATTTATTTTGTTTGTAATTTTTTCCCTTCGTTTTTTTAAAGTCCCAAATATCCCTTGGGCGACAATAAAAAACTTTACACGGTTTTTTCAATGTACTGAGGATACAGTTTCGAAATCGAACATACGATTCTCGATATCGTAAAAATTACGATGAAATTTACAATGATATAATTATTAAAATCAAATAGTTGGTGGGTGGCACGTGATTTGCTCTTAATTCGGATGCAAGTGGTTAAGAATGAGAATATGGAATAGTTTTCTGAGGATCCAAAATCATGGACAACATACCTGACAAAGAAGAATCGACCATGGATCACCCCGTGGATCCTGTTTATAAACGAAACCGTCTCATGAAACGGCTTGTGGTGTCCGTTGTTCTGATTTCCGTATTTATCCTTTTTGTCGGATGGGGGATCAATGTCATACGACCATCCGTGAAACGGAGCCGTATTCGAACGGCCGTTGCTGAGATCGGAGATGTCACCGAGACGATCAGGGCCAATGGTGCGATCATCCCTGAATTCGAGCAGGTGCTGACCAGTCCGATGAGCACCACGGTGATAAGCATTCTCAAACAGCCCGGGGATCTTCTTCAAATCGGTGATGCTCTTCTTGTACTCGACACGAGGGAGATGACCCTGGCGTTGGATAAGCTTCAGGAACAGATTCTGATTCAGCGCAACCTGAAAGAGAAAATCCAAGTCGACCTTGATATTGAGCTCAATGAACTGGAGAGTAGACTCAAAACGGCGAAACTCCAGCTTGAGGTCGACGAAACCCGATATGAGGCCCACAGGACACTCCTCGCCCAGGGAATTGTATCAACAGAAAAAATACAGGAGTATAAAATGGTAGTAGAAATTGGGCGTATCGAGGTAAACAGGGTTGAGCGCTCCATGGAGAATGCGGTCAAACTGAGCCGGAATCGATTAAACGCGCTTGATCTGGAAATCAGCATGCTCGAAAAGGAGTACACCAATATCCAACGCCAGATTGAATTGGCGGAAACAAAGGCGGATCGAGACGGCGTGTTGACCTGGATCGTCCCGGAAGCCGGGGCGGCCTTGAGACAGGGGGAAGTATTTGCCCGGATTGCGGACCTGAGTTCCTATCGTGTAAAAGCAACCATCTCCGACATTCATACTTCCCGCCTGAAGGTCGGGCTGCCGGTGGTCATCGATATCAATGACGAGACGAATCTGTCCGGTACAGTCGCCGGCATCCTGCCTAGAATTGAAAACGGCATCATCACCTTTTTGGCCGATATCGATGACAAGAGCCATTCACTGCTCAGGCCGAACCTGCAAGTGGACATCTATATTGTGACGTCAAAGAAAAAGAATGTGATCCGCATTAAAAAAGGCCCCTTCGCACAGGGGCACGGTATCCATGATGTCTTTGTTATTCGGGGGGATCGGGCCTTGAGGACAGAAGCAACCTTTGGAATCACAAGTCATGAGTACTATGAAATCGTCGACGGGATTGCCGAAGGAGAGGAAGTCGTCATCTCGGACATGACGGATCATAAAAACGCAGAAGAGTTGATGATTAAGTGATTCAACTTCATAAACACATCCAAAGGGGTAATACTGTGAAAGTCAAAATTATTTTGTCCATTATTTTCTGTTTAGTTATCGTGCCGTCTCTTTTATCCGCTGCCAATAAATCCCCGGACTTTGAGAAAGGCATAGAGTTGTTCGAAGCAAAGCAATATGGGGAGGCCAAAGCTGTCTTCGAAAATCTTGCGAAGATAGATCAGAGAAATGCAAGGATTTCCTATTATTTGGGTATGAGTTATATCGCGATGTTTGAAAATAAAAAGGCGATAAAGTCACTGGAGGCGGCTATTAAACTTGATGGGAAACAGGCGGATTATCATTATGCATTGGGCATTGCCTACAACCGCCACCTCAACGAGGTGGGCATGATCAGCAAAATAAACGTGGCGAAAAAAATGAAAAAAGCCATGATAAAGGCGATAGACCTTGATGAAAAGCATATGGAGGCAAGGATTTATGTCATTATGATTTATCTTGAGGCGCCGGCTATTTTGGGCGGTAGTCTTGAAAAAGCCGAAAAACATCTGCAAATCTTAAAGCGGCAATATCCCGATATGACTTTTTCGGTGGAAGGACAGATTGCAGCAAAGAAAAAAAATTATAACGAAGCGGACAAGCTGTATCGTCAAGCCGTTAAAGACAATAGAAATCCATTCAATGTTTACGAACTTGCCTGGTGGCTTAGAGAAAACAAAGAGTTTAATGAAGCCGTTACATTGTATAATGAGTATCTGACAATGGATCTCAGTTGGTCGGATATAGGCAAAGGGGCTGCCTTTTATAATTTAAAATTGATCGAGGAAGAACAAAAGCAGATGTAATAATAACCATTTAAAGGAGAAGATAATGAAGACACTACAACCAACAAAGATGGCAGGAACAGCTGTGATCCTGTCAATGTGCATAGGATGCGCGACGATGAAGGGGACAACTCCTGACAAAGCGGTAGCGATTGTGATGGCGGATTTTCAGGCTGCTTTAAAGGCACAGGACCTGGAGAAAATCATGGAATTTTATTCTAACAATTTCATCGACTGGCAAGGTGCCAACAAAGATATGGTCCGTAGCGAGTTTGATAGTATGGCCTCCCAGGGTATTCTTAAGAACTTAACTTTCGTCGAATTAGAGGAAGGGGCGATTAGAGTGAATGGAGATAATGCCACCGTTACACCGTTAGTCGTCGATTCTCCCATGGGAAAAATGGAATTCCACTGCACACTGAAGAAGAAAACGGATGGGGTTTGGCGCCTGGTTAGCTACGAGCGGATCAACCGATAACAGGCCTTCCTCCCTTCGAGGTTAGGTATAACTGATCGCTTTTTCGAGATCGATACTGGATTCTTGATACTGGATGATAGATTCTGGTTGAAAATCCCGTCTTAAGCGGGGATGTTGGATGCTGGATATAAAGGAATGCACTAATGGTGGCGCCTGGAAGCATTCAGTATCCAGGAACCAGAATCCAGTACCAGCCCATAGCGGCAGTTTCATTTTGTGTTGACCGAACAGACTCAATACATACATAGGAACATTCTGAGCACCAAGCCAATGGAGGCATTATGATCAAACTAAATGGAATCGAGAAAGTCTATCGAACAGATAAGATGGAAACCGTTGCATTGTCAAATATCAACCTGGAGGTGGAAAAGGGGCGGTTCGTTTCCATTATGGGGCCTTCGGGTTGCGGGAAAAGTACACTCCTGAACATCATGGGGCTCCTGGATGCCCCGACCAAAGGCGGGGTGACATTCCAGGACAAGGAGGTCAACAGATATGGCGACAGGAGATTGGCCAAATTCCGAAATGAACAGATCGGGTTTATCTTTCAATCCTTTCATCTGATCAGTGATCTGTCCGTAGTGGACAATGTGGAAATACCTTTAATCTACCGAAGGATGTCGGGTGGCGAACGAAGAAAAAGGGCCCTTGAAGTCCTCGAATACGTGGGGCTAAAATCCCGGGTCCATCACAAAACAACCCAGCTTTCCGGCGGACAGCAGCAGAGAGTAGCCATCGCAAGGGCCATTGTGGGCTCTCCCGGGCTCCTTCTGGCCGATGAGCCCACCGGGAATCTTGACAGTCATATGGGAAATGAAATCATGAATCTCCTGAAAGAACTCAATCAGGAGAAAGAGACAACCATTGTCATGGTGACCCATGACCAGCGTCTGGCCGACCAGACCGAACAGATCATTCGTTTGTTTGACGGTCGCAGGGTTAATTAATCCCAATGCTGCAATTTTGGAGTTTAGGAGAAAACAATGCTGAAAAACTATCTCATCATGGCATTTAAAGTCCTGTTGCGTAGAAAATTCTTCACTCTGATCAGTCTGGCCTGTATCAGCACGACATTGGCTATCCTGATGGTCGCAGCAACCATTGTTGATAATTTTATCGGCAACGTACCCCCGGAGACCAAAAAGAACAGGACGCTCACTGTGTATTTTGTTGCACTCAAATATCCGGGTGAGGCTTATAGTTTTTCGAATGGCCCCCCGGCTTATGAATTCCTCAGTAAACTTGTGGACATAAGGACATTGCCCAATATAGAGATGGCCTCCATTGCAACCACTTACGCTTCACAAATACCCGGCACGGAGGCCGTATCGAAAGATGTGTCTGTTCATGTGGATATGAAAAGAACAGATGGGAATTACTGGCAGATCCTTGAATTCGATTTCCTGGAAGGCGGGCCTTTTACGGAAGAGGATATGTCCGACGCCAACTATGTGACGGTGATCAATCAGTCCACCCGTAAAAAGCTCTTTGGGGAGGATCACGCCATCGGTAGACCCATCACGCTTGACGGAGTTCGCTACAAGGTAAAAGGTGTGGTGAGAGATGTCCCCGCTCTTCAAGTGGCTGCCTATTCAGATGTCTGGATACCGATTTCAGCGTCAAAAACAAAGGCATACCTCAGTGATGGCCATCAAGGCCAGTATATGGGGATCATTCTTGCCAGAAGTCGAGATGATTTTCCCTTGATAAAGAGCGAGTATCTGAGCCGGGTTAAGGCACTTCCCCTGCCTGACAGGGTCGTTGAGATATACAGCAGCACTCGTACGCCATTGGAGGCGGTTGCCGACATCTTTCTATTAAGCGCAGGGAGTTTGTTAGATGAGGATCATTCAGGCATGATTGTCATGATACTCACCATTGTCGTAATCCTCTTTTTAATCCTGCCGATCATCAATATTGTTAATATCAATCTCTGCCGCATGGGCGAGCGCGCGTCGGAAATAGGTGTCCGCAAGGCCTTTGGCGCCTCATCCCTCGTATTGATCGGGCAATTTGTAGCGGAAAACTTCATTCTCACACTTTTCGGGGGGATATTCGGCGTCGTTGTGTCCATAGGGACAATCCATATTTTAAATGCAACCGGAATAGGAAGCTTCTTTTTCTACTATCGAATGTTTCTGGTGGGATTGGCGGCGATTTTTGTCTTTAACCTCTTATCCGGCGGATACCCTGCCTGGAGAATGTCTCGATTTCATCCGGTTGATGCATTGCGGATGAACGCCTAATTGGAGGATGTGATGATAAACCATATGTTGAAAATAATCTGGAGCAGAAAACAGTCAAACCTTTTTATTTTCCTGGAGATTCTCTTTTCCTTTCTGGTTTTGGTTCTTATTTCCGTCGTGAGTCTCTATTATTATCATAATTATACACAGCCCCTGGGGTTTTCCATTGAAAATGTTTGGAATATTAATGCGATAGAACTCGGAGATACGCGGAATGGATCTAAGAAGAGAGCTGAGACTCTAGAACAGTATATGAACACGTTAAAAGGGATGGATGAAGTGACAGGCGTTGGCCTGATATCACATAAGTACGCTGCTACAATGGATTATATCACGGCCTCATATGAATATGAGAGTCGTAGGGTACCGCAAGTGAGATGGTTCTTTATGGATGACGGATGCCAGGATGTATTAAATATCGAGGTCATTCGAGGTCGGTGGTTTGACAAGTCAGATAATGGGACCGGTATCGCTCCCATCGTTATCAACAAGAAACTTGAAGATGAGTTGTTTTCAGGAGAAGACCCCATCGGTAAACTAGTCGAGTTCCATATGAGTGACGCTAACTACCAATTACGTGTTGTCGGCGTGGTTTCGGATTTTCGGCATTTTGGTCCTTTTAGTGGTTTGAGACCGATTGCATTAATTAGACAACATGTGAGTTATAGACTGCCCCCCTGGCAAACGCAGTTGATCATAAAGACGCGTCCTGACGTGAAAGCTGAGTTCAAGGCTAAACTATTGGATGCATTACAGCCCATCGAGAGATCGTGGTCAATTGATATGTCAGGGTATGAAGAAGCCCAGGAGAGCCATATCAGGAATAGAATGAGGTTGATCTATTCCCTGGCTACTATTGCCATCGCCATGGTTGCCATGGCCGTGCTGGGTCTTATTGCCGTATTATGGCAAAATGTCCGAAAAAGGATACAGGAAATCGGTCTGCGGAGAGCCAAGGGCGCAACCATCATGCATATATTCCAGCAGGTAGCGGGTGAGTTTCTGATTGTTTCCACATTAGCGATTGCTTCGGGTCTGTTCCTTGTCGGACAGTTCCAGTATTTTGACGTTCTTTCATTTATACCAGATAAAATCTATTATCTAGGCATGGTCATTTCCGCGGGAGTCGTGTATATGTTGACCATTCTAATCGCTATCTACCCGAGCATGTCGGCTGCACGTATTCAACCCGCTGAGGCGCTGCATTATGAGTGAGTGTATACACGGTCAGTCGAACCTGAGACTAAGACAGTTTTTTTAGACCCATGGATAGTGTAACTTGATGCTGGATACTTGATTTTGGATGAGTTTATGGGGGATCTGGATGAGCTACAAGAAGTTGGAAATCTGGAGGATTTCTCGTGAGGTGACCATCGAAATCCACAGAATGACGCTTAACAAACTGCCTAAGTTCGAAATGTATGAAGAGGGCAGTCAAATCAGAAGATCATCCAAGTCAACGAGATCGGCAATCGTGGAAGGGTACGGGAGACGCAGATACAAACAGGATTTTATACGATTCTTGAGTTACGCGATTGCCTCAAATGATGAAACGATTGACCATCTGGAAACACTCTTTGAGACGAAATCGTTAACAGACAAAGAGTTGTATCATGATATTCATCAGAAGCTCGAAATCCTGGATAAAAAGCTCAACCTGTTTATCAAAGCAGTAGAGGTTGGACACAAAAGTGAGAAGTAGCCACTGGGTGACTGATTTCAATCGTCAGCAGAAATCCACGATCCAGCATCCAGCATCCAGGATCCAGTAACCAGTATCCAGCATCACCAAACACCAAAGAGCCAATATGAAGAAAAAAAAACTTTTAATTGTAGATGACGACCCCGCCATCATCGCTTCTCTTTCTCTCCTGTCGAAACATGCTGGGTTTCAATCGGATACCGCGGAAAAGCCGGAAATCGCCTTCAGGCTTCTTGACCAAAACCGCTATGACCTTTTGCTTCAGGATATGAATTTTTCCAGAAAGACCGATGGGGCGGAGGGAATGGCGATGCTCTGGAAAGTAAAAGCGGACTTTCCTCATCTCCCCGTAATACTCATTACTGCCTGGGGATCCGTCTCCCTCGCCGTTGAGGGGATGCGCGCAGGCGCATCCGATTTCGTTACCAAGCCGTTTTCTAATGAACAGATCCTCCATTCAATCCGTTCGGTCCTGGGTCTGGCAAAGGCCTATGCCGAGGCCGGGGGGGATCGGCCCCATTCACGGGCGGAACTGGACAGGGATTTTGACTTCAGCGAGATTATCGGAAATGATTCGGCACTTCTCAACATACTGAACATCATGACGCGGATCAGCCGGACCGACGCATCTGTTTTGATTCTGGGGGAGAGCGGCACGGGCAAAGAATTGATTGCCGAGGCCATCCATCAAAATAGCGAAAGAAAGGACGCCCCTTTTGTCAAAGTCAATATCGGCGGCGTATCCGCCTCTCTTTTTGACAGTGAAATGTTCGGCCATGTCCGGGGCGCTTTTACCGATGCAAAGCACAACAGGGCGGGTCGGTTCGAGCTTGCCGAAGGGGGCACCATATTCCTGGATGAAATCGGTGATATCGACGCGGACCGCCAGGTCAAGCTTCTCAGGGTTCTTCAAGATCGGACCTATGAGGTTTTGGGCTCCAGCAAAACCAGGACCGTAAATGCCCGCGTGATTTCAGCGACGAACCGCGACCTCATGAAGATGGTGGAGGCAGATGAGTTTCGAGAAGATCTCTTCTATCGTATCAATCTCATCACCTTGAAGGTACCTCCCTTGCGGGAGCGCCTTAACGATTTGGTTCTTTTAACGGAATATTTTCTCGATAAAATCGGCAAGGTCTACAAACAGGATCGGCTTGCCATAAGCCAGGCAGCCATAGATCGGCTGAAAGGGCTAACATGGCCGGGGAATATCAGGGAACTGAAACAGGTGATTGAGCGTGCCGTGCTCCTATCCAACTCCCCAACTCTCGACCGGGGCGACATCGACCGGGCATTGGCCATGCAGCCGGACGATGCGACGCCTAAACTCCCGGATGTCGGCAGCATGACCCTGGCGGAGATGGAACGGGGTATGATCGAGAAGGCGATGGTTCAATACAACAACAACGTGCACCACGTGGCGGAGGCGCTTGGTATCAGCCGGCCCGCGGTCTATCGTCGTTTGGAAAAATTCGGGATCAAACCGTGACGCAACGGGCAAAATACATCGTATACCACAGTGTCATTCATCTGGTGTTTCTGATCAGTCCCTTGTTGATCTTCGAAGGCGCCCCGGTTTGGCTGCTTGCCTATGAAGTCTTTTTCATTCTCTCTTTTATTACCGGCCTGATTCTGACACGCACCACATTCAAACCCGTGGAGCTGGTTCCAACCGGCTCCGAACTCATGGCGGAAGGGGACTTTTCTTCGACCTTTCAGATGACCGGAAACCTGGAGGCGGACCATCTGATTTCCCTCTATAACAAGATGATCACCAAACTGCGCGAAGAGCGGCTCCAACTCGAAGAACAACACATCTACCTTCACAAGGTCCTTTCCGTCTCTCCCCTGGGATTTATCGTCCTTGATTATGATCGCCGGATTGAATTCCTGAACCCAAGCGCTGAAAAGCTGCTGGAGGCTCCCGCAGAAGAGTTGAAGGGCAAGGAGCTAAAAGAGCTGAGAACGCCTTTGGCCGATGCCTTGGACACCTTGAGCGTCAAGGCGCCGTTTGTCTATTCCCACAAGGGCATCCGGCGACTCAGGTGCAGCCTGACCGAATTCATAGACCGCGGGTTTCAACGTCATTTCATTCTCATCGAAGAGCTGACCGAGGAACTTCGTCAGTCCGAAAAATCGGCATTTGAGAAACTGATACGCATGATGTCCCACGAGGTGAACAACTCCGTGGGGGCAGTGAGTTCGCTGCTCAATTCCTGCCGTCACTATCTCCCTCAAATCAAAGCGGCGGACCGGGAAGATTTTGAAAACGCCGTCTCCGTATCCACCAGCCGTCTGGCGAACCTGAACGAGTTCATGCGGAATTATGCCGATATCATCCGGTTGCCCGATCCGAAGCGTAAGGAGAAAGATATATTACCGATCCTGAAAAAATGTGTCGATCTGTTTCGTAGCGAATGTAAACAAAGGGGAATTGAAATCGTATGGCATCTGGACGCGGATCTTCCGGTCATCAGCGTTGATCAGGGCCAGATGGAACAGGTTTTCATCAATATTATCAAGAACGCCATAGAGGCCATTGGGAATAACGGGTACATAACCCTGAAGACCGGAGAAAAAAACGGAACCAATCACATCATTATCGAAGATACCGGGCAGGGCATCTCGGATGAAGCCCGAAACAACCTTTTCAGGCCGTTTTTCAGTACCAAGAAAAACGGCCAAGGTGTTGGCCTTATGCTTGTCCAGGAGATCTTGAACCGTCACCACTTTGACTTCACGCTGGAGGCACACCCGGCGGGGCCCACCCAATTCACCATCTGCTTCTGAGCAGGTTGTTATTGCTTAAAATAATCGGAACATCATGGATTGCATCAACAAATTTAAAAATTGGAATGGTTGCTGAAAATCTGTTCAATTCCGTAATTGATCGATATCAATAGGTGTTTCTGTATTATCCCGAATGATCTACGGTCTGGAAGCGGATTGAAAAATGTGATATTCGAAATCAGTTTTGTGAAACAAGTGCCTGACCCGGCTGCGCCGGAGGCTATATGCTATGGGGGATAGGCTATAGGACCATCTGACAACATATACGCAAAAGCGTTTCAAGTGCATAGAGTGCCTGGTGCACTAATTATATAAGGGAGGATAAAATGCGGGAACCATCCGTTGAGGATAAACAGAGAATCGAACAGATCAAGGCATACAAGGAAAAGCTTGGAAAAGAGCTTGTTATTCTGACACACCATTATCAGCGCAGGGAGATCGTGGCACTCGGGGACCACAAGGGGGACTCCTTTGACCTTTCCCAGAAAGCGGCACGGAATGAGGATGCCCGCTATATTGTTTTCTGTGGTGTGCACTTCATGGCCGAGAGCGCCGCAATTCTGGCCCAGCCAGACCAGACCGTCCAGATTCCGGACATGGAAGCCGGTTGCTGGATGGCGGATATGGCAGAGACTGAGACGGTACAGAAGGCGTGGGAGGCAGTAACGGAAATCGTGGGGGAGGATGTTATAACACCCGTGGTGTATATGAACGCGGATGCCGGGATCAAGGCGTTCTGCGGCCGAAACGAAGGGATCGTCTGCACCTCTTCCAATGCGAAGGCTGCCCTGGAATGGTCATATGCCAGGCGGCCCCGGGTCTTTTTCTTTCCGGACCAGCATCTGGGCAGGAATACCGGCAATGTCCTCGGATTCAGGCCCGCCGAGATGATCTTGTGGGATCCGAACAAGCCGCTCGGCGGCAACAGCGTCGATCAGATCAAGAACGCAAAACTCTTTCTCTGGGACGGATACTGTCTGGTTCACACCCGGTTTACCACCGAAGATATGACTGATATGCGCCGGAAGCATCCGGACGCACGGATCGTGGTTCATCCGGAATGCACACAGGAGGTGGTGGGCCAGGCCGACGCAGTGGGCTCCACCAGCTATATCGTCAACTATGTGGACGCGGCGTCACCGGGATCGGTGATCGTGATCGGCACCGAAATCAATCTTATCGAAAGACTCGCTGTGGAGCATCCGGACAAGACCGTGCTGCCGCTGAAGGAATCCCTTTGCCCGAACATGTTTAAAATCAGCCCGGAAAATCTTCTGGATGCCCTGATACATGCCGGTGAGAAAAACGTGGTGACCGTACCCGATGAAATCAAAAACGATGCCCGGCTGGCTCTGGACCGGATGTTGACTTTGCAGTGATTGGCTGTCATGGTTACGGACGAATATGACGGGTGTTCCATGAAGCTTCGGCCCGATTAGAATAAACGAATGCGCGCAGGTCCTTCTATTCTCATGGGGGTATAATGCGGTGTTGTGAGTTGCGAAGAACATGTCGAACTGTCAAACTTGTGGCTGTGGTTTCGGTGGCTTTCCTGCTGACTGGCTGCGGCGCCATGATGCGATCGGTAACCACCGGGCTTTCCCAGGACCTCACCCAGGCTGTTCTAAATAACAGCGATCTTGAAACCGTGGCGACCGGCGGGCCGGCTTTTCTGCTGATGATCGATGGACTTCTCGTCAGTGATCCGGACAGCCCGGCCCTGCTGATGTCGGCTGCGAACCTTTACAGCCAATACACTTCGAGTTTTGTTACCGATCCTTTACGGGCTAAAAAACTTTCGCAGAAAGCCCTTGTCTATGCGCTGGATGCCATGTGTCTCCAGGGGAAGGGCGCTTGTGAACTTCAGTCCATCGATTTCAAGAAATTTTCGGCCGTTATCGAAAGCCTGGGCAAAAAAGATGTTCCTGCCCTCTATACCCTGGGAGCCGTGTGGACCACCTGGATACAGTGTCGAAGTACCGACTGGGAAGCCATTGCCGAGCTGCCGAGGGTCCGATCGATTATGGAGCGGGTAGTGGCCCTGCGGGAAGGATACGAGGACGGGGGCGCCCATATGTACCTGGGGGTATTCGCCACCCTGGTGCCGCCTGTTTCGGGAGGAAAGCCGGAAGTGGGACGTGCTCATTTTGACCGGGCCCTGGAACTGTCCGGGGGAAAAAATCTGATGATCTATGTGCTCTATGCGAAATACTATGCACGGCTGGTTTTTGACCGGGCCTTTCATGACCGATTGCTCACCGAGGCGCTGAACAGGGATCCCGAGGTGCCTGGGTATGTGCTTATGAATGCGGCGGCTCAGAAGGAGGCCCGGGCGTTGCTAAACAGCGCGGAGGATTATTTCTAGCGACGGCGAAATGTGCTGAATAAGTCCTATAGGACCCATACGACATATAGGACCTATAAAAATAGGGAAAGGAGGCCCTCATGCGGATATTCAAGGGTTTGATCGCTGTGGCTCTGCTGACACTCCTTTGGGGCGCCGCTTCCGCCGGTGCCGCGGTGATTAAAATTGCAACCATTTCCCCGGATGGATCGGCCTGGATGGAGATGATGCGCCGGGGTGGTGATGAAGTGGCGGAGAAGACCGGCGGCGCAGTCAAGTTCAAATTCTATCCCGGCGGGGTGATGGGGGACGATCAGGCGGTCCTGCGAAAAATACGCCTGGGACAGCTCCAGGGCGGGGCCGTGGTCTCCGGCAGCATGGCGGAAGTGTTTCCCGATAACCAGGTCTACTGCCTCCCCCTCGTTTTCGATGCTTTCGAGCAGGTGGCGTTTGTTCGGGAGCGGATGGATTCGATTATCACCCGGGGGATCGAGGATGGTGGATATGTTGTCCTCGGTATGGCGGGGGGCGGATTCGCTTATATCATGAGTCAGAGTCCGATAACCAGCGTCGAAGCGCTTCGGCGTCGAAAGCTTTGGGCGCCTGATAACGACGAATTTTCCCTGGAAATTATCCAGGCGTATGGCGCCAGCCCGATCCCTCTCTCCATGGCCGATGTACTGGCGGGACTCCAGACCACCCTTATCGATACGGTGGCCACATCGCCGGTGGCGGCCATCGCGCTGCAATGGCACACCCAGGTAAAGTATGTTACCGATATCCCGTTGCTTTATACTTACGGTATTTTGATGCTCGATAAGCGGGCCTACAATAAACTCTCTCCCGAGCACCAGACCATTGTACGGGAGGTCATGGGCCGGGTTTTCAGGGAGATCGAGCAGCAGAACCTGGATGACAACGACAAGGCCCTGTCGGCCATTAAAAAGCAGGGCGCCGAACTCCTGAGTGTACCGGAAGCCGATCTGGAGAAATGGCGACAGGTGGCCGCCACCGTGGCGGATCGTCTGGTCAAAAAGAATCGTCTTTCCCGAAGTATTGTGGATACTCTGGAAGAAAATCTTGCGGACTACCGAAAAACACATGGAAAAGATTAATGACCACGGCCCCGGCTCTCCGGAAAACCGGATGATACGATGGTGTTACCGCTTGGAGGATGGACTCCTGATTCTGGCATTGCTCAGCATGATCCTGATGGCGGTGCTTCAGATCTTCCTTCGGATCGTGCTGCATACGGGTATTGTCTGGGGGGATGAATTCGTAAGGGTACTGGTGCTTTGGCTGGGGCTTCTGGGAGCGGTTTCGGCCTCACGAAATGACAGTCATATCCGGATCGATCTCGTCTCCCGTTATCTGCCGGAACGCTATAAGGTTGTTGCCGGCGGGGTGATGCAGCTTGCTACTGCTTTTATCTGCGGGGTGGCGGCCTGGTACGGCGGCCGCTTTGTTCTGATGGAATTTGAATACCAGGGCAGGGCCTTTGCGGAAGTGCCGGCCTGGGTATGTGAAATGATTATTCCCCTGGGATTTGCCATAATCGCTCTGCGATATATTATACTATCCCTGAACCGTTTTAAAACCGCTTTAAAAAGATCATCGTGACCGCCTATCTTCTTGCAGCCGTATTGATTTGTCTTGCCTTGTTGGGTACGCCCCTGTTTGCCGTGATCCTGGGCCTTGCCATGCTTGGTTTTGTGGTGGGCGGTATCGATCTGACCGTAGTGGCGGCCGAGATTTACCGGATTGCCGACACCCCCCTTCTGGTGGCGCTGCCGTTGTTTACGTTTGCCGGGTACCTACTGGGCAGCAGCCGGGCTCCCCAGCGGTTGGTGAATCTCACCCAGGCGCTGCTGGGGTGGATGTCCGGGGGCTGGCCGTCGTAGCATTTGTTACCTGTGCGCTGTTTACAGCATTTACCGGCGCTTCAGGAGTGACGATCGTTGCTCTGGGAGCCCTTCTCTATCCGGCCCTTCGCCAGACCGGATATGCCGAATCCTTCAGCCTGGGGCTGGTGACCTCTTCCGGAAGTCTGGGACTTTTACTGCCGCCATCCCTGCCCCTGATTCTCTATGGCATCATTGCCCAGCAGATGGGGGTTGGGGCCGTCACCATCAAGGCCCTGTTCCTGGCCGGCATTCTGCCGGCGTTCTTAATGATTGTACTGCTGTCTGTCTGGAGCCTGTGGACCACCCGGGGCAGGTCCATGTCGCTGGTGCCGTTTTCGGCCGCCAAGGCGTTTCGGGCTATCAGGGCGGCCGCCTGGGAGCTTCCGCTGCCTTTTGTCGTGTTGGGAGGGATCTACGGCGGCGTTCTGGCAGTGTCCGAAGCCGCTGCCGTTACCGCTATGTATGTCCTGGTGGTGGAGGTGTTCATTTATCGTGAGATCCGCTTTCGGTCACTGGTGGGCATCATGCGGGAGTCCATGGTCATGGTGGGGGGGATTATTCTGATTCTCGCCGCGGCCCTTGCCCTTACGAATGTCGTTATCGATGCGGAGGTGCCCACAAGAATCTTCAACCTGATTCAGGCCTATGTCTCGAACAAGTTCATGTTTCTCATCTGCCTGAACCTGTTTCTGCTTGTCCTGGGAGCGCTTCTCGATATCTTTTCCGCCATTATCATCATGGTGCCCATCATCCTGCCGGTGGCCGCGAGTTACGGGATCGACCCGGTCCATCTGGGTATTATTTTCCTGGCCAATATGCAGATCGGTTATATCACTCCCCCGGTCGGGATGAACCTGTTTATTGCCAGCTACCGATTCGACAAACCCGTGGACACGCTTTACAGGGCCGCTTTTCCGTTTATGCTGGTGCTGTTCGCGGCGGTGCTGGTGATTACTTACTGGCCGTGGTTGAGCTTGGCGTTCGTTTGACGGCAGGCGTCGATAATTAGATATGAGATGCCAGGGGTTGGAAGCAAATGAAACCATAAATCCGAAACAACAGCAAAACAACAATGACTAAAATTCAAAACCAAAACGTAAAAACCGGATTCGATGATCCCCTCCGGCTGGTTAATATTATTATATATATCAACGTCGGTATGTATCTTCTTTCCCTGCTGCTTTCAGCCCGGGGTATCGGTATCGGCTGGAACCCACTCACCGCACTTTCTCCGGATTTCTGGAGTTTGCGTAATTTAGGCGCTACCGGTGTCGGTTTTATCGAGCCATACCACAGATGGTGGACCCTGATTTCCGCCAACTACCTGCATGGGAGTCTGCTTCATATTTTTTTTAACATGATCGCCTTACGTCGGCTTGCACCGTTCGTTATCAGGGAATTCGGCGCTTTTCGTTTTATCCTCATTTACTCCATGGGAGGCGAAATCGGATTCTGGGTTTCTTACATGGCCGGTGTTACATTTACTATCGGCGCATCCGCATCGGTTTGCGCTCTTATCGGCGCGATTCTTTACTTCAGCATAAGCCGGGGGGGCGCTTATGGCAAGGCACTCTACAGACAGGTGAGTGGCTGGCTGCTGGGCCTTGTTCTTATTGGTATTATGCCCGGGATCAACGTCAACAACTGGGGGCACGGCGGCGGCATTTTAGGCGGTCTGCTTCTGGGGTTTCTGCTGGGTTACAATGAAAAACGACCGGAGACATTTCCTTACAGACTTCTCGCCTATATCATGGTTATCTTCACCGGGTTTATTCTCGGTGGTGTCGTTACCGGGGCTGTGCTCAAGCGAATCGGTATATGATGAGCCAATATCAAGCTGAAACGTTTTAAAAATGGCTCGTTAGACTGATTTGGCCAGCAGTGCCGCCGCGATTCTGTTTTTCTGAATTTCACGGGTACCCTCATAGATCTCCGTTATTTTGGCGTCTCTATAGAATCGTTCCACTTCATACTCGGTGATGTAGCCGTAGCCGCCATGCATCTGGATGGCTTCATCCGCAGTTTCCACGGCCACTCTCCCCGCGAACATTTTGGCCATGGAGGTGAGTTTCGAATCGCCCCGGCCCCGATCACAGTGCCAGGCGGCGCGATATACCAGAAGCCTGGCGGCATCGATTCTGGTCGCCATGTCCGCCAGTTTATGCCGGGTTACCTGGAAGTCGGATATTTTTTTCCCGAACTGCTCCCGGGAGGTGGTATATGACAATGCCCGGTCAAAGGCCCCCTGGGCGATACCCAGGGCCTGGGCTGCGATTTCGATGCGGCTTTCGTCGAAGAACTTCAGGACCTGGTAGAAGCCCTTGTTTTCGACGCCCAAGAGCCGGCTTGCGGGAACACGAACATTGTTGAAAGAGAGTTCGGCCGTGGATGTCATGTGGATGCCCATTTTGGGGGCGATTTCGAGCGCCTCCAACCCGGGGGCTCCCTTTTCCACAATCAGCGTGCTTTGACCCCGGTAGCCGGGGGTTGCGTTTGGATCGGTCTGACAGAGGACGATGATAACATCGGCCATGCTCCCGTTTGTGATAAATGTCTTGGTGCCGTTGATGACATAATCATTGCCGTCCCTCACGGCAGACGTGTCCAGGGTCGTTATGTCGCTGCCGTGATCCGGTTCCGTATAGGCGCCTGCCGATAGCATCTCCCCCCGGCTGATGGGGGGCAGGTATTTTTTCTTCTGCTCTTCCGTGCCGAATTTCAGGATGAGTTCCGAAGAAAAGTCGGCCAGGCTCAGGGCGATGCCCACCCCCGAGTCGGAGCGGCAGAACTCTTCTACGACCAGGATGTTTTCCATGATGCCGTACCCCTGGCCGCCGTAATCTTCCGGGAAATGGATGCCCATGAATCCGAGCTTCCCAGCTTTTTTGAGCAGTTCACGGGGAAAGGCATGCTCTTTTTCCAGCTGAAGTACTTTATCCCGGTCAAGTTCCCTTTGTATGAACGCGCTCGCGGCGTCCCGGATGTCTTGTTGTTCTTCCGTCAGTTCAAAATCCATGGCAGTCCTCTTTCTTTATAGTAGTTTTCCGCTGTCGCCAGAACTGTCTGGCTGAATTTACGTCGCCTCTCTTTTTTAATTCGTTTCCCGCAGTTTCCAGAAACGGTCGGCCGAAAGACGGATCCGGTCTGAATCTCGCATATATAACGGATGCCAGTGTGCCGGAAGCAGATTTTTATACCGGGAGGAGGTAAACCGTTCGTCGATGAGAAGCACAACACCCCGATCCGATTCGGTGCGGATGACCCTACCCGCGGCCTGGAGCACCCGGTTGATGCCGGGATATACATACGCGTATTCAAATCCCTTTGAGCCGGTTCCGGCAAAATAGTCCCGAATAAGTTCGTTTTCCGGTGAAATGCCCGGTAGGCCGACCCCCACAATAACGGCGCCCGAGAGGCGATCGCCTTCGAGATCGATGCCTTCGCCGAAAATGCCTCCCATGACCACGAAACCCAGCAGGGTGCGATCTCCCGGGCGGGAAAACTTTTCGAGAAAAATCTCACGATCGCTCTCGCTCATGCCCGGTGTCTGGAGAAGAATATCGGTATCGGGCAACTGGGGCGACAGCTCGTCGTAAACCTGCTGAAGGTATGCATAGGACGGAAAAAAAAGAAGGTAGTTACCGATTTTTTGATCCACGATAGCGCCGATGGCGTCTGCAACGGCCTGGAGGCTTTGGGATCGGTGACGGTACCGGGTGGACACCCGGTCGGCGATCATGAGACAAAGATTTTTTTCCGGAAACGGAGAGCCGAGGTGCAGACAACCCGCCGTGTCGCTGCAACCCAGAAGGGTTTGGAAGTAGTCGGTTGGCGTGAGGGTTGCCGAAAAGAAAATAGCTGAAACACAGCGGGTAAGTGCCGCCTTGAGGTGCCGGGAAGGATCCATGCAGAAGAGTTTGAGCCGGCAATCCCCACCGGTTTTTTCCATGAGGGTCACATAGCTTTCGTCGTACTGGTCAAGGATTTTCATAAATCCGCTGGCTGCAAAGTAAAGGTCCAGAAGGGGCTCCCGGAAGGGGGGCGATTCGTTTTTCACCAGCCACTTTTCGGCCTTATAAATAAAATCTTCCAAAAGAGGCGCCAGGGGTTCCGGCGGAGCGGGGTCCGAGAGGACTTCTCCGTGTGTTTCGCAGCGCTTCCGGCAGGTGACCAGGCATCGGTTGACGCGGCCCAGGGTTTTGTAAAGTCCGGGCAGGTGGTTTTTGACCGATCGCCTCAGGTCCAGGAAAGGCTGTTTGTAAAGCTCGGCCGAAAACATCTCCCTGGCCCTGTCCACCAGGTTGTGGGCTTCATCGATAAGGAATGCATATAGATCCGGCTCTTCCTGAAAGAACCTGCGGAGATATACCCTGGGATCAAAGGCGTAGTTGTAGTCGCAGATAATCGCGTCGGCCCACCTCGCCAGTTCCAGCGACAGCTCGAAGGGGCAGAGGGTGTATTCCCGGGCGATGGACTCCACGGTGTCGCGATCAAACCTGTCCCGGGTACTGAAAAGTTGTTCCACCGCTTCACGGACCCGGTCATAGAATCCCCGGGCATAGGGGCACTCTTCACCGTTGCAGGCGGCATCCGGCTCAAAGCATGTCTTGTCCTTGGCCGTCAGTGTCAGGGATTTGATTCGAAGTCCGTTGGCCCGGAGGGCTTCAAAGGCCTTTTCGGCCACGCCGCGGGCCGTGGTCCGGGCGGTCAGATAGAAAATCTTGGCGATGTCTGCCTGCCCGAGGCATTTGACGGCCGGAAACAGGACGGCCATGGTTTTGCCGATGCCGGTGGGGGCCTGGACCAGCAACTGCTTGTGTCGCTTCAATGCGTTGTAGGCATTGACGGCCATGGTCCGTTGGCCGGTTCTATAGTCCGGGTAGGGGAATGCGAGCGCCTGAATGGAGGCATTTCTCTCCTTTCGCCAGGCGGCCAGGGTGTTTGCCCAGGCAAGATAACGGCCGATCAAATCTGAAAAAAAGGACTCAAGTTCGTCGATGTGAAAGGTGCGCTTCAGCACAATGTGCTTGCGGGTATCGAGCTGGTAGTAGGTGAGATGCGTATCGATCTCCTCAAGTTCGTGCTGATGCGCATACATGTAGGCATAGGTTTTTACTTGCCCCCAGTGAAGCGGATTTTCATCTGTTTTGCAGCGATCGAGATCCCCCGTCGTGGTTTTGATCTCTTCGATGTATGTGCGTCCGGTCCGGTTTTCAGAGGACCGGCTTTCGGGGGCGGGATGAAAGACACCGTCGATTCTTCCCGAGACGACCAGTGTCAGATCGCCGGCGGGGATTTCATGGGTAACGGTTACTTCCGGAAGATACCCGTCGGGTCGGGATTTTTGTATTCTCTGGTGTGCCCGAATGGCGTCGACATTTCGACTTGTCCCGCGGAACCCGTAAGTGAGATCCCCTCTGCTGAGGACATGCGCCACCAACGAGCGGACGGCAATTTGGATCGTTTCGTTCAAGGATATTCCAGCCGCTAAAAGGCCAGCTCTCCGGTTTTTTCTTTTTCTCTTTCGGCTTTTTCCCGGGCCTTTTTTTCCGCATCGGCCAAGGCGGTGAGATTGTCCAGGTAATAGATGCCGAAGTTGTATTCATTGAAGCCGATTCGATTCTTGACGATGGAGATGATCAGAAGCGCATCTTTTTTTTGCCAGTAAAGAGTTCTCTCCGGACTGTCACTCCGTCCGATGGTTTCGGGAGAACCATACTTGCGTTGAATCGTTTCGATAAAATCCGCACCGTCTCTTTTTGAATAGAGGCTGATGAAAAGCGGTGTGAGATGCCGTTCCGAGAATACGAGCCGGATGCGGTCAAATGGTACGTTTTTTTTGCGTGCATACCGGTACGTCAGGCGCAACGTGTCGTGTTCAATTCGCTGTCGGGGAAGGTAGTTGAATGTCTGATGCAACCCTTGAAGACGGGGAAACGCCTCCGGGAAATTGGTGACGCCGGGCAACGTGAGATCGATGGTCGTTTTTGTCTCAACGCCATATTTCCCCAGAAGCGACTTGAGTTCCTCACGGACAGCCTCTGTAAGTCGTGTGCGGGGACCGATGTCGAAGAAGGTAAAGGTGTTCACGGGGGGGGACGGGATTCCGTCGGAAATATCTTCATTCGACCCGCATGTGCGGAGAAACAGGATGCCGGCTGTCAATCCGGCACATAGGACAACACAAATCACAAGAATTCGAACATGCTTTTTTTTCAAAGGCATAACATAATTTCCGCTTGAACGGGTTTTGGCGCGTATCGCCGTGGCGAATATCGCCGCATCGATGGCTCGAACCGTTATTCGGGTAACCGGATGGCTACGATTTTTCACTTTCATCTTTTTTGAGTGTTATGTCAAGGTCCGCCTTTTCGCCTTGACACAAGCTTTTTGTTTTTTTATTCTCTTCAACAGCTTACGATACTGCTGGTGGCTGCTGTCGCGGCGCCCTCTATCAAAAAATTGATACGGAGAGCCATTTTCAAAACGGTTTCCTGATACACAACGGCATGATAGCGCCGCACAAAGATAAGCCGAAACGGGGTGTTTTGAAATTGGCCGGGATGATCGAATGAAAACAAAATCTGAAAAATTTGGACGAAATGATCCCTGCCCCTGCGGAAGCGGGCTTAAATATAAAAAATGCTGTCTGGGGAAAGAGAATGTTTCAATGAAACAGCTCAAACGGACCTATGAGAAACGACATCGCATCCGTTTCAAGAAAGAGGCCGACATCGACGGTATTCGTCGTGCGGGTGAGCTTGTGCTTCGAACATTGGATCTCGTCGAGCCGGTAGTGATTCCCGGCACGGAAACGGAAGAGATCAATACGATGGTGCACGAGTTTACAATCAAGAATGGGGCCATACCGGCGCCGCTCAATTACCGGGGGTACCCCAAAAGCGTTTGTGTATCGATCAATGAAGTGATCTGCCACGGAATCCCCGGACCGAGGCGGCTTAAGGACGGGGATATTGTCAATATTGATGTGACAAGCATATTGGAAGGCTACTATGCCGACGCGAGCAAGACATTTTTTGTCGGTACGCCGGGACCGGATGCTCAGAAAATTGTCCGGGTTGCCCGGGAGAGTCTCCGGATCGGGCTCTCCGCGGCCCAGCCGGGAAATACCGTCGGCCATATCGGGGAGGCCATCCAGACATATGCGGAGGGTGAGGGGTGCTCGGTGGTCCGGGAGTTCGTGGGCCATGGCGTCGGTCTCGATTTTCATGAACCTCCCCAGATCCCGCACTTCGGAAGGAAGGGCGAAGGGGTGATTCTCATGCCGGGAATGGTTTTTACCATCGAGCCCATGATTAACCTGGGCGGGAAAGCCCTCCGTATTCTGGATGACGACTGGACCGCCATTACAACCGACGGCTCCCTGTCCGCGCAGTTTGAGCAGACGATTCTGATTACGGACGATGGATATGAGAGCCTGACGCCGTATGATTTGTAGAGGAGCATGCCATGATCAAAGTGGATATCCCCGGTTTCAAATCTCTGGAGCTGGAACATCTGGTGCTCGATTTCAATGGTACCCTTGCATGTGACGGGATTCTGTTGCCGGAGGTTGCCGAACGCTTGAACAACCTGGCATCGATGCTGACGGTCCATGTCATCACGGCCGATACCTTTGGAAAGGTGGAGACGCAACTCGATGGGGTTAGTTGTCGTATATCCATTTTGAGGGAGGGAGAACAGGATAAGGAAAAGCTTTCCTACATCAAGCGATTAGGACCGTCATGTACCGTCAGTATCGGAAATGGCAGAAATGACCGACTGATGCTTGAAGCCTCCGCCCTCGGCATTGCCGTGTTGCTCCAGGAAGGCGCCGCCGCCCAGAGCCTTATGACCGCAGACATTGTATGCAGGGAAATCCTTTCGGCTCTGGATCTGTTGACACACCCCCTTCGGCTGACGGCCACATTACGTTCCTGAAAAAAATAATCTAATTGACAAATTTCCGTTGGTTCCTGTATGGTTCTCCCCTTATGGAAGATCTGGAGATTATCAAGCAAGTTGCCACACGGGCAGCCCGACATGCAGGGGAGGTCCTGCGGTCTTTTCATGGGAATCTGAAAGATATTCAAAAAAAGGGGGCAATCGATCTTGTAACCGAAGCGGACATCGCTTCGGAGAAGGTGATTATTGAAACTGTCCGGGCGGCGTTTCCGGAGCACGGCATTTTAGCCGAAGAGAGTGGTGAGACCAGGGGAGATCAGCGATTTCAATGGATTATCGATCCGTTGGATGGTACCACTAATTTTTCACACCAGCTCGATCTTTTTTCAGTATCGATTGCGTTTGCACTGGAAGGGGAACTGCAGGTGGGGGTTGTGTTCAACCCGATGAGCGGAGAGTTGTTTGAGGCCGCCGCGGGGCAGGGGGCAACTCTGAATGGTCGGACGATTAAGGCGTCCGATAAAAAAGAGATGACGGAAAGCCTCCTTGTTACCGGTTTTCCCTATAATTTTAAAGAGATGATGCCATCGCTCATGGCCAGGTTCGGCAAGTGCCTTTCCGCATCCCAGGGGGTCCGACGTCTGGGATCCGCCGCTCTCGATCTCTGTTTTGTTGCCTGCGGGCGATTCGACGGTTTCTGGGAAGAGAACCTGAATCCCTGGGATACGGCGGCAGGCGTGTTGGTGCTCCGGGAGGCAGGGGGTAAAGCGACTGATTTTACAGGCCGGTCTTTTTGTGTCAATATGAAAGAGATTCTGGCAACAAACAGCCGGCTCCATGAACAGATGCTGTCCCTGGTGCGCCCCGGGTCATAAAAGGATACGGAATGAACAAAAAAAGTAGGCGGTTGGTGTTGGATGATTATTTGGGATGTTTTGGAAATTTCAACCGAAACAACCTGGTGTGCAAAAAGTTCTGTGCCGTGAATTTGCGCTGTGCCATCGAAAGGGATCAGAATGTACGGCTCGAGCTTATCGAAGACCTTGTCTCTTCGGAAGATATCTCCGGAAGACTTCAATAGAAGCAGTGGAAAATTTTTTAATGCCCCATATCTGAGAACTGTTACCCAATAATCGCGATTCGCAAACTTCCTACGATCGACATAACGCAGGTGGTGGTGCATGCACCTGCCGCCCGCACGGGGCCGGCGCCGAAAAATCCGCTGAAACCTTTCTTTTTAAACTTATTATTTTAATGTGTTCTTATGGCAAACAGGTCGTTTGACTATCGACAGGGGGAGATCCTTATGAAGAGTTATTCGAAACGCTTATTGAAGTTCTACAGGCCGGCAGCATCCATTGTAATGATTCTTTTCTGTATAATGCTTTCAACACCGGCGGCCTTTGCCTTTTTTGACAGTAAAATAGACAGTTTTTCAGCCGATATGGTTTTCACATCTCCTGATGGTAAAAATGCCGGAAGCTCAAAACTGTATGTCACACCTGATAAACAGCGCATGGACGGCCTGCCTGGTGGTGGCTTTCAACAGGGAATTGATATGCGGAATTTCAGTGTCATCAGCTTCAGGAATGAAGATAAACAGTATCTCTACAACCATGATAAGAAGCTGGTTTTTATATCCGGTATGGATGAAATGTCCATGCTGAAGGAGTTTTCCGATTTTGAAAATGCGGAAACCGAGGAGGTGCTGGGAAAGGAAAAAATAAGTGGTTATCCCTGCGTAAAAAAACAGGTTACTTCTACCAGCACTATTATGGGGATGACAAGCACGACAACATCCATCATATGGGAGTCCGATAAATTTGAGATTCCATTAAAAGTGAAGAGCGATAATGGCGATATCATGGAATTGCGGAATATCGATACGGACAAACCTTCCGAAACACATTTCAGACCGCTGACCGGTTATAAAAAAGTCGACAATATCATGGCGCTGATGGGGATGGATTTTTCCGCCATGGCAAGGGGCGAAGAGGATGATTCCGATACGGGAGACGATAATGACCAATCCTCTTCACATCCGGACATGGACGATCTGGACATCGATAAAACCATGGCCGGTCTGGAGGAGATCCTTGGCAACCATATGAGCAAGGAAGAGATGTCTCAGCTTCGGGAAAACATCGGCGAGGCCTTTAATATGGTGAAGCAGATGGACAGCGATACGGGTGCGGTAGACAATTTGTGGCAGATTATTCCCAAACGACCCGGCGATAAAATTGGAAAAGAGTTCAAGGCGCCGAACATATATAATGTTGTTCTGGGGTCCAACAGCACATTGACTGAAGTGTGCGACTTCTATAAAAAAGCATTGCCATCAAAGGGATGGGAGAGTGCCGGAGGCTTCATCCATGAGGACGGAAAGGGATACAGCCGTTTCAGCAAGGGCGAAGATACCCTTGTGATCAGCTATGCCGAGAATCCCGGTATGGAAGGGGATTTTAAATATTTTTACAGTATTCAGCTTGATGGCCCAAATATCTGATAACTTTCGGTACTCATAAAGGAAAAAAAGGGGGGGGCTTCGGCTCCCCTTTCTAATTGAAATCCCGAACAATCCTTTTAACATCCTTGGTGAAACGTCATTTTTTTCTTGATTTATGCAAATATTTGCGCAATAATTTGTATATGAATTTGCCGAAAGATATTTCAGATCTCAACGCCATCGACAGCCTCGGAACTGCCTTTGTCGGTCTCCAACTGTTTCAGCTGCTCTCTATCATCGACCATCAAGGGAATGTGCTGCTTTCGAGTAGAGGTATCGATGTTCCTTCACGATCGGGTTCGACAATCCTGATTCTGCTTAAAGAAGGATCCGTAACCGTAACCGGTCTTGCCCGCTTTCTTGGAATGTCTCACCAGTTGGCTGGGCACAGAATCAAAGACTTGAAAAAGAGCGGTTTTGTCAAAGAGAAGAAAGACCCGAAAGATCTTCGCCGAAGCCGTATCGTACTTTCTAAAAAAGGTGAAGCAGCCGCGAGAGAAATCGAGAAGATAAGCCGGGAGGTGGAGACAGTCTATGCCGAGATTTTTAAAGAGATCGACGTGGATCTTTATGACGCCCTAAAGAAGGCCAAAAATGCACTTGCCGCGCGAAGTTTATCCCGTCGTATGAGTGAAAGAGAATTGAAATAGTGCGCAACACAGCTCGGCCATCGCTCTATACATTTTGTAAAAAGTCCGATCAAAAGAACTGACAACTGCGAGGGAAATGATGCGGCAATTATCTCACAGAGAAGCCCGAAACGATGTCTTAAGTATGCTTCTGTTCATTACCGTGGTGAACGTGATTGTCTACCAGTTCACCTGGGTTTATGCCGGTCCGATAACAGCACTCTCAAGCATTGTGCTCGCGACGTTTCTCATACACAGAAGAGATATCACTTGGCGTAACCTGGGTTTCGCCATGCCCGGGAAAAAGTGGCTGATTCCGATTCAGACCATAGGAGTGTTTACGGCTACGGGTGTAACACTCTTTTTGGCTTCCCTGGTTGTGGGGATGTTTTTCGCGCCCCAGGAGACGACGGTTTCAAGATTTGGAGATATGGAGGGAAATCTGTCGCTTTATCTCTGGTGGGTTTTTCTTGGCTGGGTTGTGGGCGGATTCTGTGAAGAGATGCTCTTTCGCGGTTTTTTACTGACCCGGGTTGAATTGATGCTTGGGGGGCGGAGAGTTTCGACGGTTTTGGCTGTTGTTTTTCAGGCAGCCGTTTTCGGCCTTATTCATTTCTATTATCAGGGTGCGTACGGTGCGCTGACTATTTTCGCGGCCGCAACCACTATAGGTGCCTGCTTCGTCCTTTTTGGCCGGAAACTGTGGCCGCTGATTTTATCCCACGGGATACTCGATACCCTCGGGTTCCTCGGGGATTACCTGGGGGACAGCGCCGGGTTTTGAGTATTATTTCATTTAAAGGCCCTTTTTCTCAAGGGGTAAAACAGGGGAATGCCTCCGAACTCATCCGCCTTGTATTTACTCAGAAAAACCTGGACCTCTTTTGACAATAAGAAATTTTGCAATTTTTTTGCCCCCTCATAGTTTACATGAGGGAAGACCTCCGGGTTTGCCAGCATTACGATATAAGGCCTTAACATGTCCTGATCATTTTCAACCATTATTTCCAGGCCATTGTGCTCTCTTTTTTCAAAAAGCAACGGCATTCTTCCAAAAAAACCGTATGCCTTTTGTTCGCTGAGGCATGTTAAAATTTCTTCCGTACTTCTTCGTTCTTCTTTTATTATCCAGTTGCCTGAGGGAGGGAATATCCCGGCTTTTTTCCACATTTTCTGGCTGATTTCACGTTTGCCGATTCCCCACATATCCATAAATCTCGATCGAGTCGCAGCGATTTTTTTGAGAGCTTCCGCTCCGCTTTTCATGCCTTTAATCCCGGCAGGATCTTCCGACGGCCCTATTATGACAACATTGTTATGTGTCCATGGCATCATGTCTATGCCATACCCATCCGCAACAAGGTCGGTTGTAATATCTCCGGAATGCATGGTAAGAAGATCCGCTTTCCCCTGCTTAAAGGGTTTTTCTATTTTTGGTCTCGGACCTGTTGCCACAACCCTGATCTTAATACCGGTTTTTGCTTCAAACATTTCTGAAACGTCTGCCCACATACCTGTCATGGTCATGCCGCCGATTACTGCGACTTTGACAGACCCGTTGGATTTTAGGGTTTTCGATGGCATGTCGTCAGCAACTATCTGGACAGGGGGAAGCGAAAGTGTGAGTAAAAATGTTAGCGTAAAAATTAAGAAAAACAGTCTTTTCATATTATTTAACCTTCTATGTGAAAGAAACTTACGGGAAGATTTTCCCCGGGTTCAAAATACCTTTTGGATCGAACACCTGCTTGATTTGTTTCATCACCCCCTGTTCCACCGTCCCTACCTCTTTTGAAAGATAGGGCTGCTTGGAGAGTCCGACGCCATGTTCGCCGGAAATCGTTCCGCCCAGGGCCAGGGTTTTATCAAAGACCTTGTTGACCGCCTGTTCCCCTTTTTCAAGATCCGCCGCCACCGATTTGTCCAGCATGATATGAAAATGAATGTTGCCGTCGCCGGCATGACCGAAACAGATCATGGTCAGACCGGTTTCGGATTGAAGCGTTTCAACATATTGAAGCATATCCGGGATCTTACTCCGGGGGACCACGATGTCTTCGTTGATCTTGTCCGGTCCATACCGATACATCGCCTGGGAAAGGGCTCTGCGTGCCTGCCAGAGATTTTCGGCATCCGCCGGGGTGGCGGCGATGGTTATGGCCAGGGCGTTTCGGGTTTTGCAGAGATCGCCGAGGCGGGTGATGTCCCGATCCGCTTCTTCCTGTGTGCCGTCGGTTTCAAGAATGAGCAGGGCCCCCGCCTCCGGCGACAGGGGGAGGTCTATCCGGTCTGAAACACACCGGATGGAAGCCCGGTCGAGAAACTCGATGGTGCGCGGAATCAACCCTTTCCGAATGATCTCCGATACGGTCTCGGCCGCCTGGCGGATGTTCGCAAACTCGGTAATCATGGTACGGACGGTCTCGGGCTTGGGAAGGAGACGGAGGACAATTCGAGTGATAATTCCCAGGGTGCCTTCCGAACCAACCAGGAGGCGGGTCAGGTCATAGCCCACCACGCCCTTGACGGTCTGAACACCGGTTCGAATGATCTCTCCTGTCCCGATGACGGCATCGAGTCCCAGCACATAATCCCGGGTTACCCCATACTTCACGGCCCTGGGGCCGCCGGCACATTCGGCCAGATTGCCCCCGATGGTTGAATAATTCGCGCTTGACGGGTCCGGCGGGTAGTAAAGCCCTTTTGCTTCCACTTCGGCATGAAGCGTTCCGGTCATGACACCCGGTTCCACCTGGGCCACCAGATTGTCCGTATCGATGTCAAGGATCCTGTTCATCCGGGTCGTTACCAGGACCAGCCCCCCCTGGACCGCCAGGCAGCCGCCGGTGGTACCCGTGCCGCTCCCCCTGGCGACGATCGGGAAATCGTTGTCATTGGCCAGTGTCACCAGGGCGGAAATCTCCCGGGCGGTTTGCGGGAAGACAACGGCATCGGGAGAATATGGAGTGGCCGACGCATCATACCCGTAGCAGGCCATGGCATCGTTCTCCTCCAGGAAATGATCCGCGCCGACAATATCAATAATTTTTTCTTGAATAGTTTTGTCCATCAGGAATAGTTTACAACAGGGGCAGCCGGCAGTCCATAGATAAAAGAAGTGTAAAAGAAGTCCTTCTCAGGCGGTGTTGTCATGCAACCGCTTCTCGAGATATTCGACCTGTGTCTTTATCTGGCTGTTTCGTTTCATTTCAGATTCTATGAAATTGATGGCGTGAAGTGCGGTGGCATGGTAGCGGTTATAACATTTGCCGATAGCCTGGAGCGGTGCATCGGTATGGCGTCGCGACAGGTACATGGCGATCTGTCTGGGCCGGACAATGTCCTGACGGCGGGATTTCGACATAATCTCCTTGGGAGAGATTTTAAATTGCCGGCAAACCAGCCCTTTGATGCTTTCGATGGTGAGCGCTTTCTTTTCCTGAATGATCGTTTTCAGTACGCTTTGGGCCAGGCTGAGGTTCACGGACTGGCCCAGGAGAGAAGATCTGGCCGCCACGCCGATAAGCCCGCTTTCCAGCTGCCTGACATCCTCGGAGAGCTCTTCCGCCAGGAATTGTATGACATCCATGGGCAGATGAATTCCTCTGGCGGCGGCCTTTTTCTGAAGGATCCTGACCCGGGTGCGGAAATTGGGTGACTCGATCTGAGTAATCAGTCCCGCGCTCAGCCGGGACTTGAGCTGGGCCGATAGTTTCGGAATTTCCCTTGGCGTACAGCAGCTGGTGAAAATAATATGTTTTCCCGAATCATTCAGGGAGTCAAGGGTGGTGGACAGCTCCACCTGGGTGCGATCTTTTCCGGTAAGGAAGTGGACATCTTCCAGAAGCAGTACATCACACTTGCTGCGATATTTTTCCTTGAACTGGTTCAGTGTGTTGGTTCGGTATGACTGGACCATTTCGTTGCTGAAATCTTCCGCTGTCATGTAGAAAACCCGATCCGTGGGCCGTTTCGACAGAATATGGTGCCCGATTGCCTGGGAGAGATGACTTTTACCCATGCCGCTTTTAGACAGAAGCATCAGCGTCGGAGTAGTGGACAGTTTTCTGGTGGCATGGGAAAGTGCGGCGGAATAAGCAAAATCATTATTGTTGCTTACGACAAACTGATCAAAGGTGAAATCCCGTCGCAACAAACGACCGGAATGGGGTTTTAAGTCCATATTGGGAAGCTGCTGCTGGGGACTTGGCGCAAGTATGTCAGCGGTTTTTCTGGGCGCTGCCTTGCCGGTGACAAGCAGTTTGATTTTATAGGATTTCCCGGTCAGTTTTTTGAAAGTGCCGGTTACCAGTTCAAGGTACAAACTCAGGAAGCGTTTCTTTATGAAAAAATTCGGGGCGCCCAGAACCATCCGATCCGATTCGCTGCTGTGGAATGTCACCGGATCTATCCACATTGTATATGTATGAGCCGGAACCTCTTTTTTTACCACAGCCTTAACTTTTTTAAACATTTCTTCCATTTGCCGCCTATCGCTTTCGGTTCAATGTATAACTAACTCCAGTGTAACTAGGGTAAAGGCCTATCGTTTAAGCAGAAATATTCCGATTTGGAAGGATGCTTTCTTTTTTTTCGAAAAGTGTCACAAAGACAGGTGGGTTTTATGGTATGCGGGTGTTTTAGTCAATCCGGAATAACAAGGAATATCGTATGAGATGCCGGTTGAGTTATTAACAATTTTTAACTCTTCGATATTAAAGAAAAAAATATTGCTTGACATGCCAACGGCCTCAAAATAGAATCTTTTTACATTCATGAATTTTTCCAAGAATTTTAAAGGGATCTGTGTGTGATGTTAGGAACGTGTTAGGAATAAAACCTCTTTATTCCTTTTTTTTTCGTTGAAATTCGACATTTTTTAATAAAACTTTAAAAAATGCTGTTACGTTGTTTTTCAGGTGCGCCATTTTCAAAACGTTTTCCCGTCATACGGGGAATTAAGCCCAAAGCGGATCGGTCAGTGCGGAAATCGGCCGAAATGAAGCGTTTTGAAATTGGCTGCGTTATTCAAGAACAAAGAGGAACCGCGCGATGACAGTCCAAAGACCCCTTGTGGGTATCACCATGGGCGACCCGGTGGGAATCGGTCCGGAGATTATTTTAAAAGTACTTGAAGACGCGGCCGTTTTCGAGAAGTGCCGCCCCCTGATTTTCGGTGACCTCCAGTGGCTTGGAACCGTGGCGGAAAACCTCGGGAGTTCCTTGCGCCTGAACCCGGTGGCGGCGCCGGATGAAGGCCTGTCTGGTCCGGGAAGTGTGGATATCGTTTCCGTATCCAGTCTTTCATCCGGGACCATTTCATGGGGAAAACCGACTATCCAGACCGGCAGGGCCATGGTTGAGTATGTTCTTCAGGCGGTGGATAGCGCTGTTGCGGGCGTCCTGGATGCCGTCGTAACCTGTCCCATCAACAAGAAAGCCATGACGGCCGCCGGGTTTGATTTTCCCGGACATACGGAACTGATTGCCCAGCGGACGGGTGTTTCCAATGTGGGGATGATGCTGGCGGGGGAAAGGCTGCGGGTGGTGTTGGTGACGATACATGTGCCGATAAGCCGGGTGCCCGCGCTTTTAAGCGAGAGGCGAATTTTCGATACCATTCTCCTGACGGATCGTTCACTCAAAGAACGGTTTGGGATCGCGCACCCAAAGCTTGCCGTGGCCGCCCTGAACCCCCATGCGGGAGAGGAGGGGATGTTCGGAGACGAGGAAGATAAGGTGATCTCGCCGGCCATATCCCGTGCCGCGGCATCCGACATTCTTGTCACCGGCCCCCATCCGCCGGATACGGTTTTCTACCAGTCGGCCCGGGGCATGTTTGACGCCGTTATCTGCATGTATCACGACCAGGGGCTTATCCCTTTCAAACTGCTTCATTTCGAGGACGGGGTCAACACTACCCTGGGGCTGCCCATTATTCGCACCTCGGTTGACCATGGGACGGCCTATGATATTGCCGGTAGCGGCCGGGCGGACTCCGGCAGCCTGAAGGCGGCCATTTCCATGGCGGCGGAACAGGCCGTGAATATGAAATCTCTGAACATATCTTGACGGAGAGGTTTCAGGTGTCCCCAACGACGGGAGCTGCGACAGGTTTCAGGTGTCGGAGCAACGGTTGGGTAGTATAATCAGTTTGAAGAAAATTGAGGAGGAATCAAATTCGATAATAGCTCTTTAAAAAATGGTTGCAGCCATGGTATCAGTGCCTGACACCTGACACCTGACACCTGACACCTGACACCTGACACCTGAACTCTTTATATGACATCTGACATCATCAGCATCCGTGGCGCCCGGCAGCACAACCTCAAGGGGATCGATCTGGATCTACCGAAAAACAGGCTTGTGGTGGTGACCGGCCTGTCGGGTTCGGGAAAATCAACCCTTGCGTTTGATACGCTCTATGCCGAAGGGCAGCGGCGGTATGTGGAATCCCTCTCCACTTATGCCAGGCAGTTCCTGGAACGCCTCGAAAAGCCGGATGTGGACCTGATAGAGGGGCTTTCGCCCGCTATTGCCATCGAGCAGAAAGCCGCCGGTCATAATCCCCGGTCGACCGTGGGAACGGTAACGGAAATTTATGACTACCTGCGGCTTCTCTATGCCAGGATTGGCATTCCCCATTGCGACCGGTGCGGTGAGCCCATCACCCGCCAGAGCCTGGATGAAATGGTTGACCGGATCATGGCCCTGCCGCAGGGCGACCGGATTATTCTCTATGCCCCTCTCCTTTCAGGTGAAAAAGGGGCCCACACCGCCCTGATCACGAAGCTGAGGAAAGACGGGTTTGCACGGATCCGTGTGGATGGCCGGATCGAAGCGCTGGAAACAGTGAAGGCGCTGGATAAAAATGCTTCCCACAGCCTGGAGGTGATGGTGGACCGGTTGGTGGTGGGGCCGACCATTGGTAACCGGCTTGCGGACAGCCTGCAGCTTGCCCTGGCCGAGTCGGTCGGCCGGGTGGTGGTGGATGTGCTCGGGGCAAGCGGAGCCGAAGTAAAAGAGACACTTGTTTTCAGCGAAAAGGAGGTTTGTACCCGTTGTGGTGTCAGTTTTTCGGAATTTACTCCGTCCAGTTTTTCCTTCAACTCCCCCCAGGGGGCTTGCCCCCAGTGCGGAGGTCTTGGTGTCAACACGGAGTTTGATCCGCGGCTCATCGTTCCCAATCCCGCCCTGTCTCTGCGCGAAGGGGCCGTCGCTCCCTGGGCGAACCGTACCACGGTCCGCCATGCGGAGTTTCTGGAGGCCCTGACCAGTCATTACCATGTGGATATCTATACGCCCTTTGAAGCGCTTCCGGAGGCTTTCAGGACGGTTCTTCTATACGGTTCCGGGGAAGAGGCGGTTCCTGTTTCCGTTGAAAGGAGGAAGCGCCGTCTCACCCGGCAGGACCCTTTTGAGGGGATTATTCCTAATTTGCGTCGAAGGTATCGGGAGACCGACTCGCGGGTGATACGGGAGGAGTTGTCGCGGTACCTTAATTTCAGGCCCTGTTCAGCCTGCCGGGGCCAGAGACTTAATACCGCCAGCCGCGGGGTGACTGTCTCCGGACAAGGTATTGCATCGATATGCGCCCTTTCCGTGGCGTCAGCGAAGGGTTTTTTCGAACAGCTCTCGCTTCCGGAAAAACAGGCGGCCATTGCCCGGCGTATTGTCAAGGAGATACTGGAGCGGCTGGGATTTCTGGAGAGTGTGGGGCTTCCGTACCTGACCCTCGATCGCAGTGCCAATACCCTGTCGGGGGGGGAGAGTCAGCGTATCCGGTTGGCCACCCAGGTCGGCTCCAAACTGACGGGGGTATTGTATGTTCTGGACGAGCCGAGTATCGGGCTTCACCCCCGGGACAACCGCCGGCTTCTGTCCACGTTGCTTGCCATGCGGGATCTGGGCAATACGGTGCTGGTGGTGGAACACGACGAGGAGACGATCCGGCGTGCGGATTACGTGGTGGATATGGGGCCGGGCGCCGGCGTCAAGGGGGGCGAGGTGGTGTTTGCCGGCCCACCGGATGCGCTTGGAACCTGCAAGGAATCCCTCACCGGCGCTTACCTGTCGGGCGCACGCTACATTCCGGTTCCGAAGACCCGCGGCGGCGGGGAAACGGCAAGGTATTGACCATCGAGGGGGCGGCCGAGAACAACCTCAAGGGGATCAGTGCGGCGTTTCCCCTGGGCCGCTTTATCTGTGTGACGGGGGTGTCGGGTTCCGGCAAATCGACCCTGGTGCTTGAAACCCTGCACCGGGCGCTCTCCCAGCGCCTTTACCGTTCCAGAATCGGGGCCGGTCGCCATGAGCGTATACTGGGACTCGAGCACATCGACAAGGTGGTTCATATCGATCAGAGTCCTATCGGTAAAACCCCCCGATCCAACCCGGGGACCTACACGAAGGTGTTTTCCCATATTCGGGAGCTTTTTTCCCGAACGCAGGATGCCAGGGCCCGGGGGTTCAAGCCGGGACGGTTCAGTTTCAACGTCAAGGGGGGGCGCTGCGAAGCATGCGGCGGGGACGGGATCATCAAGATCGAAATGCATTTTCTGCCCGATGTATATGTGACTTGCGACGTGTGCGGCGGGAAGCGCTATAACCGGGAGACCCTGGAGATTCGCTATAAGGGCAAGACCATTACCGATGTGCTGGATATGACGGTCAACCAGTGCCTTGCCTTTTTCGACAAGATCGGTGTGATTCGCGAAAAGCTTCAGACCCTGGCGGATGTGGGGATCGGCTACATACGCATCGGCCAGCCGGCCACTACCCTCTCCGGCGGCGAGGCACAACGGGTAAAACTTTCACGGGAACTCGCCAAGCGGGGCACCGGGGGGACTCTCTATATTCTGGATGAGCCCACAACGGGTCTTCACATGGAGGATGTCCGGCGGTTGCTGGAGGTGTTGGAGAGGCTGGTGGATGGGGGCAGCACGGTGGTTGTCATCGAGCATAACCTGGATGTGATCAAATCAGCGGATTATATCATCGATATGGGGCCCGAGGGGGGAGAGGAAGGCGGCCGGGTGATCGGATGCGGCACTCCGGAGCAGATTGCGCGGATGCCAAACTCTTATACCGGACGATTTCTGAAGAAAGTGTTGGATTGATTTCACAAGCTTGAGACAATTGTAAAAAGTCTGTAGCTCTTGCCAAACCGTGAAAATCGGTCAAGAGGGGCGTTATGTAATTCCCTTTTTGAACTAAGGTGGCTTGGGAACCGCTTCGCCGCAATGGCAATCATCTCCAGCCGGCTCGAACTTGCAGATAACAGCTCCTAAAGAAAATCATCGCAGGGGGTATTGTGAAAATCGATCCTGGGTTCACCAGACGTATGGTGCCCATTTCATATACTGTTTCCTGATTTTCTCAAGGATCTGTAATCCGCTTCGGACAGGCGACCCGGCTTACACTGATTACCATCACGGCAAAGCTCAGACTGTGGGTGAAAATACTCAGAATAGCATTCCTCTCTAAAATATTAGAATGCCTTATTTGTCAAAAGACGAAGATTAAATGATAATTTTTTTTTAGGCAGGATTAGATAACCTGACACTATTGATGATGATATCCCTCTTTTGTTTTTGTGGTGATATTCTCACTGTATAGCAACCCACCAAAATTCCTGCCGGATGGCAATACTGGTATGCAATCACAACTCAAGCGTTAATATTTCAACCGCACTATACTGCTCCTCGTGAAGTGGGTAATTGGTGATATAAAACTATGTAATCCACCCCACAATTTCTTAATGCTTTTTTCGTAAAATCTGGGTTCTAATCTGTGCTGCCATCATGCATAACCAACTAAAAATAAATAATTTTTCGGGCCTACCATATTTTATTGCATATTTTTTGCATATTTTTTGCTTATTTTACAGAACTAAGTATCTTTTCAGTGAATTCTAAACCCAAATAGTCATTTTAAAGCTAAAAGGAGGCGAAACATTTTTTATGAAACGATTTTCTATTTTTTTATGTGGAATATTTTTATTTTTTCTGTTTGTTGGCCCAGCGAACGCAGTATTAATCGATTGGGTTGATTGGGAAGGCACAACCGCCACAGTGCCTGGAGCATATGGCACATTAGCAGGGGGAACAGTCGATGTGACTTACACGGGGGCATATTCCTTTGTTCAAACTGGGACTGGAAAAAATTACTGGTCGGAAGGGTCGCCTGCTCCATACACAAGCAATGCTGTAGTTGATAATGCGCCGACAGCCGCTGAAGGCATTGCTCTGTCGGATGCAGGTATGAAAACGGTAACATTCAGCGAAGCTGTTTTAAACCCTGTATTCGCATTTAATAGCTGGAATGGGAATCGTACTCAAGGTATTGATTTCGGGACTCCAATTACAATACTTTCCGAAGGTCGGGGGTACTGGGGAGAAGGGGATATCCAACTGGCTTTCGGTGGGAATGGTTGGATGACACTATCTGGGGAACCCCACGGCGTAGTCCAATTAAATGGAACTTTCACATCAATAACCTTTACAGACCAACTTAATGAATATTGGCATGGTTTCACAATCGGTATTGAGGGTGTCGCCGACGATAATAACCCTGTCCCCGAACCCTCCACCACGCTTCTTCTTGGTTGTGGTTTGCTTGGTCTCGCCGGAGTAACAAGACGTAGGCTGAAAAAATAGCGGCTAAAAAGCTATTATTCTCAAAAGGCAGGGTCGAAAGGCTCTGTCTTTTTTATTTTGAGATTGTGATACGATAATTGCGTATCTCACAGGCGAAGGGGCTACCTTGATGGTGGATACCTCTCCACTATCAATATTTCGAAATGCTTATTAAAAGCTGTGATATCATCTTGTTAATTCAAATATAGGTCAGGACACATCTGCAATTTTCAATGTTTGACGTTTGATGTCCAGTGCCCTTTTTTTGATGTCGGGGATTCACATGTTTGATCAAATCTCGTTCGGGAACGGACGAGATTATGGGACTGACTTCTGAAAAAAAAGAGGCGATGCCGACAGGCATCGCCTCTTTTCTTCTAAAAACTTCAGTGACCGGCGGCGCCTAGAAGCGCTGCAATCGTGTCTGCCTGGGGATGCGCGAAGATGATGATCAGCGCGACAACCAGTGCATAAATACACAGAGATTCGATGAGGGCGAGACCGATAAGCAGGGTCACGGTAACCTTACCAGAGGATTCGGGGTTTCTGGCAATGCCTTCCACTGCTGCTTTCAGACCAAGCGCCTGGCCGATACCGCAACCGAAGGCCGCGATGGCGATGCCGAACCCTGCGGCGGTAACACCGGCAATAAAAAATTGAAGTGCGTCCATAATCGAAACTACCTCCTTTAATTAATGTTTTTGGCTTCTTCCGTTAATAAATTGTCCGCATCAATGCGGTGAATGAACAGTGAAAAAAATCAATGGGCATGTTCCATGGCACCCTGGAAATACATAATGGACAACAGAAAAAAAACAAACGCCTGGACCAGGGCCACGAAGATGCCCATTGCCATGATGGGCAGCGGCGCAAAAAAAGCTCCCGCCAGGAAAAACAGAATAAACAGCACCAGTTCATGGCCCATCATGTTACCGAAAAGACGGATCGAGAGGGACATGATTCGGGCGACATGGCCGATGAGTTCGATGACGAATATCAGGGGCGCCAGCCACCAGACGGGGCCGAGGAAGTGCTTGATATACTTCACGCCGTGATATTTGAGCCCGATGATGTGGGTGAAGACCACTACCACAAGGGCACAGGCAAGGGTCGTATTGAGGCTCGAAGTGGGAGGCAGAAAACCCGGGACGAGCCCGATCAGGTTGCAGGTGGCAATAAAAATGAAAACGGTTGCCAGAACCGGAAACAGCCAGCGGCCTTCTTCCCCGGTGATATCCACCATGAACTCCTCTATTCCGGAGATAATCGCCTCAAACACATTCTGCATAGGGGTAGGCACCAGTTTTATGCTTTTAACCGCTGCTGCGCTGAGACCGATAAGGAGCGCCATGACGAACCAGGAATAAATGACGTGTGGATATTTGTGGGCAAAACCGCCTACTGTCGGGCCGAGATGTTCCAATAGTTTAATGAGATAAAGATAGGGATGTTCCACCTTACATTGCCTCCTTGAAAATCAGTTTTTTTATTTCACGGGCCGTGGCCGCCATGATACTCGCGACCACCACCGACAGGCCGATGATCAGTCCGATGGGATGGACGAAATGGCTCTTGATGAGAAGGAAAATGACGAAACCGCTTATCAGAAACCGGACATAATATTTGGCAATCACTGTGTTATGGGATGACAGATGCGACGGGATGAGTGCCTTTTTGAGGGTCCGGGAGAGTAAATGAAAATTGACGGTCACCAGAAGTCCCCCGCAAAAAATCCCCCATGCGTAATCCGGCGGAAGAAGTGCCGCCCCCAGAACAGTGGCCAGGGCAAAGAGTACCCAGTTGGTTCGGGTGACAAATCTGAAGATCCGTTTATGAATATCCACGAGATTACCTTGTTTCTAAAGCCGTTTGGCTTTTTTTACGGCAAGCCCGATATTTCGGAATGCCGCCGCAATCCCTAACGCCAGACAAACAAACATGGCCCAGGGTTTGGTACCAAATTTATGGTCCAGGAAAAGGCCCAGTAAAAGACCGATAAAAATGGACAAGGCAACCGAAAAACCGAGGCTGCTGTAAAATGCCAGATCCCGAAACGCCTGCCGAGTCTCTTTTTTCACCGAAAGGCCCCTTTTCACAAAGGAAATACCAATATCATAGGGAAAACAGCATCGTCAATTAAAAAATCTCAAATATCAACCTGATCCGCTTCAAACACCGGCCCGTCCTTACACACATGCCAGTACCCGTCGGCATTGCCGGCTTTTGACACGGCACATCCCAGGCATGCACCGATACCGCAGGCCATCATCGCCTCGATGGATACCTGGCAGCGGATGCTTTTGGCTCTGCTGATGCCCACCAGGCAGGCGAGCATGGGAAGCGGCCCGCAGGCATAGATAATATCCGGAGACATGTCGGCCGCTGCCTGCTCCACGGGATCCGTAATAAGGCACTGGGCGCCGTCACTGCCGTCATCCGTCGTGATATGAAGCTGCATCCCTATATCCAGGAAGGTTTCCCGGCAGAGGAGATCCGCCCTGGAGCGGCCCCCGAGGAACATATGGCACCGGGACATGTCCAATCCCCTGGACCGGAGGACTTTGGCCAGAAAGACCAGTGGCGGCACGCCGATGCCCCCGCCCACCAGGAAAATCCGGGGCCCGGGGGGAGGCAGAAGAAAGCTGTTTCCCAGGGGACCCAGGAGATCCATGGTTTGATCTTCACGAACTTCCGAGAGACGCCGGGTGCCGCTTCCCACGATTTTATAGAGGATCTCGATGCCCGCCTCCGAATTTTCCGGCGCCAGAAGTGCGTGAATGGAAAAAGGCCGGCGCAGGAGCGGCGCGTTTTGTCCCTGGATCTGAACCATAACAAACTGGCCGGGTGCGGCTGTCTCGTACCCGCCGCAGGAAAGTCCCAGTTTGTAATAATCGTTGCTGATCCGACGGTTCCACAGAACCCGGGCTTTCTGTTGTATCATGGTCATATCCCTCTTTCCGCCATGCCGATAACCACCGCAAACCGTCCGGTGACGGATTCTCCCCTATAGGAGAAAAACAGATCGGTCCGGCATTTCGTGCATAACCGGCTGGTATGAATATTTTCTTCCGGAACCCCTTCGGCCGTGAGCTGCTCCCGGCTGATGGCCCAGAAATCGAATCGATCCGCGTCGTCCTTGAATTTCCAGAACCGCTCGGGAAGTTCCCTGCGGTAGTGGACAAATTCTCCGCAGCAGGGGCCCAGGGAAGGTCCGATACCGGCCAGAATGTTTCCGGGGATGCATCCGAAGGCATTTTCCATGGCCCCGATGGTGCAAGCAATAACATTTTGCACGCTGCCGCGCCACCCCGAATGCACGGCGGCCACGACCCGGCGGACGGGATCGAAGAGCAGCACCGGCTGGCAATCGGCCACCTGGATGGCCAGGAATTTCCCGGGGGAGTCGGTCATCATGGCATCCCCTACAAAGGGGGATCGGGGATCATGATCGTTATCGATTTTCAGTACCGATGCGCCATGCACCTGCCTGGAGAAGATCAAATCGTTGGCGGACAGGCACCGGGAGATAAGACGACGGTTCTTATTCGCTTGTACGGGGCTGTCGCCAACCCCGGTGCCGACATTCAGACTTTCAAACGGTCCGGAGCTGACGCCTCCCTTCCTCGTAAAGATCCCGTGGCGAAGTCCCGGCAGCCCGGACAAATGGGGGAACTGGAAGAAGGGAATACCGTTCGTGGTTATCGATAGAAGAGACATGTTATCTCGCCATGGTTCTTGCAAGGGTGAGAACATCCACCCACGCCGCACCGTTTTTCAGAAGTACCCCCGCGCAGGCATCGGCGGTGGCGCCGGTGGTATAAACATCGTCCACCAGGAGTATTCGACGGTTTTTGACCCGCTTCGGATCCTTTACAACAAATGCTCCCCGGAGGTTTTTCATGCGTCTGGTGCGTCCCAGGCCTGTTTGGGGCAGTGTCGGTTTGGCGCGTTTCAAAAGCTCCGGCAGGATTGCGATCCCGTCGGCGCCGTTCCTGTTTGAATTCAGGATTTTCCGCCAGCTCTGTATAAGCAGAAACGACTGGTTAAACCCCCGCATGCGCATTCGTTTGGGATGCAGCGGTACCGGCAGGATAAGATCGATCTCATCCGGTTGCCAGTGCTCCCGAAGAGCGGCCAGCAGAAGCCGTCCGAGGGGCCGGGCCAGTTCTTCCCGCCCCTTGTACTTGAGACAGTGCACAGCCTTCAAAAGACCTTTTTCATACACACCGGCGGCCCGGGCCTTACGAAATTTTCTCGGGGATTGGATGCAGGGACCGCAGAGGTGATCTTCCCCCTGACGGCTCCGGAACACTTCACCGCACACAGGGCACAGGGGAGACGCGGCCGGTAGAAAATTATCCGCGCAGGCCGGGCACAGAAAGGGGCCCATGGCCGTCCGGAAAAGATCCGTTCTTTCGGATGGTCGCTTTCCTGCTTTCGGCGGGTGAAAAAATGCGCCGCACGCCCGACACCGGGAGGGGAAAATGATTTCTATCAGGGCGTTCAGGATGCGTTTCGTTTTCAGTCCCCCATATGACGAATAATTTCCCGCGCAAACTCCGAGCATTTGACTTCCGTGGCGCCCTGGATCTGTCTTGCCAGATCATAGGTGACGGTGCCGGACCGAATGGTTTTCTGAACCGCTTCCCGGATTTTACGGGCCGCATCTTTCCATCCCAGGTAATCCAGCATCATGGCGCCCGAGAGAATCAGGGACCCCGGGTTGACCTTGTCGAGACCGGCATATTTCGGCGCAGTGCCATGGGTGGCTTCGAACACGGCGCAGTCGTCGCCGATATTGGCGCCGGGCGCCATGCCCAGACCGCCCACCTGGGCGGCAAGCGCATCGGAAATATAGTCGCCGTTCAGATTCGGCGTGGCGATAACATGATACTCATCGGGCCGCAGAAGCACCTGTTGAAAAAGCATATCCGCGATACGGTCCTTGATGATGACCTTTCCGGCCGGTGCGTTGCCGTCGTACTTTTCCCACAATTCGGTTTCCGTGACGGTCTGTTCACTGAAACGGTCTTTGGCCACCTCATACCCCCAGGTGGCAAAGGCGCCCTCGGTGAATTTCATGATGTTGCCCTTGTGCATGAGTGTCACGCTGGGGAGGTTATTTTCAATGGCGTAAGTGATGGCGGCGGCGACAAGGCGCTTCGTATTTTTGGGGCTCATGGGTTTGATGCCGATACCGGCATGTTCCGGGAGGCGCACGTTCATCTCATCCGTCATAAAAGCGATGAGCCGTTCAGCCTCGTCACTGCCCGAAGGCCATTCGATACCGGCATAGACATCTTCGGTGTTTTCGCGGAACACCACCATATCTATTTTTTCCGGTTGCTTCATGGGGCTCGGGACCGGATCGATATACCGAACCGGGCGCACACAGGCATAAAGGTCGAGCTTCTGGCGAATGGTGACGTTCAAACTCCGAATGCCTTTCCCGACAGGTGTGGTCAGCGGGCCCTTGATGGCAACCACATGATCACGGATGGTTGCCAGGGCGTCATCCGACAGCCATTGCCCGGTTTTTTCATATCCTTTTTCTCCCACGGCAAGTTCCAGCCAGTGGATGCGTCTGGCTTTGCCGTCATCAATCGCCACTGCGCCGTCGATTACCCGGCGGGTGGCCTGCCAGATATCCGGGCCGATACCATCGCCTTCAATAAAGGGAATGATCGGATCATTCGGAACCTGGAGGGAACCGTTGGGATTCTTGGTAATTTTACTTCCTGAATTCATACCTAACTTTCCTTTCTATGCATCATTCTTTGTCTGTAGGCCTCATACATGACCACGGCCCCCGCAACCGAGGCATTGAGAGAGGTCACCGGGCCGTTCTGGGGAATCGAGACCAGATGGTCACATGATTTTTTTACCAGGGGACGTATCCCCTTGCCTTCCCCACCGATGACCAGGGCTGCCGGGCCGGTGAAGTCCGACTGAAAACAGTCCAGTTCAGCCCGGTGATCCAGGCCGAATATCCAGATGCCCTTTTCCTGGAGTCTTCCGAGTGCCCGGGCGAGATTGGTTACCTGCACAAGCGTCATATGTTCCAGGGCGCCCGCGGATGCGCTCGAGACTGTTGGGGTTGGTGGGGCGCACCGGTCCCGGGGCGTAATAAGTGCCATCATGCCCACTGCCAGGGCGGTCCTGATAAGCGCACCGAGATTCATGGGATCCGTGATACTGTCGGCCACCAGAAGGAAAGGGGGCGACGTTCCGGCCCCCATCGTCTTTAAAAGCGTTTCCAATGGTGTCGTTTGAAAAATGCCGGTTTCGGCGATAATGCCCTGGTGCCGATCACTTTTTGCCAGCTCCCCCAGGCGGTTGGCGGGAGCTGTTTTTACAGGGATGCCTCTTTTCACGGCCATCTCCCGGATCCGAAGGAGACGCTCCGGAAGCTTCCCTGGTGCGAGGAGGATGGCGGCGATACGCCGGCGTCCGGCTTGAATCGCTTCCCGGACCGGATGGATGCCGTAGAGAATGTCCTGTTTCTTCATCAGGTTTTACCGCCAGAACCTGAAGAGCACTCTGCCGGAGACTTCTCAGTTTGGTACCTGCTGATGAGAGTACTGAGTTCACGGATTGCTTCCGGCAGGCGGTCGTTGACAATGACATGATGGTACAGATCTTTGTGTGCCATTTCCTCGACGGCATTCCGCAGCCGCTTTTCCATTTCCACGCTGTTTTCGGCTCCCCGGGCGGCGAGCCTTTCTTTGAGCACTGCCATGGATGGCGGCATGATAAAAATGGCTACCGTACGGTCCGGATAACGCGCCAGTATCTGTCTTGCTCCCTGGACATCGATATCCAGAAGCACATCATGCCCGGCGGCGGACTGGATTTCCAGGAAGTCGGCGCTGGTACCGTAATAATTGTCATGCACATTCGCCCATTCGGCCCATCGGTTCGCGCTCAGTCTTTTCTGGAATTCATCCGGCGTAATGAAAAAGTAATCACTTCCGTCGACCTCCCCGGGGCGGGGTTTTCGGGTCGTATGGGATATTGAATAGCGCATGGTCGGAAATCGATCCAGAATAGCCCTGCACAGTGTGGTTTTGCCCGCTCCTGAGGGAGCGGACAGGATAAACCGATGACCGTTTTGTTCCGGGGCCGATTTTTCGTTGATGGTACCGGTCATTTCTCCACCGGAATGTCGGGCGGCTGGGTCGGTTTCATGGCGGCATACCGCTGCGAGATGGTTTCCGCCTGGATAGCCGAGAGCACAACGTGATTGCTGTCCATCACAATAATTGAACGGGTTCTTCGTCCATGGGTGGCGTCCAGCAATCGTTTGTCTTTTTTTGCCTCGTCTTTGAGTCGTTTCATCGGGGCCGAATTGGAAGAGACGATCGCGACTACCCGATCCGCCACTACGGTACCGCCGAAACCGATGTTTAATAGATTTTGCTCCATATCCGCTCCAGAATTTTAGGTGCGCTCCATTTGATGTGTCGTTGCCGGAAACCGATTACTGCACGTTTTGAACCTGTTCCCGCATCTTTTCAAGTTCCGATTTTACGTCCACGATCGTATGGGAGATGGAGGCACTCCCCGCTTTAGCACCCATGGTATTGAATTCACGATTAAATTCCTGTAACAAAAAATTGAGCTTTCGTCCGGCCGGTGTGTCTGCTGCCATGATATGGCGAAATTGCTCGATATGGCTGCCGGCGCGCACGATTTCCTCGGAGATATCGCTCCGGTCGGCAAGAATGGCTGCTTCCTGGGCGATTCGCGCCGCATCGAGGGTTACCTGGCCTTCGGTGAGTGCGGCGATTCGTTCGGAAAGCCGCTGCTGGTAATGGGCGGCCAGATCGCCCGCAGAGGCCTCGATGGTTTTCAGTGCCAATTCGATGAAATCAAGCCGGCCGGCCAGGTCTTTTTCCATAAACGCCCCTTCTTTCCGGCGCATGGCCGCAAGGTCCTCCAGTGCCGCCCCGAGGCAGTCCGAAACGACGGGCCAGTCGGTTTCCGGGTCCCGGATCCTTTCCGCGGGGACGATGATACCCGGGACGGCGGTGACCATGGACAGGGGGATCTCTTCCCCCAGACCGAGGGCCTCCTTCAAACGGAGAAGGACCTTGTAATATGCATCCGCCTTTGCCTTATCGACATCGAAGGCCAGAGCCTCTTCGGACTGATCCGATACCTGAAGGTTGATTTCGATGCGTCCCCGGCTTATCCGTTCGGAGACCATGCGTTTTACGCGTTCCTCCAGGGCCAGCCACGCCGAGGTCATTCGAAGGGAGATATCCAGATGTTTGCTGTTGTAGGATCGAATCTCTACGGCGACCCGCAGATCGTTCCGGTTTGTTTCCGCCCTGGCGAAGGCGGTCATGCTGTGTAACATACCTGCTCCTATTCTGACTTCTTGTATGAAGCTCCGCTCAAAAAGTAACTTTTTAAATCGATTCCGTTTATAGGTTTCGGGTGTCAGGTGTCAGGAACTGCAATAGCTGCGCCGACTGACACCTGACACCTGAAACCTGACACCTGACACCTGAAACCTCATATGTTTTGTTTCTGATCAAACCGTGTACTTTGGCTCCCGGCGGCAGGGCTGACTTCCGACCTCTGCGTTTTCAGATCCATACTGTATTTACCCCTGACTTGCAAAAGGAATTGCCGGATTTCCGGTGATGCGTAGTCCGGATAGGTCCAGGGAAGTGTTTGAAAGGAACCCTTCGAATAGGTCAGGGTCAGGTCCGCATAGATGTTTTGCCCGATGTAGATGCGGTGTGAGAAATTCTTGCCGGTGGCCAGGACGAATCTTTCGAGCAATAAATATCCCGGATCGATGTTTATCCGTCGATTATCCCCGGACGAGTAGAGCGCCTCCATACGGTTTGTCTCATGTTTGATGTCGGCCAGGCTATCCTGCGGGATAAGTTTTTGAAACCCGATCATTCGGCGAAAAAGGGGGCGCCCCATCTCCGTTTCATAATAGCTCGTAAAGTCAAAGGGAAACCATCCGCTGATCAGGTCAACAGGCCCGAAGGTCTCGGCAAGCCGTGGGGCAATGGCTTCGAGAAGCGCCTTGTCTTTCATGAAGAGGCCGATTACCAGTTTGGCGGGATTTGGCGGCTGGGGGCTGCTCATGGCTTCTGGTTTTCGACGGGTGTGGCCTCATCGATGAGCATAATTGGAATGTCATCCCGAATGTGATAAAGCAGACTGCAGTGATGACAGATCAGGCCGTCTTTTGTTTTATTGAGTTCAATGGGGCCCTTGCATTTGGGACAAGCGAGTATGTCCAGTAACTGTTGACTGATGGCCACGTCTACCTCCGGAGAGTCAGGTCTGTTGGTTGATAGTGTTTGATTTTTTTTACCTATCAAAGGGCGGCGCCGGGATCAAGCGGATTGTTAAGCGGCCGGTCCTAACGTTGAAGTGGATTTTCAGTGAAAGAAAAAAAGATAGGATTAAACGAGAAAGACCGGATAGCCAGAAGCACCACACGGGATTGCTATCTGCATCCGGATAACCCGGACCGGGTTATTAAAATCATGAGAAACCTTTCCGGACGTTCTAAACAGGATGCGAACGATCAGGAATGGCGCAGCTATCAATTCCTTCAGAGACGGTTTGGTAAACAGGATTTTTTTGTAGACTGTCACGGTTTTGTGGAGACCACGCTGGGCCGGGGGCTTGTATTTGATTGCGTTCGGGATTTTGACGGTAAGATTTCCCGCAGTCTTCTGGATATTCTGACGGATCCGGAATATGATCTTTCCCGTGTGGAGGAGGCCCTGGGGCGGTTCTGCCGGGCATTGATCGAAAAGGAAATTCCGCTGTTCGATCTGAACCTGCTCAACATCCTTATACAGGTGATGTATGACGGAGAGTATCATCCCGTATCGATTGATGTAAAAAGCAAGTTCAACAACTATGAGATCATTCCTCTCTCTTCATACATTCCCTTCTTTGCCAGAAGAAAAGTCCGTAGAAGATGCGGGAGACTGATGGATAAGATCAGAAGCTACAGTGCGGCGTCGGCCGTTGACAAAGAGAATATGGACAGTTGATGAATCAGGGACATTCGCGCATGGATCAATTGGATAAACAGTCGGGTATAAAAAATATTCTGCATAGAACCGTGGTACACGCCATAGCGGCCATGGCGGTTTCGATGGTATTGCTGGTACCGGGGTATCTGTTCCGGTTTATCGGAGACAAACCGATTCTCTGGTTCAATTTCAAATACCTGTGGATTTTTGCGGCCTTTGGTGCTGTTCTGGCTGCGTGCCGCAGCTTCAAATGGATCGCCTTCACCTTTATTCTTCTAGGATTGCTGGAACTTACCCAGTTCGGCAGCCTGTACTATTCCGGTGATTTTCTCACGCCTTATTCAGTGGAATTCATGTTTCATGAATTTTCGGAGATTATCGCCTTTACCCGGTTCAACTTTCAGCACCTCTTTTTTGCCCCCCTGGTGGTTCTGGTGCCCTATGCCCTGGGAGTGTTCATTCTTTGGAAAAGCAGCCGCCATCGGTTTAAACTGAAGTGGGCGCCGGTGCTGGTGATTCTTTTTTTGACCTTCCCGGCCGTACGGGTCAAACTGCATACGGATCGATCGGACATCCTCAATTTTTTTGCCACGCCGGCCGATCCATCCCTTGTCAACACGTTGAATACCTATGCGGTGTTGACGGCCGTTATTTTGCCGGAACGTCTGCTGGATAAAACCACCCGTACATTCCAGCCTTACGAGATCACGGCGGACCGCGACCTTACGTCACCGAAAACGGTTGTACTGGTCATGGGCGAGAGCATGACCCCCAATCATATGTCACTTTTCGGATATGGGCGATCCACCACACCGTTTCTCGATGCACTATCGGAAGATCCTGACTTTGTTTATAAAAAAGGCTTTTCCGCGGCCACATCCACCCGGTCCACTTTCCCCATGTTTTTTACTGTCCAGAACAATCCGGAAAACATCGCCAATATGGCCCACCAGGAGGCCAATCTTTTCCGTCTGGCCAAACAGCAGGGGTTTCGTACCATCTATATTTCCGCTCAAAACAGCAACTGCCTGAACGGCATTCAAACCAGCGCCATAGATGTCATGATAACCTCCGAAACGGAGGCCGGGTTGTTCGATTCACAAAAAGACGACGGACTCCTTGTCCTGGCCCGGAAACTCGAGCTTGGTCCCCGAAATTTCATTGTTCTTCATCAGCGAAATATCCATGCCCCATATCAGTACAATTACGACCACCATCCGGATTTGGGAAAATATCCCGTTGACGGATTGCCAAAACGTGAAGGTTCCGTGAATGCTTATGATAACGCGATGTTATACAATGACAGGCTGTTCGGGGAAATTATTACGTTTTTCAGACAACAGATTTCTCCTCCGCTTTACCTGTGGATTACTTCCGACCATGGCGAGGCTCTGGGAGAGAACGGTTTCTGGGGCCACGACAAACTCGATTTCGAAGTGGCAACCGTACCGTTCATGTTTTTCGGCACCGGAGATGCCACCAAGTATGTCGCCCGGATCAGGGAGATGCATATCCCCACACACTATGAGATGGGGAAGATGATAGCGGAACAACTGGGATGCGAAATTGTCAACCCAAACGAAGAAACGGATGTTTTTTATATCCAGGGGGTGGTGGCATTGGGCAAGGGCGGCTATATGAAGTGTTTTAGAAACGGTAAGGATATTACTATCCAATCCGAGTTTGTTCGATGAATGAAAAGCCGGGGCCCGGCAAATCCATGGAAGCATTTCCCCGGTTATATTTTCTTGACAACCTAATATAATTCTAACATAACCATGCGTATTAAAAGCAAGCTTTCACTTTTTACAAAAGGTGTCTGATATCGGTAGGGGATGGCATTTGGCGGAGAATAAAAAAAGAGGTATTCAACGCATAATAAATGCATTTAAATATACTTTCGCGGGTTTAAAATCAGCATGGATCCATGAAGAGGCATTTCGTCAGGAAATTGTTATCTTGATATTCGTAATTCCCCTGGGAATGTGGATAGGGGCTTCAAGTACGCAGCGGGCGATTCTTATCGGGTTTTATCTGATCATTCCCCTCACGGAACTTCTCAATTCATCAATCGAGGCGACTGTTGACAGAATTGGTGAGGAGCATCATGCCTTGTCGGGGAGAGCAAAGGATTTGGGCTCCGCGGCGGTTTTTCTGAGCATATGCACTGCCGTTATTATCTGGGGTCTCATCGCATGGGAGCGGTTTTTTCATTAATAGATTTCTCCTCTATCGTGTATTTAAACGGCCATTGACAATAAGAGAGCGGTCGAATATAAAAACGCATGTCGTTGTATCTATACGTTGACTGACGTATTCGTTTGTTTATGCCTTGGCAAAGTCGGCCATACGAAGTAACCCTCGCGACCCTGAATGGCGTATCACTAATAAAATAAAAAACAACAGATTGAAAGGCCGTGGAGTTGACTGTGGATATGGGTATAAAGAGATATGTTGCCCGAAAAGTGAATTGCCCATCGAGATCTTTCTTGGTTGTGTTCATAAGGAGGCTTTAAATGACGGTGGTCCTTTATTGGGGGCGGGCCGATCTTCTATATTCCAGAAACAGCATTCTGTTACGACTCATGCGAGATCTCGGGTGGACGGTGGATTTTTTCCATCCCTTCTCAAGTCCTACAGGCGCTATTGAAGCCCGTTTTCAAAAATTCCGTCGCCCCGATCTAATCTGGGTGCCCTGTTTTCGGCATAGAGATATCGCTTCCGCCGCGATTTGGAAACGAAAGTTCGATGTCCCCCTTGTGGTCGACCCGCTGATATCCGTCTGGGAAAAAGAAGTTATCGAACGGCGCAAATGGCCCCTCTCTTCTGAAAAAGCTGAAAAACGGCGCGCCTGGGAAATCGGGTTATACCGGATGGCGGATCGGGTGGTTCTCGACACGCCTGCTCATGCGGAGTTTTTTACCACGGAACTCGAGGTGCCGGCGGAAAAAATTTCGGTTTTGTACCTGGGGGCTGAAACAGATAGATATTTCCCGGCGGTTCCTCAGTTGCCTGAACCCCCTTTTGAAATTCTGTTCTATGGCAGCTTTCTGCCGCTCCAGGGGGTCGACGTGGTGGTGAAAGCGGCCCGGTTGACCAAAGACCTGCCCGCCACCTGGGTCATGGTGGGGGAAGGCGATAGAAAAAATATGGTGCGGAAGATGGCCAATGGGCTTTCCAACGTCCGCTTCGAACCATGGATCGAGAACGGAAAGTTGAATAGCCGTATCGCCAAAGCGCATATTCTTCTCGGTATTTTCGGGGAGACTCCCAAGGCGGATGTCGTCATTCCCAACAAGGTGTTCCAGGCAATGGCCGCGGGCCGCCCCGTTATCACCCGAAGGTCCAGCGCATTCGAGGGGACATTGTCGGGATCGGATGTGATCGGCTGGGTGAATCCGGGAGATCCCGAGGCACTGGCGGCCATGGTTCGGGAATGGCTCGAGGATCCCCGTGGACTTGCTGATCGGGGGGTGGCTTCCAGCCGTCTTTTCGAAGAACATTTCAGTATGGCCGACCTGAAAGCGACGCTGAATACTATTGTTGAGCAGGTGATGCCTTAAGCAAAATAACCGTTCCTCTTTCAGTGTTCGCTGTTTCGTACCGAAGCTCATGATAATCGTTGAGCCAGCGCGCGACGATTTTTTTCTCATCGGTTCGATTGCTGTCGTCCAGAAGTATGCTCGCGTTCGTATTGAGTTTTTCGAATAGCAGGGGCAGGGCCGGATATCTTCCCATTTTTTGGACCTTTTTAGGGGGGCCGTCGACGATCAGCAGATCGATGGCGGGTATTTTTTCAATCTGTTGCGTATCGTACCACACCCACTCTTTTCCTTCGATCACAGCGGTTTTCAACGGTGCGTGAATTACTTCCGCCATCTCCCGCAGCCCGTGTTTTTCCAGTAGATGTGTCGTGTTTTCGGCCCACTCTTTCGAGTGTTCAAAAGAGTAGATTTTCCCCCCGCCGTGTTCTTGCAGGGCATACGCGGCAATCAGGGTGGAGGTGCCGCTGCCGAGTTCCAGTATGACCCGTGGCGTATGTTCATGAATATGCGAAACAAGGACATTGGCGAAATCCGGTGCAATTGCCCATCCTCCCATCGGTGGAAGGGGGTAGCGGGGGGTGATCATCCTGAACAGCGAAAACAGTGCTTCAATCTGCCTGAAGTGGCCGTCCTGTTTTTGAAACTGCTCGCGAATACTCCTGTAATGATCTGTCTGGATGAAGACGATTACACCCAACATAAACGGCAGAAAGATTGCGAAGACAACGTCGCCCCAGAGCCGCCAGGCAACAATGTGAAGGCAGAGAATGATACAAAATGAGATTCCGATTTTTATAGAATCCTTCGGTTTAAGGTACATCCGTTTTCTCCTGCTCAGAAAATATGATCACGCCATTCGTAATCTTCACTCAAAGGCGTGGCGGTGGTGATTTCAAGCATAAATTTGGCGACTCTTTCCGAACTGAATTTTTCGTGGGATGTAATCCGTCCGGCTTCGGCAATTCGTTTTCTCTCGGCGTCATGGCGATGGAAATAAAGAATCTTCTCCAGGAGATCTTCATACGCATCGAAGAAGACGGCTTCGTCTTCGGAAATCAGCTGATCCATTTTGCTTGACCGCGGGATGAAGGTCAGGATGCCGTTCCCAAGGAGCTGCGCTATCCGGGAGGAGGAATAGACGGGGGCATCGTTGTCTTTTGAAAGGTTCAGGGCCATTTTCGAGCGGCCCAGAAGCTGATCGTATTCATCGCCATACGCTCCGGATTTGCCCATCAGTCCCCGTATTTCAAGCCGAACGTCCGACAGCCGCGACTCCCCGGCGAGTTGGACCAGTAGAGAATCCCTGAGGGTCTGTTTCCCGGGGCCTCCTTTATCGGGGCTTCCGCAAAAGAGAAGGTCCACGTCAAAACGGTCCTTTTGATCGTTCCGGAGGCAATCGACGGCTTTGTCGACGGCATTGGGGATATAGGCCAGACGTTTCCCCGGTGTTTTGAATTCAGCCAGAACGGATCCGCCGGTGGTGGCAAACAGCGCATCCACCGACTGCGAAAAGGTTTCAAACCGTTTGGAATTCCTTGGCGTATAGAATGCGTCCACGGTCCAGTGGGCCATTCTTACATCGGGTATCAGCTTTCTGCACTGGTCGAGTGTTTCATTGGCAATGAGGTCTGCGTGCCCCAGAAGGATAACGCGGGGACGAAAGTTGTCACATACCTCAAGAAAACGCCTGTTTGCCCCTTTTGTCCCGCCGACCCTGGACCGGAACGGACTTTGGCCGCGGGCCACTTCACGATCGTCGAACTCATAGATGTGGTGTCCCAGACGGATAAGTCCGTAATTGAGTTTTTTTGAAAACAGATTGGCTACTTTTCCGAATTTTCTCTGGCTATGACCGACGGATAAGATTTTCATCAGGCGCCTGTGCTGCTTTTCATCCTTTATGTACGGAATATATTGAAAAATCAAATCTGATTTTCTTGGGCTTGTCCGTGTCCCATCATCGCTGCAAGGAAGGCGAAAAGGGACAGATAGCTACTACTATATATGTTGAATCCCGTCAAACCGATACAAAGCAGTACAACCGGCCAGGCTGCCATGCCCGCTCGAAATCCATCCTGATTCGAGAAGACAAGTTTCGAGACCCTTACGTAGAGCCAGGCGAAAGCTGCCGTGCCGAACAGTCCGGTAGCGGAAAGAAGCATAAGCAGAAGATTGTGGGCATGGCGTATCTGCCCCAGTTGCCATACGCTCCCGTCCGGCGCGGTGAACGCGCTGACGGCGCCGGTTTGGGCCAGTTCGCTATAGGCATCGGTCCAGGCGGAGATGCCCACCCCGAAAAGCGGATGTTCCAGCCACATTACCCAGCTTACTTTCCAGTAATAGATCCGGTCGTACATGCTTTCCGGGCTGAGGGTGTCTGCCAATATGAAAAAAAGTCCGACCAGGATCCCTATGCCTGAAATGATGCTCCAGAAAATCCGTGCGGGTATGCGGTGTCTTGCGTGATATGCCAGGGAAAAGAGCATTCCCAGGACCGATGCGAGCAGTGCCGTTCGAATGTGTGTCTGCATCAACTGGAGCCCCGCGACGATGCCGAGGCCGATGATCAGTGAACGGGTTCGTCGGTCGAGGTTTTTATCGGTGATTCCCCAGCCGATAAAAAAAGGAAAGGCGTAGGCGCTGGTATGGGCGATGCGTGCGGCTTCCCTGAGTTTCAGTGTATAGCGGGCCAGGGGATTTCCCAGGAGATCGACGCCGAAAAGATAGGCGGCAATGGTGTTGATGCCCGCAAAACACACCCCTGCCATCAACCCCCGGACCATCCATCGGAGTGTCGGTCTGCGGTCCGATATGTCGAGCATGGCCAGGATAAAAAGGCCGAATCGGATGATTGCGATATCGTGCCCCCACCCCTTGGCGCCCGGACCGTTCCACGCCAGGCTGATCAGAATAGCGCCGTACCATACGGCGAGGGGGAGCGCCACCGGATGGGAGGCGCTTTTTCTGAATGATTGAGGTCCCGCCAGGGCGGAACGGATAATCCAGAAAATCGTCGTGAGAATGATGAGTCCTTCAAACCCCGTGCTGCCGGCAACCAGGCCGACGGGAACCAGGGCACCGCAAACGGTGCTCGCTGTATCGAGCCGGCGCGTCCAGTTTGCTCTCGGATTTTCTGTTCCCGTATTGGGAATGGGGCTTGGTGTCATCATATGTTTTGGTCAGTGCGGTTTATTTCTTTGCCAGGCTGCTGTACAGCCGAACGGTTTTTTCGCACATTTCCCGCGTGGAAAAGCGTGCCCGGACCCATTGGCGGCCGTTTTCCCCGAACAGTATTCTTTTGGTCGGGTTGGTGATGGCTTCGCCCAGCGCCTTCGCCATGGCGTCCGGACTGCCGGGGGGCACCAGCCACCCGGTCCGGCCGTCCAGGACGGTTTCGAGACTGCCGCCGTGGGCGGTCGCGACAATCGGTTTTTTCATGGCTTGGGATTCGACGGCCACGCGTCCGAATGCTTCGGGTTCCGAAGAAGAAGCGGACACGCTGATATCCGATGCCATGTAGGCGGCGGGCATATCGGTGCAGTGACCGGCAAAGCGGATTCGGCCGGAGATGCCCAGGCTTTCCGCCAGCTGCAGCAGTGAGTTGTGGAAGTCGGATCTGTTTTCGATATCGCCGACACAGACGGCATGCCAGGGCAGATCCTTCAGTTGTGCCAGACTCTTTATAAACACTTCGTGACCTTTCAGCCCGGTGATTCTGCCCGGCATCAGGATAACGGGGGTGGCACTTCCCGAAACGCCCCACTGCTGTTTCAGCGCTTCAAATCGACCGGTATCCACAAGCTCCGGTGTGAAAAGCCCTTCATCGATGCCCCTGTAAATAACCCGAATCCGGCTTTCCGGCACCCGGTAGTGGGTTTGGATGTGTTTTGCCACGACATTTGAGATGGCGATGATGCGCTCTCCCTTTGTCATGACGGCGCTGTATCGATTGATGGAGTAAAAACCATGGAATGTGGTCACCACATGGGGCCGCAGATGAGCCGGCAGGCTTTTGATCGCGAGGTGTCCCACCCAGGCGGGCAGCCGGGAGCGAAGGTGAAGGATTTCCGGCTTCTCCCGCAACAGTAAATTTCGTACACGAACAATGCTCGGCAGGCAGGAAAAGGTTTTGGCCCCCACCGGAAGTGTTACGTGCCGACTGCCTTCCTTTTCGAGTTGTTTCACCAATCTGCCACCGGCGGAGACGACAATGGAACGGTGACCATGGCGGGCCAGGTGCGCTCCCACCTCCAGGGTGCCACGTTCCACACCCCCGCTCTCGAGATCCGGAAGCATCTGCACGACGGTCAGGGGGATGGGCGGCATCAGGATATTCCTCTTCGGGCTGTTCCGGGATCGTTCGATTCCTGCACCATCATCTGGAGAATTTTCTCCTGAACCTTCGGAGGAATCCACTTCTTCCGCCAGCGGTTGTGAACCCACAGCCAGCTTTCGGGCGCCATTCGAATATGTTTTTCCATGACGCGGTTGAACGCGGCGGTGTTTGCGATGATGTCCCGCTCGAGGTCTCCCGTCCGCACCAGGTCTACCGGTGGATTGACAACAATTCTGTAGCGGCCGTCGGGCTGTCGCAGGCTGAACATCGGTACTACCGGCACATCGTAGCGCAGGGCGAACATCGCCAGTCCCTTGTTTGTGCATGCGGTTTGCCCGAAGAACGGAACATACACACCGTCATACCAGGAGGCGTTCTGGTCCAGCAAAATACCCACTCCCCGATTTTTCCGAAGCATGCGAACGATTCGGGACGCGCCTTTTTTCTTGTCGATGATATCGTTGCCGGTTCGGCACCTTATTTCCGTCAGCAACTTGTCCATGGGGCGATAATCGAGGGGCCGGGCCACTACGGAGATCGGCAGCTTGAAGATCAAGGGCACACCCAGGGCCATGAGTTCCCAGTTTCCCAGGTGCGCTGTGAGCATGAGTACGCCCTTTTCCCGATCAATGGCTTTTTTAAGGTGATGGTGACCGGAGATGGTGGCATACTGGTGCAGGTTGTCCCCGTTGAGTCGGAGCAGAGACGGAAGCTCAAGGGCGAGGCGTGCGAACTGAACGAAGTTTGCGCGCACCAGCTGCCGGATTTCCGCCGTCTCTTTTTCGCCTTCGAACGCCCGCTGCATATTGGTAAAGGCGATCCGGCGGTGGTGCGGGTCCAGTGCGTACCAGATGCTTCCCAGAGGGATGGCCAGAAGTGTCAGCCACTCCCGGGGAATGGCTGAAATGAGTATCGCCAGAAGTTTGAAAACGCGGTACTGGGCCAGAAACCAGCGTGTATGTTCCTTTTTTTGTTTCATGACGGGCTTGCAGATAGCACCCTTATGGGGTTTTCGCAAGGGAAACAAACATCTGGCTGGCGGAGAACTGTATTTGCGTCATACATTGAATTACTCAAAAGATGAACGCCGAACATCCAACGTCCAACATCGAACGTCGAATAAGGTATTCTGCCGATTTTTAAAGTTTTTGATACCCTGCTTCACAAGCGGAAATAAAAATTGCTAATTTCTTTCAAAATGGTGGAGCGAAGCGATCTCCGCATTCAAAATTGGACGTTGGACGTTCGATGTTGGACGTTCATCTTTTATAAATTCAGTTAGCTATGTTAGTGCGGCTATCCATTTAGCCGATTTGGCCACCATCGTTTCAAAATCTCCTTAGCGCACCGGGAGGCCTCATCGAGGGGCGGCGGTTCAGGCGGGAGGGAGTTGGCCCGGCCGGAAGAGAATTCCACGGCGAACCCGTTCCGGACCAGGTTGTCGATACTCCGCTGGAATTTATTCCGAGGGTTTTTCCAGCGAACCGGAAGAATGCCCACCCGGCATCCGGCGGTCAACGCTTCGTAGACCATGGAGATACTGTCCGCCGTTACCCAGACCACCGCATGCTCAGCGTAGGCGGCTTCAACCCAGCCCATTGGCGTCTCCTGGGACCTGAAAAAGGAGACGTTCGGATTCCCGTCGGCAAGTGCGGAAAGCCGCTTGATGGTTTCCTCCGGAGTCCGCGGTGAGGAGGAGATTGTCCAGGTTATTCCCGGCGCGTCGGCGACCAGACTTTGAACCTGGGTGATTACTTTTTCCGTTTCCCAGAAATGACTCTTTTCATCCCGTCCGCCCACCAGGATCAGATGTTTGTCCCGGTCGTGCCCCCCCCCGGCCCTGGAGAGGTTCGGCGGACCGTTGGTTATTAAGATATTTCGGGCCGACACCGGGAGATCATGCCCCGGAATACAGCACAGATCGATTTTTTTCCGCAGGGGCATTGCCGGGCTCATGCAGGTAACCACGGGTGATTCGGTTCGACGCTTCATGAGCAGCATGGGAATATGGGTATGGGTGCCGGTGCCGATGATCAAATCCACAGGCGCCGAAGCTGTCTCCTTTTCATGGGAGAGGACCTTTGGCCGGAGATAAGCCTGCCACTGACGAATGGACACGGCCGTCGATACCGGGCCGATGGGTTGGTAGCTCACATCGATCTCTGTCAAATTCGAGAGGGCGTTCAGAATGCCCCGGGTCTGTTTTTCATGCCCGGGTCTGCCGTCCAGGTAGGCGAGAACCCGCAGAGGCGCCCTCGCCTTTGCCATCTCTTTTTCAATGGCACTCTTCAGAAAATCGTCGAAGCCTTCGTTTCCTTCCAGGAAAGAGGGCAGTATGCCGAAGACCAGGAGGGGCAGGGGCCAGACGGTGTCCGGCGGGAGTTTCGAAAAATCTTTTTGTGTGGTTACCAGAAAACGGGCCTCTTTTTTTACCGCATTTCCGGTGATTTGTTCCAGCTCCCGGGAGGTATAGGCGTGGTGATCCCGGAACTCCGCCGTGCCGGCAATCCGGCACCCCAGCCCCGTCAGTATTCGATGAAAATCGTTGTTGTCCGCAATTGCCGAGAAGGCGAAGATTCGTTCTCCTTTGAGAGTGTCCAGTTCATCGCTTGGGGACTTTCCACAGGGCACGGTTCCGGCTGAATCAGACAATGGATCGATCCGTTTGAATATGTACGGAACATGGCGGGATCGAAATATCGGTTTTTCCCGAAGGGTTTCCGGTAGCACGGATTCCGGTGCCTGATTGCCGCCACGATAGCGCGTAAAGACAAGTGCATCCGCCCGGTTCAGCGCATCGGGCGGTTCCCGGAGGGGGCCCCTGGGAAGCAGGTGCGTGTTTCCAAAGGGGTGAGCGGCGTCCAGGAGAACGATGTCGATGTCCCGGTGAAGCCGGCGGTGCTGGAATCCGTCATCCAGGAGGATGATGTCCGGTGAAAAGCGGGTGATGGCGCGCCGGCCCGATGCCACCCGATCGCTGCCCACGAGGACCGGGATTCCTTCCAGAAACTGGGCCATCATGAACGGCTCATCTCCCGCGGTTTCGGGTGTCATCAAGAGTCGGCTGCCGTTGCTGACAATTCCCCCGGTTTTTTCCGCCGTGCCCTTGTACCCTCTGCTGAGGATGACTGTTTTATAGCCCATCCGGCGTATCCGTTTTGCCATGTACATGGTCATGGGCGTCTTGCCGGTGCCGCCGGAGGTGATGTTGCCGATGGAGATGACGGTACAGGGCAGCCGGTGGCTTTTGAGCAGACCGTTATCGTACCGGTGGGCCCTGGCCCTGGCCAGGTGTTCAAAGAGCCGGGAGGCGACGAGCAGCAGTCCGGTAGTTCCAGACTGGTGAGTCGTTTCGGAATCGGCCATGATGGCGCTTATTTTATTGCGGATATGATTTTTCATGTCGGCCCCAGAAACCTGTTGATTACCGCCAGTGTTTTTTCTCCGGCCCCTCCGTTTTTCAGGAACGTATTCAAGGCGCGGGATCCCATTTCGATACTTTTTTCAGGGATGCTCAGAAGGTTGTCCAATACCGTGAACAAGGCGTCGCCATTTTCAAGGCGTACAGCCCCTCCGGCCGTTTCCAGCGCAGCGGCGATTTCCCGAAAGTCGCTCATGTCCCGGCCGAAAAGAATCGGTTTCCCGAGGGCCGCGGCCTCCAGGGGGTTGTGGCCGCCTTCAGGTATCAGGCTTCCCCCCACAAACGCGAAGTCCGCAAGGGTGTAGAGTCTTTCCAGCAGCCCCATCCTGCCCAGCACGATCACGCTGTCGGGGGATATCGGACCCGGTGGGGGAATTTCATTCAGCGGGTAAGTGGAGATACCGTTGTCCCGAATCATTCGGATAACACTTGCCGCCCGTCCCGGATCTCTCGGTGCGATGATCAGGCGCAGGCTCGGATACCTGCTTTTGAGGCGGATGTAATTTTCAATTAGTATCGTTTCTTCGCCGGGATGGGTGCTTCCGGCCACCAGGACTTTTTCGTCCGGGGAAACGTATTCATTCCGGGGGAGAGCATCCGGTCTGCCTGCGTCAAACTCGCCACCCCGGTCGAATTTAAGATTCCCGGTAATTTCTATTCGTTCCGATGGAACGTCCAGGGCTTCGAATCGCCGGCCGTCCTCGATGGACTGGGCGCAGATTGCAACCAGGGATGCGATCGGCTTGCCCATTAAAAATGAAAAACGGCGATATCCATCGTAGGATCTCTGGGACAGGCGGCTGTTTGCCAGCACCACGGGCACCTTGTGCCGTTTCATATAAGTCAGAAAATTGGGCCACAGGTCCGTTTCCACGAGAACGACCAGCGCGGGATTTATGGCCGTAGCGGCCCGGCGAACGGAAAATTGAAAATCATGGGGGAAGAAATGGATTCGGTCGACGCTGTTTTTCAATCGATCCCGGGCGATATCGTAGCCGGTCCGGGTGGATGCGGTTACCACCACGGGGCGGTCGGGGAATCTGCCGAGAATTTTCAAAACAAGCGGTATTGCCGACAGCATCTCTCCTACCGAAAGCGCATGTATCCAGATGGGGCGGACGGTCGGTTGCCCCCCCTTGCTTTGGGAAGCAATTCGTCCCAGCCAGAGCCGTTGAACGATCGTTTTCCTGCGCTTTTCGGAGAGGAGTATCCACGGCAGCAGTATTGGTGAAAAGAGAAGCGCGCCGCCGTAGAGCAGCAGATTATATACTATGTTATGACCTATCAATTTCTTTCGTGTTTTTCGTGGATAATTTGTTTTTGTTCCAATCAGACCTCGTGCATCCCGAATCCAAAGCCTTTATTCCGCATTGATAAGGAGTATGCCCCCCCCGCATAAAAAAAGGATATTTGCCGCCCAGGCGGCGACAACCGGTGGCAGGTATTCTCCGTAGCCCATATTGATGCAGAGACTTAAAACAATATAGTATAGGAACGCAATGGCCATTCCATATGATACGATAACCGGGAGGCCTTCCTTGAGTCTGCCCCGTACGGCGACTCCCGTACCGACAAAGCACATGATCAGGCATACCACCGGAAAAGCGATCTTTTTGTGCAGATCCACCCGGTAGCGGGTGGCATCATATCCTTCCGCCTCGACTTTACGGATAAGTGACCGAAGCGCCTGGAAGCTCATCGTGTCGGAAGACTTCGCGACCTGTTTGAGGTTATCGGGCAGCAATTCAATTGTGAGCGCTTTCCGGTCATCAAAAGAGATGTCGGGCTCTCCGGTCGCGGGATTTATTTCCTGGGAAAGGAGGTTTTCAAACACCCATTGGTTTTCCTTGAAGTGGCCCTGCTCGGCATCCAGCCGCTTTATAAGTTCGAAACGATCATCCATGTAATGGGCGGAAAAACCGTACATGACCCGGTTGACCGGATCATACTGGGCGATATTGAAAATGGCGTGATCGCCTTTGATCCAGATATTTTTTTCCGGGGTGGCCAGGGCGGATACCTTCTCGACATCCCGGAGATAGATGCGATTGGCCCGGGCCATGGTGGCGGGAACAACAAACTCGGAAAAATAGAAGAGGAGAAGGGTGCTGAGAATTCCAAGCGTCGCCACCGGTTTAAACAGGTGAAAGATGCTGACACCGCTGGTTTTCAGGGCGATCAATTCATTTCGTTTGCTCATGATCCCGAAGGAGATGAGAATGGCCAGCAAAAGTCCCACGGGCAATACCTGGGTAATGATAAAGGGGATCTTGAATATGAAAAACCCTAATGCCGGTACTATGGAGACACCGACTTCCAGAAAATCATCGATATTTTCAAAAAAATCGACGGCCAGATAAATAACGGCCACAACCGCGAGGACAATACAGCAGTTTTTGATGATTTCACGGGCCAAGTATTTGGTAAGAATGGACATAGGGTCAGGGTTTCGTATCAAGTGCCCGAGGTTCAGGACTCATGGTTAATGGGGCCGGATTGGGGGCTTTGCCGACCTTCCGGAGTTGAAGTGCGCCTGAATTTGGATGAATTCCGACCAAACCCCACGGCGCGTTCCCTGGCGCATCGCATCAGGAGATAACAGCCGATGCCGCCCATGACGATGTTGGGTGCCCACATGCCGATAATCGGCGGATAACTGCCGGCTTCTCCGAAGACGAAACCGGCCGACAATATCAGATAATATGCCAGGAAGAAAAACAGTCCCAGACCGATTCCGAAAGAGCGTTTGGCGGATTTGGACTGTATCCCGAGGGGCATGGCCAGGAGCCCGAGGGCCATACAGGAAAACGGGATGGCAAATTTTTTGTGAAATTCCATGAGGGTAAGATAATACTGGTCATCTTTTGTTTCGGTGTTCCGGATATATTCTCTGAGTTCGGGGATGCTCATCTCCTCCTCATCTTTAGGACCAAGGCCCGATGATGCCAGGGCATGGTTCAAATCAAGGCGCTGATCGGACATGTCAAAGTCGGTTGCATGCACCGTTTTGGATTTAATGTCGGTCTGGTTGATACGGCCCCGTTCAAGCTGAAGATGAAACACTCCTTTATCCGTATCTTCCAGCAGACGTCCCCTGGGGGCAACGATGGTGATGGCCTGATCTCCCGTACTCCGGTCCACGATAAAAATCCCCGTCAGGGTATTCTGCTGGGGGGTGATTTTTGTGACGTACAGGGTCATGTCTTTGAAGCTGTCGTTAAAAGTCCGTTCTTTCAGAAGAGCCGTAAGACTCGTGGTGTTGAGTTCTTTTTTCAGGGATTTCACTGAAAGCCGGCCCCATGGCAGCCCATAGACAGACATAAAGCCTGTAATGAGGCATCCGATCAGGCAGAACAGTATCACAGGCGGCAACATGGCGTAAATGCTCATCCCCCCTGCTTTGAGCGCGATGATTTCGTTATCACTGGACATTCTCAGGAAGGTCAGCAGCACGCCCATCATAACAGACATGGGGATGATGTATTGCAGAAAAAAGGGCATGTAATAGGTTATCATCATCAACACGGTACTGAACCCAACCCGATAGTTAACAACCCAGTCCGTAATATCGATGAGCGTGGTCATAAGAAACACGAAGATGAGAAAGGCGAGACTGATTAAAAATGGGGGAATCAGTTCCTTGAAAATATAGCGATGAATGACTGAGCCGGGTTTCATCTAACGGGTTTCTCCAATATATCCTGTACCATAAAATTGATGCTGACGGTCGGTGATCCTATGGTTTTTAAGGGCGGAAGTCAAGGTGACGCGCGGGGAGGGGCTCATGTTTCAGTTGATTTAAAAGAGGCAGAGGGTGTACCATATAAATGTGCCGGGCCGGGCATGAAAGTTTCCAAACCCTTTTATGATGAATCGGAGGGATTTATGGCAAAACAGCTTTCTTTTACCAAGTATGAAAATGAAGCCCTTCACGCTTATCGGCAGAAACTCAGCAGCGCGGAGTCCTCGGAAGATGTTCGAAAATTCTTTCTCTATACTACCCAAACATTGTTCAGGGATGTCTTTGGCGGCAGGTTGCGTGTCGAATCCGAAGATATTACGCTCACCCCCGAAGCGAAACCATACTACCGCTTTGCGGACCGCATTCTTTCCGCGGAGCTGTTCGACAGCACCTGGCGCCAGTCAGACCTGCCACGGGTGGTGAACCGGTTTGCGGAGTCGGCGGCGAGCAGAGTGAAGCATCTTGAAAAGCATCCTGAGAAAACCGATCAGAAAATCAGGAAATAATCGCCTGAATTGGCTTCGTTTTTCCACCAGGAGAGGCGCTCAAATGTACCCGATGCTTAATATGCGAAGTCAATATCACAGCGCGTCGTTAACATAAGATCAACCGGCCCGGTCTATTTCTTTTTCTCCAGGTTGCTTTCAAGGGGGAGCGCAAGAAGCCCCGTTCTCGCCAGATTTTTAATTTTATAGCTGTCCAGGGATTTTACGATATTATTGATTTTCAGACTGTTGCCCGTAAACTCGATGGTCATGGTGGCTTCGGAAATATCGGCCACCGACGCGCCGAGAATGTTTGCGAGGGTGATGACTTCATGCCGTTTTTCAGGAGGAACAAAAATGGTGAGCAGGAGCAGCTCCCGGGTGATGGCATCTTCGTAGGTGAATTTTTCCACCGAAATGACGTCAATCAGTTTGCTGATCTGTTTCATAACCTGTTCCGTGACCGCATCGTTGCCGTCAATGACGATTGTCAGCCGGCTGATTTCGGGGTCGGCGGTTACTCCGGCCACCAGACTTTCGATATTGTACCCTCGACGGGTAAAGAGGCCCGCAACGTGAGACAGGACCCCCGCATGGTTTCTGACGAGAACAGACAATATTTTGTTCATACTACGCCTCTAATTCAAGAAAATCGGTTTGTCCGCCGCCGGGCGGAATCATTGGCAGGACATTTTCCTCCTCTTCCACACGAAAATCCACCAGCATCGGGCCGTCGGCGTTCAGGGCTTTGTCGATGGCTTTGGCAACTTCACCGGGCTGCGTAATGCGAAGGGACGGAATATCATACCCCTCGGCGATTTTGCAGAAATCGGGATTGCATGTCAGGCAGGTGCTGGAGTATCGACTGCCGTGAAATATCTGCTGCCACTGACGGACCATACCCAGGTATCCATTGTTCATGATGAAAATTTTGACGGGGAGATTAAACAGTCTTGCCGTGGCAAGTTCCTGAATGCACATCTGGAAACTCCCGTCTCCGGTGACGGCGACGACCGGCTTGCCCGGGTTGCCGACGGCGGCGCCGATAGCTGCCGGAAAGCCGTATCCCATTGTGCCGGCGCCACCGGAGGTAAAAAACTGTCTGGGGTGTACACTTTTAAAGTAAAGTGCGGACCACATCTGGTGTTGCCCCACATCGGTGGAGAGCAGAACGTTCCCCCGGGTGATATCACTGAGTGTTTTGATAATGAATTGCGGTTTCAGCTTTCCGTCATCCGAGAACGTGAGGGGATATTTTTCTTTCAACTCGGTGATGTGGGCCAACCATTTCTGCCTTGCGGGGACATTGATCAGCTTGTTCAGCGATTTCAGGAACGGTTTGACATCACTGACAACAGGGACATCCACCTTGAAGCGCTTGCCGATTTCCGCCGGATCGATGTCGATGTGTATAATCTTGGCCAGGGGCGCGAATTTTTGCAGATTTCCCGCTACCCGATCGTCGAAACGAACGCCCATGGCGATAATCAGGTCCGATTCGTATATGGCGTGATTGGCGTATTTGGTACCATGCATGCCAAGCATTCCCAGGGCGTTATTGTCGGTATCCGGGAAACAGCCCTTTCCGAGAAGCGTCGTCGTAACGGGGATTCGGGTTTTTTTCACGAATTGCCTGAGTTCCGGAGCGGCATTGGCTGAAATAACACCGCCGCCGGCATAGATGACCGGACGTCGGGCGGTCTTGATGGTGGTAATGACGTTCTTTATCTGCTCGTCGGTAACGACCTCCGGTGGACGGTCCCCCGGCAGGGTTACCTTTCCGAGCTTTTTCAGCCGGGCGGTTGCTGCCTGGACATCTTTGGGGAAATCGATCACTACCGGTCCCGGTCTGCCGGTCCGGGCGATATGAAAGGCTTCTTTGATAATTTTCTGCAGGTCTTTCACATCTTTCACCAGGTAGCTGTATTTGGTGATTGGGATGGTGATGCCACAGATGTCCGCTTCCTGGAAGCTGTCATTGCCGATCATGGGGACGGCCACCTGGCCGGTGATTGCCACCATGGGAATCGAGTCCATGTGGGCTGTCGACAAGCCGGTCACGAGGTTTGTGGCGCCCGGACCGGATGTCGCGATGCAAACCCCGACACGGCCCGTGGCCCGGGCGTAACCGTCGGCGGCATGGGCGGCGCCCTGCTCATGACGGGTCAGAATATGGGTCAGAGGCGCGTCGTAGAGTACGTCGTAAGTGGGCATGATGGCACCGCCGGGGTATCCGAACACGTGTTCGGTGCCTTCATCAAGAAGCCCCTGGATTAGTATCTGGGCGCCGGTCATCATTGCTGATGTCATAGTCATATCTCCAACTATAATATAATTTTTTAAAAAATCACCCTAACAGAAGCAAAGAAGGAAAGCAAGCCGGTTGGCTGGGCTTAATGAATGCTATTTCAGCCTGTTGTAACGTTATGGCCAGGGGTAAGGGGCGGTGTTTCACTTTTTTCGCTTTTAGTGATCACGATAGCAATGAGACAATATTATCCTTCAAATATGTAAAAAATAGCCGTCACAATATTACAAAAAAGAAAAAAAATAATTGTTGCGATTTTGTTCGTCGATGGGTGCGGGGCTTCTGTGTTTCATATAAGATGGACCGAGGGGTGATGGAAGAGGGGGGGACGATAGAAGCTTCATAATCGTCCATTTTCCGAGCGAGGCGGTCGTCCTGCTTCCATCGGTTTTTATGCGTTCTCGCGCCTCACGGCTTTTATGATTTTCGGAATAAAGAAGGAAAAGACAAACAGGCCGATGGACAGGAAGACTTTGAATGAGAAGAGTTGGGCCCAGTCGCCCGTGCCCCATACCTCTTTGAGGGTGCCGATGAAAAACGTAAAGATAAAGGTGCCCACCAGGATGCCCAGTCCCGTTCCGGCGATGTAATCCCGGAAGGTGACTTTTGTCAGGCCCATTCCGAAATTCATCGGGGTAAAAGGGAAGTATACCAGGCGAAGGTACAGTACGGCGGCAAAACCGTTTCGTCCGATGGCCTCATCGTATTTTTTCAGCTTGTTGCCGATAAGGGTGGTGGCAAACTCCCGGCCGAGGGTTCTGCCGATATAAAAAGCGCCTCCGGCGCCGATCAGGGCGCCAATCCAGACATACAGAAATCCCCGGTATGGTCCGAAGATGGCGGCTCCCAACCCGGTTAAAAGCGTTCCGGGGATGAAAAGGCAGACTCCGACGGCATAAACGCCAATGAACGTGATCGGTGCCCAGATACCCGCGGCGTCCAGAAAACGGCCCAGTGTATCCACTGTCAGATAGCTTCGAACAGGCGTATATCGGACCGCCAGGATTGCACCAACGATAAACAGAACGAGAATCCCGGCTTTCATTATTGCTTTATTCTTGTTTCCGGCGGATTCATCAGCAGCATTATCCATACATATTCACCCTTCTCCGAATGGCTGGGAATAGATATTTCTTTTGGTTATTGGTCATTGGTCATTTGTCATTGGCCTTTTGCCCATAGCCCATCACCCATCGCCTATCGCCCATCGCCCGTAACTACTCCCCACAGGCACGGCCTTTCAGGTTGAAAAAGAATTTCAGCCCTTTTTTTACTTTTTCCGAAAAGATTTTTGATGAGAGATAATTGCCCGCCACCCGTTTGTTGATCTCTCCCAGGGTTGGATACGGATGAATGGCCCCGGCTAGGGTGGAGAGTTTTGTCTTACCGTTGAGGGCGGCCACCCATTCGATGATCAAATCACCTGCCCGGGGGCCGACGATCTGGACCCCGATGGGGGTGCCGCTGTCATTCAGAAGAAGCTTGATCCGGCCGGGATCGCCCCCTTCGGCGAGGTTGCGGTCATTGCCGTCAAAGGACTCCGTCCATACCGTATATGTCTGTCCGGCAGCCCGGGCGGCTTTTTCATTCATGCCGATGGAGGCGAGTTCCGGGTCGCAGTAGGTGCACCAGGGGATCCATGTGTAGTCGACCTTCCGGGGTAGATGGAAGATGGCATTGCTGATGACGATACTGCCTTCATAGCCGGCTGTATGGGTAAACTGGTAGCCGCCGTTGACGTCTCCTGCCGCAAAAATATGCTTTTGGGAAGTTCGAAGCCGCTGGTCTGCGTCGATGCCCCGGGGGTTGACGGATATACCGATGTCTTCGAGGCCGAGTCCCTGGCTGTTCGGCTTCCTGCCGAGAGCCACGAGAAGTGTTTCGGCCTTGAGCCGAATCGCTTTTCCGGAGGGGGCTTTAAGGGTCACTTCTCTTTGGCCTCCCTCGTTTTTTGTCGATTCAACCGTATGCCCGAGATAGAAGCGTACTCCTTCGGCCGACATCCTTTCCATGACCACTGCGGCCATATCTTCGTCTTCCCGGGGCAGAATCTGGGGCGCCATATCCACAACGCTGACAAGGGTGCCCAGGCGGGAAAATGCCTGGGACATTTCCACGCCGATGGGGCCGCCGCCCAGAACGATCATGCTTTCCGGGAGCTTTTCCAGGGAGAAAATATCCCTGTTGGTGATGTGAGGCGTTTCGGAAAGGCCGGTAATCGCCGGTACTAGAGGAGAGGCGCCCGTGGCGATGACCCATTTTCCGGCGGAAAGTGTTTTTTCGCCACATTGGACGATATGTGGATCGACGAAACCGGGGTTGCCAAAAACCACCTTGGCGCCCAGGCTGCAAAACCGCTCCTCGGAGTCATGCTTCTGGATGGTTTCGATGACGGACCTGATGCGTTGCGTCACCTTGCGAAAGTCCACCCGGTGCAATTCCACCGGCGGGAGGCCATAGTGACCGACGGTTTTTAGATCATGGTACACTTTGGCTGTCTTGATCAGGGTTTTGCTTGGCACGCAGCCGAAGTGGAGACAGTCGCCGCCGAGGGCTTTTTCTTTCTCAATCAGGACGACTTTTGCGCCGAGCTGGGCGGCGCCGGATGCCACTGTCAATCCCGCTGCCCCGCCGCCGATGATTCCGATATCGTAATCATACGTTTTTGCCATGGAGGTCCTTTTCGTTAGGGATTTATGCGTTGCTGTCCGCTCCGTTTATCCAGCACATACCATCTCCGGGGAATCGGCGCCATATAATATTGATGTTGCCGAAATCGTTGCGGACGAGCACGAACGCGCATCGGCAGTCGCGGAAGATGTGATTCTGAAGAAAATCGTGTTTTATTTACAATTTTGTTCCAAATTTATACAATATTGCAATATTATATCTTTTTCATATGGTTTCAATATTAATAATATTCGTATGATATTAATAGGATATGATTCCATATAGATCTTTATGAATAACCGGTATCTTTCTTGCTTGTCGATAGATAGGTCCTTGTTTGACAAAGGACCATACACACTTAGTGTGTATATCAAAGAAACGAGAAGGATATGCCGATACATCAAAAATTATACCGTCTTGAATTGAAAGTGCTGTACGAAATCAGCGGCATTATCGGGCAGGTTCTGACCCTGGACCATGCACTCGATTCCATTCTGACCATTCTGTCCAGCTCACTTTCCATGGAACGGGGTACCGTGACCCTGAAGGATGAAGAGACGGGTTTACTGAAAATATGTGCCTCTCACAGTCTGCTGCCCGAGGAAAAAGACCGTGGCATTTACAAGCCGGACGAGGGGGTGACCGGTCATATTTTCAAAAACGCGGAACCGTTTGTTGTGCCGGATATTAACCAGGAGCCCATGTTTTTAAATAAGACACAGGCCAGAAGCATCACAAGAGAGGGGATTTCATTCCTTGGAGTGCCCATTGCCTTGAACGGGGAAGCGATTGGCGTTCTCAGCGTCGACAGGCTTTTCAGGGATGAGATATCCTTTCAGGAAGATGTGCGCTTTCTGACCATTGTGGCTGCCCTGATCGCTCAATTCGTGCATATCAACCGCCAGGTGGACAGGAGAGAAAAAAGTCTGCTCAATGAGAACCGCTATCTTCGGGCGGAGATATCGGAGAAATACAACCACTACTTCACCGTGGGTGTCAGTCCCGCCATGGACGTACTGAATCGAATGATCCGGAAGGTGGCGCCGAGCCGGGCGTCCGTGTTGCTGCTGGGGGAGTCCGGCACCGGAAAGACCCTGACGGCCCGGATTATTCATGAACTCAGCGATCGGGCCCGCAGTCCCTTTATCAAGGTGAATTGTGCATCTCTTCCCGAAAGTTTGATCGAATCGGAACTGTTCGGGTATGAAAAAGGGGCGTTTACAGGTGCCGGACAGCTAAAAATCGGCAGCCTGGAGGCGGCCCATACCGGAACGGTCTTTCTGGATGAGATCGGGGAGATTCCGCTGGCATTGCAGGCCAAATTACTTCATTTCCTTCAGGACCGGGAGCTGGTCCGGTTGGGATCCACCAAAACCAGGAAAGTCGATGTGAGGGTGATTGCCGCCACCAACGTCGATCTTTCCGCTGCCGTGGAAAGTGGTGGGTTCCGGTCCGATCTTTACTACCGTCTGAATGTTTTCCCTATTGCCATTCCGCCGCTGCGGGAACGGAAACCCGATATTCCGCTTCTGATCAACTACTTCCTGGAACGGACCGCCAGGGAGTATGGAAGACGGTTGAGGTTTACCGATGAGTGTATCGAAATCCTGACGGCATATCGCTGGCCGGGAAATGTTCGTGAACTGGAGAATTTAGTGGAAAGAATCGCAATCCTTTCCGACGCTCCCGTTATCGAGAAACGATCGCTGCCCCAGGATCTTTACGATCAGTTCGCTTCGTCGCATTTGCTGGGGGAAAACAGGGTGTCCGATCTGGAGAAGATGGAGAAGGATATGGTGGTAGAGGCCCTGGAAAGGAACAACTGGATTCAACAGCAGGCGGCAAAGGAGATCGGGCTGACGTTGCGGCAGATGGGATACCGGGTGAAGAAATTCAACCTGGAGGGTATGATCCGGGAGGGCCGAAAGAGAAAGGCAAGCGCGTTGGCCAGGTAACGCCATGTCAGTTAGATGTATAATCATGGGCGGGATGCGCATCGGTGGAAAATAAGTTTTAGTTGCAGTATAACGCTTTTAAAAGAACAACCCCGAGTCCGGATCTTTTGAATCCGGCTTTTTTACTTCAATTGCTTTAATTCCGTATTCGAAAGTTATCAGTTTGTGTCTTATCTCCCCTTTTCTTTTCAACATCAGGACCTCTTTCGTGGATCTACAATATTGTAGACTTTACAATCTACAATATTGTAGGTGTCGGATAAATGTATTGCAGCTTGTCCTGACTTTTCTGCCGACTATTGTCTAACATCCTATAATATTAGGTAATAAAATTGTACTGCGCCTTTTTTTGAGGCTGGCACATGGATTGCTCTATAGAAAGACAACCTGACAAACAACATAATTTGCAAATGCCGATTAGAAAGGAAGGAAAACAGCAAAATGAGAAAAATAGCTATTTACGGAAAAGGTGGAATTGGAAAATCTACAACAACTCAGAATACGGTGGCCGGTCTTGCGGAAATGGGGCGGAAGGTTATGGTGGTGGGTTGTGACCCCAAGGCGGATTCCACCCGTTTGCTCATGGGCGGTCTGGTCCAGCGTACGGTGCTCGATACGTTGCGGGAAGAGGGCGAAGATTTAGAACTGGAGGATGTACGAAAGGTAGGTTTTGGAAACACGTACTGTACGGAATCCGGCGGTCCGGAGCCCGGTGTCGGATGTGCCGGCCGTGGCATTATTACCTCCATCAACCTGTTGGAACAGCTGGGCGCTTATGCCGAAAGCGAAGCGCTTGATTATGCTTTTTACGATGTGCTGGGCGACGTGGTTTGCGGCGGGTTTGCCATGCCGATCCGGGAAGGAAAGGCCCAGGAGATTTACATCGTTGTCTCCGGCGAGATGATGGCCATGTATGCGGCAAATAATATCTGCAAGGGTATTGTGAAATTTGCGGAAGCCGGCGGTGTGCGTCTGGGCGGACTCATCTGTAACAGCCGTAAAGTGGACAAGGAGGAGGATCTGATCAAAGAGCTCGCGAGACAGCTCGGTACCCAGATGATTCACTTTGTTCCCAGAGATAATGTCGTACAGCGAGCCGAAATCAATCGAAAGACCGTGATCGAATTTGATCCCAAGGATCCTCAGGCGGATGAGTACCGGACCCTGGCAAAAAAGATCGAGGATAACGAGATGAAGGTGATTCCCACGCCGCTGGAGATAGAAGCACTCGAAAAGCTGTTGGTCGATTTCGGTTTTATGGATTAATTCAGTGAAGCAGATGTCGAAAGATAGTCATTTGAACGCAATAGTAAATAGAAAATTTTAGGAGAGTAAATACCATGATAATGATTCGATCGATCGTAAGACCCGAAAAAGCCGATGATGTGCTTGCAGCCCTTATGGATGCGGGTTTTCCGGCAGTTACCAAAATCTCAGTAGTTGGAAGGGGCAAGCAGCGGGGAATTAAAATCGGCGAAATTACTTATGATGAAATTCCCAAGGAAATGCTTTTAACCGTGGTGGAAGACGATGCCAAGGAGTTTGTCATCAAAACCGTGATGCAGTCGGCGCGAACCGGAGAAAAGGGCGCTTTTGGCGATGGGAAGATTTTCGTCACGCCGGTAGAAGAGTCCTACACTATCAGTTCGGGGATCAAACAGACGGAAACCGGTGAGCCTGAAGAGGTGTCAATATGAAAGCATTGGGAATTTAAAAAAAAGCAACTATTGAATCTTAAGAGGTACTAACATGAAAGAGATAATGGCGATTATTCGCATGAATATGATCAATCCGACCAAGAAAGCCCTGACGGAGGCGGGTGTCTCTTCAATGAGTGTAACCAACGCCCTGGGGCGGGGAAAAGGCCTGGTTGACCTTAGTCTGCTCAAGGGCGCCGAACAGGGATACGAGGAGGCGATATCACAACTCGGCCAGACCCAGCGTTTGATTCCGAAACGGGTGCTTTATATCATATCGAAAGAGAAGTATGTCAAAAAAATTGTGGAGACCATCATACGAGTGAACAAGACCGGCAAACCCGGTGACGGGAAGATATTCGTGATGCCGACGATCGATTCGATCAGCGTGAGAACCGCTGAAGATGGTGATTCCACCTTAGACGAATTATAGGAGAGACGAGCATGACAGTTACGTCCGAAAATAAAACTGATTTAAAAGAACCCACCGCGGCCTGGCGGGAACTCGACCCCGAAGCTGTAAAAAAGGAAATTATGTCGATTTATCCTCCCAAGGTGGCGCGCAAAAGATCCAAGCATTTTGTCGTCAATAAAAAGGAGGATGAACAAAACTATACGGAAATCCAAGCCAATGTGAGGACCATTCCCGGCATTATCTCCCAGCGGGGATGCTGCTACGCCGGGTGCAAGGGTGTGGTGATGGGTCCCACCCGCGACATTATCAACCTGACGCATGGCCCTGTTGGATGCGGATTCTATTCCTGGCTGACACGGCGTAACCAGACGGATCCGTCCACGACGCCGGATGGGCATAACTTCATGACCTACTGTTTCACGACCGACATGCAGGAGAGGGAAATCGTTTTCGGTGGTGAGAAAAAACTCAAGCAGGCCATTCAGGAAGCTTACGACATTTTCAAACCGAAGATGATCTCCGTCTTTTCCACCTGCCCGGTAGGCCTGATTGGTGATGATGTCCATTCCGTTACACGGGAAATGCAGGAGAAACTGGGCATCACTATATTCGGTTTCAGTTGCGAGGGGTACAAAGGGGTGAGTCAGTCCGCCGGTCATCACGTTGCCAACAACGGTCTTTTTCTCAATGTGATCGGTCAGGACGACACGGTCCGGGAAGGCGAATACAAGGTCAACCTTCTGGGCGAATACAATATCGGCGGTGATGAATTTATCATCGATGATCTGTTCGAAAAATGCGGCATCAAAATCATCTCCACATTTTCGGGAAATTCCAGTGTGGATCATTTCCGGAATTCCCATACGGCCGACCTGAACCTGATCATGTGTCATCGTTCCATCAATTACGTGGCTGACATGATGGAAGAGAAGTATGGCATTCCGTGGATGAAAATCAATTTACTGGGGGCCACCGCCACGGCCGCTTCTCTTCGGAAAATCGCCCAGTATTACGGGGATAAGAAACTCATCGACCGGGTGGAAGAAGTGATTGCCGAAGAGATGGTCGCGGTGGAAAAAGCCCAGGCCGAGGTCAGACCCAGGCTGGAGGGAAAGCTGGCAATGATGTTCGTCGGCGGCTCCCGTGCCCATCACTACCAGGAGTTGTTCAACGAAATGGGGATGCAGACCATTGCCGCCGGCTACGAGTTTGCCCACCGTGATGATTACGAAGGCCGTCGTGTGCTGCCGAATCTCAAGATCGATGCCGACAGCCGGAACATTGAAGAACTTGAGATTGAAAAGGACCCGGAACGCTACAATCCGAGAATTCCCGAAGAGGAGTTGGCTGCCGCCGAGAGACATGGCATCAAGCTGAAGGAGTATGAAGGTATGATGCCGGATATGGAGGAAGGCAAGACCTACGCCATCGACGATATCAGTCAATGGGAAACGGAAAGAATGATTGAAATCTACAAGCCGGCCATCTTCTGTGCGGGCATCAAGGAAAAATACATGGTGCAGAAACAGGGCATGCCGATGAAACAGCTGCACAGCTACGATTCCCATGGACCCTACGCCGTATTCGAAGGGGCGATCAATTTTTACCATGAGATCGACCGCATGATCAACAGCAAGGTGTGGGGCCATATTCAGGCGCCATGGGACAAGAATCCCGAACTTGTCGGTTTTTATGGAGAAGAATAGCGAAAGACATTTATCCAATTTACAGAGAGGATCATAGAGATGTTATTGCGACATACACCCAAAGAGATAACGGAACGAAAGGCGTTGACCGTCAACCCGGCCAAAACGTGCCAGCCTATCGGCGCCATGTACGCCTCCCTGGGAATTCACGGTTGTCTCCCCCACAGCCATGGTTCCCAGGGATGCTACGCCTATCACCGGTCGACGTTGAGCCGGCATTACAAGGAGCCGATCATGGCCGCCACCAGTTCGTTCACGGAAGGGGCCTCCGTGTTCGGCGGTCAGGCCAACCTTCTGCAGGCCATGCAGAATATTTTTACCATATATAATCCGGATGTTATTGCCGTCCATACGACCTGTCTGTCCGAGACCATCGGAGACGATCTCCCCCAGATCTTCGGCAAGGCAGAGGCCGATGGTAAGATCCCGGAAGGAAAGGTTGTGCTCCATGCCAACACTCCCAGTTACGTGGGGTCCCATGTCCACGGTTTTGCCAATATGACCAAGGCGATGGTCGATTACTTTGCTACCACCAACGGCCATAAGGAGAATTGTATCAACCTGATCCCCGGTTGGGTGGAGCCCGCGGATATGAAGGAACTCAAACGAATGGCCGCCGAGATGGGCATCAAATCAATCCTGTTTCCGGACACCGATAATGTGCTCAACGGGCCCCAGACCGGGAAGTTCAACATGTATCCCAAGGGCGGTGTCACCATCGATGAACTGAAAAAGACCGGAAGCAGCCGGGGGAGTATTGCCCTTGGACGGATGGCGTCCGGACCGGCGGCCCTGGCGCTGGACGCAAAGTGCAAGGTGCCCTGCGAGATTCTGGATCTTCCCATCGGTCTCTCCGCCACCGACCGGTTCGTGGATACCATGAGAAAAATGACCGGCGCCATTGTCCCGGATTCGTTGAAGGTGGAGCGCGGGCAGTTGCTGGATATCATCACCGACATGCAGGCCTATTTTTACCACAAAAAGGTCGCTTTGGTGGGTGATCCCGATCAACTGGAAGCCTTGACGGAATTTCTGGTCGATATCGATATGATGCCGATCCATATCCTGTCCGGTACCAGGGACAAGAAGTTTGAAAACCGGATCAGGGAGCTTACCGCGGATGTTCCCTACGAGGTGAACGTGAAAAGCGGGGGGGATATGCTGCTTTGGCATCAGTGGATCAAGAACGACCCGGTGGACCTGATGTTCGGCAACACCTATGTCAAGTATATTTCGAGGGATGAAGACATTCCGTTTATCCGGTTCGGATTTCCCATTCTGGACCGCATCGGCCACAGCTACTTCCCCACGGTGGGGTACCAGGGCGGTATGCGGCTTCTGGAAAAAATTCTCGACGCCCTGATGGATCGCCAGGACCGGGATTCTTCAGAAATTAAATTTGAATTAGTCATGTGATTGAGCCATTTTCAAAACATTTTCCCGCCAGAAGTGGAGCCATGCTCAATGCGGATCTTTCGCCTGGTGATCGGTCAAAAAGGGACGTTTTGAAATTGGCTGGATTGAGAGGAAAAAATGGCCGGCATCTCCATATTAAAAGGCAGAGAAAAACAGATCTATCAAAAAGGCAGACAAGACTTTGATATGTCGTGTGAAAAGAAGAGTCTGGCCGGTTCGATCAGTCAGCGGGCGTGTGTGTTTTGCGGCTCCCGGGTGGTGCTCTATCCCATTGCCGATGCGCTGCATCTCATACACGGCCCCATCGGCTGCGCGTCCTATACATGGGACATTCGCGGATCACTCTCATCCGGTCCCCAGCTGCACCGGATGAGCTTTTCCACGGACCTGCAGGAAAAGGATATTATCTTCGGCGGTGAGAAAAAACTGACCAATGCGCTGAACGAGCTGATCGACAAGTACCAGCCCAAAGCCGCGTTCGTCTATGCGACCTGTATCGTCGGCTTGATCGGTGACGATATCGATGCCATCTGCAGGAAAATGTCGGAAGAAAAGGGAATCCCGGTTCTGCCGGTTCACTCCGAAGGCTTCAAGGGGACGAAAAAAGACGGTTACAAGGCGGCCTGTGACGCCATGGCCAACATCGTCGGGACCGGCTCGATCGAAGATATCAGCCCGCTGTCCCTCAACATCATGGGTGAGTTCAACATTGCCGGTGAAGCATGGGGCATCCGCGACTACTACGAACGGATGGGGCTGGAAGTAGTGTCTGTGTTTACGGGGGATGGCCGCATCGAAAACATCAAACGTTCCCATGGCGCCGCTCTCAACGTGGTGCAGTGTTCGGGATCGATGATGCATTTGGCCGAGCGCATGCGGGAACAGTACGGGATTCCCTATATTCGGGTATCCTATTTCGGAATCGAAGATATGTCCACGGCCCTCTATGATGTGGCCGAACATTTCAAAGACACCGATTCCGAAATCATGCAGCGGACCCAGGCACTGGTACGGGAGGAAGTCAAAAAGGTCTATCCGATTCTCAAACAGTACAAGAAAAAGCTTCAGGGGAAAAAAGCGGCCATTTACGTGGGGGGGGCGTTCAAGGCCTTTTCCATGATCAAGGCCCTGCGGACCCTGGGAATGGATGTCGTATTGGCGGGGTCGCAAACGGGTACCAAAGAGGATTACATCGTACTCAAGGATATGTGCGATGATGGAACGGTGATTGTGGATGATGCCAATCCCGTGGAACTTTCAAAATACAGTATTGAAAAAAAAGTGTCGCTTTTTGTCGGCGGCGTCAAGGAGCGGCCCATGGCGTTTAAGCTGGGGATCGGTTTCTGCGATCACAACCACGAACGGAAACTCTCCCTGGCCGGCTACAACGGTATGGTCAATTTCGCCAGAGAAGTATATGCGTCGGTGACCAGTCCGGTCTGGCAATTTGCGCCACAGAGAAAAGCGTAGTCAATAGGGGAACCTGACATGAAAACACAGCAGAATACAGAATACAAAGCCACGAGCAATGCATGCAAACTCTGCAGTCCGCTGGGCGCATCCCTGGTTTTCAGGGGGATTGAGAACACCATACCCCTTCTCCATGGATCCCAGGGCTGTTCCACATACATTCGAAGATACCTGATCAGCCACTATAACGAGCCGATAGACATCGCCTCTTCGAATTTTTCCGAAGAAACCGCTGTCTTCGGCGGCGGCGCCAACTTGAAACTGGCTGTGGACAACATCATTCAACAGTATCACCCGGCCATGATCGGTGTGGGAACGACCTGCCTGAGCGAGACGATTGGAGACGATGTTCCCATGATCCTGAAGGATTATGCCAAGAGCAGCCATGAAGAGAATGATACGGTGATTGTTCCCGTCTCCACACCGAGCTATTCGGGAACTCATGTTGACGGATTCCAGGCCGCGGTACGGGCGACGGTGGATACCGTAGCCCGAAAGCAAAGCGGCCAGGCGGCGGGTATCAATTTCTTTCCCGGGATGTTGTCGCCGGCGGATCACAGGCATTTCCACGAGATTCTTTCCGATTTCGGCGTCGCGTACAACATGCTTCCCGATTACTCGCAAACCCTGGACGGTCCGATGTGGACTGAATACCATAAGATTTCGCAAGGGGGGACGCCCGTTAAACGGATTACCGCCATGGGTGACGCGCTGGCGAGCATCGAACTGGGAAGAGTGCTGGCCGAGACCAAAAGTGCCGGTCAACTGCTGGCCGACAAATTTGAAATACCCAATCATCGTATCGGGTTGCCCATCGGCATCAAGGAAACGGACGTACTTTTTGATCGGATTTCACAGATTAGCGGCAAGCCCATGCCGGAAAAATATGTAGAAGAGAGGGCGCGCCTGATTGACGCTTACGCGGACGGGCACAAGTATGTCTTTGAGGCGCGGGCCGTCGTTTACGGCGAGGAAGATCTGGTGACCGGCATGGCATCGTTTTTATCGGAGATCGGTGTTGTCCCGGCCCTTTGCGCATCCGGCGGGAAAAGCGGTCATCTTGAGGCAAAGCTTCGTCAGGTCATTGACGATTTCGATGCTAAACAGATCCAGGTCAGAGAGGGAATCGATTTTGTCGAAATAGAAGAGGCTGCCAAGAAAGTCACCCCCGATTTCCTGATCGGCAACAGCAAAGGGTACAAGATTGCACGGTCCATGAAAAAGCCGCTCATTCGCATCGGCTTTCCGATTCACGACCGCATGGGAGGCGCGAGAATCGTTCATGTGGGATACCGCGGCGCCCAGCAGCTGTTTGACACCATTACCAACACAATTATTGCTGCCGGGCAGGATTCTTCCCCTGTCGGATATTTTTATATGTAGAGCAGTTAGGAGAGAAAAATGGACTTAGCCAACCACCCGTGTTTCAATGCCAAAATGAGAGGTGTTTTCGGAAGAGTTCACCTTCCCGTTGCACCACGATGCAATATTCAATGCAATTATTGCGATCGAAAATACGATTGTGTCAATGAAAGCCGGCCCGGAGTGACCAGTGCGGTCCTGAAACCGCATCAGGCCATGACCTACCTCGATTATGTGCTTGAAGAAGTGAAAAACATCTCGGTGGTGGGAATTGCCGGCCCCGGTGATCCGTTTGCCAACCCTGACGAAACCATGGAAACACTTCGGCTGGTTCGGAATAAATACCCCGAAATGATTCTATGCCTGGCCACCAACGGGTTGGGTATCGGCCCGTATATCGATGAACTGGCCGAGATAAATGTCAGCCATGTCACGATCACCTTGAATGCAGTCGATCCCGGAATTGGATCCAAACTCTATTCTTTTGTCCGTCATGGTAAGAAAGTCTTGAGCCCCAAGGCCGGCTTCGAAGTGTTGCTGGAGAAGCAACTTGAGGCGATTATCCGTCTTAAAGAGAGAAATGTCACTACCAAAGTCAATACCATCATTGTACCGAGGATCAATGAAGAGCACATTGAAGCGGTTGCCGAAAAGATGGCCGATCTGAAGGTGGACATCCTTAACTGTATCCCCTTTTTCCCAAATAAAGGCGCCAAGTTTGCGGATATTCCAGAACCGTCAAAGGAGAGCGTGATCAAAATCCGCAAAAAGGCAGCCCGGCATATTCCTCAGATGTACCATTGTAAACGCTGCCGGGCCGATGCCGTGGGGATTCTGGGGCAGGAGAACGGATGCGCAATCAACGAAAAACTGCAGGAATGCTCGCAATTGCCCGAGATGTCAGGCGAGATGCGGCCTTATGTAGCGGTTGCCAGCCTGGAAGGCGTGCTGGTCAACCAGAAACTCGGTAAGGCGGAAGAGCTATACATATACGGGCAGAGGGACAATGGTGAGATTTACCTGGTCGAATCCCGCAAGACACCCGAACCGGGTGGCGGCCAGCAGCGTTGGGAAGAGCTCAGTGAGATGCTCAGTGATTGCCGTGCATTGATGGTTGCCGGTATCGGTGACAGTCCCCGACGTGTGCTCAACAAAAAGAAAATTGATATTCTCGAACTTGACGGAATGATCGAAGAGGCCGCCGAAGCTGTTTTCGAGGAACACAGCATGAACTTTATGGTTCGGCGGGATATCCAGGCGTGCAACAAGCAGCATCCTATGGCGGGCATGGGGTGCTGTGGCTGAAATGACCAATGACCAGTGACCACTGACCACTGACCAATGACCAATGACAAATGACAAATGACTAATGACCACTGACCAATGACCAATGACCAATATAAAGGAGACAATTTAAACATGGAAAAACCGGAATATCATATTTTTGTCTGTGCCAGTTTTCGTGCCGATGGCGATGCCAAAGGCGTATGCAAAAAAAAAGGTTCGGTCGATCTTTTACCATATATCGAAAATGAAATTTTAGACCGTGGCCTGAATGCCCAGATTACCAGTACCGGCTGTATGAAGGCCTGTGACTACGGCCCGGTGATGGTGATTTATCCCCAGGGGTATTGGTACGGAAAAGTGGAAAGCGAAGATATCGTGGATGAGATCCTGGACAGTCTGGAAGACGGCGGCATCGCCGAAGAATATGTGATCGATGGATGAGGGTATTTCAGTGACACCGTTTCGAACCGATCCTTCCCCTGTCGTTCGAATAGCGGTGAGGAAAGACCTGCCGGCGCTGACAGCGCTTTTGAAGGCCCTTTTCTCCATCGAGGAGGATTTTGTCTTCGATGAGGAGAAGCAGCGCCGGGGTCTTTCCATAATGCTCGACGGATGTGGAAAGCATCGTCGCACGCTGGTGGCGGAACTTTCCGGCGAGGTGGTGGGAATGTGCAGCGTCCAGATCCTGATCTCTACGGCGGAAGGAGCGGAAGCGGCGGTGGTGGAGGATGTGGTGGTCCGGGAGGATTCCCGTGGGTGCGGGATCGGCACGGCCTTGATGGAGGCTGTCGTTCAGTGGGCCGGGAACCGGAATATCCGTCGGCTTCAGCTTCTGGCGGACAGGAACAATACGGCTGCCATAGAATTTTATCGAAGCCGGGGGTGGGATAGCACCCAACTGATATGCTTGAGAAAACGATTATAGGTCCTATATGACTTATAAGACTTATAGGACCTATACTACCCCCTTAAGTTTTCGTTGCATACAAAACTGCATAATCAGCATTAAGATAAGGCGAGTTTTATGAAAGCACATACCAATACAATGAAAACCGTCTGGATGATCGATACCACGCTTCGGGATGGTGAACAGGCGCCGGGTGTGGCCTTCAGCCGGGAGGAGAAGATACACATCGCCTCTCTCCTGGTGGCTGCCGGTGTCGATGAACTGGAGGTAGGGACACCCGCCATGGGGGATGATGAGCGGAAAACCATCCGAAGTCTTGCCCGGATGTTTCCAAAAGTACGGACGACCGGATGGTGTCGGGCGTTAGAGAAGGATATAATCGATGCCGCGCGGTGTGATACCCCCTCGGTGCAGATCAGTTTCCCGGTGTCGGATCTTTTACTGAAAGCCATGGGAAAGGATCGGGATTGGGTGCGCCGAAGCCTGGCATCTCTTGTGTCGATGGGCCGTCGGCTGTTTGATTTTGTATCCGTGGGGGCCCAGGACGCTACCCGGGCGGACACGAATTTTTTAAATGAGTTCACCCGGCTTGCTGCCGACTGTGAGGTGGCGCGGATTCGTGTCAGCGATACGGTTGGCATATGTACACCTGTCGGGGTGGATATGCTTTTGCGAGATCTCCACCCTGCGGCCGGACCCATGATGCTTGAATTTCACGGACATAACGATCTCGGAATGGCGACTGCCAACACCGTGACGGCCGTCCAGGCCGGAGCAGCGGCTGTTAGCGTTACAGTAAACGGTCTTGGGGAACGGGCCGGAAACGCACGGCTTGAAGAAGTGGCCATGGCCCTGAGTATCTCAACCCGGTTTGGCCACCGTGTCCGATGCGATCGGTTGCCTCCTTTGTGTGAAGCGGTTTCCGAGGCCTCCCGCCGACGGATTCCGGCGGACAAGCCGATTGTGGGCACTGACATCTTCTCACACGAATCGGGTATCCATTGCCACGCCCTTCTCAAGGATGCCTATGCCTATCAGCCGTTCCTGCCGGAAAGTCTCGGAAGAGCGGAAATGAAATTCGTAGTCGGCAAACACTCCGGACGGGCAGCAATTGATCATTTGTCTCAGAATCGGGCAAAATAAGAGTTTGAGCCATTTTCAAAACGGTTTTCACCGCACAAGCGGGATCAAGCCCAAAGCGGATCGCCCTCCTTGGGATCGGCCAAAACGGGATGTTTTGAAATTGGCAGGTTTAAATAGATTTTTTAAAAAAAAGGATTATTTTATGGTAAAATGAAATACGACATGAGTCGGTAATTTCCGTATTTGCTGAAGAGTGGTGTATATGGCCTTTAAAGTAAAAGGAAAAACAATGACAGGCGGGCGCCTCTTTTGCCGAAGATGAAACAGGCGAACCTCGGGCAGGCTGTTCGCAGGTCTTTTTCTCATTACCGGCATGGTGCTTCTTTTCGGTTGCGCATCCCTGTCGGTGCCTTGGGAAACGGCTGCACCCATTGATCGGTTCCAGGCATATAACGGGCCGGATGGTATCCCGGTGCTTCCCGGATCCGTGGATGCCGACATCCCGGATGTGGATATTTTGTCGGTCAACAGCGACATGGCATCTGCGCTGGATAGCGCCCTTGCCCACGCAAAAAAAACAAAGGATCGTATGGATGCGCTCGTGGGCTTTCTTGTCCGGAGGGTTCGTTACGATGCACTGGCGGATAGCTACGGGGCGAAAACGGCCCTGGAAACATTTGAGTCCGGCAGCGGGAATTGCCTCTCTTTCACCAATCTGTTTGTGGCCATGGCCCGGTACGCCGGTCTGGAGGCGAGTTATCAGGAGATTCTGACCCCGCCCCACTGGGAAAGAGATGGAGAAGTACTTCTCTCTACAAGGCATATCGGTGCATCCATCGATATTATGGAAGGGACAGGCCGAGTGATACTGCTGGAAGTGGCCGGTGCAGCCCGCGCCCTTTCGTTGGACGGTTCCCGCAGGTATTTTTTTATCCCAACCGTACTGAGCCCCTCTGTGCCGGCCGTAAATCTCAATTCTGCCAAAATAATTTCCGATAAACATGCATTTGCACAATATTACAACAACCTTGGTTCCCGGTATATGGCGGAAGGAAACGGTTCAGATGCATTCCGGTATTTTGTCAAGGCGGTGAAGACGGATCCGTCACTCAGTTTTGCATGGTCGAATCTCGGTGTTGCGTACAGCCGGAACGGTCAGTTCGATGCAGCCCGGGAGGTTTTCCTGCACGGGTTGAGCATCACCCGCGGGAAACGGGATGTTACGGCGCTTACCATCCTGAGTAATTTGGTGGAGCACTATAGAAGGGATGGTGACGAAGAGAAGGAAGCATTCTATAGAAGTGAAGTGGCCTCATTTCGGCGGAAGAATCCGTATTATCAATATGCCATTGCCAAAAAAGCCTTTAAAGACAGCCTTTATGAACAGTCCGTCAAGTATTTCAAGAAAGCGATTCGGCTGAAAGACGATGAACACCTCTTTTATTTCGGCCTGGCGCTTGCCTATGATAAGCTCGGTAATATCAAAAAGGCTGAAAAATATATCAAAAAGGCAAAATTCCATGCTTTCAGCAAGGAGAAAAAAATGTATTATGAGCGGGTCTGGAAGTATATTGCTAAATAATTTTTCCGATTCGCGAAAAACGGGGAATGTGTTTGTCCAACGAGAAGTAGATAAAGATGGCTTTCCCCTGTATGTTATGGCGCTTGACAGTCCCGACATACCTGCTGTCCCTTGAATTGTACCGGTTGTCACCCAGGACGAAATATTCATCTTCTGGCACGATGAACGGCCCGAAATTTTCTTTAATAAATCCGGAGAAATTAACCGGTCGTTCATAAACGGCATATGGCTCGTCCATTTCACGTCCGTTTATGAAAAGCGAATTGCTCTTCAGCTCAATTTCGTCTCCCGGAACCCCCACAATTCGTTTGATATACTCCCTGTTGTCATCAGTCGGGACTTTGAAAATGACCAGATCTTCCCGTTGTGGATTGTGATATCGGTAGTATAGCTGGTTGCAGAGCAGATGATCCCCGGCCTCGAGGGTCGGCTGCATGCTTCCCGTGGGGATTTTATATGCCTTCAGGATGTTGTCCCGAACGGCAAAGGAGACGCCTTGATCTACTCCTGAGACGACAAGGATGACGAGCAGGTAGATGTACCAGCGGTTATACGGTTTCTGTGTATGATCGGACCCGATTCGTATCGCGCGGCGGATGGATTCGAAAATGATGAACAGGTATGCCGCGAGCGAAATTAAAACCAGTAGCAACAGGATGACAAGACTGGCGCGGGTGGTCGGATGCTTTAAAATTTCATACAGCAGGCTGAACACGAGTCCGCCCCAGACGGATAGTAAAAAATAATAGAACAATCCCTTGGTTGCTTCACCATTGTAGACCTGACCCAGGCCGGGTATCAAAAAACTCAACAGACCCGCAAACCACCACTTTCTTTGATTTTTCAAACTGTTTTGTCCCATTAATATTCTCCTTGTCTTTACCTCTAGAATCCGAATCGAAATACAAACAAAAACCGATTAAACGAGAACCAGTTTGCCGGGAGCAGCAGGTGAGACAGATATCCGGCGGTTATCAGCAGGCCCAGGATATCCTCCCACGTAAACCGCCCGCATATTCTTGAAGGCGCCGCGGTTGATTGTATCAGGTTTTCCGGTGGATCCGCAGGAGCTATATCCTCTATGCGGCATTCATAATATCGGCGGATCAACTCTCTATGTTTCATTGTATGCCTCCAATGCTTCCTTTAGTATTGCCCGGGTGGCAAACAGTCTTGATTTGACGGTTCCTGTCGGGATTCCCAAAGTTCGGGCGATATCCCGGTGTTTCATCCCCTCGTAAAACCGGAGAAAGGCGATTTGGCGATTCTCTTTGCTGAGGCCCTCCAGGGCGCGGTCAATGGTTTGATGAAGTTCTCTATGGATCGTTTTGTCTTCCGGAGAGTCGTCTCCGGCTTCTGAAAAAAAAGCTTTTTCCCGGGTGTCTCCGGCTTCTGTCGGCAGTTTTCGTTTATTGAGGTAGTTCAAACTCTGATTCCGGGCGATTGTATAGATCCAGGTACTGAACGGGTAGAGGGGATTGTATTTCTCGATATTCTGAAAAACCCTCAGCATGACCTCCTGGAAAATATCTTCGGCCTCATCCCGGACGAAATTTCGGATGAAAAATGTCAACCGCTTCCGGTAGGATAGCCAGACAGATCTGAAGAGCCGTTCACGGGTTTCACGGGGGCCTCTGCATTGAATGTATATCCGCCAGCCTGTCAGTGACTTTTTCACTCCGAGTTGTTCCACCCCACTGAAAATCCACGATTGTATTCCGATCGAAAGCTCTCATCATGTATATACCGAAAACAATAAAAAAGGTTCGGAAAGCGGTTAAAAAAAATTGACAATCGGGAGATACTCCTATTTGATATTGAACAAATAACCTTTAATTTGGAAAGGAGAAAAAATGAGCAAGACAAAAGAAAATCTGGCCGCTGCGTTTGCCGGTGAATCCCAGGCAAGGAACAAATACACCTTTTTCGCCGAAGTCGCCAGGGAGGAAGGGTACCATTACATCGCTAAAATATTTGAGGAAACCGCCGAAAATGAACGCCAGCATGCCAGGGATCATTTCAAAATGCTGGGCGAACTCGGGGATACCGCCGCAAACCTGAAAGCGGCCATGGGGGGCGAGGATTACGAGACGGAAAGCATGTACCCCGAATTTGCCAAAGCTGCCGAAGAAGAGGGGGACAGGGTCGCCGCCAATCTGTTTAAGCAGATCGGTAAAGTTGAGGCGCACCACAGGGAGCGTTACAAAAAACTTCTTGCCATGCTTGAAGCCGGTACTGTTTATAAACGGGACGAGCCGGTCAAATGGAAATGCAGTGCCTGCGGCTATGTTCATGAAGGCACTGAACCGCCCAAGAAATGCCCGGCCTGCCGGAAACCCAGGGAGTATTACGAGCCGGCCTGCATGGACTTTTAAGGAGATAGAGAATGGATGAGGCAATCACCCCTCTGGGACAGAGGGTTCTGGGGGCATTGATCGAAAAGGAGATGACCACCCCGGATTATTATCCGCTGACACTCAACAGCCTGACCCTGGCATGTAACCAGAAATCCAACCGGCATCCGGTGGTCAGCTTCAATGAAACCGATGTCATGAACGGGTTTGACCGCCTGCATCGCCTGGGACTGGCCATGCCCGCCTCACCGGGATCGGGAAGGGTTTCCAAATACCGTCATTGTCTTGTGGAAGAGCTGCACCTGGAGCCGGAGCATCTCGCTATTCTCTGTGAATTGCTGCTTCGAGGACCGCAAACTATCGGGGAACTGCGGACCCGGGCAGACCGGATGCATACTTTCAGGGATCTGGCTTCCGTCGAGTCGGTTCTCGACGATCTTAAGCAGCATGAGCCACCGCTGGTTCGCCAACTGGAACGGCAACCCGGACAAAAGGAATGCCGCTATGCCCATCTGTTCGGGGAACTCCCGGACGAGGCGCAGCCCGCGCCAACTGTCGTGGACTCTTCCGGCGAAGAGAGGCTGGACATACTTGAGCGGGTTGTGGCTGAACTCCAGGAGGATGTGCAGTTGCTTAAAGAGAAGCTTAAGGATCTTTTGGAATGAGGGCGTGTCTGTTGATACGAACAGAGCGAAAAACGAAAAAACTGCATTACGGATGGGTCCTCGTATTTACGGGTATTGCAGTTCTCTTTTCCTGCATCGGCCTGGGCCGCTTTTCCCTGGGGATGCTGTTACCCTCCATGGGCGAATCCCTTGGGCTCACATACTCGGAAATGGGATTTGTCAGTACCGGCAATTTTACCGGCTATCTGGTGGGCGTAGTATTGGCCGGCATTGTTGCGACACGCGCCGGCGCACGCCGCACCATTGCTCTCGGGCTTTTTATGGTGGGCGGCTCCATGGTACTGATAGGCTTCGCCGGGACATTTCATGAAGTGCTGTTCCTGTACACTGCTACCGGTGTTGGCAGCGCGCTGGCCAATGTACCTATGGTGGGGCTGGTGGCCCACTGGTTTCTGAAAAGCCTTCGCGGCAGGGCCGCCGGGACGATTCTGACCGGGAATGCACTGGCCATTGTGTTCTCCGGATTTTTCATCCCCTTCCTCAACACCGGATTCGGCGCCGATGGATGGCGAATCGGGTGGTTCGCCATGGGCGCCATTTCCCTGGCGGTTACTGTCATTTCCGCGATTCTTCTTCGTAACAGCCCGACAGAAAAGGGGCTGCTCCCCTTGGGGTCGGTAAATGAGTCTCCCGGCTGCTTTTCGGACCAAGAGGCCCGATCCGAGAAGAAATCCCACGGCGGTACCCTGGTTCATCTCGGGCTTATTTTTGCGTTGTTTGGCGCCACCCACGTGATTTACGGCACTTTTATCGTTACGGTACTGGTAAACGAACGGGGTTTAGGTGAGCCGTCCGCCGGCATTTTCTGGTCAGCTGTCGGTGCATTCAGTATTTTTTCGGGGCAACTCTTCGGCTGGCTGTCCGACAAGCTTGGCCGCAGAACAGGTATGATGATTGCCTACGTGCTGTTTACTGTCTCTTTTGCACTGGCGGCAGCCGATTTGTCGAACACATATCTGTTTATCTCCATTGCCGTGTTCGGTCTCTCCATGTGGAGTGTCCCCACTATCTTGTACGCCGCGGTGGGGGATTACATGGGACCTGCCCGGGCCGCCGCCGCCATTGCCTTTATTACACTCTTCTGCGGCGCCGGTCAGATTGTCGGGCCGGCGGTGGCCGGTGTCCTTGCGGACAAATCCGGCACGTTTCACATCGTCTTCTGGCTGTGTGGGGTGCTCGCGCTGAGTGCCGTCTTTCTGTCGTTTTTCCTGCGGCCGCCTGAGAATTGATTTTATTCTTTGGGCGGATCACCATCAAACCCCCCGGACGGGTTCAGAAAGATCTTCCCCGGCTCCCCGGGCAGGGGAAGAAGCCAATCCGGACTGCTATGGGGATACAGCAGCCTGGCCTGCCACTGGATGGCGAAATCCTCGGCCTTCATGTCGGGATATTTTTCATACATCCTGTTGACCAGATCTTCGGCGGATTTAGAGGTGGTGTAGATTTCCTCATAGTTCTCAAGATATTGGATGGACCAGTCGACGCATCCGGTGTACGTCCTGTTTTTATCCTCCTGAACTTCTTCCATTATCCCGATTTTTTCATCATCACAATGGCCGGGGATGATGATTCTCGCATCGAATTCCTTCAACCGGGCAATGTCTTTTCGCCAGGTGACACGCCGGGCGACGTTACTTTCAATAGGCCATAAATGACAGTCATGAAAGGCGATATCCGTGGCGCATACAACACCGGCGGAAGGGACATAGACAGCCGAATTGTTAATGCTGTCGCCTTCCCATCCATCCGTCAGGAGGATTTCCTCACCCTCCAGTTCCAGCCTGGGTTCCGCCAGGGGCATGGGTATGGTTGTGAACGGCGGAATTTCGCCGGGACCGAAACGGTCGATTGCCCACATATCCACCTTGTCGCTGGACGTGAAAACGATATCTTTGACGACGCTGGGAAGTGCGACAATTTTCGCCTCCGGAAAGGCGAATTTCAGAACGGCCAGTCCGAAATGATGGTCGGGATGGAAATGGGAGACATAAATATGGGTGAGTCTTTTTCTCATCGGCAGGATTTTGGACACCAGCCGGTAGGAATCGCTGAGGATTTGCGACGCATCGATTAAAATTGCATCCCGCTCCCCGTATAACAGTGTCGAGTTGCTGTTAAAGCCAAGGTAGCTGTGGAGAAACACTTTGAATTTTATTGCCATTGTTCGTTCCTTTCAACCTTATGGGTTCCTTATTTGAACCTTTCCTCCATATGACCAGTCGTTATGACCACCGGGGATAATGACCATATTCGATCCGGGACAGGAAGCCGCGAGCGTCCTGGCATGGTTGATGGGGATAATGGTATCCGCTTCGGCGCCGAAGACATCGACCGGACCGTCGTATGCTGAAATTGTTACAATGTTATCCCAGTTGTTTCTCAGGATCAACCGGACAAGAAAGGCCGGGAAATGTTCCTCGGCCACGGCGGACAGTTTGTCAAAAGGAGTGATCAGAACGAATTTATCAGGTTTTTTATCAAGACCGGCAAGGGATAAGGCGGGGCCCGTGCCTATGGATTCCGCGGCTACGCACACAGGAATTTTCGAGTACATCTCCCTCAATAAAAGATACGCTTCTTCAGCCGCTTTGTTGAAAGATTCCTTCGAGGGCACTCCTTTACGATTTCCATAGCCGGGGTACTCGAGGATAAATACGGAATCATGTTTTGAAAAGCAGGGTATTGCATATATTCGATCGGAGGCCTGGCCGCCGTTTCCGTGAAGCATCAACCAGACATTCCGGGGCGATGCCGCCTGCCGTGAATAGCCGATCGTCCGGCCGTTGTTGATCCATGGTGTCAGGTTATTGGCATGGGGATGGTGGGTCGGATAGAACAACAACTTTCTTTCGATATATGAGCATCCCGTCATGCCGAAAAGGGCGATCGATGCTATAAAGAGGACTAATATTGTATATTCCAGTTTCATATAAAATCCGAACATGAGGGCCATTCAGGCACCCGAAACAATCCGAGTTTAGTGCTTTATCTGGGGAATCATAATTACTCACCGCCCGCTTGCCCGGCGTCGGGGCTTCGCTCAAGCAGAGAGCGCGCAGAAGTTTTATGCGTCGAGGCTCATCTTTTTTTGATGAGTTCACTTTTTATAACCAGATAGAATATTCCTAAAAGCACAACAATGATAATTATAGAAAATGTATATTCTACAGCGGGATATTGTTTCAAAAAGTGCTTGATGGCTATTAATAGCAGAACGAAATACATAGCATATATTGCATACCGCTTTAGCAATCCATGCTTTCTATAAGTCGCCGCTATCTTTTTTCTCTCATCTTCAGTGGGTTTTTCCGAGCTCATCGTGATTCCTTAATCTGCGCTTGGTTTTAAATAATCGTTTTTCATACTAGTAGTTATCGGGTAATTTTGCAACCCTGGTTCCTGCTCCGCAACGCGGATTTGCTGCTTTACGAGAATTTGCATCGAGCCTGTAATTCGGCGACCGATTGTACTGAAATATTTACTGCATTACATGTGAGAGACTCACAAATATGGGGCGGGTTATCGGGATGAAACCCTTCAGGTCTCAGGACCTTGCATTGCAGACTTTTAAATTCAGTTTCGAATGTTCGGGCGAATTTATTACAGAAATCTTTGATTGTAAGTTCATCGATTCCGTATTTTATTCCGAACCCGACTCTTTCGCCAGATTGAATCCGGGAATGGATAAAATTAAAACGCCGTGAGAATAATGATTATTGATATACTTGTTTTCATATCCATATTTTCTCTCTGCCCTAATACGGACGTGGTTTTTGCTAAGTTCAACTCGCTATGGCCTGTGTAAGAAAGTCGCCCCGGGTTCCCGGTCGAGTGTGTAACAAATTGTTGGCCATTTACTTCTTATAAGCAGGGTTGAGATTTTTAAACATAGGATAGTGTTTGGTATTGAGGGTCTTTAATTCTGCATTTTCGGATTCGGCGGTGGCAGCCAATATGGCATCTGCAAGTCCAACGCCATGTGAGTTGCCATAATCCCGTCTATAAAGGCCACCGGCTTTTCCGATAGCAGCATCTATTGGGACAACACGGAATAGGGATATAAAGTGCTGCAAAACATTTTGTTCCGCATCCCCTTTGACACCGGTATACAACTCAGCGACCACAATTGATGACAAAATTATACGATCATTATATTCGTTAACAAAAGCAACTGCTTTGTCGAAGCCCCTAAAAAAATCAACAAGAACATCTGTATCTAAAAGAATCGGCTTCTCCATTATCAGCCCCTGTCCCATTCGGAACGAATTGATTTAAAATCAGGAAGATCAGTGCGATTTTTCCAAACTCCAGCAGACTCACGAATCACCATTTCCCGATGGCTCTTGCCGGCTTGTTTGATAAGTTTGTCAATGGCCTCTCTGATGAGTTCGCTCTGCTTTTTTCCAAATGATTTAGATATAATAGCCAATTCGTTACGTTGATGCTCAGTTAAATATATTTGGGTCCTTATCATGTTTCACCTCCTACTTAATGTATACACCATGATTATACATCATATATCCATTATTTCAAGGCCAACTGCATTTATATTGACAAAAACTTCATCGCTATTGACATTGCTAAAGTGTGTATATATAGTCAATGTTATACACATACTTAAGAGGTGTTATCATGAGAACGAATATTGTAATAGATGACAAGCTTATACACGAGGCCATGACTCTCAGCAACTTAAAAACTAAAAAAGCTGTTGTTGAATCCGGGCTTAAGCTATTGGTTCAAATAAAAAAACAGGAACAAATTAAAAACCTGCGTGGAAAACTTAAATGGGATGGTGACCTCGATGCTATGAGGATGGATCAGTGATTTTGGTCGACTCATCCGTATGGATCAATTATTTCAACGGCATTTCCGGCTGGCAGACAGATTTGCTTGATCATTACCTTTCAAACACACCCATTATTATTGGAGATTTAATACTCACAGAGGTTCTTCAGGGTTTCCGCTCCAATGCAGATTTTGAAACAGCCAAGAACTTTCTCAGCGTTTTACAACTCAGACAAATTGGTGGTTATAATGTAGCAATCCAAAGTGCCAATAATTATCGAATTCTTAGAAAATCGGGGATTACTGTCCGAAAAACAATTGATATAATTATCGCAACATTCTGCATCATAGAAGGATTGACCTTGCTCCATGATGATCGGGATTTCGATCCCATGGTGACCCATTTCTCTTTAAAAACGCCTTCACCAATTTAGATTCGACACACCGTAACAAAATTGCTTCTTTGATGTTCTGGTTCATGGGCCGCAAAAGGATAGCGGCCGTTGCCTGATTAAAGCTCATTGAGGCTTATGCATAACTTGATAAAGCACGGTTTTTACGGTCCAATGGAGCCGATCGTTATAAGCTGTTTAGTGATATCGTGCCAAAAGGTTATACTATTTCTAAATTCTTTTAATCCCAAATAAAAAATTAAAATATGGAATTCTTTTAACAAATTCATAGATTAAAAATGTTGATATATATGTGCCAAAAACTATAAGTAAATATTTCATCCAAAGATTCAAACCGCCTTTAGCAAAATAATATGCGAATATTGTTAGAGGCAGAAAATGAAAAATATAGAAAGGATATGAAGAATTATTTAGGTATTTATAAAACGGAATCTTTCTATTAAGAAATTTCTTTGAATAACCAAGAATCGCAAACACCCAAGAGAAAACCATTAGGGTATTGTAAAGATAGAATAAGCTATTAGAACGCCCTTCGCCGCCATTCATCAGCCATATTATTATAGCCAAAAATAGGGTCACTCCAATAATTAATGAAAAAAGCCTAATACGATGTATGTTATCCAGGATCTTATCATTAGTTATAAACACAAAACCGTAAAATAAAAACAGTAGATAGGAAATAAATTTCGATGTTTCATATATGGTATTAATAGGCAAGAAATAAAGGAATATTAACTGAGTAGTCATCAAAGGAATTACAAGCAAGTATACCAGCAGATTCTTTTCAAGGAATGATGTACCGGATATCAGTTTATCTCTTATATTGTTTTTATAAATCCATGCAAAGAACGGCAAAAGAATTAATGAGTACAAAAAAAGAACTATTAGAAAATAGAGGTGCCATGGCGAGTTATTTGAATGCGGGCCTGGTTTGCCAAAAAAGTGAGGATAAAAATGGAAAAAATCTCCGCTGAATGATCCTATAAAAAGCACCTTAAAATATGATATTATTGGACAAATTAAAAGATAGCCCGCACAAAAAGGAATCAATAATTTTTTGAATCGTTCCAGAATATATTCTTTAACAGTCCTATTTCTAAGAGAGTGGTAAATGTTCATGCCTGCAACCAAGAATAATAAAGGCATGGCCCATAGATCCATAAACCAGGTAAAATTCATCAAAATAGGATTATTCTGAGGATATTGTACAGCGATAATTCCGACAGGATTGAACGTAACGGCAGTATGAAAAGGCACTAGAAGAAGTACCACACCAATTTTTATCCAGTCAATATAGTAAGCACGATTCTCTTTGTTCATTTCATCGCTTTGCTTATAACGTTTTGAGTTAAGCGCCGGGAACCTATAACTGAAGTGGTTTTAGCCACGTTCAACCCGAAAAGAGCTATGTAAAAAACTCGCCCAAGGTTCCCGGTCGAGTGTGTAACAAATTGTTAGCCCTCTATTTTATATAGTTTGATGGGTATTACCTTCTGATAGTGTGTAAAATCATTATCATTTGTAAACACTGGAATTTCGATTCTGTTCGCAACTGCACAAATTAAGAAATCAATATGTGATCCTTGAATACCTTTTTTCCTGCATTTGTTGCTGAACTCTGCGGCGAGCACATAATCTGTGTCTATGATGGGCGTGTTTTCAAAATACGATAGTTTTTCTTTTATTATACGATACTTGCGTAAGTCACTATAGCCAGATAGTATTTCTTGCCTAATGGGTCCAATTATAATGGCTCTCTGATATCGTATAAGTGCGGTAAGAGAATCAACCTCAGATTGATATTTTTTGTCCTGCGAACGTAATGCATAAGACCATATTGGTGTATCAACAAGGACTTTCAACGGGTTCTCCCCATTTTATAATCATAATCGGGATCAGGATCCATTTTGCCAAAAATACTTATTATTTCTGACTGTTTTCGTCTATCAACAAACTCCTTGAGTGCAAGGTTTACAGTGTCCTTTTTTGTTTTCAATCCGCTAATCTTTAAAGCTTCGTGTAATAAACTATCATCAATTGCCAAATTTGTAGCCATTGCACACCTCTTTTTTCACACATAATGGCACACATTTGCGTGTGTGTCAACGTGTAGGCTTGGCTAACACCATGCTCATTAGCAGGCAGGGCAATACAGAAGTCATTTCAACCGATGCCGTCCCGCCCTGACTGGAGTGCATTGTTATCCGGACTTTTTCAATTTCCGAAAAAATCTAACACATTACCAAGTGAACTTATTCCAGATTGCATTTAGTTTACAGTCATATGCAGAATTCTATTTTCCTAATTCTATGCTTATCATTATTTCTAATCAATCTGGTTTGATTCTGATTCCTCCAACTCCTTTAACAACTCTGTTGCATCTGTTAATCCGTTCTTTTCTGCCTCTTTAAGCCAGAATCTTGCGAGGCGTATGTTTTTTAAGAAATCTACATGCATATATTCAAACCCTAAATTATACTGGGCAATAACATTACCTTCATTAGCTGCTATATTTAACCATGGGAATGCTTAAATAGTGTCAATTTTTCCATCACTATAATGTTGGTAAACTTTAAACACTGATTCCGCGTCACCTTTTAAAGCCTTATCTTTCGCTACTTTCAAATCTGAATCCGACAATATGAAACTCATCCAAGGCGAAGCATATTTCGCTTTCTGATCTTTCTTTGATGAGCAAGAAGTTGCGCCTGAAAGAAAGGCGATTCCTATAATAATATAAACCAATCGTTTCATGGAAGTCGTATATTTTTGGACGTTCTCCGATAAATTCTTTTGCCACTAATTCCGTGGGCGAACAACATACTAACCAGCGGCGGGTTGATAACCACGGTCTGCCGGTGTGTCAAAAATGGTTTGCTTTTCATTAATGTTCAAACCGCCCTACTTTGAGCCGTCTGAGTTTAGTTACATGTCAGCATTTCCTTGTGGACACATCTTCATACATAGTCCACAAAATGTTTTGTAGTTACCTTTGTCATCACAGACTACCTGTCTGCATTTTTCCACATCATATCCTTCTTCACAAATAGAACCTGATGGGCAGATCTCTGAACAGATAGTGCAGTCGCCACAGCTTCCGACATAAGGTGAGTCTGTTGCCTCTAGTTCATTTTTTGTGAAAATGGTACCTAACCGCATTCGCGGACCAAGAACGGGCGAGATTAGCAAAGATGATTTTCCAATCCATCCCAACCCGGCCAGATAACCAAGTACCTTCTGTGACACCTTTTTTTCACGCAGGTTCAGTTTGAGGTCAATGTCATCATAGAATTCAAAGCTATACTGACAGAGTTCCTCTTGAATTGCCGCATAGATTGCTTTGGTTTTTGCGCTGAGTTCTTTCTTGCACCTATCGATGAGCTTATCATCAGGAAGAGCTGTAATAGCAGCAGCGTCGTAAGGCAAACCGAAGGCTATGCATTTGTATCCCGTGGCTCCTTCTATTGCGGTATCCAGCGATGCGATGCCCCATTGATGAACACTATATTGATTGAACAGGTCTTTAAGCATCAATCTCATATGCTAATTGTTGGGTGAGGATCGCTCATTTTATAGATTATAGCACTCCACGTGTTTGCTATACTTTTTGACATCTAACAAATAAAAAATAAGGCTTTGTAGTAAGTCGTTTGTAGTCTTCTGCAGAAATTGATTTAAGCTCTTTTTTTGGTTTCCCTTCTGATATGTATTTAATATAGAAACCAGCCTCCGTCAAAGCCTTAAAAGTAAAAGAGAGTGGTCTTCTATAGAATGAAACCTCAACAGGCTTCCCCAAAGTATGCCACGTTTGAGTTAGTTTTTCAGTTTTAAAATAGTCAAATGATTTTGAATATGACAAATCAAAAAATGGATGATGTGTAGAAAATACGAACAATCCATTTTTTTTTAAAACTCGATAAACCTCCTTAAAAAGGAAAGGTATGTTTTTGATATAATGTATTGTTAATGAACTTACAACAAGGTCATATATTGAGTCTTTTTCCTTAGGGATGCCCATATTAAGATTTTGTTTATAGCTATTAATATTTGCCCCATATCTCTCTTTAACTATTTTAATCATAGATTGAGATTCATCGATAGCAGTAATATGAGAACATTTCTCATTCAGAAAAAACTCAAAATATTCCCCAGGGCCACAACCCAAATCTAAAACAGATTTTCCCTGAAGCTCTGGTAAAAGAGATAAAAGAGATGGTCTTTCGAAGTGTGCGTTGAAAGTGTTGTCTTTTATTACTCGAGCGTATTCTGAAGCGTGTTCAGTATACATTGAATTTTTCATAGATAAATACCAACATGAAAATCACAGGCGCCAGCAGTTGGGCGTCCTGTGTATTTTATGGCAAATCTGATTTTTGTTCAATCTTTCTCTGAAGCATATCCCACCACCACCTTGAGAGACAAATCAGCCCTAAAAACCGCCTCTTCACCGCGTGTTTCCGCCCTATCAATCGTTGACTTGATGCGTTCGATACCAGCCCGATATTGGGCATCCGTCAGACCCATGAACTGGGATGTTCCGTAGCGCTGAATGAAATGATCTTCCAGAATCGCACGGCCGCGTTTTTCGATACGAATATGCTCTACGGTTCGCATCGGTTGGACAACCAATCCCGCTGAGTGCATCCATGATTGGATTTTTTCCCATTGCGGGAAACGTGATTGATCGTATTCAATTGTTCCCGGGAAATAGTCGTATATGACCCAGTGCCCGATTGCTGAAGGTACGTCCAGTCCAATCGTTGCAAGCGCTCCGCGAGATCTCAGCAAACGCCGGCTTTGATCGATAAATCCCTGTTTATCCTTAAAATGGTGTAACGCATTCACGACGAAAATCAAATCGAACGAATTTTCAGCAAAGGGCGGATAATCCGCGGATCCGCATACAAGCTCAATCGACCCTGTGAGGTCAAAAGCCCTGCGCAGCATACCGATTGAAGAATCGAGGCCGATTATCTGTTCAACATGAGGGAGGAGGGTTTTAAGCCAGTACCCGGTACCACACCCGATTTCAAGGGCTCGCCGTGCACCGGTTTCTGCAATCAAGCCACGCAGCGTTTTTTCAACATCCTTTAGAGAATTTATTTCATAACGCCGATCGTATTTATCAGAAATCGAGCTATAATCGTTTCGGACATCATTTATATGTTCAGGATCAGACATAATTGCCTATGGTTTTCGTGGAAGCCATTTATGTTTGCAGTTGCGGTCTACGTTTTTCTAAATACATTTATTGAATTTGTAAAGCCTCATTCAAAAATAAAATATTAAGAAAGAGGCACTTCTCCCCCCATCTATAGTAGTTAAAACCGAACAAAAAGTTGAGGGGCCGGGTATCTTTATGATACAGGGATTGGCGATGATATAGAATGTTCCGAAATTAAAGGTTATGTAAATGGCCCCAGTTTTCCCGGTCCCACTCAAACGGCAGGTTGTGCAAAAGAATTTTGATCTCTTTGAATTGGTTTAAGGCGATTTATTTTTTTTGCTTCAGGACTATTCATAGCATGCCAAAGATCCCAATCCTGCTGTAAACCCAACCAGAAATCTGCAGGCATACCCAAAACACGAGACAACCGTAATGCAGTATCCGGGGTTACTGAACGCCTGCCTTTAATAATCTCGTTTAGACGAGGGTAAGAAATACCCAGACGATGAGAAAGCTCTGTTTGTGTAATTTCAAGAGGCTTAACAAATTCCTCAAAAAGCATCTCCCCTGGGTGTGTTGGGGGACGATTCCGAGGCAGCCGCCGACCAACTGTATTATTAGTGGTAATCTGTAATTTCGATTTCGTAGGCATAACCTTCCTCCCATGTAAAACAGATACGGTATTGCTGATTGATACGTATACTGTATTGATTCTCCCGGTCACCCTTAAGAAGCTCAAGCCGATTACCTGGGGGAACTATAAGTTCATTAAGTTCTCGAACACGGTTTATTTGATCCAACTTCCGGCGAGCAACCGGCCAAATGGATTTCGGACAGCATTTTCGAGCAGCTTGAGATGCAACACCATCAAAAATATCCTCGGTACCGGCTGACTTAAAAGTTTTTATCATGGGTCATATTATAATGGGGTCCGTTATAAATGTCAATATGTAAAAAAATGTTTAAGAAAGGCACAACAACGAATTCAGAAGAAATCAGGGCAATACGGAATTTCAATCTGCCGAGGCCGCCCTGCCCTGATGGTCCCTGAAATGACAGATTAGAGCGTTTTCCCGATTAGCCAATACCAAAAAGATAATAAGAAGCAAGTGTTTCCACAAATAGCTAATACAGCGGAACTTCCGAATAGCATAGGACCTCGCAATTTGAAACCTTTGACAGATACTCGCTCGAACAATACATGAGGGGATATTGCCAGAGCGAAGCCATTCAAAGCGACTCCAATAAATAAAAAGAATTTTGAAGGGACATCGAGAATAGGTCCAAAAAAAGAAGCCGCAAGAAATACAGACGATATCCCTCCTATTATTGCCGATGCACGCTTTTCACGATGTGACCAATTTATTTCCATATGCTCTAACGATACGATCATTTGCCGCCAGGGCTTCCACTGATCAGCCAAGTATATGATGACGTACAGTTTAAATCAGACTTCCCAAACTCGCCCGGCCCTGGGGGTCTTTTATTGTTTGGTTCGCATCAGGTGGTTTACTTGAGAAACTCCACCTGGACACAAGAAATTATAAAAAATATTACCTTTATGAATCAGCTATATGTCGCTTGTTTATTTAGGTTTTTTGTTTTGGTCAACGAGCCTGCTTGTGTTTTCAGCGATGCGAAATACAACGATAATAATCTCACACCATATTCGCGCTCCAAGCACATAGAGGAGAAATGCTACAGGGGATAAAATGAGAGAGAAAATCCCCCTTCCAACGCCAGCGCTGAACCCGCCAACTATCAAGGCAATTGCACCGATTGCAGCAAAAACAATCCCGATGATGAAAAGAACCTTAATAAAACGTGTTGTAACAAATTCCGTGAACGATAGATCGAAGAGCATACTGATTGAACTTTTCTGTGACATAACAGTCTCCTTTTCAGCTATTTAGTGTCCATCCAAGGCACTAAGTAATTGAAAGAAATAAAAAAAGCGCATTTTGAACTTGTCTTTTAGTACTTCTTGTAGTATTTATGGAATCGCCAAAACACCAAAAATATTACAAAAAGCGAAAAGGAGCGAAGAACAAAATGCGCAAAAAGTGGCAGAAACAAATACCTCTCATGGCTCATATTCAGGATCATGAACAGAACCAGGAACTCGTGATGATCAGCAACATCATCGACGGCAATTCTACCATCTGTCATCATATTCTGCAAGATTTGAATCGGGGCAAAACCGTAATCAAACGAACCGGCGCAGATGGCATGAGTGCTGATCAGGTTTTGCGTTGCGCTGTGATAAAGACCCTTTTCAATTTCAGCTACAAAGCACTTGCTTTTCATATAGTGGATTCGGATAGCCTCCGATGGTTTTGCCGTATCGGATTTGCCGACGAAGGTTTCAAGAAGTCGGCGCTGAACCGAAATATCAAGTGTATTTCGGCCCAGACTTGGGAACTGATCAACCATGTACTGCTCGGTTTTGCCAAAGAGGAAAAAATTGAAAAAGGCCGAACTGTACGAACAGACTGCACCTGTGTTGAAAGCAATATTCATAGCCCCAGCGATTCGACGTTGTTGTGGGACGGGGTGCGGGTGTTGACGCGTCTGATCAAGAGAGTCCGTGACGATTTCGGAATCAAGGTCCCTGGTTTTGCCAATCACACTCGTCGTTCCAAGCGTCGCATGCTGGCGGTAATGAATGCAAAAAGCAAAAAACAACGCAAAGCAGCTTATGTCGACCTGCTTAAGATGGCCGACAATGTGCTTGGATATTCCAGTACGACACTGTCTGCCATTAGAGTCAGCACATCTGATCCGACATTGTTCGTGTTTTACGAATCCATTGAAAACTATAAGCTTTTGTTGGAAAAGGTAGTTGATCAAACAAGACGCCGGGTCATTTTGGGAGAAACTGTTCCGTCTCCGGAGAAAGTGGTATCGATTTTTGAACCCCATACGGACATCATCAAGAAAGACCGTAGGGATACATATTATGGCCATAAGATCTGCTTGACAGGCGGGGCTTCTAACCTGATTCTGGATTGTCTGGTCGCTACCGGCAACCCCGCGGATACTGATCTGGCGATTCCCATGCTGGATCGTCAAAAAGAAATCTACGGTCGGTATCCGCTTAAAGCCACATTTGACGGTGGTTTTGCTTCCAAGAACAACCTGAAGGAAGCCAAATCCCGACAGATTAAGGATATCTGCTTTTCGAAAAAACGTGGTTTGGTTGAAACCGATATGTGTCGCAGTGAATATGTTTATCATCGCTTGCGCAACTTCCGGGCCGGGATCGAGTCCGGCATATCCTGGTTAAAACGGTGTATGGGCCTCACACGTTGCACGTGGAAAGGCTGGGATTCTTTCAAATCCTATGTCTGGTCATCAATAGTCGCAGCCAATTTGCTGACCTTGGCCAGGCATCGATTGAAAATGAGTACGGCATAGAACTTTTGAGGTAAAAATAGCTTTCATTTGCTTCCCGGTGGATAAGTGCGCCTTCATTCACCGTTTTTAATGAGAAAATGCTATTACTTCTTTCATAAAACATGGTGAATAAAATTTAAAAAATGAGGCCCATTCATTTTACCGGCTGCGGCTTCAAAAAAGCCTATTTATGGATGGGCACTATTTAATTAATGTTACGATAAACCACCGTTCTTCTACCCTTCGTTTAGAGGAAATTTTTCACAATGCGAACGTTTGGCATCAGCGGGCGCGCGCTTTTTGCGATCCGCTGCATGCCTTGGCTGTGCTTTTTTTGTTTATATTCAAGTGGTTAATTATAAAAAATACAATATTGTTGACATATGCATACAATATATGTATATGGTCAAGTATGCGCATAACATGGGATCCAAATAAAGCTGAAATCAACTTTAAAAAACATAGGATACGATTCTCCGACGCTGAAGCAGTGGTTTTTGATCCATTTGCCATGACTCTGGAAGACCATGACGTGGCCAGTGAAAAACGATATGTGACCGTTGGTTCCGATGTAGTTGGGCGTATAATTGCAATTGTTTATTCATACCGTGCCGATACCATCCGTTTGATTTCGGCAAGAAAAGCGACACCAACGGAAAGGAAGCAATATGAAAAAGGAATATAATTTTGAAAATGCCAAAAGAGGCCAGGTTGTTCCAACAAAAGGAAAAACCAGAATTACCATGTATCTTGATACTGATATCCTCGATGATTTTCGTATACGAGCAGAAAAGGCAGGGTATGGATACCAGACAATGATCAATGAGGCTCTTCGAGAATATCTTGCGAAAAGCGGGAAACCACTCGACGAGACGATTATTCGACAGGTAATTCGTGAGGAATTGGATAGGGTTGCTCATAATTGATGTTTGCTTTAAATGCTTTAAAGATTTTATCTTTACGGCCTCCATTTAATGTGAGGCCGTATTAATTTGAGGCACAACAACGAATTCAGCAGGAAGCAGGGCAACACGAAATTCCAAATTTTGCACGGCGGCCCCGCCCTGATTTTCTGAAATGACAGGTTATGGCTTTCTATGTTTAGTGTCTTGCTCTTTTGACTGAATATTTTTAAGATCCTCAACTTTACCTTGAAGCTCTTTTATTGATTTCTGAATATCCATGAGGACAGGATTGGATTTTGAGGAGTTTCTAATCTCTTCCTCACGTAACCCCAGCCTTGAATCGATGTAACCGATCACCAAAGATAAAAGGATGAAAAGAAATAATAAAACAGGTAGCGCAACAAGTGAATGTGAAAAAAACGTACTCTGTGAATGGATTGTCGCCAAGAGATTTTATAAACACATAAATGATGAGGAAAAATTGAATGTAGCCAACATACATTCTTGAGCGATCGATGTATACCTTCCATCGAATTAGTTTTTTCCTGTCCATAGTTGTTTTCAATATTATACCTTCATTTCAACTGGGCTCATCGGGCCATAACGTGGCCATCAGTTGCAGCCGGGGTTTAACCGCACTTTTAAGGAGATGATGCTTTCCAATTAAGAGCTATTGCCCAAGCGCGCCCGACCCCGGATGTCAAATGCATGGCATGGATTCTGTGTCTGTTCAAATATATGAATGACAGAATAATCTGCCACTACATCTTGCCAATCAGGCCGTTCGCTTCAGTTTTATCACTGAGATTGTCAATCAAGCGTTTTCTTTCTTCATTAACGATATTACTGTACATATTGGATGCCCATACATGATAATTGTCGGTTTTTGATGTCGTCTTTAAAATTTTATCAAGATGACGTTTGGCTTCGATAGGATCGTTAAATCCTTCCCATAGAATGCTTGCTTTTAGATATAGTGCATCTACATAATCTGGTACTTCCGCTATCACGGCATCCACTTTTAGAAGCGCCTTATCAAAATCCTTGTTCATTTTGTGAAATCTTACCTGGCTCAAGTCACCTTCCAATTGTTCTTTGATGCTCCGATTTACCGTAGAGCCTTTATATATAAAAGAGGCAAATCCCCCAAATTTGCTAGAAACAAACATGGTTAATAATGAAGCAATAACACTTACAAACACGCCGATGATGACACCAATAAACATCCAAATCTTTCCGCCAAGCAATTTCCCATAGACAAATCCAAGAATACAAAAAGGAGGCAGTGCAAATACCAAGCCTTTTAAGAATGCTGATATGGCGATGGAGTCTACATTTTTCAAGGGCTTCAGCTTTTTGAATTCTTCCATTTTACCTCAAACAGAACGCTCCGTGTGAGAGGCGCGCGAACGTATGGCATTAAAACCCCCGAAGTTTCCCGCGTCCTCTCCACACGGTTGTTCGCCTCTCCTCTACGTACTCAATCCACCATTCACCCCGATAACTTGACCCGTCACGCTCGCAGCTTTCTCAGAGAGGAAGTACATGATCGCGTCGACCACCTCATCGATCTGCACGCGACGACCTATCGGGATGTGCGTCACAGGAATGCGTTCTTCTTCTGAGAATGATCCGGCTCCCTGCGTGCTCCCAGGGGCAACCATGTTCACTGTGATCCCGTTGGATATCTCCTCCAATGCGAGCGTCTTTGTGAAGAGGGTCAACGCTCCTTTGTGGACACCGAATGCCGATAGTCCCGGCGTGCCCTTCGTGTAGTCCTTTGAGGATGCACCGATGTTAACGATTCTGCCGAACCCTTGCTTCCGCATTATCGGGACAACGTGCTTGCACAAGACGAAAGGCGCATTGAGAATGATGTCCTGTGAGCGGCGCTATTCTTCGAGATTCAACTCGACCACCGGTTTAAAAATATCGACACCAATATTGTTGACCAAGTAATCGATCCGCCCGAACTTGTCCACCACCGACTGCACAACCGCCGGAAGGCCGTCCAGATCCTGTATGTCGAAGCGTTCTATGAATGTACGCACACCAGCATCTTTAGCAGCTTTATGGAAGCGCTCCGCGGCGGTTTCGTCCAAGTGGTAGATGGTAGCGATCTCGACACTGTCGGAAATCAATCGCTGGAATATACCGTGTCCGATCCCCTTTGTGGCTCCGGTTATCAAGGCGACCCGTTGCATCATGACATTCCTTTTCTCAATTGTTCCAGGCGAACGCCGAACATCAGCGGACGCACGTTTTTTGCGATCCGCTGAATGCCCTGGTGTGTGCCGTGCACGGCACATGTTCTTAAAAGTGCGCCGAATGTATCTTATTTACAGACACTTGGCAAGTCTTAGGCCCAGCGTGTCGAAGATCCCGCCGTCGGGAATGGAGGCGAGTTGGAGTGAAACGGAAACGCGAGCCAAGGGCGAGAGAGAGTGTAGCGAACGGCAACGGCGTAGCGGTATGGCAACGGGGTATCCCGCCAGAAGCGGGATGCTTCGGAAAGAAGCTGCCTTGCCGAGGCAAGGTACCGCGAAGGTACGGGATGACGAATCACGCCTTTGGCGTGACGCAAGCGCCCACCGAGTATAAGGCGCACACACCGGGACGAGCCTGCACCACAAGGCAAAGTCCTCTATCCATCTTAAGGTGTGTCCGTAAACTTGGCATTCGTGTACCGAAAGGCATGTGTTTACCCCGGGAGATCTCTCATGTCGCCCTGGAGCATCGCGCGCGAAGCGAATTGGCTGAGGGAAGAGTAATCGACCCCGAACACATGAGAGAAGTCAGTCCCGCCTGTGGCGGATAGCCGGTGGAAACGAGCCGGGCCTCCCCAAAAAGGGAGAAGTATACCTGGAAGCCTCACCCCGATAAAGGCCCGAACGGTACCTGGGCCGAATGGCTTGGGTAAATGGTCGTGGCTGTCAAAGAGCATGTTCTTACCGGCATATCGCAGCGGAAGCTGAAATGTTGGTAGCGTTCATCTCGAATAAAGCCCGGCAGGCAGTAATATTAGTAGTGTCTGCTTTGACCAGCCGAACCGCCGGATACGGACCCGTATGTCCGGTGGTGTGGGAGGGGCACCCCGTGAGGGGTGTCCCTATCCCTATTATGAAAAATCACTTTATTTCCTAAGAAGCTGGAAAATGGTATTTGATGAAGAATCATCACAATTAGTGTTTTGAAGCGTGATTACATCCTCTGTCACAGAAATAATTTTAACTTTTGATTCGTGCCCAACTGCATATAATTCAGGATTATTTGATTTTGTAATCCTATACTGAATTGTATCTCCTATTATTTCCCAAACCTCTTCAATATCGGCTTCTAACGTTAATGAGTTTTTTATTGTAAATTCAACATGCGTCATGCATATCCCATCCACCTTGTATATTGCAGACATAAACACTCTTGTGTCATTTGCATTCTCGACATTTGTTTCCCACTTACCAATAAAACTTTCAGCAAGATCTGCGTTTTTCGCTTGGATATTTACCGCAACCAATAAAATGAATGCACAAAGAAATATATACGAATATTTTTTCATATTCTTTTCATAACACAAAACTAACCGGCGGAGGATAGAGAAGCACGGCCTGCCGGAAAGCTGCTGAAAATGTAAATTGCATTGATGTTCAATTCGCCCCGCTATTAGCCGTCTGAGTTTAGTGACATGTTAGAAAACTATTACTTCAATGGTTTTGTGATTTCACCATGTCGATGTACTATTCTCCACCCATCAGGCTCTTTTTGACAGATAATTGTTGCTCGTATGTCTATTACTGGCTTTCCTGGAAAAACATATTGTTCTGTTTGAAGTATATATGCAGAATCTCCAGTGATCGAAATCTTAATTGGCTTATATGAATATGAACCATCTTCAGCCATTTTAGCAGCCGCTAATAACCTGGTTTCAACATTGTTCCATCCAGGTTCTACAAAACCGCCATATCCACCAAATATTGTGACGTCATTACTATGTGACCAAACTGCTTTTGTTACATCCCCCACTATTCCTTTCGCAAACTCGCCGTTTGATGCTTGTACCATGTTAATGAATTCGATCCATTCTTCAGATTTAATAGCGTTATCTTCATGTCCCATAAATTTCCCTTTTCATTATTTTATGGCGCAACAAATAATACAAAACACTTTTTTGTTTTTCTAACACAGGACTAACCAGCGGCGGATAAATAGATACTGCGTGCCAGTAATTTCAAAAATTTATAAACGACACACATTTTCAAAACGCCCCGCTTTTGGCCGTCAGCGTTTAGTTACAGGTTATGTTTTTTGCCTTTTAATTGTCTTAAAAAGGTATATCATCTTGGGAATATACCGGCTTTGGGATTGCACCCTCTGGTAAAGGCAAACTACTAACGATAAACAAATTTAAGATATCCTCTCTATCCATAAAAAGTATCTGACTTCGTTTCGAGGCATCCAACTTCTGGCCTAACGAATAAGGATAGATCGTGAGAGCGGAGCGATCCACGATCTTATCCTGGGTTGGACAAGCCCGTCGGGATTTGAGTAGTGACCTTTATATAAGAAAATATCTTTTTTGACGGGAGGCAGGTGTACCCCCAACATGGGGGAGAGAATTTCTAAGGGCGAGCAGGATCATTAAGCCTTCAGAGAGGCTTTGCGCGGGCCTTTTATGTCATGGCATTTTTCAGTTCCTCCTGTGCTTATATTTACAGCGAGCCATTGCCGTTTGGTATGCTACCCTGGCGATCGTATCTTCGAACTGACACCCAGTATTCGCATGGGCGCCTGACATGCCGGGCACTTAAAGACCGGCCGGGGACGTGCATCTCGGGCTTGAATCATAACATGCAAAACCAATTGAACGAGTTTCAGTAGCTTTTTGGCATTACCGTGGAGAAAACCATAGTCCCTGACCCGACGAAACCCTTTTGGCAAAACATGCTGCAAAACGAGCCAAAGGAAGTCTTCTCCTTTGGCAGTTCGGTAACGGGTTTTACCGGTACGGCTTTCGGTGTATTTAAATGTGATGTCACCGTTTTGGTTCGAGACGATATTTCTTTCACTGATGACGCCTCGGTATAGGTACCGCGATAAATATTTCAGAGCGGGCAGCCCTTTTCCGATGTGAGTACAGTGGGCAACCCACTTTTGAGGCACCGAATCGGGCAAAGAAAGGCCTGCTTGGGTTAACATCTCCAGGAAACGGGCACGAAACACTCTGGCCAGAGCGAACTCGTTGAAGAGATACTTGCTTTTTTTCTTCTTCCATTGTTTCCTGGTCTTGTTTACACCGCCGCCCGGCACCACGACATGAACATGCGGGTGATAATCCAGGCGACGGGTATGAGTATGCAGGACTGCGGTCATGCCGATGCTTGCGCCAAGATTTTTGGGATTAAGCCCAAAGTCCTTCAGCGTGCCGGAAGCACACGCAAAAAGGGAGTTGTAAACGAGGGTTTGGTGATCCCATGCCAGGAGCCTTAGCTCGTAGGGGAGTGTAAAGGTTGCCATGAAGTACTCAACCGGCAACAACTTGGTTTGCTGTCGGTCCAGCCAGAGTGAAGTTTCATGGTTCTGGCATTGCGGGCAGCTTCGATGTCCACAGGAACAAGGCCGCAGTGCGGCAAGACCGCAGTCCTTGCATTGTAATAGTAATTGTTCGGCCTCCTGTGTTCGACATCTGCGGATTGCATTGATTGCGCGGAAATGCCCCGGTAGAAGCCGGGGACCGTATTTCGCGATAAAGGCATCGTGGTATTCATCGATTATAGAGGCAAGCTGCATGATTATTTCCTCCTTAAATCGACGTGGAGTGTATCGATCAATTCGTTAATGACTTTAGCGGCATTCTGTTTGACGGTATCAGTCAGTTGAGTGTAGCGAGCGGTGGTTTCGGGACTGCTGTGGCCGAGGATTGACTGGATATAACGGAGGTCTAAGCCTTTTTCCAACAGATGAGTTGCAAATGAGTGCCTCAGGGAGTGAATAGAGACTTTTTTTTTATGCCACACTCGTCAACCACGGCTTTCATTGCGGCTTGAGTACCGCCGCGATCCATATGGGTGGTGGCCTTTTGGATGCGCTCGGGCGAACCCACGGCATTGGGGAATAACCAACAACGGTTGCGATGTTTCCACCATAAGGCGCGTAGTGCCTCACAGGTCAGATCCGGCAATGGGACGAAACGATCTTTGTGTCCCTTGCCACGCCGGATATGAACCTGTTTACGCTGAGCGTCGATATCGCCTACTTGCAAGGAGAGGGCTTCCGCCAGGCGTAAGCCCATGGAATAGGTTGTCAGCAGAAATACCCGGTATCGCAGGTTGCGTGTCGCGCCGATCAATTTTTCAACTTCGGCAACGGTGAGGATATCCGGCAATGAGCGCACTTTTGGGGCCTTGACGATATTAAGCCACTGCCAATCTTTTTTGAGGACATGTTTCCAGAAAAACTGCAACCCGACACGATCAATCTTGACGGTACTCCAGGAGTGGGATTTCACCAAATCGGAAAAATATTGTTCTCGTTGTTCCAAGGACAATTTGTCCGGACAACAATCAAAATGTTCACTGATCCGGCGGACGGCGCGCGAATAAGCCTCAATTGTCTTTTGACTTTTGCCCTGGAGTTTGAGAGAACGTAAATGTCGTTGATAAAGCTTGTCAAATCGGTTCTGTTCAGATTTTTTCATGGTATACCTCCTTTTGATTTATGACGCCCGGGATTGGGCAATCCAGAGAGGTATACACTGTTATGAGATTTTTTTCCGCCGCGTAGCGGCTTCGTCCAACCAATTTTTTGCTTGTTTCGTGATTTTTCCGCCAGCGACAATAAATGCATGATCAACAAGGACTCTCCTATTTGTTTCGGGGTCAAATATTTCATGGCCTAACATCATAAGAAGCTGATTGTGTATCTCGGCTATATTGGTATTCGACCCTTTGTTCAATCCTGCAGCGTCTAGCTTTCCTTTTTTTACCTGAACTCCAAAGTATAGGATATGTTGCGTTGGAAGAATATATCGCATCCAAATGTCTTTACCGTATTCAAGTGCTTTATCTTTATGGCCAGCAGACGTAATACGATGGAAACCAAGCTGACGGAAAATGGGGAGTAAAACTTCTTCAATTAGCTCGTCCTCTGAGCATTTATCCAGATATGCGATAAGCTGTTCCCTTTTTTCGATTTCCCTTGGTGTGAAAGGGCGGTGTGGATTTACAGCAGTTGATACAGTTTTTGTCCCGATATGACGAATGTAGAGCAGATTGTCATCTCCATAAAACGCTTCATATCCTTCCCGTGACAAAGGTTCGTTCAATGCATCAAGTGCTTTTGAACGATCTGGATCGTCAGGATCAGCATCCGACTTGTGCATTAATATTCTCAACACATGAACAAAGCGCTCTGGTAGGGCATAAGCTGCTGGTTGCGGCTCTTGAAGCAATTCCGACAGCCTATCTGCAGTCCAAGCCCAACGAGTCGAACCATCATGAACGAAATCAAGATCGCACTCTTCAAAAAATTGAGTGATGTAGCTACTGGAGCGATAGGGGAAAAACTCCGAATCACCGATGACAGCTTCTGCGATTGCACGTAAATTTCTGTTTTTAAATTTCATGTTAATTCAATATTATAAGAACTGTTGCATAAATGGAATTCAGTTAAAACAATACTTCGGAAACATAACACAGTAATCACCAGAAAACAGGGCAATACGATAGACAGTCTACCAAGGCCGTTCCGCCCTGTTTTTCTGGTGGATTTAAAGGTTATCTTGTCAAAATGGTTTCTTTATTTTTGAAGTATTGCAGCCTTATAACCTTTCAGTATTTCTCTAATATATTTTGTTAAGAATATTATTGCGAAAAACATCGTTAATATTTTAATTAAGTAAATCCATTTGAAGCCCAAATAGTTGATAACTGAGGGCGCCAGAATCAAAGATATTGTTCCAAATATATAGGAGGCCCTGAGCAAAAAATGTCTTTCTTTAAATGAGTAATAGCAGAACAACAGTGCAATGAATAACCAGATAAAATATTCTAATGTAAATATTGACTTACCCAAAATGATTGATCCATGGGTTGCTAAATTGTCTTCAAGAACCCCTAAATCAATCCCAAGTATCAAAGAGAAAAAAAATAGAACAAATATCGTATTCTCGAGATTTTCTTTTCCAGTTATTTGTTTCAAAGATATTGCCTTTCGAAAAGCCCCTGGGGTCGCACCAAGCTAAGGTTTAGATATTGCAGCATTAACATCCCAGAAATATATGTTTTCAGGGTCCATATCAACTTTTTGGGCCCCCAAAAAAGCATTATAAGTGCTTACTTCCTCTCTCAACTCCCAGCCATCACCGGTTGGCGAAATTCGCCGTCCAATCGCCAGCGCTTTTAGTTGTTTTTTAATTTTCTCAACAAAATTATCGGAACCGACAGCTACAGCTTGTGCCCATGTGGATTCTCTTTGTGATATTTCCTCACCAACCGCTGTTTCCACCCACTTCCGGTGGGCTTCCTGAAAACTTTCGAAATCATCAAACCCACAGAGTTTTTTCAATTGGTCGTAATCTATGAGGATACACTTTCGACGAGGCGCTTGAATCTCTCTATAGCCACCATGAACCCACTGGTTCGGATGTTCAACAGCTCTTGCGCGAACCATATTCAAATCGATGTATACAATACAACGCAACAAGTGCTCCCCGTCTTCAATAATCGTTGCATGATATCGATCTTCCCAAAAACTTCCTTTCCGCTTTTTTCGAATATTGTATTCTTGCCCTGTCCTGCCGGCTACAAGTTGCATTGAACGCGGGATAACATCCAGCCCGGAAGAATCATAGGCCAGCAAGTGAATATGATTTGAGGTAACGGTGTAATTCAGGATGACAAGCCCGTATCGTTTCTTCGCCTCAAAAAGCCATTGCAGCCATCGATGCCGATCCTTGGCATACTTTAGCAAAAATTCCCTTTTATGGCAACGATGGGTAATGTGGTAAATTTGACCTGGAACAAAATGTCTGTGTGCTCTGGCCACTTTAATTCCCTATATTGCTCTTTTCATGCTCAAAAAATGCCGTATTGCCCTCTATACGCGTGTATTATTACAATATTTACTATCTTTACAGTTACTTGACTTGGTGCGACCCCTGGAACGCCACAGCCGTTTTAGCCGCCGCTTTTGGCGGGTAAAATCGGCTGCATCCATTTGTTAGTAAGATTATTCTACTTGTAGGCTATAAGCCTGTTCACAGCGTGTCGATGCTTAATCCTACCTCCATCGTGCTCGTCATCAAACACATGGCTTCGTTTATCGATTATTGTCCAATCACTATATATCTCGTATAGCTCATCTTCTTTGAATAGTCCTTTTGTAAATGGAGCCATATCCTCTGAAGGTGGAATTTTGTCTGTAAAAACTACCACAATATTGTAACCACCTGGTTTTGTGCTTTTTTTAATATTTCTAATGACATCAGTCCATTCTTCGCGAGAGATCAAATGCAAACAACCATGTGAAATGACAACGTCAAATAATGGTTCTGATTTGAATAATCGCATATCTTGTACTTTAGCCTGAATGGATAATCCCGAATCTTCAGCAATTTGTTGAGTTTTATTTATTCCAGACTCAGAAATATCAATAGCTGTTACATCAAATCCTCTGGTCGCGGCGTATAATGAGTTTCTGCCATCCCCACAGCCGAGATCTAATACTTTTCCACTGTTAACATATTTCTCAAATACCTCAATCACATCCAAGCTTGGTTGACCACCATTGAAGGTATTAGGACTTTCTTCTTCTTTATATGTATTTTCCCAAAATGGTTGTTTTTCCATGTTTTTCCTTACTAACGGTTGAACTGTGCCGCCCGGCTTTTTGGGTCGGCACCAGTGAATTGATATGTGATCAATTTACGATTTCAAATTCCTCATTGTTTTTTCCACATTTATATACACAATTAAAACAATCAACTGGAATTGGACCAACACTGGCAGATTCAATAATTGGCATTATATTATGTTGGAATGCTTCTTCCGCTTTCCATTTTTTTAGTAAAGCTCCTCCATCTATGTAATTTTCTGAAATTCCATCTCTATTGATTTCTATCCATATTGCTTCTCCCCATTTACGCCTATAAGGAACAAATTCATGCCAGTTAGAAAGGGGGTATTTATCATTATAAAGGTCTGGGTTAAAGTTCTTAAAATCAAAAAGACTTATGCCTCCAATTGATCGGACGAATGGGTAAAAATCAGGCCCTCGAGCTGTGCCCCATCTATCTTTTTCGAGTATTGGTGAATCTGGAGATATCATGCCAGAATCCAATATCATCTGATATCGCGAAGGTGAGGTTGTGTGCCACAACTTATCTAAAAGCAATTTTGGAAACATGTTATTTCCGTTCAATTAAACTCACCACATATCGATGAACTGTGCCGCCCGGCTTTTTGGGTCGGCACCAGTGGCAGGTTATGCATTTATTGTAGTGTAGTTTGTTCCTTACTCAAAGAATCAAGTTTTTTGTCCAATTTCTTTTGATTGTCTATTATCACAGATATTGCAATTAATATGACCCCTCCAACAAGAAGAACTGGGGACCTTAGTACTTCAGAAGATGTTCCTTTAACTATAAAAAATAGCGGCTTCCCCGGGGTCGCACCAAGCTAAGGTGTAGATATCGCGTCACTTTCTCTCCAATAATGTGTGTTTTCAAGGTCAATATCGACTTTTTGAGGCCCTAAAAATGGATTATAAGAGCTCACTTCCTCTCTCAATTCCCAACCATTATTTGTTGGCGCGGTTCGCCGTCCAGCCAGGGCTTTTAGCTGTTTTTTAATTTTCTCAACAAAGGTTTCTGAACCAACAGCTACAGCTTTCGTCCATGTAGATTCTCTTCGGGAAATTTCCTTGTCCACTTCCGTTTCCACCCACCGACGGTGAGCTGCCTGAAAGCTTTTGAAATCATCAAACCTACAGAGTTTATGCAATTTGTCGTAATCTATAAGGACACACTTCCGCCGTGGGGATTGAATCTCTCTATAGCCACCATGAACCCATTGATCCGGATGTTTGACAACTCTTTCGCGTACCATATTCATATCGATGTATACGATGCAACGCAACAAATGCTCGCCGCTTTCGATAATCGTTGCATGATATCGGTCTTCCCAAAAACTCCCTTTCCGCCTTTTGCGGATATTGTACTCTTGCCCGGTCCTCATGGCTACTAGCTGAATTGATCGTGGAATCACATCCGGTCCGGAAGAATCATATGCCAGCAAGTGAATGTGATTTGAGGTCACAGTGTAATTAAGTATGCTAAGCCCATATCGTTTCTTCGCCTCGAAGAGCCATTGCAGCCAACGATGCCGGTCCTTGGCATACTTCAGCAGAAATTCTTTTTTATGGCAACGATGGGTAATGTGATAAATTTGGCCGCTAACGAAATGTCGATGTGCTTTTGCCACTTTGTTTTCCTATATTGCTCTTTTAAGGCTCAAAAAATGCCGTATTGCCCTTTATACACACGCTTTTTTTTAATATTTGATATTTTTACAGCAACTTATCTTGGTGCGACCCCGGAAGCACCCCGGAAGCACATCTATTTAATCTGTCAAGAATGAAGACCTGACGCCGTTGTTTTTCTATACCGGGTCATGACATCGGCGACAGCGGATTTCAGTTCGTCCAGCGTAGCGGGTCCCGGCTTGCCATCGGCGGCAAAGGTACTGCAGCAGAGCAGGGCACCGATCAGCAGGGAGAGCAGTGTTTCCCGCATAATCACAAAGTACTTCATAATAAATCTCCGTATAAACATATCAATGTGAAGGAATGCTAACAATTCACTCACCAGAAAACAGGGCGATGCGGAAAGTCAAATTGCCAAGGCCGCCCCGCCCTGATTGTCACTTAGTGGCAGGTTATGCAAAAATATTATGATATCTGCAGCTTAATGCCACAAAAAGGGCAATAATCGATGGCTATTCCGTTCCAAAACACCAACTCATCTTTATCGGCTTCTTCAGCTAAAACCATACGTTCTGTCACTTCCCCGGGCATTCCCCGGGGTCGCACCAAGCTAAGGTGTAGATATCGCGTCACTTTCTCTCCAATAATGTGTGTTTTCAAGGTCAATATCGACTTTTTGAGGCCCTAAAAATGGATTATAAGAGCTCACTTCCTCTCTCAATTCCCAACCATTATTTGTTGGCGCGGTTCGCCGTCCAGCCGCCAGGGCTTTTAGCTGTTTTTTAATTTTCTCAACAAAGGTTTCTGAACCAACAGCTACAGCTTTCGTCCATGTAGATTCTCTTCGGGAAATTTCCTTGTCCACTTCCGTTTCCACCCACCGACGGTGAGCTGCCTGAAAGCTTTTGAAATCATCAAACCTACAGAGTTTATGCAATTTGTCGTAATCTATAAGGACACACTTCCGCCGTGGGGATTGAATCTCTCTATAGCCACCATGAACCCATTGATCCGGATGTTTGACAACTCTTGCGCGTACCATATTCATATCGATGTATACGATGCAACGCAACAAATGCTCGCCGCTTTCGATAATCGTTGCATGATATCGGTCTTCCCAAAAACTCCCTTTCCGCCTTTTGCGGATATTGTACTCTTGCCCGGTCCTCATGGCTACTAGCTGAATTGATCGTGGAATCACATCCGGCCCGGAAGAATCATATGCCAGCAAGTGAATGTGATTTGAGGTCACAGTGTAATTAAGTATGCTAAGCCCATATCGTTTCTTCGCCTCGAAGAGCCATTGCAGCCAACGATGCCGGTCCTTGGCATACTTCAGCAGAAATTCTTTTTAATGGCAACGATGGGTAATGTGATAAATTTGGTCGCTAACGAAATGTCGATGTGCTTTTGCCACTTTGTTTTCCTATATTGCTCTTTTAAGGCTCAAAAAATGCCGTATTGCCCTTTATACACACGCTTTTTTTTAATATTTGATATTTTTACAGCAACTTATCTTGGTGCGACCCCGGAAGCATTTAATCTTGTGCATCAATAGTTTCTTCGACTGATTCAACACCTGGCCTCATGGTTGTTGAAAACCAATATCGTGCCCAGGATTCGTCTTTAAGTTTCTCCTTTACTTTCGGTATATGAAATTTAAAAAACCATTCTTTATTATACCTATAACTGATCGACAGACACGGCTCTCCACCATAATGTTAAAGTCTTCTAAAGATAAATATGAGTGAGAATTTAGGACATTATAAACTTCTTTTAACAAAGTTGATCTTATCATTGAAAAACCTCCATTTTCTAAGAATGACAGTATGATCTGAATCTATCCTGCCAACGACATGATCAGCAGAAAACAGGGCAATGCAAAATTTCAAACTGGCACTTAAGACCCGCCCTGATTTTCTGCTGGATTAATTTGTTGTGTGGTCGTTATTACTGTATTAATTCCATTTCTTCAGAATTTAGACTTAGACTATGGCTTTGAATTTTTCCATCGCCCCAATCCAAGACTTTTTCAACCCAAACTCCACCATATTCATCTATTTCATCGACAGTGAAAATTTCCCCTACCATTGACCGTAAATTTTTGGCTTCATCTTCTGGTACTTTTTCCAACAACAACTTTGGGACAGAAAGTAGACGCACTTTATCTCCAACTTTCACAGATAAATTGTTACAATCTTTTGCTGATGTAAATTTGGTCATTTTATTTCACACAACGATGCAAATAACCGGCGCAAATGCAGCGCAGCGGAATTTGCGTCCGAGTTAATTTGTCTTGTTAGGCTCCTTATTCATCATTGATTGGAATAGAATCAAAAGTGCCTCATCTTTCATACTGTCTGGTGTTGACCGGAATCTATATCGTGCAATTTCAGTATACAGTGCCACTAAAAGATCTGCATAATCTTCGGCAAATTTTTTTGACAACGCATCTCTTTCCTTTGTTCCTAAAGGGACAGAAAATAGTTCACTAACTCGAGATGTCATAACGGCTATTTTTTGGGAAGTCGGAAAACTTGTGATCAGTGCAAGTTTGATTGTTTTTTCCTGAAGCTCAAAATACTTTTTAATACCCTCTGGCGTGGCTACATCCTTATTTGTTTCTGCAGTAAAATAGAACAGTGATGACATATATTCTGATGACAAAGCCACAACTTGTGCTTGCAGTTCTCTTGAACCCTTAGCCGACTCTATGGCAAGGTCTTTTTCTGTTGCCGCTTTCGTTGTTTGTAGTTGAAAATAACCAGTTATCAATGCGCCAATTACAACACCAATCAAACCAAAAAAGGCTGGCACATACATACTTATTTTTGAATCTTTTTCCATAACTCACCTTATGGGTTCGAGCCTAACGCCCGGCTTCACGGGCGACTGGCCGCGCGATAGCGCGGTTAGTTGTCCTCGTGCAAGCCGTTGTTACCGCACGGATTAGATGTGCTGAACAGAGTAGAAATACAATTTCCCAAATCCTTCCTGCTACTCAAATCCTCTATTTTCTTTTCCATCATATTTTTCGAACTGACTATTTCCGAAAACGCCATGCTTCTCAAATCTGCAATTCCCTTTATTCACAAGAGTTTGGAAGACGTAAAACAACGGTATTTATGGTTACCGAAAATGCCATGCTACTCGAACCTGTGATTCATTTTATTTTCGAGACAATTGCTCAAGAATCTTAACTCATTTTTCAGGCATCGTTCAACGCCAATTTGGAAACTGAATCCATGCTGTCGTGCTTTGTCGTGTCAGGGCGGTAACTCAGTAATCAGAAGTTGCCGGGGCAATACAGAATTTCAATTTCCCAAGGCCGCCCCGCCCTGGCAGCCTGAACTGACAGGTTATGAGCAGCTTTCCGCAACAATATTATTTTTCTGCATAAAGAGTCTTATTACCAAAATGATCAAAATCATTTCTATAAAAAACATAATATGTGAGGGCCACAAATTTGTTGCGATTCTTACAGCGTCTGGTTCAACTGGTGGAATAGGTATATCTTTGAATTTGAGATAGCCATAAAGGTGGCTGATGCCCTTTAAAAAACGGTAAATAGCATCTACCAGCATTGCCCCGATGGACAATCCAAAATACACTTGGCTTCCAGAAAAAACAATGAAAAAGCAGCGCTGATGGACATAAGAAAGGGAAGAATCACCTTAAATATAAAATTATGGTTAGTGATCCAAATAATCTGATCTGGCAACTTGAAAACATTATTTCTCAGTATTGTATATACCCCGATCAGAAGGATAAGCGTCAAAATCAGTCTTTTCATAGAATCATTCAAGCTCATAACAATTTAATCAGCGGCCCGGCTTTATGGGTCTGCTGAATTTACTGGTTCGAGTTCTTCGGTCCAGCAAGTTGATCACGGACGGCAATGCTCTCTTTCACAGCTAAGGAACTGATTTGCCTGAGCATGGCACATGCTTTATCACCGTAGTTTCTTAGCGTTTCGAGAGATTGCCGGTCTGGAGACTTACCTTCAGAGAGTTGTGAAGATATTATTTCAAGATAGCCCTGCACTCCTGCCATAACATTACACCCATCATGTAGAAACCCACTCATAAATATTAATTCAGGTGTATTTGGAGATTTTGAACGAATCGAGGTGAACCATTTTTGAAAAACGTTGGAATGAAGTTCTTGGATCTGGTTGATATAGTTTCGTGCTAATTTCCCAAGAATGTCAATGGGAAACGTACGAGTACCATTCTCCAAAAGGGTTATCAACCTTTCAATTGTAAAACGCAAGTTCTCTGCTGTCGATATAAATTCGGTGGCCTCATCGAATTCAGTTTTGAGGAGATCTGCATGTCTATTAGACAGAATCTTATTGAATTCCATTTCGCGGTTTTTTCTTGCCAGCATTATTGTAACCACTAGCCCCACAAGTGTCACTACATTACCAATAAGAGAGACAATAAGTGCAGATTTCATTTATCCCACCTCGAACGCTTGAAATGTGCGGCTCGGCCGCTTTTAGCCGGGTCAGCAACAGTGATTCGGCAATTCTATCGGCTCAAGAATCAGTCTTCGCTTAAGGTACGATCCCACTCTGGGGGAACAAGCTTCACGCCCTCCCTCCATCTTTCAACCACACTGTCTTGGAACCACTGTTGGTTAATATTCGCATGGTCGGTCACAATGATCTGGAACTGGCCGCCCAGCTGCTGGACAACGTCGTAGGCCAACTTGTACATACGCTCCACCTTCTGTCTGTCCTCTCCGATTCCAGGCGTGCCATTCTCCTGACGCTGCCAGTCCTCGTCCTCCGGGAAGTAGACCTGTGAAGGCTGATCGATGAAGATGAAGCGTGGCACGGGACGATTGCGGTTCACGAACCATCGGTGCAGAGCAAAGTGAGTGATGAGATGGTAGCCGACCCAGTTCTCGCCGCTCCCCATCTGATCCATCGGAATCGGTCCATCGAGACCGTCAGCAACCACGGTTAACCGTCGGAGGTCAAGGCGCAGCGGGAGTTCGGCGTGCTCAAGCTGGAGACCCGCCGCCCAAGCATTCATGTCCCGGGCGATAATTGACAGTGCCGACTGTACGCGTTCTTCGACGGTGTCGTCGCTCAGTTCATTCTCGAGCGCGTTCACTTGCGCCTGCAGGTCCGCAATTTGGCGCTGCAACTCGCTGCTATCTTCGAGCTGTGGAACACTCTCCAGGTAGAGGCTGATCCGGCCCATTATGTGTGCGCGTCGGGCGTTCTGGTCTCTATACTCCTGCAACCTGGCGTTTTCCCGCTGGATCGCCTCGAGTCGTTCCTTGTTGTCCGAAGGCGCGATTTGGTTTCGGCTTCCTTTCCCTCCAAGCCGGTAACAAGGGCCTGCATCTGGGGTGCACGGTCTTCCACGTGCCGGACCTGGGCTTCAAGTTGAGCAAGTGAGTTCTGAACGTCTTGTACCGAGGGAGTCACGTCCTCTGCTGGCAAGACCCGCTGGCACAGTGGGCAGGCGGTATGCCTATTCGAATCCTCGTGTTGAGCGTCGAACAACTCAATACTCTTCAAACGACGAAGCTGGGCGTGAGCCTCATGAGAGAAGCCTTGACGATCCGTGGCCAGGGCACGGGCGGCCTCGAGTTGATCCCGCGTTACCCGCAGTTCCTGCGTCAATTTATCCCGCTCTGCCTGTAATCTGCGGAACTCGTCGCCCTCGACGGCAGCCTGCTCCTCGTCGGGGACGGCAACCGCCTGGCTTAGATCGCGGAGGGCCTGCAGGCAGGCGTCCCAGGCCTCCGGCATCGGTTGTCCGGCACGCAGCCCCAAGTCGGTGGCTTCGGAAAGTAGGCCCTGCGCAACGGTGACGCCTTCGCCCCTGACTGCATTGTACTCCGCGAGTTTGCGCTCGACTCTCCGCAATTCCCGTCGCAGCCGTCGCAACTCTGCCATGCGGGTGACGTAGTCATCGTCAACAGCTCCCAGAAAATACGGAATGGTGTCCTTGATAGCTTGAGGCAACCACTGGTCGCTCTGCTTGTGAAAGAAGTGACGATTGCTGTCAATTTCGGTCTGGTGCTGGAAGCAGTAGATCAGGGCATGGGCAATACCAGCCTGCAGCGGTTGTCGCGTCTGTCCCGGCGGTGGGTCATGACGATTCTGGCCGATGCCTGCGTGTGCGGCGAGCAATCTCTCGAGAGCATTAGGGTTCGTTGTCTGCATGAGCTGATCGGCCCGTGGCAGGGGGACCTGATGCCCGACAACGTAGTGGACATCTGTTGATGAGTTGCGCCCCGAGTCTGGCAGCCTCCTGGCGATAAACGCTTCCCCAGCGGAGACGGCCAATCGTACTCCTGCCCAAGCAACGGCTCGACGCATAATCCCAGCGGGTATGTGGCACTCCGTTGAGCCGAAACAGTACTCAAGCACGGATATAAGCGCCGTCTTCCCGGTCTTGGAGGCGCCCGTGATGATGTTAAGCCGTCCGGATGCGAATTCGAGCTGCCGCATTTCGCCATTATGTGAGTAGAGGACAATATCCTTGATCTGAAAGCTCATGGGCGAATCCCCAAAGTGCCATTAATGTCTCTGTCGATGCGCTGGTGCCGAACCACTTCCCCACGAAGCGCGCACGTGATATGCATTCCTGCGCATCACCGTCGAGCGACCGGATGGCCCGATTGATCTGGTTCCCGGTGAGCACGCAACGAATGAGTCCCGAGTCTCCTATGGCCATCCAATCGAAAACGAGACCATAACGCAATGCCTCTCGGGTGTGAGGCTTGAGGGCCATGAGGCGCTCGTGGAAACCAACCCTTGCTTCGGCATGGTCCTGCAGCCAGGCCGGAACGGAAGTCCGGGTGTTGGGAGGTAGGGATTCCCGAGTGTTTTTATGCAAGACGATTGGCAAGACCATGAAAGCTAAGGCAAACGGAAGCGGCTGGTCGTTTGGCTCGCTGAAACCAGCGCAGGCTGAGCTCAGGGCCACACAGCAGAATGGTGGATTCAGAAGGTGGGCTTCTTCTCGCGTTCGTTCGGTCCATGGCTTCATGAACTCACCGCTGCAGTTGAAAGGAGTGCCTGAAGTCGTTCTCGGAATTCGAGGTGCCACCCCACCCGCAGATCATCCGCCAGCATCTGGTAGGTACCACGCGCTATTGCAGGTTCCGTAACGCCGCGTCGGATGGTGGCGTGCGCGCCTGTTTCAACCCATTTGTAGAGAATCTGGGCTTCACGGGTCATCTCGTTCTCAGCGGCATCGTCCCCGAGATCGTCACGCATCTGCTGGAAAAGCAGATCCCACTCCTCGACCAAGCGCTCCTCGTAGCGATCGAGTTCACCGACGTACAGGAGATTCTCGCGCATCCAACGGGAACGCTGCTCGAACGCGCGGTAGTAGTTTCGGATGGCGTGAAGCACTCGATTCTGGTTCACCCCGATGATGTTCAGTTGTTCCACGAAGGGCCTGTCCATGTAGCCGCTGGCATCAACTGTCGCCCGCATAATGTCATCATCAACGGGAAGGCTTTCGTCGCTGAGCTGATCACGAATCCGATTCGTCTCGGACTCAAGCTCCTCTCCCAGAATCGGAGCTGCAGAGCCGTCAGTCAAATGGCGTAGAACCCGCCCGTACCACCACCCCCCAGCCGCTGAAGATAGGAATCCAAGAAGCGTCGCTCTACGGCAAAGAACACCGCCTGCCGAAGCCTATCATCCAGTTGTCTGATTGATGGCGAACCATCCAGAACCAGCACTGCCTTTGCAAGACGCAGTCGCCCACTCTCGTCGAGCGACGAGAAAGCTCGGTACGCAGGGGCATTTGTGTCGCTGCTTGAGGTCGAGGCAGTGGCCGCGAGGCGTTCAAGCGCCTTCTTTTCGTCTCTGCAATCCGGGCGGAGATAGGCCGCCGCTGTGCCGTCTGGACAAGCCGCCGTGGTCACCATGAAGAACTGCGCATCCCTGGGAATCGTCCCGTCGGCTTGGCCTTCGATCCAGATTCGGAGGGTCTTCCACAGATCTGGTGATGCGTCCGTAAGAGTAGCTTCAGCATTGACATGGTGCTTCGTCTGCAGAACGTCCACGGCCGAGCCGTCTGTCTCGAACACCACGTCGTCAAGGGTCTCGATGCCGATGCAGATCCGTTCTCCTGCGGGAAGGCGACGCAATGCTTCGAGCAGCGCATATCGACACTGGTAGAAATAGCCCAGAGCTGATGGTGCTGCCGAATACTGTCCTCGTTTATGTCCCGTCAATTCCGACATCCTTTGTTCTATCCTGCCGAACGCTTCGCTTCACAGGCCACAAAAGGAATTCAGACTATAGACGAAGAGCGTATAATAATGAAGTCTTTATTGCCAAGGCCGCCCGCCTTTTGTGGTCCTTTGTGGAAGCGATTGTTAGACAACAACTATGTTAAAGGAATATTGTTTTGTATATATTCAGCGACTTTTTCTGGAGCCTCTCCTGTTTCTAAAGCTTCTTTTAAGAGTTCTAAATACGTCAATGGTTCTATGGTTTTACTCAAAATTAATCGACGACTTTCTCTAAAAGCGTCTATGAAATCTATTGGAGCCACAGGGCTTTCTTTTATATTTTTATATAATGTGTCAACTAATTTTTCTTGCTGGTCCGGAAAGGCAAAATCAAAAACTTTATAAACATCTACAACAAATGTAGCAACAATTTTAGGCTGTAGTTGAGTTATAACAGATAAAATTGCGACTGCTTTAAGTGCTGAGGACAAAATTTCTGTTGGAAGTTTTTTGTATGCAAATAGCAATAAGGTTTCTGCTCGCTCTATTGGCCCAAGACCTTTTACATTTTTGTCACCACCAATTTTTTTTAGCTCTTTTTCTTTTGAGGTAACCTGATAGCTATTTTCCGATAAGGCTATTGCCGCTTGCCTATATATGCTTTCTGATTTAGATGCCAATTTAATACTTGAAATTATTATTGCAAAAAATGTGAAAGCAGACCAGATAGCAATAAAGGCTACGAAACGCTTAGGCGTCCATGTTACAGAATAAGCAGTTAGCAAACCAGCAACTAGCGCGAGAGCTGCTTCTCCAAAATTTTCGCCTTTTGCATAGACAATAACTGTCACACCGAGTACTACAAGAAGAACAACACCCATCATTAATTTTGTCGAGGTTAAAGAAATATATGTAATTGCAGCGATCACACAACACAAGATAATTATCAAAAGCGGCGATAGATTGTAGGCAGCCTTAATTGTTGCAATAAAATCAATCCACACCTCGTTGAATGTTTGTTTTAATTTGTCTTCACTCATATTAAGTCTTCTTGTCTAACGTTTTGAGTTCAGCGACGGGCAACATGAAAGAAAGATCATTCACGAACGTGCCTAAATAAACGATATGTTCGAGC
>CAXXKH010000001.1:0-440299 GCA_963677545.2 Desulfobacterales bacterium | reverse complement strand
CCGAAAGGGGCAAAAAATCTGCCTGTTATCGTTATTATCCACGGTGGGGGGTGGAGCGCCAATACGGAAGATATCATGCGCGGCATGGCCCGTGAATTGACTCGGGACGGGAAGTATGTTGTCTGCAGCATTGACTACCGCTGGATAGGAAAACTGGACGGTGATACCGGGGACAATACCATGGCGGATTTGATCGGTGATGTATACGGGGCGATTGCCCATATCATGGAACATGCCGCGGAATACGGCGGTGATCCGACAAAAATTGCAGTCACCGGTGACAGTGCCGGGGGGCATCTGTCGGCGACAGCGGCCAATATGCCGGATAAAATAGGAACGGGCGGTTTTGGAAAAACCCCCGGTGTATTTGAATTCCTGCCTTCCTATAGGCCGAAGGGTAAAAGCGTCCAACAGGTGAGAAGCGAAATGATGGCTGCCATCCAGGCTGCCGCTCCCAGCTATGGCGTGTTCAGCGCTGAATTGTTGAAGCAGTTCGCCGGAGGGCTCGACGGCGATGACACCCTGGCGGAAGCGGTTGCCCCTGAAAGCCATATCCCGAATGCAGCAAAGCGGGCTGTTCCGCACTATCTGATTCGCGGTACCCAGGATCCGCTGATTACGGATGGCGCCGTCAAGTCCTATACGGATTCCCTTGTGAAAGCCGGTCAGCGGGTCGAGTATGTTCAGGTCGGCGGCGCGAGTCATGCATTTTTTGACTGGAAGCCCGACCAGCAGACCAAGGCGACTTTTGCCGAATTTGGGGTTTACTACTGCCACGACATGGAGGCTTTTTTTAATTCGGTGTTTTATAAGAACTGATCACAATGGAGAAAAGAAATCGATGATGAAAATCGAACAATTTCTCGCTAAATATGGTCTGCTTGCCGAAAATATTGACGCGAATGAGTTGATCGGTGTGTTTATGGCCGAGATGGAAAGCGGTCTTGCGGGGCGGACAGTTCGCTGGCCATGATTCCGACTTATGTGTCAGCGGACAGGGATATCCCCGTGAATGAGCGGGTGATCGTAATTGACGCCGGCGGAACCAACCTTCGGGTCGCGGTTGTTTTTTTCGACGAAAACAACCGGGGACATATCGAAGACTTCTCGAGTTATCCCATGCCGGGATCCCAATCCGAAGTATCCGCCGATGCTTTTTTTGATCGATTTGCCCAATACATTCAACCCGTGCTGGACAAATCGAATAAAATCGGGTTCTGTTTTTCCTATCCCGCCGAAATAAGCCCGGACATGGACGGAAGATTACTCAAGTGGACCAAGGAGATGAAGGCGCCGGAGGTTATCGGACGGTATATCGGCAGAGGCCTTTTGGATGCGCTTGGCTCCGCGGGTGCAGGGAAAAGCGTCGTCATTTTAAACGATACGGTTGCGACGCTGCTGGCGGGAAAAGCCGCGGATAATAAGCGATATGGCAGCTATGTGGGATTTATTCTGGGGACGGGGACAAATATCGCCTATCTGGAAAAGAACCGGAATATACTGAAGGCGGACCATGCCGATCCTTCCGGTTCACAGATCATCAATGTCGAATCCGGTGGTTTTTCAAAGGCCCCCCGGCACGACATTGACCTGCTTTTAGACAGAGAATCGGAAGAACCCGGCGGCAATCAGTTTGAAAAAATGATCTCCGGAAGATACCTTCCGCGAATCGTCTTGATGACACTCAAAAAGGGCGTTGAGGAAGGCTGTTCGACCCGCTTTTCGGGCAGTGGATAAACAGCCTGGACCGGTTGATCCCGGAACATATGAATGCCCTTGTCGACAACAGCGGTGATGGGATCCCCAACCTGGTAAACGTTTCCGACAGCGACGCGCGGTTCATCCGGACTACCGCGGAAGCAGTTGTCGGCAGGGCGGCGAAGTTTGCCGCCATCAATATTTCGGCGGCGCTCATAAAGGCTGTCGCTGAAAGCAGCGAACTTCCGGTCTGTATCAATATCGACGGTTCGACCTACTATAAAGCCGCGGGGCTTCGAGAGAAAACCGAGAAGTATCTCGATGAGATACTTTCCGTCAGACGAATTCCATACACCCTTGTGCACGTTGATCGGGCGCCCATGATCGGGGCTGCGATTGCCGGGTTGGTGAATTAACAACGGTGAACGGCGAACGGCAGACGGCGGACGGCAAACGGCAAATGGTAAACGGTTAACGGCAAAGAAGTAACGGGCAACAGGTCAGCCGGAAAACAAGGAGAACCGATGGTAGAATCCACCAGTATCAACGGTAAATCAAACATGCCCGACGAAAACAACAACACCTATGCAATGGCAGTATTGACCTCTCTTTTCTTCATGTGGGGATTTATCACCTGCCTGAATGACATTCTGGGGGAACACACCGGGCAGGGGTCCGGTATCCTTTTGCATGGGGATTGTCGGCAGGACGGTGGTACCACTGATCCAGGGCTTTTTTGCGGACCGCATCGGCGTTCACTATGCTTTTTTTCTTCCCGCCATCTGTTATATCTATATCGCATATTACGGTCTGAAGGGGCGTGTCCGCCGATAGGGCGATGAACTGTTTGGAACTATGGAAATCATTGCTACCATTATCCCCGTCTTTATTCTCATAATGCTGGGGTGGGTTATGCGGAAACGGGGATATGTCCAATCGGAATTTCTGCCTCCGGCCAATCGTCTGGTCTACTACCTGGCCATTCCGGCACTGGTTTTCCGGTCAGTTTCCAAGGGGTCTCTCGGTCATCATCTCAACAGCACAGTTCTTTTCATTACGCTTGGATCCGCCGCGTTTGTCTATGTCAGTGCCTGGATTGTCTGCAGGTTCCGCGGCACAACCGGCGCCCGGGCCGGTAGTTTCATCCAGAGCGCGGGACACGGAAATCTGGGATATATCGGATTGGCTGTTTCTCTATATTTCCTGGGAGATGCCGGGTTGGTCCAGACAAGCCTCATCGCCGGTTTTCTGATGATTTTACAGAATGCGCTGTCGGTCTTTTTTTTGCAACTGAAGGCTGCTGACGGGAATAGCCGTTTGGGGCCAGCATCGTTTCTGAAGAAGCTTTTCGGCAATCCGGTTATCGTTTCCGCCATGGCCGGTATAATTATTTCCTCAAGCGGAACACCTATTCCCCTTATATTTCAGAGAAGTCTGGATATGCTTGGTGGTCTGGCGCCGCCCATGGCCCTGCTATTGATCGGTGCCTCTCTTTCCACGGGCGGGATGCGTTTGCACTTCCGTTCGGTTATGTGGACGGTAGCGTTGAAGCTGGCAGTCCTGCCGGGAATCGGTCTTTGGCTCTATATCCATTTCGGTATTGCACCGGAAGTATTTCTGCCGGGATTTATTCTTCTTGCTTGTCCCACGGCAACCGTGACGTATATCATGTCCCGGGAACTGCGGGGCGATCCCGAATTCGCCGCGGCGACCATATCCGCCAGTACGTTGTTTTCGGCGGTGACCTTCAGTTTGTGGCTGATGATTATTCAGCATTTGACGCTGATTGACTGATGGCTATCCTTTCACCTTGATTAATTTCCGTTTTGTGATACATTGAATAGAATGAAAAAACATTCGGTTTTCTTTGCTTTTTAAACACATAGGTTATTTTTTTAGAAAATGACGCTAATACCGCTAACCATACCAAAAACCGCCAATGTTTTAGTGGTCGATGACGAGAAGGATATCAGGGAAACGCTCTCCCAGGGCATTCTTCTCGCGGGATATGACTGTATATCCGCCGAGAACGGCAAATGCGCCCTTGAAATCCTGGCCGAGCATGACGTTGACGTGGTCATATCGGACATAAACATGCCCGAAATGGACGGTATCGAGCTGCTCCGTAACGTTAAAACACAGTTTGATACATCTGTCATAATTATGACGGGATTTGTCGACGATTACACATATGAAGAAATCGTCGGCCTGGGAGCCAGTGACTTTGTCCAGAAACCTGTACGGTTTAAGGAAATAGTGGCCCGATTGCAGCGGGTGCTTCTGGAACGCCTCACACTTCGGGACCGGAATAAGGCCATGGAAGCGCTTCAGATAAACCTGGACAAGTTCCAGCGGGCCATGGTTGGTACCATCAAAGCGATTTCAATGGCGATCGAGCTGCGGGATCCCTATACGGCCGGTCACCAGCAACGGGTGGCCGAACTGGCCTGTGCCATCGGTCATGAAATGGGGTTGGGAGAGGACACCATATATGGACTCCGGATGGCCAGTGAGCTGCATGATCTCGGTAAAATCGCGGTGCCGTCCGAGATACTTACCAGACCGGGGCAATTGAATGATCTGGAATATGGCATTATCAGAAGCCACGTGCAGACCGGCTACGATATCCTGAAAAAAATAGAGTTCCCCTGGCCGCTGGCGGACATCGTTCTGCAGCACCACGAACGATTGGACGGTTCCGGTTATCCCAATGGTCTGAAAAGCGATGAAATCATGTTTGAGGCAAAAATCCTCGCGGTGGCGGACGTATTCGAAACCATTTCATCCCATAGACCCTATCGTCCTTCCCTGGGGGTCAATCGCGCCGTGGAGGAATTGCTGACCAGCAAGGGAATCCTCTACGATGAAGATGCCGTAACAGCCTGCATTTCATTGATGGAAGAGAAGAGGTTCGAGTTTGAGCCCGCCTCTTTCAGACCGGCGGTTCAGAAGAGTGTCGCCAACAGCTATGTCCGCGCGCAGTCGGTATGATGTCGGCGGGATCGTTCAGCGCAGGGACCGGGCGAAACGGGCGTTTTAAATCGGCCCGATAAGAAAGGAAAGGCATGGCAAACCCGGAAGAGATGTACCAGTGTCAGACGGTTAATTGCGGCTATATCTTTAATCCCGATAAAGGGGACCGAAAAGGAAAAATTCCAAAAGGGACGAAATTTGAAGAACTGCCGAATGACTGGCGCTGTCCTATTTGCGGGGCGGGCAAGAAACATTTCCGCCCTCTGGCAGGTCCCGGATCGGCGAGTGCCGAAGGGGTGTAATGTGTTTACTGCTTGCGGAAACCCGCTTCAAAAGGGGGATGATCAGGTGTATGACAGGTGTCAGGTGTCAGGTGTCAGGAGGACAAAACATGGCAACTGACAGCTTTTATAAAACTTCATCGCCACAGTTATGTTATCGATCGAGTCACATCATTAAAAACTTCGGGGTGGCAGGACTGACACCCGAAACCTGACACCCGAAACCCGGGTTAATTCCCGAACCGCCTTCGGTCCCGGCCGCTTCGACGGTCATCTTTCACAGACAGAGATACAAATATCCCTTCCCGGACATTTTTTCGCCGGTCCTTCTTCTTTTTTCGACGATTTTTATCGCGGCCCTGCCTTTGGGCGGGAATTTCTTTAATACCGTCCACATTCGGTTTCAGGGTATTGATAGATCCAACGGTAATTTCCATGACGCTTCCTCCCGAATTATTCGGGGCCACGAATCCTCTCAGCCAATTTCAAAACATCCTGTTACGGCCGCTATTCGTCGTACTATCGAATCGTTGCGTGTCGCTCTACTAAAGGTGAAGCAGGTTGCATTGTACCTCGTTTCCCTGCAAATCCAGGCTGGCGGCATCGTCGTGAGTCCACCGATCGGTCGTTTCATCATAATGGAAGAGGGCCGGTTCGGAAATTTTCAAGTCATTCAGCATTGTGATGTACAGGTCGTTAAGACAAACTTTCAGTGTTGCATATCGCTTGAACCGCAAACCGCTCGGGAGTAGTTTAATGCTTGGCGCCAATCCGAAAGAACAGGCATGATCGCCCGCCATAATGGAGATTTGCACCGATGTATCGAGTGCGCCCGGAGGAACCAGGAGGCATGTGCCGAAAATAGGGCTTCTGATATCCGTTACCTTAACCATGCCGCCTTCCGGCCCGATTACGGATGTTGCCATGCAATCATCAATATCCAGGCCGATATCGGCGGGTTTCGATAATCCATCCAGGGGCGCATATTGTTCTGCAAGCTGCATTTGTTTTCCCTCCATATTTCAAGCGATGATCCGTTATAAATTGCCGTGTCGACACTATTTGAGATAAATGCTAAAAATGTGCCAAGGCGACACTTGATTTTAACGAATAGAATTTATTGAAAATAAGATAGATTCTGGCCTTGTTGCAAACAGGCTTTTTTTGCCGCTTCCGCCGGCTTTTCACGGAAAAATTTTCTTATCAGCCACGTCATACTATTCTTGTTCCGGACTTTCCTCACGCCACGTATGTGTGATACACAAATAATAAATCCGAAATAGTGCCAACACAACAATATTCTTGAAAATTCGAAGCAACAAGTCTGAATTTCGAAGCAATATCAAATACTTTAATGGCAATAATCCAAACGGAAAAGAAAAACCAACCATTTTTTCCGGCTTTGTCGGATCAGATAAGGAGGACAGAGATGCTAAAAATAATGCCTCTGGATGTGGGCGGGGACAGAATAGAAACGCTGGTAATACCGGTTTGTGAGGATCGATCCATCCATGATGACAAACGGATCGCCGCCCTGGCGCGGAAAGCCGGAAAGATGGATGAGTTCGGCGGGGAGATAAAGCAGAAAATCACCCTTTTCAATCCCGGGGGTATTCGGACAGACCGGGCGATGTTTATCGGCATGGGTAAAATATCGGTAATCGATCGGGAAGGGCTTCGGTCCGCCGCCGGGCGCGGTGTCCAAAGCGCCCTGGCCGGTCATCTTTCCCGGGTCTGTTTTTGTGTGCCTTCCGAGAAAAAAACCGGCATGCCCATGACGGAAATTCTGGAAGCCCTGATGGAAGGCGCCTTTCTCGCCAACCATGTGCTTGACACTTACAAGCAGGAGAAGAAAACGAAACCGCTTAAAGAGATCACGATGCTGGTGCCGCCCGGGTGTGAAAAAGAGTTTGCCAAACTGTCCGTAAAGGTGGCGGCTGTCTGCGGGGGGACGCTCCTGGCAAGGCAGTGGGTGAACATGCCGGCGAACCTCAAACCGCCGGCTGAATTCGCCCGGGAGATCGTTCGAAACGTCGGGCGGCGGAAGCTCAAGGTTACCATCCTGGATGAAAAGACGCTGGCAAGGAAGAAATTCGGCGCCATGCTGGCGGTGGCCGGCGGCAGCGAAAGCAAACCTCGCCTCGTGATTTTAGAGTATGCGCCCGAAAAAGCAAAAAAGACCGTTGCGCTCGTGGGCAAGGGAGTCACTTTCGATTCCGGAGGGCTTAACCTGAAACCAGGTGGCTCAATGGAGACAATGAAAACGGACATGTCGGGGGCAGCCGCCGTGGCGGCCACTTTAATCGCCGCCGCCCGTCTCAAGCCAAATCTGAACATCGTGGGTGTGTTACCCCTCGTGGAAAATATGCCGTCGGGCAAAGCGCTTCGGCCGGGGGATATCATTACCGCCTACAGTGGAAAAACCATCGAAGTCGGAAATACCGATGCGGAAGGGCGTTTGATCCTGGCCGATGCCATGGCGTATGCCTTGAAAACATACAAACCGGACGCGGTGATCGACATCGCAACGCTGACGGGCGCCTGCTTTGTTGCGCTGGGAGATAAGATCGCGGGCGTATTTTCGAAAGACGATAAACTGGCCGGTTCGATCGTGGCGGCGGGCGAGAAAACCTTTGAACGATGCTGGCGTCTGCCCCTGGTGGAAGAATACGGGGAATTTCTGAAAAGCGAGCTTGCGGACATCAACAATATGAGCAGCGCAAAAGGCGGCGGCGCTATTTCCGCCGCCATGTTCCTGTCTGAATTCGCGGGGGAGATTCCCTGGGCGCATATCGATATTGCCGGCCCCGCACGGAACGGTAAGACCGCCGATTACTGCCCCGTGGGAGGGAGTGGGTTTGGGGTTCGGTTGCTTTGGGAGGTGTTGGGGAATTTTTAGATGGTTCGGCTGGACGAAAGGTGCTATTGGTCATTGGTCATTGGTCAATGGTCATTAGTCATTGGTTACCGTTAGCGGTTTAAGATACATTCGTAAAAAGTCTGAATCTCTCGCAAAGGCGCAAAGATCGCCAAGAAAAATCAAAAATTTTTTATAACCTTTGCATTCTTTGCGGCCTTGCGAGAGAATTTGCCGTTGTTTTTATATCGTCAGGTTTTTGATCAAATATTATCCAAAATGGACAGAGCGGCGAGGCTGACTGCTGACCGATGTCTACTGACCAATGACGAATGACGAATAACTAATGACCAATGACTAATAACTAATGAGCAATGACTACTGACAAACAACTCCAGACTTCCAACTTCAAAAAAAATGCGTTATCGAATACTTAGCCTATTTTGTTAGCCCCATCGAGCGCCTCATTAAGCGCTTTTCTCCGTGCCTGTTCGAACTCATACCGCCGGGCAGGGGCTTCTTCATCGGGCAGCGAATTGAGAGCGATGTCGAAGAATTCCCCCATCTCCTCTTTGAATTCGGGATGGCTGAATATATACATGCTGTTTTTTCGGATTCCCGACAGGACCCATTTTCCAGCCTCTTCGGGCGTCATCCCGAATTCATTAAAATCGGTCAGCCGGACCATGAATTCCTTATTTTTAACGGTGTTGGGTGAGTCGAGCTCCTTCGGCCGGATTTTTTCGCTTTCGTTGATGGCGCTGCTGATCAGCCCCGGGCAGAAACAGGATACGCCGATATTGTGAACATACAGGCTGAGGCGGAGGGATTCGCTCAGGCCTCGTACCGCGTATTTGGCGGCGGTATAGATGCCGGCGACCCCGGAGGGGAGAAATGCCGCCATGGACGCGGTATTGACGATGTGCCCGCCTTCACCGTGCTGCCGGATGCGGGGCACGAACGTCTGAACGCCGTTGACGACTCCGCCGAAATTGACCCCCATGACCCAGTCCCAATCGTTGTAGGTGCTCTCTTCGATAGGGACGAAAAGGTTGATCCCGGCATTGTTGCAGACCACATGAACTTTTCCGAATACCCGTTCGGTTTCGTCCGCCGCCCGGGAAAAAGCGTCCCGGTCGGAGACATCCAACTGGACCCCATGGATATCCGGACTGTTTATCTCGTTTATTACCTGGTCGATCTTGTCCTTCCGGATGTCGGCGATGACGACTTTCATTCCGTTTTCCAGGAAGGTTTTTGCCATACCGAGACCGGCGCCGCTTGCACCGCCGGTAATAAATGCCACTTTTCCTTTTACATCTTGCATCTTGTTCGTCTCCGATTCTATTTGATTTTCAAGGTTCGAGTCTATGTCAACTGCCCGGTGGTATGTCAAGATAAAATCCGGCCGATAGAGATTGCAATGGTTCAAGAGTTCGTCGAAGACCCCGTTTTCGGGGAGGTGGAGGATTTCGACCGAAATTTAATTGGTATTAGACCTTGGCATCGGCCCTTTTTCCCCGCACATTTTTAATACAACAGGGGCAATGACCACACTGAGCCAGGTCGCGATGCCCAGGTATGCAAAACCGTAGCTGTTGACAAGCAGACCGGGGAGTCTCTTCTGCACGGCTCGTTCTCCTTTGAAAATAACGATGATGCTTCAGTTTTCATGATTTTAGCGAATGGCTATCAGGAATGTCCAGCTAATGTACTGTAACAGGAAGGCCCATATTTTCAAGGATTTTCTTTAACGCCTGAATTTTTTCATCCGATGGCGGTTTTGCTTCCAGGACGGTTTTTTTGTCATCGATCCGCTGATATTTTACTACGCCGAGATTGTGATACGGCAGTAACTGTATCAGCGTGACGGCATCCCCGAGGGATTTACAAAGTTCTCCTGTCTGCGTTATATTCTCTTTCGAATCATTGAAATTGGGGATTACCGGTATTCGTATCTGCATTTTGCCGCCGGCCCCGGCTATTTTCCTTGCGTTTTCCAGGATCAGTTCATTCCCGACGCCGATTACTGTTTTATGCTGCTCATTATCCATATGCTTCAAGTCATAAAGAAACAGATCCGTATAGGGCAGAACCTGTTCAATGAACTTATATGTTGCATATCCCGTCGTATCCAGCGCGGTATGAATGCCGCGCTTCTTGAGGCTTTTCAGCAACGCCAGGGTGAATTCAGGCTGGGAAAGTGCTTCGCCGCCGGAAACCGTTACGCCGCCCCCTGATTCTTCATAAAAGGGAATATCCCTGCTCAGTCGATCCGACAGTTCTTCTACGGTGTAATCCGTGCCACAGATATACAAGGCTTTATAATAGCAGACAGCGGCACAGTCACCGCAGTTATCGCAGATGGATCGGTCAATGGATATGTGTTGTATCTTTTCCTGTGTGGCGGGGTGCTTCGTGATTTTCCCGGGAGAGATGGCGCCTTTTGCGCATGCATCCAGACATTTCCCGCATGCATCTATTCCGACACATTTCATCTCCATCCAGCTGAGTTGCGCTTGTAACTGCTGGGATTCGGGGCTGTGACACCAGGGGCAGCGCAGGGGGCAGCCCTTTAAAAAAACCGTTGTGCGGATTCCGGGACCGTCCTGTACGGAAAACCCCTGGATGTCATAGACTTTGCCGGTTAGTTGCTTTTCCATCATCTAAAAACAAAGCTCGGTACGTTTGATAATATCGTCCTGGCCGGCTTTGTAAAGCTCCACGAAATACGCGCTGAAGCCGGCGATTCTGACCACCAGGTCCTTGTAGTCCTCCGGTTCCTCCTGGGCTTTTTTCAAAGTCTCCGCGCTGACGATATTGAACTGCATTTCCATACCGCCCAGATTGAAATAGGTCTTGATCAATGCTTTCAGCTTTTCTTTACCGGACTCATTTCTCAGGGCAGTGGGATGGAACCTCATATTGAGCAGCGTGCCGTTGGAGAACTTCTTCTGATCGATGACGGATACGGATTTTACGGTGGCGGTGGGGCCGTTTATATCCCTCTGCTGGACGGGTGAAATCCCGTCCGCGAGCGGTTCCCCTGCTTTTCTACCGTCGGGGGATGCCCCGGTGAACATACCGAACAGTACGTGTGCCGTTACCGGGTACAGGCCGGCCGACCACCTGCCCCGGGGACCCGTGGAAGAGTTGATGGCATTCGCATAAATATCGGATGCCCATTTTGCGAAGTAATCCGGGTAGTCGTTGTCATTGCCGTAATGGGGCGCTTCATTGATAATCTGCTGCCGCAGTTCTTCCTTTCCCTCCCAGTTGGTTATTATCGCTTCGTGAAGTTCTTTCGCGGTCACCAGCTTTTTATCGTATACCATATGCTTTACGACGGCGAGGCTGTCGGCAATATTGCCGATGGCGATGGCCGCGTTGCCGGTTGCATTGTATCTGGCGCCGCCCTTCATAACGTCTTTGCCCGATTCCAGGCATCCGTCGATGGTTGCCGATACAAGGGGAAGCTGCATGTGCTCCGAGGCGACATACTCATAGGTGTTTACGAGGGATACCTGCCATCCGGCGAAGTACTCCATCTGTTTCCTTGTCGCTTCGAGGACGTCATCGAATGTCTCCATCTCGTAGAGATAGCCTGTCGGCAGGCCCGTCTGACCGCCGGAATTTCCATACCTGTCGGGCATCGGGTTGTAGCCGTTGTTGATGGCAAGTAAAAAGGCATTGAGCATGTTCCAGAAGGACTCCGTGCCGTTCCCGCCCGGAGACGCCCACTCGTCGCCGCAGGCCTGCGGCTCGACGCATCCGATGAGGCAATAGTTCCTGGCGCTCGCAAGGGGAAGCCCCCTTTCCATCAGTGCCGGAATAATCACTTCGTCGTTCTCGAATGTGGGAACCCCCCCCGCGAGTTGTGTCGTCTCGATGGCGGCTTCCCACAGTTCCGGGGGCGTGCCTTTGTGGACGCGCATGGACTGGGGTGGATCATGCAGCATCAGGCGTCCCGCGGCCTGAAGCATCATGAACGATACCGGATTTGTGGCATCGTTTCCTTCTTTGTCCACGCCGCCGATGGTCATCAACTGACCGCTGGTGTAGCCCGGCCCGGAAAGGGTGGCGAGGTATGGCCATAATTTGTTCATTTCGGCAACTTTAAGGTAGAAAAGGTCCAGCAGCTCCTGGGCGCCGTCATGGGTGATCTTGCTCGATGCGATGTCGGCTTCGTAAAATTTACCCAGGTACTGGTCCACCCGGCCGAAGCTGATGCCGTGCTGCTGGCCGTCAAGGCACATGCACAGCTGATACATGTACATGCATTGTATTGCATCATGAAAGCCGCGGCATGGATTTTCCATTATCCAGTCGAGGCATTCCGCCATCTCTTCCAGCTCTTTTCTGCGTTTTGGATCGGTCTCGGCGGATGCCAGCTCTTTGCACTTCCGTGCGTATCTCTTTGAAAAGGTGATGATGCCGTCGCAAACGATGGTAATGGCACGGTAGAAATTGTACTGGGAGACGCTGTCTCCGAACATGACCCCTTCCAGCGCATCCATTTTGGCTTTGGCTTCGTCCCTGATAGCGCCGAACCCCCTGTTGATCGCCTTGTCGAAATTGGCGACGAAGTGGCCGATGGCCGACGTGCTGGTGTTCTTTACTCCAAAGGTGACGACACCGTTTCCGACATGCTTGTGGTATCCCAGCGGTATATATTCATCCACCTTTGCGCTGAGACACTCCGTGAGCCAGAAATCACCGGTGCTCAATACATACTCGGCATCTTCCGGATCGACAATATACGGATCGCACTCCCTTTTCGGAATGCTGCCATCCCGAAGCTCATCCAGAAGCCATCCGACCGATAACTCAGGGTAAAGGGCGCAGGCCCTGTATGAAGTCGCCTGCCAGCCGACAATCACCTCATCATCGTTGATCAGTACCGGGAGTTTTTCACAAAGGTTCCTGAAATTTTTGGCCCTTTTTAAAATGCCCTGCAATTGCTTGTTCTCATTATAAAACTCCGTTACGATTTTATAACGGGCGATGCACATTTTTGGCTGGGTCGAGCGATATTTTTCTCGAATTTTTCTGACACGGTCGGTAATTGGACTTAATTGATACACGTGCACTCCTTATGTTGTAAGTAAACCATACCTTACTTTATTGAAAAAAACCGGTTTAGTCAATTTTAAAAGCCGCTTTAAGCGCGTTGTTCCGTTCCTCGATAAATCTCCTGGAAACGGAGGCGCTTGCCAAAGCGTCGAACCCATGGGGCGCTCCCGGATAGACGTGCAGCTCCGTCGGAACGCCCGCCTGCAGCAGCCTCTGGGCATATTCAATATCTTCATCCAGGAAAAGGTCGAGTTCTCCGACGGCGATATAGGCGGGCGGCAGTCCCGAAAGGTCTTTGGCACGCGATGCAGAGGCATAGGGCGATATGTTGTCTACATCCGCCGCTTTACCCAGGTAAGCCCGCCATGCGAACAGATTCTTTTCTCTGTCCCAGGTGCGGGGGTCGGTTATGGCGTGACTTGAAGGGGTCACATTCCGATCGTCAATCATGGGATATATCAGCAGTTGAAACGCCAGGTCTACTTCGGCCTTGTCCCTGGCATAAATGGCAAGCCCGGCCGCCAGTCCGCCGCCCGCGCTTCCCCCTCCCACGGCAATGCGGGCGTTGTCGATATTCAGACCGGCGCCGGCGTCAACCATCCATCGAAGGGCGGCGTAGCAGTCCTCGATCGGGGCCGGAAACGGATTCTCGGGGGCAAGACGGTAATTGACCGATACAATAACACACCCCACACTTGAAGAGATTTGCTTCATTGTATGATCATCAGCTTCAAGGTCACCGACGATATATCCGCCTCCGTGTATCCAGAGCATGCCGGGCATCGGATCGGTGTTTCCTTCGGGTGTATAGATCCTTACACCGACATCCGGACAGCCTTCAGGGCCGGGTACGAACCTGTCCCGGGTTTCAACGCCTTCAACCGGCGGCATCATCGCCGCCATGTCGGCAAACATTTTATCGCTCATCGCGCGTACCGCGGGAAGATCACTGAAATCCATACCTTCCGGGGGCATCATTTCAAGTGCCGGCATAAGCTCCGGGTCAATTTTTGCGTTCAGATCCATATATACCTCCGTATTTAGATTGCGGACATGTGAATTCCAGTATCGTTTATGCCAATAACCTCTTATTATGTCAAGGAAAAAACCTGATATCACGTTGTGTTTGTTTTAAAAAAGATGGCAAATCGGGGGCGTGGAAGAACGATTCTGATATAGAAATGGGGAGATATAGGCGCTTGAAAATTTACATTTTCGATTTGCTCAAAAAAAAGCTTGATTTTTTTTATCAATAGGGCTATTTACCCGCATCAAGTTAATGCACGCTTTACAGCGCCTTCCTTTAAGTTCCATTAATTAGTTATTTTTGGCAGTGATAAACCTAAATCGGGTTTGTTTGCCAGGTTGTTTGGAGGGTCGTTTTCTGTCCATCTTCATATGAGGTGGTTTTTTGTCTGGCTTTTAATTTGAAAGTGGCTCAACAGTATCATTTTTTACCGCAATACCAACGCTTCAAAATATGCACTAAGTTTTATGTAGTAAGATTTAGTAGTACCTTATGTAGCACTAAGTTTTATTGTTTTAAGATTTAGTAGTATCTTTTTTATCCGTACCGCGTTGAAAGCCCCTGGCTGTTGCAGGGTGCTTTAAGCATGAACGTACACTGATTCTGGTTTCATTTTAATTTAGTTGAAAAAAAGAACAGCGCTGGATCTCGTTTGTGATTCTCCAGTTGAAGGGTTTTGTTCTCTCTATTCGTGAAGAACAATTCCAGTGGTGGTGACTGCAATCATTCAACGGACGAATCATCAGAGATCCAGTATTGTTGACGAATGTCGTTATGATGACAACCGCCAACAATGCCGGCAGTTTTTTAATTTTTTTCTGAATTTTTATATAAAAATAAAATCAATAGGTTATATTTTTTCATGGAGGTAGAAAGGAGCCGATTTGGCTTTTGGCTCTTTTTGTATGTGCCTATTGGCGCATGATTTTGGGGTAGACGTTTTCGGCCTGAAGGAAGTTTTTTACCAAGAATCATTTTATTGACAGGAGGGATTTATGGGAGGAAGAAAAAGACTATTGTTCAGAAATTGGTTTGTGTGCTGTTCTATCTTGTGCTTTCTGGTACTGGCTTTGGGAGGTGCAGGCAGTGTGCTTGCCCAGGATGATGAATTTATTCTTGAAGAGATTGTTGTCACCGGTTCGCGTATCGTACGAAACAACAATGAATCGTCCAGTCCGATTGTAACCGTTGACGAGAAGCTGTTCCAGAATCAATCTTCAGTGGCGATTGAAACCGCCCTCAACAAACTGCCGCAGTTCACGCCCACGATTGATATTCCGACTAACGGCGGCGACATTCAGCCGACCGCGCGGAACACTCCGGGTGAGGCCACCGTCGCGCTTCGCGGTATCGGCGCAAACCGTACCCTCACCCTTATTAACGGTCGTCGCGGTACACCTGCAAACGCCCTTGGGGTTGTTGACATCAACACCATCCCGTCGGCAGCGATCGAGTACGTTGAGACTATCTCGGGTGGTGCGTCTTCGACCTACGGCGCCGACGCCATGGCCGGTGTTCTCAACTTCATCATGAAGGATCATTTCGAAGGCGCCCAGCTGGACGTTCAAGCGTCCATTAACGAGGAAGGCGATAATCTCGAATATCAGTATTCGGGCATTATCGGGGGCAATATCGGAGGTGATCGCGGCAACATCGCCCTGTCCTTTTCGTACACCGAACGTCAGGATGCGAAGCGGAAAGACCATAAATGGTACCGGGATGAATGGAAACGTAACACGAATACCGCCGGCCAATTCTTTCCGCCGTTCGCAGGCGTCAATCTCGGATACAGCAACTTACCCAGCCTGGAAGTTGCCAATATGCTTGTTGACGGCGCGACCTACACCAATCTGACAAACGTCACCATGTTCACCTCCTTTGACGGGCAAGTCTATTCCGGCTACGGTTCCGGTGAGACCCGGAATGGTGTCAGCGGGGCTCCCGAGGGCCTCATCGACGGCTATCAAACCAGACTTGGCGTCAACGGGCAGCTCTACACCAATAACATCGAGAACTACCTGATTTTTCCGATGGAACGCTACAATGTGTTCTCAAACGGTAATTACCAGATCAACGATCTGATCAACCTTTACGGGCAGGCCTACTTCAGCAAAGTCACGACCACGACGATTCAGGAGCCCGGTCCGATAACCGGCGGTTGGGGTGTTAATATAGATCCGTCGATCAACCGAGACGTCATTCCTTCGGAAATGCTGGCCATCCTTGACAGCCGGCCCGATCCGAATGGGGAATTCACAATCAATGGAATGCTGCCCTTCAACCGCGGTTCAGAAACCGAGACCTTTACCTACAATATGGTTGCGGGTGTCGAAGGCACGATTCCGGGGATCGACTGGACATGGGATTTCAACGTGCAGCATGGCGAGGCCGAGACGACTGTACTCCAGACAGGCATGGTATCCCTGGAACGTATCAGGGCGATCATGACCGAACCCAACTTCGGCGCGGGATTCGAGTATACGGGCAACCCTGATAACAATAACTTCGGCGCCGCGACAGGAATCTGCACCAGCGGTCTCAATCCGTTTAACTGGGGCACCACCATGACGGAGGACTGCTATAACGCCATAAGGGCTCCTGTCAAAACCAAGATGCTGATGCTGCAGGACATTTACGAGTTGAACTTCCAGGGCGGCATTTTTGAGCTGCCGGCGGGCGAGGTGCGTGGCGCAGTAGGTTACAGCTATCGCGAGAACGATTACATATACCAAAATGATACCCTACTTCTGCAAGGCTCATCCTTTCTGGATCAAGTATTGGGTGTCTATCCGTCCGGCGACACGGATGGGAATATCGAAACGAGTGAACAGTATGCCGAGCTCCTGATTCCGGTACTGGCAAACCTTCCCTTCGTACAGAACTTCAGCCTCGAACTCGGTGGCCGTCGTTCAGATTACAACACCACCGGCGTCAGCTACACCTACAAAGCCCTTGCGGACTGGCGGATTCTGGATTGGCTCCGTGTCCGTGGTGGATATAACCGCGCGGAACGCGCCCCCAACATCGCCGAGCTGTTCCTGCAGGCTGAGCAGACCTTCGGGGCTTCTTATGGCGGCGATGTCTGCTCGACTGAAAACCTGCAGGCGTGGTCGGCCAATGATGAGGCCAACCCCACAAACTGGCAGAATGTGGTTGAATTGTGCGGCAAGCTCATGGAGGCTTCCGGTGACCCAAATGCCGATGAAGATTATTACGGTGCCGGGATAACCTGGCAGGATGTCCAGAATGGCGTGGAACCCACCAATTATATGGCCACCGGTTTTACCTGGTTGTTCCCGACCACGGTCGGTAACCCGGATCTGGAACCGGAAACGGCTGATACCTGGACGGCTGGTATCGTACTGGACTCGCCTTTCGTGGATATCCCGGCTCTCGCCGATCTGCGGATTTCGGCCGACTACTACATGATAGAAATCACTGATGCGATTGGTGAGCAATCCGCGGATATCGTGATGCAGCGGTGTACGGATCCGAAATTCAATCCGACCTTTGATATGGATAATTTTTATTGTAAGCTGTTCAAACGTAACCAGACCGGTGCTATCGGCAACATTGAGAAGAGCTTCTCAAATGATGGCCGCTTCAAGACCTCCGGTATTGACTTCAGTGTGTCCTGGGGTATGGATCTTGGCCCGGGCCGACTTGGGATAAATTCGAACCTCAACTACCTGATCAGCAAGAAATCGTCTGAAAATGATGATAATCCACTGGTCGAATATGCCGGTACCCAGGGCCCGTCTCAAAACGGCCTCAACGGTGGTAGTTACAGGTTCCGGATGCTGACGAATTTCAACTATATATATAACGACTTAAATGTTTCCGTCCAATGGAACCACCTCGGTCCCATCGACTCCGCGGGATCCGCCACGAATCCGAACACGACTATTGAAGGCATTCGTGAATATGACGTGTTCAACTTGAGCGGAACCTATAACCTGTTGGATAACCTGGCGCTCCGTTTCGGTGTGAACAATGTGCTGAACGATAAACCGCCTTACAGCGGTCAGGATTACTCAAATTCGGAAGGCATGATCGGTGGATCGTTTCCGACGGGGAATTATGACACCATGGGCAGGAGTTACTGGATGGGCGCTCGTGTGAACTTCTAAAAATAAGATTATATCAGGCTTTCAGGCAGAATCGAAAGCCAGAGATAATGGAACCGGCCGGCGAGATTTTCGCCGGCCGGTTTTTATTTTTATTTACCTTGGTGTAAAAAAAAACTTGATTTTCCCTGATAATGGGTTTAACAGCATACTTGATATATCGATACACCAATGTGGTATGTTCATAAACGCAGCGGTTGCCCACAGTTTTCAGAGTTGTGTGTTTATTGTTCAGCTTGGTGTATCCAGTAGTAAATCCTGCCTGTAGCAATAGCGTACTTTACAGTTTTGGGGTTTATGAAACTTTTACCTTGGGTTTTTTCGCCAATGGGAGAGGTGCATTCACATCGACTGACGGCCGTGGTTGAAAGCCGATAAGCTGTTATGGTTATGGGCTTGAGGACCTTGTGTGCGTAAGTACTTGAACTTGTAGGCAGAATTTACATGCAGCCTGCAGGAGGGGGTTGCGTTCGTTGTTTTACCTTAAATTGTTTCATTGTCAGGAGGAATCTTATGGTAGGAAGAGAAGGATATTTGTTTAGACGTTTTTTTGTGTGTTTTTTTATTCTGTGTTTTTTGGCAATCACTGTAGGAGGAGCAGGCACCGTGCTTGCTCAGGACGAAGAATTCATGCTTGAAGAGATTGTTGTTACCGGTTCGCGTATCGTGCGGAACAACAATGATTCGTCTAGTCCGATCGTGACCGTCGACGAAAAGCTGTTTCAGAATACGTCCACGGTGGCGATCGAAAGTGCCCTTAACAAACTGCCGCAGTTCACGCCGACACTGGACGTCCCGTCTATTGGCGGGCTGGACATTCAGCCGAATGCGCGGAACACCCCGGGTGAGGCCACCGTCGCACTTCGCGGCATCGGTTCCAACCGTACCCTCGTCCTGATCAACGGCCGCCGCGGTACCCCGTCGAACGCCCTGAACGTTGTCGACATCAACACCATCCCGGCGGCGGCCATTGAATACGTGGAAGCCATCTCGGGCGGCGCCTCTTCGGTATACGGCGCCGATGCCATGGCCGGTGTTCTCAATTTCATCATGAAGGAACACTTCGAAGGCGCCCAGATCGATGCCCAGGTCTCCATCAATGAAGAAGGCGACAACCTCGAATACCAGTACTCCGGTATCGTGGGCGCCAATATTGCCGAGGACCGCGGTAATGTCAGCATGGCTTTTTCCTATACCGAACGTCAGGAAGCCATGCGGAAGGACCATGAATGGTACGTTGACGAATGGAAAAGAACGACCGTTGCCGGCGATCAGTATTTTGCGCCGTATGCCGGCATCACCTTCTCCGATTTCACGAATCTGCCTACCATAGAGGCTGCAAACGAGCTTGTCGGACACGGTGCGGACTACACAGGCGACCCAGTCGCTAATCCCTTTGGTGGTGTGTATAATACCCCTTTCTTTGTTTCTAACGACGGTAAGCTTTTTTCCGGTTATTCGCAAGGTATCTCAGAACAGGGAGTTCCCGCCGCTATCGCCGCAGGCATTGTAGACGGATATCAGACCAAAGTGGGCGCCAACGGGGTTCTCTCCACCAACAATATCGAAAACTATCTGATTTACCCGATGGAGCGCTACAATATCTTCACCCGGGCCAATTACGATATCAACGACTGGCTCGGCATTTACGGGCAGGCCTATTTCAGTAAAGTCGCCACCTCGACGAAGACTGAGCCCGGACCGATTTCCAGTTTCTGGGATGTTACGATCGATCCGACTACTCACCGCGATGCCATACCGTCCGATATGATGGCTCTCATTGACAGCCGGCCGGATCCGGATGCGCCCGTCACAATTACGGCGCTGCTGCCCTTTAACCGCGGCTCGGAAACCGACGTTTATACCTACAACATGGTGGTTGGCCTCAACGGTTCCATTCCGAAAATCGATTGGACCTGGGATTTCAACGTTCAGCATGGCGAAGCCGAGACCACGGTACTTCAGACAGGTTTTGCCTCACTGCAGCGTATCCGCGCGATCATGGAAGCACCCAACTTCGGTGTGGGCTTCGAAGGGACCAGCAACGAGGAGAATGACGGTTTTGCCTCCGCGGTGGGCACCTGCGCCAGCGGTCTCAATCCGTTTACCTGGTTTACGGAAGGCATTACCGAGGACTGTTTTAATGCCATCCGGGCCGACATCAAGACAAAGATGTTCACCAACCAGGATATCTATGAGTTGAACCTGGAAGGTCCTGTTGTCAATCTGCCTGCCGGCGAAATGCGCGCCGCGGTCGGTTATGTCTATCGCGAGAACGAATACACCTACCTGAACGACAATATCGTCATGCAGGGCACCTCTTTCCTGGAACAGGCCATCGGCCTCTATCCGTCCGCCAACACCTACGGGAGCCTCGATGTGGGTGAAACGTATGTCGAGCTTCTCGTTCCGCTGTTGAAGGACCTGCCTTTCGTGCAGAACCTCAACCTCGAACTCGGCGCCCGCCATTCGGATTACAATACCACCGGCGTCAGCTACACCTACAAAGCCTTGGCGGACTGGAAGATTCTCGATTGGCTCCGTATCCGTGGTGGCTATAACCGTGCGGAGCGCGCACCCAACATCGCCGAATTGTACCTGTCCGTCCGAGCAGACCTTTGCATTTGGCGGCGGCGACGTTTGTGCGCTGACCAGCACCGATTCGTATGGAGCCAACCCGGATAACAACCCCAACTGGCAGCAGGTGGTCACATTGTGCGGTCAGTTGATGGAGGCTTCCGGCGATGCTTCCGCCGACGATACGTTTTACTCGATGGACTACCGGGATGTCTTGAACAACCCTGACGGGGTTCCGTACAATTCCGGCGGATTCTTCACCATGGCTATGCCGACCTCCAAAGGCAACGCGGACCTGGAGCCTGAAACGGCCGACACCTATACGGTCGGTCTCGTCATCGACTCGCCGTTCAGGGATATTCCATACCTTGCCGACACACGGCTCTCGATCGACTACTACAGCATCAAGATCACCGATGCTATCGGCGAGCAGACAATGGACGTCGTGATGCAGCAGTGCGTGGATCCGAGGTTCAACCCGAACTACGATCCCAACTCGCCCTATTGCGCCCTTTTCCCGCGCAACACACTCGGCGCCATCGGCAACCTGCAGCGGACATTCCTTAATTCGGGTCGTTTCAGAACCTCCGGTCTCGATATGCAGTTGACCTGGGGCATGGATCTCGGTCCGGGCCGCCTTGGTGTCACCTCCACGGCCAACTACCTGATCAGCATCAAATCGTCGGAACTCAGTATCAATCCGTTGGTGGAATATGCCGGTACCCAGGGACCGTCAGGAAACGGCCTCAACGGTAGCAGTTACCGGTTCCGGATGCTGACCGATATCAGCTACATGATCGATGATATTCGTGTCGCCCTGCAGTGGAATCACCTGGGGCCCATTTCTCCGTCGTCCCGGGCTACCAGTGGTTATAATCCGGATACTCCGGGGATTCGTGAATACGACCTGTTCAACCTGAGTGGGAATTATAACCTGACGGACGGTCTGTCGCTCCGTTGCTGAACGAAAAGCCGCCTCGGTATCGACAACGTGCTGAACGAAAAGCCGCCTTACTCCGGCCAGAATTTCTCCGAGAACAATGACGGTATGATCGGTGGTACGTTTTCATTAGGAAGATACGACACCCTCGGACGTCGTTACTGGATGGGCGCGCGTATTAACTTCTAAAATTAATAGAAACAGGCTTTTCAGCAGGATCGAAAGCCGGAGATAATAAAACCGGTCGGCGAGAATTTCGCCGACCGGTTTTTTTATGATGAGGTTTCGGGTGTCAGGTTTCAGGTGTCAGGGTCAGCCCTATCCCCGGATTCCGACGCACTCGCTTGATCAGAACCAAGATTGAAGTTCTATTGTTGACTATAATGAGTCTCCTCCCACATAGCGAGAGGGTGATGTAAAGAGTGAAACGTTTCGAAAAGGGCATTCTATTTGTGAATTAATACAAGGGACCAGATCTCAGGTGCCTCGGTCGTAATTCCTGACACCTGAAACCTGACACCTTTTTTTGCCTCTCCTATCTCCATTCATCCACCGATGCACTCGACAAATAACCGAAATCCCCTGCTTGCCAGAAAAAATTCGTCCCCCCACCCACGGACAGAATATTGATTTTTGAGGGACTCGAGAATTGCGGGATGTTCGCGTCTTTCGGAAGTTTCAACCAGGACGCGATGGGTTCCTGCCCCATCTCGCCCATGGGGATAACGAAATTCTGCACGGCATAGTAGTCATCCATCCACTCTTTGACCCTGACCGTTGTGTTTTTGTAAATCCACTCGATAAGTTGTTCCTTGGAATCGATGCCCTCATTTTTTTTCATCTGATGGATGATGGTCGGATCCAGAAGCAGCGTTGTCGATGAAAAGGGGCTGACGAATTTCAACCAGAAGGGGATCTGCGGATGGAAATCTTTCTCCATGCTCTGATCCGGATGTGTAAATCCCCACCCCAGAAAGGTGCTGACCGCACTTTCTTCCGGCCCGAACCCCTTCTGCACATGCAGCGGTTTCCAACCCTCGGGCAGTTCCTCTTCGTTTTCAGCAAAGCAGAGGTTGTTGTAATTGAGATTGTTTCCCTGGCTGCCCATATAGGTTTCGCCGGCTTTGCCCGAAGCGCTCAGGTTGATGGACATCAGGGTCCACGCCCTGCCGATGACTGCATTGGCCTGATTGAAGGGACCCAGTGCGCCGATTCCGGAGTTCATGTTTATTTCATTTCTTACGGGTCCGTTGACGACCACCATGGTGGCGAAAGAGGTTGTGGATGTGGAAATAGAGGTTACCCCGGTTGACGCCAGGGCCAGGATTACCGGAAAATGCTCGGGTTTCGCACCTGCCATCACGGCATTGACGGCGACTTTCTCGACTGTGTAGCTCCACAGTTCGTGCGGGGAAGAGGGCTGCATTTTGCCGACCAGTTCAGTCGGTTCGTGGCTGGTTCCCTCAAGCATCCGGGCAACCCTTTCTTTCGTGGGCAGTACGATGGGAAGCCCGTCCGTCCACCCATTTTCCAGAAACAGCTGGTGCAGGTTGTCTGCCGCGTCCGGTTCGACCAGACGTGCGGTAGGTCTCTCGATGAATCCGGTTTTTTGGTCCTCACCGCTTAATGGAACCGTCAGTGCATCGATGATTTCCCGGAGGACAGGCTTGCCTGTTACCGGATCGTTACCTTTCAGGTATTGTCGGCACACATCCGCGGCGGCGCCTGTAATGGGGTGCGGAACGAACGTAAACCGATGATTGGGCATTCCCTTTTTATAGGAATACGTTTTTACGAGATTCTCGAATTTCAGTGTGCTGATGGGGGCGGTGGGAATGCCTATCTTTTCAACTGTCCAACAGTGGCCGGCGACCGACGGCGCACAGGTACTTCAATGGCCGACCCCCATGATCATGCCATGGCCCTTCTCTTTTATTTCCGCCCAGAGCTTGGGATCGTCGTTAAAATAGGTCCCGATTTTATTCCGCACAATCCAGGTCGTATCGGGATATTTTTCCTTTAAAAGGTCCTGTAATTCCGTCAGGAACTGGTGGGTGGCGGAAAATCCGATGTCGACAATATATATTGTCTTGCCTTTTAGATTATCAATCCTTGGCGCCATGGGTACCCGCTCAATTGCCGGGGGCTGCCCCAGTGGGTTATAGACTGTGACCTTGGATTCCGTTGCCCGCGAAATACCTGCCAGGGCCGGCAATATCGCCAGAATGGCCAATACAAATACCCGGAAACACTTTTTCTTTTTCAAGAGACCCCCCTTTTTTCAAAATGAATATCAATGATAAGTGACAGTATAGGAGACTTCCTTTTTTGTGTCGAGGAAAAATAGGGCGGTGAGACTGTATTGGACCATGGCGCAGATATCTAAAAAGATGAACGTCCAACGTCGAACGTTCAACGTCCAACATCGAATAAGGCATGCTGCCGATTTTAATTATTTTTTAAGAAATGCCTCACAAACTTCAATTAATAATCGCTAATATCTTTTTGAAGGAGGGAGCGAAGCGACCTCCACATTCGACGTTGGACGTTGGAAGTTGAAAGTTGGACGTTCATTTTCTAAAAAACCGCTATGGAACCTTATGAAAATCCGATTGGGATTACCCTGGCAAACAGGGATGCCTGAGCGGTTGATCTTTTAAATTAAAAAAGGGGGCGATTGCACGGCATCGCCCCCTGTAAAAACCTTATTTGCGGATATCGGCTCCTACGGCCTATTCCCACCCGGTGGTAATCCCATGATCCGCCGCTATATACCCGATCGCTTCGATATCGTATATTTCACCGTTTCTGATCTTGTAGATGTGGGCGGCGGGCAGATCAAAAACACCAAAACTGTTCTCGCGTTCCGTTACGCCATCCACGCCTTTGATTTTCAGCACTTTCGGTTCGCCATTGTGACGGAATATGGAGAAGGCAAATACCAGGCCTTTCTCTTCGTCCACCGCAAAAACACGCCTGTCGGTGATATCCGTGATATAACTCATGACACCGGTGTTGAGCTGTTCGCGACATGTCATCTGACCGAATGCGGCCATGGCCTGCATCATCTCATCCGCGTCTTCGGGAAGCGGTTCCGGGTTGTTGGCGGTGATCAGGCCGTTTTCCCGGCGCTGGCATTCATCCGCAAAGGGGGCCACATCGCCGCTGTCCTGAACAATCGCCTCGTAATAAGCATTGGCTGCTTCTATCATTCGGGCCCTTGAAACACGTTCCATCTTGGGCTGCCGTTCAAGCAGCGCGGGACGAACCTCGGACATGTTGGGACTCAAGGGTGCCCCGTCTTCATTGTGAACAACGAGATGGTCGATTTTCTTTATCTTGTGGTCCACTATCTTGAGCCGAATGGCAGCGATGGTCGGTTTTTCATTCTCTTCGATCACGCCCATAAACGCCACTTCACCGGAAACAGGGTCGGCAACGACTATTTTAAAATTGGTGGGCCCGCCGGTGGCGGTTTTCCACAATCCCTCGCCAATGGGTGTTTTTTTTGTGTTTTCAACCAGCTTCACATCCCAGGCCAGCGGTAGCCCTGAAGGATCGTTCTTTGCCAGACCATCCAGGTACTGATCCATTTTTTCAGCAAGACATTTCCGGGTGCAGCTCCAGCCATCGTCGGACAGATACGGCGCATCGAGAATTGCCATCGCTTCGATCTCGTAGATTTTCCCGTTTCTGATCTTATAGATATGAGCTGCCGGAACGGTGAACTGCCCCCATTCGTTTTTTCGTTCGGTCAACTCGGGAATGTTTACGACCGGCATGGGATCCGGTTCGCCGTCATGGTTGAACACCGAATATACCATGACCAGTCCCATCTCTTCATCGATAGCCACGGGCCGAAGCTGATTGATGTCGGTGATATACCGCCACATACCGGTGTCCATCTGATCCGCGCATGTCATCTTCATGAAGGTGAGCATGCCGCCGGCGGATGTCATGGCGCCGTCGCCCAATTGCGGGTTCTGGTTGTTTGCGGTGGTCATGCCGTTTTCATTCCGCTGACACTCGTCGGCATAGGGTGCGATGGATCCGTCATTCAGTTCAAGGGACGGATAATAGGAGAGGGCGGCTTTCAGCATCTCTTCCCGGGGCGTTCTTTCCGATTCCGCCAGTTTTTCAACCAGGGCCGGCCGCGGCTCTTTAAGGCCTTCCGGGATAGAGCCGCCGGCCATAGCGGACACTGCCGGGGATACCATGTGGTCGATTTCGACAATCTGGCCATTCGCAAGCTTGAGTCGGGCGCCCAGGAGAACCGGTTTGCCGTCGCTTTCCATAACCCCCATAAACCCGATGCGGTTCTCAACAGGGTCCGCCACATAAATTTTGAAATCTGTCGGCAACTTGCCGGCGGTTTTCCAGAGCCCCTCCCCGATGGGCGTCGGCTTGGTATTTTCTACAAGCTTGACATCCATTGCCAGGGGGATGCCGGCGGGATTGTGTTTCACAAGGGCGGCGAGATATCGATCCATTAAATCAACAAGTTGTGCCCTGTCCATGGGCTCTTCCCAACCGAACCCGGTGCGGGGCGGTACGATTTCACAATAGGCTTCGGCCGCGTGCATCCGGCCATCATATATTTTGAAGGAGTGCCATACATCCAGCGCACCGTCTCCCTGGAAAAGTGATCCGGGGCCGAAGTTCATGCGCATGGCGACGATGCCCTGCTCTTCGTCCACGGCGATAACACGATGCGTAATTCCGGCCAGAGTCGGGATGAACTGCTTCTTCATATTGTCGCAGCCTTCGAAAAAATCACAGCCGGGTCCGGCCATGAGCTGCCCGTTTTCATACCGGTAGGCATTTTCCGCCATTGGCGAATCCACTTTTTCAAAACTGCCGACCTTCAGACCGGCGGGGTAGGTCAGGGCCATCTCGATCATCTCTTCCCGTGTGTTCAGTTGTTCCTTTGCCGGGAAGGATGTCATGGTTTCGCTGGGGGTCTGGAGATTTTCAAGATTGAAGAGCATGCCCTCTTTCTGATTTCGGACCACCGTGGTCTCTACTTCAGTGATCTTCCGGTCATCGACTTTCAGTCGCACGACAAACAGGACGGGTGATTCGGCTTCTTCCACAACGAGAAATGACACGGCAACGCCTTGCCGGACATCCAGGATATCCCTGCGGTAGCCGGTCAGACCGGATATGTTTTTCCAGAGGCCTTCTCCAAGCGCTATCTCTTTACAGTCTTCCGTAAACCTGACGTTTTCGGTGACAGGAAGAGATCCCGGGTTATGGGTAAGCATGGCTTCGATATATGTCGTCACGAATCCTTCGAGGCATTCGCGGTCGCATACATCATTCGCCGCTGATGTCTCCGTCGATTTTTCCGTGCATCCCGATATTGACGCGGCTGCAATAACGCATAGAAGAATCAGGACGATGAAAAGTATCCTCTTTTTGTTGAGCATTTAATCCTCCTCAAGTATTTATTTACCGAATGCTCTGCGGTTCCTCGGACATCCCCTGCTCATAAGTACTCCATCCGGAATTCATGCCGAAGGGGCATCGGTGAAATACGGCTTCAATCCTGCGAATATTCCCTTTTTCGACCTTGAACAGCTCCGCAAGTTGCCAGGTCCAATTGATCTGGTGGTGATCAAAGAAGCCGAAAGCGAAAACAATGCCTTTCTCCCTGTCCACGGCCACAAATCGTCGATCGCGAACGCGGGTAACAATACCTTTCAAGTTTTTCTCAAATTGTGCCTTACAGGTCATGCGAGTCTGTTCACCCGTTTCAGGATTGGTGGAAAGGAGCACGTCCTTTCCGTTTTCGTAACGCACACAATCATCCGTGAAAGGATAGTACCCCTTCCCGTCATTTCGCTGCAACCCCTCAAAATAGTAATCCCCGACTTCTACAAGTTCTTCCCGGGACATCCGTTCGGCCTCGGGGATGGTTTCCTTGAATATCTTGTGGGGGGCTTTCATTTTCTCGACGGCTTCACCGGTTTCCGGAAAGGGGGAAGAGCTTTCTTCTTCAGGACCGAACAGGCTGACTTCCGGACGTATGACCAACTGTTCCGCTTCGGAAATCTTTCCATTGTCATCGATTTTCAGACGAAGTGCAAAAGCTGATATCGAATCCTCAGGGGATTCCGCGTCAGTATTACCGCGTCCCTCTTTAACCGTCCCGATATAGGCGACCTGCTTTGTCTCCACATCAGGAACATAAAATTTATAGGTTCCCCTCCCGGACATGCTGTACCAGAGTCCCTCACCACCCAACGGCAGTTCCACTCCATTTTCGGTGAACCGACAGTTCCTTGCAAAAAGTTCGGGGTTCGGATCGTTTGCCGCCATCGCATCCAGGTACCGATCAACATAGTTTTCCAGGCATGCCCGGCCACAGGTGACCGTGATGGTTTGCGCCGACAATGCGCCAGACACCGAAACGCCCAGCAATAGAATTGATGTGATTGCGATAATAAAATATCTCATCCGCATAGTACTCCTCCTTAAATGAATGTAATAGGTAACAGGAAAGAATAAGCCATTCTGCTTATGTTTTCTAAGGTTTTGTTGTAGAATTTGCTTCTCAATTATATTCTGCGTGAAATTGTCCTCAACGGGGATGACTGTACCTGAGAAGAAAAATGCAGTGGCGTTTAAAAGGAATTTGTCCCATGCATCTTTTTAACCGATTAATTTTTTTTGTCTTTAACTTACAGTGTATCCCGGGTGGAAACTTAATATCAGGCCTTAATTATATGCCAATTTCGATGTGCGATGTCAAGGAAAAATCTACCCGCCACAAAGGCGATTACATGCGGGTTAAAAGGGGTAGTGTTTTGAGGTTATATAGTCATATGAGTGCCTGAAGTTCTGGAGTCGTTTTACTCCACCTTCTATAGCGAAAGGAAGATGGGAAGGCACAGGGCAAAGGGCTATGCGCTATGGGTTTAACAGCTGATAGCTCATGGCTTATAGCTGATATGAAAGGCAAAGTGCATAAGGTGGAAGGTTATGGGTGATGGGTGATAGGGAAAGCGTTTGATAATTCAGTAGTCGTTTGCCAATAGCCCACGGCCTATCGCCTATAACCATAATTCCTTAGCATCGCAGATGATGCCGAATATTATAGTACAATATTTTATTGTACTATAATTGTATTTTTTCTGTTGTTTACAATCTCCGCCATCTCTAATAGCGTTGCCGCGATGGTCATGTCGCATTTTTTATTCTTACCTAACTGATCAATACATAGCATGTTTATTGGTAGGTACTATAGAATAGCTTCATTGTATTTTGCACACAGGCCGCTATAGGGTTTCTTGCAGAAACCAACTGAATTGGAGGTCATCCTCCCCCCCCCTGATTCTCCAACAATATGCGGCCTGTGTGCGTGACCATCGTTAAATCAACTTAGTGAAAAGGGTTTTGTGGCGCCATCATGCTGAATAACGAAGCCCGAATCTAATAATCAGCCGCTTGCGGCGAATATGAAGCAAAAATTGTGTTGATACCATGACCGGGAGAAGTGGGGTAGTTCCTCCAGTAGGTTTGCGGATTTGCATAATGACAAGTGTAAACAAAACAATAATTATATATGATATTAAAGTGTTGAGGCGGAGGGGGCGATTCCGCCACCGGTGGCAGAATCAAAATCTCCTTCAGAACTCCATATCCCGATGCTTTTTGGCGGGAAAGGTTTTAGTGCAGTATTTAAATATTTCATTGAATGGGAGGAGTTATGGGTAGAAAAAAATGTCAGTTATTTAGAAATCGGTTTTTGTGTTTTTTCCTCACGTGCTTTGCTTTAGTGACACTTGAGATATATCCTTCATTTGCTCAGGATGAAGAATTTATCCTTGAGGAGATCGTTGTGACAGGGTCACGAATCGCACGCAACAACAACGAATCAACCAGCCCCATCGTGACCGTTGACAAAGACTTGTTGGAACAGTCCTCCACATCGGCGATCGAAACCATGCTGAACAAGCTTCCCCAGTTCACGCCGACAATGGATGTCCCGCAGGTGGCCGGCCAAGACATTCAACCGACGGCGACAAATTCGCCCGGTGAAGCTACGGTTGCCCTCAGGGGTATCGGCGCCAACCGTACCTTGGTGCTCATCAACGGCCGTCGCGGAACGCCTTCGAATGCCGCCGGAGTCCTGGATATCAACACCATTCCTACCGCGGCGATCCAGTATGTGGAAGCCATTTCGGGCGGCGCTTCTTCAACTTACGGCGCCGACGCCATGGCCGGCGTTCTCAATTTCATCATGAAGGACAGGTATGAGGGGGCTGAGATCAATGCACAAGTAGGCGTGACTCAGGAAGGCGACAATCTTGAATACAATATCTCCGGCGTCATGGGGGCCAATTTTGCCGACGACAAGGGCAATATAATGTTGTCCTTCGGCTACAATGATCGTGGAGATGCCCGCCAGCGGGACCGCTCATGGTTCAGGGATAACTGGAAGGATCCGTCCATTTCCGGAACCCAGACCTGGCCGCCCTATTCGGGTGTCAATCTGGGACGAACCAATCTGCCTTCCGCCGATGTCATGAATGAGGTTATGGATCTTCCCGAAAGCGAAGGCTTCGGTGGCTTGGGTGGCGTACTTGTTTTTGTCGACCAGGAGAGCGGTCAAGCCTTCAGCGGTTTTGAGGCCAACGGCCGACCGGGTATAGCCGCCGCCGAAGATCTCGGCCTTGTTGACGGCTATAAGGTCAAACTGTTGAACAACGGCAACCTCAGCCAGAACAATTTGGAGACCTACCTGATTTTTCCCCTGGAGCGCTGGAATTTCTATTCCCAGGGGCATTATGAAATCAACGACTATATCGGCGTTTTCGGCCAGGCCTATTTCAGCAAGACCAGTTCCAAAACCATCCAGGAGGGCGGAATTCTTTCCGGGAACCAGACCGTTATCATCGATCCCACCAGGAACCGTGATGCGATTCCCGCGGAGATATTGTCCATCCTCGACTCCAGGCCCAATCCGGATGCGACATTTGAATTGCGGGCGCTTATGCCTAATAACCGCGTCGGGCTTTCCGAAAGCAATACCTTCAATATTACCACGGGCCTCGAGGGAAGTAATATTCCCCTGCTGGAAGACTGGACATGGGAAGCCTTTGTTTCATACGGCGAGGCGGAGAACATTTCCGAGATGCACGGCATGTATTCCCTGGAACGGTTAAGGGGCGTCATGGGCGGGGTTATGAGCTATGATTACGATGCAGCGACCGGTACATACACGCCCGTATACTGGCCTGACTATAAGAATTTCGGCGAAGGGCTGGTGCTTAAAGGCAATGAAGAGTTCAGCAATTTCGGCGGTGCAACGGCAACATGTACCAGCGGTTTAAATCCCTTTGACTGGGGCTCCGTCACGCAGGATTGCTGGGATGCAGTGGAAGCTCCCGTAAAGAGCAGGCAGGTGATGAAGCAGACTATCTATGAAGCAAACGCCCAGGGTCCCATAGCGGATTTGCCCATGGGTGAGTTGCGCGGCGCTGTCGGTGTCAGCTACCGGGAACAAGATTATAAGTTCGTGGGCGACAACGTAAACACCGAGGGAAGATCCTGGAACGATAAGATCCTGGGACTCAATCCGGCCGGTGAAGCGAAAGGAAAGATCGACGTAACGGAAGGCTATGCGGAACTACTTATTCCGTTGTTGAAGGAGCTTCCTTTTGCCGAGCAGGTGGATCTCAACCTCGGCGGCCGTATTTCCGACTATAACACGACGGGTGCCAGCAACACTTACAAAGCCCAGATCGACTGGAGGCCAACCAGTTTTCTCCGCTTCCGCGGCGGTTACAACAGGGCGGAACGCGCGCCCAACATCGCCGAGTTGTATTTAGCCCGGACCATGACGTTCGGGGCGATGAGCTATGGCGATGTCTGTTCCCTGAGGAATTCGGCAACGGGCTGGACCGCCAACTCCGGATCGAACGAAAACTGGTTGGATATCGTCTCCCTCTGCGGCCAGAAGATGGAAGCGACGGGAAACCCGGACGCCGATTATGAATTCTACGGAGCGGACTGGCGGGATATCATTGCTTATGCCAATGCCAACCCCGGCACGACAACGGACAATGACGCCGGATCGAATACCATACATGGACCGGATGAAAACGGTGATGGTATGCCGGATAACGGTGCGCCCATACTGACGGACGATTTTGACGATATGCCCACGGGCGGCTTTGCCTGGCTCTGGCCGATCGACCAGGGGAATGGGGACCTGAAACCGGAAACGGCCGATACATGGACCGTCGGCTTCGTGCTGGATTCTTTTGTCCATGATGTCTCATGGCTTTCGGACTGGCGCATCTCGCTTGACTACTATACCATAAACATTGATGATGCGATCGGCCGGCAGACGGCCGATGTCGTACTTCAGATGTGTGCATCTCCGACATTCAACCCGACGGCTGATCCCAACTCGCCGTATTGTACCGGCATGGAACGTAGATCCGACAGCGGTATTCTCGGCAACGTCCTTCGTTCATATTACAACAACGGCCGTTTCAGAACCTCGGGCCTGGACCTTCAGATCAACTGGGGTATGGATGCAGGGCCCGGCCGGGTAAATGTGAGCACTCTGATCAACTATCTGCTTGAAATGAAATCCTCCGAACTTCCCACCAACCCGATGGTTGATTATGTGGGCACCTTTGGTCCCAGTGGTAACGGTCTTAACGGCAACAGCATTGAATGGCGTGCGTTGACTACGGTTTCCTACCATATGAGTGACTGGGATGTCAGCTTTCGCTGGCAGTATATGGATGAACTGGAACAGGTATCCGGAAGCAACACGCCTCTTGAAGCGTATCACATGTTCGACCTGCTGGGCAATTATCGTGTGACGGACCAGTTGCAGCTTCGTTTTGGTATCGAAAATGTGTTCAACATAGAGCCGGAGCTTTACAACAGGGATTACACCAGCAGTACCGACATGTACGGCGGCAGTTTCAGCAGCCAGCTCAACGATACCAACGGGCGTCGTTTCTACCTGGGGATGAAAATACATTTCTAGTGAGGGATAGGAGAGGGTATATAATGGAGTAGGCTTTAACAGGAGGCATGAGGATAGTCATGGGGCTCTCCTCATGCCTCACCCTCAAGGCAGGAGCGAAGAAAGAGAGCGAAGAAATGAGAAACGGAGCTATCCGGAGAGTATTGTGCGCGGTTGTCCTGATAGCCGCGATTTCGGTTTTATCCGCATCCCTGCACGCGGCAACCGGAGACGGCAACTCCAACCGCCCGAACATCCTGCTGATCATCGGTGACGATATCGGCATCGATGTGACAACCGACATGTATCCCGGAATGATCGACAGGCTTACAAAGCAATACGGTCCTTCGGGTCATAATCACCCGAAATACAAAGAGATCGACGGCCGCCCCGCCTCCACTCCCGTACTCGACACACTTGCCAGGGGGGGCATGCGGTTTACCCATGCCTGGGCACAGCCCTTCTGCTCTCCCACGCGCACATCCCTTCTCACCGGCCTTTATGCCGCGAAGACGGGGATCATCGATCCCACGGGCTGGCTCTCCCAGAACCATCACTCCTTTGTAAAGGATTTGAAGGAAAAGGGGGGCTACAGCACCGCGGTGTTCGGCAAATGGCACATCGCGGGCCTGTTCGAATACCCGGGCATGAAGCCGAAGGAGGCGGGGTTCGACCTTTTTCAGGGCAATCTCCACGGCGGTGTCACCACATATTATGAATGGGACTATCACGTCCAGGACGATACCACGCCACCCGACCGGTGGCGGACGGAAAAGGCCCCCACGAGATCCCTGCCGGGTATCGAACCCACCACCTTTGCCCCGGTAGTAAAAACAGCGGATGCCATCAAGTGGATCACCGAACAGGAACAGAAGAATTCCGATAAGCCATGGTTTGCCTGGTTCGCCTTCAACCTGTCCCATATCACGGGCAAACAGGAACCCAATCCCATGGTTATTCCCAATGCCGATACGATGGACGAAGTATCGCGAAAAGAGATGGAAGCGTGTATGGGACCCGATGGTCGATTCGGCTCGGCTGACGTAGGTGCCTGCTCTTCGGAGGCGCTTATGCGTGCCATGACCAACACCATGGATACCATGATCGGCAGGTTGATCGAAACGGTGGACAAGCTGGATCCGAATACCTACATCATCTACCTCGGCGACAATGGTACGTGGATGTTCGGGCCAAAGAGAGAATTTATCGACAACATGTATATCACCAAACGGGGACGCAGCAAGGGCACGGCCTACGAGAGCGGTGTAAGGGTCTCCATGGCCATACGAGGGCCCGGCATAAAGGCCGGTTCCCAAAGCGATGCGTGGATCCACAATGTGGATCTGTTCTCCACTATCCTGGAACTGGCCGGTCTCGATGTGCCGAAAATGGTTCCCAACAGAGAAGGCAACGGCATGGTCGATGTCGACGCCGTCTCCCTTACCCCGATACTTTTCAAGGGCGCCAAAGAAACGCGTGATCCCCATAAAGGGTATCTGCTTTCGGCTACAGTGAACGCGTATAAAAAGCCTTACCCCATAGAAGTCGGTGCGCGAAACGCCACGTACAAAGTCATCTGCGATGCGAACACGAAAACGGAAAGCTGTGTGTTCTACAACATTGTTGACGATCCCATCGAAGAGTATCCTCTCGAAAAGCCTGTGAGTTGTGCAAATTATGAGAACGGAACCTGGCGTACATCCGATCCGGAGTGGCACTTCTGCAGGCTGAAGGAGGTGATCGCAAAGAAATCGATCCTGGCGAATCCTGCTAATAGGGTCACGGTTTCCATGCAGGCGTCACCTCCGAAAGCAAAGGATTGACCGCATAAAAAAATCCTTCCCCTGCAACATGGTTGACACACATGGACCAGAGAGCTTATGGTCCATATGAAAAAAGGGCACAATATCAAGCTTCCTGCTGTCAGTGTCCTGTGGTTGTTTTTCAGGGGGTTTAGATGCTGCAATTCTAATAAAGGCTTGAGGGATAATCGGATGCAAAGAGAAAAAAACAAAAAAATCGTTCGGGAATTTTACGCGGAAGTTTTTCAGAAACGTAACTTAAGCGCCGTGGATCGATTCATGCATGACGAGTATATCCAGCACAACCCGGATGTGCGCCAGGGAAAGGCCGGGTTCGTCGAATTCCATAAAGGTTTTTTTGTTGCTCTTCCCGATTTTTGCGCAACCATCAACCGAATGATTGCCGAAGATGATTTCGTGTTTGTCTATAATACGATTACCGGAACGCATTCCGGTGAAGGATTTCTTGAATATCCGCCCACGGGGAACAGAATCAATTTCGATACGGTCGACATGTATCGCCTGAAGGACGGAAAGCTTATCGAGCATTGGGATGTTGCCGATACGAGGGCCCTTTTCACCCAGGTGGGCGCTATCGCTTAGGGATAATATTGCCGAAATCGTTGAACTTAAGTACGATGTCGGTAAGACCGCTGAAACGATGAGAGCTATTATGGAAGCGTTAAATATTCCGGAGTTCAGGATTATTGTTCCGAAACCTCCCGGCGCGGGGAATATTAACTATGGGATATGGCTTGAGTTTCATAAGCCTGAATAATATGGCAACTATATATCTCAGAGGGGATATCCAATGAAAACCGATAAAATGAAAACAGCCGCTGTAATCAATTTTGTCGCTGCGTTTTGTTTGGTGGTATTTCTTTCCATTTCCGGCTGTTCCCGGAATGAACCCGAAACACGGGCGGACGGCACGACCGCGGCAGCGGCTATCCTTGAACAGTCCGGTGTCAAAGGCGGGTTTGTCGTTCATGTCAACTGCGGTGACGGCGATCTTACCCTGGCCCTTAAAAAGAACGACAGCTTTCTTGTTCACGGGTTGGATTCAAACCCGGATAACGTATCAAAGGCCAGAGAGTATATCATGTCAAAGGGTGCATACGGCCGTGTATCCGTGGATCGTTTGACAGATAACCGTCTGCCCTACACAGATAAACTGGTAAATTTGATTGTAACTGACAATCTGGGCGACATACCCATGGATGAAGTGATGAGAGTGCTCGTACCGGACGGCGTCCTCATGACTAAATCCGATAAAGGCTGGGAAAAGACCGTAAAACCCAGGCCCGCGGAAATGGATGAATGGAACCAGTATTTTCATGATGCAGGTAACAAAGCGGTTTCAAAGGATTTGACGATCTCTCCCGTAGAACATTACCAGTGGGTGGGAAGCCCCATGTGGGGAAGACACCATGATGTGACGGCAAGCTTAAGCGCACTTGTATCTGCCGGCGGTCGAATATTCTATATAATAGATGAAGGTCCTAAAGAATCGGTCGAACTGCCCGCAGTAAACTATCTTTATGCCCGTGATGCATTTAACGGTACTATTTTATGGAAAAAACCCATTCCGGAATGGCAGGATCATATGTTCCCTATGAAGAGCGGTCCTGCCTATCTGCCGCGCCGTCTTGTGGCAAAGGGAGACAGGGTATACGTAACGCTTGGCATTGATGCGCCTTTAAGCGAAATTGATGCTGTAACAGGTGAAATCCTTCGCACATTCGAGGGAACTGATGAAACATCAGAAATACTTCTTTCGGACAATACACTTTTCCTGGTTGTCGGACGGCCTGAAAAATCAGATAAAAATTACACATCGACAACAACCTATGTATGGGACAGGGCTGCGGAAGCCAGAAGTGGGTGGGCATGGAGTAAAAAGCCCTGCAAAATCATGTCCCTTGATATGGCAAGCGGCAATGCCAACTGGACAAAAGACTATCCAATAAGCCCCCTCTCTTTATCTGCCGACGCAAAATCGGTTTATTTTTATAACGGATCCAACCTTGTAATGCTTGACCGTACCAGCGGTGAAGAAAAATGGCAGTCGGCGCCCATTAAAACCAGGAAGGTAGATACTGCCTATGCGCCCCGGCTTGTGGTTTCAGACGATGTTCTTGTCTTTTCCGTAGGCGGAGAAGGAGACTTTGTGGCCGGATCGGTGATGGCACTTTCCACCAAGGACGGTAAAAAACTCTGGGAAACCCCGATCCCTTTTTCCGGACATTATTCGCCTGAAGACATATTTGTAATCGACGGTGCGGTCTGGACAGGTAATATCGCGTGGGGACAGGCAGACGGAAAATATCAAGGAAGAGACCTCCATACCGGTAAATTAATAAAAGAATTTATGTGCGACGCTGACATATACTGGTTTCACCAGAGATGTTATCCAAGCAAAGCCACTGAAAAGTACATTCTTCCATCCCGTACAGGCCTTGAATTTATTGACCTTAAGGCGGAACACTGGGACGTGAATCACTACACACGCGGCGGCTGTTTTTACGGTATTATGCCAAGCAACGGACTTGTATATACACCGCCTAATGCGTGCGGATGTTACCTTGAAACAAAGCTCGAAGGTTTTGGCGCGATAGGTGGCGCATTTGCATCAGAGCCTGACCTTAAAAAGGAGGCAGAAGGCAACAGGCTTGAAAAAGGCCCTGCCTATAACGTAGAGGTCGTCGATGATTCAGGCGCGGGCGACTGGCCTACTTACAGGCATGACAAAGGACGAACCGGTTATACGCCTCAGGCCATTCCCTCAGATGTCACGTCAAAATGGAGGGTCAAACTTGAAGGTAAACTCAGCAGTCCGGTTGTCGCCGGCAACAGGATATATGTAGCCCGGATCGATACACATACTGTTTATGCAATTGATGCAACCGACGGGAATGTGCTTTGGAAGTATACTGCCGGTGCAAGGGTTGATTCTCCACCAACCATTTATCAGGGCCGTGTTCTTTTCGGTTCCACTGATGGCTATGTATACTGCCTTAACTCTGCCGACGGAGAACTTGTATGGCGTTTTCGAGCAGCTCCGATGGATCGCCGCATGATGTCCTATGAACAACTGGAATCCGTCTGGCCCGTACATGGCAGTGTGCTGGTCGAAGACGACAAAGTTTACTGTGTTGCAGGCCGCACTCTTTTCCTGGATGGGGGAATGCGGTTATTGCAGTTGGACCCCAGGACGGGAGAAAAAATCTCTGAAAAAGTGATGGATGAAATCGATCCGAATACAGGCAAAGATATCCAGTTTTTGAGTGTAAGCCTGGATATGCCTGTCGGCCTGAACGATATCCTTTCAAGCAATGGTAAGCACTTTTATATGCGCTCCCAGGAATTTGATATGGATGGAAACAGGACGTTTATCGGTGTGAGGGATGTAACAAAACAGACCGGTGAAGGCGCACATGTTTTTTCACCCATTGGTTTTCTGGATGACTCCCAGTTTTTCAGGTCCTATATGATGTATGGAAAAAGTGTAAAAGGCGGCTGGGGCGGCTGGGAAATAATGGGGAAAATGACCCCTGCCGGTCGTCTTATCGCAGTTGATGACAACACCGTATATGGTTTCAGCCGCAAACCCGAGTATTACAGTGAATCAGTTGTCATAGACTTCCAGCTCTTTGCAGCTGAAATGGCCGGGGACAAACAATCCATAGAAAAGATAATGGCACAGCCGGAAAGCATGAACGCTTTTGACAAAAGTCTCTTCAACTATGCAGGAGACTGGAAGCTCAGGCAGGATATTCCAAAGGATACGCAGACTGCTGTACAGTATAAATGGAAGGTCGAAGATCCGGCCTTCCAGGCACGGGCTCTTGTTGTTACGGGTAATACGATGTTCGCGGCAGGCCCGCCTGATATAATAAGCGAGGAAGACGCCTTTTTTGCACTGGATGATCAGGCTGTTCGTGACAAGCTCGCAGAACAGAGTGCCGTGCTGAAGGGTAAAGACGGCTCGATCATGTGGGCTGTCGATACAAAAACCGGCAAAAAACTAGCTGAATACAAAATGGAATCAATGCCCGTATGGGACGGAATGGCCGCTGCCAACGGCAGTATCTTTATGACGACCATGGACGGAAATGTTGTTTGTTACATGGGCAAGGAAAGTTAGCAAAAAACATTGTTTTAATTCGATAAAGCATGAAAACAGAAACCAATTTATTCAGATTCTACTATCTTCTTTTATTCCCGGCCGTCTTTTGTCCATTGATAATCTCCATCCATTACGCGCATGCGTGCTCCGTACCTGTGTTCCGCTATGCCTTGGAACGGTGGAAACCCGATGCCTACAAGGGAATATACATCTACAGGGGCGAAATCAGCGAACAGGACCAGTCGTTTCTTGATCAGCTTAACAATGCTTCCCGTGCCGAGGCGGCGCTTAACCTTATAGTCAAGCCCGTGGATGCCGATACCTTTTCAACAGAAAAGCTGACAGCGTTTTTTAAAGGGCCAATACCTGATAAACTACCGCTCCTTGCAATCTGGTACCCGGGCCAGATGGGAAAGAGTCCCCCGTTTTTGCGTGAAACACCTTCTCAATCCCTTATAGACAAGCTTGTTCAATCGCCCAAAAGGCAGCAGATTGCGGAAGGGTTGATTAAGGGCGAATCCGTCGTGTGGGTGTTCATTCCTTCCGGGAACAAAGAAGCGGATGATGGTGCATTGGCCATGATAAAACAGGCGCTTGATCTTGCCCTGAACAGATTTAAACGAAATCCCTTTACCATCCTTGACGGAGCGAAGCGTAAAAGACTGACCTATGGTTTTCCCATTCTGACACTTCTACGGGATGATCCCGCTGAATATATCTTTATTGAGACACTGATGAAAAGTGAACCGGACCTTTTTGAGCATACGGATGAACCGATGCTGTTCCCGGTATTCGGGAGAGGAAGATCACTCGGATGCCTGTTCGGAGAATACATTACGGCCCGGAAAATCCGTGAGGCCGCCGTGTTCCTTTCGGGTGCGTGCAGTTGTGAAGTGAAGGAACTGAACCCCGGTGTGGATCTTCTGCTTTCGGCGCCTTGGGATATGGTCGTAATGAACTCTTTCATTGAAGAAGATCCGCTCCCGGAGCTTACCGGCGTTATGCCTGAAAGTGATGAGCCCCTGACGTGTGAGAGGCCAACAGCCGGCAGTGCAGATGCCATGCCGGAGGATGATCAAGCCCGCGGGCGCGTGAATTCGACCGCTGAAAATTCAGATGTTCACGAAGATAATGATTCCGGGGTGCTAAAAATCTATGCGGCCTCCCTGGCAGGGCTTATTCTGGTTGTCGCGGTATCCGGTTTCGTTATCAGCCGAAGACGGGGAGATTGATGAGCATTGGTATTGTCGCAATGCCGGATCCTACTGTCAATCGAAAGTGGAGCCATCAATGAAGACCCAACAACTGGTCATAAGGGAAATAGGCCATCGAAAACTCAATTTTCTGCTCAGTGTTTTTGCTGTGGTCGTTGCGACCGCCTCCCTTATCTGTTCCGTCATGCTTTTGCGTGTCCACGATCTCAAAACCAGTGAAATTCTGCGGGAAAAGGAGGCGGCACTGAAGGAAAGAATGGACAAACTCAAGGATGACACCAGGAAATCGATGCTGAAACTCGGCTTCAACCTGGTTATCCTGCCGAAAGAGCAGAACATGGCGGACTGGTATTCAGATGATTATTCAACAAAATACATGCCCGAGTCCTATGCCGACAAACTTGCGGCTTCGGACATTATTTATATCAGACATATCCTTCCGAGCCTTCAGGAAAAAATAGTATGGCCGGAACGAAACCGGACAATTATACTGATGGGAACCCGTGGCGAGGTGCCCAACCAGCACCTTTCGCCCAAGAAACCAATCGCCCAGCCGGTGGAAGACGGCGCGATCATACTGGGGTATGAGCTCCATAAAAGCCTCGGTATCAAAGTCGATGACGAAATTGAACTGATGGGCCGAACTTTCAGGGTTAAAGAGTGTTACGGGGAAAGGGGCACAAAGGATGATATAACGGCCTGGATCAGCCTCGGGGATGCCCAGGGCCTGCTGAATAAGGAGGGGCTGGTGAATGCCATACTGGCGATCAAGTGCCTGTGCACGGATGACAACCTGTCGACGATAAGGGACGAGGTGGCGGCGATACTGCCCGGAACGCACGTTGTCGAGCGGGGGTCGAAAATTGTGGCCCGGGAAGAGGCCAGGACCCAGGTGGCAAAAGAAGCAAAACTGACCCTGGAAAAGGAAAAACAGGGGAGAGAGCGTATCGGAAAAGAGAGAAAAAAGATGGTTTCAATCCTGATTCCCGTCATTCTTTTTACCTGCGCCCTCTGGGTAGCCTTCATGGGATTTATGAATGTACGATCCAGGCGTGAGGAGATCGGCATCTTGAGGGCCGTCGGTGTGTCATCGAGGACGATTTTCATGCTTTTTACATGGAAGCACATATTGATCGGCGTTATCGGGGGTGTTTCAGGGTTTCTTCTCGCCGGTGCGGCCACTTTTTTATTTACCCTGCCGGTTTCGACCATACAGGCAGCGCTCTTCGGTTCTTTATCGATGATGATTAAACTGGCGCTTGTGTCCGTAACGGGAGCCCTCTTTCTCACAATTACCGCAGGATGGATTCCCTCCATGATTGCCGGCGGGCAGGATCCCGCCGAAGTGTTGAGTGAGGAATAAAGCAGATGCTGGAACTGACCGATATCACCAGGACATTCAACGGCCCCGAAGGAAAAGTGACTGCACTGAATGGCGTCAGCATGTCCTTGTCGCCGGGTGAAATGCTTGCCGTGAGGGGCCCGAGCGGTTGCGGGAAAAGCACCCTGCTGTTTACCGCGGCGGGGATGCTGGAACCCGACAAAGGAGAAGTACTGTACCGGGGAAAGGACAATCCCTACAGCCGGACACCTGACGGAAGAAGTAAACTCAGGGCCGGCCTGATCGGGTTTGTGTTTCAGCAGTTTCATCTCATTCCGTATCTGACGGTAAAAGAAAATGTAATGATGCCTTCTTTGAATGTGGACGTAAAGGATCCGGATAAACGCGCAAGAGAATTGATCAGTAAATTCGGCCTTGAAGCGCGCGGCGACCATGTTCCGAAACAGTTGAGTACGGGAGAAAAACAGCGGACGGCGTTGGCCCGGGCGCTGTTCAATAAACCGGGGATCATCATGGCCGATGAGCCCACCGGCAATCTTGACGACGACAATGCGGATATTGTTATGAATCACCTCAGACATTATGTTGATGAAGGTGGAAGCGTTCTGCTGGTGACGCATAGCGCGAGGGCGGCCGAGTATGCGACTCGGGTGGTGAATATGAGGGCAGGTTCGATTGTGTAGCGGTATGACCGGTTTGGTTTCGGGTTTGAGGTTTCAGGTTTCAGGTGTCAGTAGGTGTAGCTGCTGTGGTTCCAGACACCTGACAACCGACAACTGACACCTGCCTCGGCTCAGTTGATCGAGCAAATCACCTGTGATATCAGGTCTGGCAAAGGAGGGTACATATTATGGAAACGGAAAAATACGGACACCTCATCAAACCTCTGGATGCCGGAATGGTGATCGGGGGCGACGGGGACAAGTCAATGGTTGCCGGACCGGGTACCGGCGACCGGACGATACGCATGCTCGGGCGGGACCACCTGGAGGGGGCGCCGCTCAATTTTACCTGGGGAGTGCATACGAAGACCGGAAGCTGGCACGGAGATATGGACCCGCACAGCCATCCATTCCCGGAGTGTCTCATTTTCGTGGGGCTGGATACGGCCAATGTCAATTATCTGGGAGCGGAAGTCACCTGTTGCCTGGGGCCGGAGCAGGAGACCTATACCTTCAGCGAACCCACGATTGTTTTTCTACCCCCCGGATTGCCCCACGGGCCGATTACGACGGACCGGGTATACAGCCCGAGGGGATTCGGCTGCTGGTCGGTTGAATTAAGCGTAGAATCTGAAATTAACTTCATGGGAAAAAGTGTTTCCGGATTGACGGCCGAACAGCGTGCCGCCGCGCCGGAGGGAATGAAGTTCGTGCCGGAAGAGAAAATCCTCGGCAGCGGCCCCACCGAAGCAACCGGGAAATACGCCCACCTTATAAAACCTCTGAAATCACTTATGCTGATCGAACGCGGGAAAGTCAATTCCGATAGACTCCCGGCGGAGCAGTCTGCCCGACAGGAACAAAAGAGACGGGACGGAGAGAAACCGGGACCGGGAAATACGGACCATCTGGTCTGGATAAGCGGTAAGGAATTCGAAGGGATGGACGCGAATATCTTCTGGGGGTTCTGCAGCCGGCCCGGTATTTGGCGTCGCGGTGTCGGGGCCCACGTTCATCCCCATGCGGATGAAGTCCTGGTTTACCTGGGCATGGACTCGAATAATCCCGACCGCCTTGGCGCGGAGATCGAGGTCGACCTGGGAAAGGAGCACGAAAGACACCTTGTCGACCAGTCCGCCGCTATCGTCTGTCCCGCCGGAATGCCCCATATGCCGCAGGTGACCCGATGGGTCGACAGGCCCTTTGCGTTCTTTGCGGTATGTCTTTCCGGTGAGCATGAACCTGTTGCATTCGATTGAAGAAGGGAAATAAAAAATGACGACCGGTAAATATCAGCACCTGATAAAACCCTTGAAAATGGCCGCGATGCCCGGAGCGGAACAGTTCTTTAAAAACACGGGGAATGCGGACATCAATCGCTGGCTCAACGGGCGGGACCACCTGGAAGGCGTAGAACTCAATTTCTCCTGGGGATTCTATACGGGCCTGGGCGACTGGCATCCCGGTATGGATCCACACGTACACCCTTATCCCGAATGTCTGGTATTTGTCGGACTCGATCCGGACCGGCCGGAATATCTGGGGGCCGAACTCCAGTACTGCCTTGGAAAGGAACTGGAGATACATACCTTTGACAAGCCGTCGGTAATCGCGGCGCCCGGCGGATTTCTCCACTGTCCGTCGGTCACGCTGGATGTGACCAGTCCGGTCGGCTACAGCTTTTTTATTATTTCACTGGGCGCGAATCCGACAACCCGGTGGCTGGGAGACGGCATTTCCGAAGAGCAGATGAAGCGCATGCAACCCGATCCCGACAGTGGTGTGAAAGCGCCCATGGATTCTTCCTTCGGAAAAAAACGATATCACATATCCGAAGAGACCGTAAGCCACGGCAATAAAAATGCCCATTACATCAAGCCCATGATGCCCAATACGATGACCGCGGGTTCTCCGGCGGAAGAAGATGCGGCCGAGTACGGGGAGATGTTCAGCGATGGAAGAAAACCGGGGCCGGGGCTGTCGGAAAACGCCGTCTGGAAGTTCGGGAAAGACCTCGAAGGCATGGACCTGAATTTCTGCTGGAGCATCCATAAGAATACCGGGCTCTGGGTGCGTGGCCCGGGACGCGGCGCACATGTCCATCCCCATGATGAAGTACTGGTTTTCGCGGGTACGGAACCGTCCGATATTGACTATCTGGGCGCGGAAATTCAGATCGATATCGGTGCGGAACACGAACGGCATATTATCACCGAGCCCACGGCCGTTGTTCTGCCGGCCGGTACGCCACACAGTCCCATTGTCACCCGGTGGGTCGACAAGCCTTTCGGCGTTTTGATGATGTCGCTGGGCGCCCGGCATGAGACAACTTATATAGATTAGAACTGATTTCAAAACCTCCCCTAAGGCCCGATGTCGGCGTTGGGCCGATGGATTTAATACTCGAAATATTTAATGTGTTCATCCGTTTAAATCCATCGTCCCGCCTTGATCTTGAGCCTGATTGAAGGTTTTGAAACCACTTCTCTTGTTTTTAAACATTCGTAAAAAGGCTGAATTTCATGCAAAACCGAAAAGTTCGCAAAGAAAAACCATAAGTAATTTTTGTACCATCTTTGCGTCCTTAGCGGCTTTGCGTGAGAACCTGCTGTTGTCTTGAAGTTGTCAGACTTTTTAAGGTCATCAGAGCTACTTCTATTTTTCAAGATAAGAAAGGGACGTTTTCGTGAGAAGTCGATACTGTTTTGCTATGCTGTTGCTGCTTGTGCTTCTGCTGAACACCGTAACCTTTGCCGCTGATACCAGTGAGTCCGATGAACCGAACACTTATAATCTGCCCGAACTCAATGTGACCGGCTATCAAATGGAGTACACAACGCTTCCGGAGAGGGACCTCATTACACGACCGATGACCGAATCCCCCGGGCTTGATATTGCCACCAGCGTAATAGGGCGAAAAGAGATTGAAGAACAACACGCATACTCCGTGGTGGATGCCATGACGTTTGTCCCGGGTGCATGGACTGAAACCAGGGGAAGGAAAATCAAGCAATTCTACTCGGTCCGGGGCCAGCGATATCCCTATCCCGGCTATCTTATCGACGGTGCGTGGTTTCGTGAATTCCACGAGATCAACTACTATTTCAGTGCGGCCAGCTTTGACCGTATAGAAATATTGAGATCGAGCAGCGCACTTTTTCTCGGACCGGGGGGGCTTACGGGTATGGTTAATCTGGTGCCCCGTGTGTACGACCGGAAAGAAACCCAGATAGAGGGCCAGTATGGAAGCCTCAATACCTATCGCGCGGATTTGTCCCACGGAAACCGGACCGATAAATACAACTATAGTGTCGGGGCCGGCTACTTCCATACGGACGGCGCCAGTAATCGAAATGCGGCCGAGAACATGCTGAACCTCTACGGGCGGTTTCAATACAATCTGAGCAGTCACCTGACGTTTTCCTGGTCCAACTATTTTCTCTCCGGCGACCGTGAGCTTCAGCTTGCCCTGCCGCCGGCAAGCGGCACGTTACAGACGCGAAAAGACAGCTTCGATCCGATGCAGACGTATGTGACTGTGGCAAAACTGCGCCATGAAAAAGCAGGGGAGCAGGCGACCGAACTGATTTTCAATTACGGGAGCAAGCGTTTTGACGGTCATCGGGAGGGAAGTTCGGACTGGCTGGAAGAGGAGTATGAATATGGTACATCAATAATACACAGCAGGGAAATAGGCAGCAACAATACACTCCGGATCACGGGGCTGTTTCATCGATGGGCCACTCCCACGGGGAAACGATTCTATGTCGGCAATCGCGGAGATATTCAGACATATTCCGGGGCGATTGCCGATGAGCACGATTTCGGAAGATTCGATGCCGGCATCGGTTACAGATATACCAAAGAATACATCGACGAATTTGGCGGTTTCAATGTTGAAGGTGCTTCCGGCCCTCTCAAGGCGGTCAAAATAAACAACGAATGGAGTGATCCGCTTCATGCGCTGAACCTGGGCGTATCCTTTGAGGTTACCAACGCCCTGTCTCTTTTCGGTAATGTGTCATGGGGTCAACTGTCTTCCCAACCGGGTATGCTCGATGAGAACTATAACCGGCCGGGTACGGAAGATCGTTATAAATATGATCTTGGCGCCAGATGGCGTGATGAATCCTATGGCGAGTTGATCCTGTCGGGGTTTTATACGCGTCGGAAAGATGCCGCGCTTGCCGGCAGCAAGACTGTCGTTATCGACGATGAACCCTTCGTACTTTTTACCAGTGACGACCAGGAAAACTACGGGGTGGAATTCGATTACAGAAGCCGTTTCTTTTCAAGCGGTCTGCAGTTTTTTCTTAACGCCACGCTCATGAAGACACGCCGTACCATGGATGGTGACTGGATCGATGACGAGGAAGTTCCCGAGTTTATTCTGGGGGGCGGTGTTTTATACCGGAAGAAAAACTTTGATTTTTCTCTCTATGCGAAACATCTCGGCGATTATGAGAACGAGAGATTCCTGCCTTCCGGTTCTCCACCGGCCGCCCTGGGGGATTATACCGACCTGGCAGGGCAGGTGACCTATAGGTTCAGTCGCCATACGGAAATCTACGCCAGGGTGGAGAATATGATCGACGATGAGTACTCTACGGTTGCGGGATACCCCCATGAGGGAATATTATGTTACGTCGGAGCCAAAAAGCGTTTCTGATTTCTCAGCTTATGGCCAATGGTATACTCCGATTAAAAGCATCTTTTTCTCGCGCGGAGACGCAGAGACGCGGAGAACAACCTGGAAAAAAGGCATAGATAAAAAAATAATGCTTTTGAAGAAGCTTATCAATATGTTTATCTGTTTTTAAATGATTGCTTTTCTCTGCGTCACTGCGTCTCCGCGCGAGAATTGTTTTTCAATGTTTTTACTTCTTCTTGGGTGGCGCACCGAAGGTTTTCAAGTTAACGGGTCCTCCCCAATCGAAAGTGGTCAAATCAAAATCCGGGACCCGATTGGTGCGATCCAGATATGGTCCCAGGTACAGTGCATGGAAGAGGATGGGTTTCCTGATTGCCCTGAAGTTGAGCGGGGCATGCTGAACGCCTTTGGGGATATAAACGACGGTAGATGTCGTGATTGTATGCTTCTCCATCTCCTCTCCCATCCAGAGATCCACCTCCGCATCGAAGCTGCTGCAAAGGTCGGGCAGATCCGCACCGAGGAAAATGAGGAACTCATCATATTTGTGGATGTGGGGCGATTCCCAGCAAACCGGATCGGTGAACACCTGCCATCCTATGGTGGCGGTTGCTCCGGGCAATGCGGAAGCACCCCTGAAGTAGGTCTGCGGACTGGCTATTTCCGGGAACGGCGGAATACTGTTGAGTCCGACGAAATCGTTCTTCTTGGGAGGTTGTCGGTCGTCGCTCAGAAAATACTTCCCGTATTTTGTTCCGTCGGGTGACGGTGTGTCATTGGTAGCCGCCATCGCTTCGTTTTGACCGCTTGACAAGGCTCCCTGCATGGCACAAGCGGAGAGCGCCAGGCCGCCGGCGCCTGTGATGACATTCTTGAAGAATCCTCTGCGTGTCGTACGTTTTTCACCGGTGCTGTTATGACTCATGTCTGTTTCTCCTTTCTTAGCATTATTGTCAATATGTAAGTCGCCAGGTGGTTCCATCCGAGCGAACGGTTACGTAATCGGACTCGATTCCTGAAATAACGGAGCCATTTATGACACCGCCTTCCCGAAGAATCGAGCCGTTGATAACCACAAAACGATCCTCCGGTTGTTCGGACCAGACAAGTGCCTGGAGGATCAGGCCGGCATTGTCTTTCGGTGCTGTCCGGGGAGCCTCGATGGCGGCGTCCGATACGGCTTCGGCATGAGAGGCATCCGGAGTCGTATGCGGGGGAGGGGAGCGAAAAGCAGCCGTCGGTGAGGGGGGCGCCGGTTCTGTTTTGGGTTCCGTATTCGCCTCATTACGAAGCCGGTTTGTGGTCGGTGTGCCCCTGGACTCAGCACGAAGACGATCTGTTTTCGGTTTTTCACCAGAAACGGTCGGCAGGGCCGATTTGACGGAAAGATCGGGTCCGGGTGCGATGCTTTCGAGGGTGTTCCGGCTTCCGAAATAGAGCTTCCCCGCAAGGGCCACGGTACAGACAACGATGAGGATACCAAGTATCTTATGGCGGTGCCGTGTGCGGTTTGTGTGTCTGCTCATGGATTCCCTGTCGTTGATGCCATAGGGCCATATCGGCAGCTCTGTTTCAGCTTTTCGGCTGTCGATTTTTTTCAGTGCCTTCAGTATGGAACTCATCGCGCCCCCCCCGCTCCCGTTATCTGTATAGTTGTTTTACCACTCCTGATATGGGGGATGTAGAGGCCCGGTTGTTCATTGTACAGGGCGATCTTGGTCAAGGGGCCCACAAGTCCATCCATTGGAATCGCGTAACGGCGCTGGAGTTCTTTAACCGCCGCCTCTGTTTTCGTATCGTAAACAATCCCCGGCTCCAGATCCTTATAACCGATAGCTTCGAGAAGCTGTTTGAGTTTCAGCACATCCTCTTCGGAACCGCTGATGGGTGTCATTGCATTATAGTCATAAAAATTAACCCAGGGTATGTGGACCATACCCGGCCAGAGGGTTTCAATATCTCCGGTGGTGATCTCGATGTGCCCGGTTTCCGTGTCTGTTAAAAAAGAGAGCTTGTTATTGTCTATCCGGTCCAGTGTCAGAAAGTACGGGTCGGATCGTCCGGGCAGGTAAAATTCAAAGATCGCCGGCAGATTCAATTTCGATACACGGGCGAGGCTGCTTTGCATGCTGTGAACCTGAAATCCATTTTGCCCGGCTGTCAGAATGAAGCAAGATTCGGGGTCTGCCAGTGCTTTCTCCGTGTATGCCTTGACGGGTATTTCCACCCCCCACAGGGAAAGCGCGTCGGCCAGGGCCATTTTTTTCGAGGCATCCGTATCCATTCGGGATAAAAGTGCCGCCAGAGGCGATGATTGGACTCCCGCTATGGACACAACGGTCGGTTCGGGGAAGGGATTGCCTGGTTCAACCGTTTCAAGCGCGGTTTCCGGCGTGAATCCGGTTGGCTCGGTTAATCCGGGGGTGGATGCGATTCGGGATGCTCCGGGGCCGTTGAAAACGGATGGTTTCTTTCCCTGGCCGTCGCCTGGTTGCACCGGCGGATCGGCTGTTCCGGATTCGGAAGAGGGTTGGCGGTGTCCCAAAAATCCGGTGAAGAGCCCAATGCTGAAATCCCCGGGCCTTGGTGTAACCAGCAGAAACAGGACGATGCACAGGAGTGATGCGAGCAGGATGGTTTTCCTTTTTTCGATGGTTCTCAGCCGGCCGATGTCTCCCCTGGCGCCGATTTCCTGAATAGCCCTGTTGACAATTCCACGGGTGATGCGATGCTTGCCCATCCCGTAAGCGGTCAGCAGCGCCCTGTCGCACACGATGTGGATCAGGCGGGGAATTCCCTTTGAAAAACCGTAGATTTTCCGGAAGGCCGGAATGGAAAAATCAACTCCCTCGTTTCGGGCGGCCAGGCGAATGCGGTGCCGGATATATTGTACCGTTTCCTGATAGGTCAGGGGACTCAGGTAACAGTTGAGGGTGATGCGTTGGCTTAGCTGGCGAAGCTCATAAGTGCACAGGATATCGTCCATTTCCGGCTGGCCCACCAGGACGATCTGCAGCAGTTTTTCCGTGTTGGTTTCCAGATTGGACAAAAGCCGGATCTGTTCCAGGACTTCCCGGCTCAGGTTCTGTGCCTCATCGATGATGAGCATCACCTGTTTTCCATCGTCTTTTTTAGACAACAGAAACCGGTTGATGAGATCGATCAGGTCCTTGGTGGTGGTGTTGTCCGATGCAACGATTCCGAACTCATCGCAAATACCCTGGAGCAGCTCAACGGCAGTGAGTTTCGGATTGAAGATATACGCAACTTCGCAGTGGTCATCCAGGCTCTCGATAAAGGCCCGGCACAGGGTCGTCTTTCCGGTGCCGACCTCCCCGGTAATGGCGACGAACCCATCCCCATCGGTAGTGGCATAGGTCAGGTGCGCCATGGCCTCTTCGTGACCGCGGCTCAGGAACAGATAGGCGGGATTGGGTACCAGTTGGAACGGTCGTTCCTTGAATCCGAAATAGTATTGGTACATGCGTGCTGCGTTCCTTCCGACATCATTTTCCGGAGAACTGTGAGCCTGAAAAACATATAAAACCCGGTGGGATATGTCAAGGTAACAAAGATTCCACCATGACAATATTGCTTTTGCCGCTTATGGTGTTATACTATCGGGTATGGTTGAGCCGTATTTTTCAGCCTTCCGTGATATCATGTACGGGGTCGCGGTTGTTTTCGGCAATTATTCATTTAGGGATCAAGTATTTTTCCCACAGGCCGAAAAAGATACAATGAGGTATGGGTAAAGTCAGGCCGGAATAGTGCCCGTTTTTCCCGAAAAGCAGCAGAACAAGGTTTTAAAAACAGATGGCGACAAATAAGATCGTATTCGAAAAACCGGGCCTGGCGAAGTTGGGCCAGACTCACACCATGATCGATATGCATGTGCATACGCGTTATTCCGACGGTCTCAACAGCGCCCGCGCCATTGCGCAAAGGGCGGTGGAACTTGGCATCGGTATTGCCGTTACGGATCACAATGAGATCCGGGGCGCACTTGAAATCGACAGGGACCCGACCCTCCTCAGTATACCGGGGATTGAAATCACTTCCCGTGAAGGCAGTCATCTACTGGTCTATTTCTATGACTCGGAAAGCCTCGAACGGTTTTACAGGGATGATATAATGCCCTACATGGGCGACGGGGTGATGAGTTCTCTTTCCATCGGTATGGAAGAAATTATCGAAAGATCGAGGGGGTATCGATCCGTAGTGATTTTCCCCCACCCGTATTGTGCCGCCTATACCGGTGTGTGCAATATCCAGTTTCCAAAAGAACGCCTGGAAAATCTCATGGCGGCAGCGGATGGGGTTGAGGTGATTAACGCCGGGAACCTCAACAAATGGAACCTCAAATGTGCCGTTCTCGGTTTTAATTTGAACAAGGCCGTTACGGGCGGCAGCGATGCCCATGCCCTCAACCATCTGGGACGTGCAGTGACCTATATGCCCGGGACTATGGACCGGGAGGCGTTTCTCGATGCCGTGAAGGAGAGCCGCGTCAAGGTGGTTGGAAAAGAGATGAATTTTTTCAGAAAAATGACCACCAACAGCTCGAAGCTTCGCAGCAGCCTGAAAAATTATCCGGACCTGGTCGAGAAAAACCTGCGGTACGGCGCGACTTATTTTAACTCCAAAAAAAAGCGGCTGAAAGAAAATATGCTCCGGAGTATTTCAGGGAAGGCGTAAATCAGTCGACAGTCAGCAGTCGGCAGTGGACAGTTAACAGCAAGTGGTTTTTCCGTCAGAGAGTCAGAATCCCCACAATCGTGCCGGTCATACAGGTGGCCAGGGTTCCCGCGAGGATTGATCTGGCGCCGAGGCTGACGATTTCGGCCCTGCGGTCCGGCGCCATGGCGCCCAGCCCGCCAAGCATGATTCCCAGGGATCCGGGGTTTGCAAATCCGCACATGGCGTAGGTCAGAATCAGACGGGTCCGGTCCGAGAGTGTTTCGGGAGAAAGCCCCGCCATCTCCAGGTATGCCAGCAATTCATTTAGGACGGTTTTCGTGCCCATGAGGCTCCCGGCGGTCATACATTCGTGCCAGGGAATACCCATCAACCACATGACGGGCGACATGACGAGTCCAAGCATCCGCTGAAGGGTCAGGGGGCTGCCGCCGATTTCCGGCAGCAGGCCGAGGCCGATATTCACGAGCCCCACCAGAGAGACAAGCACCACCAGCATGGCAATGATGCTGATGATCAATTTGATACCCTCCAGTGTGCCGCTGGTGACCGCTTCCATGGCGCTGTCGGCGGGGGCGGGAGAGACCATATCCGCATCGGTTTCCTCACCCCGGGCGGTGGGGACCATGATACGGGCGAGGGCGATGGCTGCCGGTGCGCTGATGATAGACGCCGTTAAAAGGTGGCCCATGGCATCGGGAATGACCGGTCCCAATACTCCGGCGTAGAGCACCATGACCGTTCCGGCAATGGTGGCCATTCCGCAGGTCATGATCGAAAACAACTCTCCCTTTGTGAGGGTGAGAATATACGGCCGGATAAACAGCGGGGCTTCAACCATTCCGATGAAGATGTTTGCCGCGTTTGCCAGGCCTTCCGCGCCGCCGACCCCCAACGCCCGACGCAGCCCCCAGGAAAAGCCCCGGACAATACGAGGCAGAATACGCCAGTAGAACAGAAGCGAGCTTAAGGCGCTTGCCAGGAGCACCATCGGCAGGCCACGGAACGCGAGAATGTAACTGTCTCCGCCGTTGTCCGCGAAAGGCAGGGGGGCGCCGCCCAGGTAACCGAAGACCATGGCGGTGCCTTCCTGGAGGGCTTTTTCGAGGGAACTGATCAGGGTGTTGAGAAATAGAAACAGATGACGGCTTGGCGCAACTTTCAGCAGGACAACCGCTAGCAGCAGCTGGAGGAGAACGGCATATATCACCGTTTTCCACGGAATCTTTCGGCGCTCTTCGGAGAACAGGCAGGCCACTCCCATCAGTACCATTAATCCGAATATCCCCTGAGCGATCTGCATAATGCGTGTTCCTCCTCAAAACCCTTGAATAATACTCCTCACAGCGATACGTCCGGAACTCAGGGCGAAGCTGCTTGCCGAACCTTCCACGAGAAGATCATATGTACTGTCATAGAGACCGCCCATATCCTGACCGGTCACATATACCCCCTGAATTACTTCTTCGTTGCCGTCAACGGCCTGCATGGCGGTATTTATCCTGACGCCGCCCAGGGTCAGAAAAAAAGCACGGAGCCCTTTAAGCGCAAAGTATGGGCCATTTTCAGTGTCGAATTTAATCAGATGCTCCGGCTTTCGATTGAACTCCGGATCGTATTTCCGGTCGGCATAACGATTGACTTTTTCGATAGTCTCCCTCAGCTTTCCGGCTTTGATATTGATTTGGTCCTCAAGCGCTTCAATCGTATCCGCCCTAAAGGCAAAACCCGACTTAATGCCTAAATGGATGCCCTTATCAAGCGCCGTCATTTTCTGCCCCGGGATCACAATGGCGTTGAACGGTGTGAGGGGGCCGTTTTCGACCATCGATTTTCTCATCCGGTCGTCAAAAACAGACCACATCATACCGCCGTTTGCCGTCATGGCGTTGTAAACATCGCTGAAAACCGAGCCCAGCGATTCATTGTAAAATCGATTCCCGTGCCGATTGACCCACAGGAACGGCTGGCTCAACGCACACCGTGCCTGCTGTAAATGGGCGGGACCTCTGAATTGTCGGATAGCCGGCTCGTGATCGAGATAGGGGCTGTTGCCGGCAATTGTCTGCATGCCGGCGATGGCGGCATTTACTTCCAGGGCCATGTTGATCCCGTCGCCTGACCGGCCATCGATGGCCGGACCGCGATACATGAGTTTTGCCATTCCCGGCGTACTGATATCCGGCACGTATTTTTCGAGCATTTCGCTGTTGCCGGTAAATCCGCCGGTTGCGATGATGACGGCTTTTGTCGATATGGAAACCGTATCGCCATTTTCGTTTTCGGCCAGGACGCCGGCCACAGCGCCTTCATTGTTGACGATCAGTTTTTTTGCGGGGGTTTTTGTCAGGACAAGGCCCCCTTCCTTTTTCACTCCTTCGGACAGTATCTTTACGACCCGGGCCCCGGACCCTTTAAAAATATGCCATACCCGGAGGCTTTTCTCAGGTGGAAAAACCGTCCTGATCTCCTCTATTTCGACACCGTGATCCTCTAACCAGTCGATGGTTTGCCCGGATTCGTTAAAGAGTGTCCGAATAACCGATGCATTGCACCGCCAGTGGTGAAATTCCATTGCTTTGGCAAAGACCGCTTCGGTCGTTGTAGTGATGCCATTTCTCTTCTGGAAGCGGGTGCCGATGCCAAGGGAACCTTCCGGAAAAAGGCCCGTGCCGCCAAGAAAATGAAGCTTCTCCACGACAACCACCCTCAAGCCGGCTTCAACAGCGGTCAGCGCCGCTGACAGTCCGCTCAACCCCCCGCCGACAATCGCTAGGTCAGGTCAGCGTGATACTTCAGTTTGGGCTTCAGTCGATTCCCGACCATTTTTAGACCCTTAAGGTCCCTGGTATATTCCATCTGTTTGGGCAGGGAGAGTTCGACCATTCTTTTAATCTGTTTGATCAGCCTGACGTGCATGTCGTTATGGGGGTTCTGCTTGTTGTCGAGGAAGCATACCGTGCCAAACTGGCCGCCATCGGGGCGATCAATCGGCATGCCCATATAGGAGATGATATGCATGTCGGTTGCCGCAAAATTGTTTTCCCAATCAGGGTCTTCCAGAGCATTTGGTATCAGATTGAGCCCTCTGCTCTTAAGGGTATACTCACAGTACCACCCGGAATCCGGATACTGGGATGTGAATGCAGCGGGATAGGGATTGCCCTCGGTCGCGCTTGAAAGCAGAATTTCAATCTCCTTCGCGTCAACACGCGTGATAAGGCCGGCGGGAACATCAAAAATTCTGGCTGTCTCGTCGAGAAGGCCCTGCCACTCCTTTAAAAGGTTTTCAGTAAGTATTTCCCGTGTGAACGGATTTGCCTTCGCAATTTCCATCGGTTTTTCCTATAGATTTCAATGCGGCAGACAGTTGCTAACCAAATAGTGATGATATGTATAAAACTATGCGTTTTATTATAGCACCAAGGCATCGAACGGTCTATATTGATTTTGACTCTGTACAGGGCAATCGCAAGCAACCTGTCGTAGATCCCGGCGCCGGCGAAAATTGATTGATACTGCCTGCCCGGACTGACATTTCGAAATCGGCGCCCGGTCATAACAATCCCAAAAAGTTTCTTGCTGATATATTCCCCTGCGGTTTGCATAAACTATATTCGGTATTTCCCGGTTGAGCCGGAATAACATTAAACGAATCGTCCCGCCTGGGTATCAATAATTCAGTGGTAAAAACAATGGCTTGTATCATAATTCAGGTGTGTGTATGAAACCCCTTTAATATAATCCAATCTAAATTGTCGTGTGCTGGTGCAACCGGTTTCCGGAAAGGAGCTGAAAAGGCGTTATGGCTAAAAATGATATTCAAACGGTTCGTACCACCACCTGGTCCGCAGGTCCGGGGTGTCACGGGGGGTGCGGCGTGATTGCCCACATAAAGGACGGAAAACTCGTTAAAATCGAAGGGGATCCGGAGCATCCGATGAACAGGGGACGTCTCTGTTCCCGGTGCCTGGCGATGACACAGTTCGTTCACAACCCCGAAAGATTGAAGCGTCCCATGAAGCGGATTGGGGAGCGCGGCGAGAACAAATGGCAGGAAATTTCCTGGGATGAGGCGTTTGATCTCGTCGAAGAGAAATTCGGTGCTATTCGGGATGAGCATGGTGCGGAGAGCGTGGTTTTCTCCATGGGGACGGGCAGGGATGTGGGGGCATGGATCTGCATGCTGGCCTATGCTTTCGGCAGCCCGAATGTCTCCTTTTCCATGAGTGGTAATGCCTGCTATACGCCGAGGATTGTCGCCTCCGAAACGGTGTTGGGGGATTATTGTATATTTGACGGCGGTCAGTGGTTGCCGAAGGGTCATGATGACCCGAGGTATGAGGTGCCGGAAACCATCGTTATCTGGGGATACAATATCCCGGCGTCCTGTCCGGATAATATTTTCGGCCACTGGGTCACTGATCTCATGAAAAAAGGATCCAAGGTCATTACCATCGACCCGCGCCTCTCATGGTTCGCGTCCCGTTCCGAAAAGTGGCTGCAATTGCGGCCGGGAACCGATGGCGCTCTTGCCATGGGATTTCTCAATATCGTGATTCAGGAAAAACTGTACGACAAGGAATTTGTGGAAAGGTGGACCAATTCGCCGCACCTGATCCGGAAGGACACCGGAAAGCTGCTTCGGGAGAGTGATCTGAAAGCCGACGGTTCCCCCGAGAATTTCGTGGTCTGGGATATTTCCAAAGGGAGCCCGGTTGTATGGAATTCCGGCAATGCTGAATACAGTGATCAGGTGTCGACGCCGGCCCTGGAAGGGGAATACCAGGTGACGCTGCAGGATGGAACAGCTGTAGCGGTGACGACGGTCTGGTCTGAATTCCGTGCCGAGGCGGCCAAGTATCCCGTGGACAAAGTGGCGGAGATCACCATGCTGAAGGAGCAGGATATTATCGAGGCGGCCCGGATGTACGCCAGGAGTAAACCGGCGACTATCCAGTGGGGGCTTGCCATCGATTCCACCCCCGGTATGACACCGACGGCCACTGCCATTGCAGCCCTGTGGTGCATCACCGGCAACCTGGATGTGCCGGGTGGAAACGTTATTGCCAGGTATGCCCATAACGCCGTGGCGTATGCGCTTCCCGGTGCAAAAGGGGTTATCAAGCTGGCCTCCAAGGAGATCGATGAAAAACGTATCGGCTATCAGAAATACGGGCCGTTCCGGCAGTTTGTCTGGCGGACCCAGACCGATACCATGCTTGACCAGATGTTTACCGCGGATCCCTATTCCATCAAGGGAATGTGGGTGCAGTGCTGCAACCTAGTCGGCGGCATCGGATACGATCCCGCCAAATGGGTGGAAGCCCTGAAAAAACTCGATTTCATGGTCGTCGTGGACCTGTTCATGAACCCCACCTGCCAGATGGCGGATCTTGTGCTGCCCGCGACAAGCTTTCTTGAAAAGGATAGCATTCGAAGTTGGTGGGTGCCGCTCCAGACCATCAATAAGGCCATGACCGTGGACGACTGCAAGCCGGATGTGGAAATCAACTTCGAATTGGCGAAACGTTTCGATCCCAATATCAAGTGGAACTCGGTTCATGAGCTTTTCGATGAGATTTTGAAACCATCGGGCATGACGTTCGAGGAACTTAAAGCCAAAGGATGGGATATACCGCCTGAAGGGAATTCCAGTGCGCCTTACCGGCGGCATGAAAAAGGATTGCTGCGTCAGGACCAGAAACCGGGTTTTCAAACTCCTTCGGGGAAAGTGGAACTCTATTCCACCCTGAGAGAGGAGTGGGGCCTGGAGCCCCTGCCGCATTATGAGGAGCCGCCGTTTACGCCGGTCAGCCGTCCGGATCTGGCGGAGAAGTATCCGCTGATTCTATCCACCGGAAGACGGTCCCCGGTGTTTTTCCTTTCGGAACACCGGAACATTCCATGGCTCCGGGAGATCGACCCGGACCCGGTTGTTGAAATTCATCCGGACACGGCGGCGTCCCTGAATATTTCCAACGGAGAATGGGTCTGGGTGGAGAATTGGCTCGGCAAGTGCAAGCTCAAAGCCAAGGTGAGTCCCATCGTACCCAGGTGGATGGTGATGGCGGCTGCCGGATGGTGGTTTCCCGAAAAATCCGGGGCGGAACCGTCCCTCTATGGCATGTGGGAATCGAACATCAATCAGCTTATGCCCATGGGATCCCAGGGCAAGGATGGCCTGGGCGCACCGACGAAGCAGCTTATGTGTAAGGTATATAAGTAAAAAACACCAGGAAAGAAATAATTATGACTGCAAAAAAACCAGAATTTGGCCTGCTTATCGATTATGAATACTGCACCGGATGCTATGCCTGCCAGGTTGCCTGCGCCCAGGAATACAAATGGCCCGCGGGCATGGGCGGCATTCGGGTGATTGAAATTGTGGAGGATCTTCCGAAGGATAAACACTATCTGAAGTTCATGCCGATTCCCACCGAACTGTGCATTTTGTGCGCCGGCAGGACCGCGAAGGGCATGAAGCCGGCCTGTGTCCAGACATGCATGGCGGCCTGCATGAAATACGGAAAGATCGAGGACCTCGCAAAGGAGATAGATAAACCCCGGATGGTTCTTTGGGCGCCGAAGGGGTGACGTGCTTATAACCTCACGCAAAGCCGCAAAGACCGCAAAGAAAAAAGATAGTGTAAGCAGTTTTTTTGCGGCTTTGCGTCTTCGAGTGAGATCTATTTTTTTTCAGGTCCATTAAACTGCGGGCATATCCATTGGAGAATTTAATTACCGCATTACTCGTTTTGTTTATATATCTTCCTTATTTCGTTCATTTTTTAGTTTCTTTTCGACTTTACGTTTAAGATTTTCCAGACTGTATTTCGCGTTTCCTTTTCCTTTTGTAACGTTAAAGCTAACTCCAATGGGGTTACTTTTAGTGGCGATTATATCTACGGGAAAAGTAGCGAACATATTCAGTCCCGGATCGTATGTCGGTTTTACAATCCAGTATACGGTTATTTTTGCATCCGGTTCCAATAAAAGCATTTTATTGGTTTTCCCCATGATTTTTAACTCATAAGGAATTTTAACGTGTAAGTCCGTAATGACGTAGAATTTATTTGGATTTATCACGGTAGCTTCGATAACGTTATATGACCCGGCCTCTATTTCGTTGTGCCACACTTTGGCTGTTGATTCCAGAAGCGGGGCGACAGTTCCTGCTTCCTGTTTGATTTTCGTTTTTACTCTGAGATTTTTAATAGAGACGAGATCGGCGCCGGGATCCCGTCCGTCGGTGGCGTTGTGGTCTGAAATATCGACAGTTTCCCACTCATAGGAGGTAATCGGGTCTGAAGTGTCCACGGATTCCGCGACTTTTATATGGGTTGCATCGATGAATCCCAGTTGCTTGTATGCCACATCAAAGGGAATCCATCCCACGGACGGGAAATAGACTTCCGTCCAACTGTGGGGTTTGAAAATGATTTTATGGTTGTAATTTATTCCCACAAATCCCGTGATGAATTTAGCCGGTATTCCCAATGACCGGAGAAGTCCTATCAATAAATTGGTTTTTTCATCACAGACGCCTTCCCGGTTTTCGAGGACCCAGGACGCTTTTTGGGAAGTGTAAACAGTTGAATTGTCAAATTCGGTATGTACGTTTTCCATCACCCATTTACTGGCTTTGAAGACAATCCGATAGAGGTCATCTTTTCCTTTGGTTATGGATGAGGCGAGTGCGTGTATATTCTCGTCGTCGGAGTCAATGATCAAACTTGGTTCGGTGTATTTGATATGTTCCGCCGCTGTCACTTGAAAGGGCCAGGAGATTTTATCGGTAACCCGGACATATTCATACCTGCATAGGGTCTCTGCTTTGACCTTGAATTCGTGAAATCCCGGGGATGGATCATCTAATGTGAACGCCAGGGTATTGTCAATAAACGTTCCAGGTGCTTTAATCTCGAGATTCAATACCTTCTGCCGGCTGTCAGTGACGGGTATAAGTTTGAGATTCGCTTTTAAATATTTCACACTATAATACGGACTCGTCCTGGAAATGAAAATTCTTGAAGATATTTCCGTTTCCATCGTCAGCGCCTCGGAATTTCGAAGCTTTTTATATTTGTCTTCGATCCTTTCTTCCAGGGGCTTGATTTCGAGGATTTGTGATGGTGATAGTTTTGCTAAACTACAGCCGAAAACAAACATGACCACCAATAGTAGAATATTGATTGCCCGGTTCCCTATATACCTATCTCCGGCCATCCGCTCTGAACCCCTCGTGGAACATGACGATGCCTTGCGGCGTATGCCTGTCAAATGACAGGGAGAAGAAGACCTCCGGCGGTACTCCCTCAACCGAGAGCCCTGGCGTATTTTCGAATCCGAATTTCCGGTAATAATCCGGATGCCCGACAAGACAACACCCCCGGGCGCCCTTCTCTTTCAGTTGCGACAACCCTTCCCGAATAAGGGTTTTGCCAATACCCTGCCGCTGGTATTCCGGCAACACCGAAACGGGACCAAGACCGTACCAGTTTTCAGTGCCGTCGGAAATAGTTACGGGAGAGAATGCAATATGCCCTGTTATGCGACCGTTTTTTTCAGCGACCAGGGACACCGTAAGGGCGCCGGCGGTACGCAGTGCTTCGATTATGTACTGTTCCGTGTGGTTGCTGATCGGGAGGGCCCTAAACGCTTCGATGGTCACTGCGGCTATCGCATCAACATCGGCGATTGTCTCATTCCTGATGGCAATCTTCTGATTCATCTATCAACTCCTTTCGATGGCCGGCAGGCTGGAAAGAAACGGAATTAAAAATGGCAAGGTTGTATAAATCAAAAAACGCCGGAACAGGCATTTACTTTTTTCCCAATCAGATTCCATTCGCCTATCTTACAGTATCCTGTCCGGGAGAGACGATCCCCCGCCTCGTGAGAAGAGATCCTTCCTGATGGTAAAGGTTAATGGTGGCTTTGAGATAGGTTATCAGTGCTTCTATCTCGGTCAGCTGGCTCTCCAGAAAATCTCTCTGGGCTCTGGCTACCAGAAGGGCCGTCGATTTTCCGACCCTGAATTTTTCCGTTTCCGCCCTGAGTGATTCCTGCTGGAGTTTTCTGGTGGCGGCAGTGGCCGAGACCTGCTCGTTTGCCCGGTTTATTTCGATTATGGCGGAATGGACATCCAGTTCGACGAGTTGTTCGAGGTTTTTAAGGGCTTCCTCGGACTGTCTCCTGAAGAGCATCGATCTGTCATGCGTTGCCCTGTCCGCCCTTTTTTTGATGGGATATGTAAACGAGATGCCCGCTGAAATATCATATTCCCCCTCGTCGATGTTGCCGAAAGCGTCGCCAAAGGAGTCGGCATACCCGGTTTTGCCGACCGTAATAAAAAAATCCAGCACGGGCAGAAGGCCGTTTTTTGTGCGAACAATTTCGATCTCATCCTGCTTTATATCCAGCTTTGCCTGGTTGATTTCAGGCCTCATTTTGAGCGCCCTGTCAATATGTTCGGATAGTTCACAGATATCCGGGGTGGCGGTAAACGGGGTGTCCGTGATACCGATCGGGGACGATAGCGGGCCGGCATCCGGATTGTTGATAAGACGTTGAAGCTTCAGCCTGGTAAGGGCAAGGTTGCTCCTGGCATTGATGAGATTCTCCTTTCTAAGGGCGACTTCGGCTTCAGCCGCATAGAGTTCCACCTCCGCGAGTTTTCCGATTTTTATTCTCTTTCGAGTCTCTTCGAGCTGCTCTTCGGCAAGCATCCGGGATTCCATAAAGATTTTAATCCGGCGTTGCGCAAGAATATAATCCCAGCAGGTTTTCTCCACATCGGCAACAAGGGTTTCGGCAAATCCCCTGAGTTCATATTCGGACGCAAGCTGTGCCAGCCGGGCTTTTCTCAGGTTCGCCAGGTTCGCTCCTCTTCCGAAGCCTTTTAAAAGGGGCTGGTTGAGTGTGATTTGTCCCACTGCACTGCTCTGGTCTCCTGATCTTTCAGATTCAATGCGTTGCATCTCGACGCCCGCGGATACTTCAGTGCCGGTTGAAAATTTCTTTGAAACCTCAAGCGTGTTGTTCTCCCTTTTTATCCTTGTCAGGTCGACAATTCCGCTTGCAAGGGTGCTTTCAGACTGCGTACGCTCAAAGCTGATTGTGGGATCAAAATCGCCCTTCTCCTCGTTTTCATATGTCTTCCGGATCTCGGGATTGATACGTTCGATCTGGAACGCCCGGTTGTTTTCAAGCGCGCGCAGGACTGCTTCCTCTATGGATATGTTTAGATTTTCGGCCGCTTTACCCGAAGCGGATAATACAAAAACGGTTGTAAGGATAAGGGATAATAACAGGAAAACAGGTGCACCGGTTTTCGGCCTGTGTTGCGCGATCATTGCTTCCCGCCTTTTCGATGAAATAATGAGATGATAACCGGTATCAATACCAGTGTGATGACTGTAGATCCCGTAAGACCGCCGATAACCGCCCTGGCAAGCGGCGCCTGTGCGTCGGCGCCTTCTCCGATACCCAGGGCCAGGGGCAGCAGGCCGAATATGGTAGTTAGGGTCGTCATCAGAATGGGCCTCAGTCTTCTTCGCCCCGCTTCCGCAACCGCCTGTTTCACCGGCATGCCGTCTTTGGTCAATTGAGCCGCCTGGTCCACAAGAAGTATGGCGTTGTTGACGGCGATCCCCCCCAGCATGATGCATCCTATGTAGGATTGTATGTTCAGAGTGGTGTTTGTGATAAACAGGGTGACAAGTACGCCTACCGCGCCCACGGGTACCGAAAACATGACGACAAGAGGGTCTTTCAGGGATTCGTATTGAATGGCGAGCACCATGTACACAAGAACCAGCGCAAGCAGGAGTGAGATGACAAGTTCATGAAATGCTTCTTCCTGTTCTTCGAAATTGCCGGCGATCCTGATATCGTATCCGACCGGTTTGGCTATCCGGTACAGGCGTTCCTGGACATCGCGGGCAACGGAGCCGACGTCCCGGCCTGAAATATTGGCGGTCACATAGCCGATCCGCTGCTGATCTTTTCTTTCGATAAGGACCGGCCCGATGCCGGACTCGTCCCTGACCACATTCCGGAGGCTGACAGACGCTCCTGAGCCGGTTGTCAGTGTCAGATTCAGGATTTCATCCAGTGACAGTTTCTCGGCATCCTTGAGCTGGACAAGAATCCTGTAGGAGTTGCCTCCGGTACGGTATTCACCGGCCCGGGTGCCCGCGACAGCCGTCTCGAGGACCCTTGAAACGTCCCGGACACTCAGCCCCAGGTCTGCCGCCTTGTCCCTGTCGACGTGTATCTCCATTTGCGGAACCCCCGCCTTTCGGCTGACATCCGTGTCCGTAATGCCCGGAACATCCCGGATGGCGGCGACGATTCTGTTCGTCAGCAGATCGAGGGTGTCGAGATCATACCCGCGGATTTCGATCGTCAATCCGTCGTCCCCGCCGCCAAGGAGGCGGCTCAAAATAAACTGGCCCTGGGGGGCCTGGACCCGGATATCCATTCCGGGAATTTTTCCCTCCAGCCTGCTTCTAAGATCGTTCGCTATCTCGACATTGGATCTGCTTCGCTCTTTAAGGGGGGTCAGGGCGATGTTTATTTCTCCCCTGGAACCGCCGCCCCCGCGCCAGGAGGACCCGATACTCACGACCGACGAGATGAGTTCCGGGACGGCGGGATAAACGATTTTTTCCATTTTTCGAGTCTGTTCATCGGCGAGTTCAAGCCTGAGACCGACCTCCATCTCTCCGTTTACGCGGACTTCACCCTCGTCGCTGGGTGGCAGGAGTTCGCTTCCGATGAGAGGATAGAGAAGAAAACTCAGGACAAGCAGCAGGGCCGAAACGGAGATGGTTCTCCATCTGTGCGCAAGTGCGAGATCGAGAAGGTTTTTGTAGTAACTGTTAAGGGAATCCAGAAGGTCGGAAGAGAGATCAATAAAACGGCGCACCCATTCCTTCTTTTTTTTCGGGTTGTGCGCCGACGCTTCTATGAGTTTGGAGGCGAGCATGGGGACGAGGCTCAGCGACACCATGAGGGAACAGATCAGCGAAAAAATAATGACGAAGGCCAGCTCCTTGAAAAGTATTCCCGAGATGCCCCTGACGAAGATCAGGGGCAAAAATATAACCAGGGTCGTGATCGTGCTTGCGATAATTGCCGGCCCCACCTCCCTGGCTCCCATGATCGCAGCGGTGTGAGGGGGTTCATTGTTTTCATCCCGGTGGCGGAACGTATTTTCAAGAACAACGATCGATCCGTCCACCATCATACCCACCCCCAGGGCAAGTCCCCCCAGTGTCATCAGGTTGAGGGTAAAGTTACCAAAATAGAGGAGTGTGAATGTGGCGATTATGGAAATGGGTATGGCAAGGGAGATGACGACGGTGCTCCGTACGTTCCTTAGAAAAAAGAGAAGCACGATAATTGCAAGGCCGCCGCCGTAAAGAACGGACCTCGCCACGTTCTGTATGGACCGTTCGATGAAATTGCCCTGGTTAATTACCGGAATTATATTGACCTGGGGAAAATCCCTGTTGACCGTTTCAATTTCCGCCAGGACACGCTTCGAGACCTCGACGGTGTTTTCATCCGCCTCCTTGCGGATGCCGACTCTTAATCCGAGTTCCCCGTTTACCCTCACAATCCTTTCAATTTTTTCATACGTGTCCTTGACCTCGGCAATCTGCCCGAGTGTCACGGCAGCGCCGTCCCGGGTAAGCAGAACCGTATTTTTTATCTGGTCCAGGCTGGTAAATTCGGCCGGCGCCCTGAGGGCGATGTCATATTTGCCTTCCTCTATTTTTCCCGCCGGTCGGTCGAGATTGGCGTCGCGGATGGCCTGCAGTATCCTGTCGAGGGGGATGCCTAAAGCCTTGATGCTCTGGGGGATCAACTCGACCCTGACCTCTCTGTTATAGCCCCCCCAGAGGTCCACCTGGGCGACGCCCGGGATTCGTGCGAACCTGTATCTGATCTGTTCCTCCACCAGCTCGGTGAGTTCGATTGGATCCAGCTTGCTCGATATGCCGAGGATGACGACGGGAAAGCTGGATATATCGAATTTGTTCACTCTCGGCCTGACGATATCGTCCGGCAGCTCATTTATCTCATCTTCGATTTTGCTCTGGATCTCGATGGCGGCGGTATCGATATCGGTACCCCATACGAAGGTGACGCGAATGCTGCTGTTGCCCTCCGATGAATCGGAGGTCAATTCTTCAACACCCGGTACGGTAGCGATGATCTCTTCAAGCGGCTGGGTGACCAGCCTTTCCATCACCTCGGGGCTCGCTCCCGCATAGGATGTCCGTACACTGAGCGTGGGGAGTTCGACACTGGGAAGCATGTCGATACGAAGCCGGCTCAACGATACTACCCCCAATATCACCACGATGAGGGTAAGCATTGTGATCACGATAGGACGTTTTACGCTGAATTCCGGGAGGGTCACTATTTTGCCTCCATTTCATCCGCGGGAATCACCTTTTCTTCCGCAACAAGGATGCTCGAACCGTCATCCACAAGCTGCTGGCCGAGGGTGACCACCAGACCTCCGGTCAATCCCTCACATTCGATCTGGACCACTTCTCCCTCACGGATGCCTACTTTTACGGGACACCATCTTACGGTTTTCCGGTCGTTGTTGACGATAAAAATGCCATCCTGTTTGTCTCTTTTTGTCAGGGCCTGTTCGGGGATAATCAGGGCGTTTTTCAACTGCCGGAACACAATCGTTGCACGAATGAACATACCGGGTTTTAACCTGTATTCGTGGTTTTCGATAATGATTTCGACCCTGGCCTGTCTTGTCGCCTGCTGGAAGATGGGGGCTATGAGCCCGATGACGCCCTCGAAAATATCATCCGGATAGGCATCCGTTGTCAAAAAGGCCGACTGACTGGTTTCGAGGTAGACATAATCCTTTTCGGACACATAGATAACACCATGGACGGGATCGAGCTGGACAATGGAGATGAGAGGGGTGTTTGCGGAAACCGTATCCCCTTCATTGACAAATCGTTCCCCGACGGTCCGGGTGTCGTCCCCGCCCGTCCATCCCGCGGTCACTTTTGTGTACCCCTGCCTTATCCTGGCTGTCTCGAGAGACGCCTCCGCCCTTTTTACCTGGGCAGCAGATACCGCCAGTTTTGCCTGTTTTGCCAGTTGGCCGGCCTTTGCCGTATCGTACTCGGAGTCGGAAGCGAGCCCTTCCCTGGACAATTCGCTGAGTCGCTCCAGCTCTCTTTCCGCTATTTCATAAGCGCTTTTCGCTTCGACCAGATTTGCCTTTGCAACAGCCAGATCAGCCTTTGCTAGCAGAACCGCCTGCTCATATTCGTCATCATCAAGAGCCGCGACCACCTGGTTTTGTTTAACGGTGTCTCCGATATCAACGCTGAGCAGTTCCACACGACCGCCAATTTTAGGCGCAACCACAAATTCGGAAGGAGATTCAAGCGTGCCGCTGAATGTTTTCCTCAGTTCGATGGGACCCACACTGATTTTTGCGACCTCTACGGGTACTGCTCTGGAGCCTTTTCGGCCTCGCGGATCGTCACTGTCGACCTTATCAATTATGCGGGAGGTGATCTGCCATGCAAAGGCAATTAAAAGTATAATTGCCAGAATTATCACTATTTTCTTGCCTTCCAGTTTCATATTTGATTTTCCCTGTACTTAATGTTTCCGTATGATGGTATTGCGGTCCCGCGGATCCAATCTAAATAATACTTGATAAACAGCCCTGCTGCTATATAATTTACAAAAAAAAATTACATATAATTTGAATAATTAATAAAAAACCACAGATGAGCCATTTTCAAAACGTTTTCCCGGTTCAAGCGGGATCAAACCCGAAGCGGATCGCCCTTCCGGGGAGCGACCCCGAAGGGACGTTTTGAAATTGGCTGAGATAATGAATAATAACATACCACGCAATATTCGCACAAGACGGGGTACTCCGGTGATAAACAGAATAGTAAATTTTGAATGGGAAATGTTCCAGAATGTGAAGAGCATTGGTGGCAGGGCCTCCTGTCAGGATGATTATGCGACATTTAAAATAAACCGGGTCAGTCAGGCCCAAAGCTGGTCGGAACCAGCCCTGGAGAGTTACCTCGAAGATCTTGAAACTGCAAAAAATCAGGGCAGAAATCTGTTGTCGGAAAAATATGGCCGAATGATGGCGTCGACGTCGAAATCGGAATATGAATCCATAAAACATATGTTGCCGCCGATTGAGGATGGCGTTCTTCCCGTGGTTGAAAAGATTGTCGATATCGTTCTCGGCTGGGAGCAGGAAATGGTTGTGAAATACCCCAATCTCGTCCAGCGGGGACGACCTCTTTTCTCCTCCCAGGACACCCTCACTGTCACCTCTCTGGAAACCTATCTCCGGGGAGAGCTTCTTACATATTCAAAAAAGACGCTTTCGCTTTTATATGAGAATTATCTCGAAAAGAAAACCGCGAACATCAACGGATCCGAGATTATTCTCGGGTACATGATAAAACGATACGGATACGCCTCGCTGGAAGAGGCAAACCGCAATCTTGGGAAACCGGCGCAATGAGCGTAGCAATACGCTGACACTCAAACAGCACGAGGTGATTTGAGGAAATATAGAAAACTATGATGAGAATACCGGCTTGAAGGCCGCGAAGGTCTTGGCCATTCCCTCCTCGAGAGATGTATATTTGAACCCGAAGTGTCGTGTCATTTTGTTCCCGTTCGTCAAATCATCCGTATCCAGCGGAAATGGCAGCGGGATATTTTCAGTCATTACCCGGGATACCGTAACCGGTTCTTTTTCAAAATCCGGTGTGTCCGGTTTCATTCCCGTTACCGGGTCATCCTCTTTTTTGAGACCTGTTGCGGTATAGACGCTTGCAGTGCTGATAAACACGTATTGACCCACCCGGCCAGGAAACGCATCGATTATCAGCGCGATTTCACCCGGGGTATAACCGCAAAAATCCACAACAGCATCGAAATGAATATCGGGCAGCAGACCGGAAAGTGTTTTTACGTCATGCCGGTCGCATTTATACTCGCTGACCCCGGAGAGATTAAGCGAATATTTTCCGCGATTCACCACATGAAGTGCGAGAGCGTCATTTTTTGATGCATATATGGAGAAGACTTTACCGGCAAAATAGCTGCCGCCGATAACAAGCACATTTTTTTTCATGAGAAAGTCCAATCATTCATACTGAGTCGGGAGTGAGGAAAGAAAGCTGTCTCCGATGCTTTTTTTCAGCTCTTCGGCATGGGATGTGAAAAACCAGTCTTCCGTTCGAACAAGGCCCTGCCGCCGAAGTTCCGATGCCAGTTCGACGCAAATGATCTCAATGGTTTCACTCCGTTTCCGGAGGGCGTCATCGGAAAACCCCTGAATGAGGGACAGCTCATAGATCAGTGCGCCAATTCTTTCACCAAGTGTCGGCAGTTCCTTTAATTTGCGGAAGGTCCACTTGTAAAAAGGCCTGAATGTTCTGTTGAGTAGAAATACAAGTCCTGTCACGCTATCACAGAAGCGGGTCAGCACCGTTTGCACGGTAACCCAGTCCTGCCTCCGGGACATACGCATGAAATTATACTGTCCCGTCTGCGCGATGGCCATGCACCGGGCGGCCATTTTTTTCCGCCGGAGATCTTCGGGATAGTGCCGAAGGAGCTTTTCCCGGGTCTTTGTAAACCGGCCGTTGCCGTCAAAAAACACACGGCCGTTCACCGCCATGGCAAGATTCTCTTCCGGCACCATCCGCCATTGCTTTATTTCCTCCGGCCCTTCGGGGAATCCGATCAGTTGTTTGTAGAAATCATCGGCAGTCATGGCATGTATCAATGCGCCGTACTCCGATTGTTCTCTTTTGAATTCGGGCGGCGCCTCTTGAAAAAGACGTTTTTTAAAAGCCGTCACTTGCGGAATCATCTCTTTGTCGTTTTCCGACAGCCATATAAAAAAATCGGCGCCCCAGTCGTGGTCACGGGATATCTCGTCGTCATATTCGAAGCATTCCGAGCCGTTTCCAACAAGTCCCGCGGCCGTGCGTGAAACAAGTTCCGGGAATACCGCCCGCAAAGATGGGAATGCGATCTCCTTGAAATATTTCTCGGAAAGATCCAGTGCTTTCATTTATCGTACCTTTCTTCAAAATCGGTAACAGTCCAGCCAATTTCAAAACATCCCTTTCGGGCAGATCACCGGGAGGGAAATCCGCTTTGGGCTTGATTCCGCTTGTGCCGGGAAAACGTTTTGAAAATGGCTCAGCCTTTTTACTATATACTACCTCGACATTATGTCAGGCGAGTAAAAAATTTGCTTATCGGGCAACATGTCAGGTGAATAATCCGGGCAAACAATAAATATGCTTGATTTTTAAAGGGATTTATGATTTTTAAAATATCAATAGGTATTATTCCACTTGAAATCGAATTATGTGTTTTAGCACCTGCCCTTAAAAAAACGTGTTGTCTCCATTTTGTTTACATAAAAATAAGCTGAAACAGAGGTACAAACGGTTGAGTTGCGATGACGATAGATGTTTGTTGACTGAAAGGAGAGCGCAGATATGGACGAGTATTTCAATATTTCGAAGGGTCTCGGTTTTATTCATGTTCAAGATTTCAAAACGCTGTCGCCGAGCGGGATCAACCAGTTCTTTTTAAAAGTTCCGGATGCTGCACGTAATTCGGGTACGGGAAAGGTGTTGGTGGATGGAAGAACGGCGGAAGGCAGCTTCAGCACGATGCAGCAGTACGAATATGGTTCCATGCTGGCCAAACACTTTAAAGGTATACAGGTGGCTATTGTTGTACAAAAATCTCTCCGTGATCCCACACAATTTGGAGAGACGGTTGCGCTCAACCGGGGTGCAAAAGTCCGGGTGTTTACAGACTTGGAGGCGGCGCAAAGCTGGCTCGGGATGGAAACAAAAGGATAGTCAATGAAAAGAATATGTGTTTACTGCGGATCGAAATCAGGCAACAGACCTGAATACCTGAAAGCAGCGGAAGAGTTGGGGAAAACATTGGCCCTGAACGGGCTTGGCCTTGTTTACGGCGGCGGAAATTCCGGAATGATGGGCAAACTTTCCTCGACAGTTATGGCCAATGGTGGTGAAGTAATCGGTGTGATACCCAGAGCGCTGCATGAAAGAGAAATTTCCGGGCCTGAACTGTCAGAGATACATGTCGTGGGCAATATCCACGAGCGTAAGGCGTGGATGATGGAACTGGCTGATGGATTCATCGCAATGCCGGGAGGACTGGGAACTTTTGAAGAGTTTTTCGAGGTGCTGAACTGGTCTAAACTCAGGCTGCATGACAAGCCATACGGGTTGCTTGATAGTTGTCATTATTTTTCGAAACTGATGGAACTCCTCGATCATATCGAGCATGAAGGATTCCTGAGCCCGAATCATACCGCCACAATCCATATCGATGAAACCCCCCACGAACTGGTTCAAAAAATTACGAAACACCCGACCTGGAAGTGATTTCAATACGAAAAGAGAAAGGGTATGAGAATCTCACTGGTTTGTTGACTTAACAATCAAGCCGGTGTATGCAAGTTTTGCACACCATGAAAAATTAACCGGCGCATATAAATGCCCAAAAATCTCAAGACAGAAGCCGCGAGGCTTCCGGGTTATGGTCCGATGATTGCTTTTCCAGGAATCGATCGTTCGAAATGCATCTGCTGTTCCGCCACCCGATCAGATCACCGGGCAGACTTGAATAAAGTCGCCGTCACATTGCCAGCGTTATATCCAGCGGAGGTACAATCAGAGCATGGTATCAACTGAAATGGCTCCCCTCATCCGTTTTTGTTTATCAGGAGACACGTCAAGTGCTCATTACAGCCAATTTCAAAACGTTTCATTTTGTTCGGCTTCTGCGTTGGCCGATTCGCTATGCGCTTTATTTCATGCATGGCGCGAAAACGTTTAGAAAATGGCTCATCAATATAGAAAAGGAGGTTATAGATGACAACATGGCATGATTATCTAAAGGAACAGGGGCACCCCCCAAGCTGGCCATATGCTATCCGCTATGGTGAAGAGCAGGAAATCGAGACGGATGTCCTGATCATAGGCGGAGGAATCGCCGGATGCTGGGCTGCGATAGGCGCCGCCAGGGAAGGCCTGAGGGTCGCTCTTGTCGAAAAGGGGGATACGGTGAGGAGCGGCGCCGGTGGCCCGGGATGCGACCACTGGTGCGATGTTCCGGCCAACCCCCATTCCAGGGTGGACCCGGATGTATGGGCGGAGCATATGGCCGACATGCCTTATTCCAATGGGATCGGTGTCCAGATCCAATGCCGTGAGAACTACGACACGTTGCTTGAAATGGAGCAGATGGGGGGGAAAATCCGTGACGCCGACGATGAATATGTCGGGGCCGAAGGCCGGTATGACGATACAAAATTCATGATATCTCCCCGTTACGGCACGATACATACTTTCGGTCCCGATCCGGAGATGCTGAAACCGAATTTCAATCCCCCTGAAGAGAGAAAAAATGTCGTTGTACGTATCTGGGGATCGACCTTCAAGCCGGCCCTGAAAAAAGAGTGCAAGCGACTCGGGGTGAAGATATTCGACAGGGTCATGGGAACCAGCCTTTTGAACGAAAACGGAGTCCAGGGTGCGCCGGTTGTTGGCGCCACGGGCATCAACAGCAGGACCGGTGAGTTCCTGATATTTAAATCCAAGGCCACCGTTCTTGCCACCGCCGGGGCGGGGCAGTTATGGATGATGAGCACTGAGTTGTGCGGATATTCCACCATGTACAACAGGAATATGTCCGGAGACGGGTCCGTAATGGCCTTCAAAGCCGGGGCTGAACTGGCGAAGATGGAAGCCACCGGGATGATCGGTATCGCCACCGGAATGAAGCACAAGTGGTATTCCGGCGCGGGTGATGCGAGTTACGAGAATGTGCCGATAGTGGATGCAAACGGCAAAAGGGTTCCCTATACCATCCAGGGGTGGGAGGATTCAGGGGCCATGTGGCCGCTTCCGGAAGTACAGAAAAAAATCGATGAAGGTATACAGAGCGGGGAGTATGAACTTCCCTTTTATGGCGATTTCCCTGCCATGTCCGATGTGGAGAGAAGAGCGACATGGAAACTGATGCTCGGTGAAGAATCGACGACAAAGATCATCATGGATACCTTCAATGATGCGGGCTATGACGAAAGCCGCGACATGCTTCAGAGCTATAAGCATATTGAGGGAAAAAGCCTGCCGCAGTGGCGGGATGCCGCCCACGGCGGGGGGCTTATGGTGGACTGGAATCTCAAGACCACGCTTGACGGACTCTATGCCGCCGGGACCCAGATGTTCTCTCCATTTGACCACAGCCACGCAGCTGCCACGGGCCGGTACGCCGGCAGGAAGGCAGCCGCCTATGCCAAAACGATCGGGACCGGCAGTATATCCCGCGATCAGATCGAGAAGGAGAAAACAAGGGTCTATGCTCCGGTCAAGCGCAGCAGTGGTCTCGAGTGGAAAGAGCTTCATGCCGGTATCGCCAGGGTCATGCAGTATTATGTGAGTGAGTTCAAGACGGAGAGATTGTTCGATATCGGCCTCGGTGCTCTCGAAAAAATAGAAAAAGAGACCGTGCCCATGCTGTATGCGCTTGATCCCCATAAACTGATGCGTACCCTCGAAGACCTCACCATGCTGGAGTATGCCAAACTGATCATACAGGCATCCAAGGCGCGCAAGGCAAGCAGCATGATCCTGGGGCACGAGAGAATCGACTACCCCGAAATGGATCCGCCCGAATGGAACAAGATCCTGACCATCCGGCTTGAAAACGGTGACGTCAAGATTGGAGAAAAGCCGCAGGCATTTTGGGGCAATATGAAAGAGGAGTATGAGAAGCACAACCAGGACTACAAGGGCGTTTATAAGGAGTAGGAAAAGGAGGCACTCATATGACAAATTGGCATGATTACCTGAAAAGTGAAGGGGCGCCGCCCAGCTGGCCTTATCCCCTCCGTTACGGAGAAGAGCAGGAGATAGAGACCGATATACTGGTGGTCGGCGGCGGCATCGCGGGTTGCTGGGCGGCTATAAGCGCCGCAAGACACGGGTTGAGGGTTGCCCTTGTCGAAAAGGGCGATACCGTGAGGAGCGGCGCCGGCGGGCCGGGTTGTGACCATTGGTGCAACGCCCCGGCGAACCCCCACTCGCGGGTAGATCCCGACGAATGGGCGGTACACATGGCGGACCGTCCCCACGCAAACGGCATCGGTATACAGATACAGTGCCGTGAAGATTACGATACCCTGCTGGAGATGGAGCAGATGGGCGGGAAAATCCGCGACTCAAAGGATGAGTATGTGGGCGCCGAAGGCAGGGATGATGAGACAAAGTTCATGATCTCTCCCCGGTATGGGACCATACACAGTTACCTGCCGGATCCCGATATGGGGAAACCGGGCTTCAATCCCCCCGAAGAACGCAACAATGTGGTTATTCGCGTGTGGGGTTCCACTTTCAAACCGATTCTTAAACGAGAATGCAAAAAACTCGGTGTGAAAATATTCGACAGGGTCATGGGAACCAGCCTTTTAACGGAAGGCGGTGTTCAGGGCGGCCGTGTTATCGGTGCAACGGGTTTGAACAACCGGACCGGTGAATTCATGATTTTCAAATCCAAAGCCACCATCATTTCGACCGCCGGCGGCGGTTCGATCTGGATGATGAACAGCGAGCTTTGCGGCATGAGCAGCATGATGTCGCGTTGTGCATCCGGAGACGGGCATATCATGGCCTGGCGGGCCGGCGCGGAACTGGTGGATATGGAATCCACCGGCATTATCGGCATCGCAACGGGGTTCAAACACAAATGGTATACCGGGGCCGGTGATGCCAGTTATGAAAATGTTCCTCTCGTGGATGCAAATGGCAAGAGAGTACCGCTGCCGATCCAGGGATGGGAAGATGCGGGCGCCATGGTACCGATGCCTGAAGTACAGGAGAAAGTTCGTAAAGGGATACTGAAAGGCGAGTATGAACTTCCGTTTTACGGCGACTGGCCGGCAATGTCCGATGTCGAAAGACGGGCGACATGGAACCTGATGCTGGGGGAGGAATCCACGACAAAGGTGATCATCGATACCTTCAACCAGGCAGGGTATGACGGCAGCAAAGACCTCCAGCAGAGCTACAAGTTCCTCGAGGGGGAAAGCATGCCGCAATGGCGCCAGCCGGGTATGGGAGGCCTGCTGGTGGACTGGAATATGAAAAGCTCCCTTGACGGGCTGTATGTCGCGGGCATGACCATGTTCTCATCCGAGGATCACAGCTACTGCGCCGCCACGGGAAGATATGCCGGAAGAAAAGCCGCGGCATATGTCAAGCAAATAGCGCAGGGAGAAGTGTCGAGGGAGCAGATAGAAAAAGAAAAAGCCAGGGTATATGCTCCCGTTAAACGTGACAGCGGTATCGAATGGAAAGAGCTGCACGCGGGTCTTGCAAGGGTAATGCAGTATTATGCAAGTGAGTTCAGGACCGAAAGACTCTTTAAAATGGGCCTCGGTGCTCTGGAAAAGATTGAAAAAGAATCGGTGCCGATGCTTTACGCCCTCGATCCGCATAAATTGATGCGAAGCCTGGAAGATCTCCATATGATAGAACATGCGAAAATAATCCTGAATGCGTCTCTTGCACGGAAAGCCAGCAGCAGGGCATTGGGATTTGAACGCATCGATTATCCTGAAATGGACCCGCCCGAATGGGACAAGTTCATCACCATAAAGCTTGAAAATGATGAAATCAAGATCGGAGAAAAACCGTCTGAGTTCTGGGGAAATATGAAAGAGGAGTACGAAAAGCATAACCCTGACTATGAAGGGGTTTATAAGGGAGGAAAAAAATGACTGATAATAAATTAATGGCCATGCCCAATGTCACGACACCCAACCAACCGGTTCTGTTCAATCCGGACAGATGCAACGGGTGCAATCATTGTGTGGAAGTATGCCAGATCGACGTTTATATTCCCAACCCTGAAAAGGGAAAACCGCCCATTATTCTTCATCCTGACGAATGCTGGTACTGTGGTTGCTGCGTCAATGACTGCCCGCGCCCAGGCGCCATCAAGTTCAACTGGCCGCTTCAGTCCAGGGGCTACTGGAAGAATAAGGAAACCGGTGAGATAGGGCAGGTTTAGTATGACCCTTCGATGCTGAATCTGAAGCACCCTCTTGCTCTTAATCTTAATCTTGCTCTGAATCCTGCCGTGTTAACAGATTAAGATTAAGAGCAAGATTAAGAGCAAGAAAAATACCAAATCTCAATTCTCTTAACGTATCTGCTTGTTTTGTATCCCTTCACCATTGTTCGTAAGGGTTATTATCGGTTATCTCTTTCATCTCTGAATCTTTTTCATCCATATTTATTGACATAGTTTGCGGTTAAGAATATCAAAAAGGCCTATAGTAACTTCAGGTCGATTTTGAAAGCGGATTGAAAGGGTTGACTATGTTCACAACCGGTGTTCATGCCTGGCTGTATTCAGCAACAGGTTGTTATTTGGCGGCAAGTATTTTATTTTGTTTTCATGTGCGACGTACGGGACAGGTTGTGCTGTTTGCCGGTTTTATCAGCCACTCTCTCTATCTCCTCGGGCGCGGATGGCTGGGGGATATATTTATTCCCAACGCTATTTTTGAAGGCCCGTTTTTTCTTCCATGGTGTCTGGCGGCGATTGCCGCTTTTCAAACCCTGAAAAAAAACCATGGGAGTCCGGGGCTCCAGTTGGCGCTGGTGGTTGTCTTCTCCGTTTTCTCACTTTTTTATGCCAAGGGGATAATACCGCCGACGCCGAGGAAAGTATCGGTCTGGGCGTTGTTGTTCTTTATTTCAGAGATTATGGCCCATGCCCTGTTTTATACTGGGGCGGTGAATGCGTTTGCTTCAGTATGCAAAAAAGAGCCTAAAAACGGGTTTTATCCATGGATCGTCTGGGGATTTATCGTATATACCGTCGCACAGGTGACCGGGGCTGTCTGGGGCTTTTTAGGATGGGGCAACACTTTCAGCTGGAGCGCCCGGCATTTAAGCTCAGCGACGATATGGACATTTTATGCTGCCTGTCTCCATCTGAAATTCATTCCAAGCTGGCGGAAAAGCACTGCCGTGGTCACTATTGCAGGGGCTGTGCTGGTTCTGTTTATCAGCTACGGGCACTATATTCATGAAATGAGCTTTCTCAGGGTAGGGGGATGACACAGGGAGCGCATTTAAGCTTTTATAAAGTGCTATAGTGGCTTTTAGAAAATGAACGCCGAACATCGAACGTCCAACGTTCAATATCGAATGTAGAGATCGCTCCGCTCCATCGTTAATAAAAGAAGGTAACGGCAATCCATTGATATCTGTGAAGCAGGGAAAAAAATCAAAATCGGCAACATGCCTTATTCGGCGCTCGATGTTGGAAGTTCGATGTTCGGCGTTCATCTGTTGATAAATTCAATGACAGGTACAAATGCAATCGCCCTGTTCTCAGGGTAGGAGGATGATAGTGTTAAAAAAAATATGTGATATGTTGGGAGATATAAAGATTTCATTTGTGTTGTTAATGGCGGCGTCAACAACGCTTTTCATCGGTTCGAATTATGCCGGCGCACATTTTTCATTATTCCGGGAAATGAACCGCCTCAGCGTTCCGGACTGGCTTGCTGTCCACCTGAAAGCGGAGCCGGAACTGACATGGTGGGTTCCGGTGCTTTTTTTTATTATGGGCGCCCTGGGTCTCAACACCCTTATCTGTATCGGTAATCGAGTCACACGGCTGATTTCCCAGCGAAAAACCCTCCAACCCGGAAGCTTTTTCCACCTGCTGATTCCGTCAATTGTCCACTTCCTTTTTGTCGTCATCATGTTGGGTCACCTGACGACTTTTCTATCCGCGAAATGGCAAACCATGATGATTGAAACGGGCAGCAGTGTAATCCTTGGTGAAAACGCCCCGCCTCTTGAGGTGAGAGCTATAGAGGACCTCTATTTCCCCGAGACATCGGCTCTCAGAGACCGGATTTCCCAGACAACCGTTACCTTTGCAAATAGTACCGATGAAGCGATAGAACTGAAATACCTGCATCCCGTGCGGATAGAGGGACATTTTCTTTTTCTGGATAAAGCCAAGCAGAAAAAGACGAGTGCGCCAATGGAAATTGCTCCCACGGAAGACGACGAGACGTGCAACAAAGCAGCCGATTTCGTGAAAAAAAACAGATCCAAGCAACTTCTCCTTGCGGTAAAAGATCCGGGGTTCTATATTATCATTTCCGGCCTGGTGCTCATTTTATGCCTGATGACATGGTATTTTCTTATTCACGAAAGGAAGGCCGGTCGTCCCATCAGAGAAAATGGCAGGAATCAATAGCACAGAAGGCATAAACAATTTTACAAAGGAGGCGCAAATGGCAAACGCATTGATATTGTGGTCTTCTCGAATCGGAGAAACGGTTAAAATTGGTGAGCTTATCGCAAAGGGGCTTCGCGAGGCGGGATGTGAGGCAGATATCCGGGATGTCGCATATGTGGAGAGCGAAGCGGAAGTGACGGGGTACGATGCACTGGTCCTTGGTTCATCCACCTATATCGGCGAAATGAATCAACCCATGAAAAAATTCCTGTTCATGGTCGAAAAATCCGATCTCAGTGGTGTCGTCGGTGGTGCTTTCGGTGCTTTTGGATGGAGTGGGGAAGCACCCCGGCGTATTTTCAACACCATGAAACACATTTTTAAAATGAAAATGGTCACCGGTCCGTTGCTTCTGAAATCGGCTTCCCAGGATGGGGCCGAAACAATGGCTCAAGAGTATGCCCGGGAAATTGCCGATTTGATCGGATGAACTTGATTTTATTGACCAGTGTCTCGGTAAGTCCAGACGGTTTCAATCTTCCATTTTACCCTCCGTGGTCACGCTATCGGCGTGACGGGGGACGGGCCGACCTCCGATCTCCGACCTCTTATATCTGACTCCGGTCAATGTTAGTTGTTTTTGACACATTCGTAAAAAACATGAATCTCTCGCAAAGCCGCAAAGATCGCCAAAAAAAACAAAAAAGTTTTCTGTAACCTTTTTTGGAGGCCTGGGATGAGTACTTCGGAGATTAAACCCGGCGAACGGGTTAAGCGTGTACATTTTTCCGAGGATAGTCTAAGCGTTGATTTGTTCGACGGCCGTACCATAACTGTGCCGCTTGCCTGGTATCACAGGCTGCTTCATGCCACTATAGAACAGCGCCGGAATTGGCAAGTTTGTGGGGGCGGATTCGGCATTCACCGGCCCGATATCGATGAGGATCTTAGCACCAAGCTCCATGCTCCCTGCTTTCCCCCATAGCCACTGACCTGAACAGATTCACATGGATAAAAAGTCTCTGGAAGGGCATGAATAAAATCGACCCAAATAGACTTTACTCATGAGTAAAATCGTGTTATGTCGATTTTACCATGAAAGAATTGCAGAAACGTTATTTAAAGGGGCCGGTAGACGAGGACCTGAAAAGCCGAATGGTTTTTGTGGGAGGCCCCAGGCAGGTTGGCAAGACGACTTTTGCGCTGACCTTTCTGAATGCCTCTTCCGAGAAGCACCCCGGCTATTTGAACTGGGATAATCTTGCTACCAGATCGGATTTGCTGAAAGGTGAACTGCCGGGTGGGGAAAAACGGATCATTCTGGACGAGATCCATAAATTCTCCGGATGGCGGAATCTGGTCAAGGGATTCTACGATACCAACAAGTCCGAACGGTCATTTATCATTACCGGGTCTGCTCGCCTGGATCATTATCGAAGAGGAGGTGATAGTCTTCAGGGCCGCTACCACTATTACAGACTTCATCCTTTTTCTATGGCGGAATTGAATAAAACGCCGTCCCGGGCGGATTTTGAGCTGCTGTTTAAATTCGGAGGATTTCCGGAACCCTGTTTGCGAGGAGAAGAGCGGTTCTGGCGGAGGTGGCAGCGGGAGCGGCTTCAGCGGGTTGTGTATGACGATATTCGAGATCTGGAAAACGTCAAGGAGATCAGTCTGCTGGAACTCCTGGCCGGGGAGCTTCCGAACCGGGTGGGTGCACCCCTTTCAGTGAAAAACCTGAGAGAGCTCTTGCAGGTGGCCCATGAAACCGCCGAACGGTGGGTCACTATTTTCGAAAGGATGTATTATTGCTTCCGGATTCCGCCATACGGTCCACGGAATGTCCGTGCCGTGAAAAAGGAAAAAAAACTGTATTTATGGGATTGGTCTATCATACCGGAACAGGGAGCGAGATTTGAGAATTTTGTCGCCTCTCACCTCTTGAAGTATTGCCATTATGTTGAGGACACCGAAGGTTTCAGGATGGAATTAAAATTCCTGCGAGATACGGACAAAAGAGAGGTGGATTTCGTGGTGATTCAGGATGGGAAACCATTGTTTGCGGTTGAATGCAAAGCCGGTGAAAAAAATATCAACCCCGCTCTTTTCTATTTCATGGAGAGAACGGCAATTCCGAAATTTTACCAGGTGCATTCCGGCGAAAGGGATTATGAAAAAAACGGCGTGCGGGTGCTCCCGGTGCATATGTTTATTTCAAGCCTAGGAATACCCTGACTTTTTCGTTGTTTCATCCCTCGTCCCTCGTCTATCTTCACTCGTCCATCAAGCCATCCCCGCATCCCCGCTTCCCAGAATCTTCACATCTTCCGACCTTCCCAACCCCGGCTCTTCGGTTTTTCCGACTTTCCACCCTCCGTAGTCACGCCATCAGCGTGACGGAGGACGGGCAGACCTCCGACCTCAGATCTCCGACCTCAGATCTCCGACCTCGGGCTTTTCCCCTCGTCCCTTGTGAAGTTCCCGACCTCAGACTTCCGACCTCTGACCTCCGGGTTTTGTCCTCCGACCTCGTATCGTTATAGCCTTGAACTTTAAACCTGGAACCTTGAACCATCTTTGCAGTTACAACCTTGAACATTGAAACCTTGAACATTGAACTATCTTTTTCCTGCCGTTACCTCTCTTCCTTCTTCCATAAAACCGTGTCGGACCTCCAGCACCCAAAATTCCAGTTTCTTCGCCTCTTAGCTCATGCCAATAGTCCATTCTCATGTTCCCATTTGCTAAAAAGATACAAAGAATCATTTGGTGGAAAATAGAGTTTCAAAAATTCTACATTTCGAGTATAAATATAGATAATACATCAAGTTGGGTTGTTTATTTTGATTAACCACAATCTGTTGCGGTTTTGCCTTTTTGATGCTATGCAACATATCAAACTTGATCCCCTAAATCCGAAAATAAAAAAGCCATGTACGCATTCGATATAACACCTGAAACCCGTTATCTGCAGAAAGAAGACGAGGCTCTATACCAGGCTCGTATACAGGGGCAATCACTTGCCGGGGCAAAAACATATCGTTTAATTGACATGTTCTGCGGGGCGGGCGGCATGTCGTTGGGGTTTTCGGAAAAATTCAATCATCCCTTTACATCGGTCTGGGCCAACGATTTCAACAAGGATTGCGTCGAAACCTACAACCGAAATTTCGGTGACCACTGCGTGCAAGGGGATATCGTAGATATATTGGCTGATCCGGCAACGGTGATTCCCGAAGCGGATGTGGTTATCGGTGGCCCACCCTGTCAGGGGTTCAGCCTGCTCAATAAAAATAGGGACGGTGATCCTCGGAAACACCTCTGGCGTCCTTTTTTGGAAGTGGTTCAAAGATCGAAGGCCGGCATCTTCGTTATGGAAAATGTACCTCAGCTTCTAAATACATCCGAGCACGAGGAAATAGTTAAGGTTGCATCCTCAATGGGGTTTAATATTTGGAGCGGAAAATTATGTGCGGCTGATTATGGCGTGGCACAAACTCGTATCAGGGCTTTTATAATCGGAAGTCGTTTGAATGATCCGAATCTCCTTTTCCCACCTCGTAAAACTCATTTTGAGCCTAAAAAAGCAAGTGTCCAAGTGGGTTTTTCCAATACTTCGGGCGGATACCTACCTAGCTGTGAGCCGTGGCGTTCGGTTCGTCATGCCGTCGGGGATCTTCCAAAACCCGAAGGAGTCCAAATTAGAACCGATGCGCCGCCTCTGGACCTCCATTTCGGCCGAACACCGACGGACAAAAGCATCAAACGCTATAAGGCGATCCCCAAGGAGGGCATGAACCGTATCGATTTACAAAAGGCCGCCCCTGAGATTACGCCAAAATGCTGGCTCAGAAAAAAAAGCGGCGGTACAGACCTTTTCGGCCGATTGTGGTGGGACCGACCGGCGTTTACCATACGGACTGAATTTTTTAAACCGGAAAAAGGTCGCTATCTGCACCCGGAGCAACATCGCCCAATAACACATAGGGAAGCGGCTCGTTTTCAAAGCTTCCCTGATGATTTCATTTTCACCGGTTCAAAGATAGAAATTGCCAAGCAAATTGGTAATGCGGTTCCGCCTCTGTTGGCGGCGCGTGTGGCGGACGGTATCCGTTTATTGTTGTCAAACGGCACATAGTACGGCTTATGGATGTTTTTACAAAGGAGAAGCGCAGTCTCATCATGTCGAGGGTGCGGAGTAAAAACACCAAACCGGAATTGATCGTTCGCTCATTCGTGCATGGTCTGGGATTCCGCTTTCGGCTCCACAGGCGGGATCTTCCCGGCAATCCGGATATCGTTTTACCGAAACATAAAAAGGTCATTTTCGTTCACGGATGTTTTTGGCACGGACATGCGGCATGTTCACGTTCGAAACGGCCGGCTACCAATCAGGCATTTTGGGATAAAAAACTCGACGGAAATATTGAAAGAGACCGTCGATTTCGTCGAGAACTTCGGCAATTGGGCTGGAAAGTATTAACCGTATGGGAATGTGAAATAAAAAACTCTGAAAAACTGATACGGAAGTTGGAAAGGTTTTTACTTGACAAGCAGACCGATAAAAAAGGAACCGGTAAATCCTGAACAGATCCGTCGAAAGGTTGAAGACCTGCTCAGTAGTTTTAAATCCGAACTGCAAAAAGAGGAACTCCGTCCAAAAGTTCTTGCACTGATCCCGATTTTCCAAAGCTTACGCGATTTGGGTAAGGCCCTGATACCGGCGGAATATGCCGTAGCGGCGAGAGATCGCATCCTATATTATTTCAGAAAATATCCTCGAACTATCATAGCCGGAGATGAGTTGCTTGTTGTTTCCGGAATCCAGGAATACGCCCGCCGCGTGCGTGAATTGCGGGTTCAATTCGGATGGTCGATTGCCAGCGGTATGACGATTAAGGAAATGCGCGTCGATGAAGACGAGGAGATTCCGGAAGACCTCCGGGCCATGCGGCCGAGTGACTATGTATTGCTTAACGAAATTCAGGATCGTGATGCAGCGCACAGATGGAATGTTGCGAATGCCATTCGCAAGGAGCGGGGTTCGGTCCGTGATAAAATCCTGAAATTTTTCAGAGCAAATCTCGGTAAAGCCGTAACGAATGAGGAACTGCGCTATGTTGCTAAGGACAGGACGGAATGGGCGCGACGCGTGCGTGAATTAAGAACTGAATTCGGGTGGCCGATTGCCACGAAAACAACCGGGCGGCCTGAATTGGGAGTTGGCGTTTATATGCTCCAAGCCGACAGGCAAAGCCCGGAACATGATAGAGATATTCCGGACGATGTAAGGCGGGAAGTTCTAAGACGGGATGGTTACAAATGTCAAAAATGCGATTGGTCCCATGACGAATGGAATCCATCCGATCCAAGACATTTGGAATTGCATCATATCAAGCATCACTCAAAGGGAGGGGAAAATACTAAAGAGAACTTAAAGACCCTTTGTACTGTTTGTCACGATCAATTACATCGGAAGGAAAAGTGAGGCGAGGCCGCAAGGATTGTTTGATTGGATTAGCCAAGAATACCCTCAATGCCGTTTCCTTAACAGGTTGTCTTATATTCAAGGTAAAATCTTTGCTGTTTTACCCTGTGTCGCCGTGGATATTTTCTGTCAGGCCTAACGGCTTCAGTCGTTTGAATAAATAGTAACCGTATTTTTTCGATATATGTCGCAATCCGCTTCTGTTTGCGATGGAAAAGAAGAACTATTGTGTTTTTCATCCCCGCAAGTGCCTGGGTGAAATTGATCTGATGCAGAAATTTTAACCCCTCTGATTTTTTTATGATCTGCTTTTTCGTTGTGGTTGCAATTGTGGCAACGAAGTTCTTTGAAAATAGTTTGGCGTGAAAATCCTGATAGACGGAATGCACTGTTTTACCGGAAAAATTCTCAACTTGGAGCCGATATTTCAAGGTCTTGTAATCCTCTTCAACCGGCCATCGGAGATGGTATAAGTCCGAAAAAAGGTCATACGAATATTTCCTTTTATCCGTTAAAGATGTGACAAGGATTTCTGTTTCGCCGGAATCGAGCTCGACGCGAATCAAGCGTACTTTTATCGGTTTTTTGTCCAGCCCCATTTCAAAACATTTTCGAATAGACTGCGGACTGGGTTCAATTTTAACAATCGCTTCTCTTTTTCCGGATCGATAAAATTTTTTGACGACGTTCCAGCGTTCATATGTAATCCTGGCGCAAAAATTTACGCCTAATGAAAGTGCCAAATTAAAGAGCCAATATGCAGGATAACCACGATCTAAAAGAATCAAGTCTTGAGGTTGAAGCTTGAGAAAATGAAATGCTGCAAGCTCTCTTTCTCCATCGCTTTTAGGACTGATGATGCCATCGACGGTAATTTTATTAAGAACGTCAAACATCTGTGAAACACGTGCTTTGGGGCAAATCTTCTTTTTACCTTTGGTGGTGGCCCAACCTCCAAAGTGTTCCATTATTTCAGCTTCGTCCGGGACACGGAGGGTTGATCCATCAATAGCAAGCAAGTTGAAGCCGAACCATGTTTCCGCCGGAAAACGATCATAAAAAAATTGAACCGCATGATCATTCAGCTCAATAAAAGCATCGTGTTTCAGCTTTGCTCGAGCTTTTGATAAATTTCCTTTAAAGAGAACCCGTTCGGGAATTTCCGAATGGTTAATGGCTTGAAAATAACGATCCAGCTCATTCTGGTATGATTTATTGTTCATGTTCAATAGAAAAAATATCCTCATTATAACGGTTTTTGGGGAGGGCATCGATAGCCACCCAACGAAGCCGATATGTAAAGGTTTTGAAGCCAGTTTTTATGATAGCTGAATTTGTTAAGACACTCAGCCGGACTTCTATACTCTTTCAGTTTCATAGTCCGAGGATTGAATGGGGCAAAATTGGTAATGAGCGCCCAACCTCGCATATTTAATCGCGCTGCATCCATTGACCCATGAAAATACCGAGTACTGAAGAGATGTCGATCCATTTTTTGCATTAACCGGTCAACCATATTGCTGGTCCGATTCGCTTCCGGATGCTCATAGGCAACTCGATACAAGGCAATATTTTTCCGAAGCTTCGCGATAGGATCCATAATAACAGATGGCACATCATTATTTTTGCACCATTCGACTATCCTTCTGATTCTTTGAGAAAAGGATCTTTTGCTTTCAGCACGATAGCATTCCCATAGCTTCGAAGCGACTTTTTCAAAGATATCTCGGTGTTTCTTTTTGGCACGATCACGTATTTTGATAAACACATGCAGAAAACAGCAAATAATTGCTACAGTCGGAAAAAGGCTTAGCCACGCTTTACGAGTGGCTTTCCAGCCATCTATGTTTACAGTGTCCGGCGTATATTCAGGCTTTATGCACTGGCTCTCGTTTTTGTATCTGATAAGCCTCCGTTAACGCCTTCTCGCCGGCGTCTTTTGCAACCGCCGCGCCAAGAATGCAGCCACCGCCAACAGTTGTAGCGACATATGTTTTAGTACCCTCAATACGGGTATGCTTTTCATCGGCGGCAAGATGTTTTGGGATATCTTCGGGATTCCGCACTGTCGTACCCACGATGCTGTTGCGACCAATGGATTGTTCGATTCGATACCAGTACATATGATCTTTCCCGAAAACGTAGCTCAAAGCCCAGAAGGGAACGTCGAACTTCCTTAAGAACAACGCTTTTTCAACATCGTCCACAAATCCGACAAGGTGTGGCATAACAAATGACGGATGGATGGTGTAAGAAACACCGCAAATCTTTATGCGACGTGTTCTCACAGACAGTTTTTTTGAAAAATACATATCCTTCATTTGATATCCATTTGCGATGTCGGCCGGGAACAATTCCGGAAACAGTTCAATCTGCTTATCAATATACTTTCTGAAATCGCTTGGATTTTGTATGATGGCTTCATAATTATCTTGAGAAAACGGCAAACATATGATTCGTTTGTTTCGGTTAGTGGATGTTGCATCTGCTATTCCCATATAGTTAGAGACCTCCTTTGGCGGGGATGTGTCTCTAACTATATAAAAACATTGACAAAAAGTCTAGGCTTATATTTGCTGTAATATCAACATGTTGTACCAAATCGTTAATTTTACCCACAACGGGTAGAGGGTGTTATTATCCTCCTCCCCTAAATCCGTTATAATCAGAAAATATCAACTCCTGAAATGGAAGCAGTCGTTTTCTTGAAAAGTCGCTCGGATTTCGTTTGTGTCGGGAACAGAAGTCTTTTGATTCAATTAAATTCTTTATGGATTCGACAAGTTGCTGGACATGGAAAGATGCAGTTGTACTGCACCATGTGTTTCTATATTCAGCATTTTTTTCTCCTATGAGGGTGGTTTATACTTTTTCATTTCGGAACCACCTATAACACAACAGACCGATTTTTTATAGCTTTACTCAACAAAAAGGGTTAAGGAAACGGCATTGAGAATACCCTTTCTTTTCTCGTCCCTCTTCCCAGTGGCCTGCAGCGGTGTAACTTCAGCGAAAACGAAAGAGGTCGCCCATCTCCCTTCGTACCTAGTGAAGTTTCCGACCGCTGACCTCCGATTACAGACCTCTGGCTTTTCCCTTCATCCATCCAGCAGTTCCCGACCTCAGACATCCGACTTCCGACCTCCGACCTCTATGCAGTACCCATCTTCCCAGCCTCCGGGCCTCCCAACATCCCAACGTCCCAGTCCCCAAGCTTTTTCCCGATCAGCCATGAGCAATCAGCTAATTTCGCCCACAGCGAAATTTCCCTTGACTTTCCAACCAATTAAAAAGTATATTACTTGCCCTTAGCAAAAGATTCAATTCGATATTTTTGATTATTTAATGCCGGTCCTTTCACGGCCAGAAATAAAAAGTAGCTTTGTTCGATATTAGTAGTGGAATTAGCGGATAGTTATTTGAGTGCGGGATTAGTTAATTTGGTGTTTGCTGATAGAGGGGTTGTGGATGTTGTTGGTTTTCTGTTTTTTCGATTTGATCATCGTCTTTAAATGAATTTTTAGGCTTTAAGTATATTAAGTCCAATTAGTCAACAACGTCCCCCAAATCCCGTCCCCCAAATCCCCAAATCCCTCTATTGCTAACATGCAGGAATTGTAATGAATTGTTTTCAATCAAAAAATGATCTATTGAAACTTTATGCTCCTATAGTGTCAGCTTTTGGCATTACATTGACACTCTTTGGGATTTATTTAGAAGACAAAGCCGTAATTCAAAAATGTACATCAACCATAATAGCTCTTTTTTGTTTAGTATTATTACTGACAATGCTTTACCATTATCTCAAAAAGGTTCATATAATATATAGCCCTACCAAAGCAATGAGCTGTCTTGCTAGAATAGCCGAAAAATCATATTCTTATGTTTGGACAGTTCGCAATCATATCGGTGAAGCAGATATTGAGGATGATTATTTTTTGGCTCTTAGCAGAAGAGTAATGGACCCTAAAAAGCCATTGGGAGAACTCCGGAGACTAATCCGTTTGAATAAAGCAGATAGCACAAGGAGACATTTGCATTGGTTAATAGATACTTTTTCAAACCAACCATCAGTAAAGATTAAATACTATGTTGGATGTGGCCCTTCATTTGATTTTATGATTGCAGACAAATCAATTTGCGCCATTGGCCTTCCTATGTCTGGCGGGGAGGGCTTTGCCGGCACTGTTTTTTTTAAACGCAAAGATGTGATAGAAGGGACAAGGGACGCATTTTCTGACCTTTGGGCTCATTCAGTCGAACTTTTCAGCGGTAGCTCTGATATTACAATAGAAAAGCGAGATGCTTTAAAAAAGAAAGTCGATGCGGAATTAACTAAAATAAAAAACAGCGAAAAGTGTAGCATTTTGTAGTGATTTAGCCTTGATGATCTGTAGCGATTTTGGCCCATACTTAATATTAAAAAAATGAATTCCTGTTGTTTAAGTACTGGATGTGATCACAATTCTAAAAGGAGAAAGCCATGGGTAAACGAATCGGTATAATAGTATGCGCCATTGTGGTGGTTTTGGTTGTGGCCATACTCATTTTCAAGAATATAACACCACAAGAGGAACAAGTTATTGACAGCATTTCTCAACCTATGGAGGATTATGTTATTGGCTGTATTACGCCGCTTACGGGGGATGGCGCTACATATGGGGACGCCACAAAGAAGGGCGCAGAACTTGCCATTGCCAAAATAAATGCGGAGGGTGGAGTTGATGGTCACAATTTGAGAATGCAGTATGAAGACTCAAAAATTGAACCCAAAGAAGGAGTGAATGCTGCACAGAAGCTAATCAATATTGATCATGTACCTGTTATTCTGGGTGCCTTCGGTTCTACCGTAACGCTAGCTGTTGCGCCAATTGCTGAACGAAATGGTGTAGTACTTTTCTCGGCAAGTTCAACAGCTGACTCGATCAAGGATGCCGGCGATTATATTTTCCGAAATGTACCACCGAACAAAGGTCAGGGTACAACGGCCGCCCAGTTTTCGCTTAAGTATCTCAAAGCAAAAAGCGCTTCCATTTTTCGCATGAATAACGATTATGGCTTGAGTCTATCAGATGCTTTTGTTGAGTCATACGAAGCCGATGGAGGAACCATCCTCTCAACGGAAAGCTATAATGAAAATGACACCGACTTTCGGACGCAGATCGTAAAGATCAAAGCGATTGGGCCGGATTGTGTGTTCTTCCCAGGCCATTATAAGCAGAGCGCTCCCATTCTCAGGCAGGCAAAGGAGCTTGATATAAATGCTGTCTTCGTTGGTGGTGATGGGTCCTATTCTCCTCAGCTGATTAGCGTTGCAGGCAATGCTACTGAGGGGTCGTACTATACGGTAATGGCAATTGACAGCCCGGGGTCAAATGAAGAGGTTGCCAAGTATCAAATGGCCTTCAAGGAGCGCTATGGACAAGCGTCTGATGTATATGCCGCCTATGCTTATGATGCGGTCATGACAATTGTAAAAGCTATTGAAAGAGGAGGCTATACAGCTGACGGAATAAAGCAAGCGCTCTATAACCTTTCTTGGAAAGGTGTAACTGGTACAACTAAATTTGATAAGTTTGGCGAAGTAGACAAGCCTTTTGGCGTTTATGAGGTTAAAAACAGCGAGTTTGCCCTGGTTTCGTGGAAGTAGGAAAAGAATATGAATAACAAAGAATACAAAGTGACGAATACTAACAAGAAGAAAATTGTTCATATCATTGGTGTTCAGGATCAGAAAAAAGATTTAGCTGTTGCCAAGAAATATAGGGACAGGTATATAATGCTTGACAAGCCCTTCGCTTTAGAATAAGAAAGGAACCATTGTTAGGAAAGGAACGTAATGTGGCCCGTATACCCAGAATCATGATTACAGGTGAGCCGACCGCTTACCATATAATGTCCAGAACAGCGTTGGATGGCTATCCAATTGACGATGTGGACAAGGATTTTTTGGTTGAACAGGTGGTTAAACTCAGTAAACTCTATTTTGTAGAAGTTTTAGGCTTCTGCGTGATGGGAAGTCATTTCCATTTATTGGTTCGCATGCGCACGGAAGCGAAATATTCGAACGACGAAATTAAAGAACGTCTCGCCTCTTTCTACGATAAGGAACCGATATTCTATGAAGATGGTCAACTCCCTTTTTATCGTGAGAAACTTTCCAATTTATCGGAATATGTTCGTGAAATAAAAGTCCGGTTTACCCGGTTTTATAACAGGCGCCACGGGAGAAGGGGGTATTTCTGGGGAGACCGGTTTAAAAGCGTTGTTGTGGAAAATGGACAAACACTTATCAATTGTCTGGCCTACATCGATCTGAATCCCGTCCGGGCCGGATTGGTCGCAAGACCCGAAGACTATCGTTGGAATTCGTTTGGTTATCACGTTCAGACGAACAACAAAGACGATTTTTTATCACTGGATTTCGGGTTGCGGGAATTTGGTGAGATGGATGATAAGGAACGGTTTCGGCGGTACCGTCGGTTTCTCTATGAAACAGGTGCAATGGAACAAAAAGCAGGAGGTCGGAAGTCGGAAGTCGGAAATCAGAAGAAACAAAAAAATGCGATTGATCCGTCAATTGTTGAAAAAGAGAGAAAAAACGATTTTGAGTTGACCCGAGCCCGGCGGTTCAGTTGCAGAACACGCTATTTTACAGACTCGGGTATTATCGGGAGCAAAGCTTTTGTCTCGGAAACCTACAGGAAAGTCAAAGAGGTGTTTCAAGCAAAGCGGGACAAGATTCCTAAACCGGTTTCGGGGCTTACTGGTATCTATTCACTGAAAAGGCTTACTGAATGACGGATTAGAATATATTTTTTAGATTTTTATTAAATTCATCCCACATTCTTCTTTCAAAATAATATGTAACTACCGTGGTTGGTTTCAGTCCATATCTTGTGTGAAATTATCAGGTTGACAATAGCATTATATGCAGCCCGGATCATTCGTACCCGGGCTGTATCCGGAACTTGACGATACACTAAAACCGTGTTAAGTACTGTGAAAATTCGAATCGCATATGCGAATATTCACAGATGAGGTCATATGATTGATCGTGCGAGTTATTTTAAACAGATTCGGTTTCAATTCGACGTGCATCCGGTCCTTGCTATTTTGGGGCCTCGCCAGTGCGGTAAAACAACCCTGGCGAAAATGTATGCGGATAAATTTGTAGATGAGCCGGTTACACGTTTCGATCTAGAAGATCCGACACATCTCGCCCGTCTCGACTCCCCCAAGTTGGCTTTGGAGACATTAAAAGGTCTTGTCATAATAGATGAAATACAAAGATCCCCCGGACTTTTTGAGGTGTTGCGCGTTCTTGTCGACAGGGAGAACAACCATGCTCGGTTTTTGATTCTCGGAAGTGCATCGAGAGAACTTATCCGCCAATCATCCGAGACGCTTGCGGGGCGAATCGGTCACATTGAACTGACACCATTTCATTTGGAAGAAGTGGGTAGAGACAACATCGCGAGGCTATGGTTTTCCGGGGGCTATCCGTCATCGTTTTTGGCTAGATCAGAAAAAGCAGGGGCGGCTTGGCGCAAAGCATATATTTCAACCTTTCTGGAGCGTGACATTCCAAACCTTGGCTTTTCCATTCCACCGGCGGCATTGAGACGTTTCTGGATGATGTTGGCCCATTACCACGGACAAACGGTCAACTATTCGGAGTTCGGCCGATCATTCGGTGCATCGGATAACACAATAAGGAAGTATCTGGACCTTCTGAGTTCAACTTTTATGGTTCGGCAATTACCCCCATGGTATGAAAATATCAAAAAGCGTCAGGTCAAAGCACCTAAAATATACATACGTGATTCAGGGATTTTCCACACGTTGTTGGGCATTGAAGAGCAAAACACATTAGACTTTCATCCAAAACTTGGGCCATCCTGGGAGGGATTTGCGATCGAAGCAATCATTCGGCACTACGGCGCTGAACCGGGAGAATCCTATTTTTGGTCCGCTTACGGCCGTGCCGAATTAGACTTACTTATTTTCAGTGGATCCAGACGCCTGGGGTTTGAAATCAAACATACCGACACCCCGAAAATCACACGATCAATGCGGGTAGCCTGTGAAGACTTGAATATTGATGAATTGACCGTTGTGTATCCCGGAAAAGAACGCTTTCCCCTTGATAAAAATATCCATGCCGCGGGTCTGGAAACATTGATTTTCGGGTAATAAATAATAGAAAGGAGAGGGAGGGTCAAAGCTTGATTAGCCCACTAAAAATTCTGGAATGCAGCGACAAATGTCCATTGACCTTAACAAGTTCATCATATTCCGTTCCCTGCTCGAGCAGTCGCGGAGCCCCTTTAATGTCATCATTTATCACCACAAGCCATTTTTAAAAGATCCTTTTTAATATGGCTTGTGGTGCAGTGCCCGGAACGGGCACCCATTTTACATTCGTCTCATACCGAGGCATTTTCCCATTCCCATGCCTCCCCGGAATTTTGCATTCGGATCTATTCTAAATATTTTCATATAGAGATCGATCTCTTTTTGCACCAGTTCGGCATTGAGGGCGCTTATCTCCATTCTTAGTTGCTGATATTCGTTTTTTCACCATCCGGCATTTCATGTTTCTCTTTTTATACCGCTTTATTGTAAAGCGATTATAAAACGCCGGTACTCTTTTGTATTGCAATTGTAAAAGGTGATATCTGCCGTCTATCCCTTCTTTTTCGGCACGCACAACCAATTTGCGGGTCGTCTATTGACGATTCATTATATTTTTAGCATATATACGTCACCAGAAAGTGTATTTGCATCCTCGGAGCACGGCTGAAACAGGAGAAAACCAAATGAATAAGGGATATCGCTCTTTAGTCGGAGCTGGTGTGCTGCTTCTGCTATTATTCTTGCCTGTCAGTTGCGGCAGCAGTTCAGAAGATGAAAGTGAACCGTCCCTGAAAAGTGGACCCGGTCAATACTCTGAAAACCGGCATGACGAGATTCTGAAGCAAGCGGCGGGTTCAGGGAAAGGTTACTTTCTTGGTCTGTACAGGGAAACCTACCAGGGCGCTTTCACACTTCTCGTCCCCAAAGGATGGAAAACCGAAGGTGGTATGGTTCCGAGCGGTGTGGCGTGGAACGTTGTCGACCTCGTTGAAAATAATATCAAATTCAGGGCCTCCAGCCCGGACGGCAAATCCTTTTTTGGATGGTATCCAAGGTTTTATTTCCAGGACCCCGAAATATCACGCCAATTTTCCATGGGGATGATCCAGAAGCAGAATGGTGAGGTATTGAACGGTACCTGGCTCTATCCATATATGGATATCGAAACCTATGTGCGTACCATTGTCTTCGGGTGGTTCGCGGGATCCGAATTCCAGAATCCTCAAATTCTTGGGGGGGGTCAGCAGGCGCCCGAGCTGGCGCCGTGGATCCCAAAAAATGTTACGCGATACCAGGCGGGATATGTAAATTTCGAGACCGAAATCAATGGTGTTCCTTCATACGGCAGAATCTATACCATTATCTATGACATTCAGAACCTGCTGTGGACCACCGTGGGGACATGGGGCCTTGTGGCGCCGAAAACGCGATGGCCGGAGGATGAGCGTCTCATGGAGTTCTGTATCCGCTCCTTCAGACTGGATCCGGGATGGGTGGAAAGGGCGTCCCGGGCCCAGGCGCAACGGGGGCAGCAGTATACCGACGTTATTCGCACGATGAACGGCATCGACCAGGAGATCCAGCGGAACAGGGCACAGACGAACAGCGATATCATGCACGAAAACTATAAGACACTGACCGGGCAGATCGAAACCCGCGATCCATCGACTGGAGAAGTAAAATATCTGCCATCCTATAATAACGCCTATACGGACGGGCAGGGTAACTATTTCCTGCGGGACTATGACGACGGCACACTTCCCTTCGATAATGCGAGCCAGTGGAGAAAACTGGATGTTGTTAATCGTTTGTCGCGGGACTTCAGATAGTAGACTGAATAGAGGAATATATCTATGGCGATTTTAGGGAAGAACGGATTTATCCGGAAGCAGGAGGTTGCGTTTGCCAGAAAGCTTCTTGTTCTGAAATATGAAAATTCAGGTATGGCGCTGCCCGGTGAAGAAGTGATTTCCGCTTATGCCGAACAAGTAGTAGATCAAGCCCATAGAATAGTAAAAAAAAGCGGCAGCAATATTCTTGACGTTGTGAAAAATACAGTGAGGAATTTCAGCAAGTAAACTCCAGTGTTGCAGCACTGGGGTAAACAAAGAGGGCCGCATCCTGACCGAAAGCACGGCTTCCGGTAAGGACACGACCCTCTCTTGATATTTATAACGTTACCGCACCTTGGTAAATAATGTAGCGATAATACCCGCCAGACAAAACGGAATCATCCAATACCCCGCAACCGCAAAACTTGTTGCCTCCTGAATCAGGGGGAAGAGCGGTCCGGCAATACACATACCGATATTCTGACCGAAAATAGCGACAGCCATGCCGATCCCAATGTATTGAGGCTTTTCGGCTACCTCCGGGACGGAAGCGAGAAGAACGGCGGAGATCGGGCCGCCGACAATCCCGAATATGAGCGTATACAGCGGAATCATCCCACCGTCCACGTTAAAGGGGAAGAAGAATGTTAACGTCATCAGGATAAACGGAATAAGAATCATAATCTTGCGTTTGCCCAGACGATCCGAGATATAGCCGCCGCCGGGTGCCGTGAAAATGGCCGCGCCAAATACGAAGGCGGTTACAAAAGACGCATGCATGAGAGGACCATTCGCGAATGTCGGCAGATAGTTTTTCACTGCCATCAGATAAGACGGATATATATTGGTGATGGCCATAACAACGAAGTTGTAGCATCCGAATGCGATGGCGATCATCCAGAAGCTGCGATTTACGCCGGTTGGGTAAAAGGTAAAGCCAACCACCTCTCCTACGATAAAACCTGTTATCGCGTACCATCTGGGTGTTGTAATCTCAATACCGAATTTTCCTAACAGGAGCCCTGCCAGGGAGAAGACGATTGCGCCAATAATGCCATATGCCACAACAACTAATACATTTTTTTCATGGTTATCTTCTTTTTCGGCGGCAGGTGCCGGTGGCGGTGCGGGTGCAGGTTCCACCTCGTCTTCCCTCGGCATGCGAAATAGAACTGCAAAAATAATGAGGGAGAGAGCGGAAAAACCGGCGCATGTCCACCAGACTGACTGCCAGTTAACTGATACCGCAAGTGATGGCGCGACCAACAGCATCAGAACGTTGCCCAATCCAACGCTGCTTGCCCATAGTCCCGTTGGCAGGGATCTGTTATGCAACGGAAACCATACGCTTATGGCAAAGGGGGCGGCCACCATAATAAGCCCCATCCCGATTCCCTCAATGAATCGTCCCACCATCAGCAGCATGAATGTCGTTGCCAGCGCGCCCAATGCCGATCCGATGGCTACCGCGGCAACGGAAATCAACGCGGTTATCTTGATACCGAATCGTTTGAGAATAAAGCCGGCCGGGATCGCAAGAACGAACCCCATGATCGAAAAGACACCCATCAAATCACCTGTTTCGACGAAGGAGACATTGAACGCTTCATTCAATGTGACCATCAGGGGGGGCACCTTGAACAGATTGAGTGTCGCCGACAGGGTGACCATATAAAGGGCGAACAACACCCCCCATGCATATGCCGGAGTTTTTGGTACTGCCGCGGATTGCTGATTCATTGAACCTCCTTTTTTACGTTATCCAATAGCAATAACAGCCGAAAATGGTTTGGTAAGAAGTCCCTATTAAGATGTGATAACAGATGAGTACATATGCGAGAATCAATCTACATTCAAGCAGTATCTTTTTCTGCCCGATCGATTATAAGGACCTATCATAAGAGGTGTTCGAGTCATTAATGATGATTTGTGGCCGTGATTGGGGTATAATGGTTTCACTTATGGATGATGGAAAAAGGGACATGGCCAAAATAGAAGCGCTGTCAGCGCCAGCGGGCAAGAATGTGGTACCGAAGCGAATCGGTGTTTATGTCTGCGAGTGCGGTCCCAATATTAAAGGGGCGCTCGATATGGACCGGCTGACCGATTACGCGTCCACACTGGATAGTGTGGTGTCGGTAAGATCTTTTCCGCTTCTCTGTTCCGCTGAAGGACGCAAGTTTATCATTGAAGAAATCGGTACCCATAACCTGAACCGTGTTGTCATCGGCGGATGTTCTTCCCGGGAACATGGGCAGACGTTCAAGGAGACGCTCACCGATGCCGGGCTCAATCCCTATCTACTCCAACAGGCAAATATCCGTGAACAATGCGCGTGGGTAACCCCTGACACAGAACTCGCCACCCGAAAAGCCGGGACACTTCTGAGGGCCGCTGTCGAGCGGGTAAAAGGCCACCAACCCCTTGAAGAGAAATCAATTGCATGCCGGACCGATGTTTTGGTAGTCGGTGCCGGCGTAGCAGGCATCAGCGCTGCGTTGACCCTCGCTCAGGACCAGCGGATCGTCTACCTCGCTGAAAAAGCAGCCTGTATCGGCGGCCATGCCGCCTGTTATGAAAACTGGTTCCCGGACACATCCTGCGCTGCCTGTGAGGTATCGCCCTGGCTCGATAGAGTGCTGCACCACGAAAATATCAAGGTGCTCACCCTGGGCGAAGTAGAGGCCGTCCTGGGATATTGGGGGAATTTTACGGTCCGGGTCAGGAAAAAAGCGCGCTATATCGATGAAAATGCCTGCCTGGGCTGCGGGGCCTGCATGGATGCCTGTCCGGTAACCGTCCCGGACGAACACAACATGAATCTGGACACTCGAAAGGCCGTCTACATTCCCTATGACGGCTCCCTTCCGAATATTGCCGTCATCGATCCGGACCACTGCCTTCGTTTCAAAGGGGGGACCTGTTCGGCTTGCCGGGACGCCTGCTCCTTTAACGCGGTGGACTACCAGCAAGAGGCGGAGACGCTATCCCTGGAGGTTGGCGCTGTTGTTCTGGCCACCGGATTTGACATGTTTGACCCGCGTCTTGCCCCCCGGTATGGATACGACGACATCAACGAGGTGTATACGGCCCTTGAGTTTGAGCGGATGCTGAATCCCGGCGGTCCCACCGGTGGTGAAATTCGGATGAAGAGCGGCGGCACGCCTCGCCGGATTGCGCTCATACATTGCGTCGGATCCAGAAGTGAAGTCCATCACGGGCACTGCTCCGGGGTCTGCTGTGCCTATCTGCTTAAATACGCGCAACAGATACATGAACAGATACCGGGTGCCGGGGTTGAACAGATGGTTGTCGATATTTGTCTTCCGGGCAAGACATCGAATCAATTGCTTCTCAAAACACAAGCGCTGCCCGGCCACAGGTTTCGCAGAATGCGACAACCGGATGCGATCGAGTTGACCCAAGGACCGGACGGGATTTCTATTGTCTATGTTGAAGAGACGGGACAACAGGCGGAGGTGTCGGTGGATATGGCGGTGCTTGCACCGGCCATGATCGGTGCGGCAGGTGCCCGCGGGCTTGGGGAGTTGTTTGAAATAGAGCGGGATGAAAACGGGTTCTGGTCTCAGCCGTCTGCTCTATCTTCACCGGTGACCACCCGAACTGACGGGGTGTTTGTGGCGGGCTGCGGGCAGGGCCCCATGGATATTTCCCAGGCCGTGGCCCAGGGACAGGCGGTGGCCGGATGTGTTCTGCAAACGCTTATACCCGGGAAACAGCTGCCATTGGAGGTGATGGCGGCTGTCATTGACGATACCCGCTGTTCGGGATGCAAGGCCTGCTTGAGTGCCTGCGAATTCGGCGCCATCGATTACGATAATGCCGGGCTAAAGGCATCGGTCAATCCGCTTCTGTGCCGGGCCTGCGGTATCTGTGCGGTTGCATGCCCCAGTGGTGCGATATCCGCGGGACATGATACGGATTTGGCTCTTTCCGCGGAAATAGAGGGACTGTTTAAGAATGACCGGGACTGAATTTGAACCGAAAATCGTCGGCTTTTTTTGCCAATGGTGTGCCGACGCGGCTGCGGATGCCGCGGGGCGTGCACGGATTGCCCTTCCACCGAATTTGCGGGTGGTCCGGATTATGTGCAGCGGACGGGTAGCCCCGGAGTTTATTCTGCAGGCCTTTGCCGCCGGTGCGGACGGCGTCCTTGTGGCGGGATGCCTGGATGGCAACTGCCACTATAAAAACGGGAATGTGACTGCCCTGAAACGAATGGCGGTATTGAAAACCGTTCTGACGCCTCTGGGGATCGATTCTGAACGGGTGCGCCGGGTGGGGATCGGTGCGGATGACGCGAAGGGATTGGCACGAGTTGTGTCGGATCTGGTGGAGACGGTGAGGCGATTGGGTCCACAGCCTCGAAGCGAATAGACCGGGACGGGGATTTTATGCCGAAACCAAAAGTAGCCATGTACTGGCTGGCCGGATGCGGTGGATGCGAGGAGTCGATTCTCGATCTCGGAGTGGACCTTCTTGCCCTGACGGACCGGGCGGATATTGTCTTCTGGCCCATTGCCATGGATGCCAAGTACCGGGAGCTTGATCCCCTTCCGGATAATTCCATCGATGTCGTGCTGATAAACGGGGCGGTTCGGGATGAAGCACAGGAGCGTATGGCACGTTTGCTGCGGCGAAAATCGAAGACTGTCATCGCCCACGGCATCTGTGCCCAGGCGGGAGGCGTGCCGGGACTCGCCGGATTCCACGGCAGGGATAAAATACTGCAGCGGGCCTACCAGGAGGTTCCTTCCCTGGAAAGCGGCGGGTTGCCCCAGGCGGAGACCCAAACGGATCACGCCCGCTTGCGCCTGCCGAGCCTTCGGGAGAGTCTGGTCCCACTGGACCGGGTGATAGCCGTGGACTATTATCTCCCGGGATGCCCGCCGCCACCCGAGTTGGTCAAAGAGGCTTTGTTAAATGCACTGGACGGGGAATTGCCCGAAAGGGGGAGTGTCCTGGCGGAAAGCGTAGCGCTATGCAGGACCTGTCCGCGGCTTGCGAGCAAACCGGACACTATTCACCTCAAGCGGTTTCACCGGCTTTATGAAGTCCGATGGGACCCGGACCGCTGTTTCCTGGAACAGGGGCTGATCTGCCTGGGACCCGCCACCCGGGGGGGATGTGGCGCCCAGTGCCTGAAGGCCAATATGCCCTGCAGGGGGTGCTTCGGCCCCCTGGACAACGTATCCGATATGGGTGCCAGAGTAGTCGCCATGCTGGCCACTCTTCTGGACGAAACGGATCCGGAAAAATTGGAAAACATTGCGGCCGGGGTTCCGGATCCGGCGGGTCTGTTCTACAGATATACGCTTGCGGCTTCAGTCCTTAAAAAAAGATGAGACGGAGAAAAACCATTGGGAAAAATAATCAGCATCGATCCCATCACCCGGCTGGAAGGTCACGGAAGCCTCCGGCTGGTGTACGACGATGAGGGCCGTTTCCAGGACGTATATCTGCAGGTGCCGGATTTCAAGGGATTCGAGAAATTCTGTGAGGGCAGGGCGGTGGAGGAACTGCCGGCACTGACGCAGAAAATCTGCGGGGTATGTCCCACGGCACATCATATTGCCGGAGTCAAGGCGCTGGATGACCTATTCGGGGTGGCGGTGCCGCCGGCGGCCCGAGCCATCCGCGAATTGATGCATAATGCCTTTATTTTCGAAGATCACCTCCTGCATTTTTTTTACCTGGGGGGGGCGGACCTGTTTCTCGGTCCCGACGAGCCCATGATGGATCGGAATGTTTTCGGTGTGATAAAAAAGCTGGGAAACGATGCCGGTGCAAGAATTATAGATATTCGAAAGCAGGTTCGGCAATTGCACGCCACCATCAGCGGCAGCGCGCTCTACCCGGTCTGCGGACTTCCCGGCGGGGTCTCCAAAGCGATCAGCCCCGAAGAAAAGGCGCAATTTCAGGTGATCACACAAAAGGCCCTGGCATTTGCCGAATGGGCCGTGGGCTTGTTCCATGACCGTGTTCTCGAAGGAAGACATTATGGCTCCCTTCTTGCGCGTCCGTACATGAAGAGTGACACCTATTATATGGGGCTGGTGGATGCAGATGGAAACGTAAGTTTCTATGACGGTACCCTTCGGATTATCGATCCGAAGGGGGATGTGTATGCTTCCTTTGAAGCCGCGGATTATCTCTCACATCTTGCCGAACGGGTTGTCCCTTACAGTTACATGAAACAGCTCTATCTGAAACAGGTCGGGTGGAAAGGATTGGTGGATGGCCCCGGGAGCGGGATTTATCGCGTGGGACCTCTGGCCCGGTTGAACGTTTCGTCGGGATTCGATACGCCCCTGGCGCAAACCGAATATGAGCGGATGGGAGCGGCGCTTGGCGGGTGGCCGGTTCATTCGACGTTTGCCTATCACTGGGCGCGGTTTGTGGAAATATTGTATGCGGCAGAGAATATGGTGCGGCTGTCATCCCTGGAACAGTTGACCGATTCGGCGGTCCGTAATCTGCCTGAGGGCATGGGAAGCAGCGGTGTCGGTGTGTGTGAAGCCCCCAGGGGGACGCTCTTTCACCATTATGACGCCGATCGCAAGGGGCTGGCCAGAGGCGTCAACCTGCTGGTGGCGACCCAAAACAATGCGGCAGGTATCCAACTCTCCCTTTCGGAAGCGGCCCGGGCGATCCTGGCGCATCAGACGGAGATAGACGACACGTCGCTGAATGTTCTCGAAATGGTCTTCCGGGCGTATGATCCGTGCATGGCCTGTGCCACACATTAATACCATTGATGGATGAGCGCTAAGGATATCCGGCAGCTTGACGATAGTATAACTATTGTAAGGATTTCAATGGAAAGGAGATTGTCATGGCGGTTGTGATGCTTGATATGCTGGGGGTCAGGTGCCCTCATCCCGTGCTTAAAATAGCGGTTATGGCTCCCGAGATGACGCCGGGCGACATTTTGGAAGTGCTGGGAGATTGCCCCACCTTTGAAAAAGATGTCCGGGTATATTGCCGCCGAATGGGGAAACTCTGCCTTTCCGTTATGGATGAAAGTGAAAATAAAAAGCGGATTCAGATTCAATTTTAATGAAAGCTTCATTATACCCGAAAATCGGTGAATAGGAACCGCAGAATGTCGAAAAACACCATACTATGCTGGGAAGTGTTCAAGTGTCGACAGATGGACTGTCCCGCCTACAAATCGAAAGAGCTGCATTGCTGGTTGCATTCGGGAACCCAATGCAGAGGAGAAATACAAGGAAAATTTATTGAGAAGCTGGAAATGTGCCTGGGCTGTGAGGTGTTCAAACGCAATATGGGCCCCACGGAGATGGGGGCTACCTGTGAGCTGATCATAAAACAGTTTAATCATTACCGGTCCGATATTGAGCGCCGGGATCGCGAAAAAGCGGAGGCAACCCGGGAGATGGAAGCAGGATTGAGCGAGGTGTTCGAGGCGCTCAAACAAATCTCCAAAGGAGATCCGACGGTTCGCATTGAAGAAGATTCGGGGCTGGACCTTATTCGACGGCTCAAACAGTTTGTTAATGCAACGGCGGAAAATCTGGGCGAAATCGTAGACTTGTCCCACGAATTTGCCATGGGTCTGGCAGAGCATTTCGATGTGCTGCATCGGGTAACCTCCGGAGATCTGTCCGCTCGTGTTCAAAGTACGTCCGAGGTTGAACTCCTCGAATCCCTGAAAACCGTCACCAATCACATGATTGGCAGCGTGGCGCTTGAAATAGACGAAAAAAGGCGGACGGAAAAAGATCTTCGCGAAAGTGAAAGCCGGTTTCGAATGTTCGCGGAAAAGGCGCCCATGGGCATTTCGATTATGCAGTCCGATTTTACCTTTGAATATGTCAACCCCATGTTTACGGAAATCTTTGGCTATACCCTTGAGGATATCCCGGACAGGGGGTCGTGGTGGCAAAAAGCGGATCCGGGCGGGAAGTATCGGGAATACCATGAACGGTGCTGGGAAGAGGAGTTGATGGCGGCGACACCGGAAAAGGAGATCAGACCGGAGAAATTGGCGGTGACGTGCGGAAACGGGGAAGAAAAAATCATCAACTTCCGGCCTGTGATCCTGCCGGATGGAAAAATTTTCATGACCTATGCAGACGTTACTGAACAGACCCGATCCGAGGAGGCGATCAAGGAATCCGAGGAAAAGTACCGGATGCTTGTCGAGAACATTCAGGATGGGGTGTTTATTCACCAGGATGGCATTATAAAATATGTAAATGGTGCGATGGCCGGAATGCTGGGCTACAGCCCCGAGGAGGTGATCGATCAACCGGTTGAGAATTTCATAGCGCCTGAGGAATGGCCTTCCGTCGAAGAACAGCTACATACAGAGAAACGTGAATATACGGTTCGAATGGTGCACAAGGATCCAAAAATCAGTGTGTTTGTCCGAGCCAATGCATCTGTTTTTCAGTATCGCAATCGAATGGCGCATATCGGTACCATGAAGGACATCACCCAGCGGTTGCGGGGTGAAGCGGAAAAAAAGAAACTGGAGGCGCAACTTCAGCGATCCCGTCAAATGGAGGCCATTGGCACTCTGGCCGGTGGTGTCGCCCACGACCTGAACAATATTCTATCGGGTATTGTGAGTTATCCGGAATTGCTCCTGATGGATCTGGCCCGGAACAGCCCCCTGCGAAAGCCCCTTCTCACCATTCAAAGGTCGGGTGAAAAAGCAAGTGCCATTGTCCAGGATCTGCTGACCCTGGCCAGGCGTGCGGTGTCGAGTGTCGAAGTCGTCAATCTGAACGATATTATTATGGATCTGCTCGGCAGCCCGGAACTTGAACGACTGCAATCCTTTCATCCGTCGGTTCGTATCGAGACGGAGTTGGCGCGGGATTTGCTAAATCTCAGCGGCTCGCCGGTACATCTTTCAAAAACCGTAATGAACCTGATTTCCAACGCCGCGGAGGCGATGCCCGAAGGGGGGACGGTCAAACTGCACACGGCCAATCGATATATCGATCAGGCGATAAGGGGCTACGACGAAGTTGAAGAAGGAGATTATGTCATACTGACGGTTACGGATACCGGAATCGGTATTCCCCAGGAGGATCTGGACAGGATTTTCGAACCTTTTTTTACAAAGAAGGTCATGGGTAGGAGTGGAACCGGCTTGGGAATGGCTGTCGTGTGGGGAACGGTCAAAGACCATCATGGATACATCGATGTCGTAAGCGAGGAAAACCTCGGCACTGCGTTTACGCTCTATTTCCCGGCGAGTCGGGAAGATGCCGGCAAAAAGGCGCTACCCGTGGGGCTTGAAAGGTTTCATGGCCGGGGAGAATCGGTTCTCGTAGTTGACGATGTGCTGGAGCAGCGTGAAATCGCCGCTGCGATATTAACCAAACTCGGTTATGACGTGCACACGGCGGCAAGCGGAGAGGATGCGGTGGCCTACCTCCAGACCAACAAGGTGGACCTGCTGTTGCTTGACATGATTATGGCGCCCGGTATGGATGGCCTGGAGGCATACCAGCGTATGCTGGAAATCAGGCCGGGTCAGAAGGCGATAGTGGCCAGTGGCTTTTCTCTGTCCAGCCGGGTGGAAGAGATTCAACGGATGGGTGCGGGCCCATATATAAAAAAGCCATATTCACTTGAAAAAATCGCAATGACTGTTCGAAGTGAACTCGACAAATAGGAGCCGGCTTCTTTGGGAAGATATCCATTATTGTATGGATACTATTCCTTGATTGTAAATACGAAAAAGATGGGTTTTTTGAAAAACTGGATTTTGGTGCTGATACCCGGTTTTAAATCGTTTAATTCCAGCTGAACGCTGCACTTTATTTTTTCAGTGCGGTACTCGACTTTTGTCGACCGCTCAAATCTTCGAAGGCTTTCAGAACCCAATTTATAGATTTTCCAGGTTTTTTCAACATATTCTATATAGGGGGCGGCTTCCTGCCGATAAATGACGTCTTCGTCGTAAGGGGAAATCATTGGGTCGCGCGGATCTTCCGCCCGGGCAATAGCGGCGAAAAGCAATATGATAAGCATTGATATCGGGACGCCTTGTTTCATTCCTGCTCCTGGTCTATATCCGCTCTCCTTTCTCCCCTTTTAATTAAGAATGCAAATACCATGCAACGCAAATGGCGTTGTTGAAAAAAATATTTATACATCGCTATTACAGCAAGATGTGCAGTGTAGGGAAAATGCCGCCGGGGCAGACTCACTTTTTGTCCGCCCCAACAGTCCAGAAATTTGTACGCGGTGACAATTTGTGGACATTTTTTTCTAAAAAACACAGTAGGACTTTCAAAAAACCCAAATGTGGTTGTCTTGGGCTTCCAACTGTTTCCATTTCGTATTTTCGTGATTATGTTAATTTGCAATTGGTGAGAGCATTTTCAAGGTGTTCAAATTGTCAGCAGCATGAAGGAGGTCTGTTATGAACGTAAACGATTGGATTCATGTTATTGCGGGGTTATTCATTCTCGGCAGCCTCGCTCTTGGTGTCTGGGTGCATCCCTATTGGTATTTTTTTACCGCCTTTGTAGGGGCCAACTTGTTTCAATACGGTTTGTCCAAGTTTTGCCCCATGGCTGTCATCCTAAAAAAGATGGGGGTGCCTGAAGATCGCTGAAATAAGGTTTTTCAGAGCCATTTTATCTCAATATGTTGAGATACCAATAAATAATTGAATTGCCGAAAAAAAGAAAGATAACAGCACCTATGGATAGAAAGGGGCCGAAGGGGACTGCCAGTTTCATTCCCTTCCTGTTTTTCGCCATGAGCAGGAGGCCTACGATGCAGCCGAGAAGGGATCCGGCAAAAATTGTAAAGAGAACGCCTGTCCATCCGACCACGGCGCCGATCATGGCCAGCAGTTTGATATCGCCGCCGCCCATACCTTCCTTGCCGGTCAGAAGGTGGTATCCCACTGCCACCAGGTAGAGGCTACCGCCGCCGGCAAGAATGCCGAGCAGGGAGTCGATTATCGTGAGCCGGGGCAGAAAAAAGGCTGCCAGAAAAAAGAGGGGAATACCCGGCAGGGAGATTCGATCCGGAATGATCCGATGGTCAATGTCTATGAACGTGACGGCGATGAGCACGGTGATAAAAAGGAAATAGACGAATCCTTCGGCTGTGGGGCCAAAAACGGCGAAAACGCAGACGGTTAGCAGACCGGTGAGAAGTTCAACCGATGGATAACGGAAACCGATGGGCGCTTTGCAGTTTCGGCATTTTCCCCGCAGCAGCAGGAAGCTGATCAGGGGGATATTATCGTAAAAAGCGATGGGCGTTTTGCATCGGGGGCATCTGGAACCGGGCCTGACAATGGATAACTGCAAGGGAAGCCGGTAAATGCAAACATTTAAGAAACTTCCGATACAGAGCCCGACGACGAACATGTAAATTAAAAATAAATACAAAGTCATTGGATCCGATGCCTCGAAGGTAAATATATATGATTGGAGTTACAGCCCGCCCCTAAAGGAATAAGCACCTCTCGTCGGCTTATCCCCGTACGGCGTGTCCAAGGTCTAAATAGTCAAGTCGGCATAAAAAATCAATATTGATATTGTAAAAAGAGAATAAGGTATTATAGTTATGGTTTAATAAAAAACCTTGGTTGTATTTAGAACAGGAGAAACAATGGCTGAAACAGACAGGGACGACCTGATTAGTATCATTAACGAAGAAGATATCGATGACGACATCCCCAATCCGTTGCCGCTGTTGCCGGTAAGGGACGTTGTTATCTTTACGGATATGTTGTTGCCGCTGTTTATCGGGAGGGAAAGATCGGTCCGGGCGGCCGAAGAGGCTGTTTCGAAAAATCGTTTTTTATTTCTTGCCACACAGATGGATCCCCAACTTGAAAATCCGAATCCGGAGGATATTTACGAGGTCGGTACGGTCGGCAGAATCCTGCGTATGCTCAAACTTCCGGATGGAAGAGTCAAAGCGCTGGTCCAGGGTGTCGCCAAGGGAAGGGTTAAAGAATACGTTAGAAAAAAAGGGTTTTACCGTGTTTTTATTGAACTGGTTGAAGAGAAACCAATCAAGAAAATCACCCTTGAAACCGAAGCGTTGATGCGAACCGTCCGGGAAAATTCGGAAAAGATACTTGCTTTGCGCGGGGAACTTACCGGAGACGTGGGGGCGATCCTCGATAGCCTGGAAGATCCCGGAAAGCTTGCCGATCTGGTGGCATCCAACCTGAGATTGAAGATTGAGGAATCCCAGACACTGCTGGCGTGTTTGAATCCGGTAGAGCGTCTTAAAAAGGTCAACGATTTTCTCTCGCGGGAAGTCGATCTTTCCGCCATGCAGGCCAAAATCCAATCCGATGTCCGGGATGAAATCTCAAAAACCCAGCGGGACTATTTCCTTCGGGAACAGGTTCGGGCCATTCATAAGGAGCTGGGTGAGAGTGATGACCGGGCCCAGGAAATCGAGCTTTACCGAAAGGCCATCAAAAAGGCTAAAATGCCGAAACCGGCAGAGGCGGAAGCAGACAAACAACTGAAACGCCTGGAGCAGATGCACCCGGATTCCGCGGAATCGTCGGTTGTCAGGACCTATCTGGATTGGCTCGTGGAACTGCCCTGGAGCAAATCCACAAAAGATGATCTGGATATCAAGCGGGCAAAGAAGATCCTCGATGGTGAGCATTATGGACTCGAGAAAATCAAGGACAGAATCCTTGAGTATTTGAGTGTCCGAAAATTGAACTCACAGATGAAAGGCCCGATTCTCTGCTTTGTGGGCCCCCCCGGCGTGGGAAAAACCTCCCTGGGGCAGGCGATTGCCAAGGCCATGAAACGCAAATTTATTCGAATTTCTCTTGGTGGTATGCGGGACGAGGCGGAGATACGCGGACACCGGCGGACCTATATCGGCGCCATGCCCGGCCGGATAATTCAGGGCCTCAAGCAGTGCGCGACGAAGAATCCGGTGTTCATGATGGATGAAATCGATAAGCTGGGGTCGGATTTCCGCGGTGATCCGTCATCCGCCTTGCTCGAGGCACTCGATCCTGAGCAAAATAAGGATTTCAGTGACCATTACTTAAATATCCCCTTTGATCTTTCCGGAGTCATGTTCATTCTTACCGCCAACCTGACCGATACCATCCCCTCGGCTCTTCTGGACCGGATGGAGATTATCAATCTGTCCGGGTATACCCAGGAGGAAAAGATGAAAATCGCCCAGGACTACCTGATTCCCCGGCAGATCAAGGAGAACGGATTGAAATCCAGGTTCCCGGGAATCAGCGACGGCGCGCTGGGTAAGATAATAAACGAATATACCTCCGAGGCCGGTGTCAGGAACCTGGAAAGGGAAATCGGGAGTATTTGCCGAAAGACGGCGAGACGGATTGCGGAAGGAGAGAAGAAGGGAGCCCGGATTACACAGCAAAATCTGGAATCTTTTCTGGGTGTCCCGAAATATTACCCGGAAATGGACCAGGAGGAGAGCCAGGTCGGGCTTTCCACCGGCCTTGCCTGGACACAGGTGGGCGGCGAGGTTCTCTATGTCGAGGTGAGTTTGATTTCCGGTAAAGGGGAGTTGATTATTACCGGGCAGCTTGGGGAAGTGATGCAGGAGTCCGCCCGCGCGGCGCTCAGCTATGCCAGAGCAAACCTTGCCGGGTTCGGCGTTTCCGATAAACTCCTGGAAAACCAGGATGTCCATATCCATGTACCTGCGGGGGCCATACCCAAGGATGGGCCATCGGCAGGTATTGCCATTGCCACCGCTCTTATTTCAACCCTGACGAACGAACCGGTGGCACGGGACGTGGCCATGACCGGGGAGATCACCCTCCGCGGCCGTGTGTTGCCCATCGGCGGGCTCAAGGAAAAAGCACTGGGGGCGCTCCGTTCCGGGATTACTACGATTATCATTCCCGAAAAAAACAAAAAGGATCTTTCGGAAATTCCCGCCAACGTAAAGCGAAAAATCACCTTTATTCCTGTTCGAGACATGAGTGAAGTACTGCCGATCGCTATAAAGGCGAATTTGAAGAAAAAGCGTCCGGTCAGACGGAAACGGAAACAGTAAAAATAAGGTTTCAGGTGTCGGGTGTCAGGTGTCAGGAACTGCAATAACCGCGTCGACTGACACCTGACACCCGACACCTGATTTTAATCCATGAAAATACTCGCAATCGATACAGCATCCACCACCGGCAGCGTGGCGGTGGTGGACGGCGAAACGCTGCTGGCTGAAATTACCGTTGCCAGGCGTGAAACCCATTCCAAACGATTGATGGATATGATCGACAGCGCTTTAGACATGGCGGGTCTCACCATGGAGCGGGTTGACGGATTCGCATTTACAAAAGGGCCCGGCAGTTTTACGGGCTTGAGAATCGGGCTCAGTATCGTTAAGGCCCTTGCCTTTGCCTCGGCAAAACCGATGGTGGGCGTATCCAGCCTGGCGGTGCTGGCGCTTCAGACCCCGGATGTCTCGCGTCTCATCTGCCCCATGATGGACGCCCGAAATAAAGAGCTGTACTGTGCAAGGTATCGTCTGGCGGATGGTGAGTTGATACCGGTTGTTGCGGAAAAGGCGCTTTCACCCGAAGCGAGCGCTTCGGGGATTACCGAGCCCTGTCTGCTGATCGGTGACGGCGCTTATCGTTATCGGGCATTTTTTGAATCCCGGATTGGCGACTACGCCCGGTTTGCATCCCCGGCGGATGGCGTTCCCAGGGCACTGACGGTGGCGAGACTCAGCCTGGATCGGTTCCATGCACAACAAACCGATTGTGTGCGGACCGTTGTTCCCGTTTATCTTCGTAAATCCTATGCAGAACTAAAAAAAACGTAGCCGGTTGATCCGATGCCTGAAATTGTTGACAGGATCACCTGTAGCTGATAATTATACGTGTTTATATGCAATATCAATATAAAGTGATGGACAGCAGATGAACCAATATACCCGTGCCGAAGCGCAAAACCAAACCGCTTACCCGATCGCGAGAGCAGGGTTCCCATTTATTTTCGCGGGAGCCTTTGCCACAGCTGTATTCGCGTTGCTCGGGCTGGTGACTTTATCGTTGATCGGGCTCTTAGTGACCGGATTTATTTGCTTTTTTTTCAGGGATCCGGACCGGATCATCCCCAATGTGGAAAATGCGATTGTTTCTCCGGCCGATGGTAAGGTGGTTGCCATCGAGACCCTGCAAGAGAGTCGTTTTTATGAGGGACCCTGCATTAAAATCAGTGTTTTTATGTCCGTATTAAATGTTCATGTGAATCGGATTCCCTTCGGCGGGACGATTAAAAAAATAAGCTATTTCCCGGGTAAGTTTTTTTCAGCCAATCTGGACAAGGCCTCCCGGGACAACGAACATAATGCCGTATTCATAGAAACGGAAGGCGGCGTGCCCATCTGCATGGTGCAAATAGCGGGGCTTATCGCCCGGCGGATTATTTGCGCGGTGCACGAAGGGCATCCGGTGGTAAAGGGCCAACGGATGGGCCTGATCTGTTTCGGTTCCCGTGTGGATATCTACCTGCCGACGGATACAAAGCCCGAGGTTCTTCCGGGCGACATGGTTTCAGCCGGCACGACGATTCTGGGGAGGTTTTCGTAATGGGAAAACGACAAAAAAAAAGCTTGTTTATGGAAAGGCATCGTTTTCATAAAGGCATATATATTTTGCCGAATTTGTTTACTTCCCTGAATCTGTTCTGCGGCTTTTTCGCGGTCATTCTTTCCATAGAGGGGAATTTTCGGCTTGCTGCATCCGTAATCGTGATTGCCGGTTTGTGTGACGGCCTTGACGGGAAGATTGCACGGGCCACCCGAACCACAAGCAAATTCGGAGTGGAATTCGATTCCCTTGCCGATCTGATTTCTTTTGGTATTGCACCGGCGCTTATGTTTTATCTGTGGGCCATGACGCCCCTTGGCAGGCTCGGATGGCTCGCCGGTTTTTTGTTTACCATCTGCGGGGCATTGCGTCTTGCCCGCTTCAATACACAATCGGGTACCGTCAGCAGCGAGTTTTTTGTCGGTTTGCCTATTCCGGCGGGGGCCGGTATGCTGGCGACGACGGTTCTTTTTTGTGACCGGCTTCTTTTGACCGAATCGATACCACCAATACTTTTTTTGCTCCCGGTTTACGGACTCTCTTTTTTAATGGTCAGCACGATTCGATACCGCAGCTTTAAAAAACCGCATCTTTTCCGTCGTATCAATTTCAATGTGCTGGTAGGGGTTATACTGGTGTTTATTTTCATTGCCGCCGAACCCTCGATCGCATTATTTCTGTTTGGTGTTGTATATGTGGTTTCGGGACCGGTCCTTATTTTCAAGCATCGGAAGATACCCGATACCGAGGAGGGATTGGACGGGATAGAAAAAGAGGAACATCCAAGGACGACTTAGCATGACACAGCAGCTTTCGGGCAACGGGGTGTGCGGAGGCTTGGTGACATGATGGTAGCTTTTCAATAGTATGGCAGGGTTCGTTTCGACCGACGAACCCTTTTGTGTTGGCAAGAAATGTAACAATCAGAGGAGTTTCTAAGTGGATAGAGTACCCATGACGGGAAGGGGCTATGAAGCCCTGAAAAAAGAGATGGAACATTTAAAAACAGTGGTTCGCCCCCAGAACATCCGGGACATTGAAGAGGCGCGGGCCCACGGTGATTTGTCCGAGAACGCCGAATATCATGCGGCAAAGGAAAGACAGGGATTTATCGAAGGAAGGCTTAGTGAATTATCCTATAAGCTGAATGCGGCGGAAGTGATTAATCCGGGAACTTCGCCGACGGATCGGGCCGTGTTTGCATCGACGGTGGTCCTCGAGAATGTGGATACTGAAGAGAGCGTGGAGTATCAACTGGTCGGCGAGGATGAATCCGATATCGAAAAGGGACGTATCAATGTCTCCTCTCCCCTCGGCAGGGCGATTATCGGGAAGAGGGAAGGGGATGAAATCGTCCTGAATGCTCCTGGTGGTAAGAGAACCTACGAAATCATAGAAATCCGATGAACCAAGTTTGGTTTTTCAAAAAATAAGGAGAAAATACGTGGCGCGAATTACAGTTGAAGATTGTCTGAAACGGGTACCCAATCGATTTGTGCTGGTCAACATGGCATCGAAACGGGTACGTCAAATTCGTGAGGGGTCCGAATATCTTGTGAAGTCACCCAAAAACGAAGATATTGTCGTGGCTCTTCGTGAGATCGCCGCGGGTAAAATTTCGATAAAAAACCCGGAGGAAGAGGACGGGGGGAAAGAATAGCGCAAGTTGTGCGAATTTGAAACCTTCGGGAATTTACGTGCCGATGCGGTATCAGAGCCGGATATATAAACAGCTGAACCGGACGGTCGGCAAGGCCATTCATCGGTACGATATGATTGAGGATGGTGACCGGATCGCTGTCGGGCTCAGTGGCGGTATGGACAGTCTCTTCCTCACATGGGTGTTGCAGGAACGGTTGAGGAGAATCCCGATTCACTATGAATTGGTGGCCCTCCACATCGATCCGGGTTTTGACGGTGGTTTCAGCGATCAGTTGGGTGCTTTTTGTTCGGAGAAGGAATATCCTTTCAGGGTGGAGCATACCGATTATGGTGTGCTTGCCCACAGTTCGGAAAACCGGGAGAACCCCTGCTTCTTATGTTCCAGGCTGCGTCGTAAACGGCTTTTTGAATTGGCGGATGAACTGGGTTGTACCAAACTTGCCCTGGGGCACAACCGGGACGATATTATCGAGACGCTTTTTCTAAACATGTGCTACGCTGGTGAAATCAGCACCATGGTTCCCTACCAGTCGCTGTTTGAAGGAAAAGCAGTTGTTATTCGTCCCCTGGCGTTCACGGATGAAGCATTGATACGGCGGTTCGGCAGGGAGCAGGCGTTCCCCGAATTCGTCAACCCCTGTCCCAGTGCGGGAACATCCAAACGGCAGGAGATCAAGGGAATTCTCAAACAACTATACCAGGGGAATGACAAAATAAAAGGGAATATCTTCAGAGCGTTGAGTCACCCGAAACTCGACTATCTGCTGAAATGATATAAAAATGAGACAACCAGACCAAAACCCTCCCATGAAAGATATTCAAAGCCTGCCGGATGACCGCAACCTTCCCATCGACAAGGTCGGGATAAAAAACCTGAGATATCCTGTTACGGTCCTGGATCGTGCGAAAGCAATTCAACACACCGTGGCGGTCATCAATATGTATGTGGATCTGCCGCATACTTACAAAGGAACTCATATGAGCCGGTTTGTGGAAATTCTTCACATCATCCGGCCTGAAATTTCGATCCAGAACATCTCCGTGGTCCTTTCCCAGATGAAACAGCACTTGAAAGCCGCTTCGGCGCACCTTGAAGTGACGTTCCCCTATTTTATCGAAAAAAGGTCTCCCATCAGCCGGTCCCCCGGACTGATGGACTATACTTGCTCGATTATTGGCGCAAGCGATCCTGAGGACCAGATCGATCTGATGACCGAGGTGGTCGTACCGATATCTTCGGTATGCCCCTGCTCAAAAGAGATCAGCGATGAAGGGGCGCACAATCAACGGGGAGAAGTGCGTCTGTCCACCCGATTCAAGCGGTTTATCTGGCTGGAGGACATGATCGAACTGGTTGAGAGCTGTGCTTCCTGTGAAGTATATTCAATCCTGAAGCGGGTGGATGAGAAGGAAGTTACGGAGAAAGGATTTTCAAACCCGAAATTTGTCGAGGACATTGTTCGGGATGTCGCCCACCGGTTGAATCAGGACAGCAATATTACGTGGTTTTCGGTCAGCGCCGAGAATTTCGAGTCGATCCATAATCACAGTGCTTACGCGCAGATCACAAGTGGTTAGTCAATGATATAAACTTAAGCTGAAAAGAACTGAATATTACCGCCCGCTTCGCTCAAGGCCGCCAAGGACCGCAAAGGCCGCCACGGCGGCTAAAAACTATCAAGGGTGCTATTGCATTTCGCTACCGCGAAATACAATCAGTGCATTCCCTTCGGGAAGGAGCCTTGCCGAAGGCATTATTGTTTTTATTTGCCGTGTTGTCTACGGCAAATAAAAAATCTTTTCTTGGCGTTCTTGGCGGCTTTGCGTGAGAAAATTTTTATCTATGTTCGGTGATTGTTTTCGATTCACTTCCCGTCTTTTTTGTAGCCAGGGCTATTTGGGTCAGTCGACTCATCACTTCCCGAACGTTCCCATCAGACGCGTTAAGCATGACGACAAAGGGGTATAGCCCCTTTTCGGGATCTTCTATGTACCCTGCCCGGGTAGCGACGCCATCCAATGTGCCGGTCTTGAAGTACACATGGTTTTTCTCCTGCATCAGTGCATGGTAGGGCTGGAACGTTTTCAGAACCATGAGCATCGTTCGGGCAGAAACACGATTTTTCCGTGAAATCCCGGACCCTTCCACAATCTTGAAATTTCGGAGCGAGAGTCGGTCGGCGGCAAAGATGTTGGCGGCCCGGCAGCCCTTTTCCAGGGATCCGGGTGGGCCGAATGCTTTGGCGCCGGCGGCGATCATGATCTGGTTGGCCGTAAAGTTGTTGGAATATTCCAGAAGCTTCGATACGACCTGGGACAGGGGAAAGGGCGATTGAAAAGTAAACAGCAATCTGCTTTGATTCGTGTCCGGAGTCCCGAAACGGATACTTCCCTTTATCCGGACGTCGTTTTCTTCCAGGAAATAGCGCAGTAGATGCCCGGTGTAGCCGGTGGACTCTTCACGTTTATGTGACAGCGGGATTCTTCCCTCTTTGAGCCCGGATCGGCGAACCCGGCCCAGGACCGCGGGAAGCAGCGGCGTCTGGGCTTCACCGGAAATATAATCTCCGTTGGATTCCCGTTTGAAAGAGATGGTGTTGAAGTTTGCACACAGTGCACCATTGGGGGCGTCATAGGGCTCGGAAGAGTCCGAAACACCGGGGATTGTCAAGGGCGAAGCGAAATAGGAGTCGTCCAGGATGAGGTGTCTGATGGAGGGTTTTTCTCCCGGTAGATAGTTACGGATTTCCCCGGCAAGCTCCTGGAGTACTTCTGAAATCAGGAGCGGATCACCGTATCCCCTGATAGTGAGATCCCCCTCCCGGTTCAGGTAGATATCCGTTGGGAACCGGTAGTCGTCTCCCAGGTAGTGAAATCCTGCCAGGGCGGTGAAGATCTTGAGGATCGAGGCGGGAACAAGGGGCGTATCCGTATGAATCGATATCAGTTCGGCGCCGTCCGGGGCGACCAGCAGGCAGGCATCCTTTTCTGACAGAAGAGACGAAATGGCGGTTTCCTGTTTTGCCAAAGTGCTTGTGGAAAGTAGTAGAAGAAATAGAAACAGCAGTGAGGCATTAAGGTGCGAAGGCAAAAAGAGATGACAGATGCTATTTTTTATTTGTGTCCGGTTTGATGGCATGGTGGATTTTCCTTAAAAAAATTGAACGTCGAACATCGAACGTCCAACATCGAACATCGAATGACCAATAGCCAATGACCAATGACCAATGACTCATGACCAATAACTCATGACCAATAACCATTAGCCAATTCCACTACTTACTTTCCACAATAAGTGTTACCGGTCCGTCATTGACCAGAGATACTGCCATCATGGCGCCGAACTCGCCGGTCTGGACGGCGATGCCTCTCTTTTTAGTGATCTCAACGAAATATTCATATAAGGCATTGGCGATTTCGGGAGGGGCCGCGCCGACAAATGAAGGGCGCCTTCCCTTTCGGCAATCCCCCAGAAGGGTAAACTGGGAGACCACCAGCATCTCGCCACCGACTTCCAGAAGAGACCGGTTCATCTTGCCGTCAGCGTCTTCAAATATTCTCAGATTGACGATTTTGTCGGCAAGATAGTCGGCCTCTTTTTCACCGTCGTTCCGGGAGACGCCCAGCAGTACCATCAACCCCTTTCCGATGGCCCCGACGGTTCGATCGTCCACTTTTACGGAACTTTCGGTTACCCTCTGGATTACCGCACGCATGGATAATTACCGTTTCAGCAGATCCGCAAACGGATTATTGAAAGGCACATTCCGCTGCTCTTTTTCTTTTTTGCGGGGCTTGTTTTTTCCCGAAGCCACAGGCCGCTTAACCGGCGGTTTGTCACTCTTTTTTACCTGATTGCCCGGTACGGATTTCATCGAAAGCGATATTCGTTTTCGTGCAAGATCCACATCCAGAACCGTGACATGAACCTTTTGCTGAACGCGGACGATTTCCGCCGGGTCCTTGACGAAACGGTCCGAAAGCTCGCTGATATGAACCAGGCCGTCCTGATGAACCCCGATATCCACGAAAGCGCCAAAGGCCGTCACGTTGGTGATGATGCCGGGCAGTTTCAGACCCGGTGTCAGGTCTTCCATCCGTTCGATGCCTTTGGCAAATTCGAAAGCTTCAAATGTCTCCCGGGGATCCCGCCCGGGTTTTGCCAGCTCCTCCATGATATCGGTGAGGGTCGGCAGGCCGATGGCCTCGCTGACATAGCGGGAAAGGTCGACCTTTTTCCGAAGGTCGGCCGATGCCATGAGGGCCTCTATTTCACAGCCGAGGTCCCGGGCCATGTCCCCCACGACATGATAGCTTTCCGGATGGACGGCGCTGGCATCCAGGGGATGGTCGCCGCCGGCGATGCGCAGGAATCCGGCACATTGCTCAAATGCCTTGGGCCCCAATCGCGGTACCTTTTTGAGTGTTTCCCTGGAGGGGAAGGACCCGTTTTCATCGCGGTAAGCGACGATATTCCGTGCAAGTTGGGGTCCCAATCCTGAAACGTAGGTGAGGAGCGAGGCGCTGGCGCGGTTGACATCGACCCCCACATTGTTGACGCAGCTGATGACCACGTCGTCCAGGGATTGTCTCAGGGCGCCCTGATCCACGTCGTGCTGATATTGTCCCACCCCGATGGATTTCGGATCGATTTTAACCAGCTCCGACAGGGGGTCCATCAGCCGCCTTGCAATGGATACCGAGCCGCGTACGGTGACGTCGTGGTCCGGAAACTCTTCCCGGGCGACTTCGGAGGCGGAATAGATGGACGCGCCGCTCTCATTTACCATTACCACCGAGATCCCGTCGGGAAGCGCAAGGGATCTGATGAGCGTTTCGGTTTCACGCCCCGCCGTACCGTTCCCGATGGCAATGGCCTCGATTTGAAATTGCCCGCACAGACTGATTATTTTTTCGCGCCCTTCCAGATCCTTTTTTTCGGACATATGGAGATACACCGTATCATTATGCAGGAGCTTTCCCTGTCTGTCGAGGCAGACAACCTTGCAGCCCGTGCGGAATCCCGGGTCGATCCCCATCACCCGCTTTGCGCCCAGCGGCGGGGCCAGCAATAATTGGCGCAGGTTATCGGCAAAGACCCGAATGGCTTCGGTGTCGGCCCGGTCCTTTGTGTCGAGACGCAGTTCGGTTTCCATGGATCGGGACATCAGCCGCCGGTAACAATCGTGAACCGCGAGGGAGACCTGCCCCGAGTCTTCGGCGTCCCCTTTGACGAATATGGATTCGAGGATGGCAATTGCCGACGCTTCATCCGGCGCCATGGAAAGGTTCAGAAAGTCTTCCCGCTCCCCCCGCCGCATGGCGAGAATCCGGTGTGAAGGCGCCGAAGCCGCGGGCTCTGACCAGTCGAAGTAATCCCGGTATTTTGCGCCTTCCGTTTCTTTGTCTGTTGCCACCCGGCTGTGAATGACGCCCTTGCTTAAAAAAAGCGTCCGCATGGCGGCCCGGGCTTCGCTGTCCTCATTGACCCATTCCGCAATAATATCCCGGGCGCCGGCCAGGGCCTCCTCTATGGACACCACCTCTTTTTCCGCGTCAATATAGGCTTCGGCTTCGGTGTCGGGGTGTATCCCCTCCTGCCGGAAAATCGATTCGGCCAGGGGTTCGAGGCCCTTTTCCCGGGCGATGGTGCCCCGGGTCCTGCGCTTCGGTTTATAGGGCAGATAAATATCCTCCAGTGCGGCCATGGTTTCTGCGGCATCCACGGACGCTTTCAGTTCATCGGTAAGTTTGCCCTGGTCTTCAAGGGACTTTATAATCGCGGCTCTTCGTGCGTCCAATTCTTCGAGTTGTTTAAGCCTGTCGCGTATGGCGGCAATGGCGACCTCGTCAAGACTGTCGGTGGCTTCTTTCCGGTATCGTGCAATAAAGGGGACGGTGGCGTCCTGGGCCAGCAATTCGGCGACCGCGGCGACCTGACCTGCCTTCAGTTCAAGCTCGGTTGAAATTTTTTGAATATGCGCTGTTTCCAATACGATCCTTTCAAATATAGCAGTGATGAATTATGACAGTATGCCATCTGAAGCACTGACCGTATAGGAGGACTTGACTGGAAAGTCAAGGGGAGGGGCGAGAATGTACATGGCAATCACGAGGGACCTATAAATTGATTGTTCGATATAGAGTGGCTGGATAAGGCACTTGTATAACCATGTTTATTCTTCAAACAGTTTCCGTATTTCTTCTTTTTCCGTAGGCGGCAGGGTGTCCCCCTTTTCCAGCGCCCGGTCAACCTTTTTTCGCTGGCTCGGTGTCATTTTTTGCAGCTTTTCATATCGACGCCGGTATTGTTCCTGCTGCTGGGGGGAAAGGTTGCGGAACTGATCCATCCGGTTGCGAAGCTCCTTCTTCTCGTTGGATGGGAGCTTCCGCCAGCGTTCCGCATTTTTATTATCGGTGCTGGTTGCTTTCCGGGATGTGGCGGATTGTCCGCCGGTTTCGTTTCGGGCGCCTATAGAGTTGTCGGGTGCACCAAAGAGAATGCAGGCAGCCGTGAAAGAAAGCAGCAACGGCCGGAGCAGTCTGTCAACTGAGAATCGGTTTTTTGCCATGGCCGTTATTCCCCTGAACATTGTTAGGACGTGATGAAGGTTGCGACTGATCAATTACCTTCGAAAGCTTATCGAGGGCGTCCAGGTCCCTCAGTAAATCCATATTATTTATAATATCGATATCATCTGACTGGTAATGCTCCTGGGATGCAGCCAGTTGAGTCCCCATGTTGATTTCCGGGCCGGTCAGGAATTTTGAAGCCATGAATCCCAGTGCAATCAGCAGTACACATGCCGATGTGAGGACTGGAATAAAGGCTCTGGAGAAGAAAAAAGGCCGTTTTCTTTCCAGGAGGTTTTTCGGCGCGGCAGTCAACTCACGGATAACGCGGTTCCGCATGGCGGCGGCTTCGAATTCCCCCAGCACCGGGGCATCAAGGGCTGTTTTTGTGACTTCAAGCGTTCGGGCGATGGCGTCTTTTTCGGCCCTGCAGCCCGGACAGTTTTCCATATGTTGCTCCCAATCAGCCTTGAGATTCTGGTTTAACTCGCCGAAAATGTCAAGCATCAGGGTCTCTCCGTGGTGTGTGCATGCAGACATTTATTCACCTCCTGTCGGAAAGTTGCCGGTCGGCCAGCGCCCGGCGTATCGATCGTGTCGCCCTGAAAAGGTGGCTTTTAACGCTTCCAGGGGCGGTTTTCATAATTGCTGAGATCTCCGCTATGCTCATCCCCTGTAATACTTTCAGTTGGAACGCGCATCGCTGTTTTTCCGACAGCGCGTTCAGAGCGGTTTTCACTGCGTTATACAACTCCTTCGAGTCCAGGAGTCGAAGGGGATCACTGGAATGTTCGAGTGATGGAAAATTCTCGATATTCTCTTCCCGGTCATCATTTTTATCCGGTAGTAGCGATCTGAACGAGAAAAACTGTTTTCTCCGTTTTTGACGCCGTTGTTCATCGATGCAGGTGTTGACCAGAATGCGATAAAACCATGTATAAAAAGACGAATCCGCACGGAATCTATGGATGGATCGGAAGGCATTCAGAAATGCCTGCTGAGTCAAATCCCTTGCGGTTTCGCAATCTGAACCGCTCATTTGAAACGCCACGGCATAAGCTTTTTTCTGGTATCGTTGCATCAACATGTCGAATGCTTTCGGGTCGTTTTGGCGGGCGCGGTCCGCAAGTTGCGAATCAGCCAAGTCCTGATAGACCTCTTTTGGGTCATTTTCCAAACCGTCATTATCAAAATTCAGGGATGCCGTCGCCGAACCGATCGGTCGTTTACCCATGTCGATTCCTTCCAAGGTCTGGTTGTACCGTCTTTTCCTTTATACTATTATTCCCGCCTGTTGAAAATGAAAAGAATCCGCCGGGTATTTACTTATGGCCCTTTAAAAGTACATCCAAATGGTTCAGAGTTAAAAAGTTAGACGGTTCGACGGTGGAAAGGTTTACATATCAGCCAATTTCAAAACACTTATTTCGGCCGATCTTTGCGTTGCGCTATCACACTGTAATAAATCAGGGGAGAGTTTTGAAAATGGCTCATTTACCTTTTCAATTTGCTTGAGATGAAGAGGGCGATCTGTTAGAAACGGTCTGAACCGTTTAAAAAGGATCACCAAGGTACCCATTGTGGGGTCATATTGAAAGGAGAAAACATGGCGAAAACGATTGGGGCAATAGATGCACTGACGGCGATTGCGTTGCAGGCTGTGAAAAAAGTTATAGAGACCAACACCAGATTGCCGGTAAAAGCCTCCTCGACCATTCAGAGGGTTCCCAAGGTCAGTATGAGACCAGAAATTGGTTGTTTTGTCCCGTTTACGGGGGATTATAATGGCCTGGTCGTGATGAATTTTTCCGCGGGCGCTGCCATGCTGCTGTATAAAAGCTACATGATGGCCATGGGGCTTCCCGAGGACGAGCTGGCAAAAGAGTATACCAATGTGGAGGTTCCCGACAGCATTGGCGAGATGATTAATCAGATCATGGGAAAGATTACAAAACTCACGGAGGACTCATTCGGCCTTTCGACATATTGCAGCCAACCGAAAGCCCTGGCTCTGAATTCAGCCATTATCCTTACCATCGACACGGATTACCGTGAAAACAGACGCCTCTCTTTCTCGATCAACAATGAAAAGTTTTATTTTGAACTGGCCATGGAATCGTCTGATTTTATCCAGAATGATGACAATACCGATAATTCGGATGCAAAGCCGTCATAGATAAAAAAAGCGTTTCCCCGGAAGAAATGGGGAAACGCATTCAGAAATACTTGAAGCCGGCAGTCAGTTCAGCCTGCCGGTGTTTGACTGTTATTTTTTCTTGGATGAATATCCGTCGGCATACCAGCCACCACCTTTCAGGCTGAACGTGCAGGCGGATATGATTTTTTTGGCGGTCCCTTTGCATTTCGGGCATTCAACTTCTTCGGTACCCATGGTGACGAATTTTTCAATGATTGTGCCGTCTTCCGGGCATTTGAATTCATATATCGGCATAGTAGTTTCCTCCAACTGGCTATTTGACTGAACTCATATTAATCAAATCTTTCGATTTGTCAAGGGGTGGTATATTGTCCACGAATATCAACGAATACATCGACGCACTCAAAAAATCCCCTGAAATGGGTTCCCAGGTTATTTTTCACCAGATGCTGCCCGGTGCAGGGGCGGTTCACGCCAATCCGGAGCGTCCTTTTCCAGGCGCAGTTTCGGGTATTCTCGGCGCCCAGGGTATTGCCGATCTCTACGAGCACCAGGCAAAGGCTATCGATCTTGTAAGAATGGGGCGGCATGTGGTGGTGGCGACCCCGACCGCCAGCGGAAAATCTCTTGTTTACAATCTCCCGATGATTGAAACGATTCTATCCAACGACAAGGCACACGGGCTGTATGTTTTTCCCCTCAAGGCGCTTGCCCAGGATCAGCATCGGGCGTTTGGCCACCTCGCGGCCGCCCTTTCGTCAAAGCCCCCAACGGCCGCCATCTATGACGGGGATACCACGGCCTGGTTTCGCAAGAAGATTCGCAATACACCGCCCAATGTTCTCATAACAAATCCTGAGATGATTCATCTCTCTCTGCTGCCGTATCACTCACAGTGGGCCGGATTTTTCCAGAGGCTCAAGCTGGTGGTTATCGACGAGGTTCATGTCTACCGCGGCATCATGGGATCCAATATGGCATTGGTGTTTCAAAGACTCCTCCGAATCTGCCGGTATTATGGCGCCCGGCCGACGATCGTTTTGTGTTCCGCAACGGTGGGCAATCCGGCTCAACTGGCGGGGCAGCTTACCGGACTGCCTGTAACACCGGTGGTGGAGAGCGGGTCGCCCAGGGGCAGGCGGCACCTTGTTTTGATGGATCCATTGGCGGGGCCGGCCCAGGCGACCATTCAATTGCTTAAAGCGGCACTGAGCCGGGGATTGCGGACCATCGTCTACACCCAGTCACGAAAACTGACGGAGCTTATCGCCCTGTGGGCGGCCGGTCGTGCCGGTATCTATGCCGACCGAATCAGTGCCTATCGCGCGGGATTTCTCCCGGAAGAGCGGCGGGAGATCGAAGCAAAACTGGCAAGTGGTGAGTTGCTTGCGGTGATCTCCACCAGCGCCCTGGAACTCGGGATCGATATCGGAGATCTGGATCTCTGTCTCTTGGTGGGATATCCGGGATCGATCGTTTCTACATGGCAGCGGGGCGGTCGGGTCGGCCGGAGCGGCCAGGATTCAGCCCTGGTGCTTATTGCGGGGGATGATGCCCTCGATCAATATTTTCTCCGTAACCCGGATCGGCTGCTGTCCCAGCCGCCGGAAGCGGCAGTGATGAATCCTGACAATTCGGAGCTGTTATCACGGCATTTGCCTTGTGCCGCCGCGGAGCTGCCCCTCGAATCAGATGAGCCTTTTCTGGCATCCGTGCCGGTTGAACGAATGGTCAGGGTGTTGGAGGAAAACGGAACACTGCTTCGCAGCGGCGACGGCGGCAGACTGTTTTCAAATCGCAAATTGCCCCATCGTCATGTGGACCTGAGGGGAACCGGCCGGCAGTTTCGTATCCTGGCGAAGGAGACCGGGGAGCGGATCGGCGAGATCGACGGATTCCGGGCTTTCCGGGAGACTCATCCCGGTGCGATTTATCTCCACAGGGGAGATACCTATCGGGTGGAAACGCTTGATCCGGATACGGGTATTATATCGGCTGCCGTTGTGGACGTTGACTATTACACACGGGTCATGGGGAACAAACAGACGGAAATTCTCGAAGTATACGAAGAGAAGAAGGTGCTGGGAACCATCGCCGCTTTTGGCCGGTTGAAAATTACGGACCAGGTGACCGGGTATGAGAAGTGGCAGGTCCGGGGAAACAAACTGATCGGCCGCTACCCCCTTGAACTGCCGCCCCAGGTGTTTGAGACCGAAGGGGTGTGGTTTACTGTTCCATCTGAAATCCAGGCGGCGGCAGAGGCCCGGATGCTACACTTTATGGGGGGGATTCATGCGGTGGAGCATGCGGCCATCGGTATTTTCCCGCTTCTGGTGATGAGCGACCGAAATGATTTGGGCGGCATTTCGACACCATTTCACCCACAAGTGGACGGCGCCGCTGTTTTCATTTATGACGGTATTCCAGGGGGCGCGGGATTGTGCCGCCAGGCTTTCACCAAAACCCGGGAGCTGCTGTCGCACACACTTCAGGTGGTTCGCTGCTGTCCCTGCGAAACTGGTTGCCCGGCCTGTGTGCACTCCCCCAAGTGCGGATCCGGAAACCGGCCCATCGATAAGACGGCGGCGCTTTTTATCCTGGAGCAGATTCACGAAACGGCGCATCCCGTTCACTCTCCGGCCAGTGAAAATTCCCGCTCCCCGGCCAGTGAGACTCCCCGGCTCCCGGCCAGTGAGAGCTCCCGGCCAGTCAGATTCCCTGCCAGGACCGGACAAAAACGGTTTCGCACGAGATATCGCCCCAAATCCATTTCTCCGAAGAACGCGGATCTTCACTATGGCGTGTTCGATCTGGAGACCCAATATTCCGCCCAGGAGGTGGGGGGCTGGCATCACGCTGACCGGATGCGCGTCAGTTGCGGCGTGCTCTACGATTCCAGGGAGAACCGCTATTTCGAATTCCCGGAAGAGGAGGCGCCCCGGCTGATCGAGCATCTCGGCCGGCTGGATCTTGTGGTGGGATTTAATGTGAAGCGCTTTGATTACCGGGTGTTATCAGGATACAGTGCTGTCGACTTTTCATCGTTTCCCACGCTGGACCTGCTGGAGGACATTCATCGGCGCCTGGGGTATCGCCTCTCGCTGGATCATCTCGCCCGGGTGACATTGGGCGCCCAGAAAAGTGCCGACGGCCTTCAGGCGCTTCGGTGGTGGAAGGAAGGGCGGCTTCGGGATATTATCGACTATTGCAGAAAAGATGTTGAAATCACAAGAAATGTTTATTTGTACGGCAAAGAGAACGGCTTTGTCTTATTCAACAACAAGGCGGGCGGTACTGTTCGGGTACCGGTGGAGTGGTGAGCCCGACCTCCCGTTTTTAGTCTGTTTTCTGTTTCCGACCTCAGACTTCCGGCTATTTCCCGGCCAGTCCCAGGCCCGGGTCCTAACGAGAAAAGGCGGTGACAATCGTTTTCAGGGACTGTTCCGACAAATTACCGTCGAACTTGACATGAAACGAGTAGTCGTTGAACGGCAGGGGGTGAATGGCCACAATTGTCCCTTTTTTTTGGACCTTGAACGGCGTCTCTGATGTGGTTGAACGCAGTTGGGCGACCAGTCTTCGCCCAAGGATCAAACGTGCTTTTTCGGGGCTTGCAATTTTGAATAAAAAGGCGATGCCCCCGGAAGAGATATCATCCAGCTCTCCCCGAAACGGTTTACCGATGAGTTCTTCGGAATTGCCGAGAAACTGTATAATGGCTTTCCCCTTTATTCTTTCCCGCTTCATGGCGCGGCGCTCAATCCCTTTTTGTCGAATCTGTTTTGATATGGTGTCCCCTTTGAGACAGTAATTCCGTAGTTTGGGTTCGATGCCCGGAGCGTGTGATCGCCATTGGGCCAGGGCGCTTCTATCGAGCTTATAAAGCTTTGATGTCGAAAGAGCTGTGACAGAGGTCGTGCAGAGGCTGTCGGAAAAGAACGTATCCGAGCCGAACAGGCTGCCCGTGCCCAACCGGCTGATCAATATTTCCCGGGAGTCCTGCCTGCTGGTCACGCTCAGTCTGCCTTGATTGACAAGATAGAGGGAAGTGCATGTCTCTCCCTGCCTGAAAACAACCTCGTCCGGGAGGACGGTCACCTCTTCAAACGCTGAGTATAGTGAATTCCCCTCATCGTCTGTCAGTATACTGTAAAGGTCGACCCAGATTTTCTTGTGGTGGGTATTGATTCCCGGCTTTTTTCTTCGCTGATTATTTCGTTGGCCCTGATAATTTCAGATAGTGCCATGGCATCTACATCGTAGAGTCGGTCCCTGTACATTTCGGCTTTTTGGAACTCTTTTCTCCTGGCGTGGGCGGCAACGAGATCCAGAAGGATTTGAACAGCTTCTTCCGTATTGTTTTCCTGGATGCACAGTTCAAGGCGCTTCTCTTTTTCCGTGAAATCGCCCATGGTCAAATACCTCAAAACATCCTTGGTGTTCGAATAGAAAACAATATAAAGACGACATGTCGTGCCGATCCGTGAAACCAATTAAGATCAACCGACAACAACTTATATTATGCCAAAAAACCTTTTAACGCAAATTTGAATATTCATAACAAACTTGATCAAACCGGGTACTTCGGCACGCCGGAGGCGAGGCTGATGTCTGGATGACCAAGTTGTGCAGAGTGCTTCCTTGACATTTAGGCGGAAAAAGCGGAAAAATCTGATTCCGGCTCTTTTGTGTGTTACTGATGAGCCATTTTGAAATTGGCTGTGGTGACGAGGATTGCCGGCGCCAACATTTCCCGGTATGGGGAATCAGGAGGACGTATCGATGAAAGGGTATGTTCAGGTATATACTGGAAATGGAAAGGGAAAAACCACGGCGGCGTTAGGGTTGACACTGCGTGCCGCCGGAGCGGGGTTGGCCGTCTATGTCGCCCAGTTTTTAAAAAAAGGGGATTACAGTGAAATCAGAGCCCTCCAGAAGCTCGCCGGAAAAATAACCGTGGAGCAGTTCGGACAGGGGCGGTTTGTCATGGGGAAGCCGAGTCCTGCGGATGTGGCCGCCGCGGAGACAGGGCTCGAAAAGATAAAGGCCGCCATGGCCTCGGGACGGTATGATGTGATGGTGCTGGATGAGGCAAATGTTGCCGTTGAGGTCGGGCTTTTTCCGGTTTCGGCACTGGTCGCCCTGATCGAAGCAAAACCGGATGCGCTGGAGCTGGTAATTACAGGGCGATCGGCCCATGAAGACATTATCCGGCGAGCGGACCTCGTGACTGAAATGAAAGCGATTAGGCACTATTTCGATAACGGAGTTGATGCAAGGGTCGGCATAGAGAAATAGCAGGTGAGAGTCACTCCCATTTCGATAACGGAGTTGTTGCAAGAGTCGGTATAGAGAAATAAGAGGAGGTTTCATCATGAAAAGAAGCAGCGTCTGGTTATGTTCCCTTTTAATATATGTGGCTTTTCCCATTGTGTCGCATGCCGGTCAACTTGAAGAGGGAATTGAGGCAATGAAAAACGGGAATTATAAATCGGCTTATGAAAAGCTCTACCCGCTGGCAGAGGAAGGGAACGCAGCCGCGCAGGACAGTATCGGAACGATGCTGTGTGAAGGCTTAGGGGTTCGCATGGATGAATTCCTGGCTGTGGGCTGGTATGAAAAATCGGCGGCTCAGGGATATGCAAAGGCCCAGTATTCTCTCGGTATCATGTATGTCAACGGACGGGGGGTGACAAAAGACCGTCTGAAAGGGATATCCCTTATTTCGCAGGCGGCCCAGCAGGGATTGGTGATCGCACAGCAGGATGCCTATGATTTATATATGGAACTGGCCAAGGAAGACAATGCCGTTGCCTCTCATAACGTGGGGCTTATGTGCCTGAAGGGCTGGGCCGGAGAAGTCAACCCGTATAATTGCCTATCAGCGCTTGAAACGGCCGCGGAAAGCGGATTCGCAAAATCCGCCGCTGCTCTGGCCCAGATTTATTCAGAGGGTAATTACGGGATTGAGCCGGATGAAGAGAAAGCCGCTTACTGGAATGACTATGTGGATAATATGCCCGAAACAGCTGGGATGGAATAGCGGCGGATTATAGGATATAGAATCAAATCGGCTTGACACCAGTCATTAATATGGCAGGCATTTCTTGACAAATAGCCAGGCTGTTGCCACGATCAGGTTGGAAGTTCCTATCTGTAAAAAAACAGGAGGACTGATATGCCGGAAGACCCATCCTTTCAGGAAAAGCAGGTTGAAGAACTTATCGCCAAGGACCGGAAGGACGATGCGCTCCAGTTGTTATTTGATTTGATTGCCGGGCAGGCCCGGGCCGGCAATTTTAAAAAAGCTGAAGCACTGAGAGCCCGTCTCATGAAAATTGATGAAATGGCCTTGAATCTGATCATCAAGGCCGCTGAAGTTATTGAGGCGGAGAAAACAGCCGCCATCGATCCCGAACACCTGAAGCGCTGGGACGGACTCTACGGCAAGCTGACATCCGAGGAATCAAACGCACTTTACCACAGCCTGGAAGACATTCAGTGCCTTCCCGAAGGCATTATCTGCCGGCAGGGAAAACCCCAGACACATCTCTATTTTTTAGAATCGGGAACAGTCGAACTCTCGTTTCTTAAAACAGAGCAGAACAATACCCTAGTGGGAATTGAAGCGGGCGCGCTCTTTGGCTATGACACTTTTTTCAATATTTCGGTCAACACATTGACCGGCTCTGCCCGGGACGATGTCGCTCTCAAGGAGTTGCCAAGGAGCAGCCTCAAGGAGTTGAATGAAAATTATCCGGGGCTTGTTTCCAAATTGCAGGATTATTGTCTGCGGCTGCCGCAACCCGTGACGTGGTTGAAGGCCGAATCGATGGACCGCCGGATTTCCGAACGTGTCAGCGGGAAGGGGAAAATAGAAATTCAACTGATCAACAAGGCCCGTGAACCGATTGGCAATGTTTTCCGTGCGGATCTGATCGATTGTTCCCGCGGCGGTGTCTCTTTTTACGTGAAGCTTCCCAAACAGGAAACCGCTGAAAAATTGCTTCACCGTCGATTGCGGGTGCATTTTCGGGAACCTGTTGCACCTTTTGAAGAGAAAAACGACCGAATCGGCACTGTAAGAGCGGTTATTTACGACCTGGACAATGATTATTCATTGCATCTGAGGTTTGACTGATTTTGATTGTGGAAAGGAAACCCCATGGCGATTCTTGAAAAAGTTTTTAAAGCAGCGGTCGATTATAAAGCGTCGGATGTGCATTTGGCGCCGGGCGAGCCGATTATCCTGCGTCAGCTGGGGCGTTTGCGTAAATTAAAGAATCCGCCCTTGACCCCGGAACAGACCGAAAAATACATCGATGAAATTCTAACTCCCGAGCAGCGTCAAAAGCTGAAAGAGAATCTGCAGCTCGATTTTGCACTCGAGGTTCCCGGTCTGGGCCGCTTTCGCGGCAGTGCAATGATGCACAATCGCGGATTGAGTGCCGCCTTCCGGGTTATTCCGACTCATATCCCGACTCTGGAAGAGCTGGGACTTCCGCCGGTCGTTTCAAGAATTCTGGACAACCACCAGGGGCTGATTCTGGTTACGGGGCCAACCGGCCAGGGCAAGTCGACCACGTTGGCGGCTATGATCGATTATATCAATAACAATCGTGCCCACCACGTATTGACCATTGAAGATCCGATCGAGTTCGTTCATCCCCTGAAAAAGTGCGCCGTCAATCAGCGTCAGATCGGAACCGATACCCATTCCTATCGCAACGCTTTAAAGAGTGCGCTCAGGGAAGATCCGGATGTCATCATGATCGGTGAATTAAGAGATCTCGATACCATATCAATGGCCATTACAGCGGCGGAAACCGGCCATCTGGTTATCGGCACACTGGCCACTTCCAGTGCGCCCAAAACAATAGACCGGATCATCGATGCCTATCCGCCCACTGAACAGAATCAGATCCGGGCCATGCTGGCCGAATCCCTCCGTGCCGTTATCACCCAGCGTCTCGTCCCCGGTTCAGACAAAAAGAGTATGGTTCTTGCGGTCGAGATTTTAATTGGAACTTTGCCCATGGTAAATCTTATTCGAGATGGTAAAACCTTCCAGCTGCCCAATATGATGCAGACAGGGAAAAAGGACGGCATGCAGGGTATGGATGATGCCCTGCTCAAATTACTGCAGGAGGAAAAAATAACCGCCGCGAGTGCATATGCGCTGGCCAATAAACCGCAACTGTTTAAATCTCACCTGGACAAGGAATCAAAATCGCTTCCAAAGGAAAACGGCACAGAGACTAATATGAATCCATAGAAAGGGACCGTGTTAATGGCAACGATCGACACTTACTTCAGGGAAATGCAGGAGCAGGGTGCAAGCGATTTACATATGGTTATCGGTTTTCCTCCCCTGTTACGGGTCAAAGGTGATCTGGTGCCTCTGGATCACCCGGTATTAACTCCGGAATCGAATATACAAATCCTGTTCGAGATCCTCACTCCGGAACAGCAGGAAACGGTTCAGTCACAATGGGATTTCGACAAAGCCTATGAACTTGAAGGCGTGGGACGTTTCCGATGCAACTTTTTTTATCAGCATCGGGGGATTGGTGCGGTTTTCCGGATTATTCCCACCAAAATCCTGACGATGGAGCAACTGAATCTGCCGCCCGCTCTAAAGAAAATCTCCGATTTTACCAAGGGGCTGGTTCTGGTCACCGGTCCGACCGGCAGCGGCAAGTCCACCACCCTGGCCGCCATGATCGATTATATCAACAATACACGGGAAGCCCACATCATTACAATTGAAGATCCCCTGGAGTTTGTGCATCCCAACAAAAAATGCATTTTTACCCAGCGGGAGATCGGTTCCCACGCATCCAGTTTCAGTGATGCATTGCTGGTTGCCAGTCGCGAAGATCCCAATATTATCCTGGTAGGTGAGATGAGGGATCTGGAGACCATTTCGCTCGCATTGACCTGCGCCGAACTCGGTATTCTCGTATTTGGCACGCTGCATACCAACAGCGCGGCGAAAACCATAGATCGAATCATCAACGCCTTTCCTTCCAATCAGCAGGCCCAGGCGCGCACCATGCTCTCCGAATCTTTGCGGGCGGTCATCGCCCAGCAGCTGCTGAAAACAAAAGACGGGAAGGGGCGTTGTGCGGCCAATGAAATTATGATTGGTTCATCCGCCCTGGCCAGCATGATTCGTGAGGGTAAAATTTCACAAATCGGCTCCCTGATTCAAACCGGCGCCGGTGAGGGCATGCAGACCATGGATGCGCATCTGACCCAACTGGTCAAAGAGGAACGCATTACCAGACAGGCGGCTTATGAAAAAGCGATTGATAAGAGCCGTTTCATGGAATCATAGAAGCGGAATGCTTTGAAATTGGCTGAGAAATTCGAAGTTGTTTCGGATTTCGAGCTTTCACCTTTAACAAATTAGGAGCGTTACGATGAAGAAAGAGTACAGCAGACGTGAAATACTGGGCGTTGGATTGGGTGCGGCAGCGCTCGCGACAACGGTGGCAACCGCCGGCGCCGCACAGACGGCAAAAGATTCTACCGGCAAGGAGGGGAAACCTCTGTCTGAAACAGGTACGTTCAATAAATATGGTGAAGAACTGGAAACGTCCCTGCTTCTCAGAACATCACCCATTGCGGTAAAAATGCTCGAAAAGGAAGCGGATATTCCCGAAGGGGCTTTTCGCCCGAAACGGGACGGCGGCTATCACATTGCCCAGTGCCAGGCATTCGGCTTGTCAAGGCGGGAAGGTAAAACCGTCGCCATGTTAAAGGAGGACCACTGGTGTCCGACGGCGCTGATGGCATACGGCATGGTCGAAAAACCGGCGTCCATGGGTGGCTGGGCAGAGTCCTACATGAGCTTCGAAACCGGAAAATACATCGGCATACTCACCGCGCCTCTTAAACGTGCCTCGTTTACACCGGATGTCGTCATGGTCTATCTGAATCCCGCCCAGCTCAGGGGCATGCTGCTGCCGCTGACTTTCAGCGGCGGCACGGATCAGGTCAGTACCCATCTTTTCCTCCCTTCCTGTGGCCATGCCGTGGTGGATCCCATGAAAACCGGAAAATACTGTGTCGTACTTCCTGATCCGGGCGAGTACCAGAGGGCTCTCGCGGCGGAGGATGAGATGATCCTGGCCATTCCCGGAGAAAAAATGAAGGGACTGATGGCAAGTTTAAAACAGCCGGGAGGAGGAATGTATAACCATCGGGATCAGCATATGTCGATGCATCCTGACTTTGAGCAGCCTCAATTCTACAAGGATATGTTCAAGGGCTGGGGACTGGATTCGGAGTAAAACAAATGAATGCAAGCCATCTCAAAAGTATCTTTTTTTGGGATGGCTTGCAGCCGGTTACCACCACGAATCGTTTAACATTATCTTGGCGCGGAAAGACGAATATGCAGGCAAAGAAAAACGCGGTTGAACCGGCTGATATCGATATCCGGTCCGTTCGCGGCAATCTGGTGAACAAGGGGCTGATTTTTTTTGCTCTCGTTTCGCCGCTTGCGCTGTTGGTATCCTTCGGCCGCATTCCCGAATTCGGTTGGCACCCTATTCATTATGTGCATATCGGGCTCATGGTGTTAATAGTTACCGGTGCGATTTTCAGAAAACGCCTGGCCTTCGATGTGCGTGCCGGCCTGTTGCTCGGGAGTTTTCTGGTGATCGGAGTGTCGAATCTTCCGGTCCACGGTTTGCTCTCGATCGGTTTTTTCGCCTTGTTTGTATTTGCTGTTTTAACGGCGATTGTTTACGGCACCCGCGCCGGTTTGGCGGCCTGTGGCATCGATCTCCTCTTTATCATCGCGGTCGGGTTTTTTGTCTGTTCCGGCGCCATTGCATTCCCTTTCAGTGCTTCGGAATATATGATCTCCCCCATGGCCTGGTCCGCGAAAACCATCGCGTTTTTTCTGTTTGCCCCCACGGCGATCATCGCATTCGGCGTCATTTTCGACTCTCTTGTGAAAGCGTATTATCACATCCGGGAAAGTGAAAGAAAACACAGGCAGTTGGTCGATAACGCACCCATCGGCATCTACCGGACGGGAATCGGTGGTGAGATTCTGATGGTAAATACGGAGATGGCCGTCATGTTCGGGTATGAATCGCCGGAAGAACTTATTTCCAGTCTTCGGAATTCTTCAAACCTTTACGCGGATCCGGAATATCGGGCACGGCTCATCGAACAGGGATTGGGCCTTCCCGGAAAAAATCGATTTGAAGTAGAATGGAAGCGAAAGGACGGGACGCTGTTTTTAGGGTTGTTGTACGCAAGGGCTGTTCCGGATGAAAATGGGCAGACCGCATTTTTTGAAGGTTTTATCGATGATATCAGTGAACGTAAACAAGCGGAGGCGGTGCTGCGGGAGAGTGAATTGCGGTATAAAATGATTTTCGAGGAGGCGCCTGTCGCTATCACACTTACACGGGGTACGGATGTCGTTTACGTCAATCCTGCTGTCGCCGGAATGTTCGGTTATGCCGATCGTGACGAGGTGATGGCGCTTCGTCCTCTGGAAATGTTTACGCCTGAGTGGCGGCCTCGAATAATGGAATTTGTTGAACGTCGTTCGGAAGGGGTGTCGGCGCCCAATACATATGAGGCGGAGTGCCGGAGAAAGGATGGAACCGTATTCCCCGTTATTATAAATGTCACCAGGGCCGTGTTTCCCGAAGGGCCGGTGACAATGTCCTTTATTGTGGATATCAGCGAAAAAAAGGAGCATGAACAGAAGATAAAAGCAGGTGAAGAAAAGTACCGTATTCTTTTCGAATCGGCCAATGATGCAATTCTGCTGCTGGAAAAAGACCGTATTGTCGACTGCAACGCCAAGACCCTCGCGATGTTCGGGGCGTCCCGGGAGCAGATCATCGGCCGGACGCCGCTTCTGTTTTCTCCCGAGATGCAACCGGACGGACGGGAATCCGGGAAGCGTATATTTGAAAGCCTCAACACCGTTTTGCAGGGTGAACCGCAATTTTTTGAATGGAAACATCGTCGCTTTGACGACACCCTGTTCGATGCCGAGGTCAGCCTCACGGATATCAACGTGGAGGGAAACAGATATGTTCTTGCCATCGTTCGTGACGTCACCTGGCGAAAGACGGCCGAACAAGAAAAGAAAACCATAGAACAAAAGCTTCACCAATCACAGAGGATTGAGGCCATCGGTACCCTGGCCAGCGGAATCGCCCACGATTTCAATAACATTTTGTCCTCGATACTGGGGTTTTCGGAGCTTGTGAAATACGATCTTCAGGAACAGAACAGTGATATGGTTGAAAATGTCGAGGCTGTTATCAAGGCCGGTCTTCGGGCCAAGGAGCTTGTGCAGCACATATTGACTTTCAGCCGCAGTGCCGAGACCCAAAAAGGTCCCGTACTGCCCGCACTTCTGGTTAAAGAAGCCGTCAAACTCCTGAGGGCGTCATTGCCTGCTTTCATCGAGATAGAGATCAAGACAGACGACAGCGACACCATTGTGTTTGGGGATGCCACCCACATCCACCAGGTGATTATGAACCTGTGTGTGAACGCGGTGCATGCGATGAAAACAGGACAGGGGCGTCTTGAAATCAGTCTTGAAAAGGTCCTGCTGCCGGAAAATGAGTCAACCAGACTTGAGGAATTGACATCCGGCGCCTATCTCAAGCTGGACGTTTCGGATACAGGACATGGCATGCGAAAGGAGATTATCGACCGGATCTTCGATCCTTTTTTTACCACAAAGGAGAAAGGAGAAGGCACCGGTATGGGGCTTTCCGTCGTGCACGGCATCGTGAAGGATATGAACGGCGCCATCCGTGTGGAAAGCGAACTGGAAAAGGGTACGACGTTTCATGTATGGCTTCCGGTTTATAACGGCCCGGTGGAGTCAAGTCCCGAATCGGTTCCGCGTCCGCTGCGGAAGGGGAAAGGGCGCATTCTGTTTGTGGATGACGAAAAGGTTATTACCGTCATGGCAGGCAAGGCGCTTCAAAAAATGGGATACGAAGTAAAGACGATGGCGGACAGCCTGGACGCCCTGGAGGTCTTTTCGTCCGAACCGGAAGAATTTGACCTGATTATTACGGATCTGACAATGCCGAAAATGGATGGCTTAGCGCTTTCAAAAAAGATCGTTGAGAAGAGACCCGGGATTCCAATTGTTCTCTGCACGGGGTTTTCAGAAGGGATCACCAGCCGGACACTGGATAAAACCGGTATTTACAAAATGGTAATGAAGCCGCTAATTTTATCAGAGCTTGCGGATATCGTGAAAGACGCCATGTCAATGAATAAAAAGGAAGACACACCACGTGACAAAATTTCTGATCATTGATGATGATACCCAAATCTGTCTGTTCCTTTCAAAGCTGATCCAGAGAATGGGATACGAAGCCGATGCCGCCCATACGGTTCGCGACGGCCTGGAAGCCTGCCGCTCGGACGATTGTGATATCGTGCTGTTGGATCTCGAGCTTCCGGATGGTACCGGTCTGTCCATACTTCCCGACCTTCTGAAAGCGCCCTCCTCACCCGAGGTGATTATTATTACCGGGACCGGGAATATCCAGGGGGCTGAACTGGCTTTCAAATACGGCGCGTGGGATTTTGTCCCCAAACCTCTGAATCTGGATGAGGTGAAGCTTACAATCGCCCGTGCTCTTCAGTATCGGAACGAAAAACAGTCCGTTAAAAAACCGCGGCTGTTGTCCCGAGAAGGGATTGTCGGAGAATCTCCCCAAATGAAGGCCTGCCTGGAGCAGGTGGCCCAGGCCGCCGTTACTGAAACGGCTGTTCTGATCACCGGTGAAACCGGCGCCGGCAAGGAACTGATTGCACAAACCATTCACCGAAACAGCAAACGGGCGAAGGGGCGCTTTGCAGTGGTCGATTGCGCCTCCCTTCCGGAATCGCTGATTGAAAGCGCGCTGTTCGGTCATGAGAAAGGGGCTTTTACAGGCGCGACCGCCAGCCGCCAGGGGCTGATTAAACAGGCCGAAGGCGGGACACTGTTTCTGGACGAGGTGGGCGAATTGCCGCCATCCATGCAGAAGACCTTTTTGAGAGTGCTCCAGGAACATCAGTTCCGGCCTGTTGGAGGGCTTGTCGAGATGCACAGCGATTTCAGGTTGATCGCAGCCACCAACAGGGATTTGGACACCATGGTCAAAGAAGGGGAATTTCGAAAGGATCTCCTCTACCGGCTCCGATCCATTCCTATCCATGTGCCCCCTCTGAAGGAACGATTTTCGGACATTCGTCTTATTGTCACATACCATCTGGAGAAAAATGCCGAATTTACCAGCTCCTCCCAGAAGGGATGTTCCGCTGAATTTTTTCAGATGCTCCTGTCATATGACTGGCCCGGCAATGTGCGGGAACTGATCAACGCCCTGGATTACTCCCTGGCCATAGCGGGTGAAGCACCGACGCTCTACCCGATCCATCTGCCTGCCCAGGTTCGTCTGCCGACGCTTAAAGGACAACTGAACGATGAAAGCGCTGAATCCGCAAACGATCAAAGATCAATGCTTCAGCAGGAAACCCTCCCCCCCATTCGGGAATTCAGGGACACCATGGTTCAAGCCATGGAAAAGGAATACCTGCTGGAACTGATGCGCCGCACATTGGGAAGCATCAAACCCGCCTGTGAAGTATCCGGTCTTTCCGAATCCCGCCTTCATGCCCTTTTGAAAAAATATAATATACCGCGTTTTCGAAAAACCAGCCCATGACAAATCCTTATGTGTTGTTAAGCACCTATTATTATAGAGTATAACTGCGTTTTAAGACAAGCGGTAATTGCTTTTCAATACCGATATATGGCATGCTGTCTATTATGAACAATCAGCGCGTTGTTTTTGACAGACGCCATAAAAACTCCTGTTATGCCGGAGAGTTCCCTCTTGTCGGACAATAGTTTTCGGTGCAGTCCGGACCTTTAATGTCCAACGGATTTTATAACACTATGATATATATAGTTAAAATTGTTTGTTGTTTCATGGCATGTTTTTTGCTTAGGATAATCTTTCGGCATGAATAAAGACAATATCAATTAAGGAAACGACATGAAAAAAATTCTTTCAAACAGTGTGCTTGCTTTGCTTTGTTTCTTTTTTGCGAGCGAAAGTATTGCCGGGCCCAAGTGGGAATTGGGGGATGATAGCTGGATGAAACTCAGTTTCCTGGGGCAGGCGCATTTTGCGCACCAGGATGATACAGCGCCTGAAAACGATTTCTATCTGCGGCGGGGCCGATTCATCCTGACCGGACAAATTCTGGACGGGGTTAAATTTTTCGTTGAAACGGACAACGACAATGCCGGGAAAAGCGGTAAGTCCGTATCTACGGATATTCAGGATGCCTTTGTCGATGTGCGCCTGGGAAACGCCAACTCCACCCACTGGGTGAAGGGCGGACTTGTTCTTCTTCCATTTTCCCTGGAGACCTTTTCTTCCGCCGCCAGTTTGCTCGGCCTCGATTACAATTCCGAAACGATCAAGTTGACCAACACTTTCGTCTGGCGGGATTACGGGGTGTCGATTCACGGCGATTTCAATAAAAAACTTGCATACAGGGTCGGGGCTTTCGACGGATACGATATCCAGGGAGGCAGCAAAAATCCGGACGCCGGGCTGCGATTGACCGGCCATGTCGCTCTCGCAGTTATCGGCGAAGTGGAAACCGGATGGTTCTACACCCAGGACAAGCTGGGCAGGGGGAACTACCTCACCATCGGCGCCGGATTTGATCGTCAGGATGAGGCCACTTCGGACGGTGCAATGATAAGTGATTCGGACGCGTGGGTGGTGGATTTCCAATCGAGTGTCAAGCTGGGGGATACCGGTATCGGCGCGATGGATCTGACCCTGAACGGCGCCTATTACGATTGGGACAATGCCAATTTCAAGGGAAGTACTTCCTTTGCGGAAACGGGTTTGAGAGCGGGCAGAACCACCTTGACGTTAAAATACACGATACAGGATCCCGACGGAGGGGAAAGTATAAGCGATACCACCGTCGGTATCCATTATTTTCTGAAGGGGCATAATGTCAGGGCGGGGGTGGAGTATCGCACGGGTGACAGGGATGACATGGTCCTTGTTGGAGTACAATTTCTACTGTAGCCATGAGTAACCGGTAATGAAGATACGCACCAAAATCACCTGCATGGGCTTACTGCTGGTTCTGTTGACAGCCATACCGATTGTCAGCATTGCCGCTTTTCAGAAGGCCCGGGTTCGGGAGGACATCGGCCTGGAGATGATCGCCCTGGCGGAAAATGAAGCCAAAAAGGTGCTCCAGACCGTCTACCGGATGGTCAAGGCCATGCAGCAGTCGATCCATGAATCCATGGAGAACAATCTTCGGGTAGCCGAGGAGATTTTAAGTCTCGCAGGCCATGTCTCCCTGGGTGAGGAAACGGTGCAATGGCTCGCGATAAACCAGTACACGAAGACTGAAACATCGATTGAACTGGCTCGAATGAAGGTGGGGGGGCTTTGGCTGGGGCAGAATTACGATCCGATGACCCGGATCCCGGTGGTCGATAAGGTCACGGATCTGGTGGGCGGTACCTGCACGATTTTTCAGCGTATGAACGACCAGGGGGATATGCTGCGGGTTGCCACCAATGTCAAAAAGCTCGACGGCACCCGCGCCATCGGCACCTACATCCCCCGGACCAATCCGGACGGTCTGCCGAACCCCGTGGTCGATACGGTCCTGAGAGGAGAGATATTTTACGGCCGGGCCTATGTGGTCAACGCCTGGTACCAGACCGGGTATATGCCGATCTGGGATGATCCCCACGAGGAAGTTATCGGGATCTTGTATGTGGGTGAAAAGGAAAAGGATATTTCCAGTTTGCGGAAGGAGATCTCCAGAATTGTTATCGGAAAAACCGGTTACGTCACTGTAATCGGCACCGAAGGAGACCAGCGGGGCCGGTATCTTATTTCCAAAGACGGGGATCGGACTGGTGAGAATCTCTGGGACAGCAAAGATGCTTCGGGGCGACATTTCATACGGGAGATGATCTCCCGGGCGCGTGCACTGCCGGAAATCGCCCCTGATGGATCGATTCCATTGTTCACCGACAGATATCCCTGGCAGAATCCCGGAGAAGATTTTCCGCGACAGAAAACCGCCGCTATCACTTATTTCAAACCCTGGGACTGGATGATCATGGCCACGCTTTACGAGGACGATATTATCGATTCCCAGACCAGGATGGCCGGTACTCTCAATCTGATGATCCGGTATGTTGCTCTGGTTGCGGTGATTGCCGCGGTGCTGGCGCTGTTTGTCGGATATCTGGTGGCCGCCGGTATCAGCAACCCTCTGGCCCAGGCGGTCAGGATTTTTCGGGAAGTCGGGCAGGGGGATTTCGAGCGGCGGCTGAATCTGGCGCGCGGGGATGAAATCGGCCAGTTGTCGTGCGCTTTTGATCTGATGGTGCAGAATTTAAAGTGTATGACTGCATCGCGGGATGACCTGAACAAGGAAATCGCCGAGCGGCGGGTTGCGGAAAGGATGTTGAGAAAATCAGAACAGCGGTTTCGCACCGTCGTTTCCGCCAGCAAAGACGCCATGATCGCAGTGAATGATACGGGCCGCATTACACTGTTCAACCCGGCTGCCGAACAGATGTTCGATTACGCTTCCGGAGATATTGTCGGGAACGGTTTCGAATGCCTGATGCTGGCGTCGCAGAGGGACAATTACCGACAATTGCTGAAAAACTACTTTGCAACAGGCGTATCAGTTGGATTGATCGGCCGGACGACGGAACTGTTGGCCCTTCGTAAAAACAGCATCGTTTTCCCTATAGAGATGTCTCTCTCCCCGGGTGAAACGGAGGGGCAGCGGTTTGTTCTGGCCTGTCTTCGAGACATCACGGAACGCAAGGTTGCTGAAAACAACTTGCGAAAAGAGAAAAATATCAATCAGATCCTTTACAAGATTCTTGAAACGGCAATGCTGTCCATGTCTTTGGAAGAAAAGCTTCTCCTTTCTCTGGAAAAGATTCTGGAAGCCGGCGGATTCGGTTTCCAGGGTGCCGGTTGCATTTTTCTGAAAAAAAAAGGGGTGGAGGTGTTGTATATGGCCGTGCAGCGCGGGATGACACCCCGGCAGCAGGAGCAATGTGCGACCATGCTGTTCGGCAAATCTCTCTGTGGACGGGTTGCCGCTGAACGTAAAGCTATTTTATGCACTGGTGGTGCCGAGTGCCATTATGCCGCCCGGGGAGTACTTCCCGAGGGACATTACTGTGCACCAATCCTCGCGGGTGAGAAACTTCTGGGGGTGATCAATATGTATATGGAAGCGACTCATCAGGTCGACGATGATGAACGTTCCTTCCTGGATGCCGTTCCCAATAGCCTGGCCAGTTTGATAGAGCGGCACCGTGCCGAGGAGAGAGTACATCGCGCCCGGGAGCAGGCCGAGGCGGCCAACCGCTCGAAAAGCGAGTTCCTGGCCAACATGAGCCATGAAATCCGGACACCCATGAACGGGGTTATCGGTATGACGGAGCTGCTGGCCGACAGCGATCTGGACGAAGACCAGCGGGAATGTCTGGAACTGGCCAGACTTTCGGCCCGGTCGCTGTTGCACCTCATCAACGATGTTCTCGATCTTTCCAAAATCGAGGCGGGGAAAATGGTCATGGAGAAGGTCGAGTTTGATCTGCGGCGCGCTTTGCAGGGGCCACTCGCTACCTTCACCCTACAGGCAAAGAACAAGGGACTCGACTATTCTATTGAGATGAAACCGGGCACCAACATCAGGCTGAAGGGGGATCCCGGACGTCTCGGGCAAATATTGAATAACCTGCTGGGCAATGCCGTCAAATTCACCGAATCCGGCTCTATCCGGATGACCGTTTCATGTGAGGAAGGGGGCGGGGTCGGCCGACAGATGGTTCGTTTTTCCGTTAGAGATACCGGTGTCGGAATTCCGGCGGACAAGCTTGAGAAGGTTTTCGAAAGCTTTTCCCAGGTGGACAGCTCCATCACCCGCAGGTTTGGCGGTACGGGCCTCGGTTTGGCTATCTCCCGGCAATTGGTCACGATGATGGGGGGAAGCGTCTGGGTTGAAAGTGAAGAGGGAAGGGGAAGTACTTTCAATTTTGCTGCCTGTTTCGAGATTCCGGAGACGACCGGTGAGAAAAATGTCCTGAATGTCGAAGCGAACACGGATTCCGGTTCGGGCCTCAATATACTTGTGGCCGAAAACGATACGGTGAACCAGCGGGTAATTCAGAAGCTGCTGGAGAATATCGGCTGTCGGGTAACGGTTGCCGCAAACGGACACGAAGCAGTAACGGAGTTTGCCCGGGGAAGTTTTGACCTGATTCTGATGGATATCCGGATGCCGGAAATGGACGGCCTGGAGGCAACTCGGATAATTCGGGAGCAGTGCGAGGCACAAGATCTGCCGCATATTCCGATTGTCGCCCTGACGGCCCATGCCATGAAAGGGGACCGGGAACGGTTTCTTGTGTTGGGCATGGATGAGTATCTGGCCAAGCCTGTCGACAAGGAAATGGTGCTGGCCGTTCTCGGTAAACACGTTCCTGTGGGCAGGGGAGTGACGGCAACTCAGGCCGATTAATAACCCGGAAGTGACACGCCCCAGTGTGCAGGGGTAAATAAAACAGGAGATGATCTATGAAAACGCTGGTCGTTGAAGACGATTTTGTCAGCCGCCGATTTCTGCAGATGATGCTGGTCCGTTACGGTGCATGCGATGTCGCTGTTGACGGGGAAGAGGCGATCGATGCCTTCTCCATAGCCCTGGAGGAGGGGCGCCCCTATGATCTGATCTGTCTGGACATCATGATGCCGAAAATGGATGGTCAACAGGTTCTGAAGACCATTCGAAAAATGGAGAAAGAGAAGGGGGTCCTCAATACACGTGAGACCAAGATTATCATGACCACGGCCCTTGATAACCCGAAAAGCGTTCTGGAGGCATATTGGGACGGGCATTGCACCTCCTACCTTGTCAAACCGATCCTGAAGGAAAAACTGATCGATGTCCTGAGGGAGTACCGGCTGATCGAATGAGCGGCAATGTGGAATTATGACTCCTGCTGCGCAGGAGAAGCGGTTCCTGTCCGACAGGACAAACCAGATGAAAGGGGACGGCTATTTCGGGGTGTGTGATTGTAACTGATTGTAATAAAAAGAGTTTATATTTTTATTTTGCTTTGGCATAAGCCTTGCTGATAAAATGCTCACACAGATGAAAACCAGACCGGAGGGGATATGACGTTCCAATTTGATCGCGAAGGGGAGATGGGAATTTTGACGCTGACCGGGGCTCTTACGATCGATCGAGCGGATGAGCTTCGATCGATGCTGCTGGAGAACCGAAAGAAGATTCACCAGCTGGTGGTCAAACTGATGGATATCAGCACGGTTGATCTTACCTGTTTTCAGGTTCTCTGTTCGGCACACCGGCTATTCGTTGCGGAAAATAAAAAGCTTTCACTCTCGCCTGAAACGGATGAAGTGTTTCAGGAAATGATGCAGCGTTCCGGTTTTACGCGGGTAAAGGCATGCGGACAGAATTTGAATTCGGAGTGTTTATGGGAAAGGGGTAATGGCTGATGGGAAATACAATAATGAGCGTCGATGATTCGAGCAGTGTGCGGCAGATGGTCAGTTTTACGTTGAAAACCGCCGGGTATGACGTCATTGAAGCCAAAGACGGCCTGGATGCTCTGGAAAAGCTTGGGAAGCAACCGGTCAAAATGATTCTCACCGACCTGAATATGCCGAACATGGACGGTATTGAACTCATTCGAGAAGTTCGATCCGGTTCCAGTAACAAATTTGTACCCATCATCATGCTTACCACCGAATCCCAGGCTTCCAAGAAGCAGGAGGGAAAAGCGGCCGGCGCCACGGGCTGGATCGTCAAGCCCTTCAAACCGGAACAATTGCTGGCGGTGGTAAAAAAAGTAATTGGATGAGCCATTTTCAATGCGTTCAGGCATTGTCGGCTTAAAAGAATTAGAAAGACAAAGGGCGGTATCTTAATGAAAGGGGAATGTTTAAAATGAAAATGAAAGATATCAGCATCCGGTGGCAGCTCATGGGTATTTGTATCTTACTGGTGGCGGTGCCCGTCATTACGTTGGGCGTCATGAGCTATCGCAACGTTCGAACCGAGACCTTTTCCCAGATAGAGGAGCGGCTTCAGCAGCAGTCGCTTCAATCGAAACTCCTGGTGGAGAGCGCTTATTCGGAAATCGAGGACAACAAAAGGACAACCCGGGAGATGGCGGAGAGTATTGTCAGTTCCCAGGCGGAAGCGGTTTCCAATTTCGTGGAGGGGTGGGATGGAAAAACAGAGGTCCTGAAGGACAGAATTGCAGCCACTAAAGTGGGTAATACCGGATATATCTGGGTCCTGGATTATAAGGGAAACTACGTCGTTTCCGATAATCGGGAGCGGGACGGCGAGAGTGTCTGGAATTCAAGAGACGCCGACGGCAACCTGTTTATCCAGGAGGCTATTTCCAAAGCACGACGGTTGAGCGGTAACATGGTCGATTACATTACATATCCCTGGAAAAATGAAGGGGATACCCATTCCCGGGATAAAATCGCGGCGCTTTTGCACAACAGTGACCGCGGCTGGGTGATCGGCATCGGCGTTTATTTGGACGAACTGGTGGATACAGGGTACGAGGCGGCGAAAATCAACTCCCTGAAAGATCAGCTTGCCGATGTCGTGGTGGGGAAAACGGGCTATATTTTTATGCTGAATGATAAGGGCGAGTACGTTCTCTCCTACAAACGTCAAAGGGACGGCGAAAATATTCGAGAAAACAAGGATGCGGACGGCAACCTGTTTATCCAGGAGATTCTTCGAAAGGGGATGGCATTGGGAAGCGGCGAGACCGCCACGACCTACTATCCCTGGCAGAACGAAGGAGAAAGCACGTCCAGAATGAAGCTCGCCAGTTATGCCTATTTCCCCGAATGGAAATGGATCGTGGCGCCGTCGGCATACCAGGAAGACTTTCTGGATGGGCTGAAAAAGGTAAAACGTCTGACGATGCTGGTGACGATCCTGGCTGTTATCGTCGGCTCCTTTGTCGCCTACCTGTTTGCCTCGTTTATGAGCACCAGGTTCAAAGCGCTGGCGGAAAACATGAAGCAGGTCTCCCTGGGAGATCTGAATGTGGCTATGGATACCGACGCGGGCCGGAATGAAATCGGACAGATGAACGACGCCATGGTGAAAATGATCGCCAATCTTCAGGGAACGGTCATGGTGGCTGAAAAATTGGCCGGCGGTGATTTGACGGCGAGCGTGAATGTCCTTTCGGAAAAGGATACCCTGGGCAAATCCTTGAAATCGATGATTGAAAAACTAAACCGAATCGTCATGGATGTGAAGACTTCGGCTGCCAATGTGGCTTCCGGAAGTCAGCAGATGAGTTCCACCTCGGAGGAGATGTCCCAGGGGGCCACGGAGCAGGCATCGGCAGCAGAAGAGGCTTCTTCTTCCATGGAGGAGATGAGTTCCAATATTCGCCAGAATGCGGACAATTCCAACCAGACCGAAAAAATCGCACAGAAAGCCGCCAATGATGCGGAACTGGGCGGTGGGGCAGTGGCGGAAACCGTAAAGGCCATGAAGAACATTGCGGAAAAGATACAGGTCATCGAAGAGATTGCCAGACAGACCGATCTGCTGGCGTTGAATGCCGCCATCGAGGCGGCCCGGGCCGGTGAACACGGCAAGGGCTTCGCCGTAGTGGCATCGGAAGTCCGGAAGCTTTCGGAGAAGAGCCAGGCAGCCGCGGCTGAGATCAGCAGGGTCTCCGGCGCCAGTGTCGAAATGGCCGAAGATGCCGGCAAGATGTTGGGGGAGATGGTGCCGGACATCAAGAAGACGGCGGAACTAGTTCAGGAAATCAGTGCCGCCAGCAACGAGCAGAATGCAGGGGCGGAACAGATCAACGGGGCGATTCAGCAACTGGATCAGGTGATACAGCAGAATGCTTCTGCGGCGGAGGAGATGTCCTCGACTGCCGAAGAACTTGCCAGCCAGGCGGAGCAATTGCTGGACCTTGTCGGTTTTTTCAAAGTGGATGACGGCGGCAACAGCTACTCATCCCCAAGCAGGGGGGGGAGATCTGCTCCCGCCGCCCGCAAGGCGCCCCCCGCGCAGCGGCAGTTGCCGAAACCGGTGGAGGTATATGGCGGTAAGGGTGAAACCGCGGGGGGCTCGGGAAAGGGTGTATCGATAAACCTGGATGAGAGCGGAACAAAAGGGGATAAGTACGACGACGAATTCGAATCCTATTGATACCGGATCGGGATAAGAATGGGTGTTTCCTCTTCAACGGTCGGAGAAGAAAATATGAATATGAAAAAAATCACAGAGACGGCACTGTATTTGACGTTTAAGCTCGGGGAGGAGGTGTTTGCCCTGGACGTATCCCAGGTAAGGGAGGTGCTGGATCTGACGACGATTACAAAGGTACCCCGGGCGCCGGAGTTTATGCGGGGCGTTATCAATGTCCGGGGAAGCGTTGTTCCCGTGGTGGATATGCGGGTCAAGTTCGGATTGTCCGAGATTAACAATACGCCCGATACCCGGATCATAGTGATGGAGCTGGATCTGGACGGTGAAATGTCGACGCTCGGTGCATTGGCCGACTCGGTTCACGAGGTGGTGGAGATGGAGCCGGGACAGATTGAAGCGCCTCCTAAAATCGGCATGCGCTGGAAGACGGAGTTCATCAGGGGCATTGGTAAACGAAATGACGATTTTATTATCATTTTGGATATCAATCGGGTGTTTTCAGTGGATGAGCTGGCCCTGGTGGATGCATCGGCGGAAAAGGCGCCCGAAAGTGTATCCGATCCGGACGCGGAAGAGAGCGAGAAGTAAACTATAAATCTTTTCAGGATATGGCCTGGGTTAAAAAGAGAATTTGACCATGTATAAACCGAAAATTCTAGTTGTGGATGACAGCGTATCGGCGCGCTTTCTGGTTCGTGAGTTGCTCCGGCCCATGGATGCGGATATTGAAGAGGCGGGCAATGGTAAAGAAGGACTGGATTGCATAACCAAACAACCATTTGATCTGGTCATTACCGATGTGGATATGCCGGTGATGAATGGTCTGGCGTTCTGCCGTGCTTTTAAAAGCATCTCGGCGTGTCGTGCCGTACCTGTTATCATGATCAGCACAATGGATTCGGATCAGGATATCCGCAGAGGGTATGACGAAGGGGTGGAAATATACATTCCGAAAGGGAAACTCAAAACGAAATTGCTTCATACGGCCAGAAGGGTCCTGTCAAAGGCGATGTTTCGCCAGAACCAGGTTGTTCTGGTGGTGGACCACTCCATTTCCGTCCGAAGCATACTTGAAAAAGGCCTGGCAAGCGCCGGATTCAAAGTGACGACCGCTGAAAACGGAAGTTCCGCCATGGCATCGATGGTGGACAATCCGCCGGATCTCATTTTAAGCGAACTCGATATGCCGGCAATGAACGGTGTCCGGTTGTGTCGGGCTTTGAAATCCGACGAGCGTTTTTCCGCCATTCCCTTCGTGGTGATGAGTTCCAGAGAAGAGCGCGGGCAAATGATGGAGGCAATTGACCACGGTGCGGCCTCCTATATCATCAAACCGTTCAATCTGGATCAACTGGTGATTCTGGTCGAAAAACTTCTGTCGGACCATGTGGCTCTGCTGCTGAAAGACAGGGAGCGGCTGGAACTGGAGCGGAATTTGATGCTCGGCGGCATTACCAGCCTGATTTCGGCACTGGAAGCCCGGGATGTTTACACCCGCGGTCATTCCGAAGCGGTCGCCCGCATTCTTTCTCGGATGGTGGCCTTGACCGGCGCGGAAGAAGCGGCAATCGAAATGGCTCATACGGCCGGAAGACTCCACGATATCGGAAAAATCGGCATACCGGACCACATTCTTCTGAAGCCGGGACGATTGACGGATACCGAATTCGAGAAGATAAAGAAACATCCCACAATCGGAAAGGATATTCTGAAATCGATCCCAAGTCTTTCGGAGATAATGCCTATTGTGCATCTGCACCATGAACGTTGGGACGGCGGTGGATATCCCCTGGGACTGAAAGGAGACAAGATTCCGATTTGGGCCCGTTTTACTTCGGTGGCGGACACTTTCCACGCGTTGACAAGCAACCGTCCGTATCGCGACGGAATGCCGCAAGAAAAAGCCCTGGAAATTATACGATCCGAAAGAGAGCGGCAACTCTGCCCGGAGTCCGTGGATTTGTTTTTTGCCTGGTACGAACAATCATGCGATGGGGAGTTGCCAAATGATGCGCCATCAGGGGTTCAGAACTCGGATACCCTGATGATTGCCTGAAATGAAGGCCTGTCAGATATGAAAAAGATAAAAGTGCTTGTGGTGGATGATTCTGCGGTGGTCCGACAGACAATGTCTGAAATTCTATCATCAGACCCGGATATCGAGGTTATGGCGACGGCTCCGGATCCTTTTCGGGCGGCAGACAGGATTCGGGACGAGGTGCCGGATGTCATTACGCTGGATGTGGAAATGCCAAGGATGGACGGCATCACTTTTCTCCAGAAAGTGATGAGTCAGCATCCGATTCCGGTGGTTATGTGCTCGAGTCTGACCGGAAAAGGGTCGGATACGGCGTTGAAAGCCCTCGAATACGGTGCTGTCGATATCATTGCAAAACCGGTGGTCGGAACCAAACAATTTTTGCAGGAATCCAAGGTGCGGATTTGCGATGCGGTGAAAGCCGCTGCCCAGGTGCAGTCCAAACGGGTTCCGATGCCGAAAAAAATCGAACCGAAGCTCAGTGCCGATGCGGTCATACCCAAACCCCCTTCTAAAGCCATGGCCCAAACCACGGAGAAGGTGGTGGCTGTTGGTGCTTCCACCGGCGGTACGGAGGCGCTTCGGGTATTTCTGGAGGCAATGCCGATAGACGCACCGGGAATTGTTATCGTACAGCACATGCCTGAACATTTTACCCGCTCTTTTGCCCAGCGGCTGGATAGTATCTGCCAGATTTCGGTGAAGGAGGCGGAATCCAACGATACAGTGCTCCGGGGCCGTGCCCTCATCGCGCCCGGCAACAATCATCTCCTGCTGAAACGCAGCGGCGCCCGGTACTTCGTAGAGGTAAAAGAGGGGCCCTTGGTCTGCCGGCACAGACCGTCCGTGGATGTGCTTTTCAGGTCCACGGCCAGGTATGCGGGAAAAAACGCAGTCGGTGTTATCATGACGGGTATGGGAGATGACGGCGCCCAGGGGCTTCTGGAAATGAAGATGGCGGGGGCCGATACGATTGCCCAGGACGAGGCGACATCCGTAGTGTTCGGTATGCCCATGGAGGCCATTAAACGGGGAGCCGCGGACAAGGTGATGGGGCTGGAGAATATTGCCGGGGCGGTATTGCGGTTATGTTCGGACCGGGGATAGAGATAGCAAAATGATAGCCGGAATTATCGAAAAATGTCGTGATATGATCGATACCGTCAGGTTGCCGGCGCTTCGGGACAACATCGCCAGGATGATAGCTCTGAGGAAAGTCAAGGGCTTGCCGGACCAGATGGCACTGATTTGCGAGGGGTTGCGATCATCGACATCGAACGAATCGGATTTTCTGGATATGGGCCGGACACTTCAATCCGTTTACACCGATACCACGGAATTGATCCGACATATTCAGGATACGATTCAGGAGATAATGGGAGATGCGAACGACAATATTTTGAACAGGGCCGGCGATCTGGCGAAACAGGCGGAAACAGCCCTGACCCAACACCAGGAGCGGGTGGCGTCGAGCCTGATTGAAATAAAAGATGTGGCCGATCATCTGGGCGGCCTTAACCAGGCGTGCGATTATCTGGGCCGAATCGCCATGAACCTGCGAGTGGTGGGCCTGAATATCGGTGTGGAGAGCACCCGGTCGGAAGAAGGACAGGAAATGTTTACCGTCGTCTCCAAAGAGATCCTTCAACTGTCGGAAAAAGTAGATGCCATCGTCAATCGTATCCGGCAAGATGCCACGGCGGCGATGACGGAACAGATGCAGGCATTTGACACCATATCCAGCGGTCTGCGGGAGCTGAACGGTTTGACCGTCCAGGCATCCGGTGTGACTTCCGCCGCGGCGAATGAAACGGAAAGGGGAATCGCCGCCTTCCTGAAGGCGTTCGAGACAGCCGATATCCGTTTCCGGGAGATATCGAGCCGGGTTGGGGAAATCGTCATGAATATCCAGTTCCATGACAATATGAGGCAGCGTGTCGAACATATCACTGATGCCCTGGACAACTCAGGCCGGACGATAGGGGGGCGATCTCCGGACCGGGGGGGTGTGAATTCAGAAACAGCGGATCATACACCGGAACAGGGCGATTCGCGAAAAGAGGCACTCGGGCATGCCTGCTCCATAGCGGCGTTGCAGGGAAGCCAATTGGCGGATGTAATAATGGAGATAAACCGGGTACATCGGGAGAGTACGGCCGCCTTTGAAGAAATCGGCAGAGAAATCGGAGAACTCGACGGAATCATGTCCACCGTAAACGCTGATATTCATGAGCCCGGCATGGGGCGCAGGGAGATGTTTTCAGATCCCTTTTCGAAGCTCGCCACTGCCCTGACGGGTCTCAATGAACTGTTGAAGCAGGGAGATGAACTGGGCGGTCAGATCGAAGAGAGTGTGTCGAGGGCATCCGAGATAGGACGCCGTTTTTCAGTTCACCTGAACGATGTGAATGCGATCAGCTTCGAGACGAAGATCAAGGCGCTGAACGCTATTGTAAAGGCGGGTCACATGAGTGATGAGGGCAGGACCCTGGACGTGCTCGCCCAGGAGATGAACCGCCTGTCGGACCAGTCGAACGATTTCGTTGAGGGCGTGGAAGAAAAACTGCGGCGGATTGGAGAATTCGGTGATCGTGTTCAGAAACTCGGGAAAGATGGCCGGGAAGAAAACGGGCATCACTCTTCGGAGGTATCGAATATCCTTGCCGGAGGTATCGATGAGATTTCCCGGATGAGAGATCTTATGAACGCGCGGGTGGGTGAGGCGATGGATAAGGTCGAGGCGCTCAGAGTCGTCGTTCGACAGACCTTGTCGAACCTGGAGTTCTTGACGGTTCTGGCTGATGACATGTCCGGGCATCTCGAGGCATTGGATGCCGTAAACAGCCGCTTGTCTCCGCTGTCGGAAAAATGGAAGACGGGTGAGGCTTCCGGTGCGGATGTGCTGAGTGAAAGTTACACCATGCAGCGGGAGCGAATGATTCACGCTTCCGTATTTTCCCCGGACGGCAAACTGCCGGAGGAGACAGGTGCAATCCATGACAACCCCCGCTCCCTTGGGATGGATGGGGATGTTTCCCTCTGGGGAGACGATGAAGACGAAGGCCGGAAAACACTCCCAGAAGAGGGGAACATTTCCCTATGGGGGGATGACGAGAATGAGGCCGAAATGACGTCTTCGGAAAAGGGAGATGACGATGAGGCGTTTGGTGAGAATGTTGAGCTTTTTTAATTGCTCAAAAACATTGCAGCGGAAAATATAAAAAGGAATCGCCCATGGATCAGCAAAAAGATATTTACCGGCAGGAAGCGCATGAAATTCTGGTTGAGCTTGAAGCAGCGTTGCTGGCGCTTGAAGAAACCCCGGAAGATAACGAGTTGATCGACCGGGTGTTCCGCGCCCTTCACACCATCAAAGGTTCCGGCGCCATGTTCGGTTTTGATGAAATTGCCGCGTTTACCCATGAGGTGGAAACCGTCTTTGATTTGATCCGGGAAGGGAAAATGGCGGTCAGCCGGGAATTGATCAATCTGTCGCTCATGTCAAGGGATTATATCCTGGACCTGCTGGATGCAGATACCAAAGAGGAAGAAGTCGATAAGCAAAAAGCGAACGCAATCATTGAGGCTATTCAGGAGCTGGTGCCACGGGAAAACGAATCTGATGAGACGGGAGAAGCGACCGGTTCGCCCTTCGAGGATGATTCGGCAAGCCGGGCGGAAAGAGAGATGGTGACGTATCGAATCCGGTTTTATCCCAACAAGGATATTTTAAAGACCGGTACCAACCCGATTCTTCTCCTCGATGAATTGTCCTGCCTTGGAGAGGCAAGTGTTACTGTGTTTACCGATGAGCTTCCCCCCTTGGACGAGATGGATCCCGAGTCGTGTTACATATACTGGGATATTATCTTGACGACGGACCGGGGAGCAAATGCCATACGGGATGTTTTTATCTTTGTGGAAGATGATTGCCGGGTCGATATCAAAGAGATCGACGCACTGCCGGTTTCAGAGATCGATACGGAAAACGAGTATAAAAAGCTCGGAGAAATACTGGTAGATCGCGGCGATGTGTCTGAAGAAATCCTTTCGGCGGTGTTGAATGAGCAGCCGCGAATCGGTGAACGATTGGTAGCCGCCAAGGCCGTTCCGACAGGCGCCATCGAATCCGCCGCGGCGGAGCAGGCCCATGTCCGAAAGATCCGGAAAGAACGCAGGGAGACGATGGCCGCATCGAGTATTCGTGTGGATGCCGCACGAATCGACTCCCTGGTAGACCTGGTGGGAGAAATCGTAACGGTCCAGGCCCGGCTTTCCCAGAAGGCGGACCTTCAGGACGATCCCGATCTGATACTGATTGCGGAGGAGGTGGAGCGACTCACAACGGAACTTCGGGACAACACCATGAGTATTCGAATGCTTCCGATCGGGACCATTTTCGGCACTTTCAACCGCCTTGTCCGGGATCTCAATCTTGAGTTGGGAAAAGACGTGACGCTGGTGATGGAGGGGAGTGAAACGGAACTCGACAAAACCGTTATCGATCAATTGAAAGACCCTCTGGTACATATTATCCGAAACAGTATCGATCACGGTATCGAGGGGCCGGACATACGAAGGGCCGCGGGGAAACCGCCCCAGGGATGTGTTAATCTTTCAGCGACACACTCGGGAGCCAATGTGCTTATCACCATCGATGACGACGGCGCCGGCCTCGATCCGGATGCTATTTTCCAGAAAGCGGCGGAAAAAGGTATTGTGAATAAGGATGCACGGCTTCCCGAATCGGAGATTTTCGACCTGATATTCGAGCCCGGGTTTTCGACCGCCCGGGAGATTACCGGCGTTTCGGGTCGGGGTGTGGGAATGGACGTGGTCAGGCGGAGCATCGAGACGCTTCGGGGCAGCATCGACGTGGAGAGCCGCGCCGGAAAAGGGACTAAAATTACTCTCAAACTGCCGTTGACTCTCGCCATTATCGACGGTCTCATGGTAAAGGTCGGTGAAGGATTTTTTGTGCTGCCTCTGTCTGTCGTCGAGGAGTGCGTGGGATGCACGCGGAAGGAAGTAATTCGGGCCCGGGAGCGCCGGATTATGAACATCCGTGGGGAGGCGGTTTCTTATTTGCGGTTGCGTGAACTGTTCAATGTCGATGGGGACGTGAACGACAGCGAGCAGGTTGTGGTGGTGGAGGCAGGCGGTGAGCGTACCGGTCTGGGCGTCGATCAGGTGGTGGGCAAGCACCAGACCGTGATCAAATCCCTGGGCCGGATCTATAAGGATATAGAAGGAACTTCCGGCGCCACGATACTGGGAGACGGAACCGTGGCCCTCATACTGGATATTCCTGAACTGGCGAAGCTTGGCGAAGAAGATCGATAATGCGGAGGACCGGTCTCATCCGTTTCCCGATGCGCCGGTGAGGAAATCTGTATGACGGGGCCTGATGCCGATTTTGAAAGAGTTTATCTCAAGCCCGCTGAACTGTGCATCTGCCGGGTACCGACTCTGGTGACCACCATTCTCGGCTCCTGCGTGGCGGTCACCATGCGTCACCCGAAACTGGGCCTGGCCGCCATATGCCACGCGCTTCAGGCAACCTGCTCAAAACTCTCCGGGGAGTGTCCACGGCATTGCGAAAAAAAATACCAGTATGTCGCGTGTGTGATTCCAGAGATGGTTCATCTGCTGGAAGCCGCAGGTGCAAACCGTGAGATGCTCGAAGTCAAGTTGTTCGGCGGGGCGGCCGTGTTGAGGACTGTTGCCGACCAGCCTATCGGACAATCCATCGGGCGGCTGAATATCGAGGCCGCCAAGTCTATCCTTGCGCGCTACGGATTTGACCTGAAGGTGCATCAGGTGGGGGGGATGTATGGAAGGAAAATAATTTTCAACACGCATACCGGAGAGGTCAAGATCAAGCGAATCCAGTATGCGGAATCGGTGCGGGCAATAACGACAGGGAAATAATCAGCGGGTGTGAAGGAAAAACCAACCATGGCCTTAGAAAGCGAAAACCAACCGAATAAAATTCTGCTTTCACAAAAAACGTTCAACCGCTTCCGGGAGTTCATTCAGAAAGAGTTGGGGATTCGAATGCCCGATGTCAAGCGGACGCTTCTCGAGAGCCGTCTTCAGAAACGGATGCGTGAAACCGGTTGTGATTCTTTTGAATCCTATTATGAGTATGTGTTCAGCAGTGAGGGATTGGAAAAAGAGCTGGTGCATATGATGGATGTCATCACCACCAACAAAACCGATTTTTTCAGGGAGTCAAAGCATTTCGATTATCTTGTGGAGACGGCCCTTCCAGCGCTTCTGGATGGCCCCGAAAACGCGGGGAAGAGGAATATTGCCTGCTGGAGCGCCGGTTGTTCTTCCGGCGAAGAACCCTACACGCTTGCCATGGTGCTGTCGGAATATATCCGGACCCGTCGAGGATTAAGTTTTTCGATCCTGGCAACAGATATATCCACCCGGGTGCTCGGCAAAGCCATGTTGGGCATTTACAGGGAAGATCTGATCGAGCCGATTCCCCTGCAGCTTAGAAAACGATACCTGATGCGCAGCAGGGATAAATCAAAAAAGAACGTCCGCGTCATCCCCGATTTGAGATCCAGGATTCATTTTCGGCGGCTCAATTTTATGCAGGAGAGTTATGGATTGAACAGTTCCGTGGATATCATATTCTGCAGAAATGTGCTTATCTATTTTGACTCAAAGACCCAGGAACGGGTGGTCAACAACTTATGCCGCTATCTGAATCCGGGCGGCTTTCTCTTTTCGGGGCACTCCGAAACCCTCCATAGCCTGAACGTGCCGCTTGTCCAAACCGGGAACAGCATATACAGACGAAAATAACTCTGGCACTCCCCGGCATCTTATAAATTCCTCCCTTTTGACGGTTATCGCGGCTTTGACAATTCTTGCCGCGCAGGAGATTTTTCTCCTGCCGGTCAGGATATCCCTTACAAAATCAGTATCAGATATTTTGTAAAAAATGATATTGACACCTGAAATTACAGCATAAAACCATTTTTTTGGCTTTTTGGCATATACCTTGCGATTGTAAGACTGCAGCGTAACGGTATCAATAAGGAGAGACCATGCACATTCAGTTATTTATATCAGAGGATACCCAGGAAGGCGATCGGCTTCTGGGTGTGTTGCGGGCAGCCATGCCGGGAGTGCCGCTTATCCAGTACCACGACACAGAGGCGATTGGCCGGGTGATGCCGACAGCCTATAACGAAAAGATCGTTGCGGTGATAATGGTGGCGGAACGGGAAACGCTGGCAAGTCTTGCCCGGATGAATAAGATGTGGGACAGGCTCAAAACCATTCTGGTGCTTCCCGACAGTGAGCCGGAAACAGTTACCCTGGGACATGTGCTTCGTCCGACATATATGGCGTTTACGAACAGTGATTTCAGTGATGTCGCCGCTGTTTTGAAACACATTCGAAAGAGTGCCTGTGGCGCCGAAATTGAAGGCGAAACGGTTCATAAAACAGATCGTTTAGTATGTAATTAAAAAAAGTGAAAACAATCGGGGTCAGCGCATTACTGTTGAAGCCTGTGATCATGAGTGATCTCGCTGTTACCATTCGGAAGTTATTCGACAACGGCACGAAGAGGTAAAACCGGACTCAAGGAAAACAAGACTGGAGGATACCAAATGAAATATACATACGAAACCGACAAAAGAAAAAGAATTATCACCGTAAGGGTTTACGGTGACGTGTTTATCAATGAAGCATCTTCATTAGGCGCGGAAGCACGTCTTCGCGCGAAAAGGGAAAACAGCCGCCTGATTATCGATTTTAGGCAGGCTAGAAGCCATATCACCGTTCTCGATACGGATTACTGGTACTGGATAGATCAGCATTGCGGCAGCATCGATTCTCATTCGAAAGATGTTCCCACGATTCATTTGATAAACAATGAGGATGAGGGGTTCTTCAGTTTCGCGGAAGCGATGTTCAATAACGGGGAAGACAATACGCATATTTTTAAAGACGAGGATGCCGCTGAGTGCTGGCTTGTGTCTCAACATGTTTAGAAGCGGTTTCAAAAACCTGTATGGCAGATGAAAAAGAAAAATTTTGGCCATAGCAGGGGGAGAAGATTATGAAAACAAGTGTGGCAAAAAGAGTCGCCCGTAATGAAACGAGATATCGGGATTATAATAAACAATTTGCGGACAGCGTCTGGGTGATTGATGCGGATACGCTGGAAATTCTTTTCATCAGCGATTCAACGGAAAAGATCAGTGGGTATAAGGCAGAAGAGCTTGTCGCGCTTAATATCAAAGAGATTATGACCGAAGAATCATACCGGAAGACAATGGCACAGTTGAAAAAAATCCGGCGGGATTACGAGCAGGGAATGGATCCATCTTATCGATTGGAGGTGGAGTGTTACAAACGGGACAGGAGTAAAATCTGGATTGAAATAACCGGCAAGTTCGTCAAGGAGAAGGACGAACCGCTGCAGATTATCGGCATCTCCAGGGATATAACGGAGCGGAAAATTGCCGAAATGACTAAAGATCATCTGGTGAAAATGCTTAAAGAGTCGCTGAAAGAACAGAAACGACTCAGATCGGAAGTCGAACTTTACCAGAAGCTTCTGCCGATCTGCAGCGGTTGCAGACGGATTCGGGACGAGAACGATACCTGGTGGCCCCTGGAGGAATACGTCAAAAGGAAAACAGGGGCGCGGATTACGCATACCATATGTCCGGATTGCACAAAGATATATTACCCGGATATTGGGGAAGAACCGGGAATCTCTTGAGTGGAAAAGCGTCATTGTGCAAACGAAACCATTGCATTTTTCTGTTGCCTCTGGAAATATGGCGCAAAACGGAAGATAAAAAAACGGGGCGGCCAAAATGAAAAATGTAACCATACCACACAAATCGGATGAGCCAATGTACACTGTACTGGATCCCCGCGCCAGAGAACCGGAAATCGAATTCAGGGGATTGAATCCGCGGCTTCCCGCACTGGACAATAAAAAGATCATTGTTGCAAACCTGCACGGCGGAAATGAGGAAATAATGGAATCTATCGCCGCGGATCTCAAAAAGGCGGTTTCTTCCTGTGATGTCGTGTACTATCCCACCAGGGGTCGCTGGTCCGACCTGACGCCGGAAGACTGGGAGATGCTGCTTTCCGGTGATGCCGTCATACTCGGTCACAACTACTGAGGCGGCGCCTCTCTGGCCATGAGCCGGGTCGCGGCTCTTCTGGAGAAAAAGGGAATGCCGGTCGTTCAGGAATCCTTTGAGGATCCGGGTATTAACAGGACGGCAAAACAGAGTTTCATGCGGGAAGGGGTCCCGGCGGTGCGCGAGGTTTTGACGCCGCAGGACACCACTCTGAAGGCACTGCCGTGGGAATACACCCGGAAATTCATCGATGCGCTGACTCGTCCTCTCACCCGGGATGAAATGGCTTCGGGAATTCATGAGCCTCCCCGGAACGAGGGCGTCTTCATGACAGGGACGTATGATGAGGTCCAGAAAGCATTTGAGGGGGAGCTGGTCGGGCATCCGAGTATCGGCCCTATCGCGGAGATGACCGACGGCCTTCCGGTAACGCCACCGACGGAAAAGAGGGTGGCTGAGATGTTGAAAGGCACCAGCCATGATCCTGATGAACCGATCGTATTTACGGGCGTCTGGAACAGCGCCAAGTATCTGGCAACTGTCAGGAAGGTGGCCATCAACGCCGTCATGGCCGGATGCAAACCGGAATATCTGCCGGTGGCGCTTGCCATTGCGGAAGCCGGTGCCTGTGTGGGCTATCCGGGGGACTCTTCGTTTGGGCACCTGTTCGTAGTCAGTGGCCCCATTGCCAAGGAAATCGGCATGAATTCGGGGTTCTGTTATCTTGCCCCCGGCAATCCGGCCAATATGACTCTCCAACGGGCCGGTGCGTTAATCGGTATCAATCTTGGGGGTGCTATTTTCGGAATCAATGTGCTTGAGCGCACAGGGCCTCTCCACTGGGGGACCATATTTGCGGAGGATGAAAACACCCCATGGGAAGGTCTGAACGAACATTTCGGATACAAGCCCGACGAGAGCATACTGCTGTCATGGGAAGGAAAGGTGCAACTGGTTCCTTTTCAAAATATAGAAGTCAAATCCGCCGAGACGCTTCAGGAAAACCAGGTCGGCACGCCGGAACATGCCGTTGCCGCCCTGAAAACCCTCACGAATGTAACCGGCGCTATCCTGTCACTGACGCCTGATACGGCCTGCATCTGGAAAGAGCAATACGGTTTTGGCGCCATGAGGGATCTTCAGAATTATATATACGAACATGTCACATGGAAGCAGCGCGTGTGGGCGAAAAACTATTGGCTGCATACCTTGGGCAGGGGGCGGCAGTCGGGATACTACACCGGGACGAGCAACCACCCGGACCGCCTCGAAGCGTATGCAGTGGATACAAGGTCGAGTACCGAACGCCTGGCCCGGCTTCCCGGTGATGCGGATGTCCCCAAGTTTGTCGGCCCGGGAGCTGTTACGGTCATCGTCGCCGGCGGAACCGGAAACGCCTGGTCGTGGGGGGGTGGTTACGGAAGACCATTGGCGTATTCGATCGATAAATGGCGATAACCGGGCCAGGGTGATTGTGCGAAGATTAAATCGGATCTGAACTTTTGCATGATGGCTACTTGCGTGGCATGGATTTATGCCGACCGGATCGCGAAGACCCCAAAACGACGGCATGCCGTCGAGGGCCGTCGCCATTTCGCTTTTTCGGACGTCAGAAGATCGATTACCAGATCGGCACTGGAAGATAATTTTAGTAGACTTTTCCCGGTACCGCGCAAATCCGTAGTAAATTCGATCGTGGCTGTAATGCTGCGCATGGCAGCGTAACTTTTTTAGGAAACTTCAGATCGGATTATTACATGGATTAATCCTGACAACATCGTAAAAACTACTTGTCTCACACGAAGACACGAAGCCACGAAGATAACTAACTAATATTAAAAGTTTTACTTTGTGTCTTTGTGCCTTTGTGGCTAATTCAGACTTTTTACGAGTTTGTCAATCCTGGTAGCCGATCAGGTTTTGCTTGACCTAATGGAAAATAGATGTTAGATGATAATTATTATTATTTGAAAAAGGGGGTTTCCGCTTGGGAGACCATAAAAAAAGAGTTGAAACGATCATTCAAAAACTGAGGGACAGCGATCACAAGATTACACCTCAGCGGTTGGCTATCGTAAAAATTCTTGTTGGAAGTGAAGGCCATCCGAGTGTTGAAGATATTCATGCAGAGATAAAAAAGGACTTTCCGACAATGAGTCTTGCAACTGTCTACCGAAATATCGTATTATTGAAATCACTCGGTGAAGTTCTCGAACTTGGGTTCCCGGATGGGAGCAACCGGTATGATGGGAACAAACCCACACCCCATCCACATGTCATCTGTATCAGGTGTAAAAAAATTGTCGATCCGGACCTGGATAGCCTGGAAGAAATGACAAAAGAGGTTGCATCAGAGACCGACTTTAAAATTCTGAATCACCGCCTGGACTTTTTCGGCATTTGCAGCGATTGCAGGGCAGAGAAAGAGTGATATATTTTTTTAAGCACCGTTGATAATAATTATCATTTGATATACAATTTCCGTACCCAAACAGATCAGGAGGTCAAGATGTCTAATGAAAACAGCAAATGCCCGGTAACGGGCGGGACAGGAAGGCCTATTGCGGGCAGCGGCACCTCAAACAGGGACTGGTGGCCGAACCAGTTGAATCTGAAAATTCTTCATCAGCATACGAACAAGAGCAATCCCATGGGTGAGGCGTTCAATTACGCCGAGGAGTTCAAAAAACTCGATCTGGAAGCGGTAAAGAAGGACCTATACGCCCTGATGACCGACTCACAGGAGTGGTGGCCGGCCGATTATGGGCACTACGGAGGACTCTTCATCCGAATGGCCTGGCACAGCGCGGGCACCTATCGCATGGGCGATGGCCGCGGGGGCGGCGGGACCGGCAACCAGCGTTTCGCCCCACTGAACAGTTGGCCCGACAATGTGAACCTTGACAAAGCGCGCCGGCTGCTATGGCCGGTCAAACGGAAATACGGTAAAAAGATTTCCTGGGCCGACCTGATGATTCTCGCCGGCAACTGCGCGCTGGAGTCCATGGGTTTCAAGACTTTCGGTTTCGCCGGCGGGCGGGCGGACATCTGGGAGCCCGAAGAAGACGTTTACTGGGGTTCCGAAGAGGAGTGGCTGGCAACGAGTGACAAACCCATGAGCCGATACAGTGGCGACAGGGACCTCGAAAATCCGCTTGCCGCCGTACAGATGGGCCTGATCTATGTGAATCCGGAAGGCCCGGACGGCAACCCGGACCCGGTGGCTTCCGGACGGGATGTCAGGGAGACGTTTGCACGCATGGCGATGAACGATGAAGAGACCGTGGCGCTGGTTGCCGGCGGGCATACCTTCGGGAAATGCCACGGCGCCGGTGACGCCGCCCTTGTAGGACCGGAGCCGGAGGCAGCCCCCGTTGAGGAGCAGGGGCTCGGCTGGAAGAGCAGCCATGGAATCGGCAAAGGCGGCGATACGATCAGCAGCGGCATCGAGGGGGCCTGGAAGCCGAATCCCACGAAATGGGACATGGGTTATCTGAAAACGCTGTTTCAATACGAATGGGAGTTGACCAAAAGTCCGGCGGGTGCTCAACAGTGGATTCCGAAAGACGGCGCGGGCGCGCGGGCCGTGGAGGATGCCCATGATCCGTCGAAACGGCATCCTCCCATGATGACCACCGCGGATCTTTCACTTCGTTTCGACCCCATATACGAACCCATCGCCCGGCGCTATCTGGAAAATCCCGAGGCGTTCGCCGATGCGTTTGCCCGGGCCTGGTTCAAGTTGACCCACCGCGACATGGGACCCCGATCGCGATATCTTGGACCCGAAGTCCCGGCAGAGGAGTTGATCTGGCAGGACCCGGTTCCCGCGGTTGACCATGAACTGATTGATGATAATGATATTGCCGTCCTCAAGAAAAAAATAATCGCTTCCGGTCTGTCCGTCTCGCAACTGGTTTCCACCGCCTGGGCTTCGGCCTCAACCTTCCGCGGTTCCGATATGCGGGGCGGGGCGAACGGCGCCCGTATCCGGCTTGCGCCGCAGAAGGAGTGGTCGGTCAACCAGCCGGACCAGCTGCGGAAGGTGCTGCAGGCCCTGACTGAAATCCAGAAAGCGTTCAACGACGCCCAATCCGCTGGAAAGAAGGTCTCCCTCGCCGATCTGATCGTTCTGGGTGGTTGTGCCGGTGTCGAGCAGGCGGCCAAAAATGCCGGGCAGGAGGTGGTGGTTCCCTTTGCGCCGGGACGCACGGATGCATCCCAGGATCAGACCGACACGGCATCTTTTTCCGTACTCGAACCGAAAGCGGACGGATTCCGAAACTACCAGAAGTCCAAATTCACCGTATCGGCGGAAGAGCTGCTGATCGACAAGGCACAACTGTTGACACTGACCGCTCCCGAAATGACGGTGCTCATCGGCGGCATGCGTGTCCTGAATGCCAACTTCGGACAGTCACCGCACGGGGTTTTTACCAAACGGCCGGAGGCCCTCACCAATGACTTTTTCGTGAATCTGCTCGATATGGGTACGGAGTGGAAGCCGACGGAAGAGGATGGGGACCTGTTCGAGGGACATGATCGCAAGAGCGGCGACCTCAAATGGACCGGTACCCGGGTCGACCTTGTTTTCGGCTCGAACTCCCAGCTCCGGGCCCTGGCGGAAGTCTATGCATGCGAGGACTCCCAGGAGAAATTCCTGCGGGACTTTGTCGCAGCCTGGAACAAGGTGATGAATCTCGATCGATTCGATCTTGCCTGATTATATCGCAAACATTCAAACTGCTAATTCGCCCCCGGGTAAGTCCCGGGGGCGACAAACAACCTTTTAACATTGGCTCCCTTATTTTGCCGTTCCGGACAGAAGCGCCTTGTATCCCTCGCCAATGTCATTTCTTGCGTCGGAATAAATAAAAACGATATCCAGGAATCTGCCGGGTTCCCGCGGCGTGACAACCAGTTCCACTTTTTGTTCCTGCCCCGCTGGAATCTTGATGCTTCCTGATTTTTCCGCGTTAAAGTATTCCGTTTTAAATTTGGAGGAGTAAATCCTGGAAATTGTCAAGGGGGCATCGCCTTCGTTTTTGATGGTGATTTGAACCTTGTTCCCTTTGTCGAGAGCTAAATCGCCAACCTCGGTTTTTCTCTTTTCCATTCCTATTACACCCATCGACGCGGGGACCACATTGCCCGTAATATGTATAATGGTTTCGTTTTCACTCTCCGGGCCGGTGAATATGTATATTGTTTTGTCAAATTTCCCCGGATATTTGAATGTCTGGTAGGTGATCGACAATTCGGCGGTTTCATCCGGGGCAAGGGTGGTTTTTGAAAGCGTGACCGTTGTGCAGGAACAGCTCGTTACGGTATTTTCTATGGTAACGGGTCCGGAGGTGATGTTGGTGAGCGTTATCGTTTTTTCTACCGGAGGTCCTTCTTCTACATTACCGAATTCTATTGAAGATTCACTTGCCTTAAGATCCGCCGCAATGGCTGGGCTTGCGGCGACTAATGCGTAAAACAGTACAATGGCGATAAATTGTTTCATAATCAATCCTTAGTGAACGAGTTCTGATTTTTTTATATAGTCAAAATCTTTATCCTGTCCTTCGGTATGACATTGCCGGCAGATATCCTCACTCCCTTTTTTTATGTCATCCGCACTTAACGTTTCCGTGTGCATTTTTCCGGGACCGTGACAGGCTTCGCATTGGACATCCTTGAGTTCAGGTGTTAAATCCATATCGATATATCCCCCATCCTCATTGTAGGCGACGACATGGCATCGAAAGCAACCCGGATTTTCCTGCTTTTCAGGCCCCTGGGTTTTTAAATTTTCAAAGGCATTGGCATGTCTGGTAGCTTTCCACCTGTCCACGATATCGGGGTGGCAATCGACACAGGCGGTATAGCCCAGGTAATCTCCCAGTATTTCACTGTGTGCAAGAGCCCCCCATCCTGATACCACAAGAAACAAAAAAACAATAAACGTAATTCCGGAACGGTTCATAAATCCTCCACGAACTTTTTAATAATCATCCTGACGCTCTCTCCGTAAAAACATATTCATTTGACTTTGGTTAAAAAACAATGTATCCCTTGCCCATATGTTGGTTTAAGGTTCAACCAATATGATGATCCAAACAAAATAACTCACTTTTTTTTAAATTTGGATATTAATACGACATTGTCATCAGCTCAAGCCCTAATTGATTCCGGAAACTCTTTTCGTCACGCGGATGACATTGGCTGAAACGAATGCGCAAGGCATATACTAGAAGGTGAAACATATGGAACTATTTCAGGATATCAGCAAAGTGCCACTATCCAAAGTAGTCATGCTTCACATCAAAAATGCAATTTTGTCGGGTCAACTTAAATTCAAGGATAAAATCCCACCGGAAAGGGAACTTGCCGCGGGGTTCAAGGTCAGCCGCAACATGGTCAGGGAAGCGATACGTGCGCTGGAAATGGCCGGGTATCTGGAGATTCGTCAGGGTCCGAAAGGAGGCGCTTTTGTAAGGGAGTTCACCCCTGACAGGTTATCGGACGGGTTCCTGGATTATTACATCGCTCAAAAACTCAATATTAAAGAATTAAACGATGTTCGTCTGCATATCGAACCGGAGGTCGCAAGACTTGCGGCGGAAAAAATGACTTCCGACAATTCCCACAGGCTTCAGAAGGTCGTGGATGACGAATATATGGCCGATCCAATTGATGATCGTGTGACGAATCTGACGGATTTCCACCGGGTTCTCGCGGAGGTAAGCGGGAACTACTTTTACGAAATTATCATTAATGTGCTTGTATCCATAACCAAGGAAATTGTGGTCGCCGGCTACCGGAAAGGGGATGCCGTGGTTCATGGCACAGGACAACATAATGAGATTTTAGAAGCGGTTCTGGGGCGCAAGCCCGATAGAGCCGCCGAGGCCATGCGGGATCATTTAACCAAGTTTTCACAAGGTCTTATAGGTTTGGAAAAAGAGTATCGAAAAAGAATGAACATCAAATAGAGGGAGAATTACCGTATGAAAAAAGCAGCAATCGGATTGTTTCTCTTCCTGATGACGGTAAGTGCCGTCTCGGTGGATGCTTTCCCCACCGTATACCCCCATGGGACAACCCTTTACAAACCGGAAAAGGCCTACAGCGGGTACACCATTTTTTCGGTGGATAATTTCGGAACGTTTCTGATCGACATGAACGGCAATGTGGTCCACCAGTGGAAAAATATCGGCACCGTGGATCATCCGGCCAAACTGCTGCCCGGGGGGCATGTGATGGGGTCCACGGGCAATCTCGGCCGTCTCGTGGGGGACGAGAACGCCAGCGATCTCGCCATCGCCGATTGGGACGACACTATCGTCTGGCGCTTTCCCAAGGCCGGCATGCACCACGATTTTCAGCGCGAGGGCAATCCGGTGGGGTATTACGTCCCCGGACTTGAGCCGAACGTCTCGGGCGGAAAGACCCTGATTCTGTCCAACAAGATTGTCAAAAAGAAAAAGATTTCGAGCAAACCCCTTCTGGACGACATCATCTACATTGTAGATGGTGCCGGAGAGATCATATGGAAATGGCTGGCCAGCGACCACATCAAAGAGATGGGATTTTCCATCGAAGCGAGAAACACCATGTACCGCTATCCCAATTACGTCATGTCACGGACTCCCGGCAAGGTGGGGGGGGATTGGATACATGTCAATACCGCCAGCTGGCTGGGGCCCAACAAATGGTACGATGCGGGCGATAAACGCTTTCATCCGGACAATATTATCTATGACGGCCGGCAGACCAACACCACCGGCATCATCGACCACAAAACCGGCAGGATCGTATGGCATATGGGGCCGGATTTCGACGCCACAAAAGAGCTGCAAAAGATCGGCACCACTGTCGGGCTTCACCACGCGCATCTGATTCCAAAAGGACTGCCCGGGGAGGGCAACATCCTGATCTTTGACAACGGCGGCTTTGCCGGTTTCGGCGCTCCCGGACCTACCGCCCCCTACGGTATCAACAACGCCCGCCGTGAGTATTCCCGTGTGATCGAAATCGACCCGGTTGCCATGAAAACCGTATGGGAATACACCGCCAATAAAAGCGGGTATCGGGATACCTACAAGTTTTTCAGCGATTACGTCAGTTCGGCCCAGCGGCTTCCAAACGGAAATACCCTGATTGACGAGGGGGCCGTCGGACGGCTCTTCGAAGTGACGCCGGATGGTGAAATCGTATGGGAATATATCAACCCCTATTACCAGGAAAAGGAGAATTACAACATGGTATATCGGGCCTACCGGGTGCCGTATAACTATGTGTCGCAACTCAAAGCCCCGACGGAGAAAGCGGTGATTCCGCCGGAAAATTCTCTACTTAGGGTAAAGAGTTTAAAGACTGTCAAATAGCGGATTGAAATTGTAAAAAAGAGATTAGAAGGAGAGTAATCATGAAATTCAGATTCACATGTTTTTGGATGACACTTTTTATCGCAGGATTCTTCATGGCGGGTTCGGTATCGGCCCAGCAGGAAGGGCATACCGGCGGATTGGGTGAAGCGAGAATTCAGTTCAACTACGCTTCATCCGTAAACCTGGCCAAGGCTCCCGGCATTACGGATGATATCGCGGAGGCCATCTGTGATTATCGTGACGAGGAAGGATTCTTCACGAAACCGGAAGATCTGTTAAATGTACCGGGCATTACCCAGGAAGTATACGGGGAGATCAATCCCCAGGTGGGAACCGAAGGTGATTTGTATACCGTTCCCAAACCGGGCGAGGAACTTGAGGAAGAAGACGAAGACATTCCCCTGGCGCCGTCCAAATGCTGATCGGAGGTTAATGTGTTTTTAAATCGGGAGGAAAATTGTCGTTGCTCTCGCGCTTGCGGATTGAAGTGGTCTTCAGCGGCCGCTTTATTGACCTTTTTCTTGATATGCTTCGCAATTCCTTCTTTTGGGCAGGAGAATCCCAGGGGGATGGCCCCGGTCCGGGATGCGACTTATATGCCCGAACTCGGGGGGGTGCTTAATAAGGAGTATCACAATCAGTATGGTTATGAAAGGAACCTGTCGGAATGTATTGTTCTGAGGGAGAGCAAGATAGAGGGAGACAAGGCGTATGTCCCCGCCGGCGGCCTCTATTACGTTTCGGAGACATCCGATGATGCGAGACCTTTCATGAGGGAACCGTTTCTGATACTTGGGGAGCACACCTATCTGCTTCGCTCCACCCACAAGAAGGTGATCAAACGGAACGTCGAGGTGGAAAAGGGCGGGAAAGCGATTCTGGATCCCTCGGGTTACCGGCTGTGGTTCGATTATTCGACGGATCATTACGGAAAACCCTATGGTGAGTTCGCCCTCATTTCCCCTTCCGGGGCATGGCCTCATGAATGGGCCATATCCACTTCCTTTCCCAAACCGGATGAGGCGAAGAAGATGCTGCTCAGTGACGGCATTCATCCGCAACTCAAGTCCTTTTTCATGAGCGACACCTACCTTTACGGCCTTACGAAATTGACGGCTGACACTATAGATTTCGATAACGCCCTGTTTTCCATGATTGAATATCCCGTTATCACGGAGGCTGTTTTTTCCATGGAGAGACCCTGGGTGGTGGATGTCTATCAGGAGAGCTTCCGGTGGTACGGTAACAAAAGGATATACACCTACAGGAAAGAAAACGGTATTCTCGTGGAGATCCGAAACTGGACCGGAAAGAAGGTGCTGGCATCCAAGCTCCTGAAACCGGCCACTCAGCAGGAATACAAGGCGGCCAATCAGGATGATTACTGTTTGACCGATTTCGATCTGGATATTCATATCGAGCTTATCGTCGATCCGGATTATTGGAAGGCCTCGGATTTTGCTCCCTGGGCCAATGACGTGCCCTATGGATGGACGGAAGGCACGCTTTCTCTGGCGATTTACAACGACCTTGTTAAATTGGAGGATGGAAAACCATGGCCGAATGATGAGCGGTATATCGTGAGGCTTGAGGCGGACTATAAAACAGGCATGCTCAAACGGATTGTCCTGGAGAACAGGGATCCCTTTGTTCTCAGCGACGACACCCCCGCCTATGCGGGGCCTGTAAAGATTTCCGAAGTATGGGATCGAAGCTACTTCAAGGTGGTTGCGAAGGATTTTGAAGATGGTGTCGTAAAGGATTGCTATGTGCGCGATTCCCTGTTCCGGAGGACTGACAATCTGATCCTGTGGAAATCGGGAAGGGAAAACATCGACTTTTTCATCGGCAGGAGCCCGCTGTTCTACTCAGTGATGGAAGATACATTTCTCGAACGACTGGCGGACCCGACCTACGGGATTCCCGTCGAGCAATCGCGTTTCACCTCATACCCCGAGGTTGTTCCCGACGCCAAATGGTTCGCCCCGGATGGTACGAGCGCCTTCGTTCCGAAACTGAGGGGATTCAAACGAAAATACGTCAAAACCAATGACGGAACCCGTCTGATCGCCCAGGAGACCATGGCTATCCGAAGCAGTTATGTGGATTATCGGAACCGGGAGATCATTATCCCGCCCGGAGGGTTGTATTACAGCACGCGCGACAACAGGAATATCCGTCCTGGCGAGACGCTTACGCTTCTTGGAGACGACGTCTATCTCCTGGGGTTTAAGAGCTATCTGGTCGTCAAAAAAGACTTCAAGATCGACCTGTGGAAAGAATATCCCATGGGAGACGACAACCTGATTTTCTGGCAGGATATCGCCATCGGCGACGGCGCCAAGGCCGTCCGCTATACGGGCACCGATTTTTTATGGGGAAGGCCGGTCGGGGAGCTTCGCATCACAAAATATTCGGGGAACAACTGGGGCGCCAACCTTCTCGTAGCACAGGGACTTCACTCGTACAGTGACCTTCCCGGATCTTTGCCGGAAGAGGGGATTTACGACCAGGATTTCAAATACTACATCCCGGATGTATTTGCCGAAGGCAGCACCTTCCTCGTTCCGAAGTATATTTCACCGGACTTCGTGGAAGTGGCGGCAATGGGGGCCCCGGGCATGGACGAGTTCACCATCACCTATAAAAAACCCCAAAAGGCGGTTCTGGGTGAAGGCGAAGCGGCTGAATTGGACGATTATCGTTTCAAGGTCCTCCGGATTGACCCGGAAAACCGCGTGGTGTCATGCACCCTGTCCGACAAGCAGGGGGCGGTGGTCTCCGAAAAGACCTTTGGGCCCGTGGATGAGGATCTTATGGATACGCTCCCCCAGTATGCACCCTCCCAGGAAAAGATCACCATGCGATATGAAGATATGTACATTACGCTCGATGTCCCGGCCGATTTTTCGGGGGGCAAGGCCTCTTTTCATCTCGCAAAGGGCGCGCAGACCTACAAACGGGACGAGCCCTGGCCCGATGATCCCAGGTTCCTCGTGAAGCCCGATGTGTGCGGTCACTGCTACCAGTTGAATGAAGTGATCCTTACGAACAGCGAACCCATCGTACTGGACGCCGACAATCCGGTCTATGAAGGGCCTGAAGGATTTTTCAGAATCGTTATCGATGACTTTGACGGGGAGGCCGTCAATTTCTGGCATATCGAAACCGATTATAAGGGGAAAACCTACAAAACGCCTAATCTGGCGGAATTCAAACGGAAGAATATCGATGTGCTAGTCGGTGTGAACGGCACGATAGAAAGTTTTCTGCGAGGATCCGTGCTGGATCGTTTGGCGTATCGTGAAGTATGGAGACTGCAGTAGAATAAGGCTCATCTTCTAAATAGATGAAACAATTATTATTAGATTCCCGAATGGTTGCAGGCTGAGGGGAGGTTGCTACACAGGGTTCAAGGGGCCGAGGGGGCAAGGGGTTAAGGGAAAGGCAAAAGCCTGAAAGAGAGTCATAGGTGCTTTGCTATGAGATTGTTTTTTGAGGGCAGGTTATTAAAAGGTTTTTACCCTCGGACCCTTGAATCCTCGAACCCTTGGACCCTGTGCTCCAACCAATTTGGAGAAAACTAAAAAAACCAATGTGCCATAGGAGATATTGTCTATGACAACACAAGCAACGTACGATCAGGCGCCGGCGAGGGAACCGTCGGTGTGGAGCGCGCTTCCCGGCTTTCGCAAGAGTTGGCCGGGGCTTCTGGCCATGGCAATCCTCGCTCTGTTATGCGGCCTGCCGGGTCTTAACTTCCTTTTTACCATCGATACCCTTCTGCATTACATCGATGCCGTACTGCCGCCGATTTACGGCAAAGGGTTTTTTACGGATCTTCTCCATATGAACTACGTGGTCAACTGCCTGATCGTCGGTATCGTTGTCCGGAACGTCATCGGCGTTCCCAATTCGTGGGAGCCGGGTTTGACCTACAGTGGTATTTTTATGAACGCCGGGATCATCATGCTCGGGTCCCAATATCTGCTGAGCGATCTGGTGAAGCTGGGTGGCGTGAGCACTGTCGTGATGATATTCATGGTGTTTGGGGGGGCGCTCATATTCACCTATATGGGCCGCTGGGCAAAAATGGGAGACTCCATGACAGCCCTTCTGGCGGCCGGTTTTTCCATGTGCGGCGTCTCCGCGTGCATCGCCATATCCCCCATGGTACGGTCCAAGAGCGAAGAGGTGGCGTATGCCATCGCCGTCTCGGTGACATTCGGCCTTTTCTGCCTGTTTGCGCTCCCCTTCCTGGGGCATTTGATTCATATGACAAACGACGCCTTCGGGCTGTTTTCCGCGGCCGGGGTTCCCAATTCGAACCAGGTGATTGCCACTGGCTTCAACTTCAGCTTCGAAGCGGGCCGGGTGGCCGGGTTTACCAATATCGGCCGGTTGGTGTTGATCCCCGCCGGCGTGCTTTTCATATACTTCATGACCCTGGGCAAAGAGATAAAATCCTCCTCGGTCAGTTACTGGACGGTGATCCGGGAGAAATTCCCCATTTTTATTATCGGTTTCGCGATTGTCTGGACCCTGAACTGCATGAAGGCCTGGCCCCTGCCGGCCAGCGAGGCCATGGGACGGGTGATGGAATGGTTTTTCTCTCTCAGCTTTGTGGGGCTGGGACTTCTGACCAAGCTGTCGGACTTGAAGAAAGCGGGGGCAAAAGGAGTCGTGATTGGTTATACCGCGGGATCTTTGAGAATCGTCCTCTGCCTGATTCTTCTCTTTATTGCCACCAAAATGGGATTTTTAAACTAGTATAATAGGAGCTTTTTATGGCCGATGTGATCGATAAGAACCAGGATATGAGCAGCGAAGATCTGAAAAAGGTTGCTGCCGCGGCGGATGAAAAGCAGCGCAGACACCGGGTGGATGAGTACATGGCGATGATTATCGCGCTGGGTGCCGTGGCGGTTCTCTGGTGTTTACAATATTTGGGATTTTATTAATCGGAAGTAATTTTGGTAGGATGACATCATGAAGAATATCCTTATCGTGCTGAATGGAGAAAGCAGTGAAAATACCGTCGAGGAGGCGTTTGGCGCCGCCAGGTCCGGTTCAAAAAAAGTAAAAGTGCTGCAGATTCTCGATTCGGGACTTTATCATTACGCGCATAACGACCTGGTGGCCCCCAGGCTGAGCAAGCGGACATTTCTGCTGTACATTCGGGACCAGGTACTTGAGCAGGGTAGAACAGAAGCAGACAAACTCGGTGAGCGGGCCGGCGAGATGGGGATCAACCTTGAGATTGACTCGGTGGAGACGGATGATGTGCTTTCAACCGTGATTGCAGAGGCAAAAAAAGGGTACGATACGATATATCTGCCCAAAGAGGAAAAGAAGTTCTTCCCGATTTTTAAAAAGACAATGGCGCAGCATCTCAAGGGGAAAGTAACGGGAAAAATTATATCATGTTCCGGATAAATACAAAATGTCATTCACTTCTGAATAGCACGAAGGTAACGCATGAAAAAACTGTTACTGTATTTATAAATATGGTGCATTAACTCAATGGCATTGGATAAGAATATAGAGGAATAATGGAGCTTCCAGCAGTAAACCGCAGGAATTTTCTGAAAACGAGCGCGGCCGCGATTGGCGCGGGGCTGGCATCGCCCTCTTTGGGTGCAGCCCCCGAAACGTTTGCATCTTCCTATCCGGCAGAGCCCGCGGATCGTGAAATAGAGAGCTGTTGCCAGTTCTGCCAGGTCCGCTGCACGACCAGGGTAAAGGTGAAGAATGGCCGTGTGGTGGATGTATATGGAAATCCCGACAATTTCTGGACCGACGGCGCCATGTGTCCCAAGGGAAAATCCATGGTGGAGTTGACGTACAGCCCCCATAGAATCGTTCACCCGCTGGTACGCGAAGGAGATGCATGGAAAAAAATCTCTTATGAGAAGGCACTCGGAATTGTCGCGGAAAAGATTCTGGCGTTAAAGAAGAATTATCCCGAGGAATACGCCCACCGCCTTGCCATGTTCGAACCGTGCTTCGAGTCCAGGGAAAGCGAAATTGCCGCAAAACTGGCGTTAAATATGGCCGGATTTCCGGATCTCTGCTCGCCCGGAGATGTCTGTATCGGCAATACCTCCACGACGTTGGCTCTCTGCCTGGGAAGTGCGATCTCCCCGACAAATCTGAAGGAAATACTCAATGCCGAAGTACTGATCATTTTTGGAGCGAATATCGCGGAAGTGTACCCCCCGTACATGCGCTGGCTTCATCTCGCCCGCGAAAAGGGTGTTAAAATCATCTACATAGATCCCCGCCGCACCAAAACCGCCAATTTTTGCGATATTCACATCAGGCCGCGTCCCGGTACGGACGGTGCTCTGGTTTTAGGCCTTCTCCGGATTCTAATCGAGGAGGCACGCTACGACAAAAACTATGTGGATCAGAATATAAATGGTTTTGAAGCGCTTGCCGATGCGACCAAATCCTACACTCCCGGGAAGGTGGAAGAGATCACATGGATACCGGCCGAAGAGGTGGTAAAGCTGGCCGGGATGATCGGTAAAAGTAACGGGACCATTGCGTGGATGGGGGGATCGATCTCACGGTATACCAACGCGATGCAGACCGTCCGACTGATTATTGCCCTGCAGGCCGTGATGGGTAACCTTATCGGTCCGGGCAGGGGGATTATGAATGTGCGTGGCGGAAAGCCCGGCGGCGATGACGAACTGATTGATAAGTATAAAGCGCCGGATCTGGCAACACGGCTGAGTTCGCGAAAGGTGCTTTTCAATATCAAGAGGGGGAACGTAGATGTATTGCTGCTCAACAGCAGTTACAGACGGTATCCGAATCTGGACAAGCTCAAAGAGGCGATTTCCGGAATAGACTTTGTGGTCTATCGCGGATCTTTCATGAATGATGAGGCGGAACTGTCCCATCTGATTATTCCGGCGACGATGGTCTATGAGAGTGCGGGCTCCCAATATGGGGCCCAGCGCCAGGTGGTATGGCGAAACCAGGTGATCCCCCGACCCGGTGAAACGGTGGAGGACTGGAGGTTCTATGCCGATCTGGGAAGGCTTCTGAATAAAGAGCGGTTTCCGGAGATAAACGGGCCCGAGGATATATACGAGATGGTGAGGGAGGCATCCGAATCCTGGCAGGGACTCTCCCTCGAACGTATCAAAAAGAGTCCCACGGGTGTTACCTGGCCCAGTTATTCCCCGGAGGAGCCGGATACCATGGCATCTTTATTCCGGGATGGTCGTTTTCTGACCCCGGACGGCAAAGTCCAACTCAGCATACCGGGCATCGGCCGGATAAAATGGTCCGAACCCAAGGGAAGCCCCAATACCAAGAAGGGGAAGGGGTTCCCGCTGATATTCATACAGGGAAAGGTGGGCCATCACTGGCAGCAGACGCTGACAAACTGGTCTTCTTATATCGCCCAGTTTTCGGAAGGGAATGTTGTACAGGTTCACCCGGATACGGTCGAGGACTTTGGTGTAAAAGACGGGGAGTGGACCACTCTGGAAACAACTGTCGGCAGCATCAGGGTGAAACTGAAGATAACCCGGGCGATTTTACCCGGTGTTGTCTGGACGCCCTCTCATCCCGCCCCGACCAGCCCCTATTCCGGGAATTGTGGGCAATCCATCAATACCATCATTCCCGATTATTGGGATAAGGTTGCCGCCCAGTTTAATGGGATTGGGTGTAGATTGAAAAAGGCATAACTTTTATATGAAATTATTATTTCAGAAGGAAGGATTCGAAGCATGAGAAAAGATACCTTAAAATTAGTTGCGTTTCTATTTGTCGGGCTGTTTTTTATAGCAAATGCCACGATACTGTTCGCGGAGGAAGAGCCGCTGATAGGGAAAACCGTCAATGTCAACACGGCGACAGCCGAGGAGTTCGTGGAGAATGTTCCTCTTATCACACCGGAACTGGCGGAAAATATCGTCGAGTATCGTGATGAAGCGGGTGATTTTATGATGATTGAAGAGCTGCTTCAGGTAGACGGTTTTGATCGTGAACTGCTCAGAAAAATTAAAGATTTTTTGCTGCTTGAAGGCATCGGCGGCACAGAGTGTACTTGCTAGCCGTTTTCAGACACTTCTTGGTGTCTGAATTTAAGATCTCAAATTTGAAATTTCAAATTCCCCGGCTTCGCCGGATTGGGAGTAGTAATGAATGTCCAGTATGCCATGGTAATAGATTCCGCCAGGTGTTTTGATTGCAAGGCCTGTGTCATTGCCTGCCAGATAGCGAACGGCGTTCCCCCGGGATCCTATCGCAATTGGATTAAAGGCGCCACGGTGGGGGATTTGGGGGAAATGCATTTTCAACCCGGCAATTGCATGCACTGTGAAGACCCCACTTGTGTCCAGGCATGTCCCACCGGCGCCACTTACCGGGATGAAAAAGACGGCACGATAAAGGTGAATGATGGATTGTGCATCAACTGCGGCAGCTGCGTTCCTGCCTGTCCGTACGGTGCAAGATACAGGCACCCGGAAAAGAAGGTCGTGGATAAATGCAATTTCTGCGAGGAGCACAGGGCAAGGGGCGAATCTCCCGCCTGTGTGCAGGTCTGCCCCACCAAGGCCAGGACCTTTGGCAATATTCTGGACCCCGGGAGCGAGGTGGCCCGTCTGCTGAGAACAAGTAAAACGGTGAAAGTCGTCAATAAAAAAACGGATACAAAACCCAATATATCCTATCTGTCAGGGACGGCGCCAATGGATTGGCCCGTTGAAGCCAGATCGCCTGCTTATTCCGAACTGTGGCGAAAAATTGCCGGTCCCGTCGTGAAGGGGCTTGCGGGAATCACCGGCCTGGGCGTTTTGGTCATGCTCGGCAAGCAGTTGATGGTTGGTGACACGCCGCCTGCATTCACGCATGAGAAGCATAAGGAAGATTTTCATGGGTAAGAAGATGATCAAACGACATACGGCGGTTTCCATCTTTATGCACTGGTTCAATGCGGTTTGCTGGTTCTTTCTTCTGGCGACGGGGGTGGGACTGATAAGGAACAGTGACCTTGACCCCATCGGGGGATGGTGGCCTGAGATGATGCGGGGAATTTTCGGAGGAGGGGAGAATCTTCTCTCGGCTCATGTTGTCTGTGGCTCTCTATGGATTGTCGTATTCCTTCTGTTTACTCTGGTACGTCTGAGAAAAGAGGTCGGTTTTTTTATCAGGGAGATATTCACCTTTTCCCCTGCCAATGATATCCTGTGGATCATCAAAAAAGGCATCCAGATGACCATGGGATACAGGATGCTGGCGCGGTTGGGCTTTGAGCCGAAAATACCCGAACAGGGATTCTACAACATTGGCCAGAAACTGTTTGCGATACCCGCGATGCTTGGCGGCATCGTGATTGCCGCGACCGGAATCGTCATGTATTCCTCTAAATCGATGACCATGGATCCGGCGATTGTTCAGTGGTCGATCCTGATCCATTTTGTTATGGCGGGGATTGTCTTTGCAGGCCTGTTAATTCACATCTATATGGCATCGATCGCAGCGGGAGAACTGCCCGCCCTGCTTTCCATGTTTACCGGTACCGTTCCGGAAGAATATGCCGAACACCACCATAAAAAATGGTATGACGAGATAAAATAGGAGGAGTGAATGAATAAGAAGATGAGATATGTCTGGATAACGGTTGTTGTGGCTTTATCACTGGGCTTTTCTCAGTTTGCGGCCGCCAGTGATTTGATTGTCGTTGCTACTGAAGAGACCCGAGAGTTTTCCCTGGACTGGCTCGGTTTTCTCGAATCGAAGGAAGTGCCTGTAAGGCTTGTCACGCCTGATGCTTTTTCCGAAGTCCAGATGGAGCTGTTTATCGTTGTACTGGGAAGTCCGAGTGAATCGAAAGCGATTGAAGAGATAGCCAAAGATGCTTTAGCGGCTGACGAGTTGGAATCAATAAAGACCGAGGGTAAAATGTTCTATAAACCCCAGGCATGGAACGTCGGCCAGAAGGTGATTCTGTTCCTCGGGCCGGATCAGGACGCCGTTAAGAAGGCCAGAAAATCAACCCATGAAAAGTGGTATGAGATGTTGCAGGATTGGTTTGATATAGATGATATGGAAGGTTTTCATGTTTATTAACCGCATGCAGGAGGCCAACATGAGAAAAAGCTATCGCATGGTAATCGTTATTCTTATTCTTGCGGTGTTCTTTAGCACTGCTTCAGCCTATGAAGCCATTGTAGGCCCCACAGGGGTGCTGAAGTATGACAAGGAAAAATCCTATGGGGGATATGTCCTTTTTGCACCGATGATGAACTGCAAGACAACCTACCTGATAGACATGGAAGGGAATGTCGTCCACAAATGGGAATCGGATTATACACCGGGCGCCTACGCGATGCTGCTTCCAAACGGCAACCTCCTGCGTGGCGGCGTCATGAAAAAAAAGCATGCCGGGATTGGGGGCGCCGGTGGCATTGTCCAGGAAATTGACTGGGATGGAAAAGTTGTGTGGGAATATAAAATGAATACCCCTACGGAAATCCAGCACCACTGTTTTACCCGCATGCCGAACGGGAATACGCTCATCCTGGGATGGGAGGCGAAAAGCATAGACGAGGCTATTGAGAAAGGACGCGATCCCAAAACAATCCCTACGGAAGTCCACGATATGGGCGTGTTTCACCATGAATTTTGGGTGGATTTTGTACGCGAAGTCGATAAAAAAGGGAAGACCGTGTGGGAATGGCATGCCTGGGACCATATCGGAACGGGCCCGAATCAGTTGGATATCAATTACATCCTTCCCAAAAAACTCGGTCCCAATTACGCCAGTTTTGACTGGAGCCACTTCAATACGGTCGAATTCATTCCGGAAGACGATCTGGTCCTTCTCAATTCCAGGAACTTCAGCGAGTTTTATCTCGTCGATTATAAAACCGGCGAAATAATCTATCGGTGGGGCAATCCCAGTGCATACGGACAGGGTGAAAAACCCTCCTGGTACGACAATGGCGATCAGAAGGTGTTCGGCTCTCACAGTGCGACCTACGTCGGAAAAGACCGTTTTATGGTGTTCGATAACGGATCGGAACGGGCCGAAGGCAACCGTTCCAGTGTCGTCATTGTAGATCGGAAGACGAACGGGGTTGTCTGGGAATATCACGCCAATACAAGCCAGAGCTTCTATTCCTTCCGGCAGGGAGCCGCTCAAATGCTTCCGAACGGCAATGTTCATGTTACCTCCACGAACAGCGGGCACCTTTTTGAGGTGACGGAAGATAAAGAGATCGTTTGGGATTATGTGAGTCCTGTTTTTAATGACAAAACCCAATGCACCGCTGAGGATGGCGGTATGCCGAATATGATGACGAACATGATTCACAGGTCCTATCGTTACGGGGCGGACTATCCAGGTCTCAAGAAAAAAGATCTGAGCGAGAAGATCCCTTTAACGGATTGCCCTGAGTTTTATAAAATTTATAAAACGGATGAATTAAAAGAATAATTATTGTTCAAGTCTTTAGTGATCCCGTTCTTGATTTCTCTGATTTTTCTCATCAAAAGCCAAATGTAATGGGGGCGGATTTATTGCCCCCTTTTTTGTTTCGGCATCCCTGGAACCCCTGAAAAACAATCATATACGAATCCGATAATTTCCATCCAGTTAGACATTTGGTAAAATAGCTTTCAAAATGCAAATTATACTTTACATATTGTTTGGTATATTATATATTACAGAAAACTCAACAATGGGGGCTTACGCATGGCAGTCAGCAGGATAAAATTGGCGAGAGTTGCTAAAGATATGACCCAGGAGGACCTGGCACAAGCAGTCGGTGTCACCCGACAGACGATTGGTTTGATCGAGTCGGAAAACTACAATCCAAGCCTTCGGCTGTGTATCAAAATTGCCAAGGTACTGAACCATACACTGGACAGTCTTTTTTGGGAGGATGAGTATGAAAGCAAGCGATAAACCTACATGGAAATCACGGTTGTTTGGAGCGGCGTATGAGCGGGATGAACGAATAAAATCGGCAGTCGACAGAGCGGGGAATTACAGCTTCTGTTTACTCATGTTTGTGTTGTACGTTTGTATGGTGGTAGGTCTTATATTAAAACAGCCCGATTTCTACATAATGCCAGGTTTGATTTTCATGGGCGGTTGTATGATTTATCTGTATTTCATGGTGAGAACATCCGCTTTCAGCATGGATTTTGGAAGAAAAGGAGCCGGGAAAAAATACTACATTTTAATAATACCGGTGGTTATATTCACTGCCATTGATTTTGGATGCCACTATTTTTTATTTGACGAGGGGAAAGCATCCAATTTTCTATCATTGGTGATCCAAAGCTTGATCAAAGCAATATTATGGGTCGTGTTGTTTATTATATTAGTTAAAATCCTTCATTCATTGAGCAATCGCCGTATCGAAAAGAAAATAAGTAAGGATTGACGGTTGGCGCCGTGATGGTATCAAATAGATTTCCATTATCCTCTATTTTCGCCTAACATCTTTTGGCTTGTCCCGACCTCCAGGCTATATTCGAAACGTAGTGGAGAATGAGTTTGCCACGGCATTGCGTTCAGGTGAAGCCGGGCAAACACGCATCATTATCCACCGAATGTGTTTCGAACTACGCCCCGGCAAGCCGACCTCCGACCTCTGACCTCCGACCTCTTGTTTTCTAAAACGGCCACCACCAGTGCCCGTCAAGGTGTTTCCGGCAACCCGTCAGCTGTTTGCGGTAATAGTCCGCCCGGTTAGCCACCTCATTTGCCGCCTTTTTTAACCAGGCCTTGTCTTTATAGGTCCCACGGTTAAAGCCTTTCTGCCCCTCGTGATAGGCCAGGTAAAGGGCATAGGCATTGTCGGGTTCGATCCCGCACTCCTTGTGGCTTTTGTGATTGTACCAGCCGACAAAATCAATGGCATCGCCAAAATTGTCCCGATCCGCACCGTGGTTGCCTGTTTCCTTCTTGTAGAGTTTCCAGGTCGGTTTCAGGGCCTGGGAATAGCCGTAGGCTGTCGAGGGGCGGGAACCCGGAAAAATCCACAGAAACCGGTTCCTGGGCGGTTTCGCCTTTTTTTCGTAAGCGGATTCCCTGTGCATCATCGCCATCATCACCGGAATCGGCGATCCCCAGCGTTCGGAAGCCCGTTTGGCTTTCTTGTACCAGCGGCCTTTTTCTTCATAGATGGCACAGAGATTTCCTTTGTTTTTCGGGGGAGACGCACACCCGAGGAGATAGCTTGACCCGAATATTAGAACGAATAAACACAACAAGCGTACCGGCACATTGAAAAATCGTGGCATTACAGATTCCCCCGTTTTTCGGCAGGATTGACTGTTTTTAACCCATTATGGCATAACCATACGGGATATATTATAAAAGTGCCAGCATAAATTTATGTTCCCACATGTTCCCGCCGCTTCATTGCTGTGCGTAGAAAAAAATGAAGAGAAATACCGTTCGTGAGTAATAAGGTATGACAAGGAAATATCAGCAGCAGAACCAATCTTTAAAAAGGGGATTAACAATCGGATTGCTTTATCAGTCCGGCAGGTTTGCACGGTGAATCAAGTTATCGAGCAGCGGCAGAAGATCACATCGATCCAACGCTTTTTCGAGCATGCCGAGGGTTTTTTGGATGTGAGGTATATCGACTATTTCATATTGGGCCGAGATGATTGCCAGTGCGTCTTCCAGGTCTTTTTCACGTCCAGCTAAAATTTGTTTCTCTAAGAAAACAGGCATATCCGGCTTGGTACCGGAAATTTGTTTTTGAGTTTCATGCCCGGCCTCTTTCTCCAGAGTTTCCCGGGCCGGGAGATCCGAGACAGACAGATCGGCGAAAATGGCGAGACAATTCACCGGGATACTTTGTGTTAACGGCAATGAACGGAACACTATGTGGCGCCGGGTCGGTCAAATTGCCGGTTTAGAACGACCCGGCTATTACTACATCATAAAATTTCTTTTTAATATATTGTCAATTTCAGCACGGGTCTCATTGCCGGATCCAATACGATTAACAACCATGAGCGCACGTCTGGATGTTCTTCCCGAGTTGCCCTGGGGGCCTGTTACAGTGGTCGTATAGCTGAATGTGATCACATCCTTTTTTAGATCACCTTTGTAACTGGTTTTCAGTTTGTTGCGGCCATAATCTGTTTCAGTCCGGAAGGAAATCCAGTTTCCCTTGATTTTACCGTCACTCAAATGCAACACGGGCATACCCGGCATCCCGTCTACGGTACCTGTCAAGATATCCCCGTCACTATTAAACTTAAAGAGGAGAGATGCGTCTTTATATTTTCCCGCCCACCAACCGTCAACACTTGTGTGTGAAGCTGTTTCTGTAGAATTATCCGAAACATGAGCGCAGCTTGCCAGCAGCAAAAAACAAAATAAGAGAGCATACTTTTTCATTTTAATTTTCCTTTCATTTACTTTTACCGATTTAAATATTGAATATCTCATTATTTTAACACCCCCACGAAAGAGCCGATCTGATTATAGACAGGCGAATGAGTATATGAGGGGCAAAGAACACAGCGGTTTTTTTATGCCGTTTTCCTATAGGAGGGCGGAAGACGAAACATGCTGATACTTTAGCAAAAAACCAAGTAAACCCGAATTTTAACTATTCGGCGGATTCACTTTTTATTACTTCCCGCCCACACAACGGGAAACAATAAATTCTGCGAACTTTGCCCCTCGATCGGTCCCCCGCTGCCGGGGTAAAGTGTGCTGTAAAATCCCAAGATTCTATAAACGGAAAAACAATCTAATCGCATAGAATAGTAATCTATCTTCTAACCCAGGAGCCAGTATCCAACGATAATTACTATTGTTAATATTAATGAAATAGCTCCAGGCGCCTTGTCCATAAAATCGAGAATGGATGTGCTGAATGTACTTCCGAAGTCTGTGATGGTTTTCATTTTTTTTCTCCTTATTTTATTTGCATTTGTTTAGAGCAGGAAGCATGCCAAAACACAAAATGCAAAAATATCCAATATAATCGGTTCTGTATTGATCTCATGGGCTGGTGGGCCTGGCCGGGAAAACTCATTTTTATTTTTATTAACCAGCAAATGGTGAATAATGCCAGGCACACTGGCCGCTATCACTATCCGCCTGATCCCGACACTGTCGTGAGTTCTGGACATCAGGAGATGATTTGGCCATTTCTGATTAGTAATACGTTCAATAAAGAAAAAGGTTACAATCCATCTTAAAATTTTTTTTGATAGCCGGTCCCCCAAAATCTTTCCTTTTGACATGCCACATGAGCGATGCTACCTTCATGTGGAAATGCCACAGGAGGAAAAGATGACTGAATCAAAACTTGATCTTCTTCAGGGGACGCTCGATCTGCTCGTTATGCGGACACTGGCCTCAATGGGGTCCTTACACGGTTATGGCATAGCGCGTCGAATCGAACAGGTAAGCGGGGATGAAATTCTTTTAAACCAGGGCACCATTTACGCCTCTCTGGTGCGGCTGCAGCAGCGTGGCTGGATTTCAGCGGAATGGGGCACATCGGACAACAATCGCCGGGCAAAATATTACGCGCTGACAAAGGCCGGGAAAAAGCAGCTTGCCAAAGAGACGGCTAATTGGGAGCGGCTTTCAACAGTAATTACGCGTGTCCTTTCAGCCCAGGGGGAGGCATAGCGTGACGTTTCGCATTCGCGAGTTATTTGGGTGCATTTTTTCCATATTCCGCAAGCGGAAACTGGATGACGATTTTAATGAAGAGATTGCTTCCCATATCGACATGGCGACCGAGGAGAATATCCGCGCGGGAATGGGGCCACAGGAAGCCCGAAGGCAGGCAGTAATCCGGTTTGGGGGTATCGAGGCGGCCAGAGAACTGCATCGCGACGCCCGCGGTTTGCCTCTCATTGAGAAAATAATGCTGGATGCTCGTTACGCATTCCGCATATTTCGCAAGAATCCCGGGTTCTCCCTGGCAGTCGTTATCACACTTGCGCTTTGCATCGGCGCGAATACGGCTATTTTTTCGATGCTGGATGCGCTTATATTCAAACCCCTGCCGTTTCATGAATCCGACCGTATTTTTGTAATTTATAAGTCGTTCTATCGGATATGACTGCTAAGGACGGGTTCGACAGCATAAAATTGAAATAGGAGAAACCAAATGAACGAAATGAAACGATCCTTGATCCGTCTTGATGGTATGACAAAGGTTTATTATTCCGATGAAGTTGAAACCCATGCCCTTTCCAATATCACACTCGACATCGCACCCGGAGAATATGTGTCCATTGAAGGTCCCTCGGGCTGCGGTAAATCCACCCTGTTGTCTATCCTTGGCTTGCTGGATTCCCCTACATCCGGATCTTATGTGCTTAACGGAAGGCCTGTTGAGAATTTGGCGCATACCGACAAGGCGCGGATACGGAACCGTGAGATTGGATTTGTTTTTCAGAGCTTCAACCTTATCGGAGACCTAAGTGTATTCGAAAATGTCGAGTTGCCCCTTACATACAGGGGGATGGGAAAGCAGGAGCGAAAAACACGCTCAATGGAGGCGCTCGAGAGAGTAGATATGGTCCACCGGTCAAAACATATCCCCGGCCAGCTTTCCGGCGGCCAGCAGCAGCGGGTGGCGGTGGCGAGGGCGCTCGCGGGCCATCCGAGCATTCTTCTCGCGGATGAACCGACGGGCAACCTTGATTCGAAAAACGGAGAAGCCGTGATGGGATTGTTGAAAGACCTTCACAACCAGGGCGCGACCATTTGCATGGTAACCCATGATCCGCGGTATGCCGAGTTTGCGGACCGGAAGATTCAGCTTTTCGATGGTTATATTACGGAAGAGTCCGCTAACTGAGGCGAATTAAATCTCACATTGCGTATAGGTATTAAAAAACCCAATTCTCGCGCGGCGCAGGGACGCAGAGGAAAGCATTAAAAAAACAGCCAAGTCACTCTGATATGTATGAACTTGCTTTTTATTGTAATAAAAAAAAAATATTATATAATGGCGGTATGAATGAAAAAGAGAATGAAAAATACAAGTTGACGCTAAGGGCATTGACCCATCGGGATTACCCCCACATCAAACGAATAATGGATGTTGTATATGCCGATATCGGTGGCGCATGGAAGCCAAATGAATTCGACACGTTGATTGATCATTTTCCGGAGGGGCAGATTTGCATCGAGGACAGGGAAAACGTGGTCGCGGCGGCCCTGGCGCTACGTGTCAATGCCGAGGAATATGAAAACCGGCACACCTATGAAGATCTGGTGGACAAAGGCCGAATGTCCGGCAATGATCCGAACGGAGATGCCCTTTACGGGTTGGATCTTTTCGTAGACCCGGATTACAGGGGACTTAGGCTCGGAAGACGTCTTTATGATGCAAGAAAGGAGCTTTGTGAAACGCTGAATTTAAAGGCTATTATTTTCGGCGGCAGGATTCCGGGATACGCCGAACATGCCGATGAAATGACACCGCAGGGCTATATTCAGAAGGTCAAAGACAATGAGATATATGATCCGGTACTCTCCTTTCAGCTTTCCAATGATTTTCATATCAAGAAGGTGATGAAGAATTACATTCCGGAGGATTCCAAATCCAACTCCTATGGCGTTTTAATGGAGTGGAACAATATCTTTTATGAAAAAAAGCAGAAACTGTTCGGCGGTAGAAAATCATATCCGCGTGTCAGTGTCGTTCAGTGGCAGATGCGGCCGTTTTCACACCTCGATGAGTTTCTGCATCAGGCGGAGTTTTTTATAGACGCAGTGGCGGGATATAATTCCGATCTCGTGCTGTTTCCGGAACTGCTCAATGCGCCGCTGCTCAAAAATTTCAATCAGGAAAATCCGGCGGAGGCGATGCGTTCCCTGTCCGAATACACAAACGACATACGTGCTGCTTTTGTCAATATGGCCATTACCTACAATGTCAATATCGTGGCCGGGAGCATGCCGGAACTCCGGGATGATTCACTCTATAATGTATCTTTCCTGTGCCGACGCGACGGCACCTGGGATGCTCAGTACAAGGTTCATATCACTCCGGACGAATCGCAGTACTGGGGGCTCAAGGGAGGGGACGACATCCGGGTGTTTGACACCGACATAGGTAAGATAGGGATCCTGATCTGTTATGATGTTGAATTTCCGGAACTCGCGCGATACCTGGTGGACAGGGGGATGACGCTCCTTCTGGTTCCGTACTGGACCGACACCAAAAACGGATATCTCAGGGTGAGACGGTGTGCCCAGGCCCGGGCGATTGAAAACGAGTGCTATGTCGCCATTACAGGAAGTGTCGGCAATCTCCCAAAAGTGGAAAATATGGACATACAGTATTCCCAGTCAGCCATATTTACACCGTCGGACTTTGCCTTTCCACACGATGCAATTGCCGCGGAGGCCACTCCCAATACTGAAATGACCCTCATGGTGGATCTGGACCTCGATCTGTTGAAAGAGCTGAGGCAGCAGGGGAGTGTGCGAAACCTGGAGAGCAGGCGTAAAGAGTTGTATGAGATAACCTGGAAGTCATTGAAGAAGAGATAGACTGTATTAGCGGGACTACCGTTGGAAAGAGAATCTGCCTGTGGGAATCGAAGCCGTCATCCTTATTTTTGAAGCAATGTTTGTCTATTTTCTTGTGCTTTGGACACATTCCCAGCGCCAGCGTTTCGGGCCCATTCATTTCTATGCATTGCTGGGCGGTCTTACCGCACTGTCCTGGGCGACGCAGACAGGGGTTTCCGTCCAACTGGCGGGGATTTCTTTTGTCATCGGTTCCACGGTTTTTTATACCTCACTGTTTCTGGGGATAGTGGTGGTGTATGCTTTTGACGGTCCCCGTGCCGCGTGGATGGCTATATCGACAATCGTTGGGATAACTTTATTATTTCAAGCTTTTATCGCACTTCTTCACCTCCAGATGTATCTGATTGACAGCCCAAGAATTACCAAAGTGCCGCTGCCCAACCTGCGTGTGCTGTCGGCATCGGTTGTGACGATGATAGTCGATTCTATATTCCTGGCCGTTGCCTGGGAATATCTCGGAAAAACAAAGCTGAAACTGACTCTTTGGGTCCGTGTCTTTTTAACGCTTCTGGGTGTTATGTGGCTGGATGCGGCATTGTTTGCGACCGGCGCTTTTGCCGGTACGACCCCCTATCTGAATATTTTAAAGGGAACCATCATCAGTCGGTTGATCGTAACCATTTTTGCCTTTCCATTTCTGTATACTTACCTTTACCGGCAAAGCAAAAAGGAGGGGATAACCATCGAGAACCGGCCGATTCTGGCTATCTTGAAGCAGGTGGCGGAAATCGAGCAAGAGCTTTCCGATGCGCGGATAGAAATCAAGAGGCGGAAGGCGGCCGAGGAGGAGCGCGATAAGGTTATCAAGGAGCTTCAACAGGCCATCTCGGAAGTAAAAACCCTGCGGGGGTTTATACCCATTTGCGCATACTGCCATAAAATTCGTGATGATAAAGGTTACTGGAAGCGAATCGAATCCTACCTTCATGAGCATTCGGAAGCTGAATTGAGCCATGGCATCTGCCCGGAATGCCTGGAAAAAGTGCGTGCCGAAGCCGGTCTAACCGAAAAAGCATAGAACGCCGTATTTCTGGGGATTATTCTTCAGGCAGCAGCGTTACCTGAATATAATTGTTCATGTCATAGTATTTCCGAAAAGCATCCTGAACGGATTGATGCGTCACCGATTTGATGGAATCGGGGTATAAAAGAATCTGGCTGGCGTCTGCATGCCTGGCCGCGGCGAAACTTGTTTGGAGCATTTGCAGCCAGTAGGCGTTGCTCTCCAGATTGGTCTCGTATTCGCGCAGCAATTCCTGCTTTGCATCGGCCAATTCATTTTCAGACGGTCCGGATGTTTTAAGCGATTCGATTTCAGAGAAAATGACCTGTGCAAGTTCATCGGCGCGTTCCGGGTCGGAGGAAAATTCGATGACTGTCATATAACAGCCAACCGGAAGCCATGTCAGAAAACGATTGACACCTACGCTGTATGTGCCGCCTAAAGATTTCCTTAACACCTCGCGCAGGCGGTTTTGCAGTATCGGTACGGCCACTTTAAAGCGTCCCCGTTCATTAATGTCATAGATCCCGCTGAAATCACCCGTGAAGGCTATTCTCGTCGTACTCTTCGGCTCCCGACCCCGTCGTACGGTCTCTTCAATAATGCCCCGGGGAGTAGTCCGTATCCCTATGTCTTTCCACGTTTCACTGCGACCGGTACTGGGCAGTGCACCAAGATATGTTTCGACAAGCGGCTTCATTTTCTCCGGGTCGAAGCTGCCGGCAAAAATAAAGATAAAATCCCCTGCATCCTTGAACCTGTCTTTATAAAAAGCCAGAGACTTCGCCAAATCCATTTTTTCTATCATTTCGAGAGAAGGCGGTTGTTTGCGGGGGTGATTGGAACTTAATAACCGGCTGAATGTATCTTCAAATACCGTTGCCGGGTTTGCCGTCCTGTTCGCTATCTGTTCCGACATCTGTTTTTTCAGGATATTATAAATTATTCCGTCGGCGCGGGGGGTGGTCATTCTCATATAGATGAGTTGGAACAAGGTTACAAGATCAGCGGAGGAGCCGTTGCCGGATATGGTTTCCATATAGTCATTGATTTGGGGGGTAGCATTTACGACCTTGTTGCTGAGTTTCTTCCGAAGATCGATGAAATTGAATTCACCCAAACCGCTTACGGTTATGAGAGGCGTGGCTGTAAGTGCGGGGACAAAGTCGTCATCACTCACAAGTGATGTGCCGCCAAAGCTGAACCCTGTAAACACGATTTCATCTTCCTTGAAATCCGTTGGTTTTAAAATCACCTTTATTCCGTTCGCAAGTTTCCACTCGATCAATCCGCCTTCTATTTCACGTTCTTCGATAATTTCAGAGCCCTCGGGTATTTCGGAAAGCAACGTCTCATCTATGGAGGTGTCCTTGTATGGCTTTATATCTTTATCATTTGCGGTGGCCAGTATGGCTTTTAACATGTCCGGGGTAGGAACATCGATCTCCTCTTTTTCCGGTGCCGTCACGACGATAACCCTATTTGAATCGTTGATCAGTTCTTTCCCCACCTGGTTAATCTCTTCAATCGTAATTCCCGGAATGAAACGTCTGCCCAGGCCCACTATAAACTCGATACTGGGCATAAATTCGCCGGTCAGATACCCGCTGACCATATCTTCGGCGAAAAAACTTGAGGGAAGGCTTTCCCGGTTTTCAAAGACCAGCGTCAGACGCCGCATCAAAGCCATTTTTTGGCGATCGAGTTCTCCAGGCGTAAAGCCATAACGTGCGATGCTTTCGGATTCGACCAGCAGGGTTTCGAGTGCGCGTTCGATTCCGGTTTCCGGAACTGTCGCCTGCATCACATAGGTACTTAATGGACGAACGAGTGTATTTTCATTGTTGGTGGCTTTCATAAATGGCGGGTCGGGTTTCAGGGCAAGTTCATTAAAGCGCTCATTGAGCATTTCCACATAAAGCTCTTTTACTAATCCCTTCCGCACATCATCCACTGTATTGTCGTAGTTTTCAGGAGATTTGTAATATACGGCAACCTGGGTTTTTACGAGTTCGGGATCGGTGGCAATGGCATATAGTGTTTCGTCATGCCCGGGTACGGAAAAGGCTTTTCGTTCCATTGGATTTTCAGGGGAAGGTATGGAATCAAACTGCTGGTGTATAAGCTTTTCGATAACCACCGTGTCGAAATCACCGATGGCGACAACAGCCATCAAATCCGGACGGTACCAATCCCTGTAAAAACGAATCAGGTCTTCATGCTTGAAATTCTGAAGGTTCTCAAGCGTCCCGATGGGAAGACGCTTTGCATATAAAGAGTCTTTTAAAAGAATTGGAAGTATTTTGTCCATTATTCTTGACCCCGCGCCCTGCCCCTGTCGCCACTCTTCGATGACTACTTTGCGCTCCGATTCTATCTCTTCCGGGTCGAATTTTATTCCTGTTGCCCAGTCGCTAAGAATCTGAAAAGCGGTAGTCATGTTATTTTCATTTTCCGTTGGTAGTTGAAGTTTGTAAACGGTCTTTTCGTGGCCCGTCGATGCATTGATGCCTGACCCGAATTTCATGCCGATGGATTGCATGAATTTCAGGATGTTTTGTTTTTCGAAATGTTCTGTTCCTTGAAAGGCCATATGCTCGACAAGATGAGCGAGGCCCAATTGCTTGTCATCTTCAAGAATAGAGCCGGCATTGACAACCAGGCGCAGTTCGGCACGGTTTTTCGGTTCCGTATTTTTGCGGATATAATAGTGGAGACCGTTATCCAATTTGCCGGCAATAACTTCCGGATCTATTGGGACTTGTGCATCGAGCCCAATTGTAAAAGCCTCTTGCGGCAGTTCACTCAGGGCAGGCAGTCGGGCGTGAAAACAGGATGGAATGAAAAGAAACAGGACCGCGAGCAAAATAATATTGATTCGAACACTATCGACCATATGCGAAGAGTATCTTTTCAGCATGCATCGCTCCTTGTGAAGAGAAACAGTTATTTATAATGAGCCAATTTCAAAACGCCCCATTTCGACCGATCTCCACGTTGGTCGAAAATTTCAATCCTCGGAATATGCATAATATGCCTGTGGTTGAAATTTCCGATCCGCCTTGAGCTTGGCCGAACTGAGACGTTTTGAAAATGGCTCAAGTGGCCGGAAAAAACTACTGGATAATGCAGATCTGCCGGAATTTGTTTTTAAGACGGCAGCAATTAAAAAGGAAGCACTTTTTCCAGTATATAACCAACGCCCAGGAGGATCTGGGCGAGGTGAATAAATAAGACATTATTGCCCATGGCCGGGACCAGTTTATCGATATTATCATATTCCCTGGATCCCTTTATGGCTTTAACGGCAAAGGGCAGGCTCAATAAAGCGATCAGGCAATAAACAGGCATTATTTTTATTCCTGTTATCAGCGCGGCTGCTACGCATCCGATAATCCAGACATAAACCAGTATGGATGCTATGCTGAATAATTTTACTGCGGCATCAAAGCCGAATACGACCGGGGTTGTTTTTCTGCCGCCTTTTCTATCGGCTTCAACATCCGGGAATTCATTCAGCAGAAGGAGATTATGAACCAGTATGCCGCTGGGAACGGACGCTATCAATACCGTCCAGTCATATCTGCCTGCCTGCACAAAATAGAACCCTAAAATGGGGAGTATGCCCAGACCCAGGCCCGGGGACCATTCGGGCCATCGTGTTTTCAATATAACAGGCGTATACAAAACAAGACAAAGCCCCGCAATTATCAAGAGTGGTATTAGCTGCCACCCTTTGACGAATACAAAAAAAATGCCAATGGCCAAAGCAACCAGGAAGGTTATTGTTCCAACGCCAACAGAATGGTTTAATGGAAGCTTCCCTTCAGTCAGCAGGCCGCTTCCGCCGCTGAAGAGAGTTCTTTTTGTGTTAAAATCGATGCCACTTTTGTAGTCGCAATAATCGTTCAGGGCATTCACGCTCCCGTGTGTCAGCACCAGGCCGAACCCGGCAAGCAACGCATATCCAATATTCACGGGACCGTGACACCACGCAATCGACGTTCCGAGAAATGCCAGAACCACTGAAAGTGTAAGGTACTGTGGCCTGGTCTCTTTAATCCACAGCATTAAACTTGACATAGAATGACCCTTTTTATGCAAAATAGAGGTTATCCTCTGAAATTGGCTGAATAGAAAACGAAAGTTTGTTGTCAATAGCCTAAAAAACAAAACATGGCAAGGCTTTCACCATGGGGGGGGCAGTGTAACCGCATTTGGATTTTCATTAAGTTCTATAGTGGCTTTTAATACATCAGGGCATGCTCAAATGCGGTTTCCCTGTATGGGGGGAAATGGGGAACCAGGGCGATTGCATGATCAGGAAAGAAACAGCCCCTGACATTAGTGATTGTCCATTGTCAGGGGCTGTTTTAATTTGCTGCTATAGAGGATAAACAAAGGCAGTTGTTATTTTACCGCCAGTCGTCGATAAGTGTACTCCCCCCTCTCGCAACCATATTCCGGCTCAACCCGAAGTCCGTCACGAACCATGTTGTCTGCCCCCCACCCCCGGTGACAATTATATTTATTGAAGATTCCGGGAAGTGAGTTGTCGCTTGCGCGTGGGGATACACTTTCTTTTCAATGTTTTCCGAAAACCATTTGATCAACTCCTTTTTGGTCTTAAACCCATAGATGTCATTCAGAAGTTCCGCAACGGTTGGATCCATAATAATTGTGGCCGAAGCCATTGTCAGGGACTTCATGTAGTCACCCATCCACATGTGTACGGGGTTTTCCCTCTGAGCTTCCATGACGCTGGAAATATATGACCATCCGGTTGCCACGGTTAAAACGTTGTCACTGGGTTTGAATCCCGCCTGCACGTGAAACGGCTTCCATCCTTCGGGGAGGGCCTCCTCGTTTTCCGCGATGCAGACATTATTGTACTGCATGGTGCTTCCCAGAGTGCTGAAGGTTGTTTTTTTGCTGTGCAGGCCGCCGATGGTTTTCGACATGATCGTGTAGCTGCGGCCGATAACCGAGTTGGCCAGTGCGTGCGGTCCCATGACGTTGTGACCGTAATTCATGCCGATTTCGTCGCGTATCGGGCCGTTGATCAGGATCATGTTGGCCATGGAGGATGTCGAGTTCCCGAAGGGAACGTGGTTGGCCAGGGCCAGGATTACAGGCAGGTGTTCCGGTTTCGCCCCGGACAAGACAGCGCAGATCGCCACCCTTTCCACGGTAATTTCCCGTTTGCCTCCCGGCCAGTCCAGCACCTTGATCACTTCCGTCGGTTCGTGAGTCGTGCCCTCCAGCATTCTCGCTACCCGCTCTTCGGTGGGAAGCGTAACGGGATGATAGTCCGTCCAGTCGTTGTCGATGAAGAGCTGCTGCAGGTTCTCTTCGGTGTCCGGACCGAGAAAGCGCTTCGCTTTCGGCTGGGGTTCAGGAGCCGGTCCTTTGTATTTTTCCGAGTCCGTCAGGGGAGATGTCAACGCTTCGACGAATGCCTGCATCATGGGTTTTCCGCTTACTACGTCGTTGCCATCAAAAACATATTGATGGTGGACCGATTGAGGTTGCCCGGCGACGGGAAAGGGAAAGCCTATATATCGAATGGGCGATCCGTTTTCATATTTGAAATTGTAATTCAGGCCATAATCGAGGATATTTGCTGCGGATCCGGCGACGGTGGGGATATGGTATTGTTGTTCCAGTTGTTTGCAGTTTCGGCTCACGGCCGAGATACAACCGTCTCAACCGGCTATCCCGAACATTGCGGCGTCACCCTTTTCGCCGATTTCTTTCAGAAGTTCCGGCTGGGCCTGCAGGAAAAAGCCTTTGATTTTTCTGGTTTCTATCTTCACGCTCGGTATATTCTCGGCGAACCAGGCTTTAATTTCCCTGTAAATGCTGGGGCCTGCCTGTTCGCCTCCCCAACCGATATCCACCAGGAATATCGTCTTCCCTTCCAGCGTATCGAGTCGCTCCGTAAGGGGGATTCGATCGACCATTGTGCTTGGTGGTGTTGGGTTCAATACCTTGATTTTTTTGTCGGAAGCATATGCGGTAGCACATATGACGGTAAGGAGAAAAACGAATACTGAAAAACATAACTTTCTAACCAATTTGCACCTCCATCTTACGGGTTGGTGATGTAAATTATCGTCTGAAATTTACATCGATCGGGGCTTGCGTTTGAAAATATATATGCCGGTGTTCCGATATGTTGTCAAGGAATAGTGGCTTTCCGAAGTGTAGTAAAATTGTTAAAAAATATTAAAATTCCGTCTAAATAATTTAGAGAACTGAAAAACAGGTGATGGGCATAAATCATCTAAAAATCCAGGATGGCTTCCGCCGCGCCTTTGGGCCTTTTATCAATCCCGAACAAAAGCGGGTGATTATTTCTGCCCCTGACCGGAAAGTTTTTCAGCCACGTGTGATTGTCGGCAACGCCCCAGGTCGTAACGCTTGTGATCATGTTCGACCTTTCGCGGAACAGGGCGAACAGATCACGGAATCGTTCGGCCTGCAGGGCTTCCACTCCTTCATCGAACTGGACCTCTTTCGCCGGCTTGAATTCACCGCCGGCGGTGTAATCATTGTATAGTGAAATATCCAGTTCGCTGATTTTCACCAGGTACCCCGCGGCGACAAACGCATCGATGGTCTTCGATATCTCGTTAATTGAAGGGGAGGACAGTTTCCAGTGGGCCTGCATCCCGATGCCGTCAATTTCGAGCCCTTTTTCGTCCCGCATCCAATTGACCAGGTCGAGAATACGCTCTTTTTTCAGATCGGTGTTGTAATCGTTGTAATACAATCTACCCTTTGCACTGCCCGGCTCGATTTTTTCGAGGGCGTCTTTGGCGTATTTAAATGCCCAGTAAATATATTCTCTTCCCGCATCATCGGTTCCGCCGAAATATTTGTGCCACTGACTGCCTTCGTCCGCGTCCCGGAAAACTTTTGTATCATTATCCGAGATCGCTTCATTGACGACATCCCAGTTGTCCACCACATCCGCATATCGCGTTATCACTGTTTCAATATGGGACTTCAGGCGGCTTTTCAGTGTTTCGATGGATTCCGGGTCCCCGGGTGTCAGGTCCGCGAAAACCCAGGCGGGCGTTGCCTGGTGCCAGAGCAGTGCATGCCCCGTCATGGTCATGTTGTTTTCTCTGGCGAAATTGGCCATCTGATCGGCTTCGTCAAACGTGTATGTATCTTCGGCGGGATGAATAAACGCCATTTTCATCCGGTTTTCGCACGTCAGCCGGTTGAAGTGTTTTTTCAGAAGATGGTCGACATCGCTCAGATGGGACACTTCAACGGCGGCGCCGATGGTGAAATAGGGCTTATAGGTTTCCGCTATTGAGGCGATTTCGGTGTTTGATGCGGTCGCGGGCTCAGCGACATGGGCACTTACGGACGCCGTGTCTTTTTCAGAGTTTGAAGACTGGGACGAACCGCACGCTATTAATAAAAGAGAGCAGGAAAGGCATATTATGCCGAAGAATATTGCCGGGATCCGGGTTTCTTTTTTTTCTCGTTTCATATGATCTCACTTATTGGTTATCCATGTGCAGGTCGCTATTTTCCCAGGCCCCTCAAAGACCCCAGCGCCTCTTCGAATTGTTGTTCACACTTCTCCATGTACTCTACAGCCTCATCGATATACCCATCCGCGGAAGCGGACCAAACCCGGTTCAAATACCTCTCGGCCGCGGCAAAATAGTTCATCACATGCCCATAGGCCTGCAGTCCGTACACATGGCCGATTGTCTTGCGTGATTCAACAAATGTCTCCAGATGGTTCGGAAGCTTTTCGTCAATCTTTTTATGAATGTCCTGCGGTTTTTCGAGATCTATCCCGGACCGAATCCATTTCACATCATCGACAATCCGTTCCAGGCTTTCCTCTATGGCTTTCATATTTTTTGAAAGGGTTTCCTCATGCATGGTTTCTTTCTTTTCACTGCTGCGAATCAGGACAATCCCTATGATACTGATGACCAGAAAAATAGTGAAGTAGATCCAGTTCACCTGGAGAACATCCGTGACGGTGACCAGAGAGGCAGTGACAAATCCGACAAAGACGAGAAGATATCCCAGCTTTTTCATGAACCCTCCTAAGCGCCTAACCCTTTGACGATGAAAGTGATGGCAAAACCGACCCCCACGAGCGCTTCACCCACGATGAGCCCCGCGGCTGCGGGGACACCGTATTGTTCACTCCATTGATGACCCATCTTCCAATCCGAAAGAAGACGCAGGAGGATACCGATGCTGTAGGTTAGTACAATGTTGAAAGGGAGATAAAATCCCAGGCCGACCAGAATGCCGAGCCCGCCGATGCCCGTTGCACTGAGTACGGCGCCCAGACCGGCGCCTGCCGCGTATTTCTGTACCGGAACATCTCCCCCGAGAATCCCCTGGATCACACTGGCCAAAGCCATTCCCTGGGGGGCGGGCAAACGATCACTGCCCATTTTGTAAGCGTTGTGCAGGATGAAGATGAGCGCCATGATGACGATTGGCCCAAGCCATGTGGCGAGGAATTGAGCGATCTGCTGTTTTTTGGGAGACGCACCCACGAGGTAGCCGGTTTTCAGGTCCATCATCAAGTCCGTGGCCTGGGACATGGCCACGCAGGCCGCGGCGCCTACCAGAAGAGACGAAATCATGGCGGCCTGGTCACCCAGTCCGGAACTGATGACGATCAGGATGGTCACGGCAATCAGGGTCATGCCGCTTAAGGGAGACCAGTTTGTTCTACCGATACACTCCGACAACACCACACCGGCCATCCAGATCCATATCGTCCCCAGGAGGGCCATCATCAGACCCCGAAACCAGCCCATTTCAGCAGTTGAGTAAAGTGCAATGACGAACAGGAGAACCGCCGCCCCCCCAACGGCAAGGTAGAGGAGCTTGATGGGCATTTCGTCGGAGGAACCCGAAGTCTTCATCTTTGAAGCGGTTTGCATGCTTTTAATGGCGGTGATGATAAGGGGAAGCGCAAGGACAATGCCGGTTATGGCTCCTCCGATCAACATGCCGATACCCACGGGGCGAAAAAGCTGAAGGCGAAGATATCCGGGCATGCTCTGCCCGGCAGCATTCAGGATCTCCGCCGTGGGCAGGATCCCCATTAATGACATGACAGGGGCCAGGATCCAATAGCAGAGAAATCCGCCGACGATAAAAAAGACCCCTCCCTTGCCGGCGATGTAGGCGACGCCTATGGTCATCAACGAGACGTACCAGACCCCGTTCATGTAATCGGGCAAACCGATCATTCCGCCTATATTGAGATCTTCGATCCCGAGAGATTGACTGAAGAAGTGAACGGTGGCGCTGGCAAGTGCGCCGACCACCAGATAGAGGGCCTTCTTTATGCCGGCGCCGGGCGATTTTAAAATGGTCGCAACGGCGACCCCGCCAGGGTAGGTCAGTCGCTCGAAGTCAATCATTTGCTTGCGCAGGGGGATAATGAAGGCGATCCCCAGTACGCCACCGGCAATGCAGGCAAATACCATTACAACAGGATTGAAATCCGTCTGCCCGAGTATGAAGAGGGCCGGAACAGAAAACATCATCCCCGAGGAAGCGCCATTGACGGCGCTCGCAATGGTCTGGTTAATATTGTTTTCAATAATACTGTTCCGGCCCATTAACCCCCGCAGAATGGCAAAACCGAGTATGGCCGCAAGCTCGGAACCCTCTATTGAAAAGCCAAGCATCAAGCTCGCATATCCAATACTCAGGGAGATCAGCACACCCAGGCCGTATCCTACCAAAACGGCTGTTAGAGTGAGTTCGGGGTAAGGTCCCCCGCGGACCACATATTCAGAAGTCGCTGCCATCCTTGTCCTCCTCCCGTCGTTTGTGTAGGGATGCTCTATTTTATTAAGACAGATATAGGTGTTAAAAAGCTTGAGTGTCAAGGAATAAGAATATATAAAACCAAGGTATGTTAGACATTTTATTGAAATATTCGAGGGGATGTGTGTATTTTTCTTAATCTTAATCTTAATCTTAATCTTGCTCTTAATCCAGATTGACAACGAGATTAAGAGCAAGAGGGGTATTTATTAATAACCTCGAATTCTCATACAAGTGAACGGAAACGGCAAGGAAGGAAAGATGACGAAATACTTTAAAAATCCAGATGAGATACTGGAAACGACCGCCCTGGTGGACAGATTTGTCGAATACGTCAGAATCCATACCACCTCGGACGAGCATTCGGAATCCTATCCGAGTACGGAACGGCAATTTGACCTTGCTCACAAACTCGTCAAAGAGCTTCGAGATCTCGGGCTCTCCGATGCCGGAGTCGATGAGTATTGTTATGTCACGGCAAGCTTGCCCGCCAACGTCAAGCGGGAGGCGGCTGTCGGCCTCATCGCCCATTTAGACACCTCATCCGCCGTCCCCGGGGAGGCGGTTACACCCCTGTTTCATGAAAAATATGACGGCTCGGCCATTCATCTCAAGAACGGCGTGTCCATTACCCCCGAAAACACGCCGGAGTTGACCGCATGCATCGGTGACACAATTATCACTTCGGATGGAGCGACCCTGTTGGGTGCTGACGATAAAGCCGGAATCGCGGAGATTTTATCGGTCCTGGAATATTTGAAAGACCATCCTGATTTGCCCCATCCGGAGATTTGCATCGCGTTTACTCCGGATGAAGAGATAGGGCGTGGAACAGCCAAATTTCCAATTAAAACGTTTGGTGCGGACGTGGCTTTTACGGTGGACGGGAATTTCGACGGCGAAATCAATGTAGAGACTTTTAACGCGGACTCTGCCTATGTCACTGTCACCGGTGTATCCACCCATCCGGGCACGGCCAAGGGGAAACTGGTCAATGCGCTCCGATATATGTCAAAGTATATTGAAAGACTGCCCGCGGAAAAAAGTCCCGAATGCACGGAGGGGAGGGGCGGATTCATTCATCCCCTCGAATTAAACGGAGATGCTTCAAAGTGTACATGCCACCTGATCCTTCGGGACTTCGAGGAAGAACCTCTGGCTGAATTTGGCGAGATCACAAAAAAGATTGCGGAAGATCTTGAAAAAGAGGAGCCCCGGTTGAAAGTCGATGTCGAAATCAAGCGCAGATACTCGAATATGTATCAGTTTCTCAGCAAAAAGCCCGAGATTACTGAACGGCTTTCCGAGGCCGTGCGGCGGGCGGGCATCAATCCCCTGTTAAATCCGGTTCGGGGCGGAACGGATGGTGCAAACCTTACCAAAATGGGGCTTCCATGCCCGAATATCTTTACGGGAGGAATGAATTTTCATGGCCTCACCGAATGTATCTCTACACGTTCCATGGGGCTCGCCGTCTGTGTACTGCTGAACCTTCTTATCCTATATGCCGACTCACCATCATTTTCTTATTGATTTACATGTCAATTAAAATAATTCTGCATGGGTTGTTTTATAAAGAGAACGGGGCGTTAACCGATGAAGCGTGTTGATATTTTTTTGCGGAAAATTAGGATTAAACGAGTAAAGGAATTTATTACTAAAGGCTCAATAGTGCTTGATATAGGTGCATATGATGGCGCATTATTTAAAAATTTAAGAGATAGGATTAAATTTGGAATAGGTATAGAACCGCTATTGAAAGATGAGATAATTAGAAGAAAAAATTATATACTATTCAAAGGCGAATTCCCTTCTGTAAATATTGATTATAATAGATATAAAATAAACATCGTCACCATGATGGCGGTCCTTGAGCACATTTCACCGGATATTCAAGAAATACTACCTGAAAAATTATATTATATGTTGGAAAATAAAGGAAGAATTATTATTACAGTCCCTTCTGATTTTGTTGATAAAATTATTGTTGTTTTAAAGTTTCTCAGAATTTTGGATGGTATGTCCGATGAGCAACATTACGGTTTTAAACAGAAAGATGTAAAGAATTTATTCAAAATGCCTCGATATAAATTAATAAAGCATAAGAAATTTCAATTGGGGCTTAATAATTTATATGTCTTTGAAAAACAATAGATTGTTTTTACAATTTATTCTTAAAAGTTTTAAAACGGTTATTTTCTCTTGGATTGATCAATCAACTCCAGCATTACACCACTAACGAAAATTTGTAGACCGAAAATAAAAACCACTAATCCAGGTATAATCCAACGTAAAGTGATGGTGTTGTCCAAAGAAGGGAAACCAGAAACCATCCATTGAATGGTGGGAACGCCAATAAGAATGGCGGAAAATAGGCTGGAAACGCAAAAGATCCCCATGGCTTTATTGAAACGCAAAAATTCAACCAAATAAAGATTTAACCGGTTTTGAGTAAGCATGCCCTCAATCGACGCAAAATAACGGGCCACCAGAGCAGTAGTAAACAGCATATGGCCACCCATAAAACAAAGTCCGGCCAACAGCATGGTCTGAACATCAAAAACTACTCCGTCAATCGTTACCGGCGTGGTTGTCAAAATAACTCCACCAATAAAGGCCAACAGCATCAAAACAATTCCAGGGTAAAAGAGAAGCCAGCGCGGCGAGTAAATCAGCATAAATTTTAAATGACGCCAACCATCCCGGAAAGGTCGAAGGTGAGGCGGACGGTCACGGCCATCAGGATTCAGTGAAATAGGAACTTCTGTTCTTTTCAGGTTTAAGATAGACGCTTTAACCAACATTTCACTCGCAAATTCCATTCCTGAGGAATAGAGTTTCATCCGATCAAATGCTTTTCGGGTAAAGGCACGTAGCCCACAATGGGCATCGGAAAGACCCGAACGAAATAAAAGGTTTAAAGTTCCAGATAACAGGGGATTGCCGATACGGCTTTTCCAGGGCATGGCTCCCGGCTTGATATTGCCTTTCAACCTGGTCCCCATACACAATTGATACCCTTCAAGGTGCAGCTTCTCAACCATTGCCGCGCTCTCTCGAAAATCATAGCTCATATCCGCATCCCCCATGACAATGTATTGTCCTCTGGCATGGCGTACTCCGAAGATAAGGGCATTCCCATATCCCCGATCCATGCAATGGATGACTCTGGCGCCTTTTTTTTCCGCGATTTTCACACTGTCATCGCTACTCCCATTATCAGATATAAGCACTTCCCCAGTTAAGCCATGTTTCTTTTCCAGAAGGTCAAGCGTTTCCCATGCCCATTGAATACAGCCGGCAATCGTACGTTCTTCGTTCAAGCACGGCATCAAGATTGTAACATCAATTTCACCCATAAGCTCTTCTGTTTCAGCTATCAGTTCGTAATCAAATTATCGGAGTTCTATTCATGAGAAATTAGCATATGTCAAAATCACAGCAAGTTGTCAAGTTTTCAATCTGCGGAAGAGGTTTAGTATACCGCCGAAAATGTTTTCTTCAGGTGTTCTCTCTTCTCAATCCGTCATAAAAGCATTTTCATCATACGGATCATAGACCCGGTTTTCATATCGGCCGTAAAAGAGGTAATGGGAAAAGGCCTCCGTCTGTCCCCATGACCGGGGAAGATCAGTATACAGCTCAAGATAGGCGACTTCATCAAACGAAGCGATACGACCTTCCTGCTTACCAAAGTATATGTAATGAGCCCATGCCTGATTATAGCTCCAGTTCTGGGGGAGGTCGGGATATAGCGACAAGTACTCTTCCGCATCGAAAGCAAGAAGACGGTTTTCTCCTTTCCCGAATACGTTGTAATGATTCAAAGCATCTGTAAGGGTCCAGTTCCTCGGGAGGTCCGGGTTGGCGTTCAGGTATTCCTCGAGGTTAAAGGAGACGGCGCGCTTTTCCCAAAAACCGAATAGCTTATAATGCGCCATGCATTCGGAAGGCCCCCAGGAAGAGGGGAGATCGGGATTGTTTTCGAGGTACGCCGTGTAGTCGAATCCCGATGTTTGCCCGGTTCCGGAAGATTGTCCCGTTCCCGAAAGGGTGACCGTTACCACGGGAGTGTCCGAATCGTCTGAAAAAATAGTAATGGCGGCACTTTTCCCGCCGGCGGTCGAGGGGAGGAAGCCGACACTGAAATTGCAGGCGCCGGATGGAAGCAAGGTCCGGCCCGTGCAGCCGCCGGAGATAAAGAATTGATCGGCATTGGCGCCTGAGAGAACGATTCCTTCTATCGCTAAATCACCGGTTCCGGTATTTGTTGTGGTGATGGTCTTTGTTTGCATGCTGTTGGTGTTGATGGTTCCGAACGATAAGGCAGTTGGGGAAACGCTGATGTCCGCCGTGGGCGAGGAAAAGAGTCCGCGCCGGTAAACCACGCCGTAGTCGGCATCGGTTAAATACAACGTGGGATCACCGACGGGAGTAAGGGCATTTTGTCCCACCGCCTGTCTATAAAGAGAAAAACCGGTAGATGTTGACGCATCGGGTGTTGAGTAGACAATGGCGCCGTCATCTCCCGTGTATCCCGGACAAGACCATGAGCCTGTGACCATTCCCGCTATATCCACATAGCCGTTATAAAAATCGTAAGTCAAAATACTGGTGTTGCCGGTCGTGGAATCGACCGCATCAAATGTCATGATACGATTATTGGTTTGAGCGATAGACGGGAAACCGATGTCAAGATCCGTGAAGGGTTCAATCAGCGGGATAATCTGCTCGGTGACCAGATCCAGAGCGTATATGCTCCATACTCCCAATTTGGTCCCGTCCGCCAGTTCCAACAGGTTGTATGCGTCATATATCAGGTATCGGTTGTCCGAAGTAAAGTCCATTGTGTCGGCGAACAAAACAGTATTGAGGGACTCCCCTTCCGTCGCGGGCAAAACGAGGGGAAAGGTCTTTTCAGATCCGGCGCCCCTCAGATCGACAACGGTAATATCGTTTGTCGGCTCTCCATATTCATCGAGCAGCACGAAACCGTATAAATTGCCATCGGGAGACATGGCAACCGAGCTGATTTCCCCCGGCATATCGAGACAGTACTCGCAATCGGGCGAGTCAACCCCGAGAAAGCAGGCATCATTAACCGAATCCACAAAAAACACCATGTCGCCGTCTCCCGTTACGGAAGGACGTGCCGCGGCAATGTCATAGCAGGAAATGATATTTCCCCCGGACGGATCTCCGAGATCTTCTTCATACCGGACCAGGTAATAGGCGCCATAATTGGAGCTATAATAGACGGAAACAGAAGAATCATCCCCATTAACCGGAACAGTGGGAGTTGGGGCGGGTGTCGGATCATCGCTGAAAATTTCCACCGCATCGAAGGCCTCTTTGACTTTTTGGACCTGAAGGGCGTCTTCACCAAAAAGCTCTTCCGCCGAAGCGACGCATGCCAGACGGGCGTCTATGAACTGGGAAGCACTCAGCAGATGGACCGTCTGCGCACGATAAAATATCTTTTCCGCATCCCGGATGCCGATGGCATTGTCAAGTCCTTCGGCAAGCAGGTAGAAACAGTGGGTCAGAATGGTCATATTGATATGAACACCGCCGTAGTCCTGGTCGACGAGTTGCTGAAGGAGCGGATGCTGTCTGCCATAAAATTCGCTCATTTTTGATGGATAGGCATATCCTTCCGTGATTTCAACGGATGACGGATCTTTAAGGTTTCGGCCATTGTCATTCAGCAGGGTGCCGTTGATCCAGTCCGTACTGCCCGTGGCATATGCTTCAACCATTTCACCGAAAATATCCGAAAAAGCCTCATTAAGCGCGCCGGACTGGTCTTGATAGATCAGGTCGCATGTAAAAGATGTTACCCCATGCGTATATTCATGCGCGACCACATCAAGCGCGCCGGCGTATGGTACAGCATCCCCGAAAAACAGCGCATTATACCCTGAACTCCAGAATGCATTGTCATAATTGTCTCCGTATCTGACCAAGCCGAGAACGGATCTTCCGTTATTGTCAAGTGATGATCGATTATGCCGCTCAGAATAATAATCGGACGTTTTGGAAATGCAGTGTGCTAGACTCACCGCATCCCGAAGCCATCCGGAGTTGGCGTTCTGGGAAGTGACATGGGATACATCAAATGCGCCGCCGTCGCCCGGCTGTTCATTATGCTCCATGTCCATGATAATGATTGCGCCTTTGGTGTTTTGCAAATCCGGCGGAGTGGATGTCTCGTCGTACATGTTTTTACTTGTATCGACCATGTAATACTGGTTACCGTCTTCCCAAACCGACAGTTGCCGGTTTTGTCCGAAGAGATCCGTTCCCGAACCGGAAGCGCTGTCAGACATCACCTGATTGTATGCCGTTAAAATGGAACCGTTCGATGCATCGACAATGACGAGCCAGTCGTAGTTATATGAATCTGATAGCTCTATTTTCCACGCCAGGCGGCAGATATTATTCTTCAGGGGGAAAATGATCAGAAGCGGGATGTCGGCTTTCGCGGTCTCTCCATTGGAGACGGCCGCTCGCGCCGCCTCAATCGCTTCTGCTTCACTCCATGCAGGCTGCGTTACCATGCGTTTCGGGGTAGGAACAAACGCACCATTCAACAGATCGACATTCCCGTTCCGGTCCAGATGAACGTTCAGCTCTGCCGTCCATACGGGTATGTCCTTGAAGATCTGTTGATAACGAAGATGCCGGCGGTTCAGGGCGTCCGTGGAATAGGCACTCAGGAGGAGTTCATTGTCCGGGTCCGACAGGCGGAGGAGGCCGCGCTTGGATCTCAGGAAACTCCTGGCGGTCTCCTTGTCCCGATCTTTACCGACGGCTTTTTGCGTCGAGGCCCTTTCGAGAACCATTCCTTTCAGTTTTGCTTCTTTTTTTACTTTTATTTGCCGAGGCGTGCCGACGCCGTTCCGGAGCTGGATATTGAATTTATCCGAGAGTTGATTTCGTACGCCTTCAATCTTGACCTGCTGACCGCTGTTTGAAATGATCCCGGAGCCTTTCACGCGTTTCATTCCCGGCTTCATTTCTTCGAGTCTCTGTTTCAGGGCATCTGCTATCTTGGCGGCCTGTTCATCCGGTGAGTTGTCACCCACATCGGTACCGGGGGCATTTGACTGGACTTGCTGTATCGTGTTGAATTTCAAGGCGTCCAGCACGCTGCCGCCCTGCGCCCCGGCATACGCCAACGGCATCAGGGCATGTATCATCAGGAGGGAAAAAACGATAAAAAGGGCCTTATGGTTGTGTTTGATGTCTCTTTCATTTCTCATGGCAGACGTCTCCTGATTATATATGCTCATTTGATTCATTTTGCTTTTCTTAAATGGGACGCACCATCATAAACAGTTGAGGTCTTGTCAAGGATGGCGCCTGTGGTCGCATCGACTATTAATTCCCACGCCTGGGAGGCAGTGACAGTGATAAATGCACGGTAAGCGAGGCAGGGCGATTTTTCAGGTGAAGAAAAAATTATCATCTCGGAACGGTATTGGTCGTTTTGGGAATTTCGTATTTTCAGATTATCAGTGACAATTTGTTCCACATCGCTACCGGAAACAACAGGGTTGATATCGATGCTTGCAGGTGTCGGGATGTAATTGCCTTGAACCAGGTAGACGTGGTTGTGCTTATCCAGATGAACGTTGATTTCAGCGGCTCTCACTGGGATTCCTTTAAATACCTGCTGGAAGCGAATATGCTTGAATCCGAGATCATCCTCCTTCACGGATAGTTCCAGCAATTCGCTTGCCGGTTGTTCGATTCTGAATAATCGCGTGTTTGCTGAAATAAATGCCAGGGCAATTTCGGGGAGTAAATCGTTGGACTGAAGTTTTAAAAAAACCTGATCGGTTTCTAATCCTTTGGACAGGTTCTTCCCTTTTAGATAACTGATCGTGTCGTTAAATTCATTCCGTTTTACAGTCGTGTTTGACGGTAATTTCATATCCATTCCCATAAAATAGTTACTCCGGGAAGTTCTATCGATTTCTTCGCATCCAAATGTTGAAACAACGATAACGATGGCCCCAAAAATTCCCCAAAAGCGCATCATGTGATTTTTCATTCTGTAAGTCCCATCTTTTTGAATATATTCAGTGTTTAAAACATATTATTGGTATTTTATCAATATATTGGGATATTTCCACACAAATATTCACAGGATATATTGAAAACTATGTCATATCAACCAGTTGTTTTTTTTGGTGTAACGAACGACATGTGTTAGACAAAGTCGTAATTCATCGTTGAGAACGAGTTCCCCCGAAAATGCGGGTTAACCAAAATGTAGTCAAGATAAACATATATAAAACAAAAATGTAATAAGTAACTACAATAATGTATTTAAGGCGAGCAGCTACAATTTGATGCGACCCAAAAAAATATATTAATTATAGAACGTTAAGGCCGAATGAGGCTGGATCGCTATTCTGGTATTGTTCTTGCTTTGTAAGTTGTAAGGTTTATTTAGAAGAATCAATTTCCGGTAGCTTCAAAGCAGGGGGAGTTGTGGATATCGAATCCGAAGAGTTATTGAAAGATTTTGTGGCGGAGAGCGCCGAAAACCTTAATGCAATTGAACAAACGTTGTTAGGGTTGGAGACGGACAAGTCTCCGGAGGCCATCGACGAAATATTCAGGGCGATTCATTCAGTCAAGGGTGCGGCGGGGTTTTTCCAGCTTGTCAATATTGAACAGGTCGGTCATAAGGCCGAAACATTGTTGGATAAAATCAGGAGCAGCGAGATTGAGATCAGTGCCGGGATTATTGACATTCTCCTGAGGGCCCGGGACGCGCTGTCGGATATGCTCACCCAGCCGGATCTCGGAAACGCCTCGGACATGAGCGACCTGATAGCGGAACTTGAAGCTGTCTTATCCGGTCAGCCGGGAACGGCCCCCGAAAGCATTGCGCAAGCTGCCGAGTCAGAAATAGAAACCGGGCAGCGGGGAATGATCTCCGAAGGAGATGAATCCGCGGACGAAAAGACGGAAGCGGTACCGGTTGCCAGGAAAGATGCCGAACCTACCTCCCTGGAAATGCCCGAAAATGCCTATCAACCGACTGATATAATTGTAGATAGAGAGAATAAAACAACCGGTCCGGAGCGATCAGCCGTGACCGAAAAAAGCACGATCCGCATTGGTGTGGAAGTCCTTGACGAATTGCTGGAATTGATCGGTGAGGTCGTATTGGGACGCAACCAATTTTTGACGAAGTACGAAAGGGACAAGACGTTCCAGACCCTCTCCCAGAGTATTACGAAACTGCACCAGCATGTCATACAGACCCGAATGCAACCCATCGGACAGCTGTTCAACAAGTACAAGCGGACAGTCCGGGACCTCTCCAAGGACCTGGGCAAGAAAATCGAGCTGCACATTGACGGCAGCGAACTGGAACTGGACAGGACCATATTGGAAGCGTTCTCGGATCCGTTGACCCATCTGGTCCGGAATTCGGTCGATCATGGCCTCGAAGAACCGGAGGTCCGGTCGAATTCCGGTAAGGGGATTCTGGGAAATCTGTACCTGCGGGCACGTCATGAGAGCGGACAGATCCTGATCGAAGTTGAAGACGACGGTAAGGGGATCGATCCGCAGGTGCTGCGGGCGAAGGCGATTGAAAAACAACTGATTACCGAGCCTGAAGCGGACCTTCTTTCGGACAAGGATATTATACAATTCATTTTCCACCCGGGATTTTCCACCAAAGAGCAGGCGACTAAACTCTCCGGAAGGGGCGTCGGTATGGATGTCGTTCGCAGCAATCTGGAGAAAATCGGCTGCATAGTGGATATCTCCTCCAATCCGGGAAAAGGAACCCTGATTCAGACCCGAATTCCCCTGACGCAGGCCATTGTAAATTCATCCGTTATCGCGGGATTGATTATCAATATCGGGCCTTATACCCTGGCGATCCCCCAGGTGGCGGTCAATGAAGTGATCAAACTGTCTCCCGAGGTGGAAATGCGCCAGATTTCCAGGATAAACGAGCAGGAAGTCTTCAAGTTGAGAGACAAGCTGATTCCCCTGGTTCATCTGGAAGATATCCTTGAAATGCCAAGAACGTACATCACCCGTGATGGCCAAAAGACGGCCGTGGATCGGAGAAAGTCATTTGTGGATCGTCGGTTGGAAAATTCAGATGCCGAAAACCAGGCGCATGAGGAACACCGCACTGGAGATGATCGGCGTAAAAGGAGTTTTATTTTTATTGTGCTCCAGTTCAAACAGAACTATTTCGGCGTTCTGGTGGACCAGATTACGGGCAAGGAGGAGATCGTTGTCAAGCGTTTGCCCCAGTTGATCAAACATCGAAAGGTATTCGCGGGCAGCACCATTCTTGGTAACGGAAAGGTCGCCCTGATTCTCGACATCAACGGGCTGGTGGAAAAGGCGTCTCTGAATTTCACCAGGCAACAGGAAAACCTCTATCAGACGATTATGTCCCGAAAGATGGTCCAGGAAGAAAAGCAACATGTGGTCGTGTTCAATTATGCGCCCGAGGAATACTTTGCCGTACCGGTCAATTTGTTGTCGGAAGTCGACAAGTTCAAAATGAAAGACGTGAAAAAGGTCGGTGACCGCGAGTTTATCCAGCGCCATGGAAAATCCATTCCACTGCTTCGCCTGGATAAATCGCTGAATGTATCGCCGCTGGAAGAGGAAAAAGAAGATTTGATCGTGATTGTACCCTCCAGGATAAAATATCCGACCGGGGTCATTGGGAACAGCATAATCACGAATATTGAATTATCGGAAGATCTGAACACGAAAGAGGCCGATGAAAACGGCATTATGGGCACTTTCTTTCACAACGGTGAGTTGATTACCCTTCTGGATATATTTACGTTGCTGCAGAAATTCGATCCCAAACGATACCACCGGGAGCTTGCCGGTGATATTGAGCAGTGCAGAATACTTTTCGCAGAAGACCAGATCTTTTTCAGGCAGCTCATCGCGCAGTATTTTAGATCGTACGGGATAAAAAAAACCACCATCTGTAAAAACGGGGAAGAGGCGCTACAGGCGTTGATAGCGAAGCCGGGGGATTTTGATATCGTGGTCTCGGATATCGAAATGCCCGTTATGGATGGATACCAGCTGGTCTCAACGATTAAATCGGACCCCAAAATTCGGGATATCCCCGTTATGGCGTTAACGTCGCTCGACAGTGAAGAAAATGTCAAAAAAGGTATGGATGCGGGTTTTGATGCGTATGAAGTCAAGCTGGACAAAGATCGTGTCATTCATAAGATCAACGAGCTTTTTAAGGGGATAAAAAAATAGGACTAGGAATGCGTTATGGAATACGCTACGTTTTATGTCGGTGAAGACCTGTTCGGTATACCTATCTATCTGGTTCAGGAGATAGCGAGGAAGGCCATTGTGTATCCGATTCCGGGTCATGACTCGAGAATCGAGGGACTGATGAATCTCCGGGGCAGAACGACTGCGGTGATCAATCTCAAGCGCTGCCTGTTTAAATCCGATGTCACAGCCGCACCCGGCCAGAGAAAAAAGATGATTATTCTGGAGACGCAGGATGGTCTTCCCCAGGAGGCGCTGGATATGGGACTGAATGCAGAGGATGAACCGGTTGTTTTATTGATCGACGATGTTCATAAAATCATGGACGGTGAGCGGGGGGCCTTCTATCCGCCTCCGGCACATGTAAATGAAACATATATTGAGGGAGTCATGAAAAGTGATGAGGACCTCATCTCTCTTTTATCAATCCCCAAACTAATAAAAGATCTTGTCACACATATGGAGGTTGAAAACCATGGCAGTTAATACAAGCGCGGCAAAAAGTTTCAGTATTTTCGACCCGTCGATTCGATTCGAACATCGGGAATTCTATGAAAAAATCGTCAGCGAATTAAATGGCATCTTCCCCGTCTGCAACCAGGGTGAGTCGACCGCCGTGGAGATCAGCGCGAATTCAACCGAACAGGAGCAGATCACTGAGCTGATGAAGCGGGTCGAGAATTTTTCGGGTGAGCTGCTGGACGTCACGAAAAAACTGTTTGATCAGTATTATGTCGCGAAGGAAGAATTGCACGAGTCAATTCTGCACACCACAGCGTATAACAAGATCAATACTCTGGACAGAAATTTGCTGGAACGAACCTGTGATGTCCGCTGGTGGGCCCTGGAAACGGCGTTCAGTAATTGCATCCAGTTCTATGAAAATACCAAAAAAGAGGCCGTCAATATTCTGGGATTACTGGAAAGAATACCGCTGAAGGAGAGGGGTGCGGCCGGAGACAGCGATACCCCGGAGGCGATTGGGGATGAAAAAAAGGCCCTCCAGGAGTGTCTGGAGGGTGTAAAAAAGGGCCTTGGAAACTTCTCTATTTTATTGAGAGAAGGTGCATTGGAAAGCCTTATTTCCGTGTTTAGGGAGCTGTCCGGTCAGTTGGAAAGTTCTCCGGAAGACGCCAAGGTACTTGTGGATTTCCTTCGAAGAATGGCCCAGCTTGCTTCCAAAATCGAATACGCCTGTTACCGCCTGGAGGATATCAATAACTCGTATACGTTGTATCGGGACTTGGTTATTGCGGACTCGGAGGGGTTTATTATCGCCAACTCCAACAGTGATCGGCGGTCCATCGTGCTGGGGATGTCCGTGAAAGAGGAGAGCTGGTTCGTCAAGGCCCTCGAAACCAAAAACGGCACGGAATATTTTGCCCAGGATATATACAAGTCAAAAGTGGAAGATCAACTCTCACTGGTTTATTCCACCGCTCTCAGAGAAAACAGTGACGAAAATGGAAATGTCACCGGGGCCATGGGCGTGTTTTTTGACTTTCAGGGGGAAGCAAAAATCATTCTGGAAGAGTATATGCCGATGGATGGGGACGGGGCTATTTCGGACGGCTGCTATTCCATGTTCACGAACAGCAGAGGTAAAATCATCGCGTCCACCGACGAAAGTATACTCGAGGTAGGAGAGAGTGCTCATATCCCTCGAAAGAACAGGGTGCTGAATGATGGCGATCGCATGAACAGCTATCTTGTTTTCGAGGGTATCGATTCCGCGGTTTTTTCTTCGAGGACGGACGGTTATCTCGATTACAGGGGGCTTGGCTGGAGCTCCCATGTGATTCTGCCGAAGTCCCATATTTTCGAAAACGACACGGATATAGATACCTACAATATCAGCGCCGAGGAATTGTTGAGTTCAAAGATAATCCCCGATATCAACAAGCAGACCTATCACAAGGTCCAGGATGATAAAGAGTCCATTCAGTTGATATCGCTGAATGGTATCGTCTTCGCCTCCAAACTCGGGAAAAGAGGCGGTGCGCTGGGGCCAATATTCAATCAGATTACAAAATCCGGAGACTATGTCACTTCCCGGATGGAGGATCTTCTGAAAGAGATGGCCAACGGCGAGTTGCGATTGAATCTGAAAGCACTTGAAAATTTCTCGAAACAGGCAATCGACCTGATCGACAGGAACCTGTTTGAAAGATCTGCCGATATCAGGTGGTGGGCCACTGACGAATATTTCTGGAAGGCACTTCTGGACCCCACCGAAGAGAATTTCATAAGAGCGGGCAACCGGTTGAAAGTTATCAACGGCAGCTATACCATGTATCGGAATCTGGTATTGTCGGACGCCAACGGCGACATTCGGGCGTGTTCCAGGACCGAATTGAAAAACGAGCTTTCCAAGATAAATGTTTCCGATCAGGCCTGGTTTCAAATGGGGATGAGAACCGCCTTGTCAAATGAGTACGCGGTTCAGGACGTGGCATCTTCCAATCTGGAGAAAAACAAGGAACGATCGCTGATCTATTCCGGTGGCGTGAGAAAGAACGGTGAAAGAGAGGGGGATACGATAGGTGTGCTGGGAATCCTGTTCGATTGGGATACGGAAGCGAAAAAAATTCTGCAAACCTGTCTGCCACAGGACCGTCAGGGAATGATTATCGAGGGCAGTGCCGCAATTTACACCAACAGCCAGTCCGAAATTATTGAAACGACTGATGGGGAGCTTTTTCCGGTCGGGATGAAATTGGATTTGCCGAATCAAATCTATGATCTCAAGGCCGGAGACACCGTTTCCGGCGTATTGGAATACCGGAAGAAAAGATACATTTTTGGCTCCTCCAGAACAAAGGGGTACCGTGAATACGAAGGCCTCGGCTGGTTTGCCCATGTTTTGAGGCCGATATTCTGATCGGTCTGGAGCCGTTTGTTCATTGATGAAAGGCAGGATGTTGTATGGAGGAAAATGCAAGAAACAGCATTCTGATTATCGAAAACAATAAAGCCATTTCCAATTTCATTAAAAGAGACCTTGTCTCCGATGTGGATGTCGATGTCTTTCAGGTGTTTTCATATGATGAAGCAAAAGAGCTGCTTGAGAAGAAGAGTGATTTTTTTGTCGCGGTTATGGGGCTGGTCTTGAAGAACACTTCCAGGAGGGAAAGTGTCGATTACGTCCTATCAAAAGGCATTCCCTCGATTGTGCTGACCGGCACCTTGGATGAACAGGTTCGCTCCGAGATCCTTTCGAAAAATGTCATCAACTATGTTGTGAAGCGGGGTCCTGAAAGTGCTGCGTATGTTAAGAAGCTGATTTCCCGTCTTTGTATGAATCAAAGCATAAAAGCCCTTGTGGTAGATGATTCCGATGTGACCAGAAAACATTACAAAGAGCTTTTGGGCAACCATCGATATCAGGTCCTTGAAGCGGAAAACGGCAATGCCGCATTGAAAAAACTGAAAGAACATGGCGATATCAAACTCGCGATCGCGGATTACCGGATGCCCCGTATGGATGGCGTCGAGATAGTAACCAGAATCAGAAATATGTTCGGGAAAAGCGAGATGATTGTCATTGGGATTTCCGCAAATGGAGACAGCCTTTTATATCCACAGCCCAACCGTGCTGCTCGATTATTCGCCTCATAATAGAGAGCCCCAGTCCAACATGTAGTAACTATGTGGCCTGTGCCGCATATCCTACGCCCCGTTTTTACCCATCCCCCACCGGTCAAACAAATCCTGGTAAAGCGGCGGCAGCGGGAAATGATAGTTCATCATGTAATTGATGTCTCTGTAGCCCTGTTTGAATTCCGCAACCTTTCCCATCCCCTCCATGATCTCACCCATTTTGGACGCGGGTATGGAAATGATGATTTCATCTTCAGCGGACAGGGCACGCATATGCTCCCCGGGATCGGGAAGTGCCACCAGGCACTTCTGGTCATTTATAACCGGTACGAGAAGATAGGAGCATACGGGCGGGAAAAAATGATACCGGACCTCATCCTCCTTCGCTGAAAAATGAAACGGCATGATAAGACTTCTCATCTGGGCCGTATTCGAATAGATGATAACCACATCGGGCTCGAAATTCGCAGTTCTCAGTGGTGCGGAGACAATGCCGATATATTTGTCTCTTTCAAAGGTCGGAAACCTCATGAACAGCTTGTATTCCGGGTCATCGGGCTTGTCTTCGATGCCGTAGGCGATGATCGGGGCAAAGCAGTTGTTGTCCTCCTTCAGCATGGCAACTGTTTTTTTCTCCCGCCGGGAAAGGGCGAATGCCTGGCATTGGGCAATCCGGGCCCCCATATCTTTTGAAGGCCTTATTGCCCCTTCGGGGATATCCTCTTCGGTTTCGAGCATTTTTACCGCCATCGGGGATGTTCTGAGACAGAAGTGACTTTCGAGTTTTTCTCCATATGCGTTGTAATCCGTTAACTTTGTCATAATGTTTTCTCCTTCATACCGGGATAAGCTTGCGTCTAACCGTACTGTCGAATGTTCTGCCGCTGTTTGGCTGGAAACGTTTTGAAAGCGGATCTTAGAACATCGGATTTTCACACAAAGATTTTTCGGGCCATAACTGGTAAACATCCCAATGCTCCACCAGTTTACCGTTTTCCGCTTTGAAGATATCGACGATGGCGCCGCCCTTTTCGTTGGGATCCGGCTGGAAATGGTAATGAATCGCCACGAGGTCGCCTTCCGCGATGATTCGTTTCAACGTGTATTTCGGAGTCGGATATATTTTCCAGAAGTCCTGGAAGAACCGGATCAGTTCGGCTTTCCCGTCGCCAAGTCCCGGATTGTGCTGGGTATAATCCGGGCCTAATAACTCATCCAGAACCTCGACTTTATGATCAATCATAAAATCATTTAAAAACCGCATTACCAGAGCTTTGTTCTCTTCTATGGACATAGTCTCTCTCCTTTCGTCGATGTTGCAGTTACATTCCCAGGTTCTGCTTCAGAAATGCATATATATCCGCCTGTTCTTCTATGACCATGGCGGTGGGTTTGCCCGAGCCGTGACCGGCGCGGGTCTCGATGCGGATCAGGACCGGGGCCGGACCGGCCTGGCACTCCTGCAGTCTCGCCGCGAATTTAAAAGAGTGCCCCGGCACCACCCGGTCATCCGTGTCGGCTGTGGTGACCAGCGTAGCCGGATAGGCCGTACCCGGCTTGAGATTGTGATAGGGAGAGTACCCCTTGAGGTACTCGAACATCTCCTTGCTGTCTTTGGCCGAGCCATAATCATCGGTCCAGAAACGGCCGGCCGTAAAATTGTCAAAACGGAGCATGTCCATCACCCCCACCTCAGGAATTGCCGCTGCATAGAGATCCGGACGCTGACACATGCAGGCTCCCACCAGAAGCCCGCCATTTGACCCGCCCATGATGGCCAGTTTCTCCGAGGAGGTTATCTTTTTCTCGATCAAGGTTTCGGCCGCGGCGATGAAGTCGTCAAAGACATTCTGCTTGTTGAATTTCTTTCCCGCCTCGTGCCAGGCTTTGCCGTATTCGCCGCCGCCTCGCAGGTTGGCCACGGCATAGACACCCCCCATCTCCATCCAGGCCAGACGCGATACGGAAAAACCGGGTGTCAACGAGATGTTGAAGCCGCCGTAGCCATAGAGCAGGGTAGGGTTTCGGCTGCTTAAGACCATATCTTTTTTATGGGTGATAAACAGGGGGATTTGTGTGCCATCCCTGGATGGGTAAAATATCTGTTCCGTGACGTATTGATCCGGATCGAAGTCCACCTTGGCACGTTCGAGCAACTGTGACTGGCCCGTGATCATGTCATAGCGGTAAGTCGAAGGCGGGACGGCATAGGACTGGAAGGAGTAGAAAGTCTCGGTGTCGGTGTGTTTGCCGCCGAAACCGCCGGCCGTGCCCAATCCGGGCAGATCGATGTCACGGACGAACTCACCGGTCAGGCTGTAAAGTTTGATCCGGGTGGCAACGTCCTGGAGATAAGCGCAGACGAACTGGTCATTGATCAGGTTGGCCCCTTCCAGTAAGTGCTTCGATTCCGGGATAATCTCGTGCCAATTTTCCGGTGTAGGTTCTCGCAGGTCAATGGCAATGATGCGGCCATTGGGAGCATCCCTGTCCGTTCGGAAATAGAGGAGGGGACCGTCATTGTCGATGAGGCTGTATTCATTTTCAAAAGTGGTGACGACATCCACGGGTTCGGCATCGGCAACAGAAAGGTCCTGCACCATGATGCGGTACCTGGGATCCGTACCGACCCAGATGTTGTATACCAGATAGTGCCCATCATCGGTTATCTGCACGTCGTAGCCCCACTCCGGATGCTCGGGCCGGTAGTAAATCACCCGATCCTCGGCCTGGACGGTTCCCAGGCGGTGATACATCACCTTCATTTTCTTGTTGAGGGATTGGAACTGATTGTCGGGATCAGGGTCCGGATACTTGGTATAATAGAAGCCTTCAACCCCGGGATCCCAGGCCACAGTGGCAAATTTCAAATACGCCAGCCGGTCATCCAGATCCTGGCCGCTCGCGATGTCGCGCACTTTCCAGGACCGCCAGTCGGATCCCGCCTCTTGGATCCCATAGGCCACATAGCGGCCGTCATCACTAAAGACCATGTCCCCCAGTGCCACGGTGCCGTCCTCGGACCATTCATTCGGGTCGAACAATACACGGCGCTCACCGTCCAGGGTGTCCGAAACATAATAGACGTAGTGATTCTGCAGCCCGTCGTTTTTGGCGATATAGTAGCGTCCGCCCCGCTTGAAGGGGGTGCCGAATTTTTCATAATTCCAGAGCCGGGTCAGTTGTTCCTCGATTGCCCCTCGCCCGGGCAATTTTTCCAGATAGCCGAAGGTTACCTCGTTCTCTGCCTTGACCCACCGGGCCACCCGTTCGGACTCGCGTACGTCCTCCTCCAGCCAGTGATAGGGATCACTTACCTCAATACCGTGGTAGGTGTCCGTATGGTCGATTTTTTCGGTTGCCGGATATTGCATCTTCTTCACATCACAGGCGCCATTAAAAAGCATCAATCCCATAAAAATCAGCATTATTGTGGTTGATTTCATACTCAACTCCTAGTTTAGGGCTATTGAATAGAGGTTATTTATTAACCCGGATTGTTTAGATAAGTCAATGGATTTGAAGGATTTCGGATCGGTCTGAAGAGGATCAGGTAATTGATGACAACAGTATTCATTTCAGCACAGGCGTCCACATGAAGAATGGAAGCAGACACCCGATCCCGTGTGCCAGCAGACAGGAAAAAAGCCAGGAAATATGGAACACGGCTGCGGTGACAAAAGAATTCGATTCCCCCTGATTTCTCGATGAAAAGAGGGCGAAAAGCGAATTCAGCACGAGTGATGCAACCGCCAGTAGCTGCCAGACGAACGGACTTACGGATGTGACTGCCGTAAAATTGGAAAAGGCCGTTATCCCCTGGCTTTCAAGGAAGCTTACATATAATCCCATGCCGAGATAAATGAAGAAACAATACATAATTGTTGAAATCAGCATAAATGCAAGCAACAGATAGTTTGTTATTCGGTTTATTGTGGCCCCTGCCGCTTCGGCAGCCTTCCGGTTTGCCGGAATATCCAGACTGTCCCCCAGGCGGTTGGCCATCACCCTGGCGGTCTGCATTATGCCGGCCAACGGGTTGTTGATCTCATGGGCCATTCCCGCCGCCAGGCCCCCGACCGAAAGCATCTTTTCACTCTGGATCATCATCTCTTCCAGGCGCACCTGTTCGGTCACATCATCTACCCGGATGACGGCTCCCTTGACACCGTTGGCAACCAGTGGAAAAACAGTGACATCTTCAAACCGGATATCTTTTTCTTCCCGGCGCTCGATTTTTGAGTTATGTATTACACAACGCCGACTGATGGAATCCCTGATGTTCGCCATTTCATCCGACAACCGGGGGAAAACACTTGACAGGGGCCGGTTTCGGACATCTTCAAAACTCAACCCGGTGATCTTCTCCGTCTGGCGGTTCCATTGGGTGACATTGCCGTCGTTGTCCACCGCAACCAGTATGAGGGCATGGAATCAATAATGTTGGACAGATAGTTCCGCAGCCGGCGCAGCTCTTCTTCGTTCTGCTTTTTCCGGGTAATGTCAATCGCCATATGAAGTACACCCATGATGCCGTCATCCGTATCTCTGAGCGGAATAATACTTTCATTTAGCCATATATCCTTTTGGTGGGGAAAGGTAACGTACGTTTCCTTTCCTAATATTTTTTCGCCTTTCATCGCTTTTTTGAAATCATCCAGAAGTTCTGTTTCGTTTAATTCCGGAAAGGCTTCCCATGGTTTTTTACCGAGTACCTTTTGTCTCGGTGTGTTGGAGAGTTTTTCTACGGCATTATTAAACAGCTTATAATTGAACTCACTGTCGAGCATCACAACCCCTTCATCCATCGATTCCAGAATATTGACAAGCAGTTGTTCATTTTCCTTCAGGGCCTGTTCCATTTGTTTACGCTCGGAAATATCAGTAATTAGACCGTAGTAAATTATCCTGTTACCGGCCTTTCTTGGTTCTGAACGGCATTCGATCCATATCTCCTCTCCTGAAGGCCTAATAAATTTTCCTTCATACTGCCAGGGCGTGGCATTTTTAACGGCTTTTTCGCCGGATTCAATAAAATATGCTTGATCTTCCCGCGGCAGGCAGGCAATCAAATCGTCCAACAATCGATCCTTTTCCGAATCCAGTCCGAGCAATTCCATAGATTTTTCCTTCACAACACTGCTGAATTCATCCGTATCTACCCGTGTTTCGCGGTTTCCGAGATACCTGGCCAAAGCCATGAGTTGGCGTTCGCCGCCTTTTAAATAGGTGGAAATCTTGTCTGCAATAGCATCGGCGAGGACCTGGTGATGGATGGCTGTCCGTTGTTAAATGGACGGCAGGATGAAAAACCATACCAGACAGGCAATGATGATCACCGGAAGGATCGCAACGACACCGAAATTTCTGGCCAGATATTTTTTAAACGGAATGGGGGATTTCATGGCATCACTCTATGACAACGAATTTATGGTTGCGGACGATCTGCATGGCAACGGCGGAAGGCTCGACATCGCCGAAGGAATCGAAGCGGATTTTACCCTGAAGTCCGTCGAAGTCGCCAATTGAAAGAAGCGTATTCTTTTTATCAGAAAACAGATAATCGAGCAATTTTATTGTATTTATATGTTGTAATATCAATGCTTTGTAGGTGTATCATTGTCGAATATATAGTGCCTGACGTGAAAAATAGTCGCAGGCTGTAAGGAATTCCCGGGATTTTAGGACCAGAGCCGGATATTCGGCCACATAATGAGGGTTTCCTCATCGACGGTTAGAAGATTAACGCCACACCAGTTTTTTGTACGCACTCTGAAAAATTCAATTGACTACTTCCCGGTATTTTTGGCATTCATTGTTGAGCCATTTTCATAACGTTTTCCCGCCATGCGTGAAATCAGGTACAAAGCGAATCGATTAACGCAAAAACCGGACAAAATGGAATGTTTTGAAATTGTCTGGGTTGTTTGCTCTTACGGTAACTACATCGGAATAACGAACAGGAGGTAAACATAGTGGACGCCAGTAATTTATTTGCAAAAAATTTTTTTAACGTGAAATATGATGATCTTCCTGAAAAAGTCATCGATGAAACAAAAAAACAGGTTCTTGACCTTATCGCTGTCGCGGTCGGCGGATACGGCCAGGCGGGAGCCAGGGAAGTAAGGGAGATGACGCTGGAGTGGGGTGGAGCGGAGCAGGCGACCATTTTCGTCACCGGCAGGAAAGTACCGGCGCCCAATGCCGCCCAGGCCAATGCATCTATGGCCCATTCACTTGATTTCGACGATGTTCACGAAGCCGCCATCATGCACCCCGGTGTCGTTACGATACCGACCGCTCTTGCGGTAGCAGAGCTTGCCGGCGGTCTTACGGGAAAGGATTTTATTCAGGTGATTGCCGTCGGTGGGGATATGATCAGCCGGATGGGGCTCGCCACACGTCCGGGCGAAGAGGACGTTCATCAGTACGGCTGGCACTTCACGACACTCAATGGTTTTATGGTATCGGCGGCCGTTGCGAGTAAAATTCTCGGGCTTAGCGAGGAGAAGATTATCAGCGCGATCGGTATCGGCTACCATCAGTCATGCGGAAACGGCCAGGTCGTTAAAGACGGTGTTCTCACAAAACGTCTCGGACCGGGCTTTGCCGTTAAGGGCGGCATTACCGCGGCGATTCTTGCGGGGAAAGGAGTTACCGGCGCCATAAACAGTCTGGAAGGCCATCACGGGTATTACAAGGTATATCACGGAAAAAGTTATTCAAGAGACATTCTCGTGGGAGATCTGGGAACCCGTTTTGAAAGCGCCAATATATCCATCAAGCCCTATCCATGCTGCAGGGGCACTCATCCGACGATCGATGCGACCATGAGCCTTGTAAAGGAATACGACATCGTTCCTGAAAAGGTCGAGAGCATACAGATCTGGTGCGGAGAGGGGACACTCGGTCTTCTGGGATTGCCACTTGAAGTCAAGGCGAAACCGCGCAACTTCGTCGACAGCCAGTTCAGCCTTGCCTGGGGCTGTGCGACCGCCATTGCCAAAAAGCGCGTAGCCCCCTCATCCTTTACGGAGCAGGCCATAAAGGACCAGGAGATCCTGGATGTCGCCGCAAAAATAAACGTTGAGAATGATCCGAAATACAACACCGGCGGACTTGAACCGGCCAAAGTCGAAATAAAAATGAAAGACGGCGCGACTTACTCGAAAGAGATGCTGACCGCCACGGGTTCGCCTGAAAAGCCGGCCACATTTGACGAGTGTGTTGCCAAATTCCAGGGATGCGTGGAATTCTCGGAAAGCCCGATGCCGAAAGAGAATGCGGATAAAATAATCGCCACTGTCAAGGAACTTGAAAAGCTGGATGATGTCAGGGATCTGATCAAATTATTGGTCTGGTGAGCCGATTTCAAAACATTTTTTTAAGTGAAACGCCAAGCATTTTTTTCGACTTCCTACGGCTATCTCGAGTAGAAAAGAAAGGCTGCAAAAGATTATTTAAAAGAAAAGGAAGGCCTGAAATGAAATACGATCAAGAAGAAAAAGAGATATTGGCAGCTCATAAATCCGGCCAAATAAAATTATAAAAGCTTTCCGCTGTTTTACAATAAAAGAGCCGCCATCAGGCGGCTCTTTTATTGAATTAAACCTGGTCCTGTTTATCTAAAAACTGTCGTGCATCGAACGATTGACAATCTCCTTCTGCAGGCTGGGCGGGAGATCGATGAAATAAGCACTGTAACCACCTACCCTTACCAGGAGATTTTTATGGTTCTCGGGATGTTCCTGGGCGTCCAGCAACTCTTCACGGCTGTGAATGTTGAACTGGATGTGCCAGCCGTCCCGCTGCATGAATGCCTGGATGAGCCAGGCCATCTTCTGCAGTTTCTTGTCGTTGTTCAGCACGTTCTTTGAAAATTTCATGTTCATGGCATAACCGCAGAATTCGTTGGCATACGGCCCCTTGGTCGCGGACATGATCGCCGCGGTGGGTCCGTTCACATCCATGCCGGGCATGACAGAGCAGGCCGCGTCACAGGTGGGACTGTAGGCCATCCTGCCGTTTGGCAGGGCGCCGATCCTCTTGCCGATGAGAACATGTCCGGCGGCCGCGCCGATAAAGAGCATCGGCTTTTTTCCCGTGATCGGATCGATCCATCTCTGCATGATCTCGGGCACTTTGGTGGAGAGCTCGTCATAGATCGAGTCGACATATTCGTCGTCGTTACCGTACTTGGGGGCGTTCAGACACATCTGGCGGAGTTCTTCCTTACCTTCCCAGTCATTGGCGCACGCGTCGAGCAGTTCGGTCATAGAGACTTTTTTCTCGTCAAAGACGAGCTTCTTCATGGCGGAGAATGTGTCGGCGAGATCGACCATGCCGCGGCTGCCCAGCCAGGAGGTTCTGCCTTCGGGATAGCGGGCACCGCCTTCTTTAGGGGTGAGGCCGGACGGGATGCAGTCCTCGTATTGCATGGCGCACCGGAGTCCGCTCATGGGGCCGTCGGTGATTTCCGTGCACAAGGATAGCATCTTGATCTTGTGAAGAAGCGGAACGAAATATTCCAGTTGTTTGAAGTAAGCCTCCATCACCTGCTCAAGGCTGGTGAAGGTTTTAGGATCTCCTGTCTTGGGACCAAGCTGTTTCCGGGTTCTGGGATCGAACCCGTTGTTCAGGGCTAGTTCCATTACCTTCAACTGGTTGATGTTATGACCGCCGCCCACGTGCTCCATACAGTCCAGATGATAGCCGAGGCATCCGCTGGCATTCCAGTTACACGCGTCTTCCATGGGTACGCCCCTGTCGAGATAGCGCTGGGTTCCCAGCCTGTCATTCAGGAATGCGGGATTCCCACCGCCGAATTCAACATTGCTGCGGACAGCATGAAGAATAAATCTCGGGTCCATGTCCGGATTATAGCGGACATAGATGGCGGGCTCCGAAAGCTTCACCTGAGCCATCGCCTCCAGCACCAGCCAGGAGATTTCATTGGTGAGGTCTTTCCCGTCTTTGTCCGTGCCGCAAAGGGTGATGTTGGGCAGCAGGGAACCGGGGGCGGCTCTCTGGGAGCGGGGAATCGTGACCAGGTTTTCGACTTCCCTTATCTTCAGCCACAGGGCGCCCAACAGTTCGGCGGCCTCCTGTGCGGTGATCTTCCCGGCCGCTTTATCTTTTTTGTAATAGGGATAAAGGAACTGATCAAGGCGGCCGAGTGGTACCTCCGGTCGGTCCGAACTCTCCTTCCAGCAGACCAGATGATACAGCCTCACGCATTGCAGTGCTTCAAAGAAGTCCCGGGGCGGTTCGGCGGGCACCCGATCGCAGGCGTCCGCGATGCGGAGCAATTCGGCTTTTCGTTCTTCGTTGGTTTCTTTGGCCGCCATCTCTCTTGCCAGGTCGGCGTGTCGATTTGCGTACTTGATGAACGCCTCGCAGGATATTATGCATGCCTCCAGGAGCCAGTACTTTCTCAGGAACTGGGCGGAACCATGGGAATTTTCATTGTCGCCCTCCGCCATCATCCGTTCACGCTCTTTCCTGCACAGATCGATGACATGGTTAAGGCCGTTTTCCACTAACTTGACGCTGACCTGTGCCCCACCGCCGCCATACGCGCTGTAGTTCTGGAAAAGCCCCCTGTCCATTTTATACCGTACGCCGCGGCCTTCGAATACGCACCCCTTGTCAAACAGGAGATCAAAGACATCCGCGCCCATATCATATTCAAGGGCTTTGTTCACCGTACTGACCTGGGGCATATGCTCGATCCAGTACTCGGCGTCGGCTTTCAGTGCCTGCAGATCCTCGGGGGTGATGTTGGTGGATTCCGTATCGCTGGTCTTGCGGGCGAACTTGCCTCTCTCGCACATCTCCAGGATTTCATGGGGTTTCATGGCGCACAGGGTGCCGTTCCCGCGGATGAATTTGGTGAGGGAACCTGCGACAATCTCACCCTTCCTGATCATGATGGGACCTTCCAGCAGCCTTTTTTCAAGGGCTTTTGCCCAGCGGATATCTACCGGCAGGCCTTCCGTCTCTTTCCAGGACTCCGTGAACAGGAGGGTATCGTCCACATACACCTGGGGTTCCGCATCTTCCCACTCTTTTTTCAACTGTTGCAGTCTTGGGGTCAGTACCTGGACGTTTTGAATCTCTTCGGGATCGACCAGGTCACTCTCCGTTAATTTCCCCGGGATTTCTTTGGCTTTTTCCAGCATTTTTGCCTACCTTCCTTATTTAATTAATTTAAAGAAGTTTAAAAACCAATCAGGACAGGACAGCAAAGTAACACTTAATCACCGGAATGTCCAAATATAAATTCAGTAATACTTATTTTCTTTAGCATCCATCATCCAGCTTTTCCAACAGCTTAAGCGGTTTGACGAGAAAAGAGCCGGCGATAACAACGGCACTGAAAATAACGATTCCCAAACCAATGGTATGGTTTTCTCCCATATAACCGAGGAATAAGGGCATAAGCCCGGCGCCAAGAATGAACGCAAGCGGTGGACCGTAGGCCGATGCCAGACTGCGAAGGTTGGGCTGCACGATTCTGCTGAGTGCGGCAAACCCGGGTGGGAAATAGCAGACAATCAGGGCGGGCTGTAAAAACACCACGACTTTCAACCACGTACCGGACAGACTGCCGATCAACATTGTCACGAAACCCGAAAGGAGCAGAAAGATAAAAATCGTCCGTTTTTCACCGATATGGTCCGTTATCCAGCCGGAAACAAACGTCATGATAAGGGCGGACACCTGTGAAAGTCCGAGAATGGTGTTCGCGGATTCGGCGGCAAGACCTCGTTCGGTAACCAGATACAACGGCAGCATCGAATAAATGCCCACCTGGGACCCCATCCCCAGAGCGAAAAGGGCAACCATCAACCAGAACGATCTCTGGCTGATGATCGTTTTCAGCAGTGCCAGGTTCGGCGGATCGCCGGGGAAATCACCTACTTTTCCAAGCCAGGCAAACAATAGCCCGGCAGAGATGACGAGCAGACCCAAACAAGCCACGGTTGTCGTCCAGACAAAAATGGATGCAAACAGTACTACAATCAACGGTCCCGATACCAGTGCCAGTGGTGGCGCCGTTTGTTGAACCGCCAGCGCTTTGCCCCAATCCTGACGGCTGACAATGGCGGTAATGGTCGCCAGGCATGACGGCATCATCAGTCCCGCTGCAAATCCCATGACCAGCATGGCCCCCCTGATGGCCCGGAGGCTTGGAATAAAATAGAGAGACAAAAGCGAAAATCCGGCTAAAAACAAGGCCAGCACCATTGTCCATTTATGTCTCAGACGTGTGGCGATAAAGCCTGAAAAGATCGCGCCTGAAAAGGAGCCGAAGCTGCCGACAAGAAATACGGAACCTGCCTGGCCCGGATCGATAGAGAGGCTCTTGACGATATCGGGCATCAGCGGTGAAAAAATGAACCGCGATACAAAGGTCAGAAAAAAAAGAAGGGTCAACGACAGGATCTGCCACACCATATTGCTGAAAGGCTCCGGAACCGGACATGTTTTATCCATAATTATCCTCAATTATCCTCTGGAAAGTTTGGACCTGTTCGAATCTGTTAGCAGTACACCAAGAACATAATCACGAGTTGACATTTTTCAACGTAGAACAGACATTTTGTGATTCAAGTGTTCGGCGAAGTGAGTCATATCCGTGGATTGTTGCTGCATCAGGAGTTGTGTTTGTTTTAAAATATTATAACTGATAGCTGATTCTTATTTTAAATATTGAAAATTAAATCTTGAATTATGGATCAAAACCGTGAGGATAATCAGTAGATCTTTATAAAAATCCAAATGCGGTTATCCTGCGCTACACCTTATTAGATCTTGACAGACCACTGGAAAGATTTTAATTACCGATAAGTAAAAAAGCGCTATTTTCATTATTCCGATAACGGCATCACGGCACAAATCGAAGGGCATAACAATGTCGAATTTCGATCATGTTTTTCAACCGCTGAAGATTGGTCATTTAACGGTCAAGAACCGTATCGAAGCGGCCCCCGCGGGGCCCATGCTGGCCTCGTCCGACTCACTGGCGGCCCCGGAGCTGATCGAGTACCACCGCCGTCTGGCCGAGGGGGGCGCCGGCATCGTGACCGTGGGAATCAGTCTGGTCAACCCCGAGGCCATGGTCCCCAATATCCTCAACCTTTCCGACGACCGGGTCGTTTTTCGCCTGGCAGCCCTGGTCGAGGCAATTCAGCGATACGGGGCGAAGGCTTCCATAGAACTCACCGCTATTGCTTTCGGTTCCGGACCCACCGACACACCGGACAATATTGTCAGCCCGGCGGACACGGTCACCCGGGATCAGATCAAAACTGTTATCGAGCAGTATGTCAGCGCGGTCGAACGGTGCGTTATTGCCGGTATGGATATGGTGCTGATACATGGCGGGCACGGCCTTTATATCAGTAACTTCTTTTCTCCACTGTACAATCACAGAACCGATGAATATGGCGGATCATTTGAAAACCGCGCCCGGTTTGCCATTGAGCTGCTGGATGCCATCCGCGACAGGGTGGGAAGAAAAATCGCTATTGAATATCGGATCAGCGCCGACGAGTTGTTCGAAGGCGGCGCGGGCGAAGAGGAAACGCTTGCTTTTGCCGAACTGATTCAGGACAAAATCGATCTGATCCATGTCTCCGCCGGCATGCTGAACCAGGACAAACTGGTCAAACACCTGATCCAGCCCATCTATTTCAAACGGGGCTACAATGTCCATTATGCCGAGAAATTCAAGAAAGCCCTAACCGTACCGGTGGCCACGGTGGGTTCTCTGGATATGGATATGGCCGAAGATGTCCTGGCCAGGGGCCAGGCCGATATCGTTGCCATGATCCGCAGCCTTATCGCGGACCCCCGGTCCGTGAACAAGGCCCGAACCGGAAAAGCCCATACCATACGTCCCTGCATTCGCTGCAATATGTGCATCAACCGGACCCATTACTACCCACTGCCCCTGCGCTGTGCCGTCAATCCGCTGGCGGGCCGTGAATTCGAATTCAAGAATACCAATCCACCCGGAACCTTGAAAAAAGTCGTGGTGGTGGGCGGCGGTCCGGCGGGGATGCAGGCCGCGAGGACCCTGGCGGACAGGGGCCACCGGGTGACGCTTTTCGAAAAGGAGAAAACCCTTGGCGGGGTGCTGAATATCGCCAAAACCGCGCCTTTCAAAAAAGATGTCAGGGATTATCTCGAATGGGCTGTCCGAATGACGTTGGCCGATGAAAAAATAACGGTCAAACTGGACACGGAGGCGACGCCCCATATCGTGAGTGCCGAAAAGCCCGACGCCCTGATCGTTGCCGCCGGCGCCAAGCCCTTTTTCCCGCCGATCAAAGGGATCGAAGGGCCCCGGGTTGTCTGGGGCGGGGATGTGGAATCCGGAAAAGCGTCGGTAGGCCAAAAGGTTGTTGTGGCAGGCGGCGGCCAGACGGGTTGCGAGGTGGCGCTGCATCTGGCGCAGCAGGGTAAAACAGTCGCCCTGGTGGAGATGTTGTCCCTGGATGCGATGATCTGCAATGCACCGAGAATCAATATGAACGCTGTCGTCAGCCTGATGGAAGAAGCTGGTGTCGATATTCGCAATGACACGAAGGTGATGGAAATCAATTTCGACCATGTGGTGGTTGTCGCGGGTGAAAAGGAAGACAGTATTCCCTGTGACAATGTGGCGGTCTGCCTGGGGGTTGTCCCGGATCAGGAAATGGTAGATCGGTTTGCCGGTCTGGTACGGGATTTCTATGTCGTAGGGGACAGTACGACTTCCCGGGGTAATCTCTGGACCGCGACGACCAGCGCGTTCAATGCGGCCATGAATGTCTGAGAAAGGATAAAATGGATACTTCAAGCAAAAACAAAGAGATCGTAAAAGAGTTCATCACCATGGTATTTCACAACCACGACCTCGGCAATCTCGACGGGATCATGAGAGATGACTATATCCAGCACAATGCCGACGTACCCCAGGGGAAGAAGGGATTTATCGAATTCTTTGAAAAGTGCTTTGAGGGCGTTCCGGACTTCAGATACACCCTCAAAAAAATAGTCGGCGATGGTGATATCGTCATGACGTTCAGCACAACCACCGGAACCCATTCGGGTGAATGGATCGGGCAGCCGGGAACCGGTAACAAGTTGGAGTTCGATGTCGTCGACATTTTTCGCCTTCAGGATGGGCTGATCGCCGAGCATTGGGATGTGGCGGATACCTATCTTCTGTTCAAACAGATTGGCAGAATTTAATAGCGAGTGTTCAGGTGTCTGGTGTCAGGTGTCAGGAACGACGATTACAGCAACTGAAACCTGATACCCGACACCTGAAACCTTAATCAGCGCCATTTGCGAAATTAGTGGTCATAATTAATATATAAGAGTACCAGGGCAGGCAAATAATGACAAACGGCAGACTCCTCATCGATTTCGGCAGCACCTTTACCAAGGCCGTGTATGTGGACCTTGACCGCTGTGAAATCGTCTCCGAGACCCGGCACTATTCCACGGTGGATACTGATGTCACCGAAGGCCTCGGTGCGTGCCTGAGCCGGATTTCGGCCGATCTTGGTGTGAAGCGGATAGACCCCGACGATATCACCGCCTGCAGCAGTGCCGCGGGCGGGCTCCGGATGGTGTGTATGGGTTTTGTCCCCGACTATAGCAGCGAAGCCGCTAATATGGCGGCATTGGGGGCCGGGGCCAAGGTGGTTGGCTGCTATTCCTACGAGGTCACCCGTAGTGAGATGGAAGAGATTGAATCTCTACGGCCGGATATTATCCTGCTGACCGGGGGAACGGACGGCGGTAATAAAAAAGTGATTTGCCATAATGCGGAAATGCTTGGGAAGCAAAACCTGTTGTCAACAGCGATCATAGTTGCCGGCAATAAGGCCGCCGAGGATGATATCCGTGAGAACCTGGCTGCATACGGCGACAGTGTCTTCTTTTCCAGGAATGTGATGCCAGAAATCGGACAGCTCGATACGACGGAATGCAACGCCCGCATACGGGAGATTTTCATCAATCGCATCGTCGAGGCCAAGGGGATCGGCAAGGCCGGAAGACTGGTGGGGGATGTGCTGATGCCCACCCCCCTGGCCGTCCTGAAAGCGACGCACCTGCTGGCGGAAGGGACCCGCGGCGGGTCGAATGGGGTTGGAGAGACTCTGGTGGTGGATGTGGGGGGCGCTACCACGGATATTCATTCCCTGGTCCGGACAAGATCGGCCGACGGCGTCACCGCCCGCATCGGGTTGCCGGAACCCGATGAGAAACGGACTGTGGAAGCGGATCTGGGGCTGAAATTCAACCTGGATAAATTGGTGCGGCTGTTTCTGGAAAAGGACCCGGATGTTACCGCCGACCATGTGGTATCCCGGTTTTCGGCCCATGGGTTTATTCCCTCTTCGGCCGATGATATTGAATGGCACACCAGACTGTCGTATCTCGCCGTGGAGACAGCGGTCAGGCGACATGTGGGAAGGGTCGAAACCAAATATGGTCCTTCCGGAGAGGTGCTGCTACAATATGGTAAGGATTTCAGCGATGTGACAACGGTCATTGGAACGGGGGGACCTATTGTTTTTTCTCCCAGGCCCGAAGTGGTTCTCCAAGGCGCCCGATTCACTCCGGATTCGCCCCTGGTGTTGAAACCCAAGAATCCGAAGTTCTACCTGGATTCCCGGTATATTCTTTTTGCCGCCGGTCTGCTCGGTCAGACACATCCCCGGGAGGCGCTTGAAGTAATGCGGAAGTATTTAAAGAAGCTTTGATTGGAGAGGCCATGGCGAAAAAACCAAAAAAGCTGTCCAGGGAAGCGATTCTGGCGGAAGCGAAACAGCTTTTCAGCAGCAAGGGCTACCGGGGGACGACGTTAGCGGATCTGACCAGTGTCTTCGATGTTTCGAGACCCTCTATCTATTACTACTTCAAGAGCAAAGTCGAGCTTTTGTCCGAATTACATGAGCAGGGGTTCGATGCCGCTTCCTACCGATTTGACGAAGTGTTCCAGAGCGACATGCCTACAAGGGAGAAATTCAGAAAAATCCTGGAACTGCATGCAACCAATCTGGCAAATGACACGGACCTGATTAAAATTCTCTTCATGGATATTGACGAGATGCCGGAAAAGCTGGCCCGGGAAATTATCCAGAGAAGAAAAAAGCATACTGAACGTATTATAGAGATATACAAAACCGGTGTTGAAGAGGGGGTTTTCAAGGATATCGATCCGAAGATGGCCGTTCATTTGCTGATGGGGGCCTGCAACTGGCTGACCATGTGGTATTCACCCAAAAAGAGCGTAAAACCGGAAGAAATTGTTGATTCCCTGCTTGAGATTTTGAGCGACGGATATCAAAAATAATCGACATCGGGCATCTGGGAATTAGTTGCCATCATGAGTGGCTATGAGGATTCATAAAGTATAAAATAAGCGAAATGTGACTGGTTCCTTACTCGGTCATTTTCTTCCTGCATACAGGCCGGGAGCAAAAGTCCGCGAACAGTCTCACCCCAAATTCTACTGGTTCGACTCTGGTGTTGCCAGGGCTGCGGCCGGTCTTCTCTTTGATCCCGCGGACCGGGTATGGAAAGGCTCGAGTCTTGAAACTTTAATTTTGCATGAGCTGAAGGTTTGCAACCAGAGCAAAAAACCGGGGGACGGCCCTTGGCCATTTACTTTTGTGACAAAAAAAGTCTGCCGTTGACTTTTGATTGATAAAAAGCAATGTCAGTATCCTTTTCATCGTGTCCTTCGAGCTCTTGTGGTGGTTCTTTTTATTTCTTCAATTCGGCGAATGACGCAAGAGACTTTAGAACATCCGGAAAATCCGCCGATATCGCCTTGCCGATATTTTCAGCCGACGGTCCTGTCACCTGGATGGCATAGACGATGCGCGTGCGGTCAGAAGCAATTCGCTCAATGCGATGTTCCACTCGGATCACGACCTCACCGTGTCCGCTCTCGTCGATGAAGCCTTCATTTTCTTTCACTTCGACAAGACGGGACGTGACGGTCCTCTGGCCCGAAGGAGTCAGGTTCAGCTCGGTTCCGGCTTCAAAGGAGCCGGTTATCTCTGCATGATCAAGCCCACCGATCCATTTCGGCCATCCCGGCACATCGCAAAAAATGGCCCAGATCGTTTCAGGGGAGGCGGAAGTTTCTATGCTGTATTCGTGCTGCCACATATGGGCTCCTTTTGTCGGTCGATAGTCGATAGGAACTTGCTTTTTGCGACAAATTATATGCCAGGATTTCGATATGTTGTCAAGATGCAATCGGCACAAGATGTTGTGTCTGCCGTGAAAAGGTATGGCGGACTTTCAAAGACTTACCGGAGTCTCAGGACAAAAACTTGATGACCGGTGGTGAAACAGGGAAATTCCGCGAAAATTGAACAAGGCGGTCCATCAGGCCGTCAAGACTTTTAAAAAAGTTATTGAAGCCAGTAATCGACTGCAGGTATCTGAGAATAATCGTCATCATAGGTAGGCTCGATAATCAGTGTCGGTGCTCGCGCCGGAGGGTCATGGCTACGGGTCTCCCAGAGGCCGAGATGCTTCAATATTTTCTTAATAAGTGGCTCATCCTCAATAAAAGCGATAACTCTCATTTCCCCCCGGCACTTCTGACATATCAGAGGATTAACCTCGTAAATTTTCTGAATCAACCTCGTCCTGAATTGGTTCGAAGAACTTAAACAGCGGGTGCCGGTGGATTGAATTTGGTCTTAAATTTAGCGAAAAGACCGACCACAACCCCTAGTTGTTGATCTTTTTTGCCTGGAAGGCACCTTTGTGACAGATAAGGTCATAGTACCTCTCAGGGGAAAAGTTTTTCTGCGGTTGTGATATCTTTTGGCTATCTTACGGTTGGGGAACCTTATATTTTTGGGTTAGAGCTGGTACATTTCCGAGCGAAGGATGTAGGGGGAGACGAGCGAGCCCGAAGGGGGAAGCTCGCGAACCCTGACATATAATTTGTCGCAAAAAGTAAGTTCCTATCGACAACCAGCTCATTGAGACAAAGAATCTACGAGTACTCCACTCGAGTTGGAAAACGGGATCGTGATAAAAACGGTAGTGCCTTTCTGGGGCTTACCTTTCATATCCATAGCCCATCCGTGCTGCTCTATTATTTGCTTCACAATAGGGATCCCCAATCCGACACCAAAGGTTTTGGTGCTGTATAGCGGTTCAAAAAGTTTATCCTTATTCTCCATAGCAAAACCGACACCGTTATCAGATATCTCAATCATCATTTTATCAAAATCCCGGTGCGTTTGAACACGAACAAGCCCCGGCTCATCCACATCCTTCTCTTCAATAGCTTGATAGGCATTCGTCAATATATTAACTATGCACTGCCTGAAGCGCTCCTGATCCATATTCACAGTTTCATTTGAGTTGTAGTTTTTTTCAATAGCTATCCCAACCGGCGGGCCATTTTCCTCAAGAACCTCGTCTATCCAGCTATTAAGAGGTGTTTGTTTCCGTATTAAATCCTGTGTCCTGGAAAAATTTAAGAGTTCTTCTATGATAAGATCACAGCGTTTGATGTTTCTCTCGGCGCGATCCAGGGCTTTCGTCACTTTTTCATTCTGACCAGCTAAACGCTTTTGAGCAGAATAAACAGAAGACCGGATCGTGCCTAGAGGATTACGCAATTCATGACTTACGGTAGCAGTAAGTTTTCCGAGAGTGGCCATCTTCTCACTTATAACAAGTTCCTTTTGAGCCTTTTCCAACTTTTCAGTACGTTCTTCAACCATTCTTTCAAGATGATTTTGGTATTTTTTCAGTTCCTGATCTGCTCTGTCGCGCATCAGCGTATTTGCGCAGATTTCCGCAATCAATCTGAGTCTTCTAACAAGTTCATCGCTCCATTTTTGCTCATGGGTTAATGTGCCAATAGCCATACGTCCGAGCAATTTATCTCCCGCAATCAATGGAAGCATCAATATTGATTTCGTACCATCCGACAGAATTTTATTCTTCCATTTTGTTAGATCCTCAGGCAGCTGGTCACTTGGTTTTTCCATTTTGATTGACTCACCATTCATGAGATGGCGTGCAACCCCATAATTTTCATCATTGCTCAAAATATCCGGGAATGGAGGCAGTTCGGGAATGAGCGCTGGGTTTGTATACGTGCAAACGTATCTGTATGAGCCATAATCATCTGAATACTCACCTATTGTAAATATATCGAGGTTCAGAAGTTCGGAAAAACGTTTAAACCAGACATCAAGCTCTGCTTTTGCTTTTTCAACTTTTACCTTTACAAGTGCCGCGGAAAATTCAGAAGTCAGTTCCTCAAATTTGAGCCGTTCCTCCAGTTCTTTTTTTGCTGTTTTTATATCGGTAATATCCCTGATAAAACAGCAAACCATTCCTTCTTTTTCAAGTATATTGGCGCTTATGTATACGTTAATAACGCTACCGTCTTTTCTGATATGTTCAGTCTCATGGTGAAAGGAACCCGTTATTAGCATTCTAGCGTTTTCCTTTTCAAGTATCCCAGAGTCCAAATTCATATCCAACTGTGGTAGTTTCATACCGAGTAATTCATCACGACTGTAACCGGACATTTCACAGTAAGCATCATTCACCTCCAGGATGTTAGCATTCTGATCGGAGACCATAAACCCCACATTGGCGGTCGTGATTACCGATGAATGTCTTTCTTCCAAGATATGCCTGCGTTTCATTTCCTCAAGAAGCATCTCATGGGATCGCAGCCGCAGAATTGCATTGCCCACAATTTCAGATATCAGTTTGATTCTTCGGACAAGCTCATCGGACCATTTTCGTTCTTTTCCATAATTGGAAAATGCCAGGTTTCCAAATACTTTATTTCCGGTTAAAAGAGGAACAATTATAAGTGATTTGGCCTTACTTTTTTCAATAAAGCTTCCTTTTAGCATTTGGGGGAGGTCTTCCGGTATTTTCTCTGCACTAATAATGCCTCTTCCCAGTTCACTCATTTCTCCCTCAGGAATATTGCGCACCTCAGGTACAGGGACATTAAGTTCGGGAACTGAATATTGCATCAGATTTTTTAGTGACTTTTTATCATCTGCATACACATTTACAGCGCATCTATCCGCACCGACAAGATCAACAAATCTTACAAGCCGTTTTCCAAGTTCTTTCTCAATATCATCCGGTTTGATATTTATGAGGGCCGTAGAAAACTCCGAAATAACCTCTTCAAACTCAAGCCGTTCTTCCAGCTCTTTCCTTGCTTTATTTAACTCTGTAACATCCCTTAAGAAGCTGAAAAAAAACCTTTCTCGCTCCAAATATTGAGTATTTACCTCAACATCAAATATCCTGCCACTTTTATGGATATGCCTGGTTTGATGATGAAACAAGCCGCCCTCACTCCTGACCGCCAGGATTCTATCGTGATCAACTTTTCTCTCCGGATCTTCCGAATAATCTATATCTGATATCCTCATACCTATGAGCTCTTCATGGCTATATCCTGACATTCGGCAATACTCATCGTTCACATCCAGGATATTATGATTGTGATCTGTCATAAAAAATCCAACGCTGGCATTTTTTATGATTGAAGCATACTTATCTTCAAGCATGCGACGACTTTCCATCTCTCTATTAAGCGCATCGATGGATCGTTTTCTTAAAATTGCATTAGCAAAAACACCTCCAAGGACCTTGATTCTGCTTACCAAATCATCCGCCCATTTATGTTCTTTCCGGTAACAGATAAAAATCAAACCCCCTATTACAATTCTGCCAACATAAAGAGGAACAGAAATAAGAGATTCTGCATTCTCTTTTTCTATAAGTCCTTTCCTGAACATTTCAGGAAGGTCATCCGGGATTTTTTCTGCCCTGATAGTGAGACCTTTTTTGAGTTCATCTATTTCCTTTTCAGGTAGAACATAGGTTTCTAAAAATGGCGGGATATTTGTATTCGGGTTAATATATTGCATCAGGACCTTAACCGATTTCGGGTCGTTATGGTATTCAATAACGACCCCTCTGTCCACTTCGAGAAATTCGACAAATTTCCTCAACAGGCTGTTTAATTCTTTTTCAAGATTTTCTTCAGACGTATCTATTAGTACTACTGATAATTCCGCAATTAGATTTTCAAACTGAAATAGATCTTTTGAAGCAGGATTTTCGGATTCCTGAAAGGAAGAGTCAAAGTTAGAATTGTAGGATATGCCTGATAATTTCTTTAAATTATTGACTTTATCGGACATTCTTTATCCTTTTTATATTTTTCCTCTTTTTTAAAAAAAGGTTGAAACATGTTTTTGGACAAGAACATTCAACAATATAACAGATAGCCTTATTTCATTATATTATCAAGATATTTCACATATTACCACCAAGGTCCTTTTTTATTCAGCTACTAAAGCAGGGTCCCACCAAGAGACTTGCCCAATACGACGGCATTTATTGGAATAATTATAATAAAGTTTGGTTTTGGATTCAAGCAAATGGTGAACCTCTGCCTTCCAGGCCTATTGGAAGGCCATCAAACCAAAGACAATTTTTGAACTGCTGGATTTACGAATATTAGCCAAATCATCCCAACACCTTCATAAGTTGATCATCCATACCACCCTACCAAACCAAGTACGCCGACTGTCTTCATCGACCCGAAACGGCTCCGCATCAACTTTCTGTATGATCGCAAATTACTGTCGAAGCTGAGCAAATGCGCGTGGAATGTTATCCGTGAATACCATAAATCCGCCTCCCTGGATGATAGTGCAACGCCCGGAGTCAGCATTGCCGTATGTGATTTCCTGAATTTCAATCCTCACGCGCACGTCATCGTGCGGGACGGCTGCCTATGAGACATTGGTTCCCTTCAAAGTAGGTACCTTTGAAATCGATGGGATTCCCAAAGTTGCGTTGGTATTGCGGGATCGTTTAATCGTTGATCTTGAAGCTGCCAACCGTACCCTGGAACGTAGTCCAAGCTATCCTGCCATACCGATGCCCGATGATATGCTTGGGTTAATTGGACGATATGAATACGGGCTCAAGCGCAGATTATATGAAATCGTTAACGACCTGGTACTGAGAAATCGCTTGGATGGGGACAGGTCGGAATATATTTAATATCACAAGTCCGGCCAAGCCTTTGATATGAGAATAATCTCGCAATATGACAGCCAAAAAAAAATCGAATTGCCATCTCACTTTTCCCGATCGGTAACAGGTAAAATGACCAGCGGACAGCCCTTGCAATCTATCATCTCCGACTTGAAGCGGCTCATAAAGTTACCGTTTTTCTATTTCTGTTACTTTCTTCCGCCAACTCAAGAATCTTTATGACATTCAGTGCGTCTTCACTACTTACGGGACAAACGCCCTCATTGTTGAGTGCTTTGGCGATTCCCGAATAATACTTTTGATAGCATCCCACCTCAGTTTCAACTTTAACAGATTCCGTTCCATTATACAGAGTCCCGAAATCTGCTTTTTCTTCGACGCCAAAATTGGTCTCAGATGGCAGCCGCCCATTTTTTAACTGTGCCTCCTGAGGGTCAAATCCATACTTGACATAACTGCCTCTGGTGCCTTCAATTTGAAACCTTTTATTGGGGCCTGCAGAAAACGAGCCACCGTGAAGAACCACCTCTAACTCTCTGTAGTGAAGTAAAACATGAAAATAGTCGGTTGCCTCGGAATTTTTCCTCTGCGGCAGACACCTTGCCGTCACTGACTCGGGCAGTCCAAAAAGACAAACAGCCTGATCGACTAAATGAGGCCCCAGATCAAACCAGGTACCACTCCCCGGTCCGGATATTTCTCTCCATCTGTTCATGACCTCCGGACGAAAGCGGTCAAATCGCGATTCAAAATAGCGAATGTCGCCGATAGATCTTTCTTCTATAATTTTTTTAATGGTCAAATAATCGCCATCCCAGCGCCGATTCTGAAATACTGACAAAACAAGGGCATTCGCTTTTGCAAGCGCAATTAGCTCTTCACCCTCCGCGCTTGTCGTAACCATCGGCTTTTCAAGAACGACATGCTTTCCATTCTCTAAGCATAGTTTCGCCATATGGAAATGAGCATCATTAGGGGTCGCTATAACGAATAAGGATAGATCGTGAGAGCGGAGCGATCCACGATCTTATCCTGGGTTGGACAAGCCCGTCGGGATTTGAGTAGTGACCTTTATATAAGAAAATATCTTTTTTGACGGGAGGCAGGTGTACCCCCAACATGGGGGAGAGAATTTCTAAGGGCGAGCAGGATCATTAAGCCTTCAGAGAGGCTTTGCGCGGGCCTTTTATGTCATGGCATTTTTCAGTTCCTCCTGTGCTTATATTTACAGCGAGCCATTGCCGTTTGGTATGCTACCCTGGCGATCGTATCTTCGAACTGACACCCAGTATTCGCATGGGCGCCTGACATGCCGGGCACTTAAAGACCGGCCGGGGACGTGCATCTCGGGCTTGAATCATAACATGCAAAACCAATTGAACGAGTTTCAGTAGCTTTTTGGCATTACCGTGGAGAAAACCATAGTCCCTGACCCGACGAAACCCTTTTGGCAAAACATGCTGCAAAACGAGCCAAAGGAAGTCTTCTCCTTTGGCAGTTCGGTAACGGGTTTTACCGGTACGGCTTTCGGTGTATTTAAATGTGATGTCACCGTTTTGGTTCGAGACGATATTTCTTTCACTGATGACGCCTCGGTATAGGTACCGCGATAAATATTTCAGAGCGGGCAGCCCTTTTCCGATGTGAGTACAGTGGGCAACCCACTTTTGAGGCACCGAATCGGGCAAAGAAAGGCCTGCTTGGGTTAACATCTCCAGGAAACGGGCACGAAACACTCTGGCCAGAGCGAACTCGTTGAAGAGATACTTGCTTTTTTTCTTCTTCCATTGTTTCCTGGTCTTGTTTACACCGCCGCCCGGCACCACGACATGAACATGCGGGTGATAATCCAGGCGACGGGTATGAGTATGCAGGACTGCGGTCATGCCGATGCTTGCGCCAAGATTTTTGGGATTAAGCCCAAAGTCCTTCAGCGTGCCGGAAGCACACGCAAAAAGGGAGTTGTAAACGAGGGTTTGGTGATCCCATGCCAGGAGCCTTAGCTCGTAGGGGAGTGTAAAGGTTGCCATGAAGTACTCAACCGGCAACAACTTGGTTTGCTGTCGGTCCAGCCAGAGTGAAGTTTCATGGTTCTGGCATTGCGGGCAGCTTCGATGTCCACAGGAACAAGGCCGCAGTGCGGCAAGACCGCAGTCCTTGCATTGTAATAGTAATTGTTCGGCCTCCTGTGTTCGACATCTGCGGATTGCATTGATTGCGCGGAAATGCCCCGGTAGAAGCCGGGGACCGTATTTCGCGATAAAGGCATCGTGGTATTCATCGATTATAGAGGCAAGCTGCATGATTATTTCCTCCTTAAATCGACGTGGAGTGTATCGATCAATTCGTTAATGACTTTAGCGGCATTCTGTTTGACGGTATCAGTCAGTTGAGTGTAGCGAGCGGTGGTTTCGGGACTGCTGTGGCCGAGGATTGACTGGATATAACGGAGGTCTAAGCCTTTTTCCAACAGATGAGTTGCAAATGAGTGCCTCAGGGAGTGAATAGAGACTTTTTTTTTATGCCACACTCGTCAACCACGGCTTTCATTGCGGCTTGAGTACCGCCGCGATCCATATGGGTGGTGGCCTTTTGGATGCGCTCGGGCGAACCCACGGCATTGGGGAATAACCAACAACGGTTGCGATGTTTCCACCATAAGGCGCGTAGTGCCTCACAGGTCAGATCCGGCAATGGGACGAAACGATCTTTGTGTCCCTTGCCACGCCGGATATGAACCTGTTTACGCTGAGCGTCGATATCGCCTACTTGCAAGGAGAGGGCTTCCGCCAGGCGTAAGCCCATGGAATAGGTTGTCAGCAGAAATACCCGGTATCGCAGGTTGCGTGTCGCGCCGATCAATTTTTCAACTTCGGCAACGGTGAGGATATCCGGCAATGAGCGCACTTTTGGGGCCTTGACGATATTAAGCCACTGCCAATCTTTTTTGAGGACATGTTTCCAGAAAAACTGCAACCCGACACGATCAATCTTGACGGTACTCCAGGAGTGGGATTTCACCAAATCGGAAAAATATTGTTCTCGTTGTTCCAAGGACAATTTGTCCGGACAACAATCAAAATGTTCACTGATCCGGCGGACGGCGCGCGAATAAGCCTCAATTGTCTTTTGACTTTTGCCCTGGAGTTTGAGAGAACGTAAATGTCGTTGATAAAGCTTGTCAAATCGGTTCTGTTCAGATTTTTTCATGGTATACCTCCTTTTGATTTATGACGCCCGGGATTGGGCAATCCAGAGAGGTATACACTGTTATGAGATTTTTTTCCGCCGCGTAGCGGCTTCGTCCAACAACCAGTTCAATTTCTGAATCGGCTATTAAATCATTCGCATTGCTATAAACCGAAACAGACGGACATTTCAGTTTCACCTCTTCAGGTTTGGAGGTGCTGATAGCATGAAATCCAAGCTGTTCCGACGATTCAATAAGAGGTAGATGAAATGTCTTTGCTGAATACCCGTATCCGATAACTCCTATTTTTATCATCATACAATATCTCCTGTGGATAAAACACCGACGTACTCATGCGGGCTGCACTATCTAATTGTTCCACTTCAAGTTTCTCGGAATAGCTGTTTTTTATAATATCTAACAACAATACGACTTTTTTACAAATGCGGACCAACTGTCGGCCCTGGTCGTGATGGCGGACTATAACTGTCCCATACAGACTGTTCCAGGAAATGGAAACCCATGTGGAAGGCAGTTACATGGGAATGCATACCTAACAGAAACTGCAGGAGCGCCAGTAGGAAGAAAGCAAGAGTCAAGCGCTCATTATAAAATGGGCGCTATCATTTTGGATAAGACTCCAGCAGCCCCTCAGGCATCCCCCCTCACTGAGGACAACACGCTTACTGATAAGCCAGCGCTCGTCCTGCTTGACCAGCTCGGTCCTTTCACTCCCGTACTCGGTAACCTTGGGCGGTGACGTCAGCAGGTCAGACTTAATGCTGTGCCAGAGCATTGTTGCAACAGCTTTATCAACCTGCACATCATCCTGGAGATCCCTTGGGGCACGGTTTCTTCTTCAGGTTGAGGTCCGTTCTCCTGACCGCCTGAGCCGGTCATAGTATACATTGCCTTGATCTCTTTCAAGCCGTTGGCTATCAGGCCGTTTACTTCGAGTTTACCGCCATCAGCTATGCCGTGGCCTTTCCGATTTTTCTGGCGATGCTTGCTCTTGTATATGAACCTCCGGTTAAACAGGAGATTGCCGATGATGGTTCGGATGTCCCTGGGGTTTTTTATTTGGGGCGTCTGGTATATATCTATTGCTGTCTATGAAATGGAACCAATTAAAAATAATCAGCGGCATCAATTTTAGAAAAGTTTGGTGTTTTTTTCCCAGACAGACAGGAGGGTATTTTCATGAAGAAGATTATTGCGTTGTCGTGCGGCAGGAAAAATCAGGTTTGTGAAACCATGATCAAGGAAGCGGCCATGGGAGCCGAGGAGTTGGGAGTGAAGACGGAGATCATCCGTGCCACTTCCCTGAAGGTCCTGCCCTGCAACGGTTGCGGGGCCTGCAATGCGAAAGGGGTGTGTGTGCTGAAGGACGATGTGGAGTGGATCCTTGAAAAAACCTGCGTGGAGGAGGCCGCTCTGATTATCGCCGTCCCCTGTTTTCATGTCCGGGCCAACGCCCTTTTCGCCTGCATCAATGAGCGGATGAACCATGTGTTTAACAATAATTGGGATATTATGAAAAAGACCCGTGTGGGTGGCATCATTGGAGTGGGCGGTTCGGGTTACGACGGCTGGACGAGCCTGACCAATCCTATGGTGGAAATCTTTATGCAGCACACTCGAAAGGTAGTCGACAAGATCCAGGTCAACTTCTGCGCCGTCCGCGAATGGAATCTGTGGATGCGGGAGGACATGACCCCCGTCACCCAGAAGGTACGTGTGACAGATATTGACTACGAAGAGATGTGGACCGCCTGGGGTCCACAGTTGGACCGGATCACCTTCTTTAAAAAGGCACTCGCGCGTGCAAGGGATCTGGGGCGGAACGTGGCAAAAGCCATGGACATGCCGGCAGCGGACGCCCCCTATGTCGGGGAGAAAAGCGGTGTCGCCTGCCCGGTCTGCCAGAGCAATATTCTCCATATCCATGAGGACCTGCCCTACGTGAGCTGCCCGGTCTGCGCTATTCGGGGTGAGATTGTTCTGGAGGGCGGAAAGATGAAGGTTGCATGGAACGCCGATGATGCGAAACTTCCCCGGTTCTCATACGAGGCCGACAGGCATCATATGGAGTGGATCACCCAGCATTATATCAACAACCCCGATTACGGTAAGGCCGCAGAGGAGATTATGAAAGAATACCGGGGGTATGGGAATGTCATCGGGCCTGAAAAACAGTAATTCACAGCACCTAGGCCCTAAACACCTTCAGGGAAAACCCTATTCAGTCAATCCGGAGGGTGCAACGTAACAATAAACAAAGACTTCGGCCTGACTGTTGAGAAACATACGCACCAGGGCAGGCCTGATCTCAGGTATGGGAGATGCTGATTATGTTTTCTTAATATTTCCGATGTGTTACTGCTATGGCTATTTTATCATTGCTATTTGTCTCGCTGCCGACCTTCGGTCAAGAAGACGGAGCCAAGAAGGATGAGCCCCCGGCTTTTCTTGCAATCCGACGCCTCACGATACGCTGGTGTCACCCGAAGTGGGAGTGGACGGCAAGGTGACTTTCCGGCTTTATGCACCCGAGGCGAAGAAGGTAACCGTGGACACTGAAGGCGCCGAGGCGATTCCCGGCATCACCAATGACGAGGTCATGGAGACAACGAAAAACGTGCCGTTTACTCGGACGGAAAACGGTATCTGGTCGATTACCCTGGGGCACTTCCCACCTGGCGTTAACCGCTACAGCTACAAAGTGGACGGCTTGACACTGGCAGATCCTAAGTCGATAGGAACTTGCGTCGATAGGAACTTACTTTTTGCGACAAATAATGTGCCAGGATTTCGATATGTTGTCAAGATGCAATCGGCACAAGATGTTGTGTCTGCCGTGAAAAGGTATGGCGGACTTTCAAAGACTTACCGGAGTCTCAGGACAAAAACTTGATGACCGGTGGTGAAACAGGGAAATTCCGCGAAAATTGAATAAGGCGGTCCACCAGGCCGTCAAGACTTTTAAAAAAGTTATTGAAGCCAGTAATCGACTGCAGGTATCTGAGAATAATCGTCATCATAGGTAGGCTCGATAATCAGTGTCGGTGCTCGCGCCGGAGGGTCATGGCTACGGGTCTCCCAGAGGCCGAGATGCTTCAATATTTTCTTAATAAGTGGCTCATCCTCAATAAAAGCGACAACTCTCATTTCCCCCCGGCACTTCGGACATATCAGAGGATTAACCTCGTAAATTTTCTGAATCAACCTCGCCCGGTTTTGCCGCCACTCCTTTGATGACATTTCATTTTTTACAATTACCGGAATGTCATCATCGGCTTCAGCTTTCTTGCACAGCCCACGGGATTTATTGCTGTAATATCCATAATATCGGACTGTCTGTTCATACCTGCCTGGTACATGGGTTACGAGATGAGCGAGCCAATCCAATGCATCAAAGGTTTTACGGGTACTGCCATCCTTGGAGGTGTAAATGACCTTGGCCGCGCCGTCCGTGGATTCCTCCACCGGAATATAAACCATCCGCTCCTGAGAGAAACCCCGCCAGCGGCGGGGTTCATCATCGGGCTGGATCCTTTCACCGATATGAACGTGGAAGCCACTACAATGCCATTGCTTGCATCCCGCTGCTTTTTAAGCGGGAGACATCATGTTTTCGATGACGGCATCGGTGATTTTACCCTCTTTCTTGAGCATGGAAAGAACCTCATACCGAAAGGCCTCCGTAAGATCCTTGGCCGTGAGCCATGGTGCAATCTGAAAATTGCTGTATACCGGTGAATGACCCTTGTGACATATTCCCGCCAGAATCCGAAACGGGATGCATAATGATCATCCCAAATCTGCTCAAGTTCCTCGAAATGGGATTCGACGCATTTATAGTAACCACCGGCCTGTGGATTTCTCGGCTGATAAACGTTGAGTGTTTCGAGATTGGGCATGGCCTGTGGCATGAGATTTGAGCAACTTCTATCATTAGGAGGTTCATTGCGAGATACCTCTCCGGCCTTAATGTAAACATAAAAGTAAAGTTTTTTTGGCGGAAATGTAAATCACAAATGTATTGCCATACGTTACTTGGTACGTGCAATTTATAAACGATCTATATGTTGTGGAATAGGTCTGTGGTGGTCGGCTTGTTTGGTTTTGAAGACCGGAGTTTGTCAGTGAAAGGGCCAGTCAAGACGTTTGTAGGAGTATTGATCATTTTTTCGTTGATTTTATGTCAGATTTGACATATTTCTATTGTCATGAGTCCAAGCGACAAGCCAATAGTCTGGTTACATGGCGAGATAACCACCCCGCCGTTTTCTCAGAATGCTCGTATTGAAGCCGGCTATCTGCTTCGTCAGCTCCAAAAAGGCATTAAGCCGTCAGCTACCGCATTCACGGCCAATGCCGTCAATCGGTACTCGTTGCAACGAACTAAGGATAGACGATAAGGATGTAACATGGCGTATTATTTATCGTATATATAGAGATGCAATTTTGATTTTGGAAGTGTTCATGAAAAAGACGAATAAAACTCCGAAATCAATTATTTCTGTCTGCAAAGAGCGGATGAAACGTTTTGATGCGGACAGCATAGAAGGTGTAAAAAAATGATGGATAAAAAGAAAAAAAAGTCCTTAGTGGAAAAGGGTTATAAGGTCGGTTCTGTCGATGAATTCCTTGGATTAAGTGAAGAAGAAACCGTTTATATTGAATTGAAACTAGCTCTCAGCCAAGCCTTTGCTAAACGTCGTAAGGAAAATAAAATTACACAAATGCAGTTAGCAAAAAAACTTGGATCGAGCCAGTCCCGGATTGCGAAAATAGAAAAGGGAGACCCGACTGTTTCACTAGATTTGCTGGTGAAGTCTTTGCTTTCCATGGGGGCCTCAAAAGAATATATCGCGAAAGCGCTTTCTTAGAGATTTAATATTAATCCTTTGATTCTGCGAGAGCTGCAAGGGCCTTGAGAACATCCGGGAAGTCCGCCGATACCGCTTTACCGATATTTTCAGCCGATGGTCCTGTCACCTGGATGGCATAGACGATGCGCATCCGGTCCGAAGCAATAGGTTGAATGAAGCAATAGGTTGAATGCGGTGCTCCACGCGGATCACGACATCACCGTGTCCGCTTTCATCGATAAATCCTTCATTTTCTTTTACTTCGACAAGACGGGAAGTGACAGGCCCTTGACCCGAAGGGATCAAGTTTTCCAAATACTCATCAGTGTCCATCCAGAAATAGGCAAATTAGTTCGAGATCAAGGCGCACGAAAAATTTAGCCCCCCCGATTTTATCGGGGCTTTTGGCATATAGTTGATATTCCGAGGATTAAATTATTCGCGCAACGCCAATATCGGGTCAATTGGTCATTTGTGGATGGGGACTAGTTACTGATACAAACCCCACCGTCAACCGTCAAATTGACCCCGGTCACAAAGGACGCTTCATCCGAAGCGAGATAAATAGCCGCATGGGCGATATCCTCCGGTTCCCCGAGGCGATTCAGCATTCCGACCTCTTCGATTAGTGCCTGTTTCGCCTGCTCGTCGTTTTTAATGAAATCGGGGGTCATATTGGTGTTGATGGGGCCCGGCAGAATACAGTTGATACGGATGCCTTTTCTGGAGAACTCTTTCGCGACATTTCTCGACAGGTTTGTCACACCTGCCTTCATCGCACCGTAGAAATACGAATTGAGTTCCGGCCAGATCGCTGAAATGGAAGCAATGTTGACGATGGCACCCTTGCCCTGTTCCACCATGGTGGGAATCACCGACTGCATCAGAACGACATAGGGGCGGAAATTGGTTTCGAAGATCAGATTCAGATCTTCCATGGTCTGATCCAGGAAAGGTTTATGGACCAATACGCCGGCCGCGTTTATCAAGATATCGACCCTGCCGAATTTTTTCAGTGCTGCATCCTTAATGGTTGCTATTTCATCGACGTTTCTCAGATCACACCGCTGAAATATCGCCTCACCGCCATTGTCGACGATTTTCGAGACAACCTCATTCCCCTTTGACTCATTTCTCCCAACGGCGACTACTTTTGCGCCTTCATTTGCAAACATGATCGAAACGGCTTCACCGATACCGGATGTGGCACCTGTTACGATGGCAATTTTTCCTTTCAATCTATCCATTCTTCCTCCAATAAATAGTTGATGCTGAATTATTCTTTGATGACGCAACGAATTTCGACAAATTTTCCGTTTTCGATGCGATAGTGAATAAATTGGGATATTTCAATTGCTTCTCCCGGATCGGGTGTGGCCAGCCGGTTGTAACCCTTTTCGGCCAGGACAGCCTGGGAGAGGGGCTTCTTGCCTTTGAGACTGATCAGCGCATCGATGATCACGTTCTCTTCATCTCCGGCGAACTGACGGATATGAACTTCCTCGTCGATATACTGGTGGAAAAAGGCGTAGAAACCCCTGAAGGCCGCCTTGCCGGAGATGGTGTAGCCGGCGAACCTGAGAACAACGTCATCCGAGAAATATGTCGTGGCCCCGTCATAGTCCCGGGAGTTGAAACAAGAGAGATAGGTTTCAAATTCGGTTCGATTCATGTGCACTTCTCCGACCTATCTGATAAGGGTATATATCAAATGCGTCTCGCATTTGGACTTGACAAAAATCGGGTATGAATTTAATTAATGTTAAGTAAAAATGCAACATTTTTATTAGGTTCTTTTGCGGTATCATTAATCCAAATACTTTTCATTGGGGAGAACAATGAACGAAACATCCAACCAAGCGGATATGGTCGTAATCGGTTCCGGCGCAACCGGATTGACGGCGGCTCTCACAGCTGCCCAGGGCGGCGCCAGGGTTATCGTTTTCGAGAAACAGCGTTCCCTGGGCGGGACATCTAACTTTTTCGACGGCGTTTTTGCGGTGGAAAGTGCCATGCAGAGGAAACGGTATATCACATACAGCCGGGACGAGGCATTCAAGAACATCATGGCATACAGCCATTGGCGGGCCAATCCCCGATTGGTCAGGGCAATCGTCGACGAGTCGGCCGATACCATCGAATGGTTGCGGGAAAACGGTGTCGAGTTCAATGATGCCGTCACAAACATGCCCTATGGCAAGTGGACGTATCATACCGTTAAAGGTCAAGGGGCGTCGGTGGTCAGGGCCTTATCCGCGAAGTCAAAGGAAAAGGGGGTTGAATTCAGGCCGGGTACACCTGTAACTGCCATCATGCGGGATGCCGGCGGTATTCGTGGTGTCGTGATCGAAGAGGATGGTGAGGAAATCGAGATCACGGCCGGGATTGTGGTAATAGGTACCGGCGGCTTTGCGAACAACAAAGCGTGGATCAAGAAGTATTCGGGCTTTGACCTCGACAAGAACATAATTCCGGTGGGAAATGTCGGAAAGATGGGAGACGGCATTCGCATGGCCTGGGAAGTCGGTGCGGCTGAAGAGGGCATGGGGCCTCTGGAGCTATATTCGACAGGTCCGATGGGGCCGGAATTTTCCATGAAATGCGAACTGGAATTCATCGCCGCCCAACCCGATCTTTGGGTAAACGCCGTCGGAGAACGATTCTGTGATGAATCAATAGGTTTCTACGATGCTGAAATGGGAAATGCAACGGCCAGGGATAAAAAAGGCTATCATTACCGGTTGTTCGACAGTTCCATCAAACAGTATTATGTCGAGCGCGGGATAAATAAAGGCATCGGTGTGGAAGATGCTCCCGGAAAGCGGTTGACACAGCTGGATAAAGAGTTGCAGGCTGCCGTGGAAAGAGGGTCCCGGGATGTTTTCGAGGCGGATTCGATTAGAGAACTTGCGGAAAAAATCGGGGTCGATCCATCCATACTTTCTAAAACCGTAGAAGAATATAATCATTTCTGTACTACCGGTCACGACGCTGTCTTTGCCAAAGACCGGAAATATCTCAAATCTCTTGTTACTTCCAAATACTATGCGATTAAAGCGCGTACGGTGTTTCTGGGAACTCTTGGCGGAATCAAGGTAAACCACCATCTGGAGGTGTTGGATAGAAAAGACCGGCCGATTTCGGGACTGTATGCGGGGGGATTCGACGCCGGCGGCATGTATGGGGACAGCTATTGTATTACCGCCGCTACTGGTCTATGCTCCGGGTTTGCGTTGAATTCGGGACGCATCGCGGCGAAACACGCCCTGGCGGCCATGCAGAAGTAACGGAGAGACGTGATGGATTTCGAACTGCTGCGGGCAAGGGCAAAAGCCGGCTGCGAGGAATTGGTCAACTCCGAATTGATCCGGATCCGCGTGTCGGCGTTATCGGACAATCCCGTCGGGGCTGCTGTCCTGGAAGCGTTTCAAAACGGTTTGAAAAATAACGGTCTGGCCGGGGTTGCCATTCAGACCGGGTCCTTCGGCTACTATGCCGTGGAACCACTGGTCATCATTGAAATGCCCGGGCATCCCACTCTTGTCTATCCCAATGTCGATGAGGCCCTTGTCGATCAACTCGTACAGGCGTATCTTGTCGGTGGTGATCCCTGCATTGATATGATCTGGTACAGTCTGGGGCCCGAAACGATCGGTACGTTGCCCTACGCCTCGGATTTGCCGTTGTTCCAGGCACAACAGCGTATTGCCCTGAAAAATTGCGGTATGATCGATCCCGAACGGATCGAATCCTGCATCGTGGACGGACGGGGATATTCCGGTTTCCTGCGTGCCCTCGGTGCGGGGCCGGAGCAGGTGATTCGGCAGGTGTCCGAGTCCGGTCTTCGCGGCAGGGGCGGGGCGGGGTATTCCACGGCGGAGAAATGGGAAGCAGTGGCCCGGGCAGAGTCAAGCGAAAAGATTGTCGTGTGCAATGCCGTCGATGCCGACCCTGAATCACGCACCGCCCAATTGCTTCTTGAAGGCGATCCGCACCGAGTCCTGGAAGGATTGCTTATCGCGTCCTATGCTATCGGAGCCGGCAGCTGCCTTATTTGCGTTGATCAGGCCCAGACCACTGCGCTGGGTCGCCTGGAACGCGCGCTCTCGCAGATGCGGGATTTCGGGCTTCTGGGAGAGAATATTCAGGGTGCCGGTTTCAGCACCGACATACAGGTGCGGGCGGTACAAGGCGGTCTGGTGGCCGGAGAGGAAACCGCTCTGCTTCGTGCTCTTTCGGGCCGCCAGGCCATGCCGTATCTCCGGGGTCCTTATCCGGCCGAGAAGGGTCTCGGGGGCAACCCCACATTGGTCCAGAATATCGAAACCCTGGCCGATGTGGCCGCTGTTTTCCAGGAAAGCCCGCGGTATTTTGCTTCCATCGGCACGTCACGCGGTACCGGCACCAAGATTGTCACGTTGACCGATTCAGGCCTGGGACCGTGTACCATGGAAGTGCCCTTCGGAACCAGTTTGCGTCGGATTTTAGCATCATCCGGTACTGCGTCAGACAATGATTCAATGAAGGCAGTGCAACTGGGCGGTCCGCTCGGAAGCTACTGGTCCGGCGATGCGCTGGATACTCCGCTGGATTTCGATACCGTTACCGAAGCCGGCGGCATCATGGGTTCGGGCGTCATCGATATGGTGGCATCCACTGCCTGTATGGTGCGGGAGACGGCCCGGACGATGGCCGATACCCACGGCGAGTCCTGCGGCAAATGTGTTTTCTGCCGGGAAGGGACATTGCAGATGGCGGATATCCTGAAATCGATCCAGGACGGTCAGGGAAATTCCCGGGACCTTTCGCTGCTGAAAGAACTGGGCGAGCAGATGCGTGCGGGTTGTATCTGCGGCCTGGGCCGGAATGCCCCCAATCCGGTGCTGAGTGCACTGGCACTTTTTCAATCCGAATTCGATTCCCATATTCAGGGACATCCGTGTCCGGCCTGTTCTGAAAGCGGTGCCGGCAAGGAGTAACTAGTTGAAAAGTATACCCCTCACCATAGACGACCGTGAGGTCGAAGCCCGGCACGGGGAGTTTGTGCTGGAAGCCGCTCTGAACGCCGGGATCTATATTCCCCATCTGTGTTATCACCCCGATCTTTCCCCCATTGGTGCGTGCCGGTTGTGTGTCGTCGAAATCGACGGTATCGATGACATCCAGACCTCGTGTACGACGCAGGTGGAAGCCGGGATGATCGTGCGCACCAAATCCGATCGGCTCGATAAGATGCGCAAAATGGCCATGGAGTTGATTCTTTCCGGTCATCAGAAGGATTGCGGCACCTGCGTGAAGTATTTGAACTGCGAGCTGCAGTCCCTCAAGCAGCTTCTGGTTGAAGACGAATTCAGTGTCAGGCGGCGCAGCCGCTTGTTCGGTGTGACCGACAGCAATCCGCTCTTTTTGCATGATCCGAACAAGTGTGTTCTTTGCGGCCGGTGCGTTCGCGCCTGTCACGAACTGCGGGGGGCCGGCGTTCTATTTTATAAGAAGAGAGGGGTTGAAACATACATCGGCACTATCGACGATAAGCCGCTGGCCGAGGCCGGCTGCCGGTTCTGCGGCGCCTGTGCCGAAGTCTGTCCCACCGGCGCGATTATGGATAAAGAGGAATTCGGAAAGGAAAAAAGCCGGAAACAGGCCCTTGTGCCGTGCCGTTTCACCTGTCCGGCCGAAATCGATGTGCCCCGATATGTCCGGGCGATCGCCGGAAAAGACTATTCGCTGGCAGCGGCGGTGATACGGGAAAAAGTGCCGTTTCCCGCGGTGCTGGGATACGTGTGTAACCATCCCTGCGAAGACGAATGCCGCAGGGGCCAGATCAACCAGTCCATCTCGATCCGGAATCTAAAACGCTATGCCGCCGAACACGATTCGAATAAAATATGGGCGGCCAATCGAAAGAAAAAACCCGAAACGGACCAGAAGGTCGCCGTAATCGGCGCCGGTCCGGCCGGGCTGACGGCGGCATACTATCTGGCCCTACAGGGACATGATGTCACGCTCTTTGAGGCCATGCCCCAGGTCGGCGGTATGCTTCGCTACGGCATTCCCGCTTACCGCCTGCCCCGGGAGATTCTTGACCGGGAGATCGACGATATCCTGTCCGTGGGAATCGAGGTGTGCACCGACACACGCGTCACTTCCATAGACGATCTTATCGATCAGGAGTTTGAAGCGGTTCTGGTCACCGTGGGTGCGGGCCTTGGCGTCACGCTTAGAATTCCCGGAAGTAGGCATGCTTCGGCAATGGTCGGTCTCGATTTTCTTCGCCGGGTCAATCTCGGTGAAACCGTCGAGGTTGGTCCCAAAGTCCTGGTGCTGGGTGGCGGAAATGTCGCATTCGACTGTGCAAGGGTGGCCCGGCGGATGGGAGCGAAGCGGGTATTCATGTCCTGCCTGGAATGTCGCACCGATATGCCGGCGGCCTGTGATGAGATCGACCAGGGGGAAGACGAAGGAATTACAATACTGCCCAGCAAGACCTTTACGCGTATCGTCCAAAAAGACGGTAAGCTGCAAGGGGTTGAAGCCCTCGATGTCGAGTCGTTCTGCTTCGATGAAGAGACCGGTCCGGAAATCAATACCGTGGAAGACTCCCGGCAGATTATCGAAGCCGATACGGTGATTTTCGCCGTGGGACAGCGGCCGGATATTCCGGAAGATTTCGACCTGGACCTAACCGATGCCGGGCTTGTCGAACTCGATCCCTACATGCTCGGCACCAGCCGGGACGAAGTGTTTGCCGCGGGAGATGCGGTGAGCGGTACCACATCGGTAATTCAGGCGATCGCTTCGGGAAGAAAGGCGGCCATTACCGTTGATAAATACCTTGGCGGTACTGGCAGAATCGATGAAAAGCTGGCGCCGGCCGCGGCGCCTGAAAAATGGCTCGGACCCGGGGATGGGTTTGCCGCCCTGAGACGTTGCGAGGAGACCTGTCTGCTGCCCGAGGACCGGGTCCATAGTTTCTGTAAAGTAGTGGAAGATATGGATGAGACCGATGCCGTCCGAGAAGCGACGCGCTGCCTTCAGTGTGACTTGAGGTTGAAGATGACGCAAGTTAAGTTCTGGGGCAATTACTAGCGCCGATTTCAAAATGCCCCATTTCGGCTGATCTTTTCATAAAACAAATATTCCTCGCGCAGAGGCGCAAAGAAAAACTTGAAGCAAAAAGATGGGAAATATAAGTCTGTATTTTTGAAGAGGTTCAATAATATTGTTGTGCTCGGAGATAATATTTTTAATGCTGTTCTCTGCGTCTCAGCGTCTCTGCGCGAGAACGGTTTTGACGCTTTAAATCTGTGCATCAGATAAATAACAAGGAGATAGGATAATGAGTGACATCCCAAAAACATGCAAAGCCGCACTACTGGTGGAATATGGAAAGCCGTTGGAAATTCGTGAAGTCCCCATCCCGGAACTGGAGCCAAGGTCGATTCTGGTCAAGGTGGAACTGGCCGGAATATGTGGGACGGATATTCATCAGCGAAACGGCACGCTCACCATCAAGGCACCTCTTCCCAATATCCAGGGACATGAGACTGTCGGAAGAATTGTTGCGCTGGGTGAGGGGAGAACAATGGATGTGGCGGAAGAACCGCTGAAGATCGGGGATCGCATCATGTGGGCCCATACGGACTGCGGGGAGTGCTACTATTGTGAAATTCCCAGGCTGCAGGTGCATTGCTCACGACGCAGGGGATACGGATTCGATTCGCCGGAGAACCTGCGCGGCGGTTTTGCCGAGTACGAATACATTACTCCGCTTACCAAGGTAGTCAAGGTTCCCGATGAGCTCTCCGAAGAAGAGGCTGTCGGTGTCGGGTGTGCCTTCCGCAGTGTGGTGGCCGGTTACGAGCGGCTCGGCGGTGTGAAACTGCAGGAAAGCGTTGTGGTTCAGGGCTCCGGCCCCATCGGCCTCTATTCAACCGTGATGGCCAGGGAAGGCGGCGCGGGGAAGATCATCGTTATTGGTGCACCTGCCGGGCGGCTTGAGCTGGCGAAAAAATGGGGCGCCGACGAGATTATCAACATCGAAGAGGTTACCGACCCGGCCAAACGCGTGGAGATGGTAAGGGCTATGACGGACGGCAGGGGACCGGATCTGGTTATCGAAGGTTCCGGTGTGCCGTCCGCGTTTAACGAGGGGCTGGACATGATCGGCAAAGGGGGCCGCTATCTGGTACTGGGGCAAAGCTCGGCCAAGACCGTCGAGATGCAGCCGGGAATCCTCAACGGAAAAGGGCTGACACTGGTGGGCAGCATTTCCGCGGCGATTCAGCATTTCTACAAGGCCCTGCAGTTCATCAAGAACAAGCGTGACAAATATCCCTTCGGCGATATCGTCAACAGGAAGTATCAGCTTGAAGATATCAACGAGGCGTTTGCCAATATGGCGACGGGTCAGGATATCAAGCCGGTGATAGACAACCGAAACAGGTAGTTCAGGTCTCAAGGGTTCGAGGGGCCAACCACCAACTGTCGGGGTTGGCCTTCTTGTTCCGATGTTATCTATAGATGCATGCGCAGCCCCTCTCCCGGCTCATTCCCGCAGGGACAGCAATGCACAGGTAATGTGCAGGCCGGTGCAATGCAGGTGCTTATGGATTTTTATGGATAATATTCATACTTCTCATTACCCGTTCAATGTCTTCTATCCTGTCAGCCGGTATACCTTCTGTGTTGAAAGTGTAGAAATACACCGAATAAAAGTAATCTCCCTCTCTGACAAAATAATTACGGATATTGACGGCATCTCTGTTGCTGTCTAGTATCAGGTCCTCTCTTTCATTGATGACAGTTTCGGATTTGCCCAGTATCTTCCATTCAGCATCGGTATATGACGTTATCTGACCATAACGTCTCCCTTCAGGGGTGCGTGCCGGGCTGTGTGCTCGTGGAAGGAAAATCGCGGCCAGGTCATTATTTGGTGTCCCGAAGAGGTATGATTTTCCATGTCCACTGAAATTTACATAGGGGTGCCAATCACCGGGGATGTCAACTGTAAAGTCACCTTCCGGGCTGATATATCGCTTCATACCGGAAGCTATGGGGTTTTCGAGATCCGGGCCTCCATATTCTTTCATACCGGCAACATCCGGATTTGCTTTAAACATATTAATAGCCTTCATTGCCTGTTCATATTCTTCTACCCTATCAGCCGGAATTCCTTCTGTTTTGGACGCAACGAACTTCACCGAATATATGTAATTCCCCTCTTTGATAAAATAATTACGGAAACTGAGGTTGCCGATGTTGATTTCAAGCATCAAAACCTTTCCTGCTTTAATTGTGGCTTCTTTGATGGAAAAATTTTCCGCGCCCGTGTACGGTAACATTTTTTGCACAAAATCCCGCATCTCATGAAGAGATTGTTCGGAATTGGATGGCGACATATCTATCAGTATGTTACCGTCGGTTTTTGATTCAAGAGTGATCGTATATGCATGGGCGAGATCTGCTGGCTGGTACGGAGAAGTTATCCCATTTTTGGGTAAATCCGGAGAATAATACCAATCACTCCTGAAGGTTTTCATTCGAGTCTCTTCAAGCCGAGCCGTGCCTGAACTACTTGGTTCCCGGTCTGAGAATCGACCGGTTGAACAGGCGATGAAAACACCGGTTATCAAAAAAAGCATGAGAATAGAAACAAAAGTCTTTTTCCGTGCTACCCTTTTAAAATCCAGTATCATGCTGATTCTCCTGTCTATCTGTGTTTTATTTTCAATTATTCCGGCAAGAGAAGGCAACTGGCGGTTCTGAACAAAGCGCTCCAAAAGCTTGACTATTGTTCCGGCATAATCCGTCGGTCGAACCTGTTTTATTTTTGACAGGACATACGCATCACAGGCGATTTCCTGATCCGCCCTCAAATGATGGAATGCACACCAGACAAGCGGGTTATACCAGTAGATAATCTGGAAAAAGGTCACAAGCCAGGAAACAGCGATATCATGCCGCTTCATATGGCCCAATTCATGTAGAAAAACACAGTTTAATTCTTCTTTCTCAAGCGCGTCAAAAAAATGCAGCGGCAGCAGTAATTGAGGGTTGATATAACCAAAAATTGCCGGACTTTTCACACTACCTGTAACAATTATATCCACCTTCTTTCGAACACCGAGCATTGATCTGCATTCATCGAATGAATCGAGAACACCCATATCGGTTATCGGCGCTTCCATCCTTATCAGTTGCCAGAATTTTATGTTTTTTATGATAGTTATGATAACAAAGAACAGCACACCGGCAAACCAGAGCGTCAGCACTATTTTATCGAAGGAGACACTATAGTCAGAAGTAGTCGTGTCGTTACTCTGGTCGTTGTTATCGTAATCTCTCTCTGCAGGATTGGACAGGTCTGTGTAAGGTGGGGAGGGGATGGCTGTCGTCGTTTCGGGATCATTCTGAATGAAAGGACTATTTACCTTACTTGTCATCATATGGGGTAAATATGACTCATGCATCGGGGGGGCAGGGAGATAACTGAAAACACTCATCGGTGTATCGATACTCCAGGGTACCAGCATCCTTAAAAGTAGAAGCAGCCACAAACAGTAGCTCCACCATAACGGCAGCTTCCTCTTTGTGAATATCCTGATGATAAATATCAGGCAAATCATAATGCTGACATATAAGGTCGATTCAAAGAGCCAGTTCAACACGGATTGGATTTGAAACGATAATTGCACCATGATTATTCCCCTTTTTTCTTCTCCAGTATACGTCTTTTCAGCTCTTCAACATCTTCCAGGGATATGTCTTCATTTTCAACCATTGTTGCCAGCATTGGTTTCAACGACCCCCCGAAAATACGTTTCAGGAATAAACGGCTTTCGTTTTTAACGAAATCTGTTTCTTCAATAAGCGGAAAATAGCTATACCCTCTCCCGGATTTCTCATATCCGAGGGCACCCTTTTTCATCAGTCTGGTGATAAATGTTTTGATAGTGCTTGGTTTCCAGTCTGTTCTCTTCATCAACTCGCTAATAATTTCCATCCCTGGAATAGGGTGATCTTTCCAGACAATTTTCATCACCTGATGTTCCGCCTCTGAAATTTCCGGTATCGGATTCATTTTTTTCCTTTCTTTATGTCTACACGCGTAAACCATTTATAGTCTACACGTGTAGATCATGTCAACTAAAAAAAGTACCTTTTTTTGTAAGTTTTTATCTTGCTGTTATTACAGATGTAAAATGTCAATAACAGTTCATCGGAAATAAGCGCGATTAGTATCCCTTCGCAGATGATGTGAACAGAAAGTATCGGCTGAAAGAGATAAATGAGGGGTTCGCCGATATGGCGACCGGTCAGGATATTAAACCGGTGACTGATAACAGAAACAGATAAACTCTACTCAATGGGATAGCAGCCTGGGAATTAAAAAGAGGACGGAATCATTTCCGCCCCTTTCAGAGTTGTATTGCTTGCGCTATCTTTGCCTGCTGCTTTTTTCTAATTTCCCGCTTTTGTAAACACAAGGCGAAGCTGAATACTGATTAAATCAAAAACCAGGTGCATTCCAAGATGTTCGAAAAATAGAGCTGAGCCATATATTACCTTCCAACGTGTCCGGTCGATGTCAAAATGGGATTCGACGATTAATCCACCCCCCTTATAAGGAGATATGGTGGCCGGAAAGTTGATTTTGTTCTTATTCCCCCTCAATTCAAGATCACCCGTCACTTCGAAATTTGGGATGCTCATGTTTGATCCGTCGATCGGGACCATGGCTTTTATTGTGAAAAGGGCCTTGGGAAACATCTTGACGAAAAAGAAATCATCCGACATCAGGTGCGACAAAAGAACCGGTTGCGATTCGTCTCCTGAAAGATCAGTATTTCTTATCCGGGACATATCGAACTCGAAGAGTCCGTTTATATCTTTGCCTCTTATGGCCATTTTACCTTTCATCAGAGGAAGAGTCCCGTAGTGTTTTTTGTTTGGATTTCTCCCGGTCCATTCCAAAACGCTCTCTTCGACATTTACCTGAGATCCGGTTGGGTTTCCATATATTGCCTCCAGGTTCCAGTTTGAATTGAAACGTTTTTTGTGGCTATTCTCTACCATTTGTTAGCAAACGGCCTTTTGTCAAATACACAAAGATCCGTCGTCCGGCAGTGTGTTTCATGGCAACTTCCATGTTTTCTTCAAGCTCACAACGGTAAATGGTGGCATCTGTATGAAAAGTTACCGTGCCTGGCATTTTTTTCCCCGACGCCACCGGGAAAAGTCGGTTTCTCCACTCGTTCGGTTTAAAAGACTTTTGATCATAAGAAGGACGAAGTCCTGTCGTCTGCTTTTATGATTTCTATTGCCGGCATGGCCTTACCTCCTGGCAATGATTTTAATTGCCATACATGGGTCCGACCGGGCCCAAATGGCAGGAGTAACATCCAAAACCTCTTCGGGTTATCAAGCTGAAGGACTTCAGGCCCAAGGCATCCGCCATCATGGGGACGAGGCGATCCAGTTTCAGCCTTGTTGTTTGGGGATGTTTTTCGAATTCAGATCCAAGCAGAAAATCCCCACTAAGCCTTGGAAGATAATCCGTTGGCATTCTGAAATCATCCGTTTTAGCTCCCGGCCCGTGACACAGGCCGCAGTCAACTTTCGCAAACCGTTCGGGACGCCAGGAGGCGAACAGTTCCGCGGCCCCGGGTAGGATTGCTTCTTTCATGTGTGTCTTTCTCTGGGGCGTGTTCATATCCTTCCAGGCGAGCTTTTTGCCATTAGGACCAACGGGTCCAATCCTTTTCGGGTAGCAGCCCCAGAAAAGCATGATGGTTATCACTATAATGAGCCCAATTCCAAGATGTTTTCGGTAGTGCATAACAGAAGCTCCTATTGAAGCCTTTTAGTAAATGCTATTGAGTTTTATATAATAGAGATAATCCAACGGGTAAAAAAAACAACGCGAGTATGCACACAATACCACCGCACCACAGGACCGCAAACCAGATCCATTGCCGGCGTTTCTCATCAGTAAGTGCTTTCATGGGAGGCCTTCCCTCGGAAAATATAGTAGCAATAGCCGGTGTAAAAAAGAATGATCGGTAGCAGCACAACTGTTCCCACCAGAAGAAGCGACTGGGATTCGGGTGTAGCGGCAGCTTGGCGAAATGTCAGTTCGAAAGGAACGATATACGGCCACATGCTGATGGCGATGCCGATATAACCAGTTAGAAATACGCCAAAACTCATGAAAAAAGGACGATTTTCCCGTCCTCTGTGGAGGTCCCGCCAGATCATCATCAGCAGAAACAGACTGAGCGTCGGCAGGGGTGCCAGGAAGAAGAAATTGGGCAGACTGAACCAGCGTGTACGGATTCCAGCGTTCATAATCGGCATGCTGATACTGACAATGGCAAGAAAGAGAGCCACATAACCGATTGCATAACAAGCGCTTTTGCGGGCCCATGCCTGGGTTTCATCCTCGGTTTTCATCACGATCCATGTGGCCCCCAGGAGAACATACCCGAACACTACGGCCATCCCGGTCATCATGCTGTAAGCGTTGAGCCAATCGAAGCTCCCCCCGGAAAAGCTGCGCCCCTGGACCTCGATGCCATGGACAATCGTTCCAATGATCATGCCTTGCATGAAGGCGGCCAGCAGCGAACCGAAGTGAAAGACGTAGTTCCAGACCTGGCGGGACCGGCCGCTGGATTTGAACCTGAATTCGAATGCCACGCCACGAAAGATCAGACCCAGCAGCATGGCAATAACCGGTATGTACAGGGCAGGCATCATGACCGCGTAGGCCAGGGGAAAAGCGGCAAACAGGCCCCCTCCGCTCAGGACCAGCCAGGTTTCATTGCCGTCCCAGAATGGTGCAACGGAATTCATCATGCGATCCCGGCACTTTTCCGAGGGGGCGAAGGGAAACAGTACGCCGATGCCCAGGTCAAAACCGTCCAGCAGGACATAGAGAAAAATGGCCGTGCCGATCAGGGCATACCAGATCAGCGGCAGATTCAACCAACTCTCGTAACTAAACATGATGCGCTCCCTTTTTTCCGGAGAGATCTGTGAAAAGAGGCGGTTTTTCGACGCCGTGCGCCCCGTAGGTCCCTTCCGCGGCTTCGGGGCCTTTTCCGATCAGCCTCAAGATATAATAGGTTCCGGCGCCGAACACAAAAACATAGACAACGACGAAGGCGGCTAGGGATATGGCGATAGAGCCGCCTCCGACCGGTGACACGGCATTTTCGGTTCGCAGCAGCTCTTGGACAATCCAGGGCTGGCGTCCGACTTCGGTGACGAACCATCCGGCCAGCACCGCAATGAAATCTGCCGGGGTCAAGGCCATGCACCAGTATTGAAACCAGGTCGTATCAAATAATCGTTTCCGAAAGTACAATACGATGGCGATCGCGGCCGTGGCAATCATCAGCATACCGAGCCCCACCATGATTCGAAAAGACCAGAAAACCAAGGCGACCGGAGGCCGTTCGCTTATAGGCCATACCCAGCATCAGACGGGCCTGGGGTTCATGTCGCTTTCGAAAGAGATAGAAGGCACCGACACCGGCGGCGACAAAAGCCGTCGTCAGGTAGGCCGCGGTGATCATGTGAATGAGGCGATAGGGAAAGGAAGGAGTGAAGATCAACTGCAGCCAGTTGGTGGGGTAAAATAAATTCTCATGGCCGATTCGAAATCCCCGGGGCGTCTGCATCCAGCTGTTGGCAGACAAAATCCAGAAGGCCGAAATCAAGGTCCCCACTGCCACGATGATCGTCGCGGCGAAGTGCATTTTCGGGCTGACCCGATTCCAGCCGAAAAGCATCACCCCCAGAAAGGAGGCCTCCAGAAAAAATGCCGTCAACACTTCGTAACCCAGCAACGGACCCAGAACATTTCCGACCGTGTCCGAGAAGACGGACCAGTTGGTGCCGAACTGAAAGGAGAGGACGACACCGGAAACCACCCCCATGCCGAATGTTACCGCAAAAATCTTAACCCACATGCGATACACGTCGGCATAGACCGGATCGCCTGTTTTGAGCCAGCGCCACTCGAGAACCGCCAGCCAACTGGCCAGGCCGATGATAAAGGCCGGAAAAAGAATGTGAAAAGAAATAATGAAAGCAAACTGAATACGGCCAAGCAAGACAGGCTCGAGGTATTCAAACATAATCGGCCCTCATTTCAGCGGTGAGTTCGTTGAGCTGTCTTTCTCTTATTATTTCAATTTATTGAATTGCGCTCGTATTTTTTCCACCCGCTTCCGGTTTACCCCCAGATCGGAATACCCCTTACGGGAGGCGGATCTCACATGAATGATGGTTTCATCCTTTGGGAAGTAGAACGCCACATCATCCACAAACCTGAACAGTTTGCTCCTGAATTCGGCATGCAGGTAGTTATCCGATTGCTTCACGATGGTCACACGAGACTGGCGGGAGAGCACTTGCAGAAGTGCCCCGTAGGCCGTCTTTTTGTCAGTGTCGTAGTTCAATGGCGCGATGAAGTGTCTTTCATCCTCCGCCATGCTGGAGACGCAATTGGGGCTTTCGGGACAGGGTGCGAGCCGGCTCTGGAGCATACCCGTGCCGGCAGGGGGGGGATCGGCACAACCGGTTACTATAAGTGAAAGGAGGAGAGGTGCCGCTAAAAAGATACCCCCACGATTATATTTCATGGTTTTATTACTCCTTGACGGTATCGCCGCTACTTGTTTTAAAACTGATACCCCACGTTAAAAAAAACATAATTGAACCAGCTGAAATTGTAGACATCATCACTATCGACACCACCTTCCAGCATTCGGTAACCGCCTCCTATAGTCCAGCAATCAGTCAGATCGTAATGCAATTTTATCGCCGAATCCAATGCCCGGCCGGGGCCGCCGGCAAGTCCTTCGAAATCGAAAATGGCCGCCCATCGTTCGGAGAAGGCCCATTCCGTTGAAAAATTCAGCAGGGGGACGGCTCCCAGGTTACTGTCAGATGCTTTCAGGCCGGTCTGTTCGAGTTTTATTTCGGCATCACGTACCAGAAGCGTGGCACCGACATGTATGCGCCATGATCTGTTGTTAAGAAACAGGTAACGATAGGAAAATCGGTATGTATCGAATTTGTAGTTGCCTTCCGTTGGGATATCGGGGGAAAATGTTGTTCCCGCAAATTGGACCGGCCGATCGAACCTGTCGGTGCCGTCAACCCTCAGTGGCGCAATTTCCAATCGCAATCCATGACGTTCCAATATATGCCAGTCAAAAGTGAATCGGCCCGTGGCGTAGGGCCCGCTCCCGGTCAAATCATTAAACGAAAACTCCGTTCCGGTGTTTCCAGGAATTCGTACATCATTTTTAGACTGCCAGACCGGTCCACTTTCCAACTCCAAGTGAAAATTCTTCCACTCTTTTTGTTCAGCAGCGAAAGTTGGAAAAACGAACAAAAGCGAAAAGCAGCCGATACAGAACAAAACGAACACCTTCGTTACAGTGGACATCTTATTTTCCTCTAATATCTCATCGAATCGTGATAATTCAAAACTTTTAACACCGGGAGTTTGATTATTATATGAGAAAACGCAGTTCAAAAGCAAGTATAAGAAATGGCGCCGGTAATAATATTCATATCACGACTTGAAATATATCTGCATATTTACTAAAATAATTCAATTGCCGTAGATGTGACAATTCTTCCGACCTGATCATTACATTCAGGCAAGCTGTCGTTAGCACCAGAAGTAGGGATGGACGCCACCGGCTGGCGATTTGACCCCATACCTCTCAGGGCAAAGAGATGCCATCCACATGCATGAAGATATAACAGAAGGAGATAATGGAAATCATGGATATTCAAATCCTAATTGCAGGATCTGCGGGAGAGGGTATTCAAACCATTGGCGACCTTTTGGGCAAAGTGATGCAGACCCAGGGCTACAGTCTGTTTACGTGGCAGGAGTTCGAATCCAGAATCCGCGGAGGACAGAACAGCTACCGGCTCCGAATCAGTGAAACGCCGAAAAACGCTCCCCGGGAAGAAGCGGATATACTGCTGGGTATGAATCCCGAAGCCTCCAAAAAATATCTTCCGTTTTTGAAGGATAATGGGATTCTGGTCTCGGAATTCAATGATGATATGGACAATACGATCACCATTCCCTTTTCAGAGTTATCCCGGGAAGAATTTGGGAAAAAGATCTTCGCCAATACCATCGCCATCGGCGCCGTCTGCGGTATGCTGGGGGTAGAAAAAAGTGTTTTTTCCCGCATATTGGAAGATACCTTTTCCAGGAAAGGAACGTCCGTTGTTGAAACGAATCAACAGGCCGCGCTTAAGGGCTATGATCTGGCAAAGGAGGCCTGCGGGGATAAATGTACATGGCGACTGCCCAAACGATGGGCAGACTACTATGTGATACCGGGTCATGAGGCGGTTTCTCTCGCGTCCATTTATGCCGGCTGCCGGTTTATTGCCGCCTATCCTATGAGTCCGTCCACCGGTATCATCACCTGGCTGAGCCGTAACGAGAAAGAGTTCGGTGTTTTTTCCGAACAGGCCGAGGATGAAATCGCCGCCATCAATATGGCCATTGGCGCCGGTTTTGCCGGTGCAAGGGCCATGACCGCAACATCCGGCGGCGGATTCGCCCTGATGGCGGAGGGGATCAGCCTTGCCGGAATGACGGAAACCCCGGTGGTGATTGTTCTGGCCCAGAGACCCGGGCCCGCCACGGGATTGCCGACGCGTACCGCCCAGGGGGATTTACTGTTCGCCATCAATGCCGGACATGGTGAATTCCCGAGACTTGTGATGGCGCCCGCAAACGCCGAGGACGCGTTCCACAAAACCGTCAAGGCATTCAATCTGGCGGAAAAATACCAGATCCCCGTCATCCTCCTGACGGATCAATTTCTGGCGGACTCACAATTCTCCTATGAACAGTTTGCTCATAACAAAATCCCACCTGAATATTATCGTTCGGATCCAGGTGCTTTCGACAATTATCGTCGGTATGATGTTTCTGTTGAAAACGGTGTGTCGCCCCGTCTGTTTCCGGGACAGAGTGCGCATCTGGTTGGCGCCGACAGCGATGAACATAATGAGCGGGGGCATATTACGGAAGATCTCAGCGGAGAAGCGATCCGCATGAGCAACAAACGAATGGATAAAATGGGGGCGCTTCAACGGGAGATTGATCTTCCCGAACAGCAATCTGTGTCGTCCGCCGATACCGTGCTGGTGGGATGGGGAAGCACTCGGGAGGCGATACTTGAAAGCCTCGATCTATTGAACGCGAAGGATTTCCGGGTTGGCATGATGCATTTTACCGAACTTTGGCCGCCGCCTGATGTTTCCTTCTCCGGTGATAAAAAATATATTGTAGTGGAAGGCAATGCAACCGGTCAACTGGAGCAGCTTCTCAGGGCGCAATACGGACTTGTTGCGGCCGGACATGTGAGGAGATGGGACGGTCTTCCCATTACTGCCGATTATATTGCGGAAAAGGTGCTGAACGATGGAAACGAAACGGTTTGACAATGAGGTGGAGAATCAATGGTGCCCCGGGTGTTCGAATTTCGGCATCCTGAAGGCGTTGAAAACGACGCTGTCGGAGCTTGGCAAACGTCCGGATGAAGTATGCATTGTTTCCGGGATCGGACAGGCGGCCAAACTTCCCCATTATTTGAACTGCGATTTTTTCAACGGACTGCACGGGCGGGCCATTCCCGTGGCAACGGGTATTCATGCCGCCAACCCGGAGCTGACGACGCTTGTGGTGACCGGCGATGGTGATTGCTACGGCGAGGGGGGCAATCATTTTCTTCATATGATGCGAAGAAATCCCGATATCTGCGTCATTATTCACAACAATGAGCTCTATGCACTTACCAAAGGTCAGGCGTCGCCTACGACGCCTTTGGGAGAAAAACGCACCCTTCCGGCCGGGCTGGTGGAAAACAGACCGTTGAATATGCTTGGCGTCGCTATTATTCATGATACAGGATTTGTTGCCAGGGGATTCGCCGGCCAGATCGATCATCTCGCGGGGCTTTTCAAAGAGGGTATTTCCCATAAAGGGCTATCGATTATCGAGGTGATTCAGCCCTGCATCACCTGGGGTGGGCAACCGGCAAGTCGGTACAAAGAGCGTGTCCGAGAACTTGACGATAATTATGATGCCGGAGATCGCCTTGCAGCGATGGAAACGGTTTTACACGAGAAGGGTACAGTGCCCGTCGGTGTCTTGTATCGCGGAAGTCAGCGACCGGTTTTCGCGGAGAGGTACAGGACACAGGTCTCGGACCGTCCGATGTATGAATTTGTTTCCACGGACGACGCCGTTATGATGAATACACTAAACCGCTATAAATCGGCATAACATTTTTTGTTCTTCTGTTCCCTTTCCCGATTGGAATTGTATATGCATTCGTTGCCTATCCTCGTTACAGGCGCCACCGGATATGTCGGTGGAAGACTCATTCCGGCCCTGCTCGATGCGGGATACCGGGTGCGGGCAATGGGCCGGAACCCGGCTAAAGTGGGGTGCCGCCCCTGGGCGGGCGATGATCGGGTGGAGGTGGTGCGAGGCGATGTTCTTGACCTGGAATCGCTGAAAACGGCAAGCAAAGGGTGCCGGTCCGCCTATTACCTGGTTCACTCCATGATCGCGCAAAAAGAGAAATTTGCGGAGGCTGATCGGCAAGCCGCGCACAACATGGTAAAAGCCTCCGCCGCTTCAAAACTGGAAAGAGTGATTTACCTGGGCGGGCTCGCGGAGGCCAAGTCCGAATCTCTGAGCAAACACCTGCAGTCGCGTATTGAGGTGGCGGACATCCTGAAATCCGGGCCGGTGCCGGTAACGGATTTGCGGGCACCCATGATTCTGGGGTCCGGTAGCGCCTCTTTTGAAATACTGCGATATCTGGTGGAGAGACTTCCGGTCATGATTACGCCCCGGTGGGTTCACTCCCTCAATCAACCCATCGCCATCCGCAATGTGATCGGTTATCTGATCGGTAGTCTCAAAAACGCGGAAACCCTTGGCAAAACCTTTGATATCGGTGGCCCGGATATTCTCGCTTATCGGGATCTGCTGGATGTTTATGCGGAGGAGGCGCACTTGAAAAAACGATTTGTCATGCCGGTCCCGGTGCTGACGCCCACCCTCAGTGCCCGGTGGATTCATCTGATCAGTCCGGTCCCCACGGCCATTGCTCTTCCGTTGACGGAAGGATTGACCAGTGATGCCGTCTGCACGGAAAACCGGATACAACGGATCATTCCCCAGAGATTGCTTTCCTGCCGTGAAGCCATTCGGCTGGCTCTGGATCGTGTCCAGCAGGCAAAGGTCGATACCTGCTGGATGGACGCCCATAATTTGCTTGAACCGGAATGGGCGCGCTGTGGTGACGCCGATTGGGCCGGGGGCACTCTCATGAACTGCGGGTATCGTGCCGTACTGCAGGCGGACGCCAAAGACGTCTGGGAATCCGTCAGATGCATCGGCGGTGAAAACGGATGGTATTTCGGCAATTTTTTATGGCGTTTGCGGGGCATTCTGGACCGACTGTCGGGGGGTGTCGGATTGCGACGGGGACGACGCCATCCCTGTGACATCAATGTCGGTGACGCGCTGGATTTCTGGCGGGTACTGGAAGTCGAGCCGTTCCAGCGCCTGCTGCTGACGGCGGAAATGAAAACCCCCGGAGACGCCCTGCTCGAGTTCCAAATCGTTCCCCGGGGGGTCGGAAAAATCGAACTGCAGATGCTTTCAAGATTTTTGCCCAGAGGCCTGTTCGGTATCCTCTATTGGTACGCCCTGTATCCGATCCATGAATGGATTTTTTTCGGAATGCTGAAACGCATAGCCGAATCCATCGACAAAACCATATTGAAGGGTCCGGAACGCTTTACGCCCAAACTGCACAGTGCCTGCAGGTTCCGTTGACTCTCCGTTTCAATAGATATCCTGCTGCAGTCTCATCTGTTCCTCAATCAATCCGGCACCAAGGTTAAAGGCCTTTTCGCAGTCAACAGGAAATACCTCTTCACGACGTTTTTTCTTCTTTGATTCATCGATACCGTCCGCGACAACCTTTGAGTAATCCTCGAACTGATACGTATCATAACACATTAGTGACTTGGCGTTACCCAAGACCATGTTCATTACCTCTTCATTGCTTTTGAAAAGCCTGTCATACCCCACTTTGGCAGCGAACTCTTCAGGGCAGTTCATGGTGTAAATCAGTCCGATGCTGATTTTTCGCGTGAAAAGGGTCCTGGGAGGCATCGTGTAAACGAGATAAGGAAAAAGTAATCGCTCCATAAAGGACCGTAATTCTCCAGTCACATCCCCGAAATAGATGGGTGATCCAAGAAAGAGAACATTCGTCTCTCTTATTTTTTCATATACCGGTGTCATACCGTCTTTTACCGCACACTTCCCATAGCTTTTCCCTTCCCGGGTTTTACAGGCAAAGCAGCTGATACAACCCTTGAAATCATAATCATAGAGGTGGATGATTTCCGCCTCCGATCCTTTCGACACGGCTCCCTCGAGGGCCTTATTCAAAAGAATTCCTGTGTTCCAATCTTTTCTGGGGCTACCGTTTATGGCAATCGCTTTCATGAGATATCCTCCATATTAAAGTTATGACCCCTATAAGTCGTTTCAGACTTTCACCTCACGATATTTTTGAGATTGGCATTTTTCCTTCGATACCATGCAAGTTCAAAAGCAATTATTCCATATCACAATCGATGCGTTATTCGAAGAAGACGGGGTTGAAGGAATATATCGAGTTTGTCTGCTATCCACGTCCAAGCAGAAAGCGGTATCGTAGACCAGCACAACAGTTTGTCCCGGATCGAGAACGGTCCGAACTCCTTTTCGACTGCTCTTAGAAGACCTCTCGCCGCTTCTCTTTGAACCCGATTCGGTCCGAACAGAATTGCCGGGTATATCCCGGGCATGGATTCCCGAACATATCGTCCCAGTCGCTCTGAATGGGCTCGCAGCAGTGGATTCGCAGACTGTTTCAGGTTCCGGTAACCATTGAACCAGGTTCGCAGGACGCGCACAAGGGACGGCCCCAATCTTTCAAAGCATCTTCGATAATACTTAAATTCGTCTTTACCATAACAATATCGATGTTTATATTCAAGAAAAGCGTTCAGCTTGCTGATCCTGTGCCGGAACAGAAGGGCCAAAACAGCGGGGTCGTTTTTTTGATGAAAGTGTATTATCATAATACTGCGAAACACAAATGTCGTAACGTTAAACGTTGTTTTTTTCTTGTATCTTTTTTTAAAATCGGGATCGCAGTCGAACATTCGGGTTGAAGTGCCGATTTTGATTTGGGTGACCCTAAAATCCGTAAAATAATGGCACTGCAGCGAAACATTTAAGTGGTGACTGATGGAAGGAGAATACCATGAATCTTTACGACTACTTCGAAAATGCGGAAGGCCGAGGCGTTCTTTCCACGGCGGACAGCGACGGAAAAGTGGACGCGGCGGTGTATGCCCGTCCCCATGTGATGGAAGACGGGACGCTTGCCATGATCATGCGGGATCGCCTGACCCACCACAACCTGCAGTCGAATCCCCATGCCTGCTATATGTTCATGGAGAAAGGGCCCGGATACAAGGGGAAACGGCTCTTTTTAAGAAAAGTTCGAGAAGAAAAAGACGCTGAGCTGATACCCGAGCTGAGACGCCGACAATACATCCAGGAAACGGATGAGGCTGAGTATCTGGTGTACTTTGAAGTGACTAAAGCGCTGCCCCTTGTCGGCGCAGGTAAAGAGGACGGATGAAAAAAGAAGCGGACTTTCTAAAACACCTGGACGCACTGTTTCAGGATCAGCGGCTGGCTACGCTCTCGACCCAACAGGATGGCCAGCCCTATGCCAGTCTGGTGGCGTTTGTATCCAGTAAGGGTTTCAAGCATATCTACTTCGCCACCCCCAACACCACCCGGAAATATTCAAACTTAAAGGCTGAAAATCGGGTGGCCTTGCTCATCAACAGCAGTGTGAACGAGGTGTCGGACTTTCATCAGGCCGTATCGGTGACCGCGGTGGGCCGGGCGACCGAACTCGAAAATGTGCAAAAGGTGGCCGTTCGGGAACACTATCTGGCCAAACATCCCTACCTGGCCGATTTTGTGACATCGCCTACATGTGCACTCATCGATGTGGCCGTATTTACATATGTAATGGTCAGAAACTTCCAGAATGTGACCGAGCTTCATATGAACCCATGAACTGGATTCTTGCAACCGAAGATATCCTCAAATGCATCCGTCTGTTCCGGGCTTCTCTCTGGTCGGATGCCGCGTTACTGTATCGGCGGGAAACCGGATTGGACGTCGAAAAAAGCGCCATGGCCGTTGTGATCCAGGAAAGCCTCGCCGGGGAACGTTCCGGTGTGGTGTTTACCCGGAATCCAAATGACGAAAGCCAGGCAGCTGACCGGTCAACCCGCCGGGCCGGGGATTGCGAGGGGCAGAGCCCGGGTAATTCGGGAACACGCCGACCTTACCCGTTTTCAGCACGGTGATGTCCTGGTGTGTGATGCCTTGGATCCCAATATGACCTTTGTGGTGCCGCTCGCTGCTGCCGTCGTTGAACGGCGGGGCGGCATGCTCATTCACGGCGCAATCATCGCGCGGGAATATGGGCTGCCCTGTATCACCGGGGTCCCGGACGCCCCCAACCGGATCCGCACCGGGGATACCATTACCGTGGACGGGTATTTGGGAATTGTGACCCTGGGTGACGGCAAACTGTGAGTTGGAAGATAGGGGCGCATATTGAAAATTATCTGGATTTTTTAGGTGGTCAACATCGGTTCGTCATGTTTTATCAGGATAAGATACTGAAGGAGGATTACCATGCAGGATTCTTTGAAAATCGGTATCAGCAGCTGTCTTATGGGAAATCCGGTTCGCTGGAATGCCGGGCACAAGCTCGACAAGTATTTGACGCAAACGCTGGGACAATTTGTTTCTTACGTGCCGGTTTGCCCGGAAACGGAGGCCGGATTCGGGGTGCCTCGGGAATCCATGCGGCTGGTGGGCGACCCGGACAAGCCCCGGCTGATCACTTTTAAAAGTAAAACGGATCGTACCGCAGAGATGACGCGCTGGGCCGGACGGCGGGTTCAGGAATTGGAAGCGGAGGATTTGTGCGGCTTTATTTTTAAAAGCGATTCCCCAAGCAGCGGTATGAGCCGGGTGAAGGTTTACAGTGAAAAGGGGATGCCCCGAAGGATTGGCGTCGGGCTGTTTGCCAGGACATTTATGGAACATTTTCCACTCGTTCCCGCGGAAGATGACGGCCGGCTTCATGATCCGTTGATTCGGGAAAATTTCATCGAACGTATTTTCACGCTTAAACGTTGGCGGGACAGTGTCGCCAATTCGCCCGACATGGGCCGGCTTGTGGATTTCCATACCCGCAACAAGCTGTTGTTCCTGTCCCATAGCCAGAAACATTACCGTTTGATGGGCAAGTGGGTGGCCGAAGGAAAAGACCATTCACCAGAGCAGCGAAATGATCACTACGTGAAATTGATGATGGAAGCTCTGGGCCTCAAAACGACCGTGAAAAAGAATCTCAATGTTCTGCTGCATTTGATGGGATACTTCAAAAAGCAACTGACCGGTGACGAAAAACAGGAGCTGCTGGAGGTTTTCGATCAGTATCGTCAAGGACTGATGCCTCTGATTGTTCCCATAACGCTGATCAACCATTATGTTCGAAAATATGACGAGCCTTATCTGAAAAAGCAGACCTATCTCAACCCCCATCCGGTTGAGTTGAAATTGCGGACGCATGTATAAGACAAAAACAGACCAACCTGATGGTTTTAATGGCGCAATAACGCAAGTTTTCCCAAGGTTCTCGATAGTACGCTGGGTGCGATCGCTTTGAAATACGGTATCAACTATTGACGGATTCCCATACGAATCGGCCTATCCCCCAGCCAGCCGCGCTCTGCCATGTTCATGAGAAGGTTCATGTTTTTCTCCCTTTGACGGACTTGGAATTGTTATTATGATGCGCTTGGGCCCGTTTTAATACAGTATCACATGCCACCGTGCTTTGCCGCCAGTGGATTCTCAAAAGCGTCACCGGAGCGTTTCCGCTCGATGGCCGCTTTGATCCGTGTATGGACTTCATCGCTGATGGGGTATGCCAGGGCTATGGCCAGCCCCGCCAGGTTCAACACGGACGGCACCAGGGCATAAAGGATACGCAACGTCTTTACCACCTCAGGGGATTGCGCCTCGTTCGGTGTATAACCCGCCATGCCGAGGATCGAGAGGCTGGCGCCGATACCCACCGCCGCCGAGAGCTTCTTGGCGATGGACCACCAGCCGATGTACTGCCCTTCGCGTCTTTCTCCGGTCAACAATTCATCTTGATCTTGTAACCTCCATTCTATCCGATCAGTCAACATCCATACATTGCCGACTGTTCAAATTGTGTAAGCAAATCACCTTTTTTTCAGTATGATCCTTTAAAAAATGTAATATATTTGTGTAAAAAGTTACATAAATGTATGCATTGTAAATAGATTCGCATAGGATCATCTGATTCTTACCTGTTATTATCATGGGGGATTTGTATACAATGGTATTGTGGGGTTGATCGGTACGAAAATTGCGTTTATTTATCCGACATCTGCTGCATTTTTCCAGCATCAAGCTGGAATTTTCTTTGAATATATTATAACACCGCTTCATTTACTTCTGCCGACGTTATTAGAGCTGCTCCGGATCTCCTCCTGGTCGAGTTTTAATGTTGTTAATGTTTTTGAAACAGAAGCATCCTGTCTTTGTCTCATCAAAAATATAAAAGGGAAATTGTTGTTTTGCATCCCATCAATGAATGGAGGGAGAAATGAAAAAGATCTTAATGGTAATTTGCATGATGAGCTTTTTTGCACCGAGTGGTTATGCCACACTTCTAACAAATGGTGGCGCCGAAGATGGCAGCATGTCACCATGGACAACTTTGGACTACAGGGTTGAGAGTGGCAACGAAAACAATTTTTCTCCGCAGGAAGGAGACAATTTCTTCTATATAGAATACGGATCAGATGGAGACTGGATGAGACAGACCGGTTCAAGCGGACTGCTGGTTGGTGGAAAACTTCAATTGGACGGATATTATACAACCGATGGTAATGATTACGGTATTGCCAGCCTTTCCATTTTTGATGCGAGCGATGGGGAATTGGCTTCAATAGACTCTTCGTCTCTGTATGGAGAAGACAGAGAATGGAGCCTGTTCGCGATAGAGTTGGATATCCCAACCGGGGCGGCCTCTTGGGAAGTGATTCTTACTGGAAAAAAAGCCGCTTCGGGAACTTATGTTGATGTGCACTGGGACTCCATGACCTTAACTGCTACAGCAGTGCCGGAGCCGACAACAATTTTTCTGTTTGGAACAGGGCTTTTTGTAATTGCATGTGGTCTCAGAAAAAAGAGAACTTAGCCTAAAATAAAGAAAATAGGACTGAACCCAGCCTTTCTTTAATAATGAGATTACTCTGTCGTTTTCGATGAAATTGATGGAGAGGGGATGGTTTTGGCTAATTTGCACTATTTCATTAGCTCTATTTCTAATGAAAAGGCATCGGTTTATTTTGAGACAGAGGAAACAAATGTTCGGATCTCGGCTATTCGCATCCGAAACATTTGGCGTCCTGCCAGCTCATAGGCAGGCGGCATTTGGGCCGGCATGAGCGTTCCTTTTGCTTTTATCTGCTCATTTGCGCACTGCTTAGAGATGTGAGTTGGACAGACTCCGCAATATTTATCATAAGCAACCACGAGATCTCCTTTGTCACTGCCAGTTTTTTTTGTTTTTTTACTCTTCAGTATCTTCTATCTTAACCTTCGGTACCACCTCGGCGATAAAATGTTCCACCTGCCGTTCCGTGCCCTCTATGTTGAACCGGTTGACCTGTTCCAAAACCTCGATATCGGATACGGTGAATCGTTCGTGTTGCCTATAATGTTCCGCCCATGACTGCACGATAAATGATTCCCTGTAGTGCCCCGGATTCGCCACATCTCTGAAAAGCAGCCAGCGTACGGCACCGTATTTTCGCCGGATCGCTTTCATGGGCCGCATGGCCACATTGAATGCTTCCGCCTGCTGTGGGTCGATTTGATAATCGATGGCGATCATAATCGGCCCTTCCTCCATCGCCGGTCTTTCGGCAAGAGGACTCAGGGTCCACTCTTTTAGCGGGCTCAGGTCAACCTGCTCACCGGAGACAACTTTATAGCGATAGGTGATTGCAAGGGCACCCACCATGACAATTCCCGCACAGGTCAGGGCGTAGGGAATACCGATCACTTCCGCGGTGGTTCCCCAGAAGGCGCTGCCGGCTGCCTGACTGCCGAAGGTAACCAGGGCGTGAATGGACATTACCCGGCCCAATACCCAGCCTGGTGTCATGGATTGCAGCGAAGACATCAACGAGGACATCAGTGCAAGGTAGGATGCGCCGGCAATGAACATGGCGGCCCCGAGCAGAAAAGGATTGGGGGAGTACGCCAGGTCGAAAAGAACAAGGGAAAAAAGCAGGCAACCGAGATATATCTGATGGTTGATGTCCATGCGGCGACGAAGGGTCGGAAGAATTAAAATGCTGGCGATCCCTCCGACGCCGAATATTCCCATAAGAATACCGAATCCCGTGGATCCCATTCCCAATCTCTGTCGGGCAACGATGGGTACCAGGGCCCACATGGCACTGCCGCTGAAAATAAAGGCGATTGTGTGAATCAGCACATGGGTGACTTCCTGGGTGTTTGCAACGTAGCGCATGCCGGTCCGTATGGCGCCGATGAACCGTTCGGTGGGCAAAGTGCTTTTTTTGATGGTGCGTTTCCAGGTGGCGATGATCGACATGATCCAGAGGAGAGAAACTGAATTCAATAAAAATGCGCCACCGCTGCCGATAGCGGTGACGATGAACCCCCCCAGTGCAGGCCCGATTCCCCGGGCCGTGTTGGAGGAAACCGAACCAAGGGTAACGGCTTCGCGTATCTCTTCCCTGGGAACCACTTCAGGAATGATGGCTTGCCACGCGGGAGCCCCCAACGCTGTTCCAAACCCTAGAAACAGGGTGCCCAACAGCAGCAACATGGGATTTACCAGGCCAAGGATGGTCAGAACACCCAGGGATGCCGATGCGACTACCCGCCAGATCTGCGCGGTCAGAATGAGCCTTTTCCTGTCGATAATATCAGCCAGCGCGCCGGCCGGCAGTGCCAGCAGGGCCATGGGAAGGGCTGTGGCGGTTTGAATCAGGGCAACCATGATTGGTGTCGGGGCCAGGGAGGTCATCAGCCAGGCGGCGCCGATATCATGCACCCACATGCCGATCTGGGAGAAAAAATTGGCAATTAGGAGCCATCGGTAAAAAGGATTGCGCAAGGGGGTGAAAGCTGAGGCGAGAGAGATTTTACTTTGGTTATTCATATGAAAAGAGAATAACTTAAATGTCAAATGTTTGCAAATCGAAAACGCAAAGCATTTTTTCGTTGGATCGCTATGCTCTTTTTATTCTTGACAATCCGGAGCCCGGCATTTTATTTATTACTTAACGATAAGTAAAAAAACAATTATCAGGAAGGAGAAACGGATGGCGAGAGGGTACATGGGAAAGATTCTGCATGTCGACCTGACCAACGGCAGGTTGGAGGATGAAATCCTGGATGAAAAAATGTGTTACGATTTTATCGGCGGGTACGGTATCGGCGCCAGGATCCTCTACAGTCGCCAAAAAGCCGGTGTCGATCCTCTGGGGCCCGATAATATGCTTGGTTTCCTGACCGGTCCGCTAACCGGTACCCAGGCCTCCTTCGCCGCACGACTCACAGTGGTCGGTAAGTCACCGCTGACCGATGGTTGGGGCGATTCCAACTGCGGGGGGCATTTTGCCCCTAATCTCAAATTTGCCGGATATGACGGCGTTTTTTTTACCGGCATTTCGGAAAGACCGGTTTACCTGCTCATCGATAACGGAAAGGCCGAGATCAGGGATGCGGGCCATTTATGGGGCAAGGACAGTTATGCTACTGAGGATATCTTGAAGGATAATTTCGGCGAAAAAGCTGAATGCGTCTGCATTGGTCCCACCGGCGAAAACCGCAGCCTGCTGTCCTGCATCATCACCCGAAGGGGGGCGGTGGCCGGACGGTCCGGGCTGGGGGCTGTCATGGGTTCAAAAAAACTTAAAGCCATTGCTGTTCGCGGTGACCGGAAGGTCCCCGTGGCGGATCAAAAAGGTGTCATGGAATGGAAAAAACGTCATATTGCCGCCATAAAAGGGCCGGCGCCTCCGGGCTCCGTAGTTGATAAAGAGTTCCCGAAATACGGCACTTCCCATGTGGCCGATCCTTTTGCACAGGCCGGTAATGCCCCCATCAAAAACTGGGGCGGTGTCGGAGTTGTCGATTTCCCGGACTCCTCGGGCCTCAGCGGTGATGCTGCTATTGCAAACCAGGAGAAAAAAGCCGGTTGCTGGCACTGCGTAGTGGGGTGTGAAGGCCAACTCAAGGCCGGGACCGGCCAGTACAATTACCCCCGGGGAACCCGCCGGGTAGAGTATGAAACCCAGGGCGCTTTCGGCACCATGTGTCTTAACAACAACACCGAATCCATCAATATGATCAACCATCTTTGCAACGCCTATGGCATCGATACCATCTCAGCCGGTTGCACTATAGCGTTTGCCATGGAATGTTACGAACAAGGCATTCTGACCAAGGCCGATACCGATGGAATTGAATTGACCTGGGGCAATCACGAAGCCATCGTCGCCATGACCGAAAAGATGATCAAGGGGGAGGGATTCGGACGTATCCTGGCCGATGGATCCAAAAAAGCTGCTGAAAAAATCGGAAAGGGCAGTGAGAAATACGCCATGCATGTCGGCGGCCAGGAGATCGGTATGCATGATCCAAAATTTCACCAGCGTCCGGGGTCTTTCGCCGCGGCCCGCTATCAGATGGATGCCACACCCGGTCGCCACACACAGATGAGTGTGGGGCCTAGCGGCTTTCACATTCACATCTATAATGTTACCGGCTGGTGTCTTTTGTGCGACCTGGTGGCAGCCAATTCCATTACTTATATACAGGGGTTTTTAAATGCCGTTACCGGATGGGATCGCTCCATGGACGACCTTCTTGAGGCCGGTGAACGTATTGCCAATATTCGCCATGCATTCAACTTGCGGGAGGGCATCAATCCGCTGGATTGGCAAATTCCAGACCGGGTGATCGGCCAGCCTCCGCCAGAACAGGGACCCATGACCGGTGTTTCGGCGGACGCGCAAGCGCAGATATACTGGACCTTAGGCGCCATGGATTGGGACCGCCACACCACCGTCCCGAGTAAAAAGAAACTGCTTCAATTGGGTTTGGTTGATATCGCGGAGGATTTCTGGCCTGAATCGGCAGGAATTTAATAAATGCAGGAAATTAAGGTGCAATTGTTCGGTTTTCCCCGGAATGTCACTACAAAACGTGACGTGGTATTCACGCTGGGTGATGGGGCCATCCTTGCCGATGTTATCGCCAACCTTCGAAAGAGTGTGCCGGCGCTGGACGGCTTTGCCATCAAGCCCGGCGAAAACCGACTTGTGGAAGGCTTCAAATTCAATCACAACGGCCGTTTGGTCTATGATGACTTCAGTACGGAAGTGAACAGTGGTGATCACATTGCGTTGTTGATACAGGTCCAGGGGGGGTAGTGATTTTCTAACCATAAATAAAAAAAATCCGGGACCATCCGGTCCCGGATTTTTTTGTTTATGGATAGATTCTGCTTAAAACTTCAAGACGGCCTTCAATGTTTTCCCCTTTTCAGCATCCGCTATTGCCTCATTGATCTTCTCAAAAGGATAATACGTAATCATTTTGTCAAAAGGCATTCTGCCTTGCTTATAAAGGTCGATCAGTATGGGCAGAAGGACGTCCGATATTGCGTCGCCTTCCACGATGCCTGTAACCGTGCGGCCGTTGAGGATGGTCTGCATGTCGAAACTTACTTCAGTCCCCATGGGCGGAGCGCCGATGAGTCCGCATTTTCCTCCCATACGAAGACAGTCAACCGCCTGGCGGAATATCTGTGGAATAGCCGTACATTCAAGGGCGTAATCCGCGCCACCGCCCGTGATTTTCTGGATCTCTTCTACCGGATTGCATTTCCCTGAGTTGACAAAGTGGGTTGCTCCGAATTGTTCCGTGTTTTTCATCTTTTCGTCATTTCGACTTACGACGATTATTTTGGTGGCGCCGCTTACAACGGCTCCCATGATCGCGCTTACGCCCACCGAACCTGTTCCGCCAAAAATAGCGATTGATGTGCCGGGTTTGACTCCCAGAGAATAGAACACCCCGCCGACACCGGTCTGGAGGGCACATCCCAGGGGACCGAGCATCTCAAGAGGAACATCTTTCGGGACTTTGACGACATTTCGTTCTGATGCAATCGCATATGTGCCAAATGAGGACTGACCGAAAAATGAACCGTAAACCGTTTGATCACCCTGCTTCATATACGTGCTGCCATCGGGACGGGTTCCAAAGAAATTGAAGGGAAAAAAAGCATCACAATGGGTGGGATGGCCTTTTATGCAGGCCTTACAAGCACCACAGGAGGTGTAACTCATAGTGACATGGTCACCGGGTTGAACTTTTGTCACCAGTGAACCGACTTTTTCGACAACACCGGATCCCTCATGGCCGAAAACACCAGGAAATTTGACCGGTAGGTATCCATGTTGAGCCGAAAGGTCCGTATGGCATAGTCCGCATCCAACCATGCGCACCAATATCTCGTTGTCTCTGGGTTCATCGAGTTCTACCTCTTCAATAACAAATGGGCTTCCTGCCTCTTTAACGATAGCTGCTTTAATTTTCATACCCTTTCTCCTTTTTTCAATTTGAAATCGGCTCTTTAGTAATAATATCTATGTGTTTCTCCCTTTTCACATCATATCGTACAGGGACTATTTCAGTGGGTGAACTCACATTGATTAAAAAGCATGCAACACGACCATAGGGAATGGATTTGTTGCAGGTGTTTTTCCCAAGGCTTATTCAGGTAGGTAAAAGCCTTAAGTTGTTGAAAAATATACCACTTTTTATAGATGCTGATTATATGGAGTTCGGTCTTGCATGTCAATAGAAAATTATCCTCCGTGACTGCAAATGATGTGATTCTCATTCGTTGAGGATCTCATCCGCCGCTTTTTCGCGATCCTTTGAGAGATCGTCGATTTCTCTCAATCCTTTTTCGATTGCGTCACCGTCATAGCCCATTGTGGAAGCCGCATCACCGACTTTTTCAATCCGATCCTTTTCAACCCCGGCTTTTTCAGTCACGGCTTTTTCAGAGTCCGTATCAGTTCCGCACCCGTTCAGAAAACAGAACATGGCGATAAGCAGTATTAGGCATACTCCTTTTTTCATTCATACCTCCCATAAGTAAGATAGTATTCCGCGGCGGTAATTGTCATTATTCCGGCCTTTGTCGAAGATCCCGGCCTCTGTCGAAGATCCCGGCTCCTGTCGAAGATCCCGGTCCCGGGGTTCCCCGATTCCTAATTTCAATCATGCATGAAACACGCACTCGATGCAAGGGAAAGTGGAAGCGAAATGATCAATTTTAAAAAGGGGTATGGAAAGAAATCACGAAATAGCTTATATAAGTGTTACATTACTAATTATACCTTAATTGAGAAAGGAGTTTTGCCGTGAAATCATTTGAAGAGCTGCTGGAGGCTTCCGTCGCCGAACACGGGCATTTATGTGCCGGGCAGGTGATCGGTGTGCGGATGTCCATGCTCGGTTTACGGCTGGTGGGGATTGATGACCCAAGTGAAAATAAGGCCTGGAAAAAACTGATGGTCTATGTTGAAATCGATCGATGCGCCACAGATGCAATTCGGAGTGTTACGGGGTGCAGACTGGGAAGACGGAGCTTGAAATTCAGGGACTTTGGCATCAATGCAGCGACATTCGTTAATCTCGAAACCGGAAAGGCGTTCAGGATTGTATCTACGGAAGAATCCAGGGCACTTGCGGATATATGTGCTCCGGAGGAATCCGAGCCCTACCGGCGCCAGTTGGTCGGGTACCAGAAGATGTCCGACGAGGAGCTGTTTCGTATTGAACCCGTGACGGTATCTTTGAAGGAAACGGAACTTCCGGGACCGACCCGGGGAAAGGCGACATGTGATCGGTGCGGTCAGGTGGTCAGAGACGGCAGGGAAGTTGTTGCAGGAAATGAGACCTTGTGCCGGCCTTGCGCCGGTGAGGCGTACTTTAAACCATTATGAAATAAAATTAACTCACCACAGAGGCAAAAGGTCACAAAGGAAAAAAAATTAAAAAACGGATTATTTCTTGTTTCATAGATTTTCTTTGTGCCCTTTGTGTCTTTGTGGCTATCATGCTTCTATATATAGGAGAAAACAGATATGTCAGTTCAAGTTGTATCCGTGGTGGCTAAAAGTGGTACAGGTAAAACCACGCTGCTTGAAAAGTTGATCACGCTGCTGAAGCGGAAAGGTTATCGGGTCGGTGCTGTCAAACACGATGCCCACCGGTTCGACATCGATCGGGAGGGCAAGGATTCCTGGCGTTTAACCAATGCCGGGGCAGATACGATGGTGATCAGTTCACCGGCGAAGCTCGCCATGGTGAAGCAGCATGAAGCAGGAAAAGAACCCGGCCCGGAAACGATCCTGGAAGGTTATTTCAACGATGTCGACATTGTGTTGACCGAAGGGTTTAAGAAGAATTCATTCCCAAAGATCGAAGTTCACAGGAAAGAACGAAGCGGCACGTTGCTATGCCGAGGTGAAAGCCACGACCCGAACCTGATAGCGGTGGCTTCGGATGAGAAATTGGATATAGATGTGCCCGTGTTCGATATCAACGATGCGGCGGGTATTTGCAATTTTATCGAAGGTCAATATTTGCAATCAGAAGGATAGGTTTTATCCACTATTCGCATGTAACACCGATAGCGGCTATTGTTATGAGGGGGATAGGGCGCCTTCGCTGTCCGAAGGTACGACTAATACGGGTCTCTTCGATTTTCGAAGCACGGATTTGATCGTGCTGCCAATGGCGGTTTCCGACAGCATTCCCTTGCGGGCGCCGAGGACGATGATATCGCAGTTGAAGATTTTGGAATAATGGAGGATATCTTCAACCACATCCCCGCTGCTGACAACGATTTCCCGGGAGTGATACTCGCAGGAATTGTCCTCGATTCCCGCGAGTGTGCAGAAGTGGTTCAGTGCATCCCGAATCATTGTGTTTGATGACCTTTTTGCAATAAGGGTCTTTTGGGCATCTTCAGTAAGGGAGTCCATCATACTGTTCCATTGTTCCTCCCCCATCAGCGCCTTGAGGCGTCCTTCTACATAATCCGGTGATTTTTCGACAACATGGAGCAGAACCAGGGTGGCTTGATAGCGTATGGCCAGGGTGGCCGCCATCTGAAAGGCCTGGTTGCAGGATTCGTTGAGATTCGTGGCGAACAGAATTGTCTTGAGCGGTTTAATCATGGGATGTCGGTCCTTTGTTGTTTTCCATATCCTTTGCAAGTTTATACTGAAAGCTGTCCACAAGCGCCTTCCAACTGGCTTCGATGATATCGCTGGAGACACCGATGGTGTTCCATACGTGTTCATGGTCTCTCGATTCGATGATGACCCGCACCTTTGCCGCGGTGGCGTCCCGTCCGTCGATGACCCGAACCTTGAAATCCACCAGCCGCATGGTATCCAAATCGTCGAAAAACTTATTTAGCACCTTCCGAAGGGCATTGTCCATGGCATTGACGGGGCCGGCACCCTCCGCAACTGAAATTTCCGTTCGACCATCCACCGTTACCTTGACAATGGCATGGGCCCAGCTGTGCTTGTTATGGTCTTTTTCCATGGAGAGTCGATAGTTGTCCAGTTTGAACAGGGGTTTGAATCGACCGGTGAGTTTTTCAAGGAGGATCTTCAGGGATCCGTCGGCGATATCGAACTGGTAGCCATCCTGCTCCAGTTGCTTGATTTCGGATACAATCTTTCCGGTATCTATCCCTTTGCCGTCAAGGGGAATACCGAGTTCCTTGGCTTTGTATTCGATATTGCTTCTGCCCGCGAGGTCCGAGACCAATACCCGCCGACTGTTTCCAACCAGGGCCGGATTAATATGCTCATAGGCTCTTGTCACCTTTGTGACGGCGCTTACATGTATACCGCCCTTGTGGGCAAAGGCACTTCGTCCCACGAAAGGCCGGGAACTCAGGGGGGTCATATTGGCGGTTTCGCTCACAAACCGGGAGAGTTTCTTGAGTTGGGACAACTGGTCCTTCGTGATGCAGTGGATGTTCATTTTGGCCCATAATGCCGCGGTGACGGTTACCAGATCCGCGTTTCCGCATCGTTCGCCATACCCGTTGATAGTGCCGTGGACCATTACGGCGCCGGCCCGGATGGCCGACAGGGAATTCGCCACGGCCACACCACAGTCATTGTGGGCATGAATGCCGAGTTTTGGTCCAATGCCGGGGACGTCGGTAAGTTCGGAGTAAACCATCTTGACGACTGTTTCAATCTCATGATGAAGCGTACCGCCGTTGGTATCGCACAAGACCAGAAAATCCGCGCCCGCCTGTTTTGCGGCAACGATGGTTTCCAATGCATATTCGGAGTTCTCTTTGAATCCGTCGAAAAAATGCTCCGCATCGTAAACGACTTCAAGTCCCTTCTCTTTAAGAAACTCTACCGTATCCCGAATCATATTCAGGTTTTCAGCCAGCGTGTTGTTTTCCATGACACGCTCAACGTGAAGATCCCAGGACTTTCCGACCAGGGTCACGGTTTTGGTCCCACTGGCCAGAAGCGCTTGAATATTCTGATCTTCAGACGGTAGAACCCCCGCTTTCCGGGTCGAGCTGAAAGCCGTAAGACGCGCCTGTGAGAATTCGATATTGCGGGCCAGATCGAAGAATTTCATGTCCCGGGGATTTGAACCGGGCCAACCGCCTTCGATGTAGTGAATCCCGATATCATCGAGCCTCTTGGCAATTTTAACCTTCTCTTCCGCCGAAAAGTTGATGTTTTCCCCCTGGGTGCCGTCCCGAAGGGTTGTGTCATATAAAAATATATCTGCCATTGTTACCGTCTCCCCGGTGCAGTAGAAGCATTCTCAATACAATGAACCAATTTCTAAAAAAAAACCGCTACCAGTTCAGGTGCGGCTGATAACGGTGCTTGTCAATCTACTAAAATCAGGCCGTTGTCAACCATTCGAATCGCATCGGTCGATCCGCCCGGCGGCGGGAATACGAATAATAAAAATCACGTTGCGAATGGTTGTCATTTCTCCACAAACCTCACATTTTGTAGTGAATTTAAATAAAATGAATTATTCTATGAAAGTTGTCAAGCTCTTTTTCTGGATTAACTTTTCCCTTGACACAGTTGCGGATTTTGTATATTTTTCCAAAACGTTAAGAGTGTTAACAGCATCAAGGAATAGTTACCGATCTATGAAACAGAATCCATACAGCCGTTTTCTACTCCTCCTCGCAGTCTCATTGCGCGGGTGAGTATCCTTGTGTAACTTAAAACTGATACAAAAAACCCGTGCGAAACGCAGCGGGTTTTTTTGTTTTTAGAGCCCGCGCTTGTATACGGAACAACCTATAAGCGGTTTTTAATAAGGAGGGCACTATAATGAACCAAATACTGATATTTGATACCACGCTGCGTGACGGTGAACAAGCGTTGTCCGCCAGCTTGAGTGTAAAGTCAAAACTCAGGATTGCCCGTGCTCTTGAAAGAATGGGGGTCGACATTATCGAGGCTGGATTTCCCATCTCCTCACCCGGTGATTTCGAGTCGGTGAAGGCCATAGCGGGTGCGATAAAAGAGAGCCGGGTGTGCGGTCTTTCCAGGGCGGTTCCGGAAGATATCGACATATGTGCGGATGCGCTGAAACCGGCCGAACACTATCGTATCCATACGTTTATTGCCACATCGACAATTCACGTGGAGGATAAGCTTCGTAAAAGCCAGGACCAGGTGCTCGATATGGCGGTGAAATCCGTCGAAAGAGCGAGACGGTTTACGGATGATGTCGAATTCTCGTGCGAAGATGCCGGCCGAACGCCTATCGACTACCTTTGCCGAATGGTGGAAAGAGCGATCGACGCCGGCGCCACGACGGTAAATATTCCGGACACCGTCGGGTATACAATTCCCAGTGAGTATGCAGGAATTATTGAAACACTTTACAACCGTGTGCCGAATATCGACAAAGCGATCATTTCGGTTCACTGCCACGATGATCTCGGGCTGGCCGTGGCCAACTCCCTTGCCGCTGTCCAGAAAGGGGCGCGTCAGATCGAATGTGCGGTAAACGGTATTGGCGAGCGAGCCGGCAACTGCTCTCTGGAAGAGGTGGTGATGATTATCAACACCCGAAATGATCTGCTGGGAGTGACCAATAACATTGATACGCGGGAAATTTACCGTACTTCACAGCTTGTGAGTCAGTTATGCAATATGCCGATTCAACCCAACAAGGCGATCGTGGGATCTAATGCTTTCAGCCACTCCTCAGGCATCCATCAGGACGGTGTTCTTAAATCCCAGGAAACCTATGAGATTATGAAGCCTGAATCGTTGGGTGTGCCCAGTACCATGCTGAATCTCACCTCGAGAAGCGGCCGGCATGTGGTGAAACATCGACTGGAAGTACTTGGCTACAACGAAGAAGAAGATTATAATCTGGATGAACTGTACGATGAATTTTTAAAACTGGCGGACCATAAGGGTCATGTATACGATTATGACCTGGACGCCCTGATTTTTTTCAGTAATCTGCAGGACGAGCAGGATCACTTCAGCCTCGAATATCTGAGTGTTCACTCCGGCATCAATATCACGGCGGCGGCCGTGGTCAAATTGAAGGTGGCCGAAACGCTTATTTGTGAATCCGCCATCGGCAACGGACCCGTTGATGCGGTATATAAAGCTATCTACAAAATTGTAACCTATGATGTCGTTTTAAAAGAGTATAAGATTACCGCCAAATCAGAGGGAAAAGATGCCCTCGGGCAGGTGGATGTTATGGTTAGTTACAATGAGAAACTGTATCATGGTATGGGGCTTTCCACGGACATCATCGAGAGTTCAGCCCGGGCGCTGGTCCATGCATTGAACCATATTCATCGGGCACAACTGGTGGAAAAGGAAAAAGAAAAACAGGCTGTCGATGCCTCGGACGGGGGCGTGGAAGAATAAGATTTCGGAGGAGAGTCATGCGGGCGATTATTAGCGGCGTGGGGCATTATGCCCCGGAACATAAGCTTACCAATAAAGATTTTGAAAAGATGGTGGATACCAACGACGAGTGGATCAGGACTCGAACCGGTATCCAGGAGAGAAGAATACTCGGGGACGGCAAAGGCACTTCCTATATGGCGATCCGGGCTGCCCGGGCGGTGTTGGCCCAGCGGGGCATCTCCGCCGATGAGATCGATCTGATTCTTGTCGCGACAGTGACGCCTGAAATGCCGGTTCCCGGTACTGCCGCATTCGTTCAACATAAGCTCAAAGCAACGAATTGCTGGGGGTTTGATGTGAACGGCGGATGTTCCGGGTTCCTATGCGCACTGAGTACCGGCACCCAGTTCATCGAGTCCGGGAAATGCAAAAAAGTACTTGTGATCGGTTCGGACAAGATGAGCGCCATTATAGACTATAAAGACCGAAATACCTGTGTGCTGTTTGGAGATGCGGCCGGTGCGGTGCTCCTGGAGCCTTCGGAGGAGAATGATTTCGGTATCCGGGATTTCATTCTCCACGCGGATGGTGTCGGTGCAAAGTACCTTCACGTCCAGGGCGGGGGCAGCCTGCACCCCGCTTCCCATGATACGGTGGATAAGGGAATGCATTATGTGTTTCAGGATGGGAGGAGCGTTTTCAAATATGCCGTGAACGGCATGACGGACGTTGCCCGGCAGGTAATAGAAAACAACGGGCTTACCAGTAAGGATGTCAAACTGCTTATTCCTCATCAGGCCAACCGGAGAATCATCGACGGGGTTTCAGAACGATTGGGATTGACCTCGGATCAAGTGGTTATCAATATTCATAAATATGGAAATACTACCGCGGCAACCATCCCCATGGCCATGGACGAGGTTTACCAGGAAGGACGGTTGGAAAGGGGCGACTGGGTAGTCCTGGCCGCTTTTGGGGCGGGATATATCTGGGGGAGTGTTCTGCTTCGGTGGGCGATGGACTAGTTATTTCCCGGCAAGATCCTGATACAGCTTTTCATTATCGACGTAATGTGCCCCGTCTTCGTAAGCAATGATGCCCTGTTTGCACAGATTCGCCAGGGCGATGTCGATGGGAACGAAGTCGTCCCCACCGACCTGCATTTGAGACCGGATCTGATGGGTTTTCCCCTCCCGGATCATTTTTCTCACCCTGCGGCTGTTGGTGAGTTTTTCCACCGCGAGGGCTCTTCCGTCACGGTTTTTTTTCGGGATCAGCCGCTGGGCGATGGAGAGGAGAAAAGATTCGGCAAGGGTCGTTCGGACAATGGCCTGTTCATGGGGCTCGAACATGTTGATGACCCGCTCGACAATGCTTGTTGCATTGTCGGAATGAACCGTGCTGATGACAAGATGCCCCGAATTTGAGGCTTGAAGCGCGATTTCAAAGGTTTCCCGGTCTCTCATCTCTCCCACGACAATCACATCCGGCGCCTGGCGAAGAACATGTTTCATCCCCTCTGAAAAAGAGGCGACGTCCCTGCCGATTTCTCTTTGGTTGATATTGCTTTTCTTGTGTTTGTGAATAAACTCGATTGGATCTTCCAATGTGATAATATTAGAGCCTTTCCGGGTGTTGATGATATCCACCAGGGCCGACAGGGTTGTTGACTTTCCATGGCCGGCAGGACCGGAAATGAGGATAAGCCCATGGGGTCTGAGGGCGAAGTCGGCGATCCACGCCGGAAGGTTCAACTCTTCCAGGGAAGGGATCTTGTCCAGAATCGGCCGGATGGCGATGGCAATGGCATCACGCTGTTTGTAAATAGTCGTCCTGAATCGACCGATGCCGGGTACGGTAACACTCAGTCCATGATCTTGTTTTTCCAGGAATGTTTCCCATTCCTTGTACGGGACCAACTCGCGGGCGTATTTCTCACAGTCCGCCGGTGTAAGCGCCGGGACCGACAATCTTCTCAGTTGATTGCTGATTTTCAGTGAGGGGGGGGTCCCGGATGTCAGCAGCAGGTCATCGGCGTGGATTTTCAACATGTATTGCAGCAGTGTATTGAGGCTGGGATGTTTTTCTCCTTTCCCCAAATTCACCGTTTCCGCGATGGAATGACCTATGAGCGGTTGTTCCGGATTATTCAGGAGGTTGCGGATGGCGGCTTCCAGCATGAATGCCGGACTCACAACCGGGATGACTTTCCTGCCAAGTGCGAACCCGATATCCTTGATTGCTTCCTGGTCCATCGGATTTGCCATGGCAAGCGTAACCGCTCCGGCGTTGTCGGAAACAGGCAGAAGGGTATACCGCTGCATCTTTTCCCTGGAGACCAGGGCGAGCACGGCTGTGTCGATATCGATGGAGAAGAGATTCAATCCCGGTACGCCGTATTTCTTGGAGAGGTATTCGATAAGATCGTCGGCCTCAAGAAATCCCATTTCGATAAGATTGGAGCCCAGTTTACCGCCGGCCTGCCCTTGTCTTTGAAGACCCTGTTCGAGGTCATTCGTGGTGATGAGACCCGAGGCGACCAGGTGGTCGCCCAGGCGGGCTTTCTTCACTGTGCCGGGTTTTGGTTTCGGGTTGGTTTCGTTCATAAAAAAAACTCCCTATTCACTCCGCGGTCATATTTGGTCGTTACAAACCACTCATATCGCGGCTCTACAACTAACGGACAAACTTGTCAATGGCCTCAGGTTACCGCCAATCATCGATTTTAACACTTCGGGAATAGCTCAGCCCGCCGGCGCTCCAGTAGTTGTTGTTGGATGCACCGGTGACAATGACATTCGATGTCGGGAAACTGAATGCCGGCATTCTCGGCGGCGGTTCCTCGCCTTCTGAATCAGTTTCAGGCGGTGGGCCGAACATTGGCCCCGACGGTGCCGGTGCGGCCCATTTTTTAAAGGCCTCTACCGTATCGAAGCGTTGCTTGATAAAATTGGCAATGGGCGGACTCAGGACCAGTGTGGCGGTAAACATACCCTGCTGTGCGATGATATCCTTGGCGATCTGGGGATAATCCATCTGGCCCTGCCATCTGTTCACTTTCCAGTTTGCCGCTGAAAGAATCCCCCAGCCTTCAAAAAGGCTGACGACACTTTCCCCTTTTTTAAAACCTTTCCGAACCGAAAAAGGCTTGAAGGGGGATTTTTCCTCGTTCTCGGCGATGACGATGTTAATCAGGTTCATTGGATTCCCGATAACGCCCATATAGGTGGTTCCCACCTTGGCGCAATTCCCGAGATTGATCGCGCACAAGCTCCATGCCCGCCCGATGGTGGTATTCGCATGGGCATACGGCCCTACGGCGCCGACTTCATAATTGAGTCCTATCTCATCCCGAATGTTCCCATTGATCACTACGGCTCCGGTAAAACCATTATCTGAAATGGATATGGCCTCCTTTGAAATACCGGTTTTTGGATCGGCGGAAACCATTGCCAGCAGCACCGGCAGGTATTCCGGTCTGCATCCGGCCATGACTGCGTTTACGGCAACGTCCCTCACTGTAAAGGTCCAATACTCAAAGAAGGTGCCTGTGTTGGTTGGGGACATCTTTCCTACGACCTCATCCGGATCGTGGCTGGTTCCCATCAGCATTTCGTCCACCAGTTCCCTGGTCGGCAAAACGATGGGGAGATAATCGGTAAATCTTTTTTTCTCGAACAACTTTTGAAGCTCTACAGGTGTACCGGTATAGGTCTCGGGACCTCTGTTCCTCTCAATTTCACCCGTCTTTTTTTCTTGGGCAGTCAACGACTTGGTAAGGTTTTCGACAATTTCTTCCATAACCGGGCGGCCACTGATGGGGTTTTCCCCTTCAATAACATCGCGGCGCAATTCTTCACGTGTTTTTGCCCAAACCGGGCCCTGTATCCATTGGGTCCTTATGCCGGGCATCCCTTCCTGCAATGCTTTCTCTTTTTCCTGTTCATAAAATTCCGCGAGGACAATAGCCGTGGCTGGTATACCCATCTCTTCAAAATGGATTGAATGGCCGACAACTGCCGGCGCGCACTGACTTCAATGGCCCAGGCCGATAATTACCGCATCGGCCTTTTCTTTTATTTCAGCCCATAATGCCGGATCTTCCCCCTCAAAACCACCCATCGCGGCCTGTTTCCGTTTATAGATAGCCGTTGTATTCGGCATCTCTCTCTTGAACCAGGCTTCCATTTCGGTGAGAAGTACATCACTGTTCGGATAGATATTGTCCACGATATAGACTGTTTTTCCATCCAGAGACCCCTTGCGCGGCGCCATGGGTTTCAGTTTGATCGATGGTGGAGAGCCCAGTGGCGTAAGCACCGTGATCTTTTCACCGGCCTGAGCCTGGCCGATCAGTGCCTGGAATCCAAAAAGAAACCCCAGGCAAAACAGAACAATTAAAACTCGGGTTAAATACTTCTTCATTCTAACGTCCTCCTTTGCTGTTATTTCGGTTTATTTTCAATAAACACCTCAACAAGTCTCGGTTTGTCTTGGCTGATTGCTTCCTGGAGTACATTTCCCAGTTTGTCGGGTTTGGTCACCTGCGTTCCTTCTACACCCATGGATTCCGCGAGTTGCTTGAAGTTGATGACAGGTTCATCTATGTCCATTCCATCATGCTTTTCGGTCAGGACATACTCACCAAGCACGAGTTTTCTGACGAGTTTGACCTGTCTGTAGACGCCGTTATTGGTAATGATAAATGTTACGGGGATATCGTATCTGGCCGCAGTCCAGAGACTCTGCATGGACCAGGCAGCACTGCCGTCACCACATACCGCCACTACTTTTTTATCCCGTGCACCGAGACTTACCCCCATTGCACCGGGGAGACCCCACCCAATGCTTCCTCCCTTGCGTGCCCGTATGAATTGACCGGCTTTCGAAAAATTAACAACTTGTCTCAGCATCTGGGATGAAGACCAGCAGTCATCGACAATAACGGTGGTTTCAGTGGTTAAGTCGTCAATCTCTTTCATCAGCCTCGAAACGGCTATGGGCCGGTCGCCTTTTTCCGTTTCGACGAGTTTTTCAAGGGCGCTATTGTTGGCGGCCTTTTGAGAACCGATTTCCTCTTTTCGTTTTTCTATGCTGTTTTTTATCTCTTCCGACAGGCTTCTTTCGAGAATGTCGTTCAGGTCTGTCAATACTGCCTTGATATCACCCTGGATTCCGCAGTCCGTGGGTAAATTTTTTCCGAGTTCCCAGGGGTTTTCATCTATATGGATCACCTTGATGTTATCGGGCAAGATCTCTTCCGGATTGAAAAAGCTGGGGCTGAAAAGAGAACAGCCCACGCCGATGAGAAGGTCGGCATCTTTAAGCGTCTCCTTTGTTCCGGGGTGTGACGGATCAAGATCGCCCAGGTACAGGGGGTGTCTTACCGGGAAATTGACATCCGACATCCATGCCTGATAAACCCGTGATCCGGTAATCTCGGCAAATTTTACCACCTCATCGAGGGCATTGCATCTTGTAACACCACTTTCCACGAACATCACCGGCTGTTTCGCCGCTTTGATTATATCCAAAGCCGTTTCCAGGGATTTCGTATCCGGGCGGATCCCGGAGTAGACCGGGCTTTTGGTTTTCCCACTAAATTCTATCTCCTGATTCATCAGGTCCTGGGGCAGTGATACCAGGACAGGTCCCCGCGGATGCTGCATGGCCATTTTAAAGGCGCGCTGCATGACCATCGGGATGTCTGCCGCATGCCGGATCTCCGTACTCCATTTGGCGTACAGTCTGCCCATCCCCACGATATCACCCGTAAGATGGGGATCGTACTGCAGGAGCCGGGTGTCCTGCTGCCCCGCGGTAACGACCAGCGGGACGCCGCCGGCCTGTGAATTATACAGCATGGCCATCGCACCGGCCACACCGGGTCCGGTGTGCAGATTTAAAAAGCCGGGTTTTCCGGAAGCCCTTGCATAGCCTTCGGCCATTCCGGCGGAAACCAGTTCGTTGAGACCCAGGATATATTTTATTCCGCTGCTGTTTTCCAAAGCATCCATAAAAAGGACTTCCGTCGCACCGGGTATGCCGAAAACATATTCAACGCCTTCACTTTTTAATATTTTTATTAATACTTCTGCAGCTTTCATTTTTGACACTTCAATTCTCCTTACTCTATGAATATAGTCACTGCTCCTCGTTTGTTTTAGCATTCAACCCGGTTGTCCAGCAGTGCATCCCTCTGATATGTCCGCAGGCCGAACAGGGGCATGGCGGCCAGAATATGATCGAATATGTCCGCCTGGATTGATTCATAATGACCCCAGCGAATATCATCGGTAAAACAATAAATCTCAAGGGGCAATCCCTTGTTCGCGTCGGGTTGAAGTTGCCGGACAATAAGGGTTAAATCTTTTCTGATATGGGGATTACATTTTAAATATTCGACGACATAGGCTCGAAAAGTACCCAGGTTTGTCAGGCGCCGGCCGTTTAGCGGGTTATCCGAAGCATGAGCATGCCGCTGATTGTCTTCCGTAATCTCGTCTATTTTTTTGTTCAGATAGTCTTTCAGCAAATCAACATTTTTCAGGTTTTCCAGAATGTCTTGGTCCAGAAAGGCCACGCTGGACTGATCTATCAAAATAGAACGTTTGATGCGGCGGCCTTTGGCTTCATACATGCCACGCCAGTTCTTGAACGAATTTTCAAGAATTTTGTGGGTGGGAACCGAAACGACTGTTTTATCGAAATTCTGGATTTTAATCGTATGGAGGGAGATGTCGATCACATCGCCATCAGCGCCGAATGACGGCATCTCGATCCAGTCGCCGACACGAATCAGTTTGTAACTCGCGATCTGAATACCGGCGACAAATGAAAGCAGCGTGTCCTTAAAAATCAGCAGGAGGATGGCTGTCATGGCGCCGATACTGCTGACAAATCCCCAGGGGGATTTATCCAGAATCAGGGCGATAATAAAAATGATCCCCAGGATGGTGACGAACATCTTCAATAATTGTCCCCATCCTTTCAGCGGCCACTTGTGTGAGAAGGAGCGGGTGCTGTAAATGGCGACAACGGTATCGAGGAAGCTGTTTAAAACAGCGATGATGACAAAATAAATATAAATCTGGATGGTCTTGGATAAAAAATCATAAAAATGAGGAATAAACGGCAGGCCGTAATGAAAAATCATGGCGGGTATCAGCAGCATCAACCTGCTGAAGAAGCGATGATCGGTCAGATGGTCGTCCCACGTGATTTTGGTTCGTTTAAAGAATCGCTGAATAATGGGCAGCAGAATCTTTCTGCCGACATAGAACCCGATGATCGCGATAACAGCCAGACCGGACAGTATTGAGAATTCAACGAAATATTCATTTTTGACGAGAAGAAGCCATCTCTCCATGATTTGCCTCGTTTGCACACAACACATTCCATTCGCCGTTATGTTCCGAACGACGGTATTGTCGGCAGTACTTTGATTATCAGCGTTCTATCGATTATCTGTTTGTGCTATTTCTCAACCGGTTCCGTTCCCGGTCCGATCACTTTCCCTTTCGCGCTTTTCCGAATAATGTCCGTGACCATTCGCCGGGCGTCGTCTCTGCTGAGAGCGTCTTTGAACTTTGGCATTGCGAGCCCGAAGAATTTCCCGTTCAGAATGGTGCGTATCATCTCCTCATCGTCGGTATTCCGCAGCCATTGCTCATCGGTCAGATCATGTCCCTTGAGCCTTTTCCCGTCCGCCCCGACCGCGGAGCCGTCTGTCCCATGGCAGCGGGCGCAGTTCTGCTGATAAAACAACCCCAGATCTTTATCCCCGGGATCTTCCGCGAAGACCAGCGTTGCCAAGACAACGAGAAACAGTGCGGATAAAAGTGAGAGGCGACCTATCGGAGAGCGCCGCCCTGAAGAATCAAGGGCCTTTCTGCTCGGGTGTTCCTTACCTGACAAGATGTCCTGTCGTCGCATGATTCAAGCCTCCTTTTTTTCTTTCCCGTATATCGACCGAATTTTTATCGGGCGACAAATGGTAGGAATAATTTTTAATTTATACACGGATTTACTCATCCGATCAAGTTATTATGAACAAACAACCAGTTAGCTGGTCGCCTGTGGGAGCGGGCATGCTCGACTCAGGTATTATTCGATTAGAAATGATGTAACTTTTATGACGTGAACGACTAAGGAATATATCAGAACTTATTTGTGTTGTCTGCCTCTTGTTTGAAAACCTTTCCACATCAAGAAAGGAAATGAGGTATGCGATTTAACCGCGTTCCGGTTTGTTTCGATCGGATTCATTACGGAGAAGGTGGCTGACTCCGGCGGGCATGATGAAGATGGCCCGGGGCGCGGGCTGGGCGGAGGATGACCGGGTGGCGGCGATATGGGAAGCGGTCCGCCTGGCGGCGGCCGACGGGTTGATTCAATGGAGATCTGGACGAATATCGAGTTGGCATCAAATCCGGCTTCTGTTCCAATTTTAAAGCGTTTGTCGAAATAAGGTTCCGATTGTCATACAGAATGGCATGGCAACTATCAGTTCTGAAAACTCATCCGTTTCGGCTTTTTCCTCTATCATCAGAATACCGACGCTATCGTTCTTCAATTGATTTGTATGTCTGATCAAAATCACCCACATAAACAGCTCGAGGTCTGAAAATTCTATTGTTTTCAACATATTCAAACACTCGGGCCGTCCACCCGGCTACGCGGCTGGCTGCAAATAGCGGCGTGAACAATTCGTCATCGATACCCAGGCATGTGTAAATAATTCCCGAATAAAAGTCCACATTGGGAAAAATTTTCTTTTCTTTGCCCATGGTCTCCATCACCGTTTTTTCGAGTGATTGGGCCACTTGATACAGATGGGCGAAATCCGGTTTTTCCTTGACCAGCAGATTCGCCAGCGGTCCCAGGACTCTGGCCCTCGGGTCGTAAGCTTTATACACGCGATGCCCGAATCCGCTGATCTTCTTCTTTTTGGAGATTCTTTTTTTAACCCATGGCTTGACATTTTCAACGGTTCCTATCTCCTTTAAACTATTGATAACCGCTTCGTTTGCGCCCCCGTGCAAAGCACCGCTCAGCGCAGCGATGCCGGACCCAACCGCAAAAAAGATATCCGCCAGTGTTGAAGCAACCACCATTGTAGAAAATGTGCTTGCATTCATGCCATGGTCAGCATGCAGGATCAGTGAAATATCCATGACTTTTTCTTCAACAGGGGAGGGATTTTTCCCCGTGATCATATAGAGCAGGTTGCCCGCAAAGCTTAAGTCCGATCTAGGTTCCAACGGCATGTAGCCGTGATGAATTCTGGAAACAGCGCCGATAATCGTTGAAACCCCGGCAATAAGCTGATAGCAGGAGTCCATTGTTGTTTCACGGGCAAACGCCCTTTTTTTACGCTGCTGTTTCGATTTGCGGATTTTAAACTCAAAGGTTGCATGTTTGGCTCCTTTGGGCGGTGTTTCCATGGCAAAAGAGTCTTCATCCGAGCCAATGGCATCGATTGTTTTTGGAAGTCCATCCGCCCGGTCATAACTGGTAAGCTCACGGCGCATCAGATTTGTTCCCAGCCGCAATGCCCCCATGGCGCTCATCTCTTCCACCGGGAATCCCATCAGCTGTCTTAAGGTTTTGTTGAGGTGGGAATATTCAAACAGCTTGTACTTATATTGGTCCAGTTCTGTTTGTGTTGGTAAATGCCCGTGCAGCAGTAGATAGGAGACTTCTTCAAACGTAGAATTGGCGCACAGATCGAAAATATTATATCCTCTATATACGAGCCAGCCCTTGGCGCCATTGACATAACCGATTTTGCTCTCACAGGCGATCGCCCCTTCCAAGCCGGGCCCGACGGTACAGTCAATCGGCCATTTGGGCGTGCCGTCAAACTGCGGTTTCGGTTCTTCTTTTGTTTCCTGATAAGCTTCTTTGGCGGCATTGTTAATTATTTCTTGTATGTTTTTTAAAACATCTTTCATAATAGACTCCTTGTTGTCTCCTTCGTCGGTTATCCGGCAGCCCTGCTTGAACGGTTTCTATTTCTCTTTGTATCACTGTTATCTTGAAGCGGCGGCTATATCCAATCTAATGTAAGTATATAATTCAGAAATGCAAGGTATAGCGTTACAAATACAAAGCAGCCCCCCGGAGCCCTCGGAAAAAATCTGGTGGCTGTTTCGACACCGGTCTCTGAACCATCACCTGTAATAACGGCCGTTTTGCCTTCCAGCATCATGTCTTGCTCCTTGTTTTGAATATCCGCTGATTGATGTCTCTACTGGATTTTTTTATTTTTTCGATAATGTACGAAGAGAAGCGATCCCCATATCTCTCCTGGAGATCGGGGCGCTTCCAGTCGTCCCCCGTGATTCGTCCCCGGCAATATTTCGAGCCGCACCGGCACTCCAGGGAATAATCGTCTGCTCTTTCCATGGAATAGTCATGGCACAGCTCTTCCCCGGGGTTGATGTCACGCATTGCCACATAGACGATTTGACCCGAGAATCCAACGTTTGGGATGTACCCATACCCCGTTGTGTCGGAAACGATAAGGGGTATTCCGTGCGGTGCAAAAATCTTAAACATTGTTGTAGAGTTGGTCGTCCATATTGTCAATACAAACGCACTATATGTAATGGTGGGATGTGTAAAAAAGGTAATAGTCGTAGTTTTTTTCGTGTTACATGGATTCCATAATGCCTCCTTATGGGTATATTATTCGGCAGTTTTTTTTGAAGTGGATAAAGGTGAATATGGATAATATGTATTTATTAACAAATAGTTATTCACACCATGTTAAATAATTCCCCGCCGATCATACGGTTGGCATAATAGTTGTATTACAAAACCAACAGTATGTCATATGAAGGATGTCTGATACTATCGGACGAAAAAATAGATAAAAAAGCAATTTTGGAGAATTGAATGAAGTCTGGGATGAAAATAATAGCTGCGAGTGTATTACTGATTTTTAGCATTTATGGATCTGCCTCGGCAATTAGCCTTGGGAATAATATCACTATTTTTGATGGTGTGGACGGTAGTGGGGATTGGTTCGGATATCATGAAGATGACGAGGTTGAACCGGGAAGTGAAACCGGTCAATCCTGGGATTTGGAAGGATTTTTCTTGAATGGCCATATTTTAACCATGGTTGGTGGATACGATTTTTTCAATGGCTATTCAGGCGTTACTTCCGGAGATATTTTTATCGATGTAGACGGAGATGTAATTTTCGGCGGCAGCGCTGCCGGTCTTGACAATCTGAGTGGTGGTGGTAACAAACTTATTACTAATGCCGAGAATGAATATATTACTTATGGATATGATTACGTTCTCGATATAGATTTTGGCACAATGAGATATGATGTTTATGGAATTGACGACGATACGGAATTGCTTAGTGTCTCTTACCGTCAGAATGACGGTTCCAATGCCTGGCGATACAGTACCGGCGGCGAGTTGATTTCTCAAAATAACTCTTTTGATTATTTTGCCGGATTGAACAGTAGTGAAGTCGGCGGATTAACCGGCGACTCACACAACGCGGTTTCAGTCGATCTTGGCTTCCTGGATCATGGGACAACATTTACTTCTCATTTTACAATGGGATGCGGGAACGATAACCTGATGGGAGAGGCCACACTGGCTCCCGAGCCGGCCACCATGGCGCTTTTCGGTATTGGGCTCATCGGACTTGCGGGTATCGGTAGAAAAAAATTGGGAAAAGTAAAGCCGTGAGGCGATAACACACGAGCCTTAACCGATTAACAATATATGAAAAAAGCCGATGGATCTTTCCATCGGCTTTTTTATGATCTATAGTTAAACCGGGAACAAAGGATTATCATTAGAAATCTTTAAAAACAGGACTGCTGGTTGAAGCCGGAGACAAGCTCGTTTTATCATCGCCCGAAAAAGGAGATCTGAAATGAATATTTTCCGAGAGTTTCAACGCCGCCGTGTCGCAATTGCGCTTGTGCTTATGCTGATGAGTCATGCCTGTGGCGGCGGCGGAAGTGGCGAGAATGGTGAGACGCCTGGGACGAATATTACACAGGCCGCGTCCGTTATAGGGATAGATGGAGGGGAAGTGATGATATCGGGCAGCGGCTCTCCTGCTGATGGTGCAAAGGTTATTATCCCTGAATCGGCTCTGGTGGAAGATAATACGATCACCATCAGTCATGGCGAAACGGATATCGACACACCGGATGAAATTGATCCGGCCGGAGGACAAATCGATTTCGGACCGGATGGTCTGCGGTTTCTACTCCCCGTTCACATTTCAATCCCGTATTCTGATGACGATAACGATGGGATCATTGACGGGACCAATATTGCTGAAAATAATGTAAAATTGATTTACTATAATGAAGAGAGCGGAGAGTGGGAGAAGATTGCCGTCATCAACAGAAACGCTCAGGTAAACCTGGTCGGAGGCTGAAACGAGCCATTTCAGCACTTATCTTGTTGCGATCGATTCGTCGATTGCAGCTGGAGATGATGACGATAGCACTGCCTCGGGTTATGCAAGTGGTGAATATTTTGTCGGATCTCCTGAATATCGTGTGTCCGGTGACGGGAATGAGGAACTCATTGTAAAAGGGTGTATTGGCCAGGACTATTCAGCATGTTCCGAAAGTGGAAACTGCAAACCCTGCGGTTCCCATTATGTTCTCACGGTTAAGGGAAGAGACGGAACGATAAAAGCCGTCGTCGACAAACGGACGACCTACACAGGCGGAGTACCGGCGGCCATGAATAGTGACGGAACCGGTTTCATATTCGATGCCGCTTCCGTTTTTGAAAAGATTAAAAATTCAGGCGACACGGCTTTATGGGCCTGGAGATGCGAATATATTACGGAATACACCCGGTTGCCGAATTATGTGGCCTGTAATGACACTACGGCCGGCGTTGTTTGCACCGACGCCGGTGACCGGATCTTGCCCAGCATCGATATCGTGGATGAGACCACAATTCTTTTTAACCTGGGCATCGATATCAGTGACAGATCCAACGCAAGCAACGAGCCGCTGGTGAGTAATAATTTTGCTACGGGGGATATGATTGCAATCAGATTTGAGGCAAATTACAATTAGTATCCGTCCCGGCGTAATTCCGCGGTTCTAACTCATCAATTCGATCCAACCGGATCAGTGGTATCTCTTGACAGAGCATCTTTCTGCTGTTTCAAATCTTCGCCTCGTCTGCTGGCGGGCTCGACCTCTTCCCTTGTCGGCCACCAGCCATGCCATAATTTGAAGCAGAGAAGTCTTATGTCGTTCATTATTATCAGCAGACTTGGGATCAACACCAACGTAAGGGCAGAAGAAAAAAAGACGCCGGCAGCAATCGATACCGCCATGGGGATGAGCATCTGCGCCTGTAAATCGGTTTCCAGGATAAGGGGCAGCAATGCACCCACCGTGCTTACCGTCGTCAGGAAAATAGCCCGGAATCGTCTAGCACTGCCTGATTCCACGGCCTCTATTAAAGGCATGCCCTCAGCCAGGTTTTTATTGATCCTGTCAATCAGAACGATTGCCCCGTTTACAACAACGCCGGTTAGAGCCACAATACCGAATGCACTCATTATGGAGAGATCAACACCCAGCAACAGATGCCCGAAAATAGCCCCTATGATACCGAAAGGGATCGTAAAAAAGATGACAAGCGGCTGGATGTATGAACGAAACATGGTTGCCATAACGGCAAAAATGGCGATCAGCGCGATGGGGTATGTGATAAACAGGGTACCAAAGGATTCGGCATCCCGGGCCTGGTGGCCTTCAACCGATATGCTCATTCCCGGGTATTTCGCTCTCAACTCGGAAAAATACCCGTGCATCAATTCAGTCATGATTTCACGGGCATTGGCCTGCTTGGCATCGACCTGGGCGTTTACTTCCACCCGTCTCATTCCGTTGGTTCGTGTGATGGTTGAAAACCCCGGTCCATAACTGATATCGGCCACCGACAGGAGCGGTACCTCATGACCCTGGGAGGTTCTGACCCTTAGCTGCTCAAAATCGGAGAGCCTGGTCCGTTCTTCTTCGGTATAGCGTATCTTGATTCTTATGTCGTCGCGGCCCCGTTGTATCCTGAGTGCTTCATTGCCGTAGTAGGCCGAAAAGATTTGTCTACCCAGGTCACTTACGGTCAGGCCGAATGCACGGGCTTCCGGCTTGAGCTTCAGTCTCAACTCGTTTTTCCCGGGTGTGAAGTCCTTTTTTACCTGGTAGACGCCTTCGAACTGGTGCAAACGTTCCATCAGCTCTTCGGATGCCTGAAGAATCTTGTCCATGTCGGAGCCCTGAAGCCATACTTCTATCGGTGCACCACCGGGGCCGAATCCGCCCCCCCCGAACGTCAGCGATTCCACGCCGGGGATGAGACCGGTCTCCTGCTCCCATTGAACGGAAAGGTCATTTGAGTGTATTCCCCGGTGTTGGGACGGGAGGAGGAGTGCTTCGACGGAACCCACGTTGGGACCGTTTCCGCCGCCCATTCCAAGGGTTTGTCCGACAAGCGTAATGGTATGCCGAATCAGGGGTTCCCCGGACAGGGTTTCCGCCGACGCACCCACCTTGACCAGCGCTTCTTCAAGGCGATCGACCGCTTTCTGGGTCATCTCCTGCGGTGTGCCGTTCGGGAATCTTACCGTTGCCGTGAGGCTGTCACCGTCAATGCTGGGGAACATCGTGTACTTGATGATACCGCCCAGTATCAATCCGAAGGTCACGATGAGTATGGCTATCGCCGTCGCGAATGATATATAACGCCATTCCAGGGCCCTTTTCAGAAAGGGCATGTAAATCTTATCGACGAATCTTTCCATCCCCCTTGCGGTATATTCCTGAATTCCATTCAGTGCATGGAATATCATCCCGATTTTTGTCTTCGGGGCACGGATATTCTTGTTGTTGATATTGGGATCAGGGAGGTGGTTGAGGTGGGCGGGTAGAAGTGCAAGACATTCAAAAAGCGACATGACAAGGCAACCGGTAACGACCACCGGAAGAAAGAAAATGATTTTTCCGATGACACCCTCAACAAACGCAAGGGGAAAGAATGCAATTACAGTTGTCAAAACAGCGGCTAATACCGGCATTCCTACCTCCCATGTGCCGTTAATGGCCGCTTTGAGCGGAGGTGAGCCGTTTTTGCGCTGTACATAGATGGCCTCACCTACAACAATAGCGTCATCGACTACTATCCCCAGAATAAGGATAAACGCAAAGGTAGTCATCATGTTGATCGTTCCATTGAAAGCCGGAAGGATCGTCATGCCGCCCGCAAGGGCTATCGGTATTCCCATTCCGCACCAGATGGCGATTCTGATGTTCATGAATGCCCAGAGGAGGATAAAAACAATCACGAGGCCGATAATTCCGTTAACGACGACGAGTCTGATCCTGGCGCGAACCTCATCCGTCGAATCGTCGAGCACCTTGATTTTTGCCCCTTCCGGAAGAGACGCTTGCTTCATGGCAACATATCTTTTCAGAGCTTCCGCCGTCTTAATGGCATCTTCTTCCACGGAGTTGGAAACGCGTATCAGAACCGCTTTCTTCCCATCGACCTTGTTGTTTATGGGATCTTCATTGAATCCATCGTTGATATCCGCAATGCGGTCGAGCGTAATTACCTCACCACCCGGTTTTGCGAGGACGACGATCTTGGCAAGCTCGCTGCCGGTATATTTTCTCCCCAGGGTTCTTATGCGAACTTCCTCGCCTTCAGTGCGGATCGTCCCCCCCGACATATTCATATTATTCATGCTTATGGCGTTGGCGACCTGGGCTATTGTCAAACCGTATTCCCTTAGGCGTTCTTCGGAGACGCCGATGTTTATCTCATATTCACGGGTGCCGAACAGCGAAACAGTCGATACTTCCGGAAGGTTCTGTATCTCATCCTTCAGCTGTTCGGACCAGGCCTTCAGCCTCCGTTCGGACATGTCGGCCTGAATGAAAATGGTCATGACCGATCGCCGCATTTCAAACTTGGTAACAACAGGTCTTTCCGCATCCACCGGGAATGTCATGATCGACTGGACCTTGGTTTTCACCTTCTCGAGCATCTCATCGACGTCATATCCGGTTTTTAATTCAATAGAAACCGATGCGGAGCCCTCTGAGGAGTTGGTAGTAAATTTGTCAATCTCTTCCATCCCCTTTATCGATTCTTCAATTTTTCGGCTGATAGCCTCTTCAACCTCTTCCGGATCCGCTCCGGGATAAAATACAGATACGTTGATGGCATCCAGACTCATTTCCGGCATCGATTCCGTGATCATGGAACATGTGCTGAACATGCCGGTGAGAAGAATCAGGACCAGCATTATATTTGCAAATACTCTATTCGCAGCGAGGGCTGCCAGCAATGACTTCATAATAATTGAATCTCTCTTTTATATTATCAACTCTGGACTCTATAGTGAGTCCATAAAACGCGCAATGATCACCCTGCTTTTATAAAATAACCAGCTTTGTATTTTCTACGGGGTCTATCAATCGAGTGATGATGACCTTGTCTCCAGGGTTGATGCCTTTCGAAATATATGCCTCCTCCCCCTGGGACCTGGCAATTTCCACCGGGATCGTTTTAAGCTTGTTTTCAATGGCGACATATACGGTATTTTCAAAACTGACGGCCCATCTGGGAACCTTGTATACATTCTTCAGCGTTTTGCCGGGGATCTCAACCGCGCAGAACATTCCTTCAACGAGGGGCAGGCTGCCGTGATTCAGAGACAGTGCCTCCGCGCCTTCAATTCGGATGGCAACGGTAACGGTCCTGGTATCAGGATCAAATTTGACAACCCTGTTCAGTGCGCCTTCCCAGAAGGCATCCGAATCCATTTCAGTCCAGCGGACCTTGCATTTTATCTGCTTAAGTCCCTTCACCCAGGCATTTGAGGTGTTATTATCATTCTCAGAAAAAGGGAGCCATTTATTCGCATCACGGCTGTCCAGCGGAACCTGAATTTCCAGAACCGAATCGTCGGCAAGCGTGATAACGCTCATACCCGGAGATACATATTGCCCTTTTTCAATGGAAACGTCTTTGATTCGCCCTTTGAAGGGCGCGGTCAATGTGCATCTTTCCAAACGTATTTTCGCTGTCTCCCTCCTTGATTTCGCTGATAACAGACTGCTTTCAGCTTCCTTTATCTGCAGGGGATAGAGTTCAACCGTTTTTTCCATCTGTTCCTGCTGGTCCGAGGCACTGTTCCAGGTTTGTTCGGCCTGATCGACTGCTGACTGCGTTCCCACCTTATTCTCTTCGAACAGCTTTTTTACCCTCTCATACTGCTGCCTTGACAATTCGCAGTTCCTCTGGATGGTTTTCAGCCGCTCGCGATCTATCTCGTATTGCCGTTTCATCCGTTTGAGGGAGCTTTCCGTCTGGATGGCTGTGGCGGTTGCCTCGTCAAAAGCCGCTTTATAATCCCTGGGATCGATTTGAAAAATAACGTCCCCTTTTTCGATTACTTCTCCTTCTTCCAGCTTGGGGTGAATTTTGACTACCTTCCCGGAAACTTCCGGGGCTATAGAGACAATATTCAGGGGCTTGACTTCGCCGTACCCCGTAATGGTTACTGAAATGTTTTCCGGTTTTGCATCTACTGCTTCAACCTGAAGAGTCGGCTCATGGATCGGCATTTGCGGCGGCGGTTTTCTTATAACAACGAAAGCCCCCGCGATAACCATCCCCATGAAAATAATGATGGCGACCATCACTACTCTAAAAAAAACTCTATTCTTGGATTTTGGCTCATTTTTCTTATACATCTGTTTTACCTTTGCTCCATATGTTTGGATTTAATGACATAAGAAAAGGGCTGATGCAGCATGCTGAGTAGTATCAAAATATTAAACTGATATGTTGCCTTTTTTTAGTCTTTTAGCCTCCAAATGGTCGAATTACCATTTAACCCGGGAACTTTACCAAAAAGGCTATTTTTTATCAAACATATCGGCTGTTGTGGAAAAATGTTGATTTATTATATATATCAATACTTTATGCGTGTATTGGGGCGGGCGGGTTCATGTTTTACACTTATTTACAATTTCTTAACCATATCATACATCTGCATAGTTGAACTGCGGTGCATGCCCATCAAGTTCATGGGAACCTGCGCTTTCAACTCTTCCACTGTCCATCGACCCGCTCCGTATTTGGTTATTGAACTCTGCCATTCCGCTTCCGAATAGAGATGTACGTTTTGCCCGCCGACAAAAAACACTGAACCGCTTATTTCGGATGCTTCGTCAGTTGACAGGTAGCAGATAAAGGGCGCAAGGTCATCAGGAGCCGGGGCGCCGTCCAGGGGAAGCCTGTAATTGTCATAGACCCAGGGGCTTTTGTCCTTGGGCATTGCTTTTTCATAGGCGGTTACCTCGAAAGAGGCCCTTGTCTGAGCATTTGGCGCAAATGCATTGCATGTAATGCCGAATGGAATGACTTCCTGAGCTACGGCATACGTAAGACCGACTACCCCGGCGTTAGCGGCTGAGTAATTTGCCTGCCGGATCCCGCCTCCCTTGAAGGCGCCTGAAGTGCAATTGATGATTCGACCGAATTTCTGCTCGATCATATACGGCAACGCGTGACGGATGCAGTTAAAATGGGCTTTGGGCTTTACCATGCAGACCTTGTCCCATGTCTCTTCGCTCATCTCCCATATGGGACTGAAGGCGAATGTCCCGACGACATTTACAAGAATATCTATTCTTCCGAAATGATCGACGGCGGTTTGTATCAGTTCTTTCGCAGTCCCGAAATCGCTTGTATCTCCGAAAAAAGGGATGGCGTCACCACCGGCGTCCCTTATGGCCTTTGCGGTCGTCTCCGCGTCTCCCGTTGCCGCTTCAGCTTTCTTTTTCAATGATTCTAAATCATCAGCGTTCAGGTTTTTCGCGAGTGAATCGTCCATTATTGCGAAACCAGTGGATCCGGGTTTTCGGTTGTTCGTTACAACTTTTGCCCCTTCCCTGCCCATTGCAAGTGCAATACTGCGACCGATTCCCTGACCCGACCCGGTTACGACAGCGACTTTCCCTTTCAAATTTTCACTCATTTTAACACCCCCCCGTTGCCGCTATTTTAAATTGTGCATTAGAGTCATATTTATAATATTCAAGGATAATCAACAAACACTAATATATATCACGTTCGGTGCCATATGGTCAACGTTTCGATGACCTCACAAGTCGACAAGGTGAGGGCTTCCAGGCTTTGTTTTTCTCGCTGACGGTTGACAGAGATGGGTTCCTTTGCAACACTCTGGTTGGTAATCAACTTATTTGGGACCAATTGCCTGGGAATTCACTATGGTTTGCGATCGGGCCGCACTGCGGACATTTAAACTTTTTGCCGCGAATATCCACGCAATAACGTGCATGTTTACGAAAGGTTTTGTTTGTTCCAAGCCCTACAGTCCGAATTTGAAATTTGAAATTTCAAATTTCAAATTCCGGCGCAGGCTTGCATGGCTCCTTTTTTTACCATGCCTGCTTCTTTCGTTGCAGGCGACGGGCCACCTGTGTGCTCAGGGGGGAGGGCAGGGACTGCAAATCAACTATCAGAATCAACTGCTCAGTATCTCCGCGAGAAATGTCGACATCAAGAATTTTTTTTCCAAGCTTGCTGAAAAGACGAATATCACCATCGAATATCCGGAATCTCTGGAGAGAAAAATCACACTGGAGCAGGAGAATATATCGCTCAAGAGATTTTTACCAGACTTTCTTCGGAATATGAACCACGTGATTATCTATTCCGGATCGGGCAGGGAAAACAGTAGAATTGCTGAAGTTCGCGTCTATCCCAAATCGACAGTATCACACTCCTCTGTATCAACCGCGTCCGGAAGATCCCGGGACCGAATTCGTCAGCGGATCGACAGCTATCGAAAAATTGTGGAAAAGCTGCGAAACTCGCTCGCAAATGTTGGGGAAAACAGCAACCGCGGACGGGTGTATGTAAACAGGATTCGCCGATACGAGGATAGAATTAAAAAGCTTGAAAACCAGTTATATTGATTTGATAAGGAGGTAATTCGATGGATGAAATACGGTTGATAGAGGTCAAGGAAGGAATTCTGTCTGAGAATGACCGGATTGCCGCGGAATTGAGACAAACGCTTGCGGAAAAGAAAATTTTTCTCATGAATCTGATGGCATCTCCGGGTGCGGGGAAGACCACACTGATTATCAAAACGCTTGAATCACTGAAAGACAGGTTGGCGACGGGGGTTATCGAAGCCGATATAGACTCAATGGTCGATGCGGAAAAAGTAGCGGCACTGGGTATTAAAACCGTTCAACTGCGAACCAGGGGATTGTGTCACCTGGATGCGACCATGGTGACAGACGGTCTGACCGCTATTGGTAAGGAAAATTTCGAACTGATAATTATCGAGAATGTCGGTAACCTGGTCTGTCCGGCGGAGTTCGATACCGGTGCGACACTCAATGCCATGATTCTGAGTGTGCCCGAAGGTGATGACAAGCCGCTGAAATATCCCTTGATGTTCAAGATGTGCGATGTCCTCCTGATCAATAAAATAGATTATCTCCCTTATTCCGATTTTGATATCGGGCTGCTGAAGGAGCGGGTGAGGCATCTCAGGCCGGATATTACGATGTTTGAGGCGTCAAGCAGGACCGGGCAGGGGATCGGGGAGTGGGCCGAGTGGCTGGCAGCCCGGGTGAAAAGCTTTCAGAGTTAATCATGATTTCAAGCCGTAATAAAGATACTTCTTAACGATTAAAATATAAATATATCAGTTAATTAAGCTAAATAGCTTTGATTCGGGGCGAAGCTGTGGTAAAAATATAACCAACAAGAGCCATTTTCAAAACGTTTTCCCGACACAAGCGGAATCAAGCCCAAAGCGGATCGCCCTCCTGCGAATCGGCTTCAAAGGGACGTTTTGAAATTGGCGGAACAAAGTGGCCAGTTAGCGATAAGCAAGGAGAATCATATGGCGGATGAACGGCAGGTAATAGACCAGGCGATAAAAGTGATGGCGGAAAAGGGCGGCAAATACTTGTCATTTTCTTTAGCTGAGGAAGAGTACGGTATCGGGATTCTGAAGATCAAGGAGATCATCGGGATGATGCCTATCACCGTTGTTCCCAAAACGCCTCAATTTGTAAAGGGCGTTATCAATCTTCGGGGTAAGGTGATACCGGTGATTGATTTGAGACTTAAATTCGGCATGGAAACCGCCGAGTATACGGAAAGAACCTGTATAATCGTTGTGGAAATAGAGGGTAAAAACAGCACTGTCCTGATCGGCATTGTTGTGGATTCGGTGTCCGAAGTGTTGAACGTTCGTGCGGAAAACATAGAAGAACCGCCAACCTTCGGTACCCTGGATACTGAATATATTCTTGGCATGGCGAAGATAGACAGTGGGGTTAAGATCCTTCTGGATATTGACAAGGTGCTTCGGGCCGATGAACTTGACGGCTTGAAGCAGGTCTCCTGAGTTTTTCTTCAGGCGAGGATTATGAAACTTCTTGTGGTTGATGACGAAACTGTCGCCCTGGCGTCTGTTCGGCGCCTTCTGAAACGCCGTTGGATGGGACAGGTGGATATATGCGAAAACGGCAAGAAAGCTGTCGAGCTTATTCGACCCGGTAAATACGATGTCGTTCTCCTGGACCTTTTAATGCCGGAAATGGACGGCCTGCAAGTTCTGGAGACTGTCCGGCCATTCTGTCCACAGACGGAATTTATCATGCTGACGGCTGTGGATGATGTCTCCATGGCAGTGAAAGCCGTCCGGCTCGGCGCCTACGATTACCTCGTCAAACCCGTGGAAAATGAACGCCTTGTCCTGACCATCCAGCATGCCTTCGAAAGAAAAGGCCTTCGGGCGGGCCTGGCTGGAGGGCGGCCTGCCGAGGCATGCATTCCGGATGCGTTTGGTGATATCCTCACTCAGAACAGGCGAATGTTGAAGATTCTATCCTATGCCGAAATTATGGCGCGTAGCGATATCCCGATGCTGTTGACGGGAGAAACGGGTACCGGAAAGGAACTGCTGGCCAGGGGAATCCATCGGGCGAGTTCGGCATCGGAGGGACCGTTCATTCCGGTAAATGTATCCGCCATTCCGGAAACTCTTTTTGAAAGCCAGTTTTTCGGACATGTCAAAGGATCGTTTACCGGTGCGGAAAATGAGCAGTCCGGTTTTTTCGAACGCGCGGACGGCGGTACGCTGTTCCTGGACGAAATCGGTGAGCTTCCCCTGAATCTCCAGGCGAAACTGTTGCGAGCCCTTGAAGACAGAGTCGTTACCAGGGTCGGAGGGACGAATTCTATCTCTTTTCATGTGCGGATTCTTTCGGCTACCAATAGGGACCTGGAAGATGACTGTCGCTCCGGCAGGTTTCGTCTCGATCTTTTTTACCGAATAAATTCAGTATGTATCAATTTGCCTCCTTTGCGGGAAAGACAAGAGGATATTCTTCATCTGGCGGATTTTTTTCTAAAGACGGCCTGCAGTCAGCATGGCCGACACATAACCGGTTTTTCACCCGAAGCCATACAGGGACTGCTCCAGAAAGAATATCCCGGAAATATACGTGAACTGAAACAGATCGTGGAGCGGGCTGTTCTTGTCGCGGATGGAGATTATATTACAAACGCTCATTTGGGAGAGAAACAGGAAGCTGCTCACCTGTCCAACCGGACGCTGTGCACTCTTCAGGAAGCTGCGGAAGAGCATGTCGCTTTTGTGCTTCGGCATGCCCGGTGGGACCGGAAAAAAACGGCCGAGATTCTGGGGGTTTCGGTCCGGCAGGTTCAACGGAAAATCGCTGATATGCGAGAAAGCGACCGATGGGCCGAAGCTTTGGACGACATTTAGGTCGTTTCGTGGCGACATAAAGGACTCTCTGAGAAAATAGCTATAAAAACAGAATGTAAAGCTTTTTGACACACTCCTTTTGATAAATCTCCCACTACAATTCGGACAGAAATATCATCTCACGATATTTACCTCTTTTTTGCTGTAAAAAGTCAAAACATAAAACAATCAATTAGTTATAATTTTTTTTTCTCCCTGAGGCTGTATGGCATGTCTATTGCTGTAAGTAGCACCGGAAACGGAGAAGTAGGCATTTTGGAGAAAATGCTTAGGTCGGTTTTCGGTTATCGACGGCAGGATGCCAATGGTTGATGCCGCTGGAAAAAGAGGTGTGACATTGAATCAAATAGAAAAAACCCCGATTGCCGGAAAAGCAAGTGTCGAACAGATACTGGTCGTGGATGATGAAGCGGAATTCGTGAGCAGTGTAAAACGGCACTTGAAGCGGGAAGGGTTCCTGGCCGATTTCGCGCTTAACGGCAGGAACGCGTGTGTCCAAATGCTGGCTCTGGAAGAAAAACGGCGCTTCTATGACCTTGTCATCACCGATGTGATCATGCCGGAAATGGATGGTCTTTCACTGATCAAATGGATTCATGAGATGTTTCCCAGGACATCCGTGATGGTAGTCAGTGAATTTATGGATATTGTGCATCTGGAGAAAAAAATTCGTCCGGAACTGGACGACATCGGGAGAAAACCGATGACCCCCGCGTCGATGATGCAGCTTATACACAGCATCAGGCAAAAAAGGGAGAAACTACTCTGAAAAAGGAGATCCGGAATGCCATATACGATAGAAACCGTGGATGGAAAAACCATGATGAAGATCGATGAATCCCTCACGATATACGATGTGCCGGCCCTCCATGAGGCGTTTGTCAACTGTTTCGAAAGCGGCGGGGAGATAACGGTTGACGTGGGGAGCGTAACTGAATGTGACCCGGCGGGGCTTCAGCTTTTATGTGCGGTTCGCAAACACACCCGGGAGAACCGGGAGTTGTTTCAATTTCTCGGCGAATCCAAAGCGATTATGGACGCGTTGAACTGTTTGGGATTGAAATCGGACGATATTATTTAGTGCTCAATCAGATGGAGTGTGAAATGGATAATCAAAAAGAAGCATACAGAGAAGAAGCCTACGAGCTGTTGTCCGAGCTGGAGAGTGCGCTGATGGCGCTTGAAGAGACGCCCGGCGAATGTGATTTGATCGGCCGTGTTTTCAGGGCCATGCACACAATCAAAGGATCAGGCGCTATGTTCGGTTTTGACAATATAGCCGCCTTCACCCATGAGATTGAGACGGTATATGACCTGGTGCGGGGAGAAAAGATTACCGTTGCCAAGGAACTCGTGGACTTGACCCTGAGCGCTTGCGACCAGATCAAAAAGATGGTGGACGGTGAGGAGATCGATCCGGTTTTGGAAAAAAGAATTCTGGATGATTTTCACTCCATGATTCCGGACGAGAATAAACCGGTGGACGACAACCCTGAGAAAGCCCGGGCCCAGGATCCGTCTGCCGAAAATGAACCCCCGGAACCCGATCATGAATCCGGTTCTCCCACGCCGATCGGCGAATCGGAAGAAGTTACATACCGTGTTCGGTTTCGTCCCGATCGCGAACTGTTGGCTTCGGGAACAAACCCGATTCTTCTTCTGGAAGAACTTCGGACGCTCGGGCGGTGCTGGATAAAGGCCCAAACCTCGGAGATACCGCCCTTGAAAGATTTCAAGCCCGAGGTCTGCTATCTCTACTGGGATATTCTTCTGACTACGAATAAAGGAATCGAAGCCATCAAAGATGTTTTTATTTTTGTGGCGGATGAAAGCGAACTTAAAATCGACGCCATCGATGTTGCGGAAGATGATCCGAAACGGCTGGGGGAAATCCTGGCCGAGCGTGGTGATGCGAGTATGGCGGAGATCGAAGGGGCGCTCAAAGCACAAAAGCGACTGGGGGAAATGCTTGCGGAAAGCGGCGTGGTGGATAAGGACACCGTGGATTCCGCTTTGGCGGAACAGCAATATGTAAGGGAAGAACGACAGAAGTCCCAGGAAAAGGTGCTCTCTTCCAGCGTTCGCGTAGCAGCGGACAAACTGGATGTGCTGGTAGATCTGGTAGGGGAGCTGGTAACCGTCCAGGCGAGTCTGAGCCGGAAGGCGGCTACCGAGGACGATCCCGAGCTGCTGTCGATTTCAGAAAAAGTAGAACGCCTTACCGTGGAACTGCGGGACAATACCATGGGAATCCGAATGATGCCCATCGGGACCACTTTCAGCAAGTTCAAACGTCTGGTTCGCGACCTCTCGAATGAACTGGGCAAAGAAGTCCTTATGACCACGGAAGGTGGAGAAACCGAGCTGGACAAGACCGTGATCGAGCGGCTCAGTGACCCGCTGGTACATATCATTCGAAACAGTATCGACCATGGTATCGAGTTGCCGGAGATAAGAGAAAAAGAAGGAAAACCCTCCCAGGGTACCGTTAAATTATCCGCCGTTCATTCCGGAGCCAATGTGCTGATACGCATCTCCGATGACGGAAAAGGCCTCGATCCGGAGGCGATTCGGGCCAAAGCCGTGAACCTGGGCATAATGTCTCCGGAAGAAGAACTGACGGAAAAGGAGATATTTGCCAAAATTTTTGCCCCGGGGTTTTCAACCGCCGAGAAAGTAACCGATGTTTCGGGCCGGGGTGTCGGCATGGACGTGGTCAAGCAGGGGATCGATGCGCTCCGGGGGACAATTGAAATCAATTCGGAAAAGGGCAGGGGGGTGACGGTGACCCTGAAGCTGCCGCTTACCCTGGCGATTATTGACGGGCTTCTGGTTGAAGTGGGGGAAACCTTTTTTATCCTGCCTCTTAACACTGTTGAGGAGTGCAAAGAGCTGACCCGCGAGGACCTGGTACGTGCAAACGGAAGAAATATCCTGAATATCCGCGATGAGATTGTCTCTTTTGTTCCGCTCAGAGGGCTGTTTGGCATAAACGGAACAAAACCACCCATCGAACAGATTGTCATTGCCGAACTGAACGGTGAACGGATCGGGTTTGTGGTGGACGAGATTATAGGGGAGCACCAGACGGTGATAAAAAATCTCGGAAAGATTTGCAAGGAGGCAAAGGGGGTTTCCGGTGCAACGATCCTGGCGGACGGGACAGTCGCTCTGATTCTGGATGTAAACAGCCTGTCCGAGACGGCTTTGCTGGAGGAACAGTCCCGGGCGGTGGCATGAAGAGCTAACCCATATCAAGAAAGAAACGGAAAAGCATAACGGTTTAAAGAACATAAAACAAAACAATGGAGGTAAGAAAAATGGCAGCCATCAAGAAGGAAAAGGTCAGCAGCGAGAAGTCACAGGTTCGAAACGGAGCGGCAAAGAGCTTGGCGGAATGCAGGGCGGCTCTGGCGGAAGCCGAGGTCAAGGCAAAGATGCTCGATCTTATTCCCACACCGGTAATGACCATCGACAGGGATTTCGATGTCACCTACATGAATCCGGCCGGGGCTTCTGTTCTCGGCAAGAGAGTGGAAGATGTCGTAGGAAAGAAATGCTACGAATTGTTTAAAACCGACCACTGCAATACGCCCGAATGCCGATGTGCGCAGGCCATGAACAAGGACGACTTTTTTGAAGGTGAGACTGTTGTGGATCCCGACGGCATGGGGCTGCCGATCCGTTACAATGCCGCTCCCATAAAAGATGCCGACGGCGCCATTGCCGGGGCGCTCGAGTTCGTTGTGGACATCACCGAAACCAGGAAGGCCATGGATGACGCCCAGGTGAAGGTTGATTATCTGAATGAGATCCCCACCCCTGTGATGGTGGTGGACAGGGAGTATAATGTTCAGTTTATGAACCCGGCGGGCGCCGGCGCGGTCAACAAAACACCCGAAGAGTGCAAGGGAATGAAATGCTTCAACCTGTTTAACACCGAGCACTGTAACACGCCGGATTGCCAGGTCAAAAAAGCTATGGAACAGGACAGAGTTTTTACGGACGATACGATGGCGAAACTGCCCGGCGGTGAGTTGCCTATTCGTTATACGGGTGCGCCCCTAAAGGACAAGGATGGCAAGATCATCGGGGGACTGGAGTATGTTCTGGATATCAGCAAAGAGATGGAAGTGACCCACGGGGTCCTGGATCTGGCCCTTGCCGCGGTTGAAGGCAAACTTGAAACCCGGGCGGATGTGGGAAAATTCGGCGGTAATTACCGGCAGATCGTTCAGGGGGTGAATGATACCCTGGATGCAATCATCCGGCCTCTGAACGTTGCAGCGAATTATGTCGAGAAAATTTCCAAGGGGGACATGCCCGAGGAGATTACGGATGAATACAAAGGGGATTTCAACGAAATCAAAAACAATCTCAACATGCTCATCCGAGCCACCAATGAAATCACGCACCTGGCTCAGGAAATTGCTTCCGGAAATCTGATGGTCAGTGTGGAAAAACGATCAGAAAATGATGCACTTATGATGGCTCTGGAGCAAATGGTGGAGGACTTGACCAAGATCGCCGGCAATGTCCAGGACGCATCCGAGCAGGTAGCGACCGGGAGCCAGCAGATTAGTTCCGGTGCGGAGGAGATGAGCCAGAGCGCTACACAGGCCTCGTCCAGTGTCGAGGAGGTGTCGAGTTCCATGGAAGAGATGAATGCGACGGTGAGCCAGAATGCCGACAATGCAAAGGAGACGGCGGCTATCGCCGAGAAGGCGGCCAAAGACGCCCTGGAAGGAGGCGAATCCGTTGCCGCCACGGTCAAGGCCATGAGGGATATTGCCGAGAAGATCGGCATAATTGAAGAGATTGCCCGTCAGACCAATATGCTGGCTCTCAATGCGGCCATTGAAGCGGCCCGGGCGGGGGATGCGGGCAGAGGCTTCGCTGTCGTTGCGGCAGAAGTGAGAAAGTTGGCTGAGCGCAGCCAGACCGCGGCCAAGGAGATCGGAGGCTTATCGGGGACCAGTGTGGAGGTCGCCGAAAAAGCGGGCGCCCTGATCGAAGCGATTGTTCCGGGTATTCAGAAGACATCGGAACTGGTCCAGGAGATCAATGCATCCAGTGCCGAACAGGCCGAGGGGATACAGCAGGTTACCAAGGCCATTCAGCAGCTCGATCAGGTGATTCAGCAGAATGCCTCGGCAACTGAGGAAATGTCTTCCACCAGTGAAGAACTTGCCGGCCAGGCCGAACAGCTCAGGGACGTTTCCGCTTTTTTCAAAATAAAAGCCGATACGATGCATGGTGGTAAAAGCCTGCAACCCGTCCATATGATCCAATCCGTGAAACGGACCGGTGCGGCCACCGGGATGCAAAAGAGAAAGGCCGTCAATTCCGTAGCCAATGTCGATTTTGCCTCAAGGAAAGCGTCACCCCAGGGGGTTGTGCTTGAAATGGAGGATGCATATGACGCCGAGTTTGAACGCTACTAATGAATGCTTGAAAACCTCAGGGGACGGATACGGGAGGAACGAATATGAGCACCGAAGCCATTAACGAAACAACGGTTGAAGCAAACCAATATCTGACATTCACCCTAAGTGACGAGGAATTTGCCTTGGATATCGGCAAGGTACGGGAGGTCCTTGACTATACGATCATTACCAAGGTACCCCGCATGCCTGCCTATCTTCGGGGAGTTATCAACCTGCGGGGCAACGTCGTGCCGGTGATCGATCTCCGGTATAAGCTCGGGATGGGACCGATTACACAATCGGTGGATACATGTATCGTGATTGTCGAGATTATGATCGATGACGAGCTGACCCACGTTGGCGCTCTTGCGGATTCGGTCAAAGAAGTTATCCGCCTCGATCCCGAACTGATATCCCCCCCCCCGAAACTGGGGATTAAGATCAACAACGAGTTTCTTCGGGGAATGGGACGCAGAGATGAGAAATTTTTGATTATCCTGGATATCGACAAGGTGCTGACGACTGACGAACTGGAAGTCGTCCAGCGAGGCGGTGATAGTCACCAGATGGATGCTGTCGGGCAGGCGCTTGAATTCCGAAATCAGTCCATGCCGCCGATGGGGACTGGGATCGATACGTCGGCCGCGGTTGCATCCGCCGCCGCTTGTTCTTAATGCATTGATACATTGAGGCGTTTATGAACACCAATTACGCTTACCAGGATGCGTCGATGTCGGACCGTGATTTCCGCAGGTTCAGTACGCTTATTTATGAGCAAAGCGGCATCAATCTGGTCCCGGAAAAAAAGACCATGCTGACGGGGAGGCTTCGAAAGCGGCTCCGGGATCTGAGCATGGATTCTTTCGGGGAGTATTATGCTTTCGTTTCCAGCGGGCAAGGTCAGGCGAACGAGATGGTCCGGATGATAAATGTGGTCTCCACAAACAAAACGGAGTTTTTCCGGGAGTCCAAGCATTTTGATATGTTGAAAAAGATTGTTCTGCCGGACCTGATCGAAACCGGAAAATGGCGCCCGGGTCGCTCCCTCAATGTCTGGAGCGCCGGTTGCTCCACCGGGCAGGAGCCCTACACGATTGCCATGGTGTTGTCGGAGTATGCCGCCGACAACAGGTCCGGCGATTTTTCCATTCTGGCTTCCGATATATCTACCCGGGTCCTGGATACCGCCGCAAAGGGGATTTATCCGGTAAGTACCGTGGCGCCGGTTGCCTCGGACCTGAGAAGAAAATACTTCATGCGGGGAAAAACGGGCCGGGAGGGATTTTGCAGAATTGTTCCGGAACTGCGGCGCTGCGTTCAGTTCCGACGCATCAACCTCAATGAGGGAAATGTTTTCGGAATCAGAAAACAACTGGATGTTATTTTCTGCCGCAACGTGATTATTTATTTCGACCGGGAAACCCAGCGAAAACTGTTTAAAAAATTCTATGATCAACTGGCGCCGGGAGGGTATTTGTTTATCGGGCACTCGGAAACCCTTCACGGTGTAAATGATCAGTTTAAAGTAGTAGGGAGCGCGACTTACGTGAAGCCGCATGAGTCTTGATAGCACCCGGATGTTGTTCCACTTCGTAGGATAAACAGGTTGGATGCAGTCACTGTTTTTTTTCGGCGCACTTGTTGTTGGAGGGCGGTTTGATGCAGACATGCGAAAACAAAGAGTATCCGATGGAAGATAATATGAAATTTCCGGGGCACTTCTATCTGAAACCCGGTGAGCTTTATACCGGCGTCAGCCCCGCCCATGTGATCACTATTCTCGGTTCCTGTGTTGCGGTTACCATGTACCATAAGCAGAAAAATGTGGCGGTCATGTGCCATGCGATGCAACCCGTATGTTCGAATAAGGCATCGGGTTGTCAGGATGAATGCTGTCACAAGTTTAAAATTGTTCAATGTACCATTACCGAGATGATAAATCAGCTTCGCAGTATGGATGTTCCAAAAGAAGGACTCGAAGTGAAGCTTTTCGGCGGATCCGCACAGTTTAACATATCAGGAGAGGGCAGGGAAGACAAGGCCATCGGGCGGCAGAATATCAACGCGGCTCTGGATGTACTTTCAGTTCATGGCATTTCTTTGAATGTGCTGGAAGTCGGGGGCGATATGGGGAGGAAACTCATATTCGATACAAACAGCGGCGCAGTGTTTCTGAAAAGAATCGGACCTTTTCGTACCCAAAAGCCTAATCCGGCTGCGCCGGAGGCTATAGGCTATAGGCTATAGGTGGTAGGCTATAGGATCTTCTGCCGACATACACGCTAAAGCGTGATGGAAAAATTGAGTTTTGGACGCGCGAAAAGCCTGAGTTGAAAATGTTTGGTTAAAGGCGTATACTCTTTTGAAAAGAACTCACATTCCCGATCTGGAAAATGGGAGACCGAATGTCTAAAGCATCCCTTTGGGTTTAAATTCTCTGTTCTGGAAAATGGGAGACCGAATGTCTAAAGCATCCCTTTGGGTTTAAATTCTCTGTTCTGGAAAATGGGAGACCGAATGTCTAAAGCATCCCTACTGATTGTTGATGATGATCTCGATGTCCAGAACTCCTTAAGTGATCTTCTCAAGCGTCGCGGGTATCTGGTTCATGTCGCCGGAACTTCGATGGATGCGCTTACTACGGCGGACGAAGCATTGATAGATGTGGCGCTTATCGATGTGAACCTGCCGGACATGAACGGGCTGTTGCTGCTTGAGCGGCTGAAGGCCGCGCATCCGCGGATAAGCTGCATTCTCATTACGGGAAGCCCCTCCCTGGAGAGTGCCATTAACGCTGTCGATTCCGGCGCCGACGGGTATATGCTGAAACCCGTACTTCCCCTGAACCTGTCCGTTCGGATCGAAGAGGTTCTCAAACAGAAAAAGCTTGAAACGGAACTCAAGAGAAGCAATGAGAGCCTGCAGGAAGCCCAGCGGGTTGCGAAACTCGGCATTCGAAGCTGGGAGCTTGAAACCGGCGCTATTACCTGGTCCGGAGAAGCTTATAATATTTATGGCCAGACACCGGAACAGGGGCCGCTTACTTACGATATCGCCCTCGATCGGATGCATCCGGATGACCGGGAACCGTTCAGGACGTATGTCGAACAAGCTGTCCGGAAAGGCGGAGAAAGCTCGATTGAGTACAGAATCCAGTGCCCCGACGGTACGGTTCGAATTGTGTCCGAACAAAGCAAGATTCTCACCGATAATACTAAAAGTTCGGTACGTATGCTCAGCATCTTCAGGGATGTTACGGAAGAGAAAAAACTGAAGCAGGAATCCGAATATCGTCTCCAGCAGGTCATTCATGCGGACAAACTGGCCTCACTGGGTGAAGTGGTGGCCGGTGTGGCGCACGAGATAAACAACCCGAACAGTTTTATCTCCTATAACACCCCCCTGTTGGAGGAGACGTGGCAGATGTTTTCTCCGATAATAGACAACTTCGCACGTAAAAATCCCGGATGGCGAAGCGGAAACCTCGGCATCGAAGAGCTTCGGCAGGATATGGTCGAGATTATTCAAGCCATCAAGACCGGCTCCGACCGGATTTAAAAGGTGGTTTTGAACTTGAAAGACTTCGCCCGAATGGATGATGGCGGCCGGATGAAGCCGGTCAACATCAACCAGGTAGTTGAAAACACCCTTACTATCGTGGGGGCAAAGGTCAGAAAAACGGTTCGAAATCTTGACCTGGATCTGGCGGAAAGCCTGCCGGAGATCACCGGGCATTTCCAGAAGCTCGAACAGGTAGTCGCCAATCTCGTTTTGAATGCAGCAAATGCCATAACGGATAAGGACCAGGGGCGCGTTATCATTCGGACCTGTTGTATTGATCCTCTCGGTTGTGTACTCATCGAGGTGGAAGACAATGGCCCCGGTATCGCCAAGGAGGTCCTGAACCGCATATTCGATCCGTTTTTTACTACCCGGCGGGAGTCGGGCGGCACCGGCCTGGGACTGTCCGTCTCTTACGGGCTGATTCAGGAGCATAACGGTATTATCGGCGTTCTGTCCCGGCCGGGAATCGGGAGCAGATTTACCGTATACCTGCCGATTCAAAAAGAAAAAAAACCGGATCTCAGGCCGGCGATTCTCTGCGTGGATGACGATCCCCAGGTGCTTCGGATGCTGCAGACCTTTTTTGTCTCGGTAAAGAAGATGTCTATAGAAATGCTGGACAGTTCCGAGGATGTCGTCGGGTATCTGGCGGCACATCCCGAGGTGGATATTATCCTGTCCGATATCTGGATGCCCAATCTGAACGGATGGGATTTATACCGGCAGATCAAGGCGGAGTTTCCATTGATCAGTGTTATACTGTACAGTGGAGATAAGGATGCCCTCGAGAAAAAGCCGGACGATGTCCCGGACCCGGAATACCTGCTGAAAAAACCCTTGGAATTTTCAGAACTGATGGCCATTATCGACGGTATCGGTAGACAGCAGCTGTAGACGCTATCTTTTTTTCAGAATCAACCCGCTTTCGACAAGCATCCAGATTTCCAGAAACAGGGTGATGATACCGATATAGAAAAGCAACCACTTCCCACCGGAAATATAGCCCCGCAGGTTGATGAACATGGCCCAGCCGGTCATGGTGAGCATAAATAGCATTGGAAGGCCGGTGTAGTATAAGGGCATTTGCCGCCGGGAAAGATAAACGGTTATCACCAGAAGGGCGAGACCTGCCAGAAGCTGGTTGGTGGCGCCGAAAAGCGGCCAAAGGGTCATGGCGCCCTGACCGCTTCCATCATAGAATGCGAGCAAGGCAGCGGTTCCGATAGCTATCATTGTGGCCGGATGCTTTCGGGACAATACCGGCATGTGGCATGCCTGGGCGAGTTCTCCAACAATATAGCGTTGAATTCGAGTCGCTGTATCAAGGGTAGTGGCCGCGAAGGAGGCTACGAAAACCCCCATAATGGTCAGGGTGATGTTGTGGGGGATACCGACCTTTTCGATCATGTTGGCCGCCCCCATCATAAAAGCACTTAATTTGGGACCAAGGCCGGAGGAAGCGGCGTCCCAGCTGGCATAGTGGTGGGAAAAGGCCGCTGTGCCGGTCAGCATACCGCCGTCGGACGTGAGCCCAAGGCCGATCCCCGCACCACATGCAATCAGTACGAATACTGCCAATAAACCCTCCAGCAGCATGCCGCCGAAACCGATGGTAAGGGCGCTGGTTTCCAGATCGCACTGCTTTGATGAGGTGCCGGAGGCGACCAGGGAGTGAAATCCGGAGATGGCGCCGCAGGCCACTACCACAAAGAGCATGGGGACCATGGCCGGGGCACCCGGGGGTGACAGGTCGGCGGCCGGAGCGACCATATCCGGATGCGCCACGATGGTGCCGAGGGCCAGTAGACCGAGGGCGATGAAGAGCTGATGGGAGTTAATGTAATCTCTTGGCTGAAGAAGTGTCTGAACAGGCAGCGTGGAGGCGATGTACGCGTAGATAAGCAGGATAATGACCCAGATTACTACCGGACTGAATCCCAGGAGCGCCGGGATCTTGATGGGAAGATAGGCGCCGGCGACCACCGTCAGGTACATGATGACCACTGCGATGATGCTCATGGCCGTGTGGGAGGCCCCTTTTTTATAGACCATGCGGCCCAGCCAGACGGCGATGGGAATTTCCAGCCAGATGGGCAGAACTGCCTGGGGAAACATGTTGAATACAATGGCGATAACCACACCGAAGACAGCTACCACGATCAGCAGTAACAAGAAGATGATCAGCAGAAACAGCACCCGGACCCTTTTGTTGACGACGTTTGCCGATATGTCGCCGATGCTTCGTCCCTGATTTCGCAGGGAGATGATCATTGCGCCGAAATCGTGCACCGCGCCCATGAAGACGGCGCCGAAAATCACCCAGAGAAGGGCTGGCAGCCATCCCCAGATGATGGCGACGGCCGGCCCCACGATGGGCCCGGTGCCGGCAATGGAGGTGAAATGGTGGCCGAAGAGAATCGGCTTCTGGGTCGGCACGAAATCCACACCGTCTTCCAGTGCCTTGCTCGGACAGACATTGGCCGGATCGATTTTAAAGAGTTTCTTTCCGATGTGCTTCCCGTAAGTATGGTAGGCAATCAAATACAGCACCGCGGCCCCCGCGGCGAGGACAAGTGAATTCATAGCGGTTTCCTTTATTGGATAGAGTGTCTGCAAAAAAAGGATTCGTTGACGACCACTTCCCCTTATACCCTTTGGGGGGGCTTTGCAAGGAGATGCAGGATTTCAGGTAGGGCAACAGCATTTGAGTGTATCGCCAATGTATTAAAAGATGAACATCCAACATCGAACGTCCAACGTCGAATAAGGTATTCTGATGATTTTTAGGCGTTTTTATATCTTGATTAACAAACATCAACAAGTAAGCGCTGATTTCCTTTTATTAACCGTGGAGCGAAGCGAACTCCAAAAATTGGACGTTGGGCGTTCGATGTTGGACGTCCGGTTTATTAACCGTGGAGCGAAGCGAACTCCACATTCAAAATTGGATGTTGGACGTTCGATGTTCGATGTTCAGTTTATTACGCCGTTTCTCCCTTGATTCCGGATAGCTTATTACCTATGATCAATTATTTGTCATTAATATAGCATCCCTTAAATCGTTCACATTTCCAAGGAGCAAAGAATGAGTACTTATACAGTCGTTTTTTTACCTCATAATAAAAAGGTCACTGTTCCCGAGGGTGAAAACCTGATCCGGGCTGCAATGGAGGCGGGTGTCCATGTGAATGCGTCCTGCGGGGGCGAAGGCGTTTGTGGAAAATGCCGGATTATTTTGGAGCAGGGAAACGTGGCAGGCGGCATCAGCGAAAAGCTTTCGGCGGAGGATATCGAAAAAGGGTACCGTCTGGCATGCCGGGCGACCGTGACGGAAGATGTGACGGTCCGGGTGCCTATTGAATCCGAAGTCGATGCCGGTGTTCTCAATATGCAGAGTACGCCCCGGCGGGCAGCCCGGATCCGGCAGATGAATTTCAATGAACTCAAGGAACGAGGGCTCTTTGTCCCGCCGGTTGAAAAAAAATACCTTGAGCTTTCACCACCCACCACCCAGGACAATCAGGCGGATGTGACCCGGCTGGTGGGTTTTCTGAGGACCGAGCATGACGAGCATCGTCTCGAAGTGGACCTGTCGGTAATACGGAAGATCGGTAAAGTGTTCCGGGACGGGGAGTTCAAGGTCACGGTGACCCTGTTGCGGCCGGTTCGGGAGGTCGGAAAAACGAGGATTATCAACATTCAGCCTGGTGATACAACCTCCCGCAACTACGCCATTGCCATAGACATCGGTACAACGACTATTTACGGACAGATGATCGATCTGATTTCCGGAGAGGCCCTGGCGGAATATGGTGATTTCAACAGCCAGATCAGCTATGGCGAGGATGTTATCAGTCGAATGATGTTTGCGGAAAAGGGCAACGGTCTTGAAATGCTCAACCGGGCGGTACTGGCAACCATCAACAAGGTTATCGACAGGATTGAAAAAAAGTCCGGTGTCGATCTCGACGAGATTTCCACCATCACTTTTGCCGGAAACACCACCATGACACAGCTGATGTTGAATGTGGATACCCGGAATATCCGTCGTTCTCCCTATGTTCCTACGGCCAATACGTATCCGCCGATACCGGCTTCGGCCCTGGGCGTTAACCTCGGGCATCATGTGACGGCGCTGGTGTATCCCCAGATTTCGAGCTACGTCGGGGGGGATATCGTAGCGGGGGTTATGGGGTCCGGTATGTACCTGTCGGATGAAATCACCCTCTATATGGATATCGGCACCAACGCGGAGATTGTCGTGGGAAGCAAGGACTGGCTGGTGTGCGCCGCCTGTTCCGCCGGCCCGGCGTTTGAAGGCGGCGGCATCAAGCTGGGCATGCGGGCCACCAAGGGGGCCATCGAGGATTTTTCCATCGATCCGGTGTCCCTGGAACCCATGAACATTACCATCGGCCGGGTGCGACCCAAGGGCATTTGCGGCTCGGGCCTGATTACCACCGTGGCGACGTTTTTTGAAATGGGTGTTATCGACAACACGGGGAAATTCAATCGCGATCTGAAAACGCCGCGGATACGCGAGACAGACGGTATATGGGAATATGTGCTGGCCTGGGCTTCCGAGAGCCAGATCGACCGGGACATCGTGCTTACCGAACCGGACATCGACAACCTGATCCGTGCCAAAGGGGCCATGTTCAGCGGCGTCCAGACGTTGCTGGAGGATGTGGGGCTCGGCATGGAAGATCTCGACCATATTATTCTCGCCGGCGGTTTCGGCAGCTATGTGGACCTTGAAAAGGCAATGACCATCGGCCTTCTGCCCGAAACGGATCCAGAAAAAGTGATTTTTATCGGAAACGGTTCCCTGATGGGCGCCAAAATGAGTTCGCTGACCAACCGGATTCGAAGGGATGTCGTTGCCGTGAAAGAGAAAATGACGAACTTCGAGCTGTCCGAAACCCAGTCCTATATGGACCATTATATAGCGGCCCTGTTTCTGCCGCATACGGATGTCGGTCTCTTTCCGAAACTGAAGAGCAGGATGGAGGCCAGGCGAAAAGTGTTACAGTCATAATAACCGGCGGCGGCTTTTTCAAAATACCCGTTTCGGCTGATCTGTTTGTTTCGGAGGTTTTCCCGACGCCGGGATCTTCGACAGGTGTCAGGTGCCAGGTGTCAGGGGACGGTAAATGCGACACTTGGCACCTGACACTTTCCCCCATGCATTTGTTCCCCGGGGTAACCGCATTCGGGAAAAATGCCAAAAAACGGCTCTCCTGATTATCATTTATCTTTTTGCACAATAATTGCATTTGGGTAAACCCACGGCTTAGCCGGGAGACTTGTTAGAAGTCTGACATTTACGGGAACAAATGAAATCCTCTTCTGATGTGAATGTGAATGGCTCAAATTCACGGAGGGAGAGGCTTTCATTTCTTAAATACGGTTACCCTAATTTGTTGATCCATTACTATTGACAAAGACGATGTCATAATATAGGAAAATAGTTTCGGTATTTTTTATATTATTTTTAAAAAAAGTAATGTCATCATGTAGTTTGGTAGGGGAACTCGGGATCTGGTATGCGGGTATTACCACATTACAGGGGCAACCCATTTGAGCGTTTGGCGATGGACTCTACAGGTCGTATAGCCTGTGAAGGATATGTATTATTCGTTGTCGTGGCAATGGGGGCGAAAAAATAAAGAATTAGGGGGGCTGTTACGGCCCCCCTTTTTTTTCGCCCGATGATTGTTTGATTTTCAATTTCAATCCGAATCATTTCCAAAGGAGGTAACATTGGCTTCGAAATTTTTAAGGAATCCTACGCCGGTGGCATAAAGGAGATCACTGTCGGGAAAAGTGATTCTGCGGTAACCGTTGGCGGTGAGACATGCTATCCGTTTTATCAGTTTGAAGGAGACATGCCCAACAAACCGAAAATCGCCATGGAAATTTGGGACATGGATCCCGAAGACTGGCCTGAGACGGCCCGGGCCCCTTTTAAGGAGGTACTGGCCGACCCGGCTGGTTGGGCAAAAAAATGCGTTGAAAATGGGGCCGATATGGTGGTGCTTCAGCTTAAAAGCATTGACCCGAACGGCAAAGATGCCAGCCCGGATGAGGCAGTGGCCACGGTTAAAAAAGTACTTGATGCCGTTGATGTGCCGCTGGTGATCTGGGTTCCGCCAATGTCCAGAAGGACGAAGAGGTTCTGAAGAAAATATCGGAATCTTTTCAAGGCGAGAACCTGCTGCTGGGGCGGTGGAGGACAAGAATCACAAAGGGATCGGCGCCAGCGCCATGGGGTTCGGTCATATGATCATTTCTTCCTCCCCCATCGATGTCAACCTTGCCAAGCAGGTCAACATTCTGCTCGAAAACCTCGGGTTTTCCCTGGACAAAGTCATCATCGATCCCACGACAGGCGGTCTGGGGTATGGCCTGGAATATGGTTATTCCGTCATGGAGCGACTTCGGATGGCGGCTTTGACCCAGGGGGACGACAAGCTTCAACAGCCGATGATCAACAACATCGCCAATGAGGTTTGGAAATGCAAAGAGGCAAAACAGACGGTGGATGAAGCGCCGACCCTTGGTGATCCGGAACGGCGCGGTATTCTCATGGAAGCCGTGGCGTGTGTTACCTACCTGATGGCGGGGTCGGATATCCTGATCATGCGTCATCCGGAAGCCGTCCGAATGGTCAAGGCATACATTGAAATGCTGACCGACGGAGGATCCTTGAAGGATGTCAGCGCTATTGAGAAGCTTCTTCCCATGGCGGACGTGGACCTGGCCGCACTGGCGCCGGCGCCCGACTTGACCATTAAGGAAGAAAAGAAGGCCGCTAAGAAGGCAGCCCCTGCAAAGGAAAAGAAAGAAGCGCCGAAGGCCGCGGAAGCGCCCAAGGCTGCGCCGGCGGCGAAAGCTGAGCCTAAGCCCGCGCCCGCCAAGGAAGAAAAACCGGTCGAGGCTGCCGCGGCGGTGGACCCGGAAGTAGAAGCCAAGGCCAAAGCCGAAGCAGAAGCCAAGGCAAAGGCCGATGCCGCTGCCAAAGCGGAAGCAGACGCCAAGGCAAAGGCGGATGCCGAAGCCAAAGCCAAAGCGGATGTCGAAGCCAAAGCCAAGGCCGAAGCGGAGGCCAAGGTCAGAGCGGAGAAGGAGGCCGAAGCCAAAGCCAGGGCCGAACGCGAAGCCGCCGAAGACGCCCTGCGCCAGAAACGTGCCGCCGAGCGTGAGAAAATGGCTTCCCGGCGCGCTACCGGTGACACGGATGAGGCTGTTTCCATGACCGCCGCCGCTGTTCAGAAAACCGAATACGAAAAGATACTGGATAAACTCAACTGGGTGCATCGACGCATCCCGCTGTATTAGGGCAAAGAAATATTAACTCTTGCCAAAACAAACACGAGGAGGAACCTCTGATGGCAGAAATTAAGAAACCCGTCGCGGCAAAGACCGCGGCACCGAAATTGGCTGATCCTATTGCCGCAACCATTGATCCGGCCAGCCAGGAAATGATTGTCCGTGCCCAGAAAATGGGCATTGATACGATCTTCGACCGTGCCGTGCAGATGAAACCCTGTAACATCGGTGTTCAGGGTATCTGCTGTAAAAATTGTTCCATGGGTCCCTGTCGCCTGCCGTTGCCCAAGGGCGGCATCGAAGGCGAAGATACTCGCAAAGGATTGTGCGGTGCCACGGCCAACACCATTGCCGCGCGAAACTTCATCCGTATGATCGCCGGCGGTGCATCCGCCCACTCCGACCATGGCCGTTGCGTGGCCGAAGTATTCCTGAGTGCGGCCCGTAAGGAGACCGAGGCTTATAAGATAAAGGACACCAACAAGCTGTTGCAGATCGCTCCTTTCCTGGGAGTCGCGACTACCGTCGAAGAGGATGGCGAGGTCAAGGATCGCGACATCGATGAAATTGCCCTGGAAACGGCCGAAGCCGCCATGAACGAGTGGGGCAAACCCGAAGGCGAAGTGCTCTATATGAAGCGTGCTCCCGAGGCGTTGTATGAGAAATGGAAGAAAAACGGTGTCCTGCCGCGGAATATCGATCGTGAAATCGTTGAAATCATGCACCGTACTCATATGGGCGTGGACCAGGATTATAAAAACCTGATGAAGCAAGGCACCCGCGCGGCTTTGGCCGACGGCTGGGGCGGGTCCATGCTGGCCACCGATCTGCAGGATGTGCTCTTCGGCACTCCGTACCCCCTGCAGTCCGAAGCCAACCTGGGCGTGATGAAGGAAGACCATGTCAATCTCGTTGTCCATGGACATGAGCCGGTGCTCTCAGAGATGATCGTGGCGGTATCCCAGAAACCCGAAATCATCGAATACGCCAAGTCCAAGGGCGCCAAGGGCATTCAGCTCAGCGGTATCTGCTGTACGGCCAACGAGATTCTTCAACGTCACGGCATTCCATCCGCCACGACCTTCCTGGGCCAGGAACTGGCCATCATCACCGGTGCCTGCGATGCCATGGTGGTGGACATCCAGTGCATCATGCAGAACGTGGCCAACGTGGCCAAGTGCTTTCACACCAAACTGATCACCACCCACCCCATCGCCAAGATGGAGCAGGAAAACGTAATTCACATCGAGTTTGACGAGCATTACGCCCTGGAAGACGCGGAAAAGATTATCCGCATGGCTATCGACAACTTCCAGAACCGCGGCACCGAAGTCATGATTCCCCGCCATAAAGCCACCCAGATCGCCGGTTTCGGCGTGGAGTCCATTCAGTACCACCTGGGCGGCACTTTCCGCGGCAACTACTACACCCTGAATGATAACATCATCAATGGCCGCATCCGCGGTATTGCCGGGGTGGTGGGCTGCAACAATGCCCGGACCCGCCATAACGAGGCGCATATCGAGGTCGTCAAGGAACTGATCAAGAACGACGTCATCGTGCTGACCACGGGCTGCAACGGCATCGCCTGCGCCATGGAAGGGCTCCTGACCCCGGAAAGCGCTCAGGTTTACTGCGGACCGGGACTGGCCGAGGTGTGCGAGGTCGTGGGGATTCCGCCGGTCCTGCATCTGGGTTCCTGCGTGGACAACAGCCGCATTCTGCTGGCGGCCACCGAAGTGGTCAAGGCCGGCGGATTGGGCAAAGACATCTGCGATCTGCCGGCCGCGGGCAGCGCGCCGGAATGGATGAGCGAGAAAGCCATCTCCATCGGTCACTACTTCGTCGCTTCCGGTGTGTACACGGTATTCGGCGTCACCCTGCCCACTTCCGGTGCACCGGTGTTCCACGATTACATTTCCAAGGAGATGGAGAAGCTCTACGGCGGCAAGTGGGATATCGAAGTAGATCCGATCAAGCACGCCCAACTGATGATCGCTCACATCGACAAGAAACGGAAGGAACTGGGCATCGACAAAGCCCGGGAACGCGTTCTCATGGATATGGCCGACCGACAGGCGCTGGAAGGGTAATTGATTCTCAAACAAATCCTCAACGAAGGAGGAAGATAACATGTCTAAATTAGTTGCATTTGCCGCTATTCAGGGCGGATATAAAGTTGTTTCCACTACTGAAGGGCTTTACCGCAGGGCGTTGGCTGCGCACAACGCCGATACCAAGATCGGGTTCCCCAATACCGCTTACTACCTGCCGGTGATTTATTCCCTGACCGGCATGAAGGTGGAGACCCTGGAAGACCTGAAAAAACCCCTCGAGTTCGCGCGCGGCCTCCTGCCGCCGCATATCAAGGGCAAACATCATCTGCCTTACCTCGGCCCCCTGCTGGACGCCGGTATGGCCAGTATCTTCTGTTACGAGATCATGGAAGCCCTGCGCATTCTGGATCAGCCGGATTTTTACATCTCCCAGGAAGATCCGGATATCGACGCAGGCAAACTCTGGGTCGGCCCGGCCGACGACACGATCCTGCGTAAACGCGGCGTGGAATTCGTCGATGGTTCGGCCCCCGGCTTCGCTGCCATGGTCGGTGCGGCGCCCAACAAGGAGATCGCCAAGGCGATTGTCGAAGAGTATCAGAGAAGGAGTCTTTACATCTTCTGTGCGGCCAGCCACAACGGCACCACGCTGATCGAGCAGCTGCTCGACGCTGATGTCCAGATTGGATGGAACACCCGTATCGTGCCCTTCGGCCCGGATATTTCGTCCGCCGTGTTCGCTCTCGGGTTCGCCAATCGTGCCGCCATGGCTTTCGGTGGCGTCAAGCCAGGCGACTACAAGAAGAACCTGCTTTACAACAAAGACCGTATATTTGCCTTTGTCAACGCACTGGGCGATGTGGGCACCGAATGGGGTGTGGCCGCCGCCGGCTGCGTCAACTGGGGATTTCCGACCCTGGCCGACACCGACATTCCCGAAATTCTGCCCACGGGTATCTGTACATACGAACATGTGGTCGCCAACGTGTCTCACGAAGAGATGTGTCAGCGGTCCGTGGAAGTCCGCGGTCTCAAAACCATCGTTTCCGAGATCGATATTCCCCTGGCATTCGGCCCTGCCTACGAAGGCGAGCGGGTTCGGGGCAAGGATCTTCATGTCCAGTGCGGCGCCAAGACCCAGTGTACCGAGCTGGTGAAAATGGCCGAGATGAACGAGATCGAGGACGGGAAGGTGGTTCTGGACGGTCCGGACGTCACGGAACTCAAAGAGGGCGATACCTTCGATATGTGCATTTATGTACAGATCGCCGGGCGTGAATTCCAGACCGATTTCGAGCCGATTCTCGAACGTCAGATCCATCACCTGGTCAACTACATTCAGGGCATCATGCATATCGGCCAGCGGGATATCTCCTGGGTGCGTATCAGTAAAGCGGCCATGGAGAAGGGTTTCTCCCTAAAGCATATCGGCGTGGTTCTGCATGCCAAGTTCCATCAGGATTTCGGCAAGATTCTGGACAAGGTCCAGGTGACCCTGTTTACCAAGAAGGCCGATGTGGACAAGATGACCAAGAAGGCCCGGGCCGAGTACAAAATGCGCGACGAGCGGGTGGAGAAAATGAAGGACGAGGATGTGGAGACCTATTACTCATGTACCTTGTGTCAGTCTTTTGCCCCGAGTCATGTTTGTACCGTGAGTCCGGAGCGGACCGGTCTTTGCGGCGCCTACAACTGGATGGACTGCAAGGCCTCGTATGAAATCAATCCCACCGGCCCCAACCAGCCCATTGAAAAGGGCGAATGCCTGGATCCCAAACTGGGCCAATGGAAAGGCGTCAACGAGTTTGTCCAGAAAGCGTCACGAGGGGCCGTCGACCATTACAACTTCTACTCCATGGTTATCGACCCCATGACCACCTGTGGTTGCTGTGAGGCTATTGCCGCCATGTTGCCGGCCTGTAACGGCGTGATGACGGTAAACCGCGAATATGCGGGGGAAACGCCCTGCGGCATGAAGTTCACTACCCTGGCGGGTGTCATGGGCGGCGGGGCTTCCTCTCCGGGATTTGTGGGCCATTCCAAGTTCAATATTACCCAGGGAAAATTTATTCTGGGCGATGGCGGACTCCTGCGGATGGTCTGGATGCCCAAAATGCTCAAAGAAGAGATCAAAGAGCGGATCGAAAAGCGTGGTGCGGAGATGGGGGTTCCGGATCTCTATGACAAAATCGCAGATGAGACCGTCGGTACCACTGAGGAAGAGATATTGCCTTTCCTCCAAGAGAAGGGACATCCGGCACTGACCATGGAGCCGCTGGTCGGCTGATTTGTAATATCCGTTATTGAAAACGATCATGCACCGTTGACGGCACTATGGTGTCATCAACGGTGATTGTGAAAAAACAAGGAGAAAAAAATGGCATTAACCGGTATACAGATATTCAAACTCCTGCCGAAAACGAACTGCAAAGAGTGTGGCGTGCCGACCTGTCTGGCCTTTGCCATGAACCTTGCTTCAGGAAAGGCGGAACTCGACAGCTGTCCCTATGTTTCGGACGAAGCCAGAGAAAAACTGGCCGAAGCTTCCGCGCCCCCGATTCGGCCCGTGACCATCGGAAAAGGTGTTCGCGCCGGTGTATGTGGCGGTGAAACCGTATTGTATCGGCATGAAAAAACCTTCTACAATCCGACGCTCCTGGCTGCCACCGTAAGCTCCGATATCTCTGAAAAAGATCTTGCGGCGAAACTCGTCAGCTGGAATGCGCTGCAGTTTGAACGTGTGGGGTTGAATTTGCGACCCGAACTGGTAGCCGTGAAAGATGTCGGCAACGGCGCGGACGCTTTCGCGAATACTGCAAAGACGGTTGCTGAAACTTCGGAATTCAATGTCATTCTCATGACCGAAGATGCTGATGTCATGAAGGCGGGCGTCGAAGCCACGAAATTCAAACGTCCCTTGATCTATGCGGCCACGGAAGTAACGGCGGACGCTTTTGGCGCCCTGGCCAAAGAGAACGATCTCCCACTGGCGGTGAAGGCCGACGGTGTGGAGGCGCTGATGGCGTTAACCGAAAAGCTTACCGGAATGGGACTCAAGGACCTGGTACTGGATTCGGGTTCAAGAGAAATCAAGCAGGCCAACCAGGATAATATTGCGATTCGCAGGGCGGCCCTGAAATCCGGCAACAGGGCCCTTGGGTACCCGCTTATCAATTTACCCTGTGAGATGGCTTCCAGTCTGGAGATAGAAACCATGATCGCCGCCATGCAGATCGCAAAGTATGCCGGTGTCATTATACTTTCGGATTTTACCGGAGAGAGCATTTTCCCGCTTCTGCTCGAACGGCTCAACATTTATACCGATCCCCAGCGGCCCATGACTGTCACGGAAGGCATTTATGAAATCGGCAACCCCGATGAAAACTCACCGGTGCTGGTAACCACGAACTTCGCCCTGACCTATTTTATCGTTTCAGGCGAGATCGAGGGAAGCAAAGTTCCAGCCTGGCTGCTGATAAAGGATTCCGAGGGACTGAGCGTGCTGACCGCCTGGGCCGCCGGCAAATTTTCGGGCGATGATGTGGGGGCGTTTGTTAAAAAATCAGGTATTATGGACAAGGTGAAGCATACGGAACTCATCATTCCAGGATATGCGGCCGCTATCGCCGGTGACGTGGAAGAAGAGCTTCCCGGTTGGACCATTACCGTGGGCCCGAGGGAAGCGGCGCACATTCCGGCATTTCTTAAATCGAAATAAACCGATTAACAAGGAGGATACATGCTACTCATCGGTGAAAGTTTGAACGTGATTTCCACAAAAATCGGCAGAGCCTTTAAAGAACGGGATCCCAAACCGATTCAAGAGGAAGCACTGTTTCAAAAAGAGAAGGGAATGGACTATATCGATATCAATCTGGGGCCGGCCAAGAAGGACGGCCATGAACTGATGCCCTGGGTAGTGGAAGTGGTGCAGGAAGTTGTTCCGGATGTTCCGCTCGCAATGGACACATCCAATATCGATGCCATCGAAGCCGCCCTGAAAGTTGCCAAAGACTGTGGAACGCCGCATCTGATCAACTCCATCATGGCCCGGCCCGAGCGCTACGAGCGGATGGTTCCCATAGCCGCCGAGAGCGGCGCGGACATGATCGCCCTCATGTGGGGACCCGACGGTCTGCCGAGGGATGAGAACGAGCGGGCGGCGCTCGCTGTCGAACTGCTCTACTTCGCCAATGAAGCAGGTATTCCCAACGAGAAGATCTGGGTGGACGGTATCGTTACGCCGGTCAGTATTCAGCAGCCCCAGTTGATGAGCCTGATGAGTTTCATGGAAATGCTGCCGGATATGTCGCCCGGCGCAAAGAGCACCTGCGGTCTGTCGAATATTTCGAACGGCGTGCCCGACGAACTGAGGGGCATCCTCAACCGAACTTACATGATCATGCTGCAGAAATACGGGATGGTATCGGTGATCGCGGATCCCCTGGATGATAAACTGATCGAGCTTGCAAAAGGTGGCCGTCAGGATATCGTCGACCTCATCTACGGCATGATGGACGGCAACGAGCCGGATATCCCGAGCCTCGACAAAGAGCTTCAGGATTATGCGAAAAGCGTAAATGTTATTCTCGGAAGAACATTGTTTTCCAACTCCTGGCTCGAGGTGTAAACCAAATAGCGGAAATGAAAAAAGCCTCTTCCTTTGGGGAGGGGCTTTTTTATTGGGCATTTCGAGTAGTCAATAGTCATTAGACATTTGTCATTGGATCTTAAACCGGACATGTATTATCCATTGACCATTGACCAATGACCAATGACCAATGACTTATGACCAATGACCAATGACCAATGACCAATGACAAATGACTAATGACTAATGACTAATGACCAATGACCAATCCCAAATGACTAATAAGTGTGGTTAAAATCATGGCAAGAGTTGACGATTATGTAGCGGCAAAAAAACTGGCAGCAGAGAAGCTGGCTTCGGAACCCCTCGAAGAAATTATTGGCCGAGGTGGTTTTGAAAAAGATGGAGAGAACGCTTTTCGGGTTCCGTTTCTGGGAAGAGAATATCGCGTTTCGTATCCGGATTTTGAATTTGTTCCGGAAGGTGAGAAATCACCTGTGAAGGAAGTCCCTCTTCAGGAGCAGGTTCTTGTTCTGCATTATTTGATGGCGTCGGCGGCATCACCTTCCGGAAACTGGGTTGCCTACAGGGAAATCCCCGGGGCAACGTTTTACTTTTCCGCTTTCGTAAAAAGGGCCGTCGATCCGTTGAAAAAGATGTTCGGTTCGGATGCGTCGCTTATTGAGAAACCAGCAAAAATACTTGACGGTGATCCCATCGATGCTGGAGATGTCGGGTATGAATTCCGGTTGTTTCCAAAAGTGCCCATACAACTGATTCTTTGGGAAGGGGATGAAGAATTTCCCGCCGAAGCGAATATCCTGTTTGACGATTCCATTGGTGATCTTCTCTCTCCCGAAGATATCGCCTGGCTGGCCGGGATGCTGGTGTATCGGTTGATGGGGCTTTCCAGGGGCTGAAAAACCCGATGGACGAAAGGAAGATGGAAGAGGGAAGAAACAACCTGAGAGACGAAAGGACGAGAGACGATAAAGCTGAATTAGGTCGTAATGTTGTTGCTTCCATCGTCCTAGCGAAGCGATCTTCCATCTTCCATCGGTCTGTCAAGCCTCCATTGTCACCGGCCATTATTACCGGCGTAGCGTAAGCCAAGACGGAAGCGGTTTTCCGATCTCCGACCTCCGACTTTTACTTCCGATCTCAGACTTCGGACCTCCGACTTCCGGCTTTTTGACCTCCGATTCTTCCAGTGTATTCCTGTCAGTATTGTGCCGCATTTCATTTTATTGTCAAACATTTTAACTAATTTGCGCTTTATATTCTACTTATTTATTAATATACCAAAATATATCATGTGTTTATATCTTTATATTAAATCCATAATAGATTTTCTTTAAACCCTGTTTTTATTGACAGAACCTCTAAGTAGAAGTAGTTTTCCGCAAAAAGGTGCCGCAAGGCTTAATAGGGAATCCCGTGAAAAACGGGAACGGGCCCGCCGCTGTGATCGGGAACGAAGACCGCTGAATGCCACTGGCCGGATGGCCGGGAAGGCGCGGTTGGAAGGATGATCCGAAAGTCAGAAGACCTGCCTTTTTGCTAGGGACAACGGCTACGTGGAAACGCCGTGTCGAGTTGTTTTTTCGAGGATAAAAAAGGGACATCCCCGGATCGGTAGTATAACGGTCCGGTTTTTTTGTCTCTTCCAAGAGTGTCAATTCGTACGTAGCCCTTCTACCCCTTTCCTGCGAATCCGGGCGTTCGCGGTTCTTGGCCCATGGCCGGCAGTCGAATGGTACTTCTATCCGTTGCCGGTATTTATCTGCACGATGTTATCCGGATAAATACTTCAAAAAAGAAGTCGGTTATTCCGGGTAGTGGTTGAGTCTGGTTTTACTCATTTCAGTAAGATCAACACCGTCCGGCGGGACAATGAAAGGAGGTGAGAGATATGATCAAACGTTTTAAGGAATTATGGCGGGACGAGACCGGGATATCCGCTGTGGAGTATGCGCTGCTGGCGGCGGGTATCGCCGCGGTTGTCATCGCGGGCGCTAACTTAGTGGGGAATGCGCTTGAGAACCGCTTTAACAACCTCGCAGATGAAATAGAAGGTACTGGCGAATAATAACTTTAAAACAGCAGAAGATTTGATTGATAAAAAGGAGAACCGCATTTGAAGATTCTTTCGCTGAAATGGAAGATTCATCGGAGTATGCTTTTCGTTATTTTTGATTCCACGGAGAGAAGTATTTTTGGATGATTTCAAATGCGGTTTTTCCCGAAGTTAGGCTAATGATTTATGGGGCCGTCCGGTATTAGAGAAGTAAACAGAGATGAGATTATCGGCGGAAGGTTAGGGGGAAACCGGTGCCGGTGAATGCATCCGTTATATTAAGCAGCATTTTGCTGGGAACGTCGGTTTACACGGATCTGAAGCACCGTGTGATTCCGAACCGGCTTACCCTGCCGGCGTGTCTGGCGGGGATGGGCTACCATGTCTGGCGTACAGGGATATCGGACGGACTTCTCTTTTCGATAGCCGGATTCGCCGCTGGTTTTGCCGTACTTCTCGTTCCTTTTCTCCTGGGTGGCATGGGTGGCGGGGATGTGAAGCTGGTGGCGGCCGCGGGAAGCTGGATCGGGACGGCGGCGGTGCTTCATCTCGTTCTGTACGGCGCGGTCGTGGGCGGCTTGATTGCCGCCTGGATGATCTACAAGAGAAGCGGAATCCGGGGCATCAAAGAGGTTTTTTTAGGCCTTTTTCTGGATATTCTGGGAAGACAGAGACCACGGGTGGATTCCGGGAATCCCCGGCTCCCCTATTCGCTTCCCCTGGCGATCGGGTTTGTCGCTTACCTGATGATCGGTCGAATCATATGAAGAATAACGGCTCGATAATAAATATCGGAAGCAAAACACGGCGAATACTTAGATCCCTGAATGAAAGCGGCGCCACCGCGGTCGAGTTCGCCCTGGTATTGCCCCTTTTTCTGCTCGTTATTTTCGGGATTTTCGAATACGGCTGGTTAATGACCCAACAGATACTGCTCAATCATGCCGTTTCGGAAGGGGCCCGGGCCGCCGTCAGAATGACGGACGGCGCATCGGATCAGGACCTGAGAGATGAGGCGACAGCGGTGGCAAAAAAAGCCTTCAGGGTTATGGGAACCCTTACGGACGATGATATCGTTGTGGATATTTTGGCGGAAAACGCCCCCCCCTATCTACCGGGATATAAGGTTCCTCGAAGGGTTTCCGTGGCGGTGAATGCTTTTTCCTATAAGCCGCTGGTGGGGTTTTTGCCCGATGCCGCGGTACCGGACACGCTCGCCGCGGATGTGGTGTTCATAATTCCATGAAAAGGGAAGACATATTCGATGGGAAACCAGGGGAAGATACAGAACAACCAAGGCGCTTCCGCCATCGAACTGGTGATGGTGCTGCCGATATTGCTGTCGATTCTCTTCGGTACGATTGAGTACGGGTGGTTCTTCAAGAAGAAGATGGATCTGAATAATGCGGTGGCGGAGGGGGTAAGGGCTATCGTGTATACTGAGGGCGGAGGCAAAAATAACGCTATCAATGCCATAGTGGAAGTCCTGATGGAAAACGGGGATTATGGTGCGGTCATAGCTAAGCTAAATGGCACTTTGAATTATACAACTCTCCAGAATCCGGACCGGGCGAAGCTCAGCATCAATGGCTGGCAACATGACTCCCTGACGGGATTTTTTCCATCGGCACTGCTGCCGGAAAGTATTTCCGCCACGGCGGTGATGGCGTTTCCGTGATGCCCGGGAGAGGAAGAAGATAGCTGATAGCTGATAGCTGATAGCTCATAGCTCATAGCTCATAGCTGATAGGTGATGGATGACTGTTCGCCGCCGAAGGCTTATGTCCGGCGGCAACATTTTGGACAAATCCGGGGGATTGGGTAGTCGCGATAGCCGGTTGCGATGGAAAAAGAATATCGGGTTTCGGAGAATGGGTATGAAATGGACGGGTAAAAGATATCGTGCCGCGTCGGTAACGATGCGAAACAGCTTGGTGTATATTTTCGGACTGTTGTTGCTATTGGTGGCGGGATGCTCCAATTATGACGGATCGCCGATTGAAAGCACGGCCGATCAGTTGGAAATTGTTTCGGGGGTTTCGAGTTTTACAGTAGGCGAATCCGCCTATGTCGGCCTCCAGGTTGTGGATGGCACGGATCAATATGAGTGGAGCATGAGCTGTTCAGACGGCATCGTCGCCGGCGCCTTTTCTCTTAGCTCATCCAATGCCGACGCCACATTAACATACGGTGGCTTACCAACGGATACGGGAGACATTACCGTTACGGTAAAGGACGGTACTGGGAGAACGGCGAGCAAGGTTATTTCCGTTCTGGCAGGGGCTGCGCTGGCGCTGGAACTTAATGAGAACTACCCCTCCGGCCTTGATAACTTTGAGGCGGGTGAGGCGGGCTACGCTGCTTTTGTGGCCGAGGGAGGCACCGTCCCCTACGAATGGCGCGTGAGTTACTCCTCGGGCCTTGTTGCCGAGGAGTTTTCTTTTGCATCTTCGAATGCGGCGGCTACATTGACATATGACGGCGGGGACACCGGATCGGGAAGTATTATCGTCACAGTGGAAGACAACGCCGGCACCGAAGTGAGCAAGATTATCGCCGTCGTGGGGCCGGGATACATGGCGGCGTTGGAGATGGATCCCGAAACAGTGGATGTCGGCGGGGAGGTGGTCTGCGTTTTTCACCTCGCCTACAAGAGCAATCTGGGGCCGGTAACCGACAGCGACGTGACCTTTGAAATCGTCCAGGGGCCCGCCGTTTTCGTGGATGCGGACGGGAGCGACCTGGGTACTACTACTAACGGCGCCGGGCCCACGGATGCCAACGGATGCGCACTGGCGAGGATCCGGGCCGGGGATGTCGAGGCGACAACCAGTGTTGTCGTGACCGCCATGACCGATACCGGCGCCGCCGCTACGGGCAGTTTCACCATCGAAAGAAATCTCGGGAGCATCGAGTTCTTTCCGGGCCCGGAACACGCCTATACCGGCAGCGTATACTCGGTGACGTACCCCTATGAGGGAGGTGTCCCGGCGGAAGCGGACTACATCATCCCCTTTTCGGTCGCGCATACGGACGGCAACGGAAATCCCCTGGCAAACGAAGAGATCGTTCTGGATCTCTACCTGAAGAGCGACAGTATCCGGTCCATTACCCTTGGAGACGCCGACGGCCTGTCTCTGCCGGAGACACTGACCACTGACGACGACGGACGGTCCGATTTCGTTCTCTACGTCACTGTGGGGACCGAAGCCCTCGCCGCGTACGACAACATCGGCAGTCTGGTGCTCACTGGCGAAACGGCGAACGGTGTCCGGGGCTCCACCGCTATTGTGTTCCGGATAACCGAATCCATACCCGATGAACCGCTTCGGATTCATCCCTTTTCCGTCTGGTTGGTCGATGGACAGCCGGCTGCTTTTTCCGCGACGGGCGGCAGTTCTCCCTATTTGTGGACCCTTTCCGGTGGTGGATCGCTTAGCGCATATGAGGGGGAGGGGGGTGGTCTATACGGCGCCTATTCCGGCAGTGAATGCAATGGTGACGGTTACGGACGCTTCAGGCAATTCCGACTCGGCATTTATATGGGTGTGGGATTGAGAGGGAGAGGACGGGATGAGTTTTATGGCATTAGGAAAGGAGCCGTTTCGTGAATAGAACCCGAGGGATTCAGTTTGTCGGGGCGGCATTGGCGCTGGCCTTTTTCGCCGCCCTGGCGGTCTGGGGAATGCTGAAAAGCGCGGAACCGGACCGGGTAGGGGTAGTGACGGCGGCCGTGGATATTTCTCAGGGGATGCTTCTGCACGAGAAAATGCTGACCGTCGAGAAATGGCCGGCGGGCGCGGTGCCCCGGGGAGCGTTCCGGAATCCCGGCGAGGTGGCGGGTCGGACGGCGGCCAACGGCATGGGCCGGGGAGAAGCGGTTGTCGAAAAGCGACTTGTTTCCCCAGCCGAAACAATGAAAAAGACGGCGCCGGAATCTACCGACGGCAAGGTGGCCGTCTCCCTCAAAGTGAATACCGTCTCCGGCGTTTCGGGGATGCTTCAGCGGGGGGACCGGGTGGATGTAATGGCCACCAGCAAAGTGGCGGATAGAAATGATGCCAGAATATCCCGGGTGATTCTTGTCGGTGTATCCGTGCTGAAGGTGGAACTTGAGGGTGACGGGAAATCGTCCGCGGGCGGTTCCCGAAAAGATATGGTGGTCACCCTTTCCCTGACCCGGGAGGACGCACGGATTCTGGCCGTTGCAGACGGTGAAAACCTGAAGCTGATCGCCCGGAATCCCCTGGACCCCTCCATGGAAGCCGGGGATGTCGCGGTGTACACCGTACGCTCCGGGCCCCGAACCACGGCACAGCTACGGGCCGATACCGCGACAAAGGATACAGAATACAACGGGCTCGTGGAGCGGGACAAACGGGCCGTGACGCTTTCCTATGCGGATGACGACGGCATCTGCGGGTTTCTCCGGCCGGGAAACCGGGTGGATATTCTCGCCGTTACCAGCGCCGGGGACGTATCCGTGGAGAGTAACGAACCGGGGGCCGAGGCCGAGCATCTCGAAACGGAAACAACCGCCCGGATCATCCTGCAGAATATCCCGGTATTGGTTGTGGAAGACGAGGTGGAAACGAAAAACAGGTCCGGCGGATCCGCCAAATCCGAAAGACAAGCGGGTGCTTCGGATGCGAAGAGATTGCCCAAGGTCGAGGCGGCGGCGGGCAGAATTACCCTGCTGCTGTCGCCGAACGAGGCGGAAAAAATCCTGGTGGCCTATTCGTCGGAAGCCATTCGGCTGAAATTTATCTGCAGAAACGTTTCGGATGACGGTGTCGTGATCACCAGGGGGCAAACCCTGGTGGATGCTTTCTGGGGGGACCGGGATCCGTTCGAAGTGGAAATATTCCGCGGATCGGGGAAAGACGGAAGGGCATTCGATTTCGAGGACCCGGCGTTTTCGGACCCTCCGGATCGGTCCCCGCTTCCGGGAGATCCGCAACCCATGGGGAAGGGACTGATATGATCCGCGACCAGAGACAAAAAGGCGTCCTGTATGAATTACCGGCGGCGCTGAGAGAGGAGAGACAACCGTGATAAAGGCGCGGGGCATTATTTCCGTTGCGGTGGCCCTCGGGCTGGCCCTTTTAATCACCCGGCTGGTGTCGAACTTTTTCGAAGCCGCCGAGCCCGAAACCGCGCGGATCGTGGTGGCGGCCGCGGATATCGAATTGGGGGAGGTGTTGACGGACGAGAACCTGAAACGGTCGGAATGGCCGGCCGCGAGAATGCCGAAGGGAACGTTCAAGAGCATTGATGACCTTGTGGGACGAACGGCCGCCGACGCTATTTTCGAGGGTGAGCCCGTTTTCGAATCCCGGCTGGTTTCGCTGGAGGGCGGTCCCGTGACGGGTATTTCCGGAAGAATCGATCCGGGGATGCGCGCCGTCAGCATCGAGATCGACGACGTGTCCGGGGTTTCCGGTATGCTTCGGGCCGGCGACCGGGTGGATGTGATTGCCGCCTCTAAAGCGACCGGAAAAAATAAGAAAGAGCACATATCCCGGGTCATTCTGACGCGGGTGTCGGTTCTGGCGGTTTCGTCCGGGAAAGAGTCCGGCGGAAAAGGGCGGGCCGCCCGGAAAGGTACGGCAACGCTTCTGCTCCGTCCAGATGAGGCGGCAATCCTGGCCGCTTCGGAAGGCGCCAGGTTGACCCTTGCCCGAAGGAATCCCGGCGACGAGGTAGAGGGAGACACGGAGGCCACCATTTTTTCCGCGGCCCTGGGACCCAAGACCACTTCGGAACTGGATCGGATGGCAGAGGAGCGGAACAAACGTCTCCAGGCGGCCATCAAAAAGGGCATGCGGGCCGTCACGATCCGTGTGAACGATGAGGACGGAATCTGCGGGCATCTTCAGCCAGGCAACCGGGTGGACGTGGTGGGAACCCATCCGTTCATAGGCGTGGCCTACCAGGGAGAACGCGTGCCCGGCGCGAAGGGAATCGTAACCGGGGGCTTTCAGGTATCCCGGATTCTGATGCAGGACATCGAAGTGCTGTTTATCGAGGAGGATACGGAACTCGCGGCCCCCTCGGGACGGAAGTCCGGAGAGGGAAGTGAACCCGACGGACCCGATGCCGGGAATGAAAAAGGGAATGAAAAAAACTCAGGCGGAGAGTGGATCGCCCCCTGGCCGACGAAACGCGTCACCCTGTTGGTTTCCGTTGAAGATGTGGAACGGCTGACGGTCATCGCCCTCACCTCCAAAGGGGTGAAACTGATCGTACGAAAGTATGGGGATGAAGGGATTGCTTTGACGGAGGGGGAGAAGAGCAACGAGATCTTTTACGGGGGCGAGGAGCGCTATTACGGTATAGAAATATTCGGACGCGGACCGTCCCGGCGATCGAAGCGGTTCGAAAGGGACGATATGGAAACGGAACCCCTGAATCCGACCCGGGGCGGAACGCCGAACCCCGGCATATAAGCCCGGAAAACATCGTTGAAAGGAGAAAAAAGAATGAAACGCCATTTGGCTCCCCTTCGGGCGGCCTTTTATCTGTGCGTTGCCCTGTGCATCGCTTTTACGGGAGCAGTGAACGTGGAGGGCCAGGACGATGCGGGGGTTGTCACGACCCATGTCCTGCAAGTGCCCAGGTTTCACTCCTGCCCGGTTTTTATCAAGAATTTCCGGGAGGCGCCCCTGAGTCCGGTAAAGAAGGTGTCCGTCAATGAGCCCGGAATCGCGGAAGTCAAGATCATCACGCCCTATGAGCTGGTGGTGGACGGCCGGGATACGGGTTCCACCATGTTTATCGTCTGGTACGAGGACAACGAAGTCGATTTTTTCGAGGTCCGGGTCACGTCCCCGAGACCCGTTTTTAACCCGAGGATGCAGATCATTCGAGGCCTTAACGTTTATCACTATGGAAACGGGGTATGGTAGGGGCTGAAAGGTAAAACATGATTTACGGATTCATCAGAAAAGTGCGGTTGCTGACATTCATATCGTTTGTTTTTTTCATATGGTTTTCTTTCGCGGCTGTTGTTCATGCAACGGACGAATATACTTCCGATACGGCAAGGTTAATGGACGCCGAAGACCTGGAACTTGTCGTTTGGAAATCTTTTATTCTGGAATGCCATGACAATGTGTTCCGCGTCGCGGTGGGGAATCCCAATATCGCGGACGTGATGCCCCTCAGCGGAGAGAAAATTCTGATCAACGCCCTTCGGCCGGGATGGACGAACCTGATCGTCTGGTATGCCGAAGATGTCAACGAGGTTTATAATATCCGGGTGAGTTATGACGTGGGAGTCATCGAAAAAAAGATGAAAGAGCTGGTTCCGGACGCGGGGGTGACCGTGACCTCCTCCTTTGCCCGCGCACTCATCGTGGAGGGCCGGGTGGCGGATCAGGAAACCATGGATCGGGTCATGACCGTGATGGAGTCCTTTGCCGACCGGGAGTATATCAAGAACCTGATGACCCTGGAGGGGCCCCAGCAGGTGCAGCTCGAGGCGAGAATCGTGGAAGTATCCCGGTCCGAACTCAAGCGCCACGGGCTGTCCTTTCTTCGCTACGGTGAAGCGGACGGCAGCCTCATCGGCGGCGGGCTCCTGACACCCGGGGGGACCGAAGGGGGCGTAGGCATGAGCCTTACGAGTTCGGCCGGCGTTTCCCAACGGCTTTCCTCCACGATGAACAGCGACGGATCGATAACTTCAGTGATGGAATCGGGGGACTCGCCCTTTATCGCGGCATCGAGCCTGACCCTCTCCACGCCGTTCACGAATGCCTTCCAGGTAGCCCTTCATCTGCTGAACGATGACATCCTGGGAGTTCTGAGCCTTCTCAAGAGTCAGGGGCTGGCAGCCGTCATGGCCCAGCCGACCCTTGTGGCCATGAGCGGCCAGTCGGCGAGTTTTCATGTGGGGGGATCGTTCCCCGTACCCGCGACGGACGACGAAGGAACCCCCTCTTTCAATAACCAGGATTACGGCGTGATGCTCGAGTTCCTTCCAACGGTCACCGGCCGGGAAACCATTCATCTCATGGTGAGAACGAGTGTCAGCGACATCGATTACGCCACCTCCGTGACATCGGGCGGGGCCACCGTTCCGGGCGTTACTACCCGGGAGGCCAGCAGCGCCCTGCGTCTCAAGGACGGACAGACATTTGCCATCGCGGGGCTGCTCAAGGAGGATATCAATTCCATCGTCAACAAGGTGCCGCTGCTGGGGGAGCTTCCCATTGTCGGCAGCCTGTTCCGGACCAAAGAGTACATCAAGGACGAAACCGAATTGATCATCCTTGTTACGCCGAGACTGGTGACGGCGATGAACCCGGAAGAGGTGCCGGTGCTGCCCGGGGAGCTGGAGAACTTCAGCCAGGACGATTTCGAGTTTTTCTTTTTCGACGACATTCATAAAAAAGCGGGCCCCGGGCCGGAGAAAACGCCTCGTTTCTCCGGCCCCGTCGGCCTGGAGGATTGACGGGAGACATACGCACATGGCGGAAAAGATTGCGGGAGTCATTCTGAGCGATGACGATGCATTGGCGGCGGAGATAAAGGATGCGCTTACGGATATAGCGGATATAAAGACCGTTATTCCGGAGGTCCGGGGGGCTTACGGCGATATTAAGGAGCAGGCCCCCGACATGGTGTTTCTGGACGTTCGGATAGACGTCGAGGGGGTGTTCGCACTCACCGGCAGGATCGACCGGCTGCTTCCGAACGTTCTGAAATTCATTGTCAGCGACGTCATGGACCCGGCACTGATCATTCGCTGCCTTCGGGCGGGGGCCGATGACTTTATTGAGATCCCCCTGAACCGGGCCGTGATTTCGGAATCGGTGACCGCGGCCCTGGAGAAACGTACCGGGCGGGAACGTGAGGGCAATATTGTCGTCGTTTCCAGTAATAAAGGCGGCCAGGGAGTCACTACCCTCGCGGTAAACCTGGCGGCCCACATACGCACCCTGACCGGTGGGAGGGTGCTCCTGGCGGATCTCAGGCTGCAGACCGGGGACGTTGCGCTGTTTCTTGACATGGAAAGCAGATATACGGCGCCGGATCTTGTCAAAGACATGCCGAGACTCGACGAAAATTTGCTGCTCTCCTCGCTTCCGAAACACGGCGACGGGTTTTATGTACTGGCGGCACCGGAAGAGATCGGTGTCGCGGAAACCGGCGCTCCGGAATCTTTCGGCCGCATGTTGCGCATGCTGAAGGAGCATATGGATTACATCGTTGTGGATATCTCCAACGAGTTCAACGAACAGACCGCTTCGGTGATCGATCTGGCGGAAAAGGTGCTGCTGGTTTCCCAGCAGACCATTCCCGCACTGAAGAGTGTTCGAAAGGCCCTCGACCTGTTTCGATCGGTGGGATACGAGGAAGACAAGGTGAAAATCGTCGTCAACCGGTATGAGACCGGCAACGACCTGAGATGCGAAGAGATGGAGAAGATCTTCGAACAGGGCGTTTATGCAACCGTTGCCAACGATTACCACGCCGTCACCGAGGCGATCAACCATGGCCGGCTCTTAAGTGAAAACCATGAAGATACGCCCGTCAACAGGGATATCGGCGCCATTGCGTCCCTGATTACGGGGATTCAGCAAGAGACACCCGCCGGAAGGGATTCGGGGCTTTTGACGAGTGCCGTCAACATTCTGCGCAATCCCATGGCGGCGTGGAGGAAACAGAGCATATGAAGCTTGCGGAAAAACTGAGCGCCGCCCGGACGAACCGGACGCTCATCGAAAAGATTTCACCAGGCGCCCGCTTGGATATGGAGGCCTACCACAGGCTCAAATCCATGGTTCACTCCAGACTGGTGGATGTCCTGGACCTGAGCGCCATCGAAGATGTACCGAAGGAGACGCTTGCCGAATGGATCCGGGATGTCATTCGGGAGATTACCGTTTCAGAAAATGTCCCCCTCAATCGAAAGGAGCAGGATGACCTCATCTCGGACGTCATGGACGAGATCCTGGGGCTTGGACCCATCGAACCCCTGGTGCGTGACGACTCCATCCAGGATATTCTGGTGAATACCTTCAAGCAGGTTTACGTGGAAAAGGCGGGGGTGCTTCACCTGACTCCGGTCCGGTTCCGGGACAACGATCACCTCATGCACATTATCGACCGGGTGGTGTCGGCCGTGGGCAGAAGGATCGACGAATCTTCCCCATGGTGGATGCGAGGCTGACGGACGGCTCCCGGGTCAACGCCATTATCCCGCCCCTTGCCGTGGACGGTCCCCTGCTGTCCATTCGAAAGTTCGGATACGCCCCCCTTGAATTGGATGACCTCCTGTCCTCCGACAGCCTTCCCCCCGAGGTCGTCGAATTTCTTGAGGGGGCGATCCGTTCCCGGCTCAATATCCTGTTGTCGGGGGGAACGGGCAGCGGCAAAACCACCCTTCTGAATGTCCTTTCCCGCTTTATCCCCGAATCCGAACGGATTGTCACCATCGAGGACAGCGCCGAACTGCGGCTTCAGCAGCCCCATGTAGTACGGCTGGAGTCCCGGCCGGCGAACATCGAGGGAAAAGGCGAGGTCCGGCTCAGGGACCTGGTGAAAAACAGCCTGAGAATGCGACCCGACCGGATTATCGTGGGGGAGGTGCGCGGCGCCGAAGCCATGGACATGCTTCAGGCCATGAACACGGGTCATCCCGGATCCATGAGCACGATCCACGCCAATTCACCCCGGGACGCCTTGTCGCGGCTCGAGGTGATGGTAGGCATGGGGCTTATGACCATATCGGAGCGGGCGCTCCGCTCCCTGACGGCCAGCGCCATCAATATCATCGTGCATCTGGCCCGGCTGTCGGACGGCCGGCGGCGATGCACCTCGGTTTCCGAAATTACCGGCATGGAGGGGGATATAATCGCTATGCAGGAGCTGTTCGTTTTCGACCAGGAGGGGATGGACGGAGCCGGAAATATATACGGCAGATTCAGAGCTACGGGGATTCGATCCCGGTTCATGGAACATCTGGGGCGTTTCGGGGTCAGGCTCAGGCGGGAGACATTCGATTTCTCCCGCGAAGTGGGCGTAACAAAGCGTTAACACTATTTACTTGTTCGCCTAAGGCGAATCAGGACGACTATCATGGCGGGTACCATTTCCATTTTCGTGTTTTTTTTCGTGCTGCTGGCATGCCTGGGGGGCTATTTCCTCTATCAGGATCAGCGGGCGATCCGGAGAGATCTGCTGATAAGCCGGGCGGCTTCGAAACGAAGCGTCAAGGAGACCCGGCGGATCGATTTGCGGCGGCGCCGGGAACGAACCCGGGCCGAACGTCTCTTTTCGTCACTCATCGATATCCCCCGCCTGGGGGATCTCCTTTCCCAGAGCGGCCTGCCGCTATCCATGGACGCATTTTTGTTCACGGCCACCGCCACCGCCGCACTGTTCGGTCTGATCGCCGTCGTTTTCTTCAGATCTTTTTTCCCGTTCATCGCCATGATTGCCGCGGGGTTTTCGGTCCCCCTTTTGTTTCTGATCCATCGTAAAAAAAAGCGGGACGCGGCGATGACGGCGCAGTTGCCGGATATGCTGGATTTCATGGTCCGGGCCCTGCGGGCAGGGCAGTCCCTGGACAACGCCCTGTATGGGATCAGCGCTCATTTTTCGGATCCCATCGGCGGGGAGATCAAGATCGTATATGAGGAAATTTCCATGGGCCTCTCATTTTCGGAGGCACTGAACAACTTTGAAAGGCGTTTTCCAGCCATTCCGGAGGTCACCTTCCTGTGCACCGCCCTGGCCGTCCAGAAGGAGACCGGTGGAAACCTGACGGAAATCCTCGAAGGGTTGAGCCATACCCTTCGGGACCGGTTCAAACTGTTGCGAACGGTGAAGGCCACATCGGCCGAAGGGAGGCTTTCCATTCTGTTTCTGGGGATGCTTCCCCTGGCTTTTGCCGGGCTCATGTACCTGGTGAATCCCGAGTATATCCGTCTGCTGTTCGTGGATCCGGTTGGACGGATACTGCTATTTTTGGCCTTTGCGTTGGATGTTGTCGGTTTTGTTGTCATGCGCATTATGACGAGGATAAACGTTTGAGATCATGCAGATAATTATTGCCATCACTGTTTTTGGAGTCGTTTTTGCCTCGGGCCTTTTCGGTTTGCGGTCGTATGAAAAGAGGAAAAACCGGGAACAGGTTTACAATCGACTGCGGTTTTCCCGGGAACATAGGGGGGCCGATGTTTCGGAGAGTTTTTTTTCCCGGTTGCCGGTATCCCTGGGGAAGTATGCCGTGCCGGAAAACGAGGGGAAAATATCGGACATCAAGAGGCAATTGTCCTATGCGGGATATAGAGGATCCTCGGCGGTGGAAAAGTATTATGGTTCGATCATTCTCACCACCCTGGGTTTCACCGCGATCGGCATCCTGATTGTTGTGGCGCTTGGCTGGTTTGGGGGCAGGGGCATTCTGGTTGTTCTGATGTTGGTTGCCGTCGGTTATTATGCGCCCCGTATTCTGTTGTCCTCACGAATAAAGGAGAGAAACAAAAGCATATTCCGCGAGCTTCCCGATGCATTGGATCTGTTGATCCTGTGTGTCGGCGCGGGGCTGGGATTCGAGGCGGCGCTTTTTCGCGTCAGCCGCGAACTCAAGGGGGTGGCCCCCGTATTGAGCAAGGAGTTCTCACAGTATTTTTTCGAAACGAGAAGCGGTGTGGCCCGGCAGGAAGCCCTGGTCAACCTCAAAGAGCGTAACGATTCGGCGGGACTTCGGGCCGTGGCGGACGTGGTGATCCAGTCGGTTCGGTTCGGGACTGATTCGGCATCCGCCCTTCGGGTCCACTCCGAATCGATGCGAACCGAGAGACGTCAGATCGCGGAAGAGAAGGGGGCGAAAATCGCGGTGAAGCTGACCATTCCCCTGATACTCCTCATCATACCGGCCCTGCTGGTCGTTATTCTGGGGCCGGCCGCATTACGATTGCTAAGGTATTTGTAATGGCCGGAGGATGGAAATGAACCGTTCGGGAAGTAAAATAATCATGTTGATGCTTCTGTTTGGCGCACTGTCCATGCCGATTTCATGCGCATCACTCCAAAACGGAAAAAAGGACGATATCGGCATCGATCTGAAAAAGGAAGCCATCGAGGAAAAAGCCGCCTACAAAGAGATGCAATACCGTAGGAACAAATCGATGCCGCCCGATTATGTGAGTCTGGCCCGTACGCTCGTGGAGGGCGGATTCTACGATGTGGCCCTGAATCAGCTTCAGGCCGCGGAGGCGATGGAGAGTAAGAATTCGGAGATATTCTATTTGAAGGGGGTTTGTCTGCGCGGGAAAGAGGAGTTCGAAGCCGCGCGAAAACAGTTCGAGCGTGCCCTGGATATTTCCCCCGATCACCCTTATGCCCATGCCGGACTCGGCATGGTTCACGAGCTTTCGGGGGAACACGAAAAGGCGATCGCCTGTTATGCCCGGGCTATCGCCCTCGATCCGGGAATTGCTTCATTCTACAACAATCTCGGTGTTTCCTACATGGCCGTAGGGGCGCATGAGAAGGCCGCCGCGTGCTTTGAAAAAGGCCTTGCCTTGACGCCGGATTCCGGACGGACCTTGAACAACCTCGGGTTGGCGTACGGCATGCTCGGAAGGGATGAGGCTGCTTTCGAACTGTTCAAAAGGCTGGGGGGTGAGGCCGTTGCCTGGAACAACCTGGGGTATGTCCGGCAGATGAGGGGAGAGCGGGCCCGGGCGGCGGAGATGTACCGGCGGGCACTGGCGGCGGACCCGGGCTACGGTGCGGCGGAAAGGAATCTGAGCACACTGGAGGGCTTCGACGCCGGCATATCGTCCGGTATGACGGGCGGCGAATCGACTCCAGGCAGGGAGGATATCCACAATGACGGAGAGGGGCTTATTAAAAAATGAGGGCGAAGGCGGCAATATTGCCGTTATCGCTGCTATTTTACTGGTCGTTCTGATCGGCATGCTCGCCCTTGCCGTGGATGGCGGCAATATATTCATGACCGAAAACAAGTACCGGAACGGTGTTGAGGCCGCTGCCCTGGCCGGGGCCGGTCATCTCAATGACGAAAACTGGGAGGAGATTGTGAGAGGGATTGCATCGGAAAACGGTCTTCCGAGCGATGCGGGGAGCCTGAGCGTTACCATGGGATTCTACGACAACGGTGATATGTATGACCCTTTTGGCGACTACCGGGAATTCCAGGCCGACACCGATGCCGAAACGCTGTATAACGATGCGCTTTCGGATCCCGATGAGGATCTGTACGTATACAACAACGCGGTCATGGTCTCCCTTCGAACGGATCGGCCCACCTTCTTCGGGGGGATTTTCGGCAGGGATCATGTTTCGGTGTCCGCCGAGGCCGTGGGGATTGCCCGAACCGTGGGGCTGTTCTCCTTCGGGGATGATCCGGAAGAATCCGGCGTGATAATCAGCAACTGGAATGTCATGTCCGCCGATTTTCTGAACACCGGACTGATTCATGCCAACACTGATGTGATTTTTGATAATGCGCCTAATGTCGCCGTCAGCGGCGACACCGTGGTGAGTGCCTCCGGGGAGGTGGTGGGCTGTCCCGAAAGCGGCGCGTCCGTTTCGGGAACCGATCGTATCTATCCGGGAAGATCCCTGGAAGCGATCATGGCGGATCTGAAGATAGAAGCCGAAAACCAGGGACGGGTGATCGTCATGACCGATGAGAATTTCCCGGTTTACGACAGCATCGATGAAGTAGGGGGCAGATATGACGACGACGGCAATTTTTATTATTATGCCGGTTCCAATCATTACATCTTTTCCCCCCACGACGGGGATCATGACGGGGCCGTCTACTATTTCGAGGGGGAAAACCCGAACGGCGGAGTGCTCGGGTTTAAAGGGCCGGGTGTACCCCATGCAAAGAATTTCACAATCGCCGCCGAGGAGGATCTGGCGTTTTCCACGGTAGTCGGCGTCGGCGGTCTTTATCTGGGAGGAAGCGGAAAAGAGACGGTGTACATCTACACGACAGGCAACGTGGGCGGTCCCGTGCCGAACGCCAATCACTTCGGCGCCATCGGCGCCCATAGATTTTTTGGCGTGGAATTCCGGGTCGGCGGATATTTCGGCATCCGGCCCAGCGACGGAAACACCGATCCGCCGGAGGACCCGAAATATCGGATCAGGATACGGGTCGCCGCGGAGGGCATCATCAATATCTCGGGCCGATTCACGCCGCCGGGGCCGTTTTATTTCCGGTCGGATTTTGGCCCGCCTGCCCTGCCGTTTCAACTGTCGCTGGGAAGTACGGAGCGGACGGAGGAGCCATGAACAAAGAAACCAAGCGAAAGCAATTCAGGTATGCGATGACCCGAGGGATCGGGGGCAATATTACCGTCATCGTCGCGCTTTTGCTGCCCGTAATGATAGGAATACTTCTCTTTGCCGTGGACGGCGGGCGTTTACTCATGATCCGAGGCCGGTATGAGAAGGGTGTCGAGGCGGCGGCCATGGCGGGGGCGCGGCAATTTTCGAATGGGCGTGATGAATCGGAGTTGTCCCTGGCAATAGATACAGCCGGAAACGTGGCCGAGGAAAACGGGATTCCAAAAGACGCCGTCTGGGTGGAAATCGGATATTACGACGAGGCCAAAGCGGAATTCCGGAACGATACAGACCCGGCCACCGAGTGGAATGACGCCTTGTCCGATACAGAACCTGTCTTTAACAATGCCGTCAGAGTAACGGCACGGAACGGATTGTCCACATTATTCGGGAGCATTTTCGGGAAAAATCCCGTGGTGGTTTCAGCACAGGCCGTGGCCTTTGGTGGTAAAGTAATCAATACGAACTGATCGCGGATGGTCCGTAACACTGATGATTGTACGTCGGGCCAGGGGCGGTTCGATGGGTAGAGGAAACACAGGAGAATGAGATGAGGAAAACCAATTTTTACCGGACACGGATATCGGGCGCCGGTATCGCCGCAATACTCTTTTTTGGGGTGCTGCTTTTTCAGGGATGTGCTCCGGCGCATCTCTCGAAGAATTTCGGAGAGTCATACGAGGCCATACTTCTGGCCCAGACCGTCAATCCGGATGGACCCGAGGACCGGAATCCCCCGGACCTGCCGGGTGTGGTGGCGGAAGGGATTTATAACGATTATCTGAGCGGCGTCGGGACCCAGCCGGGTAGCGATCAGTCGGGACAGACAGTGAATGTGTTTATCGAGAACTAGGAGTTGAATATGAAAATCAGATTGCATGTGGTCTTTATCGCGGCGGCACTTTGTATCCTTACCGCCGGACATTCCGTTACGCCGTCGGCGGCTTCCGCGGCTGTATTGAACCCGGGGGTTGAAAGTCCGTTCATTGCGGTGGCCGAGGCAGTGCGGGACACCGTCGTTTATATAACCGGCGATCATGAGATCGAATTTCGCTCCCCAAAGTACGGAGAAAGGAGAAAATTCCGGGGCCCCAGCGCGGGATCGGGGTTTATTTTTCGAAGGGAGGATAAAACGGTCTACATTCTCACCAATAACCACGTAATCGACAGCGCCAAGACCATAGAAGTGACCCTTTCGGACCATTCCCAGTACCGGGCCCGGGTGATGGGGGGAGATGGGAAGACCGATCTGGCGGTGATTACCGTGGAGACGGACAGGCCCGTAAAAATCGCCGAACTGGGCGATTCGGACAAACTGCGTCTCGGGGCCTGGGCACTGGCCATCGGAAATCCGTTCCCCGCAACGATCGGCCGTGATAAAAGCCGCCTGGTCAACATACACGACCGGACCCTCACCGTGGGGGTAGTCGGGGGCAAGGGACGGTCCCACCTGGATTTCGGTAAAAACGCGGAAACGCCGGTTTTTCAGGATTACATCCAGACCGACGCCGCCATCAACTCGGGCAACAGCGGCGGACCGCTTTTCGATATTCACGGCAGGGTCATCGGTGTCAATGCGGCGGCCCTTTCCCTGGGAAACGGCAATATCGGCATCGGATTTGCCATCCCCGTCAATATCGCAAAAAAGATCGCGGATGATCTGATCGTCCACGGCAGGGTATTGCGGGCCTATCTGGGAATCGTGCCCCAGGAGATCGACGAGGACCTTGCGAAGTATCTCGGACTGGAGAACACCGACGGCGTCCTGGTGGCCCGGGTGACCGACGATACGCCGGCCGGGAAGGCGGGCTTGGAAAAGGGCGACGTTATTATCGAATTCGACGGGAAACCCGTATCGGAGCTCAACAAGTTCAAGGTGGCCGTGGCCGAAGCGGAAATCGGAAAGAAAACAGAAATCGGCGTGTTGCGAAAAGGGGAGAAGCTCCTTCTCACCGCCGAATTGAGGGAGTATGAGGATAAGGACCTGGTAACACCCATCAAGGTGCCGACTTCGGCCCACTGGCTCGGTATCAACGTCAAGGAGAAGAAAAAAGAAGGGCTCCTCGTAGTGGATATCGAGGAGTACAGTCCGGCGTATCAATCCAAATTGCGAAAGGGCGACATTATTCTGGAAGTGAACGGCGAGGTGGTGAAGGACTGGGAGGATTACAAAAAGATCTCACGGAAACTGAAGGATGAGAAACATATCGTTTTCTACATCAAGCGGGGCGGAAACAACCGGTACGTGGGAGTGGAAAATTACTGATGGCGGCGGCCGGCCGGTCGATATGGGGATTCGATAAACGTCTCTTTCTGCTATCATGGCTCGTGGTCGCGACGGTTCTCTGTCTTCACGGATTTCCGTCGGACGACGGGCTGAGGCACGTGGGCAAGGCTTTCTCCGATGTCGAAAGCTGGGGAGAGACGTACCCCTTCTCCCGTTTCGAGGAGTTCGGGGATTACAATCCCTGGTTCGGGTATGACCGGTGCCTTCGAATAATCGCCGGAGTTCTTAGCCGTCTGCCCCTGTCCGGGGACGCCGCCAAATTTCTGATTGTAAAGGGGCTCTCCTTTCTTTTTCTGGTTTCATTCCTCTATCTCGTCTTTTCGAGATCGAAGGTTCCTTCGGCGATAACGAACCGGGAAGAATTCACCCTGGCCTACATTCTTGCGGCGCTGCTGCTGGCGTTGCCGATCCAACGGATAATGATCATCCGGCCCTTTGCTTTCGGTTCGTTTTTTATTTTCTATTCCCTTGGGCAAAAAGGATTCGTTCGCGGGGCGCTCTCCTCCGCCATTCTGATATTTTTTTATCCCTACCTTTTCTGGATTTATACTTTCCCGGTTGTTACCGCCCATTGGCTGAAGGGAGACAGAAATTTCGCATGGGGCGTGCTTGCAGCCACGATTCTGTTTCTCAGTTTTCAGCCCGAGTCCTTCTGGGGATTTCAGTTCGTCCTGTTCGAGTCGAGACCGGTCCGGGACGCCGTGGTTTTCCAAACCGGGGAGTTGCGATCCGCCTTCGGAGGGATGGATTTTTATCTCCTGGCCGGGGCGCTTCTGACGGCGTTTCCGTTTCTTTCGAAACGTGCCAGAATGCTGAACACGACCCATCTGCTGACGATTTTCTTTCTTCCCCTGGCGATGCTTCACTGCCGGTACTTTATCGACCTGACCCTGCCGCTGGTTTTCATCGCTTTCGGAAAGGACGCGCTTTGCATGCTTGTGGGGCCATACCGGAGAATCCTGTCGTATTGGGGAAGTGTATTGAAGACCGGATTTCAAAAGGCGGCGCTCATGGTGGGAAAACGGAGCGGGGAGCTTGGGACTCCCGGTGAAGTTTCGAAACATAAGGGCCGATCCGGAATAATCGGACTGATTATTGGTATCTATCTTCTTCTCGCGGGGATAATGGTGTACGATAATTTTGAGAAACTGTCGGATATGAAAGCCTTCCGGAACGGTTTGTCCGAAATACCCGCGGGTGCCAGGATACTGACCGATTTCAATTTTCAGTATAAAGCGCTCTATGCGCGGCCGGATCTTTCGGTGATCCCCTCCTGTGAGCTGGGATCTCCGGCCGAAGGGATCGCCGGCGCCTATATCGATTTTTTTAACAAGGGACTTGTCCTGCCCCTGGCCCGTAAAACCGAAGCGGAATATCTCCTGGAAGGTGGAAAAAAATATATCAGCCCGCTTGAAGGTAAGCACCTGTCGCTGGTTTGGGCTGGAAAGGATGTGACGCTTTGGCGCATCCAGCGAAAGGGAAACGCTTCAGATTCGTGAGTTAGCCCGTCCGCTCTATCCATTTTGGTCAATGTCTAATCAAAAAAATGACACTTGAAAAACAACTGCAAATTTTCTCGCAAAGACGCAAAGACGCAAAGACGCAAAGAACGCAAAGGTTAAAAACAATTCTATGTTTTTCTTGGCGGTCTTGGCGGCTTTGCGAGAGATCCAGTCTTTTTATGATTGTTTCAAAAATAATAAGAAGGTTTTTGCAAAAAAGTGAAAGTAAAATGCAAAATAGTGCAAGTGAAATTATGGTGGTAATATGGAAGAAGACAGGACTTTTCTCCAGTCAATGTTTAACACCTCTTTATAATAGATCAAGTTTCCTAAATACGCCCTGAAACCTTGCCGAATAGGGTTTTATAGGTAGTATTTGTAACCTTTATGCCATACTATTGGGTATTCTATTTCTTATTGAGTATACTTCTACACAATTCTATTGATCCGTTGAAAGAAGAGATAGAATAAAAATATTTTCGATAAACCACTGCAAAATAAAAAACATTTTCTCGCGCAGAGTCGCAGAGGCGCAGGGAACGGCATGGAAAAAACAAATGGTTAAGAAATAAGAAAATTCTAATTTAGGAAAGTGCTTTAATATCAATAAAATGCCGTTTTACTGATTGCTTTTGTTGTTCTCCGCGCCTCAGCGTCTCAGCGCGAGAATTGCTTTTCAGTATTAATCCGAACCATTTTTCTATGTGGGAAAATTATAACGTAATCATGGCAGCAGCTAACAAACAAACCGTAAGCAGCTCTAATGCTCATATAGGCATAATATTTGCTTTTCAGAGTAATCTGAAAATGATGTAATTATCATAATAATCAATTGCTTGTACAAATTAGACACGATTTCGCAAGAAAGTACAAACATTGGTTGATCAAGAAGAAGCGTTAACAAGAAACGATTGGAAGGAGGTGAAGGATACAGTCAGGTAATAATAGTAGTTTTGAAGAACCGACCGGCGACAAGCTCGAAAAGGGTGATACGCCCGGCCATTATGAAAATGGTAAAATGATAAAAGATTTAAAGGAAAAGAAGAAGATGAAAAAATTGAATGTTTTGTTATTGAGTGTGGTGTTGATTTTAGGGCTGACCAGTCATGCCGGTGCTTACACTACGGATGATATCCAGTTCTGGGTTGGAGAGGGAGAGTACGAAGTTGGTTTTGTGATGGATTTCGGCGACGGGAATAATTATGTATGGGGATACAGTTTCGGTGGGAGTTTGCCTGATCCTATTCTTGAAGATCATACAGACGGGACACCTTTATCCCAAACGGATTTCGACCTTTATACCAGCGCTTTGTATAACAACGGTACCATGAAATACGGCGGCTTCGGGGATTACGGTTATACAGAACTTTTATATGACGCAGTCACTGCTATTGTTACGGCTGATCCAAATCTAACTGCAACGTATAATCCCTTGAAACCCAATGGTGACCCATGGGTAACTGCTGAAAATTGGCAAGAATCCTTTTATGGTGATGCATACAATGGGTATGAATCATTTGGTTACAACGGCCGTTCTGGATTGGAAGATAATATAACTACTGTCTGGAATGTATTTTTATCAACGACTCAAAACCTTGAAGTAGCTGACTGGTTAGCTTTATCGGAGATGTTATCTTTTCCTGGAGCTCATGATGCACCTGTCTGGATCGGATTGGATTTTACGGATATACCTCAAGATTTTGGCGAAATGTGGGAATTTTTGAATAATCTTCCCACGCCTAGCGGAAATTTGGTATCTGCACAGGCACCAGTACCAGAGCCAGGTACTTTCGCATTGCTCGGTCTTGGACTTCTTGGTATGGCCGGATTTGCGAGGAGAAAGAAGAACGCAATTAAGATTTGAAACGGTAAAGTAAAAGGGGTCACCTTGACTCTTGAAAGTAAATAATCATTGACGGCGGCTTCGAAGAGCACTGTTTCTTCTCTGCCGCCGTTTTGGTTATATCCAAATCGCTTCGAATTGAAGTGAAATACGGTGTGAACGAACAAAGGGAAAACCATGAAGGACATGATGAAAGATAAAGAAATGATTTTCAACTTCATGCTCTTCATGGTTGATCGGCTGACGTTTTAGGACAATATAAATACTGCTCATTGCGCCTTTTTACGATTTTGAGCGAAAACACGAAGGCGGGGTAAAGCTGGCGGTGGGAATGTTTCGATTAAGTATATTTAGCAAAATAGTGAAAGAAAAACGCAAAATAAACCGAGCCAAGCTTTTGCTGTTGATCTAAATAAAAAGTTTAAAATACTTACTGCTGTATTTCTTCTCTATCTACTTCCTCCATTCTTTTAAAAATAAACGGCGTCAAAAAACAAAATCACAAAAATAATTGTAACCTTTATGTCATACTATTAGGTAAATTACTTCTTATTGGGTAAAGTATTTCATGGCCCAAGTGATTCAAATGAAGCAAAAATAAGTCTTTAGACAATTGCTGAAAAAACTGACAAATTGAAACAACTAGTAATCGCGCCGAGACGCTGAGACGCAGAGAAAAACATGAAAATAAAAAAGGTTAAAAAATTAAAAACAAGTATTAGGAAAATTTTACATAATATCAATAAGATGTAGGTTTGATTGTTTCTGTTGCCGTTCTCCGCGACTCTGCGTCTCAGCGCGAGAATTGTTTTTAAGTATCAGACAGCGTCATTCTGTTTGGTGCAAAGATCGCAAAAAAAATCACGGCGCAACCTATAAAAAACAAGCCTAACAAGTTTTACTACCCACACAAATATAGGCATAAAATTTGCTTTTAAAAATACTACGAATTATGGAAAAAGTCTTAATATACAGGCGGTTGTACTAATGTGTCATTAATTCGCAAAATAGTACAAGTATTGTACCCACTGGTATGAAGAAAGATGACTAAAACGAATGCGATTGACCGGGTTGTCTTAAGAAAAGTGAAATGGAAGATGGGGGTATTGTTCATTGGTAACGAGTGCTTTGAAGATGTTTGAGCCATGCCATTTAACCGATTTTTCAATAAAAAAGTATTTCACAAAATATTTCAGGTCCGGTGAAGCCTGAGGCGGAAGGTTGTAGGCTATAGGCGAAAGGATTTGGGCGATAGGCTATAGGCAATAGGAACTTCTGCCGACACGCACGGTTTTAGGTGTACGTTTATGAGATGAGAAAGGGTTTGATAGCTCCTACGAGCTGAACAAAAATTTATATTGGTACGATGCTTTTTAAACTTGTAATCCGGGGGAAATGGTTCCCGGATAGCAGTGGTGATTTGTTTAAATCGCGAAACAGATGGGTTGAATTCGTTATGAGTGATCCCGTTTTTAAATGAAGGGAGGTGAGTTCGAGGTTTTGAAGTTGTATTTCTATTATTAGTAGCAAAGAGTTTTCGAAAAGATGTAAATGATAAAACGGAATTCAGTCGAATTGTTGTTTGTTAAATTTGAGAAAAATGAAAGAATACACAGGAGACATTATGAAGAAATTATTGGTTTATTTAATGACGATAGGCGTTATATCGTTTGGAGTGATAGGTTATGCTTCCGCCAGTCAAATAACCCTGGCGGACTTCGATTCCAATGCACTTACCTTTGGGTTCGACGGGCTGAGTTATGGCATGGGTAATGTAGAGGGAGACTGGCTCTCTTTGAATGGAGGTACGGTTGATAATAAAAGCCTTGGAAGCAATCCACCAACTTTAATAGATCCGTCTTATTTCGTTGAGACACCATCTGGAGCGAATCCGTTTGCAACAATCATTATTAAACCTGGATATGAAGTTACAAAGTTCGGTCTGAATGCTGCAACCTTTGGTGCCCAGTTTCAAATGTGGGCATTTTCTGCAAACAATCCCTCGGGTACAATTATATCTAGCTTTTCACCTCAAAATATGAAATTTGCCGGTTTTTTAGGGATCGAGACAGATAGACCTATTGATAGAATTATGATTACTACAACCCAAAAACGGCCTGGAGGAGGACAATCATTTCATATTGACTCTCTAATAGCTGAAGCATCAGCCCCCGTTCCTGAACCCGGGACGTTCATGTTGCTTGGTTCGGGTCTCTTAGGCCTGGTCTGTCTCGTTCGAAGAAAAAAAGGATAGACAAAAAAAAGAGAGTTGCCTTGAATCTTGATCAAAATTAGTGATTGACGGTGGCATTGAAGAAGACAACTTCTTCTTTGCCGCCGTTTTGTTTTTAGGTTTATCGCGACAAAAAAGGGGACAAGTCCATTCTTGACTTGTTATAGCAGGAATGGAGCCCGATAAACATGGCACGTCCCTTAAGAATAGAATATCCCGATGCTTGGTACCATGTCATGAGCCGAGGGAGACGCGGGGAGGATATCTTCGTGGATGTGCGATTATATCATGTTTACGGAGCTTTTGGCGGAAACCACTGAAATGTGGAACGTCCGGATTGCCGCCTACTGCTTGATGCCCAATCATTACCACATGCTGGTATAGACGCCAGAGGCCAACATTTCAAGAAGCATGCGTCATTTGAACGGTGTTTACACCCAGCGGTACAACAGCCGCTCCGAGCGTGACGGGCACGTTTTTCGAAGGCGTTATAAAGCCTTGAGCGAAGATGAAAAATTGACCGGAAACATAAATAGATTGAAGAGTATGATTGAAAATAGTCAAGAATGGACTTGCCCCATTTCATAGAAAACCATTGTTGATATAATCCGCGTTATATGCTTGAATATAAATAATATTAGGCTATTTACACGAAATGTGAAGCACGGGATATGTGGGCAAGATGAAACCGATCACAATGATGCACAGGGGGCGAGTCCAGGACCTATATCGGTCTTTTGATTTACAATTCTGGCAGAGTCAGGAATCCAGAGTTCGATTTGAAGCCGCCTGGGAATTAATTCTCCACGCATGGCGCGCGAAAGGACACGATGTTCGTCAACTCCGACTTCACCGATCTATTGAGGCTTTTCAACGCCAACAGCGTTGAATACCTGGTGATCGGTGGCTATGCCCTGATCCAATATGCGGAGCCCCGTTACACAAAATACCTCGATCTTTGGATAAGCACCGATCCCAAGAATGCTCTGACGGTGTTTCAATCACTTAAGCGCTTTGGCGTTCCTCTGGAAGGGCTCACTGAAAAAGATTTTGCCGAAGATGGTTTTTTTTACCAAATGGGAGTGCCTCCAATGCGAATCGATATCCTCATGGGAATACCGGGAATCGAATTTCAAACGGCATGGGAAAGACGTGAGACAGACCTATAAGCCATAAGTCTCAAGCTTTTTCAGAATTCGTTTCGCCTCGTCAGCCCCGTCGAAATCAGGATCGAGTTCAAGGGCCTTTTCGAGGAATTTTCGGGCCTCCTGCTTGTTCCCGCTTTCGTATTGGGCAAGACCCATGTGATACCGCATGACGGGATGATCGGGTTCTTTTTCGAGGCAGAAGGAGAACTCTTCTATAGCGCTGTCGTACAGCTTCTTCTTGTAATAGACCCATCCTATTGTGTCGGAGATGCTTGTCTCATCCGGGGCGTTTCCCTTGGCCATACGGGCGAGTTCCAAAGCCTTGTTGAGGTCTTCGCCCTTTTCCGCCAGGATAAAAGCGAGATTGTTTGCCGCGGCGGTGAATTCCGGATTGACCTCAAGTGCTTTTCGGTAATGCGGTTCGGACAGCTCCGGCTGCTTCTTTGCATCGTAAAGAACCCCCAGAAGCATGTGGGCGCCCGCGTTTTTCGGTTTTTTTTCGATGACGGCCTGAATTTCGGATATGGCTTTTTCTTCGTTGTCGCCCCGAATATAGATGTTGGCAAGCCCGTAATAGGCCGGCAGATAATTTTCATTGAGCCGCCGGGATTCCTGAAAACATGCTTCGGCATCCTCAAGGTTCTTTTGGCTCAAGCGAATCTGTCCTTCCAGATATTTCACCACCGCCTGGGCGGCGGGGAGATCCTTCAGGACTGTCAGCTGCTTTTCGCAGGATGCAAGGGCTGCTTCCTGTTTCCCCATTGCCATCTGGGCGGCCACGAGCTGGGAAAAGGCATCCAGAAGCTTCGGGTTGATGTCAAGGGCCTTCCGGAAATATTCGGCGGCGGATTCCGGCTGATTGTCGGACCGGTAATAAAGACCCAGACGATAAGCACCCGTTGGATTGTCCGGGGATAGCGCCAGGAGCTGTTCGTACTGTTCCCGCGCTTCCTCTTTTTTACCCTGTCGAAGGTAAATATTGCCGAGGAGAAGCACCGCCTGGTACTGATCCGGCTGGAGCCTGATCACCTCTTTGCACTCTTTTTCAGCAAGCGCCGGATCATTTTCCCGGGTATGGATTTCCGCCAGCAGAAGTCTTGCTCTCACGAAATCGGGGGCAAGATCCACAGAATGGGCCACCGCGGCTTTGGCGATGCGGACGTCCCCTTTCATCAGATGGGCGTGCCCCCGGAAATAATGAGCCCGGGCGTTATCGGGCTCGTCCTTGATAAGCTGATCGAAAATGTCGATGGCATCATCCGCTTTTTTTCGGAAGATCAGAAGTTCTCCTTTCAGCATTTTGGCGGACGGATAATTGGGGCGTTCGGTAAGAATTTCGTCGACAAGCTTTTCACCGGCGTCCGGTTTTGAGGTGTTTAGGTAAAACCGGGCGAGGGCCATCTTGACATCGGTATTCTCCGGTTCTAGCGTCAGAGCCTTTTGATATGTTGCCAGGGCCTGATCATTTTTACCGAAATTTTCATAAAGCCCGGCCAGCACCAGGCAGGTCCGAACGTTATCGGGATCCAGGTCCAGCGCCTTTCGATAGGCGTTTTCCGCTTTGTCGATGTTGCCGATCCGGGAATGGAAACTCCCCAGCACCAGCCGCAGATTGGCTTTGTCCGGATTGTTCTCAATGGTCGTTTGAAGTATTTTTTCCGCGTTTTCGGGTCGCTTCGTGGCGATATAAAAAGAGACCAGGGAGAGGGGCGCGGCTGTATTCTTCGGGTCGATATCCACGGCATGCTTGAGTATTCGCTCCGCTTCCAACGAGTTGTTCTGCCGGGCGCGAACACGGGCAAGCCCGATGTAGGCGTTGACGATTCCGGCATCGCCCCCCATTACCTTTTCATAAAGGGAAGCGGCATCATCCAGATTATTTTCCCTTTCCTGGATTGCCGCCATCATCATGAGTCCATCCGCGTTTTCGGGCGCCATGGACAGTACGGCATCCAGCTTTTCCCTGGCAAGGTCCGTCTGTTTCGCGAGAAGTAGAAAAGAGGCCAGCTTGAGACGGGTATCGATATTTTCCGGATCGAGTTGCTCCGCCTTTTCGTATGTCTTGTAGGCTTCCCGGGCATTCCCCAGTTTCAAAAGGGTTTCCCCCAGGAGTAGGTAGGCATCCGTATATTCCGGATCGATCTGAATGGCGTTTCGAAGCTCGAGCTCGGCGTTTTTCAACGCCCCTTCTTCAATGAAGGCTTTTCCCTTTTCTAGATGCGCGGCTTTTTTTTCTTCATCGGTTTTAAAAATAAAACCGGAAACGGACAGGAAAACGAACAGCATGAGTACAACCAGTTTTAGTCTATACATAATCAAATCTCCAATATGATGAATGGTTCGATCGAACAACTTAGCAGCAGAGTTTTTAAAAGGCAAACGAATCGAAAGGCGATAGGGGATGGGCGATAGGCGATAGGGGATTGGCTATGGGTGATAGGTGACAGGCAATGGGTCATGGGTTATTGGCCATGGGTTGAAGTATAAAACGTTGGAGAAGGAAGGAAATGAAGAATGGAAAAGATTTGCATTACGCAAAAAAGTAAAAGTATTGCGCAAAGTATTCCGAGCATTTTTTTGATCAAAAAAGTGTCTGCCGGTTGATACTATAGAAAATTAATAGTTGACGACGGTTGCTGAAGGTAAAATTTTCTCTATTCACTTTACAAGAAAATTACAATTTTTGGCACAATAATCCGAGTATTTCCAACGAAAGGCCAATATAAATGATACGATTGGTGTTTATTACAGCCAATTCCAAAACGTCTCTTTCTGACAGATCTCCGAGCGGACGATCCGCCTTGGACTTGATCTCATTTATGGAGGGAAAACGTTTTGAAAATGGCTCATTATGTATTTTTTTCAGTTAATGCTCAGGCGTTTTCTTGAGAAAAGCCGGCATGTTGCTGAATCAATAAAACAAATAGGGCAACCATGGGCCGGAAAGCCGCAGATCTTCTTTAAAACCGGAAACGATCGGATCGCCGGTGGTGTGGCGGTCCGGTTTTTTTAGGGAGCGCGCCGGATGGCTTTCCCCTAAAAAACGGGCGACTCCGCCGTACACGGACCATCCGGCACGGTGTTGCCGGAAGTGCTTCAGATTAGGAAAGATCGATATCGAGGTGGCGCCCGCTCCGCCCTTTACCTGGGACTTCAGCGCCGATTTCGGACCGCCATGCCCGCCAATCAGGGGGGAGCTGGGAAGCCTTGCGCCAGTGCATGGCTGATGTTTAAAGAAAGAATGCAGGTCTATGTGGGCAGAAATATAATGCAGTTGTTTAAAAAGGACGGAGCTGAAGCGAAGGTGTCCCGTGTATGGTTGCTCTTTTTATCGGCATTGCTGTTTAAGTCCGCCGTGGTGTTGTTTTCTCTCTACCCCTTCTGTCCCAAACAGGTCGTTTTTGGTTTCTCCCTTCTGAATATAGCACCTCTATTGTTCTTGATCTCCTTTTCTTTTTGGTTTTATCCGAAAAGCGAATATCTCTGTTTGTTCATCATGAATATCTTTTTATCCATCCTTTTTTTTGCCGACCTGCTATACGCCAGGGCCTTCGGGCATCCGATCAGCTTTTATACGATTTTCGCTAGAAATGTCACTGAAGATTTAGGCCCCGGTATTTTATCATTGGTGAAAACTGGTGATCTGCTCTTGATTTTAGATTTCCCGCTTTTTCTGTTTTTGTATTCCGTAACGGATTTTAAAAAGCGGATGCGGAAAAAATCTTTTTATTTCTACATTACATTTGTGTTGAGCTTGGTCCTGATTTGCTATCAATTCATTGATCTGGAAAGCAAACAGATGCTTGGCAATTATCGGCAGCGTGCTTTGCTCATGTCGCCCGTCGGCTGCCATATGTTCGATCTCTATCGATTCGTATATGAAAAAACGGACAGGCTGGATTCCGATGAATTAAGAAAAATTGATGAGTGGCTGATAGCGAACGCCGGATATCAGGAAGCAAAAGAAGAAAATAAGGGGCTTGAAGGCATACTTAAAGGAAAGAATATCATTGTTGTACAATTCGAGTCTCTGGAAAATTTTGTGATCAAGGAATCCTTCCTGGGGCAGGAGATAACTCCTAACATCAACAAGATCGTTGATAAAAGCATCTTTTTCACCAATATCGTCGAACAGGTCAGGGACGGCAACAGCTCTGACGCGGAGCTTTTATTCAATGCATCGGTTTATCCCGTTTCAAGGGGAAGCGCTTTTTTGAGATTCGGTGATAACCGATACAATACCCTTCCGATGCTTTTGAAAGAGAAAGGATATACATCCGTAGCGATCCATGGGGATGACAAAACGTTCTGGAATCGAGATCACGTTTTCCCCCTGCTGGGTTTTGACGGGTATATCGACCAGGAACGGTTCTCGGATAAAACGAAGGTTGGTATGGGTATTGTTGATGAATCCCTGTTTCGGCAGTCCATCGCTGAAATCAAGGGACTATATGAACCCTACCTTTTTTTTATCATTACCCTGACATCCCATATGCCGTTTGTTTTAAAAGCGGATGACAGGGGATTGGATTTGCCGGCCGGCGGTATGGGCAGCGCTTATTTGCAGTCCATTCATTACAGCGACAAAATGTTCGGACGGTTTTATGAGCAACTGGAAAATGAAGGCATGCTGGAGAATACGGCCCTGGTTATTTACGGTGATCACGAAGGTGTTCACAGGTATTATGAAACGACGCTGCCGGATAATAATCGTAAAATACCTTTTATTGTTCATTTGCCGGGTATGGAAGGCATCGTTATCGAAAAATTGGGAGGGCAGGTGGATATGATGCCTACGCTTGCTTTTTTAATGGGGATAGAAACCGAAAAATATGCCTGTTCGGTTATGGGAAGAAATTTGTTCGGCAAATACTCGGGATCGGCGATCCTGTCGACCGGTGAGGTGCTGCCGGGAGTAGATAACGGTGAACATTTGCGGAAAGGGTTGGAAATTGCCGATCTCTATGTGAGGGGCAACTACTATTTTCTGAACGACAAATGATTTTTATTATTCGGAATAGGGGTAAAAAAGAGATGGGAGAAAAGGGAAACATCGCGGTAATTGCGGCCCTCTGCCTGGTGGTGCTGATCGGTATGCTGGCTCTGGTGGTGGACGGGGGGTATCTTTTCAGTACGGAGAACAGATACCAGAATGCCGTTGAGGCGGCGGCGCTGGCCGGAGCGCACCACTTTGCCGACGGCCATGATGAAAATCGCCGGCCCATAGCCCTTGCCGTCGCCAGGGATATCGCCGTTGAAAACGGCATTCCCGAGGAAGCGGTGACAACGGAGATCGGCATTTATACGGTTGACACCGCCACATTCGAAGCGGATCCGGATCCGACCACTCCCTGGAATGATGGAATATCCACGGAAGAAAACCCCATATACAATAATTCGATCGTGGTCACGGCACGCCGGAATATCTCAACCTTTCTGGCGGGAATCCTTGGAAAAAACTCCGTCCCCGTTTCCGCCGGGGCGGTGGCCTATGGGGAGCGGAACACCTTTACAGCCACGGGGACAGAGGAAGGCCACGAGGGAATCGATCTGGATGATCGTAGATGGACGCCGGGGTATAACATTTTTAAAAACTGCGTTTTTCGATCCAACGGGCCGGTTGCATTCAGGGGGAAGGAATATGAAACCTTTGTAAACAGCCGGGTCGATATCCTGGAAAGTGAAAACATAACGGGGGATGCGGGCAAGGTGGACGTGGTTGAAATGTCCACGCCCCTGGAGGATACGGTTATTGATTGGGACGATCTCCGCGCCCGGGCCGAGGAAAACGGGGTGGTGTATGCCCATGACGAAATGGAAAGCTGGCCAACTGAATGGCAGACCGACGCATACGGCAACCATTACAGGCGAAGTCCCCATGGGGCGACATGGGTTCGCTATTCTTTCGTTCCCGCCGGCAGAGACGACGACGACCCCGGAAATACGGCCTATCAGGGCGATCATGAGGGGCGGACCTATTTTTTTGAAATTCCGGACCCCCTGCCCGATGACGTGGATGGCTATATTATCCATGTGCAAAATCATGAGGACGAGGAAGATTTCTGCCCGGAACCCTACGACAGGACCAGCTGGAATTTCACCCTCGCGGCGCGGTGTGAGTTCAGCTCCCTGGCTTATCGGCCATACACTAACCGCATAACTCTGGGTAACGTACCTGAAGAGGGAGACCAGGGCATTGTTCATATTTATTGCCAGGGCGCCTCCGAACAACGGGGATGGTACACAAATTATGCATCTATAGCACAGACCGTGCTTCGGCCCAAAGGCGTCATCTTTTATACTGAAAATGATTTTCGGATGGAAACCCAATCCTTTGAGGGTTACACGGAGGAAAGGCGCTTTTTTTTGAGGTGCTATGCAAAAAAAATACGAATGTATGACAGCTATCATGGCGGTATGATTCTATTCAATGGCGGTTTCGGTCCCCTTGATGGTATTCGGTTGGGAAAACTGGAAGAAGGCGGAGGATAGTATGAATCCACCTCAAGGCGGAACAGAAATCTTACTTTTGATATCAAATGTGCAAAATATTTTTCAAAAAGCACCCGGTTCAACTGCTTTTGGTGCTTTTTATTTCAGGTGCTATGCAAAAAAATTCGAATTGTAGATGTCCCCAGTTGGAGCGCTCTGCCATTGATTATTTTTAACGGGGCATTCGGGCCATTCGATGATGTCCAGCTGGGATCGCTTTCCGAATAGGGTGGATCGTAACGGCGTGTGCTTGCCCGCACGGCATTCCAATCGTAGGGCGAATGAAGCTTTTTTAAGGTGTCGCGAAAACGTATAAAAGAAAAAGGAACCACAAAATGAAAGACCGTTACTGTTTGGATAACAAAGGGAACATCGCCGTCATGACGGCGCTTTCTCTCATTGTACTGGTCGGCATGCTGGCCTTGGTAGTTGACGGCGGGTATTTTTTTACTACCAAAAACAAATGGCAAAACGGCGTGGAAGCCGCGTGTCTCGCCGGTGCCGCGCATTTGTGTGATGAAGACTATGAATCCGTAGTGCGGCAGGTAGCTGCCGATAACGGACTGCCGAGTACTTCCGGAGAAGGGCTCACCGTATCCCGCGGATTTTATGACGTTGACGATGAATACGGCGATTTCCCGACTTACAAGAATTTCGTGTCCGAAAATGCCGATGATTTCCCCGAAGAAGAGTACGGTAATGCCGTCCTTGTCTCACTGGAGTCGGATATAGCCGGCTTTTTTTCGGGTCTGTTCGGAAGGGGGAAGGTGAGGGTGAAAGTCGAGGCTGTAGTTTATCTGAAACCGTTAGGTGTGGCATCACTGAATGAAGATAGCGAAATTCAAATCGGACCTAATTCAATTCTGAAGAATGGAGTTTTGCATTCAAACGGCGATATCAAATTCCCGAAAGCGGACTGGGAAGGCCAAGTTGGTTGGTTGACGAAAACGTATAAAAAGCCGCAATTCATTAATATAGATCTCCGCGCCTACGGCAGTGTACTGGAATGTACGGAGTGTGAGACGAGTAATGGGGCCTGCAATATGTCAGGCATGGGAAACTCCCTTTCCGGAAGCCCACGTATAGCATCCATTTCCCCCTGTGACGATAACTACATCGAATCCCTGAGATCGACGGCCGATATTGTTTACGAAACCGGTGATGCCGCCAGTGATAACGTTTTCTGGGCATGGAACGGAGACCAGGACAATCCCTGCTACGCCTTTGATTTGACCGGCGTACGCGATGAGCGTGAAGTTATCTTTTTCGATGCCGGGGGGGGGACTGTTCTAATTTCCGAGGGCAGTTATTGCCTTGGTTGCGGCGGCGGGGACTGCATTTTTTTTGATGGGCATCCCAACGGAGAAGCGAACGGCGAGCGGATTTATAATGTTACTTTTATAACCAATGGTTCCATAACAATGGATCGCCACCACTGGGGAGCGACCCAGATCTGGGGGAAAGAAGGGGTTGAACAGGCAGTAGTTATAACCTCTGGAGACATTGAGCTAACTAACAATCAAATTGATGGAATGGTTGTTCGGTGCGGCGGCACTTTCGGGGTTCATCAACATAGTAGTGTCGGTGGTGGTAGAATCAGAATTATAGCGGATAATGATGTTTTTATGACAAGTTGCGGTTGGGCCTCCGGCTATGGTTGGAGTGGTACAACCGATTTTAAATTTGGTCCGCCGTGCCCGTTTCCAGCTGGTGTTTATTTTGGGGTTCTGAAATCAATAGATGGATAATGCCATATCAAAAAGGCAAAGCGAGGATTATTGTCGACTTCGATGTTAACAATTGGAGAGGTTTTATACAGCGTGAAGGTTCATGGAATGGAACTGTTGATATGAAATTTGGATAGCCCTGCCCGTCGGTTGCAGTTCGCTTTGGATACATGGAGGCATCAACTGGGGAGCGAACACGGGTTCCAATAGAAAGTACTATAATAAAGAGATTAGTGAATAGGAAAAGTAATTCACAATACGGCTTAAATACTCCTGTCAACCCGCGATTAAAAGCAAAATGATACAAGTTTTTAACAACTTTTTTTTAGCTTTTCATCCAAAATAATAATATATTCCATGCAAAGTATATCTACTCGTAAGCAGTAACGAACTCAAGCACCTGACGTTGTTTTAAACGATTTCTACAATTTAAAATTCCGACTTTTTTTCTGATTTGGAACAGAATTCCGCCCACCGCATAGAACAGTAAACAGAACGCTTTGCGATTAGGCGGACTTGTCTTAACCCAAAGTCGAGATCTTTCCACAATGTATAGTTCTTCTGAAAAGGTAATAGGATAGCTTTGGTTGAATAGTGAGGATGACCTTTTATACAATATGGAGAATACAGATGAAAATGATGAGATGGAAGCTTGGCCGTAACCTGCTTTTCGGTTTAATAATTTTGTCATGTTTGTTTTTTGCACCCGTGTTGGCATTTGGTAACTGCTTTGATAACTACAAAGCATTTCCTGGCCTATCGACATACGTCTTTTTACCTCGGGTGGAAGAGGGCAGTTATCATACGCTCGCTGAGTTTTTTCCGGAGGGCTCAGAAGTCATGATCGACGGTGATATCGAAACCCAAGGCCTTTTGATTGCAGCCACCGGAAGAAATATATACCTGCAACGCGGGCAGGGGGCAAGTGAGTGGGACGTTGTGGCTACAATGCCTGCCCCTATGACGCCGCAATTCATTCACTTTTCACCGGACGGCAGCAAAATCGCGCTGGGGCCAAGATATGGAGACTCCCTGTTGGTTTTTCCCACTGCGATACTCAGCGTTGACGAACCCCCTCTACTGACTGAGGATGAATCGGTAATACAATTCGACTGTATTGGTGAATACTATGACGGAGATTGGCTCGATAACCGCTATTTCGTACTTGGTTTTGTCAATGTCCCCCCTTGCGATTATTGGTGGTCTAATCCTGAATGCAATATAGAAGGCGTTGTTGGTTCCGTGGACACTGAGGTGGAAGATCCGTCGACACATTTGGGTTCCCTTTTGATTCACAATATTCCTGGCATTCCAGGTGATGTAGAAATAGACAGTAACGGCAATCTGATCACGGGCATTGGTTTTTCACATTCCGGTCGCGGGGGGGAAATCAAGGTTTGGGCCCCCGATGAATGGGATCCGGTCAACGGTTCCAACCTTGATTATGAAGCTAACAGTAAAATCGTTTCTCAAAACCTCCTTAGTGCTGGTTTCATAGGGGAAGACCATGAAGGAAATTTACACGTGGGTGCCGGCATTAAAAGCTTTGAACATGATGCACAGTTTGCTTATAACGGCCCTACAGAGCACGGCTACGCTGCCTTGATCAGGGAGGGAATTGTCAATGATATCGCCACCGGTGCCCGCACTATACCGGTCAGCGATGGCGACAGGTCTGACAATTATGAATACAAATACTTCCCACCTGATAATTGCCAGGACGATACCGTCACTCCTATTATCGCTGACCATTCGGGCCGAAGATTGGCTGTAATGCTGAACTTCGATGATGATGATTGTGCTTCAAGCGAAAAAGGGTCTTCTGGGCACTATTGGAATCCTGGGTGCCAACCAGTGCTGGTTATTTTTCCCGGTTATCCCAGCGGCAACAACAAAGGATACCAACCCTACACAATGGCGGAAGGGGTGAACGTTGCGACCGGGAATCTATTCCGGACCCAGAACGATATCCGTTCGGGTGCAACACCCATGAGCCCCTCCTTCAGCCGGTATTACAACAGCCAGGACGGTTTCGAGGGTGTACTGGGGGCAGGGTGGCGCCACACCTACGACCGATCGTTGTCCATATCCCCGGTTACCATAACCGCTTTCCGGCCTACCGGTAGAATTATTACGTTTAACGCCGTTACACTACAGCCTATGTCCGACGCTAAGGAACATCTCCTTTTCGATGAAACTTCGGGACAATATACACTGATCACAACCGATCAGAAAAAGGAGACATACGATGCCGGTGGCCGGTTGATCAGCATCACCGACAGAAACGACAATCAGCAAACCCTGGTGTACCAGAACGACCGTCTGCATGAGGTCATCGGCCCCTTCGGCCGCACCCTGTCCTTCGGTTATGATGAATATGGAAGGCTTGTAACGGTAACGGACCCGGCCGGCCGCGATGTCGTATTTGCTTATGACGCTCCGGATCCCGGAAGCACCGGCAATCTGGTGCGGGTAACCCACCCCATTAATGCAGGGGAGTCAAGAATCCGAAAATATCTGTATGAAGACGAGTATGACAGCCACAACCTAACCGGTATTACAGATACGATTGACGGGGTCGATCGGCAGGTACAGGACTTTTCATACGATGCCATGGACCGGGCGACCCGGGTTTCTTACGACGGGGATACCAGTTTGTTCGATTTTACCTACCAGGCAGACGGCGAGCCGGACAAGACCTCGGTAACCGATATCGAAGGCCATGCCGCCACATATACCTTCAGCAATATTCAGGGGATATACCGGTCTAACGCAATTATGGGTCCCGATCTCACGGGCACTGGAAACTATGAACAACTCTTTTCGTGGGATCCGGACACTCTGAATCTGACGAGCAGGGAAAAGAGAGGTATCGCAACAACCTATTCGGATTACGATGAGTGGGGAAACGCCGGGACTATCATAGAGGCTCCCGGAGACCCGGAGCATGAACGCACCATTACCCGGCAGTTCGATCCGGAAATCAATCGGGTGACCCGGATCACCACGGCCAGTACTACCGCGGGCGAGTATCACCGGATTGGTCTACGAATACGATTCCGCCGGGCACGGAAATCCCGAAATTATCCGGGAAACCGGCATATCGGATGGAGAGGTTATCACCCGCGTAACGACGGTTGAATATAATAATCGGGGGCAGCTTATCTCCGGGAACGGCCCCGGCGCTGGAAACGATATCTATACCTGGAATTATGACCCGGTCACGGGGAATCTGATTTCCCAAACGGCCCCGCTCTCCGGTACGGTTTCGTATGCCGGTCATGATGCATTCGGAAGCCCCCAAAGCATCACGGACGGCAACAATATCGTAACGACAGTCACATACGATTACCGGGGACGGATTAAGAGCCGCGAAATCGACGGGGCTTTAACTACATATGAATACCGCGAAGACGGCAAGTTGCTGCAAACAACAGATCCCACCGGTGTAGCGCTGTTTTATGAATACGATGAAACCGGGCGCCTATCACGGACACTGGATGGTGACGGAAACCGGATAGAACTCACTCTCAACTCCGAAGGTCAACCATTGCGGAAAGAGATATTCAACCCCGAGGGTACGTCGGTGCGATACCTTGAGCGAACCTACGATGCTTATAGCCGGCCGGTAAGCGAAACCGACGTACACGGCGCCCGCTATTTCGGTTACGACGACGATACCGGAAGGCTTACATCCGTTACCGATCCCATGGGCCGGATAACCACGTATGAATACGATGCTCTGGGACGGCGCAAAAAAATCGTCGAGCCCGCTCCGGAGAGCGGCGGCAGTCTTCCCCAGACACTTTTTACCTACGATAACCGGGACAACCTGGTCAGTGTAACCGATGCGGAGGGAAGAACGATCACCAGCGTATATGACGATTTCGGCCAATGTATCGAGCAGAACAGCCCGGATAGCGGTTTAACCCGGAACACCTACGATATTCCAGGGAATATAACCAGCCGGACCGACGCCAATGGGGTGACGACCCATTATTCCTACGACGCGGAAAACCGTGTGACCGCCATCGATTATCCCGGAACAGACCATGATGTCACATTCACGTATGACCAGGGTGAAAACGGTATGGGCCGCAGAACCGGAATGGTCGATGCGTCGGGGACTTATACATACACATACGATGTGCGCGGCCATCTGACCACCGAGAAAAAGGTCATTGACAACGCCACCTACTATGTGCGTTATGGATACGATGCGGCCGGTCGTTTGACAAGTATCACATATCCGGATGGGATGGTTGTTATGTACAATCGCGACGCGGTTGGGAATGTTGTCGGTATCGAAGCGATCAGCAACGGTGTTTCCCGAACGGTTTTATCCGATGTGGTTCATATGCCGTTCGGGCCCATCGCGGATATGGTGTTCGGCAACGGCTTGAGACGGAATTCGGAATCGATCAGAGTTATCGCATATCCGATATAAGCACCGGAACAATCCAGGACATCACCCTTGATAGAAATCCTTCGGGCAACGTGGATGCAATCACCGATCTCCTGGATCCCTCAAAAAATCGCTCTTTTTCATTCGACAACCTGGAGCGGCTCGTCGAGTCCACGGGTGTTTACGGCACCATCCAGTACGACCACGATCTTACGGGAAACCGGATCGAAAAGGTTGAAGTCGGCCGGAACCCGAACCTACAGCTACGATCCCGGAACCAGCCGTCTTATTGAATTGGAGGGCGTAGACCCCTATGTGCTGACAATCGATGCCGCGGGTAATACTCGCACCATGGGAGATATGGCCCTTGATTATAATGGTGAAAACCGCCTGATCGGTGTAACCCAAAGCGGAGAACCCGACATCGCTTATGTATATGATGCCCTGGGGCGGCGGGTGAAAAAGGGCGTCGGAGATACGGAGACGATTTACCACTATGATCCAGACGGTCGTTTGATCGCGGAACATGACCCCCGACACCAGCCGATGGATCAGCTATATCTATCTCGGGGGGGCGCCTCGTGGCAATGGTGCGCAACTCTCCGGAGGATGTCGCGCGCTGTCACGGGGGATTGTGATGGCGACAGTGACGTAACCATTTCCGATTACATTCTATTTCGGAATGATTACGGACGCACTGACTGCAGTGCAGACGAACCCTGTGTCGGTGATTTGAATGGTGACGGTGCCGTGACCTTTCTCGATTTCAATTTGTTCCGGAATGATTACGGACGGACGAGTTGCCCGTTAAAAAAGTATCTACTTCTACCATAATGACCACCTTGGCACGCCACAAAAATGACCGATGAAACCGGTACGGTGGTCTGGGCGGCGGACTATCTGCCGTTTGGCGGGGCTGATGTTACCGTCGAAACAATCGAGAACAATTTGAGATTTCCGGGGCAATACTATGACAGTGAAACCGGGTTGCACTATAACTGGAACAGATATTACGATCCGGCATTGGGTAGATACCTCCGGGCGGACCCGATTGGATTGTCCGGGGGGATTAATTTTTATGCGTATTGTTCGAATAATCCGTTGAATTATACTGATCCTACTGGGCATAACGAACAAGTTCTTAATTCTAATTGGCTTGAACTATTTATCGGAGATATTCCAACAGCATTTGCTCACCTCGGGGAGTCTCTATCTCGTTTTTTTAACAGAGAAGGTAGAGGGGGTGATGTTAATGCTGCTGATTCTTTCTCGTCCGATGCAACCCTAATAGGGGCTGGGGGCCCAGGAGAAATGGATGTATATATGTTAGATGAATTGTTGTACATGGCAGTCCAGATAATTCGTTGAATATTACTATACCACTTATCGGTCGCTCGCAACTTGTCTACGAATTGCCAATTGGAGGACTGCTTCCAGAAACATTAGTAGCTTCGGGCGTGTAATGGGTTTAGCGGCCTCATTGCCATTTCTTCTTTCTGGTGATGCACCAAGAAATAATAGGTCGCAGCCTATTCCTGCTGATGATTACTTTGACGATGATGATGCTTGTATGACTTGGTATAATGAACTAAGCGCGGTCCGTGATAAATCATGAATAGTTCAGGTTGCAGAGATCCTTTGATAAGGCAAGCGTTTAATGAGGGCGCTAGGAATATAATTCTACGTGTGCTCCAATGGGGTATCCTATTTTGCCTCTTATTCCTTTATTCCTTAGACTGATCGAAACATAAAGGAGAGATCATAAATATGATAAAATCACTTTCAAGTTATCATCTGATATTTGAGCTTTTATATGATGGCAAGGGTAATATTCATCCAGATATTGAACCAATAGACACGAAAGAAATAATAAAAATTCTTGAATGCCGTGCAAATAGAGTATTTGGTACAGATGTTTAAAAGATTGTTGATTGGTTTTTAAATACCGAAGGTGTAGCGTCATCGGAAGAAATAGAAGGTATTTCTATTGTTTTAGATATAAAGGACATAGAGAGGAAGAGCTTGGCGAAAATAAAACAAAAAGGAACGAAAGACCGGGGGTCAGACCTTGACAATTGACAGCAAAAAGACCGGGGGGCAGACCTTGGCAATTGACAGAATAGCGGCTTGGAAGGGAGGAAAATTAGGGACAAGCAAATAATACTCTATCTGCCCGGCCTAAATGAATCACAAAACCGCTCTTTTTAATTCGAAAACCGGGAACGGCTCGTCGAGTCCACGGGTGTTTACGGCACCATCCAGTACGACCACGATCTTACGGAAACCGGATCGAAAAGGTTGAAGCGGCCGGAACCCGAACCTACAGCTACGATCCCGGAACCAGCCGTCTTATTGAATTGGAGGGCGTAGACCCCTATGTGCTGACAATCGATGCCGCGGGTAATACTCGCACCATGGGAGATATGGCCCTTGATTATAATGGTGAAAACCGCCTGATCGGTGTAACCCAAAGCGGAGAACCCGACATCGCTTATGTATATGATGCCCTGGGGCGGCGGGTGAAAAAGGGCGTCGGAGATACGGAGACGATTTACCACTATGATCCAGACGGTCGTTTGATCGCGGAACATACCCCGACACCAGCCGATGGATCAGCTATATCTATCTCGGGGGGGCGCTCGTGGCAATGGTGCGCAACTCTCCGGAGGATGTCGCGCGCTGTCCGGGGGATTGTGATGGCGACAGTGACGTAACCATTTCCGATTACATTCTATTTCGGAATGATTACGGACGCACTGACTGCAGTGCAGACGAACCCTGTGTCGGTGATTTGAATGGTACGGTGCCGTGACCTTTCTCGATTTCAATTTGTTCCGGAATGATTACGGACGGACGAGTTGCCCGTTAAAAAGTATCTACTTCTACCATAATGACCACCTTGGCACGCCACAAAAAATGACCGATGAAACCGGTACGGTGGTCTGGGCGGCGGACTATCTGCCGTTTGGCGGGGCTGATGTTACCGTCGAAACAATCGAGAACAATTTGAGATTTCCGGGACAGTACTATGACAGTGAAACCGGGTTGCACTATAACTGGAACAGATATTACGATCCGGCGTTGGGTAGATACCTCCGGCGGACCCGATTGGATTGTCCGGGGGGATTAATTTTTATGCGTATTGTTCGAATAATCCATTGAATTATGCTGATCCTACTGGGCAAGATACTATGGTTGTTACAGCCACTCGTATTTTAGGATGGTATGATCCGCTCAGAGACCCTCTTTTTTTGTGGAACGCTAACCTTTGGGGCTTTTAGCTGGTCCTCTCATGAATCAGGTAGTTGGTTGGATTGGTGGTACTGCTCATGCTGCTGAACCTGCTGAATCAGGTTCAAGAGGCGTCAATCTGTTTCAGAAAGGAACTGAAGATTATTCTATTGCTGAGGATTATCTAAAAAATAGAGAAGACGACGGTAAGTTCGTTGTTATGGGGCATGGGACTAAAGGGGTATGAAGAGTCCCAGTAATCTTTACATGTCAGCCAGACGGCTTCAATACAAGATGGGTGATTGGATAGCTGGAACTGAAGTTGAATTGCTGGTTTGCTATGGAGCCTTGACAATCGCTCAAGATTTAGCAAATCTTCTTAATGTTACTGTCTGGGCAGTTGACCGTCCGATTGTTTATGGTGATGATGGAAAAGTTTACTATTCTAATGATGGGACTAATACACCTGACTTTGATACTCCTGTTGAATGGATACCTTTTAATCGTAAAACTGAAAATGAGGACTGAAAACCATATAACACTCCAATGTTGACTGAAATATAGAAGCGTGGAGTAGGATAAGAAAAATCTTAGAATCTCAAATACAAAATCTTTATGAATAATAGGGATGATATCATGAAAAGGTTCATTTATATCATTATTGGGATTGTTGCACTTTCGGCTATAGCATCCCGCACAGTAGCTGAAGATCAGAAAGTGAAATATTCTTCGCCTTGGATGAGTTATATATTGTCTGATTCAGATTTGAAGATAGCGAAAGGCAAGGCTTTGAAAGGTGACGCGGAAGCAGCATTTCAAGGTCTACCAACATTACAGCGATGGCAAATTTGACTCTATAGCTGCATGCCCATGGATACAAATAGCTGCCAATAAAGGTCATGTTACTGCTCAGTATAATTTAGGGTACTTATATATGCATTGGGACATAATAGAAAACAAACAACTTGCGAGATTCTGGCTCAAAGAAGCTGAAAAAAATGGATTGTCAGAGGCAACAGAGTTGTTAAAGGAATTAGAAGGACCTGAATTAGACCGGATTGACAAATAACAAAAGATGAGGGGGCTTCACAATTGACAGAGAAGACAACGGGGTCACCCATTAAAGGTCCGGTCAAGAGAAAAAATACCTCCCCATGTAAAAAAATATTCCTTTTTTCACTTGACCTACAAAAGACCGGTGGTCACAAAGACCGGGGGTCAGACCTTGACAATTGACAGCAAAAAGACCGGGGGTCAGACCTTGACAATTGACAGAATAGCGGCTTGGAAGGGAGGGAAATTAGGGACAGGTAAATAATACTCTATCTGCCCATAAACGAATCACAAAAAAGACGAAATTTGGGAACAGGTATATAATTCTCTGGAATCCTCAAAAAATCGCTCTTTTTCATTCGACAACCTGGAGCGGCTCGTCGAGTCCACGGGTGTTTACGGCACCATCCAGTACGACCACGATCTTACGGGAAATCGAACCGAAAAGGTTGAGTCGGCCGGAACCCAAAACTACAGCTACGATCCCGGAACCAGCCGTCTTATTGAATTGGAGGGCGTAGACCCCTATGTGCTGACAATCGATGCCGCGGGTAATACTCGCACCATGGGAGATATGGCCCTTGATTATAATGGTGAAAACCGCCTGATCGGTGTAACCCAAAGCGGAGAACCCGACATCGCTTATGTATACGATGCCCTGGGACGGCGGGTGAAAAAGGGCGTCGGAGATACGGAGACGATTTACCACTATGATCCAGACGGTCGTCTGATCGCGGAACATGCCCCCGACACCAGCCGATGGATCAGTTATATCTACCTTGGAGGTTCGCCTGTGGCAATGGTGCGTAATTCTCCGGATGATGTCGTGCGCTGCACGGGGATTGTGATGGCGACAGTGCCGTAACCATTTCCGATTACATTCTGTTTCGGAATGATTACGGACGCACTGACTGCAGTGCAGACGAGCCCTGTGTCGGTGATTTGAATGGTGACGGTGCCGTGACCCTTCTCGATTTCAATTTGTTCCGGAATGATTACGGACGGACGAGTTGCCCGTTAAAAAGTATCTACTTCTACCATAATGACCACCTTGGCACGCCACAAAAAATGACCGATGAAACCGGTACGGTGGTCTGGGCGGCGGACTATCTGCCGTTTGGCGGGGCTGATGTTACCATAGAAACAATCGAGAACAACTTGAGATTCCCGGGACAGTACTACGATAGTGAAACCGGGCTGCACTATAACTGGAACAGATATTACGATCCGGCGTTGGGTAGATACCTCCGGGCGGACCCGATTGGATTGTCCGGGGGGATTAATTTTTATGCGTATTGTTCGAATAATCCATTGAATTATGCTGATCCTACTGGGCAAGATACTATGGTTGTTACAGCCACTCGTATTTTAGGATGGTATGCTCCGCTCAGAGACCCTCTTTTTTTGTGGAACGCTAACCTTTGGGGGCTTTTAGCTGGTCCTCTCATGAATCAGGTAGTTGGTTGGATTGGTGGTACTGCTCATGCTGCTGGGAATAACCAAGACCTATGTGAAATTGAAGCATCTTTCTCTGATTTAAAAAAAAGGGTATCTAAAAGCACCTAATAAGTTGAAACTTCTTAAAAAAATGGATTGGTCCAAAAAAGACCAGTGGATAGTAGATGCTATTAACGATGCCGATGGTGGATCTTGTGCAGCCAGACTAAGCAATGCGTTCAACGAAGCCGGATCTGATTTTATAAAAAATGCATCTGTTCGAAAATTTACTGACCAAAAAGGAAACGCTTATATCCTTGGAGCCGCTGAATTTGCACAAGCTTTAGGGATTAATTCGCCGGAATCCAGTTTTAGTAGAATACAAGGTTTGAAAGATATTAAAGGAAAGACAGGCATAATTTATTATGCGCATACACATATTGACTTGTGGGATGGTAATAAAATGACAGGGAACGGATATGATGACTATAATGTACCCAAATATTTTATGGAGATAAAATGAGAGCTTTAATATTGGTAATTCTGATATTATTAGAACCTTCAAAGCTATATGGACTAGAAGGTGTTAAGAATAGTGTCTTTGAAAAAGATGAGGAAGAGAGTCTTGCTTATTATCATAAGTTAGAACCATCTGGGTGTTATACTAGATTGCTATGGTATAAAAATGCTAACCGCATAAGCATATCACATGATAGACAATGTGAAATCGAATCGGAAAAAAGGGAGAGTGTTCGTGAAATATCTAACTCTGTATATGAAATAATGAAGTATTTTGATTTAGGGGAAAAAATAAAAACAATTAAAGAAGTGGCGATTAATATTGGCTGGAATGTAAACAATGAACCTCTGTTGCAATATATAAATAACAATGAGGAGTGGCCTGATAATATATTTGAATATTCAAGAAACATGGCAACAAAAGAAGAAGATTGTTTGGCTGTGTATACCAATTTTGTGCGAAATGAAATCATAAAATCTAATATTTACAATCCTTTTATTGAGGTTATGAGGAAATTTGATTGTATCATGACATTGAAAGATAATTTTGTTGACGGGTTATTATTCGATAGAGGAAAAAGGAATCTGACGAAAGAAAATTTAATTAAAAACGGTGTATTCAAAGAAGAAGAAGCAAGGAAGGATGTATACCCTCAGCTAAAAGGTGCAATAGAATTTGCTTTAGAGGAAAAAGGAGATATGGGGTGAGATCTTGAATAGTGAATAATATTGACATGAAATTAATGATAATGGGGGGGTCGTTATACTTTTTCGCGTTTCTGGAAATAGAGGGGCAAACTGAACAACGCTAATATTGTTTGATTCAACGTCCTAAAGCTCCCATAAAGACACCCGTTTTTGTACCTGTTGCTGAAAAAAACACTCATTTGTTGATTCGAAGCGGATCTGAAGGATTCTCTTCATTTGCGAAGAATGCAATTACTCGGATATGCAGACAGATATAAGCGGCGTCATTATTGCCATGCACATCTTTTTCAGAATAGGAATAATTTAATATAATCCGCGTTTCAAACTCCACGCCACATGCTCCTGTTCCATGCTCCCATTTTTTAACGGATATGGTTTACAGTTTCGAATCGCTGCAAAGTCCTCAATGCTCAGGATTTTTTTCTAATTGCCGGCGGTATTCCGGAATGGATTCCACCATACAATAAAATACTCGGCCAATTTCAGAGTAAAGGTAATACTACCCTGCACATTTCCTGTAACTGATTTAAATACAAAAAAAGCGTACGGTATCGAAATGAAACCGGGAAAAGCATAAAGACCGACAACCTCGGAAATTTTCGTCGAATTTATCCCTTTTTTACAAGAAAATGCCAGTTTTTTGCAAAATATTCGGAGCAATTATGCTGATAATTTATTACAAAATTTCTAAACTTGTTCCTCATATATATGATTCATGTTTTTTTAATTTAGTATTCCAGTGTAATTTGACGAGGTTCGAATACACTACCGATCGAAAAAGCCGCACTCCGGGCAACCATGCGCTGAAAAGCAGACGATCCACTTATGAACCGGAGACAGCCGAAATAGTTTTAATACAGGCAAGCCGCATTATAATATTAGTCCGATGTCTTGAAATAGTAATCGTCGTAGAAAAATCGGCGATGTGAAAAAAATAATGATCGATTGGCCCGGGGACGAACGGGTTCCGTGGCGGAGCCATGATTCCGAAAGGGAGATTCCGGAGGATACGTTATCTTCGATTCTTCCGGATTTCCTGGAGGGCCGGCCTATGATTGTCTTGATAAAGGGATTGGAGTCATATCACATCCATGAAAGTTTTTACGTGCTTACACTGGATCGCCCGACATGAGGAGATGCCGCGGATGCAGACTTTTAATGGTCAAAAAAGCCGCAATTTATATAGATTTACGCATGGCTTTTTTCTCTCCGGGCAAAACGGCAGTTTCAGCGTTATTGCAGCGCTTTTGTTAGTTGTTCTCGTGGGCATGTTCGCATTCGTGCTGAACCTCTGTAATTTGCACATGAGTAAAAACAAATGCCAGAATGCCGTGGAAGCCGCGGCAATGGCCGGAGCGGTTTGTTTAAGCGATGACGATCCCGAATCGGCGGTCAGGAAAGTGCTTCTGGAAAATCTTTTCTACGATGAATATTCGGATCTCCCCGAAGGATACACCGCGGAAATCCTTATAGGGTATTATGACGAAACGGGAGAATATGATTTTTCAGGCATATCCGATTTGGGATATAAATCGTTCGTTGAAGAAGAGAACATGCCTTTTGATTATCCCAACAGTTTTTTTGTCGGACTCACGGTCGAAAAAAAGATCATTCTTCCGGATTTTATAGGTGATAAGGAAGAAACGCCCTTCCGGGTAACGGCGGTCGCGTATCTTAAACGATACGGCATGTTATCCCTGGGAGAGGAAGAAGACGATGGTATTCATATGATAGAATTCGATAACGTCGGTTTAGTATTCCCCGAAGGTTTTCCCACCTTCGAATCCATGGGGATCGTCCATGCGAACAATATTATAGATTTTGGAGTCGGTTCGCCGTCGGCGGATGAGGATTCCCAGGTTTTCGCCGTTAATTCCATAACAGGGATTGAGGGAGAATCGCCTGTTTCGTCTGTTGTGGTTCCGGAGATAAACTGGGATGAGTTGCACTCCCGGGCCGATGAAGTCATTGATCGCGGTTATTTCGAAAGAGAGGAACAATATATCAACGGCAATGTCTACATAAATAGATTAGGCTTTTTTCAAATCGGTTTCCATGACGGCGTCCACGACAAGATCTATTATCTCGATACCACGGATTTTCCGGACAATACTTATATCGCCCTAAGGGGCAAGGATGACGATATGGGCGTCCCCAGCGCCAGGGCTTTCACGCTTGTTGTTGGAGGGGACAACGTCATAACCTGTTTTTATTCCATCGGCGAAGACTACGGATTCTCCGGCAAGGTGAAGTTGGGCGGCGGTCACCCGGACACGGCATATATTTACACCAAGGGAGACATAGCGTTCTACAATGCGATTGGAAACGGGCTTTTCCCAAATATCAATCCGGACGATGACGTTCCAAACATTCTTTTCCAGGGGGTTGTTTTGTGGGCTGAAGGGGATGTCACTTTGAAAACGGGAAACTATAGCAACTATGTCGTGCAGGTAACGCACAAGGTTAGGGTCGTTTCGGGCGGGAGAATTAATCTGTTGCCGGGTGGGCAGGCCTTCGCGGTGAAAGATATATTTAATGGCGACTTCGGACCTCCGTGCCCGCCGACGGTGGTCAGACTGGGCACACTTTAAACCCTTTATCAGAAACATGTGCGCTTTAGCCTGTATGTCGGTTGAAGGTCCTATCACCTATAGCCTCCGGCGCAGCCGGATTAGGGTTGTTCAACCGATTATATCCGATCCATCCGGCGGTTTATAATCGATAGGTCGTAACGTCCGCTTTCTTCGGAGGGAAGAGCGTTACGGCCTTCAATATCAATATAATAAAATGAAAGGAGCTACGAATGGTAAAATTATTAAACAGATGCGGCCTTGCCATATTTGTGATTGGTCTTGCGGTTGTTTTTGCAGGCTCGGCCCATGCGGATTCGGTCCGTTTGTCGCCGGAATCCGGTTTCGATGTGCATGATTATATCATGAACAGGGGCGATGATGGTTACCACGGCGGTATAGACATCGGCTACGCCCAGTTGGCGTCCGGTGTCGGAGCGGCTAAGACCCGCTGTATTTTAAAGACCGAAAACTACGGTACGGGAATTGGTAGCTCCGCTATCCGGGTTACGATGTACGACTATACCGGAGAAGTGGTGGTCCGGTATGGCAACCAGACCGGATTAAGCTCGGCTTGGGCACAGGCTGTTCGCCTGTCGCCGGACAAAACCTCCGTTTTATATTCCTACACGGATTACTCGGGAAATGGCGACTGGTACGAAATCGAAGTAAATCCGAATACCCTGATGCCGGTGGGGAGCGCCACGCAACCATACAGCCAACCCATGCGAGGAAACTGGGAGGTCGAATACGATCCGGAAAGCGGCGAGCCATTTTTCGCCGGCAGACTCCAACAGTGGTCAGGTACCCATTCCATCTGGATTTGGGACGACGTTAATAGCGAATGGCAGGAGGTAGTGGATGTTACCGGCTATTCCTGCGGTTTCGCTTTCGACTCAGAGGGCAACCTGTGGACCGGCACCTATACCAGTTCCGGGCCCATGAATGTTCAATACATTCGTATGTACGATGCTTCCCAGATCGCCGATGCCGTGGACTACGATGAAGTCCTGGAGCCCGTTGATGCAGCAGCAGAGATAGAACTTCCCCATGACGATATTGCAGGCTGGTGGGCCGGGGCTAATGACGTCGAAGTCGGTCCCGACGACACCATCTACGTGACCTGCAATTCCGGATGGACTTCCGCCTACAATTCGGAGGTCGGTTTCGTGATCCGCATAGAGAACAACGGCTCTTCCACGGACGAAGACGACATAGAACTTTTAGCCACCAGCATCGCTACCAACGACAGCGATTGGCAGAAGGCCCTGGCCTATGACGGTGAATCCTATCTGGATGATCCGTCGGCATATGTCTACACTAATCCCACGGTTGCGGGCGTTACCGCAAACCGCCTGTTCGTCGACCAGGATACCATGGCCCAGGGATACGACGATGATACCGTCACCGTACTCACCGTTGACGGCGATTATGACTCGGATGGTGTGCCCAATGCCACGGACAATGCACCGGAAACGACCAACGACAGCCAGTTAGATACTGACCGGGACATGTACGCCAACAAAGTTGATGCGGATTTAAATAACGATAATAGTGTGGATTCTTCTGATGAAACCATTTTCGACCTGGCTTACGATAAATCATTGGGTGATCCAGGTTATAACGAACATGCCGATTTTGACGGGGACGATGACGTGGATGATGACGATGAGGATATTTTCGATGACCTGTACAGTGACTCCGCGCCATATTACTAATATAGTACAGAGATAGGAAGAAATTCTTAACAAAATACCAATTATCCGTTTGATAAAACACAGGGGCGTCGGCGATTCATCGCCGGCGCCATGGAGGTCGATCCTATGTCCTGGATCCCATTGACACTGAAAAAAAAGAAATATCCGGTGGCGATGATCATTGTCGCTTGCCTGCTGGTTGCCGGTGTACGGTGGTTCATGCGGGAACCCGTGGATATTTCGGTCACCGTGGAAAAAGCCCCGATTCCTTCGGAAGCCATTCAAGAACCGCCAACAACTAAGCCTCCGGCTATCCCGGAAGCGCCTGTTGTCCAACCTGCTGAAGCCTCGCGACTCGCCCGGGATTTTCGTGAAGGCATTTATGAAAAACGGGATATCGTCCAGCAGCGTGTGAAAGCCTTTGAAGATTGGGCCGTCCTTGAAACTCCCACCGCGAATATTCTGGTGGAGACTTTCGGCGCCCGCATCGGAGGCAGTTCTTCCGGATCAAAAACCCCGGCAGGCATGGAAGATCTACGCCTGGATGTCCCGGGCTATGTGGCGGTCATGCCAACCCAGGACGCCCTGAATGAGGGGATTTCGACCTCCTTCGAGCAAGTGGCCAACTTGTATTTCATTGAGTTCCCCGAAGCCCCGCGCGTTACCGTGGCCCTGCTTCAGGGCGGGGGAGTCAGGGGCTCTTATACCTATCAAAATCGAGACGGCGAGGCGGTTCCGGCCGAACAGCGGTACCATGAATAATATAGATTATTGATGTGGAGTATCTCCTGGGGGGAGGGAAAAGATTCATCAACCCTGAAGGAAAGCATTTGTCGCTGGTGTGGTCTGGAGAAGATGAGACGCTCTGGCGAATCGGTCGACCAAGAAGAGTAAAAAAGTGAAAGTATTCGGCAAAAAAGTACAAGTGTGATTATGGAAATAATAAGGAAGGAAACAGTATGCCTCGGCATTCAATGTATAACTCCTCCTCTAAATAGAAAATTTTTCGGAATCCTCGCTGAAATATCGCCGAATTAGGGTTTGTAGAGAGTAATTGTAACATTTATACCATGCTATTGGGTAATCTTTTTCTTATTAGGTATATTTATTCACAATTCAATTAGTAAAAAAAATAGGAAGAAGGGTTATAACTGTTGTCATAAACGACTTCCGAATAGTAACAGCTTTTTATCCCGCTGAGACGCAAAGACGCAAAGAACAGCATTAATAAAATAAAAGCTTAAGAAACAAGAAAAGCGTTATGTAGTAAAGTCCTTTAATATTGATAATATGGAAGTTTGGTTGTTGCATTTGCCGTCCTACGCGCCTCCGCATCCCAGCGCGAGAATTGCTTTTCAGTAAAAGTCCTTACCACGCTGTTCGGTATGAAAAATCGCAGTTTAATCATGGCATCACTATAAAAAAGTAGGACATATGAAGTCTTTCCGCTTATCCGGTTAACGGCATAAATTTTGCTTCTTGATTACTTTCGAAAAGGAGATAACTGGCTGAATATGCAGGATTATCAATAATGTGTCACTGTGTCGCAAAATAGTACAAACATTGATTGGTCAAGAAGAGGTGTTAACGAGAAACGGTTGGAAGGAGGTGAAGAAAGCAGTTGGTTAAAAATAGTAGTTTGTAAAAACCGACCGGCGATTGGCTCGGTATGGGAGATGCTCCCGGTCATTATTGCAAATATAATAAATTCAAAAAGGAAAAAGTATGAAAAATTTATTAATAGCCACAGCTCTGTTGATTTTTTTAACGGCGCCGGCAAAGGCCTGGCATATAGAATTGGAAAGCAGCGATAACCTGACATGGGGAATATTATTCACCTCCGATGAGGGCGGAAATCAGATGGAGGGATATTTCCTGGATTTCTACTATGATATTGCCGAACTGAACTGGGAAAAAGTCGGCGATGTCACAGATCCACCCGCCCTTGCGGGATATTATGGCCTATACACAAATACGCCGCCCTCCGGTCTTACCGCGGATTTCCAGGGAAAGCCGTCACAGACAGCGGATGGTTTTATTCAAAATTTTAATGGGACGGAGTTTTGGGGGTCCGCTACAGTGGACGGCACTATCTCTCTCGGAACCTTTATGTTCACAAAGGTTTCATCGGTTTTAGACGGAGTTTCCGATCTTCAACTCGCATTGGATAGTAATATGTTCGGAATGACATTGGATGGTGAAGACATCGACGGCGATGTTCTTACTATAGTAGCCAATGAGGAAGGGTATTTTAAAGCGGCTACGTCGTCTCCAGTGCCAGAGCCCGGAACATTTGTTCTGCTATCTCTGGGGGTTCTTGGCATGGTCGGATTTTCGAGGAGGAAGAAAAACGAAATTACGATTTAACACGGTAAAGCAAAGATAAAAAATGGACACCATACTTTAGCTTTGAAAAATGAATAAAAGGAGATTATAGAAAAACTATGTACACTTCGTTTATAAAAAAATCATTATGTTTTCCGGTTCTGATTGTTTTGTCTATTGTAGTCGTTTCGACGGGTTTTGCCGACGATTACCTGGAGTTGGTGGAACTGGACTTCCCGTATATGGCAAAAGACATTAACGACAACAACCAGGTTGCGGGGAACCTGGATTCTGAAACGCCTGTTCTCTGGGAAGAGGGAAGCGGCTTTACCTATATCGTAGACACTACCGGCACCTTAGATACCTTCATTGCCGTAACAGTCAATAATTCCGGCCATGTGGGAGGATACGCAAAGAATTCTGCAAGGGATAGATTAGGTTTTTATTGGGACGGCGACACGGTGACGTCTTTTGATGTCTTCGGTGAATCGAAAACCCGTGTAACAGCCATGAATGACAACAATGCAACCGTCGGTACCTCCAGAAAAGCGGACAGAGAATATTATGCATTTCTGCGGGCCGAAGATGGCAGCGTTCAGGACCTGGGGGCATTTGGCACCGAAGGCTCCGACCCTCAAGCGATAAACAACAAAGACGAAGTCGCCGGCTATTCGGAAAGGGCCGAGGACGAATTCGAACATGCATTCTTATGGAGTGGGGAAGGCGGGATGCAGGACCTGGGGACGTTGGGTGGAAACGAAAGCTGGGCACGCGGTATCAATGACGCCACTCAGGTGGTTGGAAGATCCGAGTATATTGTTGGCAATAAAAATCCTGAGGCTTTTGTCTGGGAGAACGGCACCATGACAGGATTGGGTTTTTTAATCGGGGATCAATGCAGTGCAGCCGATGACATCAACAACTTGGGGCAGATTGTAGGTTACTCGAAGTTGGATAGGGCAAATGGTGATAACCATGCGGTGTTATGGCAAAACGGTGAAATCATTGATCTCAACGATCTGATTGATCCCTCTTCCGAAATTACGCTCTCGGAAGGTATGGCCATCAACGACAACAGCGTAATCCTGGTATGTGGATACCACGGTGTGGATACTACACTTGAATACTTCCTGCTTGATGTCTCTTCGCTTTCGGGATCTGACAGCGACTGCGACGGCATTGCCGATGACGATGACAATTGCCCTGCCACGGCAAACGTAGGCCAGATCGACTCAGACGGCGACGGCTACGGCAATGCCTGCGATTGCGATATCGATGGGGACAATGGTGGTGACGGATGGGTGAACTATAAAGACTTCAGTGTCTTCAGGTCGGCCTATGGAACCAGTGAAGGTGATTCCTCATGGAATGACGACGCCGATTTCGATGGAGACCGGATGGTGAATTATTCCGATTACCTCCTGTTCAGGGCGCGTTACGGCACTTCCGAACCATTTGAGTAAAGATCATACCTCTCGAAGACTATGAGTAGATCTATGATGACTTTGCATTCCGGTTCGGTTTCCGGCGAGACCAGGTCACCAAGGTATTGCTTCGAGGGGTAGACTTCTTTTCCGAATTCGTGTAACCGGAAAAGGAGTATGGAACGACAAGCCGGATCGGGTCTCTTCGGGGGGGTGATCCGGCTTTTTCTAAAATCCGCTAACGATTGACGTGATCGGTTTACCGATTGAAGAATAAATCCTCTGCTATGGGATAAATTACCGGTAACTCTCATTCGTTCTGCCGTCTCCAATCCTTAAAGTACTTGACTGGCTTTCAAACCTGTAATGTAACCTGAAATCAATGACTCGATTATCCATCGGACCTTATCATACATTTCAGGATCTTTTGACGCACGCGACCCGGCCACATTCAAAATTTCAATGTTATGTTCTTCAATCCAGGCACGAATTTTAGCAACCGCATCAGAACCCTTCACTACATTCAGGTTAATGCGAAGACAGGGACGCCGATATTTTTTAACGAGAAGTTTTTTAGTCAAGGCCGATCCGCCAGTCAACCTTCCATGTGAGAAAATCAACGTTCCGTCGGAATCCTTGACGTTCAGTTCAGTTCTCTTGGGATAGCTACTCGTGTCAATCTCTTTCATTTGATATTTTTCAGGCAGGGGGCCGTCTTCCGTTCGTCTTTCTTTCGGTATCCAACCGCCATGGGGGAAGCCATGCTCAATTGCCGCATCGAGGGCGGCCTGGTCAGCGCCTGTTTGGCCACCCGTAATAATTCGTTTGATCATCTTTCATCCTATTCTCTTTATTCTTCATGATACGCTTCTTCCGTATTCACCGCCCAGATATTGGACTTGTCCGTGCGTCCCCCGACGATATTGTCGACGGCCGTCATGGCGGAAAGCATGGAGTGATCCTGATTGTTGTAGCGATGCATACCGTTTCGGCCAATGAGATATAGATTGTCGATGCGGTTTATCCATGATTCGATGGTATTGAATTCGTTATAGGTTCCGAAGTACCCCGGGTACGTTTTGGGAACGCGGATCACGGTGGCGTCGAGAACGTCACTGGATTCGATCAGGTTGATTTTTTCCAGCTCGGATATGGCGAAACTGGAAAATTCGTTGTCGGTCATTCGCCAAAGTTCATCCCCCTCTCCGCAAAAATATTCCAGGCCCAGCCATACATTTCCCGCATCGTTTACCAGGTACGGGCTCCAGTTATTGAACACCTGCAGCCGACCCAGCTTTACATCGGGCTCCTGGATATAAATCCAGTTATCCTTCAGATCACTGAATCTCTCTTTCATCTTTCCAACCAGCAACCCGACCGTGATAAAGTCGCGATACATCAGCCCGCTCGCCACGCGCCTGACATCGGACGGCGGCGTTGTGCTCATCCCGGCAATGAGATCTTTCACCGGCATGGTGGAAAAGAAGATATCGGCATTATGAATCCGTTTTTTCCCCTCGCCGTCGATGGTGGTGACACCGGTTACCTGTTCGTTTTTCAGGTGTATCTCGACCACATTTTCATTCATGATCAGACGGGCGCTTCTTTTCACCGCCTTTTCGGCGACCATTTCCCAAAGTTGTCCCGGCCCGAATTTGGGATATAGAAAGCGGTTGATGAGGCTGGTTTCCACTTTACGCCGGTCAATTTTCCGGTCGGATTTAAAAACATGTGACGCGGCGTGTGAAAGCGCCTTTCGAACCAACATCCCCTTGATTCGCTGAGCGCCCCAGTCGGCGCCAATTTCGTTGCAGGGCACGCCCCATACCTTTTCGGTATAATCCTTGAAAAAAGTGCGGTACAGGCGCTTCCCGAAACGGTTGATCAGAAAATCTTCCAGTGAGTTCTCATCTTTAATCGGAAACAGCGCGCTTTTCATATACGACACGGCAAGCCCGGCCATGCGAAGGAGACCGAGATTTGAAATCGTTTTCCAGTTCAGGGACACGGGGTAATCAAAAAAGCTGCTCAGATAGTATATTCTGGACAACCGGTTTCGGACAAGCATCACATCGTCCCGGCTTGCCGCGTTCACACGACGGGCCAGATTCGTTGTTGAATAGCCCGGTAACTCCGAATTTCCCTTTTCGAGGGGCATCATATCCAGCCACCAGTCCATCACGGTTCCGGATTTGGAGAAAAAGCGATGCCCCCCAATGTCCATGCGATTCCCTTGTAATTGACGGTTCGGGATATGCCACCGATAGAATCGGTTGCTTCGATGACGACCGGTTTTGTATTCGTTCTTTTTATCAGCTCCCAGGCCGCGGTAAGTCCCGCGGGACCGGCGCCAATGATGAGCGCCGTTTTATTTGATTTCAAAATATCCTCCAATCTGATGCTGGCGAAGCAAAGCTTCTGAAAACTTCACTCAAAAAATGGTTTTCAACGCCACATATTAATAGGACTTATCTCGATTCCATACCTATAATTATTTTGTGAAATAATTTAACTTTTTTGTGCTTCAGACTGATATTATTGCAAATATGTCTATTAATTAAGGTTGGTTATGTGGCGGCCGGAAAAGTAAAGCCGCTCCTTGTTCAACTGTCTTTTCTATTGACATGTTATCGAGGTGAAAATAGATTAACCGGGAAGGTGTATAGAACTTAATAGGGAATCCCGTGAGAATCGGGAGCGGTCCCGCCGCTGTAACCCTGTCCGGAGATAAAATTCGGAAAAAGTAATCAGCCTTGTGCGCCACTGTTTCATCGGGGAGTCGATTTCCCGCTTCAAATGGAATGGGAAGGCCGCTGAATGCCGGGGAAGCCAGAAGACCTGCCTTTTAAAGACATAGACTTTACCTGCGGGATTCAGGATAAAGATATGGTACACTTAGGGCCAAGAAAACTGGGTGCAGCCCTTCAGGTATAGTTGTTTTCGTGCTTGAGGGGTTTGTTATGGTTGTAAAAGTGTATGATACCGAACAGTGCAGTCAAAGGCATCTGGATGTACTTCCGATTATTAAAAACAACCCTGCGTTTAAAGACCTCGACACCTCCGAATTAGAGGATGTTGCCGGAACGTTTCGCCAAAAAAGATTTCCGGAACACTACCCCGTCATTGAACAGGATAATGAAATCGGTCATATCGTTCTCATCATAAATGGATCCGCCCGGGTGATGATCCGGGATCATTTTGGGTTGGAACACGATTGCGGCAGGCTCGACGCGGGAGATTTTATTGTCAGCAACGGTATTTTTACCGGTGATATTGCCATTGGCGGCGTTATTTCACTGGAGCCTATTGAATGCCTGGTTCAGAAACGATCAGATTTTCTTGCAATGTTGAAAAAGTATCCGGTTCTCAAAGATTTTTTTTACAGAATACCTATCTCGAACGTCCGGCATAATTATCAGACGATTTTCAAACGAAATCCTTTTAACGGCATCCACCCTGTCTCACATGGGAGAATTCCGAAGAACATAAAGACGTCGCTGCAAATTATCAACAGGCGCTATACGGAATCCATAACCTTGGAAGAGCTTGCCAAAGAGAGCGGCACAAGCCGATATTATCTTTCCAGGTTGTTCAAAAAATATGCGGGATGCTCCTTCAAAGAATATCTGAACCTGAAACGCGTTGAAGCGGCCAAGCAGTTGATGGAAGAAAAAGATTTGAATATTTCCGAAGCTTGTTTTCGGGTGGGATATAATGACCTGTCCTATTTCTCAAGGATCTTTAAATCAATGGAGGGGGTATCCCCCTCTATGTTTCGAAGTAAGCTTAAAAAAAAGGGCTGAAAATCGAAAAATTATTAAGCCGTGGCTGCCATAGGTTCCTTTAAATACTCGGGCAATAGCTGATAAGCTTCCACGGGCGAGAGCAGCGGCTTTTCGTCATTTACTTTCCATCCGGCTTCCACAGAGGCCTGATCGGCCAGGTCAACCGGATCCGCTTTGTTCACCAGAGGTTCCCCTCTGTTGTTCGTAAAGGGGATTACGATGGGTCCATCGCTGTCCAGGACATAGGCCAACTGCCGGCTTGTCAGGGTTACCACACTGCCGGGAGGGAAAATACCCACCGACTTGACAAATGCATGCAGGAGAAGTTGGAGCGATTCTTCTTTGCCTGAATAGCTACGGACAATTGTCGTCACGACTTCCACGGGATTGTATGCATCTTTATAACATCGTTTGGACGTCATGGCATCGAAAATGTCGGCCAGTTTACTGACCTTGACATGCAGCGGCGCCCCCGTATTGCCTTTCATGGGCGGATAATAACGGTCCTCACCCTCGAACAGAGCACTGTGATGGTACCGGACAATATCCCGGATATACCGCGAGCGAATGTTGTTTTTCTTGAGTATCTGGTCGCCCAGTTTGAAAGAGTGCTCTCGGACAATGTCGAATTCATCCGGCGTCAACTTGCCCGGCTTGTTCAGGATGTCGAATGGGACCAATATTTTTCCTACGTCATGGAGGAAAAAACCGGTGGAAATATCTAGCAGGTCCTGTGCGCTGTACTGCTGGAATTTATCCCCGAAAAGCCGGGTTGCCTTTTTCATGATGGCTGTACCGATCGTACAGACATTAATGGAATGGTTGTACAGGTAATCGTCGTAGGAAAAAATATCCCGGGTGAGGTAGAAAAAGGCGCCGTCATTTTTGTTGATGAAGTTGAAAAGATCCGTCACGGTGCTGTCTACCGCTGCTTGATCGAACTTGCCATCGGACTTTTTAATGTCCTCGATGATATTCTTTATATTTTCTTTCGCTTTCTGATATTTCTCTAAAGCTTCTTCTTTTACACGGGTTATTCGTTCGACTCTTTCTTTGAGTGTGAAAGGGGCGGCGGACTTCGTGTCCGGCTCGACCGGCAGGACACTTTGACCGTTCCGGTCCCACAACCCGCCCATGTTGTTTGGATTTATGGGAACTTCCGTGACTCCGTTCTGCTTGATAACCAATAGCGGCTTAACGCTCTTTATCAGGACATTTTTTTCCAAAAGAAGGATAGTATCTTTGGAGTAGATATCCACGCCTGTTTTGACGGCACCGCCGTTTTTAACGATTTCAATCAGTTGATCGATATTAAGGGTATGTCTGTTTGTTGACATGAGAGCAGTGTGGTTCCTCCTTTCCATGGAACTCCGTGCATCCGAAATTTTCTTGTAAAAGTCGGACCGCTTTGGTACTTTTTGAAGCGTGAAAGCTATTTAGTGCTTAAACAAGGAGAAGCTGGTTGACTATAAAATCGAAAGCGCTGGAAGTCAATATCGCAGACTATCATGTGGATGTGGATATCGATCCAAAATACAGCGTGATGCAGTCGGTCATGAGCAGATATTTCGGGCTGATGGAGGGGCTGAGTGCTTTTCTCAAGGAGCTTTCCCATCCCTACAAGAACTGGCAGTTTATCGTCAAGGAAGCCCGGAGTTATTCCCTCGACTATTTTCACCTTCTGAAAGAGCATCCGGATGGTCCTTCCGCAACCGCTCTGTTTTTCGATATTTTTCTCACCGCCCTTCACGAAACCGCCGATCAGCAGGTCCGTAGTGATGCCGTTGACAATCTGCTGCTCTACATCCAAAAAATTATCAGAAATTCCGGTGATGAACTCTTGCGTTTTATGCCTGCCGTAAATGAGTGTTTCGACCGGATACGGAAACTGCAGCCGGATTTTTTTACAATCTTTATCCGGAGCTATTATCGGATTGACCAGATTGTTTCCCCTTTCTCATCCGAGTCATCCGATACCATCGAAGACTATTCCGCTATCAACCGGCTGCTCATCGAACTGTATCGGCATACCTTCGCCTATTGGATGACTGAGGTGGACCCGAAAACCTGGTTCGAGAAGGAAGCGGCGCCGACCCGTTCACAAACTACTTTTGATGGGGTTTTTGAAGATATTTCGCGTGACAGGATAAAACAGTCCGGCATGGCCCTGGAGAAACTGGTTGAGACGGCGGACGTGGCCGGCCCGGCGATGTTCAAGGAACTGCTTACGTTTCCAAGTTATAACTGTTTTGTGGATATCTACCGGGAAATTCCCGAGAGGCTGTTGGCGATGGGGGATGGAAAAGGGAAGGGCCGGCAATGGAAATTGCTGTTCCTGTTCCATATCATGACCGTCTCTGGGTTGGCGCTGATTCACGAGGAGACACTGTGGGACATCAACCGAACCCTCAGTTGGCTGATCGGCCACGGTTCCCTGGGCCAGACCAATCGATTGATCGAGAAGACCTTCTCCATTCTTAATGACCGGATTAGGCATTTTCCCGCCACCGCCCTCAATTGCGTGCTCAATGTCGGGAAAGCGGTTTATAAAACGGACGAGAGCGATCAGATTAACTATTTTATCGATTCCATGATCAACCTGGGCTTTCAGGCCCCTTTGATAGAGGGGGTGGGCGATGACTGGCAGATAAAAGCCAACAGTGCTCACATCCTCAATATCCGCACATGGATCGAACTGATCGAACTCAACCCCCAGTGGTCCCCAAAGCTTTTGTCATATCTCGCCATCAACCTTTCGATCTGCGGCGTGTTTATCAAAGATACGGACCTCTTTCCCCGGGACATTACACAACTTCTCAACAGCCGCATTGAACCTGTATACAACCTGATCAAACAGCTCGCGCGGTTGTTCCCGGTCTTTTTCAATGAAATCGGCGCGGAAGGGAAGCTGCGTGACATTTCCACGGAACTGGATGAGATCACGTTGAGGAAAGATGTCCTTATCCACTTCCTGAGAAAGCAGAGCCATGTAGAGAGCAGCAACCGAATTCTGGCATTCATGGAGGCGGTTTTTAAATTCTGGGTAACAAGGGAGAAGAGCTGCATTCGTCCCTATGTTCCCCCCTATATCTATTCACAGATCAACCCCGAAGGGGAGTATGTTGACGGCATTCAAAAGGTGATGATGCATCTCAAGGAGAGTAATGTTGAAGGCCATGTCGATTTTCTCCTTATGAGCGAAGCGTTGCTTGACGAATTGCTTGGACCGGAGGCGGGGTTGCCGGAAACGGATGTGCGCAGGGTGCGGCTGACAATTGATTTTTACCGGTTGCTGCATCAGAAGTATCACCTGGATTTCAACCAATTGGACCAGTATCTCCATGGGCTTCGGACGGAAGGGCTCCCGGATGTTTCCGAGCTTCAAGATTGCCTGAAAGAGACCAACAATAAGAAGAAATTGACCGGGTTGATCGAATATCTCGAAAAACTCCAGCGTCTCATTCTCTCGCCGGAATCCTATGAGATTAGTGAGAATATCTATAAAAAAAGGCATTTCACGGTTGATATTCCCAGCATGTACGGCAGTTATCATGAACTCAAGTTCGATGCGCTTGGTCTCTCGTTTCGGCTCGAAGGCCTGGTCAATGTTCTCTTTGAGTCCTTCGTTTCGGAATTTGACCTCAGCCTGATTACGAAAGCCACTTTTTTCCGGATTTACGATCTGCTCCAGCTTTTCGGCCGGGCGCTCAAAATCGATGGTATCTCCTCGGTGGAGTACAACAAGCAGCTCGACTTCCTGTCTCATTCTCTCGAACTCAGGGGATTTTCGTTTACCCAGTATCTGGATGTGTTCAAGGGGTTTTCCCAAGCGGTGAAAAATATTATCAACGATTATTTCAACAATATTCATGCGGAAAATTTGAGCCGGATCCTTTCCAGGGTTCCCCTGGAACATATTCTGCCCAAATATATACCCCGGAGCGAAACGCTGGACCGCGACCGCCTGATTCACAGAATATCCGAGATGTTTTTCCGGGACCAGATAGCTGTGTCGCTGGGGCTCCAGCAAATGGACCTGTTCCTGAGCCGGATTCTCAACGTGCTCCACCACCAATCGGACCAACTGCCCAAGGAGAAGCTGCAGCTCCTTCTGGACTATGATCCGAAGCGCGCCATGACCCCCATCGACAATCCCAATAAGTATGTCGATAGAATCCTCTTCCTGGGCGCAAAGGGGTATCACATCGTTCAGTTGAAGCATTTCGGGCTCCCCATCCCGCCGGGATTTGTCGTTACTACCGAAGTCTTTCGGTCACGGCAAATTGTGGAGGGATATCGTCCGGCCGAAGAAAATTTCAGAGAGCAGCTGGCCGATCAGCTCGCCCTTGTTGAAAAAAAATGTGGAAAACGTCTCGGAGACCCGTCAAACCCACTCCTGGTTTCAGTGCGGAGCGGGTCGACGATTTCCCAGCCCGGCATGATGGATACGTTCCTGGATGTGGGGCTCAATGAAGATATCGCCGCCGGTATCGCCGCAAAGACGGGCAATGAATGGTTCGCATGGGATAATTTCAGACGGTTCATGCAGTGCTACGGGATGAGTTTCGGACTTACACGGGATGATTTCGATGCCATTATGGCCGATTTTAAGAAGAAACTCGGAGTGGCCTATAAACGCGGCATGTCAGGCGCCCAGATGAAGAAGATGGCGCTTACCTACAAGCAGCGGGTTCAGGATGAAGGCATCGACATCATCGGCGATCCGTTCGAGCAGGTGACGCTGATCATAAAAAAGGTGCTCGATTCCTGGGAAACGCCCAAGGCCAAAACGTATCGACAGATTATGGGCATCTCCGATGACTGGGGGACTGCCGTAACCATTCAGGGCATGGTGTTCGGGAATTTAACCCAACAGTCGGGGACGGGGGTGGTTTTCACCCACAATCCCCGGTGGTCCGGTGAAACGCTCAAGCTCTGGGGGGATTTTACCCTCGGGAACCAGGGGGAGGATGTGGTTTCGGGGCTTGTGAAGACCCTTCCCATTTCCGTCATGCAGCAAAATTTTGAAATGCGGGAAACGGATATTACCCTTGAAACTCACTTCCCGGAGATTTATTCGGAACTTAAATCCTGGGCCACCGAGCTGATCTACAAACGCAACTGGAGTCCCCAGGAGATAGAGTTTACTTTTGAGTCGCCAAAGGCCCGGGATCTTTATTTCCTGCAGGCCCGGGATATGTCGATTCGTGAGCGTAAGAAGGTGATGGCTTTTGCGCCGGAGGAGGTCAATGACGGCAGGCTGTTGGGGCATGGTGTGGGCGTAAGCGGCGGCGCCATGAGCGGGCGCGCGGTATTCAGCCTGGAGGAGATCGATCAGTGGCGGAAGCAGGAGCCCGAAACGTCTCTTATCCTGGTCCGGGGGGACACGGTACCGGATGATATCCGGGAGATTTTTTCGGCTGACGGACTTCTCACCGCAAGGGGCGGCATGACGTCCCATGCCGCGGTGGTTGCGCACCGTATCGGTAAGACATGCGTGGTCGGCTGCGAGAATATGATCTGTAATGAATCGGACAGAACCTTCGTTTTCAACCGAAACCTGATCAAATCGGGTGATTTTATCAGTATCGACGGGCGTGCGGGTTCCGTTTTTGCCGGTCGTCTTCGGTTGAGTGAGACGTAGAAGTGACAACCAGAGGTCGGAGGTCTGAGGCAAACGGCCGGAGGTCAGAGGTCAGAGATCGGAGGTCTGAGGTCGGAGATCGGAAGTCGGAGGTCTGAGAACTGCAAAAACCGATGGACGAGAAGACGAGGGAAGAGGGACGAAAAAAACCGAGGGAAGATAGAAGATGGAAGAGGGAAGAAACAGCATGAGGGACGAAAAAGACCGAAGGACGAAAGGATGATGGATGAGAGACGATAAGACAAGACTTGATTGCTTGGCTTTTTCGTCCATCGTCCTAGCGAAGCGGTCATCCATCTTCCATCGAGTCGTAAAGCGTCCATCGTCCTATCGAAGCGGTCATCCATCTTCCATCGATTTTTACTATGAATGTGGTAACAGTGAGAAATAAACGCGTAGCAGTGAACATGGAAACACAAAATATACTTAGGGGGTGCTATGGAACAGACTGCCGGAAGTGACAAAAAGCGAGTGCTTGGTGTCAACGGCTTTGGTCGGATCGGGAAGCTAACGGTTTGGCACCATGCGGGACGTAAGTATTTTGATGAAATTGTTGTGAACCTTGGAAGGCAGGTGGGGGGATCACTTGAAGATATCGCACACTATCTTGAAAGGGATTCCACCTATGGCCGGCTTGAAAGATACCTGCATGGATGTAAAGGTGAACCGGTCATTGAAAACCTCGATGAAGCCGAAGGGACCATGCGTGTCAATGGCGTGCTGATACGGTTCCTCAGGACGGAACGGAACCCGGCCCGGTTGGGTTGGCGGGAATACAAGGCACGACTGGTGGTGGATACTACCGGCAAATTCCTGGATCCCACCGTGGATGCGGATGCCTCGAAGGGGGCTCTGCGGGGGCACCTTGTATCGGGGGCGGAGAAGGTCGTAGTCTCCGCGCCTTTCAAGATTAAAGGCCCGGAGGTGGACATGCCCCCGGACAGCGTCACAACCGTCATGGGAATTAACGACAACGATTATGACCCCAGGCGGCACAGATTGATATCAAATGCGTCGTGCACGACGACATGTCTCGCCCATATGGTGAAACCGCTTATCCATCATTTCGGGGCCAGGCGGATACTCTCGGCATCCATGGCCACGGTTCATGCCGCCACCGGTTCCCAGCAAGTGCTTGACCGCCTTGCGGGTGAGGGAAAAGCGGACCTGAGGAAAAACCGGAGCATCATGAACAACATCATCCTCACAACCACCGGTGCGGCAAAGGCGCTGGTGCTGGTTGTCCCGGAGATGAAGGAGATCGGTTTCATCGCCGAGTCCGTTCGGGTGCCCATCAATACCGGTTCTCTGATTATCCTGGTGGTTAATTTCCAGGAGGAGATTGATGGAGAGCCGATCCGGAAACAAACCATCAACGATGTTTACCGCCAGGCTGAAGCCGATGATGCGTTTGGATATCTGCACTATTCGGACAAACAGAACGTTTCCTGCGATGTTGTCGGAACGCCCAGAGCGGCAGCCATTATTGAAGGCCATGAAACCCACACACGCACTACGGAGCTGCCGGTAGACCTGAGCCAGGTGTCAGGCCTCGATGACAAAGCCAGGGCCGTCCTGGGGGACATGATTCTCCGGGTTCCGATGACACAGGCGGTGATTTACGGATGGTATGACAACGAAATGGGCAGTTACGTCAATATGCTCGGAGATCGTGTGGTGTCCATTGCGGAGGATATGTGATTCCGGAAGTCAGAGGCCGGAGATCAGAGGTCGGAAACTGCGAAAAGACAAGACTTCCACGAAATACACGAAAGGCACGAAATAAAAGAAAAATGGATTCAGTGTAGTTTATGCTGGATATGGGATATGACTTTAAAATTTATCGATAATTTTGGCGGGTTGAGCCATCCTTTTGTTTTTCGTGAGTTTCGTGTTTTTCGTGGAGACGCAGTTGTGGTTTGATGCGGCGCCATTATGGTAACGGGGATTGGGGGCTTACATGAACTGCCAGAGGTAGAATATCGCTTTTTTTTGCTGTTCTCAGACCTCCGATTTCCGACCTCCGACCTCTATCTTTTCCCCCAGCGCATTCCCTAACCCTACAAACTCTTCCACGTTCAGGGTCTCGGCCCTTCGGACCGGATCGATTCCGGCAGCCGTAAGTGCAAGGGACACCTGCTCCTGGCTCATCCCGAGTTCGCTTGAAGTGAGAGCGTTTTTAAGGGTCTTCCGACGTTTTGAAAAGGCGGCTTTGATAACAGAGAAGAAAAAGGGCTCATTTTCCGCCTTATGTGGAGACGGCCGCGAAAAGTCGATTTCGATGATTTCGGAATCGATTTTCGGTTTCGGATAAAAGAGGTTCGCTTTCACCGTTGCAAGGGGCCTGATTTCGGCGCAGTACCGCAACATGACGGACAGCCGGCCGTATGCTTTTTTGCCTGCTTTCGCGGTAAGTCTGTCGGCCAGTTCCTTTTGGAACATCAGGATGCAGCGGCTCAGGTGTTTTCTGTTCTCGATCAGTTTGATGAGGATCTGGGAGGAGATATTGTAGGGGAGGTTCCCGAATGCAAGAAGCCGGGTTTTTTCACCTGCTGCCATGGCGGGGATATCCACCGCTAAAACATTCTGGTGGAGCAGGGTGACATTTTTGGCTTTGTGAAGCACCAGTTCCGTTTCAAGCAGCCGGACCAGGCGATCGTCTTTTTCCACGGCATAGACTCTTTTGGCGGCAGCCGACAGTGGAATTGTAAGGGCGCCCAACCCCGCGCCGATTTCGAAAATAACGTCCTCCGGAAGCACCCCCCCCCTGGAAACGATCATTCGCGCGGTGCTCGGATCCGCAAGGAAATTCTGTCCCAGTTGTTTTTTGGGGAATAATTCCCAGGCTTTCAAAAGTGTTTTCGGAGAGGTCATAGTACAATAAAATGCGTGATTATAATCATGCTGACCTGTGCTTGACTTTTAGCTTCACCGGCAGTCCCTAATCCGGTGGTTTCGAAATGCGGTAATAATCCGAAGTGCAATATAATATCCGGCAATGCTCAGTGGAATCCCGATAACGAACCCACCCAGAACCATGGCCCGGGTGATTTCAAATCCCATGCCCAGCAATTCGAAGAAAGACTTGCCTGAGATATCCGTGGATGAAGTGACCCCGAGAAAGTATGCTCCTATTTTATATGTGGATATATAAAAAAAAGGCAGTGTGACCGGGTTACTCACCCATACGCCGGCCGCTGCCGCTATCCGGCTTCCCTTTAGCAACACGGCCAGAACAAGGGCGATGGATGTGTGAAACGGGAAAAAAGGAGTGGCGCTGATTAAAACACCGATGGCCAGGCCCAATGCGATATATCGGGGCTCTCCTTTAACGTTTTTTATTTTGGCAATCAGATTGCGACTATGTTGTTCAAACTTCCGGTTCAGCGTCATATATAATATCAACTCAGCCAATTTCGAAACATCCCATTTCGGCCGATTTTCAAGCCGAGTTATCACGCCGCAGTGTGCCTGGGGGCTGTTTTGAAAATGGCTTAAAAATTATAAGTCATTTTTAAAGCAGTTGTTCGTATCACGGCCGGGGCTGGTTTTCAAGGGCATATTGATCCCGAAACATGATTTCTTGACTTTGCCGATGGCCTTCAGTAAATTGAATAAAAGTGAGCCATTTTCAATATGTTTCCCCGTCGAATGCGGGATCCGCGACAGTTCGACCAACGCGGAAACCGGCTGCAATGGAGCGTCTTGAAATTGGCTCAAGTGTTTTGTTCTGATCTACGTGCGGTTTGACGGTGTTTTTTCCGGCAGGGGGGAATTATGACAAGAAGAAAGGGAAAAACAGTTAGTTTTGATGCCATGGTGAAATTTTTCATGCAGCAATACGGCATCTCGACCAAAAAAGATATCGACAAACTTGCGGAACGTATGGATCGGCTCGAAAGGGCCATTCAGAAGGCAGTACCACTTGGCAAGTATAACAGAAACTCGGGGCTGCACAGTGGCGGAACAGGTGGTGAGATCAGCGCTTCGGAAATCGTGCTGGCAATTATTTCAAAATCGAATGAGCCCATCGGTATCCCGGAAATCAGGGAGAAAACAGGTTTTGGAGATAAGAAGCTTCGAAATATCATCTTCCGACTTCACAAAAACGGCAGCATTGCCCGGAAACAGCGCGGGCGATATGTGGTGGAAAATTCATGAATCAAATACAGGACCCCTTAAACCCGGAGCTTCGGATTGGCGGCATCCACGCCGGATTCAAGGTTCAACGCATTGTATCCCTGTCTGAAATACAGGCGGTGTTCCATGAACTCTCTCACGAAAAAACAGGTGCGCGATATGTGCACGTCAGCCGGGATGATGAAGAAAATGCTTTCAGCGTCGCGTTCAAGACAGTTCCGGAAGATTCAACAGGTGTGGCCCACATATTAGAGCATACGGTGCTCTGCGGATCGCGCAAGTATCCGGTGCGGGACCCTTTTTTTTCCATGCTCAAAAGAAGTCTGAGCAGTTTTATGAATGCTTTTACGGCTTCCGACTGGACCATGTACCCCTTCAGTACGCCCAACCGGAAAGACTTTTACAATCTTCTTTCGGTCTATCTCGATGCGGCCTTTTTCCCCAGGCTCGATGAGCTTTCCTTCAAGCAGGAGGGGCATCGCCTGGAAATGAAGGGGGATGCGGAGGGTGATGGTGAGCGTTTGGTTTACAAGGGGGTTGTTTACAATGAAATGAAAGGGGCCATGTCGTCGCCGGACCAGGTCTGCAGACGCTCCCTGAACAATGCGCTCTACCCCGATACCACCTATCGATACAATTCCGGCGGCGATCCGGCCGAAATCCCCTCGCTGACTTACGAATCGCTCAGAACGTTCCATGCGCGGCATTACCATCCCAGCAACGCGTTTTTTTATTCATACGGAAACTTACCCCTTGCGGGGCACCTGGAAGTTATCGAAAAAACCGTTCTGGAGGGATTCGATCGGATCGATCCTCGGACGGATGTGCCGGCTCAGCCCCGCTGGTCCTCTCCCCGCAGGGCGACGTATTATTATCCCCTGGCGCCGGAGGAAGATCCTAAAAAGAAGAGCCAGGCCTGTGTGGCGTGGCTGACGGCCGATATTCAGGATGCTTCGGAGGTGCTGGTGCTGACGCTCCTGGAAGAGATTCTCCTCGGAAACGCGGCCTCTCCCCTTCGGAAAGCGCTTATGGATTCGGGGCTCGGAACGGCCTTGAGTGATGCCACCGGATTCGATCCGGACAACCGGGACACGCTTTTCTCCTGTGGGCTCAAGGATGTGGAAAGTGATGCCGCCGGAAAAATCGAGACCATCGTAATGGATGTCCTGAAGCGGCTCGCGGCCGATGGGATCGAGGAAGAGCTTGTGGAGGCGGCGGTACATCAGATCGAGTTTCACAGAAAAGAGGTGACAAACACCCCCTATCCCTATGGTCTGAAACTTCTGCTTGCCTTTGGGGGGAACTGGTTTCACAAGGGCGATCCGGTGAGGGTTCTACAGTTTGACAAAGACATGCGTCACCTGCGGGAGCAGATCGCCTCGGGCGCTTTTCTGGAAAACAAGCTGCGATCCTTTTTCCTGGAAAATCCCCATCGTGTTTTATTTGAACTCCACCCGGACCAGGATATGGCACGGAAAGAGGAAGAACAGGTCGCCGGGGTATTGGCCGATATTCAAGAGAAACTCAGCCCATCGGACGTGCAGCGGATCAAGGAAGATACCGAAGCCCTGGCCGGGCTGCAGACGGCCAAGGAGGATGTTTCCGTGCTTCCGACACTTGCCCGGGAAGATATCCCTCCCACCATCCGGACGGTCCAGGAGTGTGACCGGGGAATTGAACCGACGACTCGATGCTATGAGGCCGCCACGGCGGGAATTTTCTACTATGCGTCGGCCTTTGGTATGGGCACGCTTCCGGCCGCTCTCGTTCCAATGGTTCCTTTTTTCTGCTATGCGGTGACCAAGTCCGGTACCAACCGGCGGGATTACATGGAGATGGCAAAACGGATCGACACCTATACCGGGGGCATCGGTGTAGGGACACAGGTGCGGACCCACGCCCGCCGGGATGGTCGCTGTATGACCTATCTCCACATGGGGGCCAAATGCCTTGAACGCAACCAGGAAAAGATGTTCGATCTCATGGCCGAGTTGGCAGGGGCGTTCGATTTTTCCAACCACCAGCGGCTTCAACAGCTTCTTCTGGAGTATCGCGCCGGTTTGGAATCCATGGTGCTTCATAATGGCCACCGCCTTGCCATGAGTCTCGCGGCCCGGCGGTTCATGCCCCAGACCGCTCTTCAGGAGGCATGGTCCGGCGTTACCCAACTCCGGCATCTGAAAGAGATAACCAGCGGGCTGGATGAATCGGCACTTTCGTCTGTTTCCGCGGAATTAACCCGTATCGGAAAACATCTTTTTGCCTGGGAAAATGCTCAATCGGCCTGTATCGGATCACCATCGGCGCTGGACGCCGGCATTGTTTTCAACAGCAGGCTGGCCGAAGCGCTTGGACACGCCGCGGGCGCCACCGATTTTGATAAAGGATTCAGTGCGCCCGAGTTGAATTCCGAAGAGAGCGGCCTGCCCCGGGAGGGATGGTACACCTCGTCGTCGGTCTCTTTTGTCGCACAGTGTTTCCGGGCCGTGCGCAGGGAACATCCGGATTCGCCGGCCCTGGCGGTGATTGCGAAGATGCTCCGGTCCCTTTACCTCCATCGCGAGATCCGTGAAAAGGGCGGTGCCTATGGCGGGTTCAGTGCCTATGATTCGGAGGATGGTCTTTTTTTCTTTGCCTCCTATCGGGATCCGCATATCGTTCAGACCCTCGATGCCTACAAGGGGGCCGCCGCGTTTATCACTTCCGGCGACTACACAGATCAGGATATCAACGAAGCCCTTCTTCAGGTCTGTTCGGAAATCGACAAGCCGGACCCGCCCGGGCCCGCGGCCCGGAAAGCATTCGCGAGAAGTCTTATCTCCCTTACCGATGACGCCCGGCGGGAATACAAAGAGGCACTTCTCTCCCTGACACGCGGGCAGGTGGAAGCTGTCGCCGAAAAGTATTTTTCACCGGATAGCGGCAAACAGGCGGTTGCCGTGATTTCGGGGAAAGAACAGTTGGAGGCGGCGAATGCGCGGCTTGGGGATGGGGCGTTGGTGCTTAAGGCGATATGAATATGAATGCCTCCACCCTTATTCGAAGGTCGTTGACAAGAAAAATTCCGCTTTTTGAAATGTTTCTTTATTGAGTTTGAGGATCTCTTTCTCCTCGATGGCCCTCAAGACGAGATGACCACTTTCATCTAGAATTTGCCGAAGGGTTTTCTGGCGGTTGATCTGGATAAGCACATCCGTATCGATGTACCCCATGGCAAGGTTCTTGGCCAGGATGATCCCGATGGTACTTTTTCCCGCTCCCGGCATGCCGATGAGTGTCAGATTCGATTTCATGCGGTTTCCCGTCGTTCTGTTAAATTTCCGTGTCCATCATCTGTTTGACTTTTATCGACAGATCGTTGAGGGAAAATGGTTTCTGGATGTAGCCCCTGCAGCCACATTGCAGCATCTCTTCTATTTTTTCGTTAAACCTGTATCCAGCAAGGACCATCCCGTTTCCATGCTGGACTCCGGAGCTGCCTTGAGCAGGGCTTTTTCCCCAGGTAACTCTTTTCAGATATCAAAAGATGCATGTTGAAAACAACTCCTTTTCCGTTTTCCGCGTAACCGTTATAAAATCCGTATCATTTCAAAGGGGATGCCGGGTGTTTGCGCAAGAGGGCGTCGGATTTTGCTAATACCGGTTTCGAACCGCCCCATGGGATGTCCTCTCCATCTATTTCGCCGATCGTACCGGTGAGAGGAAAAAGTGAACGGAGAACAGGGAACCGTGATTTGTATTTGGCGTTGGGAGCTAAAAGTGATAGAATATCATTACTTTTGGCAGTTTAGCACACCATGGGCACTTTATACATTTGCTGTAATCACCGGGTATCGGTTTTCCACACCGCGCACCGAGGATGTCTGTCCAGCCGGTTTCAGGGTAAGCGAACAGATTCTAATATCATGGAGAGAATAATGGAGAAAAAACCGAGCTATGACGAGCTTGTCGACAGAGTGGAAGAACTTGAAGAAAGTGTGAGCAAATATCGGTCATTGGCCGAGAACGCCAGTGATCTCCTGTATCGGACCGACGCCGAAGGAAAGATTATATATTTATCAAAATCAGTGTACGAGCTTGCAGGATACAGCATGGAAGAGGCCATCGGGCTGGATATGGCCAGGGATGTTTATCTGATAGCGGAGGAGCGTGAGCAGTTCCTTTCAATACTTAAAAGAGACGGCAAGGTCAGAAACTTCGAGGCCCGATTGAAACGGAAGGACGGATCGGTGTGGTGGGCATCAACCAATGCATGTTTTTTCTATGACCGGGATGGCGGAATCGGCGGGGTGGAAGGAATCGCCAGGGATATTACTGAATACAAGTCAGCGGAAGAAAAACTATATAAACAAGCCCAGCGAATCAAGGTGTTTTTCGACTCGCTGGGCGACGCAATCTTCGTTCACCCCTTGAAAGAGGAGGGGTTTGCACCGTTCGAGGAGGTAAACAATGTCGCCTGTGAGCGATATGGATATTCATACGATGAATTTCTTCAGCTTTCGGGGCCTGATATCACCCAACGATCGGACGCTGATGCTCACAGTTCCCGGAACCACCGGAGAGAATTGCGCGAAAAAGGGCACCTGGTGTTTGAAACGGTCCACATTAAGAGAACGGGAGAGAGATTTCCAGTCGAAGTCAACTCGAATATTATCCATGAGGATGGGAAACCCTATATCCTGGCGGTTGTTCGTGATATTTCCGAGCGAAAAAATATAGAGGCCCATCTCATGAAAATCAAGCAACTGGAGGCCATCACAACCCTGTCTGAGGGGGTTGCCCATGAGTTCAACAACGCACTCAACGTTGTTACCGGAAACATCGAATTGCTCAAGATGACGTTAACGGATCATGAGGCTGTAAATTCTTTTGATCAACAGGTAACGGGATCTATTCAACGCCTGCAGAGGCTTACAAAACGGTTACACGCTTACGCCCGGGGTGGGAAATACAAGGCTGAAATTGTAAATCTCAACGATATACTAAAAAGCATATCGCCTGCTATCTTGTCCAGGTCGGATGCCAATATGCTGATCGATACCGATCTTTCCGGGCATATTTCAATGATCAAAGCGGATGTCGACCAGCTGCAAGTGGTTTTATCGGCTGTTTTCACGAACGCATCGGAAGCAGGTGCGGAACATATCCATATCCGCACCGCCGAAAGAGAGATTGATGAGACCTTCGCATCTTCACACTGGGGCATTACACCAGGCAATTATGTCGTCCTCACGATCGAAGACAATGGGAAGGGAATGGATGAGGGGACAAAAAACAGAATATTCGATCCTTTCTTCACGACTAAATTCCAGGGACGCGGCCTCGATATGGCTGCCGTGTATGGCATTATCAAAAATCATAACGGATATATTTATATCGACTCTGAACTCGGCAAGGGAACAATCGTTCGTATTTTAATGCCGCCGATAAAAGGGGAATAGTTATGGAGCCACCCAAAGCGGTTGCCTGGGCCGGGAGGTGTGTAATGATTGTCGTCAGGGAAAGGATGACCTTGGATGCTATCGGAATTTGTCCGTTCAGCGGGTTCCCGATTTGAGCTGACAGGTATTGAATGAGAGGTGTGGGAGTCAGTGATGAACGAGCATAATTTATACAGACCTACTGAACAATTCACTCGAAAACTGGAGAAAGTAAAAGGAACCGATCCTGAAGGTTATAAACGTATTCACAAAGTGATTGAGCGTCTGCTGGAGGATCCGGGCGATGCTGATGGCAAAATGCATGGATTGTATAATGGCCGTTTTAAAAAGTATGTCGGCAGGCGGGATTATCGGATTATTTATTACTGGTGCGAGCTATGCCGAAAGGAAAACCGCAGATTGGAAAAACAATGCAGCGACTGCAATAAGATTTCGGACAATAGCGTGATTAATTAGTACACTCAGCACAAAAAAAGGCCCCCAAAGGGGCCTTTATCTGTTCAATTGGTCGGGCAGAGAGGATTTGAACCTCCGACTTCATGCTCCCGAAGCATGCGCGCTACCAGGCTGCGCTACTGCCCGACATGGGTTGACCTTTTAGGTCAGGCGGATGGATTTGTCAAGTGGATTGAACATGGAATTATATCAATCCGTAAAAAAAGTTAGAATACCTCAATTTTAGGCACTTTAGGGCGCTATAGGCATTTTAGGCACTTGCTTTAAAAGGATGCCTCACCACAATAGTCTCTTCACGCCCCGGTCCTACCGAGAGGATGCCAATCGGAACCCCTGCCAGCGCCTCGATACGCTTGAGGTAATTCCGGGTGTTTTCCGGAAGCGAATCGTAGTCCCGGATCCCCGAAATATCCTCCTGCCAGCCGGGCAGGCTTTCGTAAACGGGAGTGCATTCCGACAGGACTTTGAGACTGGCCGGAAAATGCTCGATAGGGCTGCCATTATGCATATAGCTCGTACAGATATTCAAGGTGTCCAATCCGCCCAGAACATCCAGTTTGGTTATCGCAAGACTGGTAAGGCCGTTTAAACGCACGGCATTTTTCAGAATGACCATATCGAGCCATCCGCACCGCCGCCGCCGACCGGTTGTGGCCCCGAACTCCGCCCCTTTCTCCTGTATGTAGTTGCCGGTATCATCCTCCAGTTCCGTCGGAAAAGGACCGGCGCCTACGCGGGTGGTGTAGGCTTTCACGACACCCAGCACACCGGTTATCTGTTTTGGTCCTACGCCTGTGCCGCAACAGGCATTTCCGGAGACAGTATTGGAGGAGGTGACAAAGGGATATGTTCCGTGGTCGATATCCAGATGGGTTCCCTGGGCGCCTTCGAAAAGGACCTGATCACCGTTTTTGATGGCTTCATCCAGAATGACGGAGCCGTCTGCGATATAAGGTCCGAGTCGCTTGGCGTAATCCATATATTGCGAGATGACACCATTCACATCCATGGGCGGTTCGCCGAAGAATTTTTCAAGATAAAAATTCTTTTCCAGCATGATGGCTGTGATTTTTTCGGAAAGCAGTTCAGGCTCCAGGAGGTCCGCGAAACGGATGCCGCGTCGGGTGGCTTTGTCCTCGTAAGCTGGTCCGATTCCCCGGCCGGTTGTGCCGATTTTTTTATCGCCCTTCATTTTCTCCCGGGCATTGTCGATCTGCTTGTGGTAAGGCATGATCAAATGTGCTTTTTGACTGACCTTCAACTGTGCAGGGCTTGTGTCGATGTTTTTTCCGGCAAGGTAATCGATCTCTCCCAAGAGGACATCCGGGTCCACCACCACACCGTTTCCAATCAGGCACAGTTTGCCCTGAAGGATACCCGACGGCACCAGATGGCTGATGATCTGCTCTCCGTCCACTACCATGGTGTGCCCGGCATTGTTGCCGCCCTGAAACCGGACGACTACATCCGCGTCGGAGGAAAGCATGTCCACGATTTTTCCTTTTCCTTCATCTCCCCACTGTGTGCCGATAAGTACAATATTTGCCACGGATTGCTCCTTTTTAGTTTCTTTTCCGCCGAAAAAAAGCCTGTATCTGCTCTCTACAGCGGTCTTCACAAACACCACCGATTATTTCCGGCGAGTGGTTGAGCCGATCATCCCGGCCGAAGTGATAGAGGGAGCCCGCTGCTCCCCACTTCGGATCCGGTGCACCAAACACTATCCTGGCCACCCGGGCATGAATGATGGCCCCCATGCACATGATGCAGGGTTCCACCGTTGCATACAGGGTGGTATTCAACAATCTGTAGTTGTTGATTTTATGTGCGGCTTCCCTAAGCGCCAGGATCTCGGCATGGGCCGTCGGGTCCATTCTCGAGATAGTGAGGTTATGGGCCGCTGCCAGAACATCACCGGATTTATCAACAAGGACTGCTCCTACCGGAACTTCATCCAGTTGTCCAGCTTTTTCGGCCTCGACCAGGGCCATTTCCATGTATCTGATGTGAAATATATCCATAACTAATCGTTGACAACCTCGCTTCTATAGCTTATGAAGCATCCAAAATTCAAATCTTTTTTCCATGCACCCGTAGCTCAGCTGGATAGAGTGCCGGACTACGAATCCGTAGGTCGCAGGTTCGAATCCTGCCGGGTGCGCCATAGAATCAAAAGGAATCAAGCGATTAGCTTGGTTCCTTTTTGAGTTTTAGGGGAGGGGAAACCGTGGCAACTATGTGGCAACTTTTAGTGTAATTTTCCCCTTAATCGTAGAAAAAGTTGCAGGTAATCGTAGAAATTTTCTTTTGCCTTTTTGGCGTTACTGTATGGTCCATGGTGGGCTAAATATGGGTGGGTGGATGATACTAATCTACTATCTTAAGAATTATACTCTCAGAGTCACAATACCTCAGGCAGAGCCAGGTCTTGTAAATATATGCCGCTCAAAGCGAATATTATGACTGGCCACCTCAAAGGTAGCGGCGCACTGCTTGAGCAAATTGATCTGGGCGGCGATCTTCACCCTCCTGGGCTCTCATGTAACCCCAGACGATGGTTTCATTCCGACCTACCGTGGAAATATGATAGCTTTTAGCCCAGAACTGCTCACCGGAATAGTTTCTCCGTCGCCCCAGAACATTGAGCTATACATATCGCGCTTTTCCCCTTTATGTAGCCGATAACCAGAGCGACTGAGCATTCTGGGGGTGGCGTCCAGGTGCCCCCGCTTTAGCTTTCGACTTGTCGATCACATTCTCCAGTCTCAATCCCTTCAAAGATCAGGTCACTTCTGGAACTCTAATCAAACCGGAGTACCGGGTAAGGGAATACATTGGTCTCAATCCCTTCAAAGATCAGGTCACTTCTGGAACTAATACGTGGACCAGATTTCGACCCGTGTCAATATCGTCTCAATCCCTTCAAAGATCAGGTCACTTCTGGAACAGTTGTTGTTTTTTCTCTTGATAATTCATATGGTTCAACGCCATTTTCCCGTTACCCCCTTTCTTGGTTGAAAATGCGCATCCAAAATTCTTATTCTTCAGGTCCATGGTTATGTAAAAATGTTTTATTTCAAGCATGTTATAAATCAACCGTTACCTACCTCCAATTTTATGAGCGCTTTAAAATTCGTATCAATAGATTGTAATTATTGGAAAACGACTAATTTTTCACCGGTTTTTGCCCGGCCACAGAATGTAAACCCCCTCATCCCGGCTCACCTCACCGCGCCCGATGATATGCACTTTCTTTTCGCATCCAGCGCACAGAGTATATACCCGGACGCTGTCCTCGGTGTCCTCCACTATCCTTTCGATCCGTTCGGTCATTTGGTTCAGAAGCGTTTCATCCAGAAGGCATTCGAAAACACTGTATTGCACCCGGCGACCAAAATCAATGTAACTTGTCGTTTAGTTTGAAACCAAATGCCGGATAGTTTGAAACCCGATTTTTTGGCGCAAATTTCCTATATTTTTTTGTAATTTTCTTTAATTTTGCCCTTAATATCAGCCTGGCCATATCCGATACGCAGGCATTGTCGATGTGGAAAAAGCAAACCACTATGTGTCTATGCTTCAGCGCGAGCTTTGATCGACGAATTTATCGGGTTTTCGTTCGGGCACTAATTAAGGAAATAATGGCTGGCGCACATTTTTTTAATCTAAAGCCCCTGACACGAAGCACTCCCTTAAAATATTTTCAGACTGCGTATGAAGATCGCAAGTTGCCGAGGGTCACCATTACCGGGTCTCTTTGCATCAGGAAATCGAAAATCGAGATGATTCTTGCCAACATTCAATAGCCTGGGATCAAAATTAAGTTCTATCACCGTATTATTTCCAGCAGCTCTATCCACCATAGGTTTGCCGTTCAAAGACACTTTAACTCGCTGTGGCCCATTTGTTCCGATCGATAATACTATTCGGCCTTCCGCCAACTCAACTACAGCTCGTTGTAATGTAAAAACAATTGTTCCCAGAGGCCCGTCAGACCATCGGAACGTTGTCTCTGGTGGTGACCAGCGATGGAAAATTAGTCGAGGATCATCTGGAGTCAATTGTTCAAACAAACGAATTGGCCGAGTACCTCTTTCCATTTGCGGGCTGATTGAAGATTCACGAGTGATGTAATAAGCACAATATTCAGGAGTTACATCAGGATGGAGCGCTATCCATGCAACCCAACAATAGTAGATCATGAAAATGCCAATGAGAGTACTATATACTCGGGTCATATGACAAACCCTAGGGTTTGAAACCATCCCAGATAATATAGCACTAGTCCCAAGATTAAGAATGGAGTACATATCAAAATAAACGGGTAGCGGTTGGCGATAAGGGAAAGTGAAAACACGAAAGGCACTTGCCACCAAACATAACGGGGTATGGACTGCAAACCGGTCATCAGTGGTATCAGCGTTGAAAAGCCAAGGAAAATTGCCATAGCATAATTCTTATTAACGAATAGCTTTACCGTAAATCCCATCGACAAAAGCGCAAATACGGCAAGATAAAAGGACACTATATCACCTGTCAACCCGTCCCACAGTACTATAAATGGGTTATTCATCTCCCTGCCCCAGGCACGTTGGATATGAATGAAAGCAAGGCCATCTCCAATCCAATAATTGAGAAACATTATGAACCCCGAAAGGCCAAGGGGTACCAACATAGCACCAAGAAGGATGCGCATGCGTGTCTCCGCATTTCCCCGTCGGAAGCTATCATATGCATCCGCGATATATGCGAGACCACCTGCCCCACCGGTCACTTTAATAGACGTCATACCGCCAACCAATAAGCCTGCTAACATATATCGTTGCCTGCGTAAGGCCATGAAGAAAAAACACGTTATAGTGAAATAAAGGGTTTCAGTATAGCCCGTATTGGCATAAATGCTCAGCGGCCCAAAAGCCAAAATACCGCCGGAGAGAACCGGAGGAACAGTCTCTTCATACTCACGAACCAAAACCATGAAAAAATATAGCGAAGTTAAGAAGAACAACTTTGAGGCCACAATCAGGCTTATTTGAGGGGCCCAACCGGTTGCCATTTGGACAGCTCGTGCAATCATCGGGAAGGCAGGAAAGAAGGCCCAGTTGGCGGCGTCTTTGTTTAAGTGGGCGTGTGGTGCCAGGTCATACCCATGGGAGACAATGGTAGAATACCAACCACAATCAAAATTGCAAAGAGAACCATAAGCCAACCCTTTGAACGTCAGAAGCATGGCTTCGAATGTTTGATTAAGAAGGAACAGGGCTAAGGCTGCCACCAAAAGATCCCATTTGCCTGAGGGTGCCAATCCAATTCTTAGAATATAGGCATTAAAAGTCTGAAATGACTTCATTTCCAAGGGGTCCTTGGTGATAGTAGTTGAATAACATAATTCCCATTTTTATTTCTGCGACGCTAATTGACGTGCTAATTAGTACTTATTCCTCTACCGATAACTAAACCTTGTTAGGTTATTATCTTGGCCGATCTGCCGTGTTAATTTAAGATACAACGCCTACTGGATAGCCTGCGGCGCCTGCAGTTGAGTCCGTCTCGAGCGTTTCACGTCCATGTACTCGACGAATCAGATACAATGGACGATTCTTCACTTCCATATAAATCCGGCCAACATACTCTCCGATCACACCAATGCTTATGAGCTGAACGCTTCCGAAGAACAATATAAACACGATCAAAGAGGCATAGCCTGGAACATCAATGCCGAATATTAATGTACGCACCAGGATGAAAAAGGCATACGTAAAAGTAAAAAAAGCGATTAACGCTCCTAAATAAAAAGACAAGCGTAATGGGACTGTACTAAAGCTAGTAATTCCTTCCAGGGCGAAATTCCACAATCGCCAGCCTGACCACGTTGTTTTTCCTGCTTTGCGCGCTTGGCGGACGTATTCAACCGTCACGGTCTGATAGCCAACCCAAGCGAACAGTCCTTTCATAAAGCGCTGACGTTCTGGAAGGAGACTTAGGGCATCAACTACTACTCGATCCAAAAGCCGAAAATCGCCAACATTCTTAGGCAATTTGTTAGCTGTTATTTGGTTGTGAACACCATAGAACAGGTTCGCGGTAATGCGTTTGAAGAAGTTGTCTGTATCGCGGTTGCTGCGTTTAGCCAGCACTACCTCCGCCCCTTTTTCCCAATGCGCTATCATAACTTCAATCAACTCAGGCGGATCTTGGAGATCTGCATCAATCGGGATAACGGCATCACCATGCGTTTCATCAATCCCTGCGGTCAACGCTGATTCTTTGCCAAAGTTGCGAGATAATTCTATTACTACATAGCGCCGGTCATTCAGGGAAATCGTTAACAATTTATTAAGCGTATCATCTCGGCTACCATCGTCAACACAGACAATTTCGAAACGATAATTAGGCAGTTTCGCCAAAACAGTGTTGAGTTTCCTGCAGAAAACGTCTATTCCCGGACCTTCATTATAACACGGCACTACAATAGAAATTAGACGGGGCTCATCAAATAACTGCATTGCGATCCTTTTTTAAATTAAGATGTGACTACGAATAATGAGCTTTTCAAGATAAATTAAACCAGTAGAGCCATTTTCAAAACGGTCCAGTTCGGTTAAGCTCAAGGCGGATCGAAAATTTCAGCCACAGGTATACTAAGCGTATTCCGAGGATTGAAATTTTCAACCAACGAAGAGATCGGCCGAAATGGGGTGGTTTGAAATTGGCTCAGTAGATATCTTTTATAGAGCTGTCAGATAGCAAAATAGTCTTTATTTGTCAATGTATTTATTTAATAGATTTTAACGTTTAGAAGAGCATAAAAAACTATTTGCCTCACACTATGTCACAAATATGACCGCTTGTATTAACTTTTCTTTTTGCTTTCCTGGATACCTATCGCCTTGAGAAGAAAATACGCCTAATCAGTGTAGAGGCTTCGGGCTTCATCTCGGGCGGAACACCCGTACAGCAGGATCTTTACGACGGCCCCATGAAACAGAACGCCGTCTGGGAGAAAATCGACAGGGCTATGGATGCCATTTCTTCGAAATTCAGGCCTAAAGTCCTCAGAAAAAAATAATGTTTTTCAGGGGTCGCACCAAGATAAGCTATTGTAAAGATTTTAAATATGAAATAATGTTTTTCAGGGGTCGCACCAAGATAAGCTATTGTAAAGATTTTAAATATGAAAAAAATACGTGCGTATAGAGGGCAATACGGCATTTTTTGAGCCTTAAAAGAGCAATATAGGAAATCAAAGTGGCTAGAGCACACCGACATTTTGTTCGCGGTCAAATTTATCACATTACTCATCGTTGCCATAAAAGGGAATTTTTGCTGAAGTATGCCAAGGATCGGCATCGTTGGCTGCAATGGCTCTTCGAGGCGAAGCAACGATACGGTCTTGTCATCCTTAATTAGTGCCTGAACGAAAACCGGGTAAACTCATCGTTAAAAAATAGCGCTGAAGCGCATTCAGTAAATGCAGGCGATTCATATTGAAAGAAGTAATAAAATTTTATTCAACCAAGGCGTTGGAGTACGAGTTTAGAAACACCTATGCCCCGGTAGTGACAAAATTCAAAAAATACAATTACGCTGCTTGCCTGTAGCGTTTTAGTGCTGCTTTTTCTTCTCGGTGTAAACGCTTTTGTTCTTTCCGTTGTATCTTGGCGCCTAATATCTGAATGTTTCGAGCAAGCACTGCCAAAGAAACATATCTCTTAAAACCATATAAACCGTGGTCAGGGCAGCGATCCAAAGCATGGTTTTCCAGCGCATTGATGGCAGACTCGACAGCTGAATGCTTTCGCCTCGCGTGGACAAAATCCTGTGCATGCTCGATGGCTTTTGCCTTTTCAGATAATTTGCCCTTCCTGGGCAGAGCAACGTTGTCTATGATGCCAGGAAGCTTTGTTTGGTTGTCGGGACTGTGGAATCCCTTGTCAAAGCTACAACCGTTCAATTCAGGAAATTTTCGTTTCGCGGCGGAGACCATTTCAACAGCGACCTTGTCATCTGTCTGCCCCTTCATGACCTGATGGTGCAGGAGAAAGCCGTGTTGATCCTCAAGTATGCACACTTTCAGCCCCAGTTCCTGAGGAACGCCGGCTTTCCCTTTACTGATCCACTCGGTATGCGTCTCGAAAATCGAAAAGACTTTCTCATGGTGGGGGATGGTTTCATCATCGATCACACGACGCTGTATCTGATCAATCTGCCGCTCGGCATGGGCCAAATATTGTTCGACTGCGGCCAGCCTAAGGATGCTGTCGTAGCCCATGCCTCTTAAAATCTCGATGTCCCGTCGGACGCGCAGGACATATCCCGTTGCGGTATCGATATATGTTTGGTGGGCAGCGATGCTTTCAGCTTCGTTTTTCGAGCGTTTCAGTTTATTGGCCTTATTGAACATCTTTTTGATTTTACGCAAGATATAGTCGCTCTGTCGCCATTCGGTAAGCTCCAAATCCGAAAAAATCCGAGCAATAAGTGTAATTGTTTTTCGCATCGAGTCCCACAGGAGGTTGATGTCAGTGGGAAAGTGAACATCAGTCTCAACGACAAAAGAGTCGCAACGCCCAGTAAGAGGTTTTTCCTTATGTCCAAACAGCGCGTGCCCTTTATCAATAACCAGGCTTCCAATTTGATCAAGCACTTCAGGGGTCAGCAGAGGCACGTTGTCTTTAACCGTCTGGAGCGCATAACGATTACTAAAATCAATATGCCCTAAAAATTCACGAACGGTTTTGTGTTCGTTTGCGATTTCCACCAACTTGTCGTAATCAAAATTGCAGTTCAGACGAATCGTTCCGAGAACAAGGATTTCCCATAGATTCATTCCGGGACGACCAGTTATTTTGCTGGTGTTTTCCGGCACGATACTTTCCAGAATTCGGAAAATTTTCTTTCGGAGGGGCACGTCCCGGTAAATGGCTTGCAGCCCCAGTAGGAGTTGAGGAATTTCGTCTCGGCTCTGAATATCGATTTCAATCTTGTCGATGTCCAGCTGGCCAAATTTCAGTTGCTTTTCGATGACTTTTCTCATATTGTTTTTCCGCGAAGATTTTTTTCTTTTGTTTGATGTTTTATTCAGGTTTTTATTGTTAATTCCAAACGTTAAATACCAGCACAGCATCAACTATGCAAGTAAAATTGCGTAAAAGTAGAAAATCTTCGCATCTTTTTTTCGAAGCAACTCACTGAAATGTAAAAAATATCCGTTTTCGTTCAGGCACTAATTACACTGTCACCTCAAATCACATTCACTTGCTGGCCTATGATTCTTCCGAGCCGGATGTGATTCCACGGTCAATTCAGTTAGTAGCCGGCAGGACCGGGCAAGAGTACAATATCCGCAAAAGACGGACCCCGCTTGTGGCGGGGTTGGGAAGACCGATATCATGCAACGATTATCGAAAGCGGAGATCATTTGTTGCGTTGCATCGTATACATCGATATGAATATGGTACGCGCAAGAGTTGTCAAACATCCGGATCAATGGGTTCATGGTGGCTATAGAGAGATTCAATTCCCACGGCGGAAGTGTGTCCTTATAGATTACGACAAATTGCATAAACTCTGCAGGTTTGATGATTTCAAAAGCTTTCAGGCAGCTCACCGTCGGTGGGTGGAAACGGAAGTGGACAAGGAAATTTCCCGAAGAGAATCTACATGGACGAAAGCTGTAGCTGTTGGTTCAGAAACCTTTGTTGAGAAAATTAAAAAACAGCTAAAAGCCCTGGCGGCTGGACGGCGAACCGCGCCAACAAATAATGGTTGGGAATTGAGAGAGGAAGTGAGCTCTTATAATCCGTTTTTAGGGCCTCAAAAAGTCGATATTGACCTTGAAAACACACATTCTTGGAGAGAAAGTGCCGCGATATCTACACCTTAGCTTGGTGCGACCCCGGGGAACGCCGAGACCCACTAAGCGCCAGAAATATTCAAAGTCTTAACACGTTGGCTACTCGTCATATTGTAGTGGTAAGCTAATGCTAATTATTCCATGCCATTATCTGTTCATCAAGGAGGTAATTACATGAAAAGGCTAACAGCCATGATTTTTGTCATCTCAATTCTGCTCAGTGGATGTGCTGTTAAAAAAGACCTAATAGCTACTGGCGGCAGTCGTTCGGACGGCACTGTAACGTTATCGTTAGAATATGGCATGTTTCAGAAGGTTCTTTACGACAAACTCCAAGGACAAAGATTAGCAGAATCAAAATGCAAAGTATGGGGTTGGACGAAGCCGCTACGCGGCGGAAAAAAATCTCATAACAGTGTATACCTCTCTGGATTGCCCAATCCCGGGCGTCATAAATCAAAAGGAGGTATACCATGAAAAAATCTGAACAGAACCGATTTGACAAGCTTTATCAACGACATTTACGTTCTCTCAAACTCCAGGGCAAAAGTCAAAAGACAATTGAGGCTTATTCGCGCGCCGTCCGCCGGATCAGTGAACATTTTGATTGTTGTCCGGACAAATTGTCCTTGGAACAACGAGAACAATATTTTTCCGATTTGGTGAAATCCCACTCCTGGAGTACCGTCAAGATTGATCGTGTCGGGTTGCAGTTTTTCTGGAAACATGTCCTCAAAAAAGATTGGCAGTGGCTTAATATCGTCAAGGCCCCAAAAGTGCGCTCATTGCCGGATATCCTCACCGTTGCCGAAGTTGAAAAATTGATCGGCGCGACACGCAACCTGCGATACCGGGTATTTCTGCTGACAACCTATTCCATGGGCTTACGCCTGGCGGAAGCCCTCTCCTTGCAAGTAGGCGATATCGACGCTCAGCGTAAACAGGTTCATATCCGGCGTGGCAAGGGACACAAAGATCGTTTCGTCCCATTGCCGGATCTGACCTGTGAGGCACTACGCGCCTTATGGTGGAAACATCGCAACCGTTGTTGGTTATTCCCCAATGCCGTGGGTTCGCCCGAGCGCATCCAAAAGGCCACCACCCATATGGATCGCGGCGGTACTCAAGCCGCAATGAAAGCCGTGGTTGACGAGTGTGGCATAAAAAAAAAGTCTCTATTCACTCCCTGAGGCACTCATTTGCAACTCATCTGTTGGAAAAAGGCTTAGACCTCCGTTATATCCAGTCAATCCTCGGCCACAGCAGTCCCGAAACCACCGCTCGCTACACTCAACTGACTGATACCGTCAAACAGAATGCCGCTAAAGTCATTAACGAATTGATCGATACACTCCACGTCGATTTAAGGAGGAAATAATCATGCAGCTTGCCTCTATAATCGATGAATACCACGATGCCTTTATCGCGAAATACAGTCCCCGGCTTCTACCGGGGCATTTCCGCGCAATCAATGCAATCCGCAGATGTCGAACACAGGAGGCCGAACAATTACTATTACAATGCAAGGACTGCGGTCTTGCCGCACTGCGGCCTTGTTCCTGTGGACATCGAAGCTGCCCGCAATGCCAGAACCATGAAACTTCACTCTGGCTGGACCGACAGCAAACCAAGTTGTTGCCGGTTGAGTACTTCATGGCAACCTTTACACTCCCCTACGAGCTAAGGCTCCTGGCATGGGATCACCAAACCCTCGTTTACAACTCCCTTTTTGCGTGTGCTTCCGGCACGCTGAAGGACTTTGGGCTTAATCCCAAAAATCTTGGCGCAAGCATCGGCATGACCGCAGTCCTGCATACTCATACCCGTCGCCTGGATTATCACCCGCATGTTCATGTCGTGGTGCCGGGCGGCGGTGTAAACAAGACCAGGAAACAATGGAAGAAGAAAAAAAGCAAGTATCTCTTCAACGAGTTCGCTCTGGCCAGAGTGTTTCGTGCCCGTTTCCTGGAGATGTTAACCCAAGCAGGCCTTTCTTTGCCCGATTCGGTGCCTCAAAAGTGGGTTGCCCACTGTACTCACATCGGAAAAGGGCTGCCCGCTCTGAAATATTTATCGCGGTACCTATACCGAGGCGTCATCAGTGAAAGAAATATCGTCTCGAACCAAAACGGTGACATCACATTTAAATACACCGAAAGCCGTACCGGTAAAACCCGTTACCGAACTGCCAAAGGAGAAGACTTCCTTTGGCTCGTTTTGCAGCATGTTTTGCCAAAAGGGTTTCGTCGGGTCAGGGACTATGGTTTTCTCCACGGTAATGCCAAAAAGCTACTGAAACTCGTTCAATTGGTTTTGCATGTTATGATTCAAGCCCGAGATGCACGTCCCCGGCCGGTCTTTAAGTGCCCGGCATGTCAGGCGCCCATGCGAATACTGGGTGTCAGTTCGAAGATACGATCGCCAGGGTAGCATACCAAACGGCAATGGCTCGCTGTAAATATAAGCACAGGAGGAACTGAAAAATGCCATGACATAAAAGGCCCGCGCAAAGCCTCTCTGAAGGCTTAATGATCCTGCTCGCCCTTAGAAATTCTCTCCCCCATGTTGGGGGTACACCTGCCTCCCGTCAAAAAAGATATTTTCTTATATAAAGGTCACTACTCAAATCCCGACGGGCTTGTCCAACCCAGGATAAGATCGTGGATCGCTCCGCTCTCACGATCTATCCTTATTCGTTCAAGCATCGGCATGACCGCAGTCCTGCATACTCATACCCGTCGCCTGGATTATCACCCGCATGTTCATGTCGTGGTGCCGGGCGGCGGTGTAAACAAGACCAGGAAACAATGGAAGAAGAAAAAAAGCAAGTATCTCTTCAACGAGTTCGCTCTGGCCAGAGTGTTTCGTGCCCGTTTCCTGGAGATGTTAACCCAAGCAGGCCTTTCTTTGCCCGATTCGGTGCCTCAAAAGTGGGTTGCCCACTGTACTCACATCGGAAAAGGGCTGCCCGCTCTGAAATATTTATCGCGGTACCTATACCGAGGCGTCATCAGTGAAAGAAATATCGTCTCGAACCAAAACGGTGACATCACATTTAAATACACCGAAAGCCGTACCGGTAAAACCCGTTACCGAACTGCCAAAGGAGAAGACTTCCTTTGGCTCGTTTTGCAGCATGTTTTGCCAAAAGGGTTTCGTCGGGTCAGGGACTATGGTTTTCTCCACGGTAATGCCAAAAAGCTACTGAAACTCGTTCAATTGGTTTTGCATGTTATGATTCAAGCCCGAGATGCACGTCCCCGGCCGGTCTTTAAGTGCCCGGCATGTCAGGCGCCCATGCGAATACTGGGTGTCAGTTCGAAGATACGATCGCCAGGGTAGCATACCAAACGGCAATGGCTCGCTGTAAATATAAGCACAGGAGGAACTGAAAAATGCCATGACATAAAAGGCCCGCGCAAAGCCTCTCTGAAGGCTTAATGATCCTGCTCGCCCTTAGAAATTCTCTCCCCCATGTTGGGGGTACACCTGCCTCCCGTCAAAAAAGATATTTTCTTATATAAAGGTCACTACTCAAATCCCGACGGGCTTGTCCAACCCAGGATAAGATCGTGGATCGCTCCGCTCTCACGATCTATCCTTATTCGTTATGCTGGTGCGGCACCTTTTGGTGGTGTTAAAGAAACTTGTCTCCGTAGTGGTAGTATGGGTTGCGAACGGGGGCAAGTTTCTATTGAGTATCAATGTATTGGCAATCCAGATAAATAATTCAACAAGAGGGATAGGCCGTAATCGGTCTTAACGGCCGCAAATGCTAAAAGTCATTCCATGCTCACTTCATATATCGGTACTAAACTCTTAAAGGAAAAATTGTTATGGCTACCACACTAACAGAGCAAATGATTTTTTTAGATAATATGCGTAAAGCTTTGATGAAGGACACAGATATTTGCCGGACAAACTTGACTAATGCCTTCAATGTTTTTAATTCAGATAGCTCTAAAGAAAATATGATAAATGTAAATTTCTGGTGTTTGACCAGTGTCAGAGTTTTTTTCTCGGCTGTTGAAGGTGTCCTCCATTCATACAAAGTAGTTATGGAAAAATGCTATGAAGCAGGTGAAATAGAATTTTCTGAAGATGATCTGCCAATAATTAGAGGCGAAAAATGGCTAAGCTTTCATGAAAATCTGAAATTTACTGTTAAGCATTTTTCAAGATTGATTGGCATTCCTTCTCCCGTAAATAAAAATTCCCAAGAGTGGGTTGCGTTTAAAAAAATAACCGAGATTCGAAATAGAATCACTCATCCAAAAAAAATTGAAGATGTTTTTATAACCACTGAAGAGATACCATTTATAAACCAAGGGCCTTTATGGTTTTGGAACTTGATATTGAAGCTAATAGAAGGTGTTGATGTTTAACTTTGCTCCATCATATACCCCCGAAGCTTCCTATAGATAAACCGACCAAAGGCCTTCTCATTTTCGGATAGAGCCCTCTCCAGGTACTTCTGGCCGACGGTTACACCGCTGGCCGCCTCTTTTCTTTGGGACTGTTCGCCAAGTTCATAGTCCCATTCGTGCATGGCAATGGCGTAATCGCTGGCAAGGGCATTAGAAGCCACATAGACCACTCCGACGATATCATCCATCAGGGCCGCGTCTATGACCTTGGTACTGAAGGACTTCTCCAACATGCCCTCGTCTATGGGCACTCGTTTGATTGCCTCGGCTTTGAACTGCTGGACAAGCTGGCGCATGATCTCGACGCACTTGTCTTTTAGATCGTCATCAACTCGTTTCAGCTTATGGATCATTCAGGCCGATCAACGCCCCTTCATTCATAAGCTCGGTAAGGGCGGATTCCATGAGGGTCTTGTTTTTGGCGAATAGGTCCGGGGTGGGCGCGGGTGGAAGTGAACCACCCAAGATGCCCGTTGGTGGTGGCGTCCCCTGGTCGCCGCCACGGCCAAGCATCATGTCGATGTTTGCCTGATTGATCCTGACAATACGGGCGCGTTCCTTCAGAAGCCTTTCAAGCTCCCGGTTTGTCTCGGCCTTGTTAAGAGTCCAGGCAAGGTTTTTATCGAACAGATTCTTAAGCCCGGCATCCAGTGCGCTTGTGGCACCTGAAAGCATTTTCCGGGTGGCATTGGCAACAGGGTTGTCAAGGTTGACGAGTTCAGCCGCCGAACTCCCCAAGGCATCCCGAAGCGTTATCATGATATCCATCATCTTCTGATTGACGGTGATGGCGATCTCTCCGAAAATTCTCCCGAATGACTCTTGAAGTTTTACAAGGCTGATCCTGACGGTATAGAATCCCTCAACAAGCTTGCCTATTCCGGTCAGGATCGCGCCAAGGCCCTGGACTGACCATTTCTTCAGCATGTTGATAAAATCCGTCCAATAGGACTGTAATTTTTTCAAATGATCGTATGCGGTTTCAATCTCGCCGCCAAGGGCGGGCATTTTTCTTTCATCTGCCGGATGGCTTCACCGACAAGGATATGCTTTTTTTCCAGTTCCGTCAGGGATCGGCCATATTCTTTGGACTTCTGGGCCATGAGGGTTTGCTGATCGATAATGATACCTGCATCGTCCAGCATCAGAACACTACCACGGGCCAGACCGGTTATGATGGTGTTGACCAACTGCTGAAAGTCCTTGTCCGTCGCCTTGGCGTACTTTTGGAGATACTCCAGGGAGGTGGAAAGATCATTAAAGTTCATGCCGGCAAGCGGGCACCCAGCACACCTGAACAAGATCCCCCATCTTGCACAACATCTCCAGTGATGGTAGCCTGTCGTCATGGACGACATGGCCTTCATCACAAAGTTAACATACGCCAACCAGCGACCGCACTACTGGGTCCGATTCGCCAAAACGGTTAAAGGTAAGCCTGTTCTCATATCCCACAGGCGGTTCTATTGGCACGAGTTCGAAGGGGGGCAGGAAGAAGCCCTGTTCTGGGCACAGGATTGGAGGAACTGGGAATACCAGCGTCTTCTATCCAAAGGCCTTATCAAATCTAAAGGAGACTGGGCCGGTGGCGTGCCTCCCTGCTACTCAGCCCCCCGGGCCGACAATACAACCGGGAAATGCGGAGTGCAGAGACATGACTATAAATCTATGGCGAGTTACCGGAAAAAAGACGGCAGCATTTCGGTGCGTGAAAGACGCAATCTAAGCTACGTAGCGATTTGGATCGAGTACGTCGAGGAGGAAGGAGTTGTCCGTCGCAAATACAGGAACCGGAACTTCAGCATTCCCAAAAATGGGGAAGAGGAAGCCAAGCGACTCGCCAGTGAAGCTCGGGATCAAGTTGAGAAGTACCTCCGATCTCCAGAACACCAGGCTCTCCGGAAACGGTACCAAATGGATCGGCAATCATAATCTTACCCCCCGGGGGGGGCACCCCAGGTGGGGTGCCAGGCGTCTCGGGAAATCCAGCAGCGTCTATATATACCCCCGCACGGAAATTTTACACGCAAGAAAAAGGGTAGCATTTTTCACACCCTCGTAGACGATCCATCCCGAGGATGCAGAGAAAGGTATCGGAACAAGCTGAAACACGCTCCAGGAAGCTACAGGAAGTCAGAATGGTGGATCACCGACCAGGGGAGATTGCTTACAAAAACAAAAAGGCAGGGCCTTACGAGACCCTGCCATAGAAGAACAATGAAATCTGAGGACTACTTTTTCAGCTTACGCCTGATGGCTCCAGCGAGACCTATCAAGCCAAGGCCAAGTAGGAGCATTGTAGAGGGTTCGGGGACAGGAGCGTTATCAGTTGTAACAATATAACCATCTTGGCCCGAAACGTAGTTGCTTTGAGTGTCACCGAAAACCCAGGAAAAACCATAAGCTATGTTTGTCCCCAGTTCGTCCGGGGCTCCGGTGCCAATATCGCTTGAGCTGGCAATGTATGCGGAAGTGGGAGCTCCGATTTTAAGGTTAGCGATTTCAGCAAAATCAAGTGTACCATTACTATCCGAGTCAAAGCTGGAAAGCCATGAGGTGCCGTAACCACCGCCATAAGCCACACCCGCAGTTTCATAGACCTTTGCGGTCTGTGTTGCCAGTGCTGCATAATCAAGGCTATAAGTTCCATCTGTGTAGAGTGCATGAAATGAAGGGCTAGATGGCTCGTTGGCGATTACAGCCCAATTTGTACCACCATCAGTTACCCAAATGTTGAAATAAGGGGCAACGTACGGCCCACTCCATGCTGTATATCGCGTGTAGTCATCCAGACGAGCAATGTAAAGGTCCGAAAGACCGGCAATGGTCAAACCGTTCAGATCGTCAGTACCAAGAGCGGCTTTCATGCCACTTTTACCGATAATAAACTCTGTGCTGCCGTCTAAATTTTCATTAATGGTGGGTTGGGGACCGGAATAGGCGTTGCGTATAATGTATGCGGTGTAGTCATAAGATGTCGCCGATGCACTTGCCGCGCAAAAACCAGTGACGCATAAAAAAACAGCTACCAATGTGGTCAACCGAACTACAGATTGGCTTTTCATTCTTTTCTCCTTCAACAGTAAATAGTAACTTGCATTCCAAACGAGGATACATATAACAAACGAATCGATGCAAAATTATAGGGATGCAGATATTGAGTCAATCAGCCGAAGGTATGAAAAAAGTAGTATTACGTGCAAGTAATACGAAAAAAGTACCAGAACAGCTTGATCCCATCTCATTCGACCATTAAATTTCAAAGGCAACGACGTAAGAGTAACGGACAACAACGGAGATCCCTGGTTCGTTGCCAAGGATGGGAGGTGTACGGGGGCAAATCTTGAATAGTGAATAGTTAAAAAGGGTATGTATCATACATTATTACATGCGCTAATCCTCAGTGATACTTTGAGTATGGTCCAAAAAAAACCTGATCAATTTCTCACACATAATATGAAAAACCCCGTGAACATCAATGCTTTGAACTAATGGGCCTAATTTCTGTCTCTCGACTTCTTTGAATCTTTTGGTGGTTGTTTGATCTGTCTGATTATAATACCGCTTATAGCTATGACTATGGCAGTTGCACCTAATAGTGCGAGATGACTCAAGTCTTTTCTTTTTGTTACATGGGCGGTTATAAAAGGTACCATCTCTAAAGGAACAATCGCTACAATCATCCCAATAATAGTCCATTTTGTCCTATCTGCCCCCACTTTTTTTGATTCAGAATAATAGAGAGAAGCAGTTAGTAAGGTGATCATTATTACTGTCAATATGAGTTTCTCCTGTTAATTTCAGAAGACCTGTTTTTACGTGTTTTCATAAGAATATCTTTATATAATGTGGATGCAAAGATATGACAATTGTCTGTTTTGGGAGTCGTCTTTAATATTTTATCAAGATGACGTTTGGCTTCAATTGGTTCGTTAAATCCTTCCCATAATATGCTTGCTTTTAAGTACAGTGCATCTGCATCATCGGGTATTTTCGTACTGCATCCACTTTTATCAGCGCCTGATCAAACTCTTTTTTCATTTTGTGATATCTTACTTGGCTCAAGTCACCTTCCAATTGTTCTTTGAGGCTCCAGGTTGCATTCCGCCCCTTAAAAATAATCGCGGCAAAGTCCCCCAATTTGTCAGAAATAAATATGGTTATCAGCGTTAGGAAAACACACACAATGACGCCTAAAATGATACCGGTTAAAGCGCCGCTATTCCCATAAAGCAACTTTCCAAATATAAACCCAAGCAGACAAAGAGGCGCTGTGGAAACCGACAATATCCTTACGCATAATGATCTGGTGGCGGAATCTATATTCTTCAAAGGTTTTGGTTTCTTGAGTTTTTCCATTTTATCTCAGATATGAAATCAGAAATTGGCTGTCACCAGAACCCAATTAGTTTGATAACCGAAATTGGCCGTCACAATCTATTGATATGATTTCTTCAATTTGGGGTGCTTTTCCTGCTGCTTCAAGCAACAGTTATCAGCACTTATAATTTCAAGCGTTACGTTTGATATGCAGGGGTCAATATTCAATTCGTTTAAAGTTGATGTGTATCTCGAATATCCAGAGAAATATGCATTCTCTTCGCCCAATAGCATTCGCAGTTCAGATTTAATTCTCACAAAAAAGCCTTGAAAAACTCGGTCTTGTCTGTTCGAACTTATCAAAATTTGTGACTGAGGTTCAGATGAATGACTATGTCCGGCGACGTGTAGACTTCGAGGTCTTCACCGATGCCAATATCCAGGACCGTCGCATCACCCAGAGCGAGAGTGCCGCCCATGGTCAACATCAAAGCGCCTCTTCCGATTTCACGGAAATGGCTGTCATAGAGAGCGCTGTGGCTGTCAAGTTGGAGCTTGAGACCAAGCCAATCCAGAGGACTCCAGCCGACACCCATCCAGCCGCTGGCAACCCAGTTCCGCGTTCGATCTGATAGCACATCACCGTCATCCAGCCAACTGCACCCGACACCCCCCCAGAGAGAGGCGACCCCCTTTTTAAGACGGAAATCATGTTGTGCCGAGGCAGACAGGGAGATGTCCCAGCCACCGCTACCGGTGAATTTATCTGAATCACCGGATGGTACCTTGATCGTGGCCCGCAGTTTTGCTGCCGTCTGTTCGGTATCCAGCCACTGCCAGGATGCGAGCAGCCTGATATCTCCAATACCGACGGTATCATGATCAAGAAGAAAGTTCTCGTTGTCGCGGCTGGTGTAGACATAGTTGATTTTATTATTCGGCATGATACTTCTATTGCCTTCAGGCAACCCAAAGAAATCATGAAAGTTCTCAATAAAATTGTCGAGAAAACCACTTTTTTGCCAGATCCAAGGCAGGTCGAAACCGACCTGCAGGTGTTCGGCAAGCCCGTAGCGTAACCCAAGGGTTGCTATATAAGTTTCACCATCAAGGACAATTCGCTGATCAGCCCGGTCATTGAAGGTGGCAATGTTGGAAATATCGAGGCCAAAATGAACCGAGAGCTGGCCGGATTGGTTCAAACGGACCGATTCGGCAACAGGCAAACTCTTGATCAACGCTGGAGGAGATAAATTGCGAACTGAAAACGGTGTGAGTTCTACCCCCCATGTGGGTTTGGAAGCACTCAGTACGGCAAGAATCAAACAGATCAGGATGCGCTGGGACATATCTACCTCCAGGGTCAACTACAGGAATCTCAATGTATGATATGATATCTCACATATAACAGCCATGAAAACAACAGATAAAAACGTGGTGGGGGGCAAATCTTGAATAGTGAACAATGTTGACTTTTTTATGAAATTTGTTAGTTGCATTAAGCAATGGCACGTGTATGGCGAATAGAATATGACCGGGCGCTATATCATGTTTTGTCTCGGGGGAACGAGCGGCGGTTCGATGTGAGTTATTCATCAATCAGTCCAGCCAATTTCAAAACGTCCCTTTGTGACCGATCTTCAGGCTAACGATCCGTACTGGGTCTGGCCCCGCTTGTGGCAGGAAGACGTTTTGAAAATGGCTCAGTCATATTGTAAAATCGGTGAGGAACAGGCTGGAGAGGAATAAAGCGTTTATGGGAAAATATATGGACGCTTATTCACTATTCAAGATGTGACCCCAGAGCCCGCGCGATAACCACATTTGCGTGATTATCTCACTTTATGTTGTGAGATTTGTTATGTTGCGAGTTTGAGTGGTTATTTCATTCCGCTAATTCCCCGAATAATTAAAAGATTTATCTCATTCCTTTAATTCCTGTCTGGCCGGACAGTTTGATTCCTTTTCCCGCACTGGTATCCTACCATTAAAAAAAGCCCGAAGGGCCAACTTCGGGCTTTAATTAAAACAGAGCTGCCGCAAAGATCCGGAAGCCCAAACAAAACATTTCATTTTTAGTACATGCTTCCGGTGTTTGCAAGATCGGAGGCAGGCCCGCATGCTGCTACGTGCAATTCAATGTCGGTGGTGCAATTTCTTTTTCTATATCTGTCGGCGCTGCTGGCGGGGACATGCCTATTGCTGCGAAAAATGTCGGATTGCCGGTAAACGTAAAAAACACCGGGAAGCCGAACGAAAATACCGCCAGACCGAAAAGGGGAAAAAGAGGCATCGGGAAGCTGAGAACCGCCGCCGTCACGGCAACAGTAAAAAAGGGCAAAAAAACATGGATGATGCGTCTTCAACACCCGGGCGATCATTGGTTATGAAGAGGATATCGATCATAAAAAGCTGGACTCGGCGCATAAATATGGAGCCATGTTGCCGTTTTTGCGGAATGCATGGCCGGATTGTCAGGGTTTTCCCCCGACGCGGCTATGGGTGAACCTGGTAAGAGAGGTGATCATGACGATGAAAAAGAAAATTCTCAGACCGGATCGTATCAGACAGATCAAAGGCGGGTTCAGTTTTATCCCGCACCGATTTCTCTCCCAAGGATTTCTATCCGCCTTGCAGCAAAAGGAAATACTTCTCTACCTGTTTCTTGTCCTCGCCGCAGACCGCAACGGGCTTTCTTTTTACAGCTACGATGCCATCTGCACATTGCTGGGACTCGATCTCGACCAGTACATCAACGCCAGAAACGCTCTGGTCGATAAAGACCTGATCGCCTTTGACGGGACGATTTTCCAGGTGCTGGATCTGCCTGAAAACCCCGTGTTGCCCGCTGCCGGGACACAAACGGTTCGCAGGCAGCCATCCCCACCGACAGGTATTGCTCAATTGGCTGATCGGATCATAAAACGGATGCCGTCATGATGGATACCCAATCAGAGCAGCAAAAGAGAAGCATCGCTGAACCGATGCGCAGGCAAAAATCATCCAACCCCCTGCCGGATGTATTTGATGATTATCTTCGATACAAACGAAAACATTGCCAGACACCCGAAAAAGAAATTAACGCAAACCACCGCGTGCTCGGTCATTTTGCCGACTATCTTGAAGAGCACCGAATCAAGCTTCAAGATCTGCGCATCGAGCAGGTAGACGATTTCCTGACAGATTATCTCAGCGGCTATAAAACCGAGACCGGTCGTGCTTACCGTTCATATTTGCGTGGATTTTTAAGCTACCTGTTCGATAACCGCCGAATTTTGTCCAGAGATTTAGCTCCGCTGGTGTCCGGACCGCCTTTGTTCGCGAAAAGCAAACCACCCACGTTTTTAAGAAAAGAGGAGGTCCAAAAACTGTTTTCGGGGTTGGCATTCTCGACGCCAAGCGAACTCAGAACTGCTGCCATGGTTCACCTCGGCTATATGCTGGGTCTGCGTCCCTGCGAAATCTGTAAGATCACATTGGATGATATTCATTTTGCCAAAGCGGAACTTCGCCTTCAAAGTCGCAAAAACGATATGCCCGACATATTGCCCCTGCCTGAAGCGGTGATAAAAGCCATTGCCGCTTACATGATCGGCGGTCGTCCCGACAGCAAATATAGAACTCTGTTTTTAACCCTGCATTCACCCCATCGGCCTCTCAGTGCCAATGTTACTGGACACCATATTCGAAGGTGTATGAAAGCCAACGGTTTGAGCAGCACCGCCTATTGGCTTAGGCACACGTACGCACAAAATTTATTGGAAGCCGGGGCCTCCATATATGCAGTGAAAAAAATGCTGGGCCATGACTGTATTGAGTCTACAAAAAAATATCTGCACATTCATGTCGAGATGATGCGAAAGGTGCTTTTCGATGAGTGTCTTTAACAGCTTTCTGGCAAAAGAACTCGATGAGTTTATCGCGTACCGTCTATCATTGGGATTTTCGGCAAAGCCCTTTTGTTCTTATCTGAGAATATTCGATCGCTACCTGGCCAAACGAGAAAAAAAGCCGATTCTGCTGCAGCCCTCGTTTTTTCTTGAGATGAGAAGCGATCTGCCCCATGAAGCCCGTACCGTCAACAGGATACTTTCCAGTGCCAGGGATTTCTTTGATTATCTGGTACGGTGCGACATTTATAAATCCAATCCGGCAAGAGATGTCCCCCTTTTGCCGAAAAACGACATCATCCCCTTTATCTTTTCTGACGAACAGGTGGAACAACTGCTATCAACCGTGTGTCAGAAGATCCGCAAGAATCCCAAATACTTCATCAGGGATTTGTCGATTTATCTGGCGTTCATTCTTTTGGCCCGTTGCGGGTTGAGGATATCCGAACCCTTGCGATTGGAGAGGCACCACTATCGTCCATCGGAACGAACTCTTTACATCGAAAAAACCAAGTTCAAAAAGGATCGCCTGATCCCGATACCGAAAGCAGTGGACGCACAGATCCGGAACTATCTCAGTGTGCGCGGCATCATGTTGGGAGACCATCACAATGCGTATCTGCTGGCCGCATCCGAAGACAGAGGCCTCGGCTACGAGCATGTCCGGAAGGTTTTTCGACGGACGGTTGCAGCCATTGGTCTGGATCAGCCCAGGCGTGTCATCGGGCGTACAAACTTCAGCGCTCCTACCATCCACAGCCTGAGGCATTCATTTGCAGTCAATACGCTATTGAAAATCAAGGCCCGAAAAGGCTCTCCGCAGCATGCATTGCCGGTCCTGGCCACCTATATGGGGCATGTTGAATACAGATATACTACCAACTATCTGAGAATGATCGATGCCGACCAGCGTCAGCGGCTGTTTGATTTTGTACAGAAACGAGAATGATGAATCTGAACCGTTGCATCCATCAATATTTTGTTCAGTACCTGCCCCGTATCAAGGGCAACAGCAGGCAGACGATAAAAGCCTACCGGGACACGTTTAAGCTTTTTCTGCCGTTTGCCGCTGACTACTACGGCATAAAAATTAAATCGTTGACGCTGGATCACCTGAGCGGTGATATGATCCTGGACTTTCTCGATCACCTTCAATCCCGGCGCGGCAATCAATCCTCAACTCGAAACCAACGCCTATCAGCCATCAAATCACTGGCTAAAATGATCCGTTTTATGGTTCCGGAAAAAAGAGAGATCGCCGACACGATTCGGGGTATCCCCCAAAAACGCACACAAAAACCGCTTATCGGGTTCCTGTACCCGGATGAAATTATGAAAATCTATCAGTCTGTAGACCTTTCAAGATCCGAAGGAATGCGGGATTATACCCTCTTGAATCTGCTTTATGACTCGGGGGCCAGGGCCAGCGAGATCGCCACCCTGAATCTGGATCATTTTGATCCGGAACATCAAACCCTGGCAATCCTGGGCAAGGGTGATCGTTACCGGCAGATGAAATTGTGGCCGAAAACAACACAGCTGATCGAAGCATACATCATGGAGCATCGGAAGAAGCCGAATCGCCTGTATCAGAAGCGTTTGTTTATCAATCAGCGCGGCGACGGTTTTACCCGCCACGGGACAATAGAATGTGTAAGAAGTATTTGCAGAAGGCATTGGCCCCAAAGCGTCTCACGGATATCAATCCAGTTCACAGCTTTCGTCACTCCTGCGCCGTCAGAATGCTCTGTTCGGGAGATCCGCTTACCGATATTAAAAACCGACTGGGACACGAAAATCTCCAATCCACTATGACCTATCTGAATATGGATTTACATCACAAACGAAGCATACAGGAACAGTTTGTCCTGTATAGCCAGTCTCTGCTCTGCCAGGATGCCGAACTGGATGAATTGGTCGGTTGGGATGAGAAGCCGGACATGCTGGCCTGGCTGGATACATTGTAACTGGGTGCTGATCCTTCGACCCGGCATCGACAGGTACGCAAAAAGGGGATTTTTTATGTTGATAGTTTTTTGAACAATTTTGCAAAAGCTCGAAAACCTTCTGTTTTTACATTGGATTTTGATTTGGAAGGCTCACGTTGAAAATAGAATCAACTTCAAGGGGATAAGTCTGCTCGCAACATAACTCACTGTATAGCATCCCCCAAAATCCCTGCCGGATGACCGATACTGGTATGGTATCACAACCTTTTTAGCCCCCCTCCAGAACACAATATGTTGATGTGTCTATTGATCAGTTTTGACCAACGGATTTCATTCTTTTCCCTGAATCCCATTCATTTTTAACCACCCTTGAAAAATTATCCGTAAAATACGATGAGCAACCCAAATTGGGAGCAAACCCGTCGGTTTTTTCACCACCGAAAAAACATTTTAAAGAGGTGAATGAAAAAATCAATTGAATAATCAATCAGATATGCTATAAAAATTAGTCTTATCAGCAGGTGTCTTATTTTGTGTAAAAGCTCCAGAAATTCGCGATAATTTACTAAGTCGGTTACTCATCGTATTGCGGTGAGTAACTAATGTTATAACTCTTGAAAGATAATAATTAAATATGAGCAAACAATCTGCGAATGGGCTGGCGTAAAACCAGTGACACATGAAGCTGGCACAATGCTCGGGCAAAGGAGATCATATGATTAAAAAGACAGTCCTCTTCATGATTTTAATTTGTTTTATAGTATCAATCTATTTAACTCCCCGGGCTGGACAAACGGCGGAACAGACCGGGACGCCCGAACAAAAAGTCGATGCAATTTTCGACCAGTATGACAAGCCTGATTCTCCAGGTGTTGCTCTGGCAGTGATCCATGATGGTGAGATTATCTACACCAGAGGTTATGGTATGGCAGATCTGGAGCACGATGTCCCTATCACACCTGACACAGTCTTTTATATCGGATCCGCTTCCAAGCAATTTACTGCGATGTGCATTCTCCTGCTGGAGGAAGAAGGCAGGCTTTCACTTGATGACGACATTCGCAAATATCTTCCTGAATTCCCGCTTTACGATAAAACGATCACCATCAGGAATCTTATTCATCATACCAGTGGTATTAGAGACTTTGCATCGCTCTGGCGCATAGCCGGTAAAGACGTTCTGGATTTCATGCCGGAGGAAGAAGTATATAAAATGCTCTGCATGCAAAAAGAGTTGAATTTTACACCCGGAACCCGGCAAATGTACAGTAACTCCGGCTATTTTCTTCTTGCCATGATCGTTAAAAATGCTTCGGGTAAAAGCCTGAGGGAATATGCTGACGAAAATATATTCCACCCATTGGATATGCCCAGCACTCACTTCCATGATGATGTTACACATCTGATTAAAAACCGGGCATTCGGTTATATGGGAAAACCTAATGGAACATTCGGTAATCTTTTTATGCGGTTCAGCCTGGTCGGATCAGGCGGACTCTACACTTCTGTTAAAGATCTGTTTAAGTGGGACCAGAATTTTTATAATAACCAGCTCGGGAAAAAACGACCGGAGCTAATCGTAAAGATGTATCAAAATGGAAAACTGGATAATGGAACTGAGTTAAATTACGCTTTTGCATTAAAGAACGGAACTTATCGAGGACTTAAAACAGTTTCTCATGGCGGTAATTTAGGGGGCTACTGTGCCGAGTTAACGCGGTTTCCGGATCAGCAATTTTCTGTAATTCTTCTCAGTAATCTTAACAGTAACAGTATTATGATGGCCGCTCAGAAAGTGGCGGATATATACCTGGAGGATCAAATGGAAAAACAGGCCTCTGGTAGCACAGCGAAAGTTGTTCAGCGAAAGGAGATTTCAATCGATCCATCACTGCTGGATAAATACGTTGGCAAATATCAAATTATGCCCGGTAACAACCTTGATATCACAAGGGAGGGTAATCAATTAATGGTACAGGCAACAGGACAGTCAAAATATCCGATCTTTCCGGAATCTACTGCAAAATTTTTTCTTAAAGAAGATGATTTCCAGGTAACCTTTAAACCTGAACAGGATCAAATTATCATACTCCGGAGAGGCATATACATACCGGCTATACGCATAGAGAATGTTGAGTACACATCGGAACAACTTAACCAGTACACTGGCGATTATTACTCTGATGAATTATTAGTCAATTACCGGGTTATTCTGGAAAATGGTCTGCTTTATATCAAATATGGTTATGGACAGAAATTTGAAATGAAAAAAGTACGAAAAGATGTATTCCTTCCCGGCGCTTCTATACATTTTATACGTAATAAACGGGATGAAATCACTGGCCTTAAAATGGATTCAGGGAGAGTACAGAATCTTATGTTTTCTAAACAATAGGGTTTCAAATTTTATTATGCAAGATATTACGCCTGAAGGGATTTCATGAGGGGTAATCCACCTCATATTTTTGAAGAATTAACCTGCGAAGTCATATCGTTTGATGCAGATTTTATAACTGAAGTTATAAATAAACATAGAGCCCAAAAGAGCTTATAACATTGCAGTGCAGTTGACAGCCGGGGCCGTGGCGTTTTGGCAAGTGTTTTCAAAATCGTAAATCGTTATTTTTTAATATTTTAGTGGAAGCCCCGGCTGTCACTGACCGCAGCGTTATAATCAAGCAGTAATTACAGAATAAAAAAAATAATGACGATTTTAGAAATAGGATGTTGCGGAGCATATTGTAAGACCTGTCCGGAATACCGAAATACCAGATGCAGAGGCTGCAAAATTGGGTATAAGGATGGAGAAAGAGATATTAAAAAAGCCCGGTGCAAAATGAAAGTTTGCTGCATTCAGAAAGGATTGGATATCTGCGCAGATTGTGAGAGCTATCCTACATGTACCATAATTCAGGACTTCTACAGCAAAAAGAGCTATAAATACAAAAAGTACGAAGAAGCCACACAATTCATTAGGGCCAAGGGCTATTGTGATTTTTTGAAAGTGGCTGATGGTTGGAAGAATCAGTATGGTAAATACAAATAGGAGATTATAACCATTTATTTCACTCTCGACCGGGAACACGGGGCGGCATTTTTACATAGGTTCTTCAGCATTCAACGTTTTTTTTAAACAAGTCCGCATTGGGTTCCCGGCGGGTGAACAATCCGTTACCACAAGATCTTGTGTATTCCGATTTCCCTTTAAAACCTGCGATAAGGTCATACTATCACTATGCAAGAAGAATCAAAATCCTACCTTTTACCAACAGAAACCATACGCGGTTTGCATCTTTCGAATCATATTGATGACCTAATCGAAGTTCAAGATTTTATTGAAAGACGCGCGATTACAACAAAGAACACGCGTATAGAAAGATATATCCAATATCTTAAACAAGTAGTGGCGGAGAAAACAATCGATCCTGCTTCGATTTTTAAAAACTCTGCGGAAGGCCCCTTTAAAAGCCCTGTTGACTGGAAACTCTATGTTTTACGCGAGGCACATGAATTGATGTGGATCTTGAAAGGGATAAAGATATGTGCCCCTAAAGGTCTTGACGATAAACTAAAAACTATAGTTGGTGGAAGAGATTTCGCAGCTTTAGATGGAAATTCACATTCAAGAAATGCTCAGTTTGAATTGAGAATAGCGAGCTATTTCTGTCAAACAGGCTGTGATGTAGATCTCTCCGGCGAGACGGATATTATTGCTGTTTCGGATAGAATAACATTCTTCTTAGAGTGCAAGAGGGTTGGAAGCAGGAAACAACTTGAGAAAAGGCTGTCCGATGCAAAAAGGCAATTGCGCAAGAGAGTGCCTAAAAAGTATGCTAAACATGCTGTTTTTTCGTGTATAGTTGCTGATGTAACAAAGGTGGCTTTCTCTCACAACGGTCTTACATGGGCTACTTGCAACGAACATTCAAAAGATGTCATTCAGGATAAACTTTTCGCTATCGTCAAAGATCTAAAGAAATTCCCTTTTTTCCAAAAATGCGATAGCCTTTTTAATTATTGGTTTCAAATACATATACCGTCACTTGTTCTTCACCCACCAACAGAAACTACAAGATTCTCTTCGTATCATTTTTTCAAAAACAGTAGGGGACGAAAAGAACGAAGAGCGTTAAAAAATTTCATGTCTATTTTTGAAGCTGCTTCTGATGGAGACCCCAAGACAGATCCCTCCGCAAACTTTAACACCGCGTAACAATTTTGTTTTCCCCAAAGGAACAATTTTTAGTTTTGAAGAAGGCCCTATAGATAAATTTATAGAACAAAGGGGGATCACAGGAATAGGTATTGATGAAAAAATAGCAAAAGTAACGATCGATAACAAGACACATGTTTTTTGCGGACTTGATTTAAGTTTGGTATTTCCAAAACTTGATGATGAGTTCTGGCAAGAAATGGAAAAAGACCAAGATCATACACTAATAAAATTGGCTGTGTTTATGTATGCAAATCGGTTCCCATATGAAGAATAGGCTGATGATAAAGCAACGTAGTTAGGTCTCAAAATTCAACAAAAAAGGATCGGCTTTACCTAACCCATGCTCCCATAGCGACGGCAAAAAGCTGCCACGCATGAAGCAATCGCAACCACAAGATCTTGTGTATCCCGGTCTTCTTCCAAAACATGTGATAAGGTCATAGTATCACGACGGTAAGACGAAAATGTCAGTGACCGATTACTCTCCAGACATCCAATAATCAGCTTCATAAAACAGAGAAACAGAAAAGCCTCAGGGGAAAATCCCTGAGGCTTTCTTGTGTTTGTTACCTGGATCAGACAACGGCTTTCAGTTTTGACCCGACCTTGAACTTTACCGAATTGCTGGCCTTGATCTTGATTGATTCGCCGGTCTGGGGATTGCGGCCCTTTCGAGCTTTGCGTCGAACCTTCATTAAGGTACCGAAACCAAACAGAGTCACTTTACCGTCTTTTTTCTTGAGGGCTTTTGTCACGCCATCGATAAAAGAGTCAAGTGCAGCGCCAGCGGCAACTTTGGTAATACCAGCATCTGTGGCCATTTTTTCAATCAATTCGGCTTTGGTCATAGGGGAGCGTAAAGGTTGCTATGAAGTACTCGACCGGCAACAACTTGGTTTGCTGACGGTCTAACCAGAGTGAAGTTTCATGGTTCTGGCATTGCGGGCAACTTCGATGTCCACAGAAACAAGGTCGCAACGCGGCAAGGCCGCAGTCGCTGTATTGCAACAACAACTGCTCGGCTTCCTGTGTTCGACATCTACGGATTGCATCAATCGCGCGGAATTGACCCGGTAGAAGCCGAGGGCCATATTTCTCGACAAAGACATCGTGATATTCATCGATTATAGAGGCAAGTTGCATGATTATATCCTCCTTAAATCGACGTGGAGCGTATTGACATCTAAGATTGATTGACAGCCAGGGAATCAAGGAAATATTTACCACATCAGATAACGCCTCCAGGGTGAAATACAGAAAATATTGCCGCACAATAAACGCTTTTTAGGGACCAATTCCAACAACCTATTATTTTTATTCCAAATTTATTAATGGCATATTCTTTGCTGTTAATAGCAGGCATTTATTCTTTCCCCATGAACGAAAACTCCGGGAGACATTACCATGAATCTTTCAGGCATCCAGTACAATCAGGGAGTGGACAGTATTTTTTTTAATGCTACGAACGTGGCTGATAGCAAAGGATCAACAGTTGGACAAACGAATAAATCCGACACGGTAAATATTTCAGAAGAAGCCATGGCGTTATCCCAAAAGAACGGGGCCGATGAAGATTCCGGCTATGATTCAAATATTGTTAACGGAAAGGACAATGATTTAGACAGTGCGATTGCTCTTTTTAAAGAAGTCGGTTTTGAAAAGTATCGAATCATAATGAAAACGGTTAAGCAAATCGAAAACGCACTGGCAAAAGCAAAAGACGATTTTCCGGAATGGGAAAAAGATCTCGAGAACATTGAAAAAAGCTTCGCCGACAAATTACCCAGGTCAGTTGGTGAAGCCATGTCCCGGTTAAATAAAGCATTGAAGGATCTTCCTGAAGAAGTAAGAGAATCCGTACTGAGGCATCTCGAAGACGAAAAGAAAAAAGATAGCTTATTTGATGAGGCCGAGGCTGATTCCGGATTGCCCCTTGCATTGGGTTAAGTGTATCAAGATAAGATATTGGTATGTTATCGTTTGAATTTCAGGTTAAACCGCAAAGTTTAGCGACAGCGTGTAATCAACAAAATATTTTCATTTTTAATTTGCACAACTCTATGGACGATTGTTTGTTGACTCTAAAACTTATTAAGGCAGTTGCCAATGCAAAAGAATGAAAGTTGATCTAACCTGAAAAAAGTTAACAAATTGTCATCATTGCACATTACAGCGATGCCGGTGATATGATCATATATTCACAACGGTAGACAAAATTGCCGTTGGCAGACAGCTCTCCATTATCACAGATCCGGTCCAATCTCAGATAAGGTCATAATATCGCGATCTGGAATATTTATTCTGGACTTGTGATATCTTTTGACTATCTCACACTTCTGAAATCTTATCTTTTTGGTGTAGAGCTATTTATTATCACCAAACACTTGATCAAACTATCAAAGAGCGGACACAATATATGGCAGTTTGCCTTTTTTGCAAAGATAGTGTCTTCATGACATATAAGGTCATAGTATCACGACGGTAAGACGAAAATGTCAGTGACCGACTACTCTCCAGACATCCAATAATCAGCTTCATAAAACAGAGAAACAGAAAAGCCTCAGGGGAAAATCCCTGAGGCTTTCTTGTGTTTATTACCTGGTTCAGACAGCGGCTTTCAGTTTTGACCCGACCTTGAACTTTACCGAATTGCTGGCCTTGATCTTGATTGATTCGCCGGTCTGGGGATTGCGGCCCTTTCGAGCTTTGCGTCGAACCTTCATAAAGGTACCGAAACCAACCAGAGTCACTTTACCGTCTTTTTTCTTGAGGGCTTTTGTCACACCATCAATAAAAGAGTCAAGTGCAGCGCCAGCGGCAACTTTGGTAATACCAGCATCTGTGGCCATTTTTTCAATCAATTCGGCTTTGGTCATAGGGGAACGCTCCTTTTTCTAAAATGTTATAGTGAGTTTTCTGTGGAAATTTTTATCATAGATCAATCCATAGCCTGTCTTCAACTATTTTTTCTCAAGGCGATGAGGAACCGCCCCTTTTCCACTTACCTATATATTTGTTCAATCCACCGTTTTGCCTCATCGTCGCTAATGGTTCCCAGATACCTTTGAGTCGTTGAAAGATTTGCATGCCTCAGGATGACCTTGCTGACAATTTCGATTGGAACTCCCGACCTGGATGCATATGTGGCTGAATGGCGCCTGAGATCGTGAGGCCGAAGCTGGATGCCGACCATCTTTCCGGATTTCATTACCATCCGCCTGACGGTTTCATATGAAAGCGGAAAAATTAGATCGTCAGGTTTGTTGCAAATGTTTGATGCATAGATTCGGAGCCTGTCTGCAACCCTTTGAGGAATAAAGACGGTTTCAAATTCCTCGCCGCTTTTCGGCTCCCGAAGTATCAGTTTCCGGTCCTCGATATCCGTCATGGTCAGCTTGAGAACTTCACCGATCCGCATCCCGCCCCGGGCCATCAATTCCAGAATCAACCGATTCCGAATATCGGTGGTACGAAAAATAATTTCATCCATGGTTTCTTTTTCAATGATATCGAATCTGGAGGATGTTTTTTTCCGAAAAAGATTTTGAATCATCTGGGCCTCACAAGGATTGATGAAACTGTTATCGATATTGTTGCGGACAAAGTTGAAGAATGCTGTCAGTTGAGAGAATCGGACTCTTTTGGTGTAGGGTTTGTTGTTGACGGTCAGGTCGTTCAGAAATTTCAGAACGGCTTCAGAAGTCAGATCGAAAATGTCTGTTTCCCCGAAAAGTTCACAAAAATGGCTTTTTGTGAATTCATACGACCGGACGGTATTTTTTTTTAGAATGGATTGTATGGTAGTCGATCCAGATTTTTGCGACGTCATTTACCTTCATTTTTTGCCTCCTTTTGTTGATGATAAAATCCTAAAAAGGAAATAATAGCCCTTTTTCATTAAAAGAAGGAAACCGATGGAGGAGCAATTATGAAAAGCGGGCCATAATTTAATATTCCTCAGTATTAATAGGCTGATATGACAGGATCTCTCACTGTACTTGGCAGACTCAAGTTTTCCGGAAATTTCAGATTATGGTATGGTATCACAGGAAATAATCAGGCGGATTTTTATGTGATAGTTTCACTGTATCGCCAAAATCACATATACACCAAAACCCCAGATAATGATATAGTATCACACCTCTTTTAGCCTCCTCACCGCACACTATATGTTGATGTGCTATTTGATCAGTTTTGAGCTAAAAATTTCATTCTTTTCAATGAATCCCATTCATTTTTCACCACCCTTGAAAAATTATCCGTAAAATACGATGAGCAACCCAAATTGGGAGCAAACCCGTCGGTTTTTCACCACCGAAAAAACATTTTTAAAGAGGTGAATGAAAAAATCAATTGAATTTTCAAACAGATATGCTATAAAAATTAGTCTTATCAGCAGGTGTCTTATTTTGTGTAAAAGTTCCAGAAATTCGCGATAATTTACTAAGTCGGTTACTCATCGTATTGCGGTGAGTAACTAATGTTGGCTGTAATAAAATCGGAGCATCGTAATGTCAGTTGAAGGTATCAGCCATATCACTCTTCTTGTAAAAAACCTTGAACGTTCTGCTAATTTACTCGTGTCAGTACTCGGAGCGGAGGAGGTGTATTCGAGTGACAATAAGCAGTTCTCTATATCAAAAGAAAAATTCTTTATTATTGGCGATACCTGGCTCGTGCTCATGGAAGGCTCTTCATTGCCAGAACGAAATTATAACCATATTGCATTTAAAATTCCTGCTTCTGAATTTAATGATTTTAAAATTCGTTTAGAGGCAGCAGGCGTGGAATGTAAGGAAGACCGATTCCGTGTACAAGGTGAAGGCGCATCATTGTATTTTTATGACTTTGATAATCATCTTTTTGAACTTCATACAGGCACGCTAAAAGAAAGACTTGAAACTTATAACAAACTGAAAACAGCCAACAACACACTGTAGCAGACCTTATGTTGCGAGATCGAATTATGTAGCGAGTTTTATACCCTGCAGTACCCCGCTACCCCGCCATACCCCGCAAAAAAATAAAAATTATCCTGCGTACCCCGCCCTTTCTTGAATAGGGACAGATATTGCGATAGAACAATTTGCCATGATACGTTGTTGTGCGTTGAATTTTTCTTTGAGGAAAAAAGAAAAGGCCTGAAGTAGCAGCTTCAGGCCTTTAAGCGACGTTCCGTAAGTGACTACGGAAGCCAACAAAGATGTTCAAGGATACCATCGCTTTCGTTCTCTTACAAGAAGAAAGCGATGGGGTATGTGCCAAACTGATGTCCTGCTGATAGAAATCAAGTGCCGGCACTGCAAGACTTGTTTCGTAATGTGCCGAGAATGCTACCGAGGTCATGTATATTGCGGCACCGCCTGCCGGATCAAAGCTCAAAAAATATCCCACCGGAGATCCCAGAAGAAATACCGACGGACCGAAAAAGGCAAAACAGCCCACCGGGAGAATGAAAAGAAGCGGAGATTGGGCCGGGTTAAAAAAACCATGGCTGATGCCACTACAAGACCGTTTTTTTTTCGGCTATTGAAGTTCCCGTACATAAAGAATCAGAGGCCCAGGTGCGGTTTTTGCGGCGTATACGGCAAAATTGTCAACGCGTTTCCAAGAAGACGGCCCTGACGATTATACCGAACGTGATAAAACGGAGGCATTATGACCTTTTCGGCCGGTGAGCTTTACGAGCTGAGGAATTCCATTCCCATAAACAAGCTGATCGAAAAGCTGAAAATTGAACATAGGATCACGGACGGCTATCTGCGTTTCGAGTGCCCTTTGTGCTTCGGTTTTCACACCGCCGTCAAAGAAGAGACCAACCTGGCAAGATGTTTCAATTGCCGGAGGAATTTCAACACCATCGATCTTGCCATGATCCGCGGGAACCTGAGCTTTGTGGACAGCGTGCGGTACCTCAAAAGGTTGAACAATGAATAATGCCTTCATGAAGATGCTGTCCGAGCAATCGGTCTCATACCTGGAATACCTGGAAGAAGAAGGGATGTCTCCATCCACCCTGAAAGACAAAAGAAGAGTATTAAAGCGCTTCGTCTTTTTTGTGGAAGAACGGGATGAACGGGACGTTTTCACCGAAACGTTCCTCGAACAATTTCAAGCCGCCTACGGCCGCACCAATGTCAAGAAGGCAGTCCGGCCATTTTCACGACACCTGTACCGGAAGGGATTGATCGACACGGCCATGGGGCATTACCACCGGAAGCTGCCGGAACCCTTTTCGAGCTACCTTTCCTATGTGGTCGATCTTTATCCCAACAACCCCTGGCCCCACCGGATCGTTCTCACGGCATTTTGGGAGTATCTCTCGAAAAGGGGCCTGACACTGGAAGAGATCACTATCGACCGGCTGGACCGCTTCATGGCCGGCGCCTATGATCATCTGACCGTGGAAACCCGGAACAAATACCGTTCCTGTTTGAGGGGGTTTTTGAAACATCTCTTCATGACCGGCCTGATCCGAAAAAATCTTGCCTTTTTTTTGAGAAATAAGCGGGTTTTCGAAAGAAATCTTCCTCCGAGACATCTTACGCGAGAAGAGATCCGTCTGCTGTTCGACCGTATGCGCTTCGACACCGAACGGGACCTTCGGGCCAATGCCATGATCTACCTGGGCTTTACCCTCGGCCTGAGACCAAAGGAGGTCAGCCTTATGACGATTGATGATATCGGGTTTTGCGCAGGGGAACTCTCACTGCCGTATCGGAAGAACAACCAACCGGCGGTAGTCTCCCTGTCCGAAGAGGCCTTGAAGGCGCTCACGGCCTACGTGCTGTATGCCCGGCCCAAGGGAGCCGAACGGGCCGTGTTCCTTCACCTGAAAGACGATCGGCCCCTTTCCGCCAACCGGGTTTCTAAAGAGATCGGCGCCTGCATGCGCCGGGCGGGCCTTTCGAAGAGCGCCTACTGCCTTCGGCATACCTTTGCCCATCAATTGCTCGAGCAGGGGCGCTCGGTTTTTGACATCAAGGAGATGATGGGCCATCAGGCGCTGAAAAGCACCCAGCGATACCTGCGGATCCATACAACCCTCATGCGGCGGGTACTGTTCGATGAGACCGTTTGAAAGCAATCTATCAGATTTAATGGAGGCCTTCATCGCCTACAGGGTCTCCCTGGGCTATTCCAGAACCCATTTGCGGACCTATCTGAGGCACCTGGACCGGTACGTCATGGCACATCCTGGTGAGGAGATGACGCCGCTCTATTTTCTGAAGTTTAAAACAGCTCTTCTCTACGCTCCTAAAACTGTAAACGGCATTGTGAGCACGGCCCGGGCTTTTTTCGACTATTTGCAGCGTCTGGAGATCGTGCCGGAAAACCCCCTGACCGATATCCCCCGAAACAGGCCGGAGACGTTCATCCCTTACATCTTCTCGGAAAAAGAGACGGAAGCGCTGCTTGCGACCGCAAAAGGCCGCATCCGCCGCACCGGCGACCACTTCTTTACGGATCTCAAACGGTACATGATCCTGCTCCTGCTCGCCCGGTGCGGATTGCGGATATCCGAACCCCTTCGCCTAAGCGTTGACGATTACTGCCGCGAAGAGGGAACGATCCATATCCGCAAGACCAAGTTCAAAAAGAGCCGGATCATCCCCCTGCCGCGTTCGCTGGTAACTGCGATGGACGGTTACCTCTCCGTTCGAAAGCAGCTCGGCCCGAACGGCCCTATTCTTTTTCCCGGCGAGAGATGTAAAAACGTATCCGCTCAGATTGTCCGGAGTTTTTTCAACCGGTCGCTGGGACCTCACCCCCCCGAGAGACGACTTGGGTCTATCCGGTTCGGCAAGCCCACTCCCCACAGCCTGCGCCACTCCTTTGCGGTCAACACCCTGAAGGCAATCCGGGATCGGGGCGGATCGCCGCGACATGCGCTGCCGATCCTCTCGGTATATATGGGGCACAGCCATTACACCTATACGGCGGTCTATCTGAAAGTGCTGGATGCCGATAACCGAAATGCACTGTTCGCTCTTGCCCGGAAGGCGCTGTTATGAGGCTCTCCGTCTGCATTCATAGATTTTTCTCGGAGTATATGACCGAGATGAAAGGATGCAGCCACAGCACCGTGAAAGCATATCGGGACACCTTCCGGCTTCTACTGCCCTACACCGCCAAAAAGTACGGCATCAAGCCGGACTCGCTGCGGATAGAACATCTGAGCATCGAAACGGTGCTCTCGTTTTTGAACCACCTTGAGAAAGACAGGGGCAACAGCGCTCGAACCCGGAACCACCGCCTGGCGGCCGTCAAATCACTGGCGGTGATGATCCGACTGCTGTATCCCGAGCATCGCCGCTTGTGCGACGGGATCGAAAGTCTTCACCGGAAACGCACCCATAAGCCCCTGGTGGGATATTTGACTCACCAGGAGATACAGAAGGTGCTTGACAGCGTCGATTTAAAGAAAAACGAGGGCTTCCGGGATTACGTCCTTTTACACCTGCTCTACGACTCCGGCGCGCGGGCCTTCGAGATCGCCGGCCTGTCTCTGGACGATTTTGATCCCGACACCAGGCGACTTACCCTTCTGGGCAAGGGAAGCCGCACCCGGATTTTGGAACTTTGGCCGAAAACCGCGCAGCTTTTGGAAAAGTATATTGCAAAGCATCGAAAAGAGCCGATGCCGCCCCATGGAACGGCACTGTTCACCAACCAGCGCCGCGCTCCGTTAACACGCTTCGGCATCCACCGCTTATGCCGCCGGTATCTTGAAAAGACGCTTTCGAATAAACGCCTCAAGTATCTCAACCCGGTCCACAGCTTTCGTCACAGCTGTGCAATACACATGCTGAATGCCGGGTATGCGCTGACGGACATAAAAAATCGTCTGGGCCATGAGCGACTGGAATCGACCATGATTTATCTCAAACTCGAAACATCGATTAAAAAAGAGATCCAGAAGGAGTATATCGCACATACGAAATCCCTCATGAACCAGGACAGGAAGCTCGACGAGCTGCTTGACTGGGGTGACAGGGACAAAATTTTAAACTGGCTCGACCGGCTGTAAACAAGACCGTCTCGCCCAAGAAGGAGAAGTCTGCCCGGCGCCAAATTGTTATGTTGACAGTTTTTTTAAAAAACCGTATGTTTACGCGCTATCTTATTGAAATTTTACGCAAAACGCCAAATCCGAAAGTTCCGTCAGTATTTTTAATTATTTTGGAAGGTTAGGCAAACTCGCAACATAACAGACCACAAGGGCGGGGCGGCATTGGCAGATTGAAATTTTGCATTGCCCTTGTGGCGGCTAAGTTCGGCGTTCGACGAAAGGAGATTCGTTGAATAAACTCCAAGATGTGACATACTGTGGACTGTATTGCAGATTATGTTCAACAAAGTTTAGAGTTCCAGAGACAGCCAGCGCTTTAAGGGACACTTTGGCTTCCGATGGGTGGCAGAATTTCGGTGAACATATAATGCCAGATTTTAAAGCGTTTTGGACAGTTTTAAACAGATTCTCAGATTTCGATAAAACATGTCCAAGCTGTAGAGAGGGCTGTGGAGATCCGGGCTGCAAAATTCGGATGTGTGCAAAAGAACGAAAGGTTGATCTTTGTCCGGATTGCAAATATTACCCTTGCGAAAATATTCAAGCACTCGCGCAGAAATATCCTAATCTAATTCCCGATGGTCTACGTATGAAAAATGTTGGTGTTGGAGTTTGGATAGAAGAACAGGAAAAAAGACGGAAAACAGGATTTTGTTATTGTGATATTCGATTTCCATAAGGCAGTGACGTCAAACCCATCATTGCACATTGACTGGGAACCCAGGGCGGCCTTTTTGCATAGGAGTTTTGGTCTTCAACGTTTTTTATAGGCGAATTCACATTGGGTTCCCATCAAGTGAATTCGCCGTTATATCGCCACTATACGAAATAATTTATGAAGTAATGAAAATACATCCACTAAAATGCGAAGACGAGAAATTCCTTTGGGAAGCCCTTTATCATGCTATTTATGTACCGCCTAGTGAACCTATGCCTCCGATGCAAATAGTAAGACAGCCAGAGCTTTCCCGCTACGTTGTCGGTTGGATGAGCCATCCTGATGATTTTGGTTTTAAGGTTGAAAAAGACGGTTTCTTTGCTGGTGCTGCGTGGGTGCGACGGTGGTCCGCTAATGAACATGGCTATGGGTTCATCGATCAGGAAACACCGGAACTGTCGATATCGGTCCTCCCTGCATACCGTGGATGCGGCTTGGGAACAATGCTACTTCGCAACCTTTTATCGGTTGCAGAATTGCGCTTCCAATCTATAAGCCTGAGTGTTTCTCAGTCGAATCCAGCACGGCGTTTATATGAGCGTGAAGGGTTTCAATCTATAGGAGTTTATGATGATGAGGGGACTATTATAATGCTGCGAGAATCGGGATCAAAAAGAATCGATATAACCCGCTAATCCAGCCGACGCGAAAAACTGCGCGGCTGATTATCGCGCCGAGCAAAGCTCGGCGCATCTTGCGGGGTGAAAGTCCCTGTCGGGGGGAAGAACAGTAATGATCTTCTTTTAAGGGTTAGCCACCCACCCGTATCGAGCCTTGGACCCATGGCGGAGTTGCATGATGTATGGGCAGCGAACAAAATGGGCTAAGCGTAGGCAGAGAATCCTGTCCCGATAAATCGGGATCTAAGGATAGGCCAATCGTAGGGGAGTCCGCGCTCCCTGAAGTGATGGTACAGCTTCGAAATTCCAATCGCGGACGCCGAGGGTTTTAATCCCGCTGAAAGCGGGAAAGGCAACACAGAAGCATCCGTTTTGGCGAGGATGTGGAGGTCCGCCGGAGTCATCAGGCCGTGGCATGCAGGAAGAGATGCGCTGTAGAACTCGGGAAGCCTCTATGAGCTCCTGGCGTGGATAGTCCACGAACCAGGTGGGTCGTCGCAAGGCGGTTAGATGCTATAGGGGTGTCTTATCAGGCATAGTACTCAGGGGTTGGGAAAGCCAGCCACACGTCTGGTGCCGGTGATGAGGTACCAAGGCAAGGGAAAGGACCTGACGGAAGCACGTAGCCCGCAAAGGAAATTCAAACCGGACATGTAGGGCCGGATACTATGAGCAAACCTCACTGCGGAGAATAGCAACTGGGTCTTGTAACGGGTAACTGTGAAGATCCGCGCGGAAGCGAGTGCGACCGAAGAATCCCGCTGATAGCGGGAGAAAACCGCACGTCCGGGACTGCGCGGGGGGTGCCGGGCAACCGGCATTCCTACCGCGAGATGGTATCGTAGATGAAAATGCATTAAAAAACATATGATGAGAAAAAGTTACATTTTAGGGTTTGTGGCAATAGCTTATGGAATTTCATGGATTTGCTGGCTACCTATTATTAAATTCATTCCTTTAAATCTATCTGAGTCACCAAAATTTGTGATATTTCTCTTTGTTGTTGGCGTTTATAGCCCAACTGTTTCTGCAATATTGTGCAGCGCAGTTATTAGTGGTCGGTCAACGGTCAAAGCACTCATCAAAAAATACTTTCTATGGCGAGTAGAAGTTCTTTGGTATATCGCTGCTATTCTATTTTTCCCTTTGGTTTATATATTGTGTATATTTTTTTATAAGATTTCATATGGTTCAATTGGTTCAATTCAATATGGAGTGCTCCCTATAATACCTGTGTTAGTTTTTGTATCGATCTTTTTTGGGCCACTGGGAGAAGAGCTAGGATGGAGGGGTTTTCTGCTTCCATTTTTAGAACGCAAATATGGCGTTATAAAAGGTAGTATTGTAATAGGAATAATTTGGACATTTTGGCATGCACCGCTTTTTTGGGCAAAGTCCGGTACTGCAATTAGCGGATACCCTGTTACATTTTTATCAGTGACTATATACCTGCTTTTTATTACCGGATCATCGTTTATCTTTACCTGGCTTTACAGTCGTACGAATGGGAGTGTATTACTATCAATCTTGCTTCATCTTAGTATGAACGCCAGTGGTTCAATTGCCAGCCTACTATTTCCCGATATTGGATTGCAAGGCAAATTAAATATATTTTATTATTCCACTGTCTGCATTTGGGTATTAATTTTGTGTGGGCTTGGATTCGGTTCTATTTATAAAACTGCATCCAAAAGGTAAATTAGAACTTAAAAACCATAACCATATTTTCCACAGGATGCCAAACAACGGGCGCCTGTGAAAATTCTGTTACCACAAGATTTTGTGTATGCCGATTTTCCTACCAAATGTGTGATAAGATCACAGTATCACCATAGCAACCGGCATCAGCGGATCGGTATATCTCTCCACTATCACAACATTAGGATTCCTTAGAAAATTGGTGAGAGCTCCTTATTGTCACTATTTTCATAGGATCAAACCGCTAAATTAGAGCACCAAATCTCGATTTCTGTTTCAGGCTTTCGAAACCGGCCATTTTTTGTAGAATCGTAGGAAACCCTTATTATATAAAGATAAGCGAGATTTTGCGTCGCTGATGACCGTTTCGTTTACCTTTTCGCTTTGTTTGCCCGAAAGCCCGAAACAAAAAAAAGGGGGGGGATACTGGCAAACCGCCGTTCCTCTTAGCTTTGAGGCGAATAATCCCAAAAGAAATTTTCTGAGATTACCTGCAAATTTTTCGCTTTTTCGCCCAATTTTCTAAGATTGCTTTTCCGCCCTGAGAGCATATCGTATCGCACATAATCCCTTATAATCCCATAGGTTCCCGTCTGTTCCCGTCTGTGCTGTGGCGTTTAGCCCGTCTGTGCTGTGGCGTTTAGTATGAAACCAAGGCGGGATTTGGCGGGATCAGATAGGATTTGATGGGATTTTTAATTGTGGCGGGAGCTTACGAGGATTTCGGAAGGATTGATATATGAAATTGAGAGTTTGAAACCAGGCGGCTAAATTTCGGAGAATCTGCCGGATAGTTTGAAACCAAAAAAAACTTTAAAATTGACATAAAGCATCGCTGATAGCGGGTTTACTCCGTTTTAATGTCGTTTTTCGCTTCCGGCTTTCGACGTTCAAGTCGGAAGCGTTTCGGAACAGGGTGTTTTTAAGGGGACATCGTTATATATCGCTATAATATAAAGGATTAGCGGCATTTTTAAGAAAAATGTAAATGCCGAAAGCCGGAAGCGTTTTTCGGGCAATCATCTGACTATTGTGTCCAATTATGTAACCTATTTTACTCCTGCTCTATTCAGAAATTCAGAATACATTTTGTCTGTTCCTAAAATATGTTGGTTCAGCCACTTTTTTAAAAAGGCGTTAAATTCGAAAAAACCTTTTGTATCATTGCTCTTGTCTAAAAACAGGTAAACCTTCTCTGACATCATTTCGTGTTTCGCCTTATGCTCGAGGTATCCCGGATACCCATAGGAGGTCTCCATAAGGCGTTCTTCGGTTGAAAAATGCGTTTTTCGTATAAGCTACAAGCTCATCAATAATTGTCTTCAATACTTCACACGCTCTTCCCTTTTTTAGGGGTTCATGGAGGCAGTTTAACATGGAAACCAATTGTTTATGCTGCTCATCAATTTCGCCGTTATTAACACTATAGTTGTCTTTCCATTCAAAAAATGCCATTGATTACCTCTTAAAAGGTCTAATAACAAAATAGTGCAATTGTTGCGTTCTGCTCCAGATTGCTTTATTGAAACCCGATTAAGACCTTATCAATCGATTTATGAGTCAAGTGCTGACCCCTTTTGCTCGTCTAAAACCTTTCGAATCATTTTTGCCAGGTCCACCCGACCGCATGGCTTCATGAGAATCCCCTTGACTCCGATGCTTTCGGCCTTGGCATCGTCCAGGTTTTCACTATACCCGGTACAGATGATAACGGGGATATCGTGCCGGATGGAAACCGCCTCTTCGGCCAGTTTGACTCCGGTCATGTGGGGCATACTCATGTCCGTAATGATGACGTCAAAGGCTTTCGGTGCGGCTCGAAAGGCCTCAAGGGCATTCAAGCTGTTCACATGTGCAACAACTTTGTATCCAAGGCCCGTCAGTATTTTGGACTCGATATCGGCGATGGGCGCTTCATCGTCAACCAGCAGTATGCTTTCCGTTCCCGTCGGTAAGATGGTATCCACTGCTTTGGAGACAGTATCGCGTGCATCTCTTTTCAAGAGCGGGAGAAAGACGTTGAAGGTGGTTCCCTTACCCGGTACGCTATCCACATCGATACCACCTCCATGTTCCTGGATGATTCCATAGACCACCGAGAGACCTAGCCCTGTTCCTTTACCCTGTTCCTTTGTCGTAAAATACGGGTCAAAAATTTTACCCAGATTTTCCTGAGCGATGCCATGCCCCGTATCGGAGACGGAGAGACATGCATATTCGCCTGGAGAAAGACTAAGGCCCGGCCGGGCTCCCGTGCCTATAACGACCTCCTTCAACCCAACCGATATTTGACCGTTGTTCGCCTCCACAGCGTGATAGGCGTTTGTAATCAGATTCATGGCGATCTGATGAAGCTGGGTAGGATCCGCCAGAACCTCCCGGCATTTGGGTTGGATGTCTTTCCTTATTTGTATATTTGCGGGGATCGTGGAGCGGCACAGTTTGATCACCTCCGCTAAAATCTGTTGAATACGTATGGGAATGAGCTTGTGTTCGGACTGTCGGCTGAAAGAAAGAATTTGCTGGATCAGATCTTTCGCTCGTTTGGCTGCTGACATAATGCCTGCCACGTTTTCCCGCTCGAGACTTTCCGGCGGCAGCTCGGATATTAAGAGTTCGGAATACCCTATGATCGGAAAAAGCAGATTGTTGAAATCATGCGCAATACCTCCGGCCAGATTGCCGATGGATTCCAATCTCTGCGACTGCCTGAGTTTTTCCTCCGCTTCCTTCCTGTAGGTGATGTCCGTATAAATGGTCATTCTGGAAATACTGCCGTCCTGATGAACCAGGGGAGAACTGGATAGTTGATAATACCGGCCGTCTTTCGGGCTTAGAACCTCGGATTTGAAGCTTTCGCCCTTCTGCAGTCGGTCTTTAGGACACCATTGACACTGTTTGTCCAAGTCGTTAATGGTCATGTAACAGAATTCGCCTGTGGCGTCGTGTCCGAGCCTTCTGATCATTCCAGGGTTTAGATACTCGATTCGAAAGTCGGACGAAATGATACTGACCCCGTCATCCATCGCCTCCATCATCGATCGATATTTTTCTTCACTTTCTCGCTGAGCCTCTTGAGCACGTTTGTAAACGACGGTTTCCCATAAAAGATTTGCCAGATCGTCAACAATTTCTACATCCCGTGCCGTGTAATCGGTTCGCTTGTTGCCGACACCCAGAATGGCCTTTATTTTGCTGCCCCTGATGACAGGGATAACTATTTCGCGTACAATGGGTGCATGGCCTTCAGGCAATCCTTTCTTGTGTTTAAGCCCTTTATAGTCATTGTGAATAACCGGATTTCGTTCCCTGACGCAATCGACCCAAACACCTGCCTCGGATATGGAATAATGCATGCCCACGCCGTTTGCGGAACACATATTTTCCAATGTATTGGTGGACCATGCCTGAAGGGACAACGTTTCCTGATCCTCTTCGACGAAATGAAAAAAGCCAACCATGCTTTCAGTGAGTTCCTCGACTTCATCGAGAAACCGCCTAAGAGTATCATGGTGGGAATGATCGGCCGCGAAATCGAGAAGGCGCAATTTAGTGGCCTGAATTTTTTCTTTCAACTTCCGCTCGGTAATGTCCCGCCCGATGCCCAACACGCCTATCAGTTGGCCGTTTTTCGTGAACATCGGCGTTTTGATAGTCTCTATTATCTCCCGATGCCCGTCCGCGAAAAGAAGTTCCTCCTCATTAATGTTTGGGCCTCCCTTCTCGATTGCCAACCGGTCATGGGATCGAAAAGAATCAGCCTGCGCTCTATCCACAAATGCATAATCGTCTTTTCCAATAATTTCCGCTTCCTTTTTCCCGATGAACACCTCGAAGCTGGCATTACACGCTATGAAGACACCATTTACATCTTTCAGCCACACAAGATCGGGCAGCGTATCTATCAATGCCCGCCACCGCGCTTCGTTTTCTATCAGTTGCTGCTTTCGTTGCCTAAGTTCGGTAACATCGATGAGCGTGCTTTGAATTCCCACGATATTTTTATGTTCATCCAAAACGGGGATGGAGTTATTCAGAACGGAGATGGCTTCGCCGTTTTTTTTCTCTATTTGGTGCTCATAATTTATTATTCTCTCACCGATTAAGAGTCGTTGAAAAACCGGAAGAATCGCAGCTCGGTCGGCACTGACATCAACCATGTCCATGGAAAGAAGCTCTTCGGCGGTATACCCCAAAAGATCCAATCCCGCCTGATTGGCATCCAAAAACATCCCGTTTTTGTCTAAAAGATAGATCGCGGTGACAGAATCGTTGAAAATGCCACGGTACTTTTTTTCACTCGCTTTCAGTATGCTTTCGGATCTCCTGTGGTCCGCCGCAAGGTCACGGTTCAGTCGGCTTGAACCAAAATAGAGAGCTGTCAGGCCGAATATCCAAAGCAGGCCGTGGCCCCACGCTACCGCTGTGATATTTGAGTTTTCAACTGCCCTGTAGGGAGCGATGGGCACTGATACGCTTATGCCGCCGCAGATATCTCCGGTGCGATATCCCTGTTCGACATGGCATTTCAAGCAGTTTTTTTCCGTTACCAACGGTTTCATCAGACGAAGGTATTCAGCCCCTTGAACTTCTTCGACCATGCTCGCCTCGGAGTCTCTATTCTGAAATGATTCAAGGGCGCTCTTCTCCCACGGATCCGGCGCATTTTCAGGACGAACGGGGGTAAAGCTGGTGATGTGACCCTGCAAACCTGCTTTATCAGCTGCAAATTCATAAACTTGTCGGGTCATGTATGCCGGATTGATCAGCGTCAACACTAGGCTGGTATCAACTACGATATCGCGCCTTTCGGCTTTGAGGTAGGGGTTGGAGGGTGTTTTTTTCGTTTTCGGGACGTAAACGCCCCCATGCCAGGCGTTCCATTTTCGATACAGCACGTCCTTTTCAAAGGATGCCCGTGCGTGTATATGCGCCAACTCGAGATTCGCCTTTTTGATTAGCATGACATTCCAGATCAGCGATGCAATGATTATGGCCGACCAGACAATCACCAGCACCAGAATATAAGATTTCGTTTTAACGGGCTGCAATAGAGTATGACTGAAAGGACTCATGCTGTTTCCTTTTTGGAATGGAATGCCTGGGGTCATTCCGGCGCTAAAAGGGCTGTATGAAAAGATCCATGCAAGGATATGATTCAGTTCCGGTTTGGATCGAGCGTACAGTTAGAATCAGGAGCTTGTTTTCAGCAAGTTTGAACAGGAGCGGTCAGGAGGATCGTCAGGTCGTCTCGGTTGTCAAGCGCTTGGCGGGATACCGCCGGACACTGGCAACGCCACTATCGGCAAATTGCATTTCGTTCGGATTTTCATCTTAAAATTCATTTGCATCAGTCTGCGGTCGGTATGTGAGTAACCTGCACTGTTGCCAGTATCAAATTTTAACCTTATTTTTTCAAAAGCATGGTAAATTGTCAAGAATCGTATAGAAATCCATAGACGCACTTTCTTTTTCAGGAAATCGTCCTACAAGATAATCGGATTAGCTTCTGTCGATTTAAGCCTGAAAACCTGTAACAAAAAATAAATTTCACTGATTTTAGGGAATCCTGATATTGTGATAGTGGAGAGATATACAGCAGTTCGGCAGCTTTTTTGCCCGTGGCATACTCTGATCGTATTTGCACGTAACGCCTCCCGAATAAAAAAGATGGCAACTACCAGAATTGAGGGTGGCCTTTTCGTTCATTTGGTACACTTACATAGCAGTTGTATATGAGATGTTTCAGATAAATTAAAAATCACTAAAATCCTCGTTATCCATTGGATGATCTTTTGAGGGGATATCTCATTTCCCGACTGTGTGTCCTTTCGAACATCAGAAAGCCTTTTTACCCTGTCAGCCACCTTCTTTCAGCTTTTTCCGCGGATAGTCCGCTGGCTTCAAGCATCGTGCCTTCGATGTGCCGGATCGCCTGATTGAGTTGTTCAATTCCCATGGCCTGTTCCTGTGAGGCATTCTTAATATCGCCGAACATTTTGGCAACACGTCCAATTTTTTCGGACATTCCAACGAATTCGGCATTATTTGTTTCCACCAGTGTGTGTCCTGACTTGATTTTATTAACCGTTCCCTCAATTAGCACTGCAGTGTTTTTAGCTGCTTCCGCTGCACGCATAGCCAAATTTCTCACTTCATCTGCCACCACGGCAAACCCGGCACCTGCTTCTCCCGCGCGAGCGGCTTCTACCGCGGCATTCAAGGCAAGCAAATTTGTTTGGAAGGCGATTTCATCAATAGTCTTTATTATTTTGGATGTTTCCTCGCTTGATTTTGAAATATCCTCCATGGAATCGGTAAGGGCCTCCATGTTTGCTTGGGATTTATCCACGCTCCTATTCGTCTCGGACATCAGACCATCCGCACTTGCCGCCAGATTCGCTGTATTTTTAGTGACGGCAGATAGCTCTTCAAGTGATGCTGAGGATTCTTCAAGAGATGCCGCCACATTACCTATCATGTCTTGCAGTCGATGCTCAGCGTCTATGTCGGTCACCATCTCAACATGCCCGATCGGTTTGCCCTTGTCATCATGGATATAAGCGGTATCCACCTGCATGTACGTACTCGGTTTGTCGGGATATTCCTGGTTGTAATTTGTTCTAGGCTGTCCCTTGCGAAGGCTAGCAATGCC